>CAVPDV010000005.1:0-861381 GCA_963702785.1 uncultured Actinomycetes bacterium | reverse complement strand
GGAAAGGAACGGGGCGGATGTCGTGCAGGTCGACCTTGACGCGCAGTTCCGGTGCTTTGGCTCCGAGGCATTTGTGGACTGGGTTGAGCGAGTCCTCGGACTGTCAGGTGAGGCACCTACGCGATTCAGTGGAAAGGACGGCTTCGAGCTTCTTGTTGTCGACTCAGTCGAGGAACTCGAACAGTGGTGCCAAGCACGGCTCGGGAGCAGCTCGGCCGCGCGGATCGCCGCAGGCTACTGCTGGCCCTGGAGCGATCCGCGCGCCGACGGATCACTCGTCGATGACGTGGTCGTCGACTCGTGGAGTCGTCCGTGGAACGCGAAACCCGGTAAGCGAGTGAAGGATGCGCCCGCCGCGTCCTTCCGGGCGTCAGACCCGCGAGGTTTCGGACAAGTCGGCTGCATCTATACCGCGCAAGGATTCGAATACGACTACAACGGAGTGATCATCGGCCCTGACCTGTTCTTCGATGGCGAGCTGAAGACGGAGAGGAAAGGCCACGCGGATCCAGTCGTTGCGAAGGCCACGGAGTTCGACCGACTGGTGCGGAACGTCTACAAGGTTCTCCTCACGCGCGGGCTACGGGGTTGCGCGATCTATGCGATGAACGACGCGCTCCGCACGGAGTTACACGCGCTCGTGCGCCCGAGCTAGGCGACGTCCGCGAGCCCGGTAGGCTCGAGCGCCTCGCGCCCGGACTGGCGAGGACGGATGCTGTTTCGTCGTACGCGGGGAGAGGCGGCACCCAAAGAATCAATCCATCGCGACCACGCGTGAGAAGAACCCGGTACGCGTTCCTCAGGAGCTCTTGGGGGTCTTCCTGGCGGTATTGCCGGCGTACTGGCTTCATCGTCCAATCCTCGCCGTTCCAGAGGAAGTCGCTTCCCCAACAGACGATTGGGAGGTCGAGTTCGAGACCCTGACATCCGAACTCCGTCACGACAGTCTCAAGCGCGCAGCAGGAGAGGTCGCTCGAGGGCGGGTCGTTGTACCAACGGCCGAAGTCGAAGCGCCGACTGGTGGCGAACCACGAGTTGTACCCCGAACTGATCCAGCCCCTTGGCTTGAGATGACGCGAGGAGGCCGTAGCGGGCATCCGGGTGGCCCTCGTACATCTGCCGCGCGTAAGACCGCGCAGCGTCGAGCTCTCTGGTCACGTAGATCGGATACGCCTGAGTTCCGATCCTCTTCCCGATCGGGATTGCGAGCTCCACGTCCCCTCAAGGAGCGCGGCGACCCACTGATCAAGGTCGTCCGCCTGACGGGAGCGCAACGGAACTCGGAGCGCGAGGTCGGGCACGGGTCTCGACGTCGAGCCCCTTGAAGCTCGCTGCCAGTGCAGGTGGACAGTAGATCTGCCAATCGCCTACACCGTCTTGTTCGAGCGCGGTTCGCCATTGGGTGATCCCCGCTTCTTCGCCTGAATAGATCTCCTGACCTTCGCCGACGAGCCCAACCAGGGCGGCCCATTCCGGGAGTCGTCCGCCGATCCGTACCAAGAGATCCGGCTCTGACAGTGTGCCGCGCTTCTTGAACTCCATGTACGCGGCATCCCAGGCCCGCTGGGCCTCGTCGAACACGAGCACGTGCTGCTCGGGGATGCGCGTCGTAAGGCCATAGCTCGTGATGAACTTGTGGAGGTCACGCACAAAGACCTTGCTCTGCAAGGCGTGCTGAAGGACAGTGACGAGCGGCCCGTTCCCGGAGAGGAACGTCGACATGGGGTCGCCTTCGGAGCGCTCGTAGACGACGCGGAGCCCGACCAGGGTTTTCCCCGCCCCGGGGACACCAGTTAGGAGAATCAACCGCCGGCGGCTTTCCGCCTCCGCGTCGTTGATCAGGTCATGGATGGCATCGATCGTCTCCGGGATACGAGCCGCCAGCGCGCGACGCACGTGCGGCAAGTGGCCGTGGCGAAAGATCCGCTGGGCAGCAGCGACAAGCGTCGGGAGCGGGCGGTAGGCGCGTCCAGCCACCTCGTCTAGGTTGATGGAACCTGCGTCTCGACTACCTCCAGGACTGCAGCAAGTCCGACCTTCCCGACCACGCGGACCGGGCCTGCCATCGATGGCTGAACGTCAACCGCGGTCGTAACCAAATGGCTCCACGCGGTGTGCATGCGTCGCCTCGTGATATTCGGCCAAGTCTCGGCCGTAGGCATTCACTTGATCGATGTTCGCGAGCGAGGGAGTCGCAACTCCCTTGAACTCCAGAACGGCGACCGTTGAGCCGGCGAGTACGACCACGTCCGGACGTCGCCCACCCTCAAACGGGAGCTCGAACTCGAGCACGATGTGCCACCGGTTCTGCCGTTCATCCGAGATCGAGGCGAGCTCTCGGTGCAGAACCTTGAGCTCATCCCGCCACGCCGTGACCTGCGATTCAGACGGAGGTTCACGGTTCAAGGCGCTCGCGTGGGACGAGAGGCTTTCGATGAGCACTCGCCGATCGGTCGCGAGGAAGTCACCAACTGACGATGCCCACGCCCAGGGTTCGCGGGGTGCAGGGATTGAGGAGTCGACCACGGTCGCCCCGTTCGTACCAGCGCCGTCGGGTAGACGCAACCTGCGAGTTGGTGATCTAGAAGAGCTTCGTCCGCTGGCGCTCGGGCGCGACGGTGTCCGGGAAGCGCTTGATCCCGACGCCGTCGAGCGCGCCGGTCGCGGGGTGCGTCGCAAAGCGCGGCAGCAGCGTCTTCAGGTAGCCGCGCGCCTGGCCGCCGCCGCGCTCGGCGGCGGCCGTGATCGCGCATGACGAGGTCGGCGCACTGGAGGCCGATCGAGTAGTGGCTCGGGCCGAGGAAGAGCCCCTCGACGATCCGGTCGAGCTTCGTGTAGGGCGTCCCGTTCTTGGTCAGGTCGGCGAAGAAGCGGCGCAGGCGGGAGTCCTCCTCGCGGAAGCGGCTGTCGACGACGATCATCCCGACGTCGTCCTCCGCTGCGAGCAGGTGCTGGAAGCGCTCGGCGAGGAACATCAGCGCCGTCGCGTAGCTGTCCTCGTCGCGTCGCGAAGAACTCGGGGAAGCGCTCGCGCCCGCGCTCGATGTCGAGCAGGACGACGTAGCAGCGAACGGCGCGTTGCGCGAGCGCCGCGACGATCGCGTCGGCGAGCGCGGGCGGCACCTCGCCGGTGCGGATGCCGTGCCACTTCAGCTCGCGGTCGGGCGGCCAGCCGTGTGCGCGGCAGCGTCTCGTGCCAGAGGTCGCGCAGCGCGTGCCAGTCGCGTGTCGCGGACGGCGACGCCGCCGAGCGCGAAGAGCCGTCCTGCTCGAAGCTGGCCGCTCTCGTCGAGGAAGAGCAAGTGCACGACGTAAGAGCGTAAGAGCTCCGTCCGGCGCGGGCGACATCTTGGAGACATGTCCTTTGCGGCTATGGACACGGTTCCCGGGACGCGTGCGCAGCGCGTCGGAGGTGCCGCGCCCTGCGGCTACGCCGTGTTCGACTGCGAGACGACCGGAACGACCCGGGCGTGGACGAGATCGTCTCGCTCGCGGTCATTCGCCTCGATGCCGACGGCGTCGAGATCGGAACGCTCGCGCAGCCTCGTTCGCCCCGTCACGCCCGATCCCGGCCGAGGCCACAGCGGTGCACGGCATCAGCGACGAGGACGTCGCCACGGCGCCGCGCTTCGCCGAGATCGCGCCCGAGCTGCTCGAGTTGCTCGCCGGCGCCGTCTTCGTCGCCCACAACGCGCGCTTCGACCTCGCGATGCTGCAGCACGCGCTTGCCGCGCGCGGGGATCGACTACGAGCCGCCGGCGGTCGCCTGCACGCTCGACGCGTTCCGGCTGCTCGAGCCGCTCGCTCCCGACCATCGCCTCGAGTCGCTCTGCGAGCAGCACGAGGCATCGCCCTCGTCGACGCCCACGACGCGCTCGAGCGACGCGTCTGCCACCGCCGCGCTCCTGCGGCTCGCTCCTCGACGAGGGGATCGCCCCCGAGACCGTCGAGCTCGACCACGAGGCGCTTCATGCGGCTGCGCTCGCGCGGCGACACGCGTCCGGCGACCGCGGCACAGATCCGCCGCGTCTTCGCGCTCGGATACGCGGCCGGGCTCTCACGGGACGGCATCCTCGAGCTCGCTCGCCCGCGCTGCGGGCACGGCCGACGTCGACGCGCTGACCCGTGAACAGGTTCAAGACGTCTACGACGCTCTCGACGCGAGCCGCATGAGACATCCGGCGCGTGCCTGCTCCTCCTGCTTGCGGCTCGGCCTGCTCGCTCGTGCTCGCCCCGACGGCCGGAGCGGCGAAGCTGCCGCGCGGGGCCAGCTCGCCCGCATCGACCTACGTCGTCGACGGCGACACCGTCGACGCTCACGAACGGGCGGCGCGTCCGCCTCGTCCAGATCGACACGCCCGAGGTCTACTACTCGCCGGAGTGCTACGGCGAGCAGGCGTCGAGGATCACGAAGCGTCTGCTCCCGCCCGGCACCGCGGTGCGCCTGTACCGCGAGCCGAAGACGGACGCGGTGGACGCGTACGGGCGCTTGCTCCGCTACGTGTTCCGCGTCCGCGGCGGTCTCAACGTCAACGTCCAGCTCGTGCGCGTCGGGGCGGCTGCGCCGTACTTCTACGACTACCGGCGCGGACGTTACGCCCGCCTCCTCGTGCGTCTCGGCCTCCGGGCGCGGCGCACGCCATCTCGGCCTGTGGGGCCGCTGCCCTGGCACGCCGTGGGATCCCGAACCACGGCGTCTCGACCGGACCTCCTTAGGCGCGCGGTTGGGAACCGCGGAGGTCGGCGATCAGACGACGTCTCCGAGCATCTCTTGCAGCATCGCGCGGGTGCGTTCCGCCTGCTCGGCTCGATCGAACAGGTGGGAATAGCAGCGCAACGTGATGTCGCTCGAGCCGTGTCCGAGTTGGCGCGAGATGAAGACGACGTTCGCGCCGCCCGCGATCAGCAGGCTCGCGAACGTGTGCCTCAAGTCGTGCCAGCGGATCGGCGCGATGCCCGCCTTCTTGAGCGCCGGCTGCAGTGCCCGACGCGAGACGTTGCGCCAGTGCAACGGCGTTCCCACCTGTGAGGCGAAGACGAAGTCGTCGTCGGCGTCGAACGGCGAGCCGGCGCGGTGCTCGACGAGCGCCGCGGCGAGACGCGGGCATCAGCACGACGTCGCGGATCGCGTGCTGGGTCTTCGGCGGCACGTCGTGTCCTGCCCGGTCGAGGGCGCCACGGACGTGGATGACCTCGTCGGCGAAGTCGATATCGCGCCAGCGGAGTCCGAGCAGCTCGCTTTGGCGCAGGCCGCTCAGGACCGCGGTCGCGAGGAGCGTGCGGTAGCGGGGCGGGGCAGCCTCGAGCAGGCGTCCGATCTCGTCGCGGTTGAGGACCCGCTGCTCGCGCACCCAGACCGGCGGTCGCTCGCTGCGGTCCAGCTTCGAGATCGGACTGACCGCGATCACGTCGCGGCGGACGGCGTGCGAGAGCAGCCGCGAGAGCGGACAGAGGATCGAGCGGACCGACCAGCCGCTGTAGCCGCGCTCGCGCAGGTCGCCGATCAGCGCGAGCACGTCGTCGACCGTGATCTCGTCGAGACGGCGGTCGCCTAGCCGGGGCAGGACGTGGCGTTCGAGCCGGTAGCGGTAGCCCTCGAGCGTGCGCGGCCGCACCAGCCCGCTGATGCTCTCGAGCCAGCTGGCCGCATACGACTCAAGGAGGGGGACATGCCGAGGCGGCACCGCCTCCCGTCGGCGTTGGAATGCCGTCGAGTCGCGAACCGGCCGGCGCTCGTCGAGACGCCGGTCGCCAGTAGAGCTGGGAAGATGTGCCGTGCATAGGAGTTGAACCTCCTGTGCCGGGCCCGGGGCGTTAGCGCGCCGCCGGGCCATTTGTGACTTACGGCACAGAATTCTACCTGGACAAGGTGGGGCCGCGGCGCGGCCCCACCTTGTCTCCAGCAGCGGCTAGGTGCGCCGGGGATCAAGCCGGCTCCCCGTCGCGCTCGCCCCGTGCGGCCTGAAGCGCTGTGAGGGTCTCGATGTTCCGCTGCCTGCGGTTGAAGGTCGCGGTCTGGTACCGGATGACCTTCGACAGGGTATTCGCGCCCTTTGCGTCTTCGATGAAGCCGCTGGCCAAGCGCGCCGCGGGGGCCCGCCTCGCGAAACGCACCTCCCTGATTTCGTCCTCGAGCAACCCGCGAAGGTACTCGCTCGTGGTTGCGACAACCTTCGTCGGATCGACGTGGATGCCCTGGCCTTCGAGCTGGGCTTCCAAGACGTCGCGATTGGTGATCTCGTACTCCCGCTTCCGTTCGGTCAGGAACCGCTCGTCGGCGTCGGCGATGCCGTGGACGAGGACTCCCTCCTCGGCGGTGGAACCGCGACGGAGCCGCCACGTGTCGCCGGCGATCTCCTTCACGAGTTGCTCCTCCATCGCGTCGATCGGCTTCCAGTCCGCGAACAGCGACGCCCTTACGGCGCCTCGAACTCCGCGGGGTCTTCGGTCGGCAGGCGACCGACCCGTCGAGTGAAGACAGCCCCGAGCCTCGAGTGCGTTACATGCTCGCCTTGGCCTTTCCCGCCGCGCTGCGCGGCCCCGGCGACTTCTTGCCGTTCGTACGGCTTGCTGCTTTTTGCGCTTCCGTTGCCACTTGTTCCTCCGTTCGTCGGGGGCGTGAACCGCCCTCCGCCCTGTAGCCGTCGCGCAGCAGCTATTTGGTAGTAGTGTCTCGTAGATTGTGCGGTGTTTGCTACGTGTGTAGTCGCTCATTACGAAACGAACCCGAGAAACCGTTTGATCCCGCCATTGTCGGTGAACCCGGTAGCGAAGCGAAACGGCGGCGTCGCTCGCCCGTGATGACGGGGCCTAGACATGCCGCGGACGCACATGGCCCGGGAAAAGAACAAGCCCTCTGACGGACTCGAACCGTCGACCCCCTCCTTACCATGGAGGTGCTCTACCAGCTGAGCTAAGAGGGCTGGAAGCCGGATTGTAGCCCCGCCCCGAGCGGGCGCCCGCCGACGGGCCGCGTAGCCTCACCGCTCGTGGACGTGCGGCGCGCGTTCCCTCCAGCGGAACAACTCGGCGAGTCGCCGCTCTGGCCCGGCGCCGCCATCGTCGCTGCCGCCGGGCTCTACGCCGACCTGCCCTCGCGCTTCATCGCGGGACCGAGCGCCGGTGCCTTCGGGGTCGTCCGCTGGATCGTGCCGGCGCTGACGCTCGTCCTCCTCGCGACGCTCGGCGCGATCCGCCCCTGGGGACGACTGACCCGCCGCAGCCTCGCGCTCACGATGATCGGGATCGTCAGCGCCGCCAACTCGGCCTCGATCGTCCTCCTCGTCCACCTGCTGATCAACGGAAGAAGGCGACGGCCGACACGCTCTTGCGGGCGGCCGTCCACATGTGGGTCGTGAACGTCCTCCTCTTCGCCCTCTGGTTCTGGCAGCTCGACGGCGGCGGGCCGATCGCGCGCCCGACGTGCGCAGCCGCTCAACGCGACTTCCTCTTCCCGCAGCAGACGGAGCCCGCGCTCGCCGACTCCGGCTGGCGGCCGCTCTTCCTCGACTACCTGTACGTCTCGTTCACGAACGCGACCGCGTTCAGCCCGACCGATGCGATGCCGCTCAGCCGCTGGGCGAAGATGCTGATGCTCGTCCAGTCCGCGATCAGCCTCGCCCTCGCGGTCATGGTGGTCTCGCGGGCGGTGAACATCCTGCGCTAGGCGAAGCCGGGGCTACAATTGCGCCCCCCGGGGGTGTGCCCGAGCGGCCAAAGGGAACGGGCTGTAAACCCGTCGGCTCAGCCTACGGAGGTTCGAATCCTCCCGCCCCCATTCGTGTCGAGCCACGACGTCGCCATCGTCGGCGCCGGGCCCGCGGGCTCGGTCGCCGCCTACCGGCTCGCGGCCGCGGGCGCGCGCGTCCTGCTCCTCGACAAGGCGACCTTCCCGCGCGACAAGCCGTGCGGCGGCGGCGTCACCGGCCGCGCGGCCCGCCTCCTCCCGTTCTCGATCGAGCCGGTCGTGGAGGACGTCGTGGAGCGGCTGGACTGCGGCCTCCGCTACGGCCGCCGCTTCTCGCGCCGCGCGCGCACGCCGCTCGCGTACATGACGCAGCGGCGGCGGCTCGACCACTTCCTCCTGCAGCAGGCCGCCGAGGCGGGAGCCGAGGTGCGGGAAGGCACGACCGCCGACGCGCGCGAGCTCGACGCCCGGATCGTGATCGGCGCCGACGGCTGCAACGGCTCCTCGGCGAAGCAGCTCGGGCTCGCCCAGGAGGTCGTCCACGGCGTCGCCCTCGAGGCGAACTACCCGCACGAGGCGCGCTTCGCCGGCGCGATGCTGCTCGAGATGGCCGTCATCCGCGGCGGCTACGGCTGGATCTTCCCCAAGGGCGACCACGTCAACGTCGGGGTCGGCGGCAACGGCGAGGAGGGGCCGCGCCTGCGGGCCGAGCTGAGGCGCATGTGCGAGGCGTACGGGATCGACCCGGACGCGGGCACCGACACGCGCGGCTACCGCCTGCCGCTGCGCCGGTCGGGGACGACGCTCGCGCGCGGCACGACCGCGGTGATCGGCGACGCGGCGGGACTCGTCGACCCCTTCTCCGGCGACGGGATGTACGAGGCGTTCTACTCCGCGAAGCTCGTGGCGGAGGCGGCGCTGGACGTGCTCGCCGGACGCGCCGAGACGCTCGAGCCGTACCAGGACGCGGTCGAGCGCCGGATCGCGCCGCTCACCCGCGCCGGCTGGGGCGCGAAGCACGCCTTCGAGCGGTTCCCGCGCACGACCTACGCGCTCGCGCGGCTGCCGGTCACCTTCCGCGCGCTCGAGAAGCTCCTCACCGGCGACCTTCCCGAGCCGGCCGCCGCGCGCGGGATCGAGCGCGCCGCGATCCGGGCGATCTACCGCGTCGCGAAGCTGGCGACAACCTAAAGAGATAAGGCCGGGGAGCCGATGCTTCCCCCGATGGAGTTCGACTCCCTCCTCCACCGCGCCGTCGAGTTGGGCGCGAGCGACGTCCACCTCAAGCCGGGGCGGCCGCCGGTCCTCCGCCGCGACGGCGTGCTCGGCGAGCTCGAGGACTGGCCGACCGTCACCGTGGCCGACCTCGAGCTGGTGCTCGCTGCGGTCGCGCGGCCCGACCAGATGGAGACGTTCCGCGACAGCGGCGACCTCGACGTCGCCTACCAGCCCGACGGCCTCCCGCGCTTCCGCGTGAACGTCTTCCGCGAGCGCGACCAGACCTGCTTCGCCCTCCGCATCATCCCCGCGCTCATGCCGTCCTTCGAGCAGCTCGGCCTGCCGCCGGGCGTCGCCCGCCTCTCCTCGGAGTCCCGCGGCCTGATCCTCGTCACCGGCGCGACCGGCTCCGGAAAGACGACGACCCTCGCCGCCATGGTCGACCACATCAACCGCACGCGTCGCGAGCACATCGTCTCGATCGAGGACCCGATCGAGATCGTCCACGAGGACAAGGGCTGCGTGATCAGCCAGCGCGAGGTCGGGCTCGACACGACCTCGTTCGGCGAGGCGCTGCGCCGGGCGCTGCGCCAGGACCCGGACGTGATCCTGATCGGCGAGCTGCGCGACGCCGAGACGGCCCAGGTCGCCCTCCAGGCTTCCGAGTCGGGCCATCTCGTGCTCTCGACGCTGCACACGCTCGACGCAGCCGAGTCGGTCGGCCGGATGATCGAGTTCTTCCCGCCCGAGAAGCAGCAGGTGACGCGCACCATCCTCGCCGGCGTCTTGCGCGGCGTGATCAGCCAGCGGCTGCTGCCGCGCATCGGCGGCGGGCGCGTGCCCGCCGTCGAGGTCATGGTGATGAACATGCGGATCGCCGACCTGATCCGCGACGGGCGGCCGGACGAGATCACGGACGCGGTCGCCGAGGGCGAGTACTTCCAGATGCAGACGTTCACGCAGGCGCTCATCGCGCTCGTCGCTGGGTGAGCAGGTGGAGCGCGAGGTCGCGGCGAACGCCGCGACGAACCGGCACGATTTCCTGGTCGCCCTCGAGCGGGCCGAGAAGCAGGCGCTCGCCTACGCCGCGTTGCTCGAGGCGGAGGACGGCGACGAGTCGGCGAAGGCCGCGCTCGCGCGCTCCGGGCTTCGCATGGCTCTCTAGGCGCGCGCCGCGGCTGCCGATACAAGGGCCATGGACCTCGCCGTAGCTGCCTTCGCGCTCGCGCCCGGCCTCGCGCTCGGGAGCTTCCTCAACGTCGTCGCCGCCCGCGTGCCGCTACGCCGCTCGATCGTCCATCCCGGCTCCGCGTGCATGAGCTGCGGCCACGAGATCGCGTGGCGCGACAACATCCCGCTCGTCTCCTGGCTCGCCCTGCGCGGCCGCTGCCGCTCCTGCCAGGCGCGGATCCCCGCGCGCTACCCGGCCGTCGAGCTGCTCTCGGCGCTCCTCGTCGCCGGCTGCGTCTGGCGCTTCGGCCTGCACGGAGAGGCCGTCGTCGCCGCCTTCTTCTGCCTCGCGCTCGTCGCGGTCTCGGCGACCGACCTCGAGCACTCGATCATCCCGAACCGGATCGTCCTGCCCGCGGCGGCCGTCGTGCTCGCCGCGCAGAGCGCGCTGCGGCCGAGCCCGCAGTGGGCGGTCGGCGCCTTCGCCGCCTCCGGCTTCCTGTTCGCGGCGGCGCTCGCCGCTCCGCGCGGGATGGGGATGGGAGACGTCAAGCTCGCCCTCCTGCTCGGCGCGATGCTCGGGAGGACGGTCTCGGTCGCGATGCTCATCGGCCTCTTCGCCGCGTTCGTGCCTGCGATCTTCCTGCTCGCCCGGCACGGCATCGCCGCGCGCAAGGTGCAAGCTGCCGTTCGGCCCGTTCCTCGCCCTCGGCGGCGTCGTCGCGCTCTTCGCGGGACACGACCTGCTGAGCACCTACTGGTCCCTCGTCCAGCACTAACGCGGGCGGCTGCGGCTGCCGATACCTCGTTGGAGGGATCGCTGTGACGACGGCCACCAACCCAACCCCGTGAGCGACCGCGAACACGATCGGCCGCGTCTCCGCGTCGCACCGCTGACGCGGCTCGGCCGCGGCCTCGGCTTGGGAGGCCCGGCTCCCTTTGCCGTCGACGAGTCGGTCGAGCTCCTTGTCGACCTGATCGGCGCGACGGGACTCGTTCCGGCGGACAAGCTCGCTCTCGCCCGGGGGCGCGCCCGCCAGAGCGGCTCCCTCGCGCACGCGCTCGTCGACGAGGGGCTCGCGACGAGCGAGGGCGTCGCGCGGCACCACGCCGCCCAGTACCGGCTGCCACTCATCGATCTCGCCACGGTCGGCGTCGACCAGCAAGCGGTCGAGACCGTCCCGTTGCACGTGCTCGCCCGGCGTGGTCGCCATCCCGTACGAGCTCGACGGAGGCGTCCTCCGCATCGCCGTCGCCGACCCCTCGAACGTCCAGGCGATCGACGAGCTCCGGCTCGCGACGCGCCACCAGATCGAGCTCGCCGTCGCCTCACGCGACGACGTCCTCGCCGAGATCCAGCGGCTCGAGCGCGTCTCGAGCGCGCACAGGTTCTCTCCGACCAGCTTCGAGGAGGAGCTGCCCGAGATTGCGGAGGCAGAGGACTTCGCGCCGGAGACCGACCTCGAGGCCGACGACGGCGTCTCCGCCACGCCGCTCGTCAGGCTCGTCAACTCGATCCTCTTCCAGGCCGCCGAGGATGGCGCCTCGGACATCCACTTCGAGCCGCAGGAGGATGCGCTGCTCGTCCGCTACCGCATCGACGGCGTGCTGCAGGAGGTGCAGCGTCTCCCGAAGCGGTTGGCGCCGGGAGTGACCACGCGGCTCAAGGTGCTCGCGAAGCTCGACATCGCGGAGCGGCGCAAGCCGCAGGACGGCCGGATCTCAGTCAACGCGGCAGCCGCGGGGCGCACGCTCGACGTGCGCGTCGCGACGCTGCCGACGGTGGACGGCGAGGCGGTCGTGATGCGGCTCCTCGACAAGTCGCACAAGGCGCCGACGCTCGGCGAGCTGGGGCTCTCGGAGCAGATGCAGAAGGTGATCAAGGAGACCGTCGCGCGCCCGACCGGCGCGCTGCTCGTGACCGGTCCGACCGGCTCGGGCAAGTCGACGACGCTGTTCGCCGCGCTGACCGAGATCAACCGCCCCGAGATCAACATCATCACGGTCGAGGATCCGGTCGAGTACCGGGTGCAGGGCGTCAACCAGATGCAGATCAACACGCGCGCCGGGCTCACCTTCGCGAATGCACTCCGCTCGATCCTCCGCGCGGATCCCGACGTCGTGATGGTGGGGGAGATCCGCGACGGCGAGACCGCGCGGATCTCGATCGAGGCGGCGATGACGGGACACCTGGTCCTCTCGACGCTGCACACCAACGATGCCCCGAGCGCGCTCACGCGGCTGAACGAGATGGGTGTCGAGCCGTTCCTCACCGGCGCCGCGGTGACGGCCGTGCTCGCGCAGCGCCTGGCGCGCAAGCTCTGCGCGCACTGCTGCGAGCTGTACTCGCCGTCCACCGACGAGCTGCTCGCGGCACGTGTCTCGCCGGACGTCGCGGCGGCCGGGGACGGGATGATGCTCTACCGCAAGCACGGCTGTCCTCGCTGCAACCAGAGCGGCTACCGCGGCCGGATCGGCATCTTCCAGCTTCTCAGGATGACCGAGGAGCTCGCGACGCTCGCGGCCGCGAAGGCGACGCGGGAGGAGATCGAGCGGGCAGCGCTCGGCACCGGGATGCGGACGCTCTGGGACGACGGGCTCGCGAAGGTCGCCTCGGGTCTGACGAGCCTCGAAGAGCTCGCCAGGGTCACGACGTAGGCGGGTACTGCCGCACGAGCTTGGGCCAGAGCTCCGCCAGGCTCCCGTCGAGCGTGCAGCGTCCGATCGGGAGTCCGCGCTCCTGGTTCGCCGTGGGCATTGCGATCCGGCCGACGACCCGGTAGCCGGTGCAGAGCCCGTTCTCCGCCTGGGCGGGCGTGAAGCCGACGAGGAGGGCCGACCTCCCGGTCACCGCCGGCCGCCAGTAGCGGAAGGTGACGTCGGCCGAGGCGACCGGCGGCAACCCGGTGCCGAACAGCTCGAGCGCGCCCGCCTCGCCGTAGTTCGAGGCGAGGACGACGTTCGCGCCGCCTGCGAGCCGCTCGACCTGGCGGGCCAGCGCGTGCCAGCCGAGCTCGTCCTGGTAGTCGCTTCGGTCCTTGACGATTCCCCGGGCGATCGCGGTCTGGAGCGGCAGCACCGGCAGCTCGAGCGGAAGGAACACGAGCGTCGTCGCCAGGTAGGCGGTGGCGACCAGCACGAGCCCGCGCCGCGAGATCCACCGGTCGAAGGCGGGCGCGCCGGCCGCGATCGCGAAGAGCACGGTCCCCATCCCGTAGTACGACTTCCCGTTGAGGACGAAGTAGACGAGGACGGTGCCGACGACGGTCGCGCCGAGCGGGCGAAGCCTCCTGTCGCGAAGGAGAGACACGATCCCGGCGACCGCGATCGGCACGGCGATCGGCTGGGTCTGCTCGAGCAGGTCGAAGACGTATTGCGGCCGCGACTCGTCCGTTGCGCTCGGCGGCGGATGGAGGAACCAATGGAGGCTCACCCAGGCGTGCTCGGCCTCCCAGACCAGGTTGGGGAGGACAAGGAGGGCGGCGAGCGCGACGGCGAGCGGGAAGCCCGGCCCGCGGAGGAGGTCGCGGCGCCAGGCGGCGAAGCAGGCGACGAGGATCACGAGGACGAACGCGAGGGTGTACTTCGTCTCCAGCCCGACGCCGGCCGCGACGCCGAGCTGCCACCACGAGCCGCGTCCGAGGGCCAGCCGGAGCGCGAGCCAGAGCACGAGCATCGTCGCCGCCTGGTCGAAGCTGACCGGCTGGAAGAGGCCGTTCGTCGCCAGCAGCAGCGGCGAGAACGCGACGGCGGCGGCGGCGACGACCTGCGCCCGCCGTCCTCCACCGAGCTCGCGCGCCACGAGCGCCGCGAGCACGATCGTCACCGCCCCGGCGACGATCGCGAAGAGGCGGAAGCCGAGGAGCGACCAGCCGAAGAGCACTCGCGCGAGCGCGGACAGGAGGCCGGTGACCGGGGGAAACTCGACGTAGCCGCCCTGCAGATGGCGGCCGGCGACCGCGTAGTAGAGCTCGTCCCGCTGCCAGCCGTAGCTACCCGCGAACGCGAGGCCGAGCGCGACCTTCAGCGCGACCACGAGCAAGACCGGCCTCGCCGCCAGATGCGCCGTCGGCCGCTCGGTGTCGGCCCGCTCGCCGGCCGCGCCGGGAGCAGCAACGGCGTTCACCCGGCGAGCGTCTACCAGCCGGACCCGGCCGTCAAGCGCGGTTTCTCCGCAGCGACGTCAGTCGGCGTAGATCTCGCAGCCGAGGAAGAGGAGCGACTCGACCGCCTCGTTCACGAAGGTCGTCGCCTGTGCGGCGTCTTTGAAGGTGTACGGGCCCGGGTGGACGGGCTGCGCTGCCCCGAGCGGGAACACCTCCGCTTCGACGACGCACGAGTGGCCCCGATCGACGGCGCGCAGCCGGGCCACCGAACGTCCGTCCCGCTTCGCGTGGCGCACGAAGAGGGCTTGTTCGGCGGCGAGCTCGCTCACTTCGCCTTTTCGGCCACGAGCGCGACCGCGTCGCGGTCGAGGTAGCCGTCGAACTGGTACACGAGCTTCCCGGGGAAGCGATAGACGAGGAAGCCGGGGCTCGGAAGCAGCTCGCCGGCCGGCAGGAGGGCCGTCAGCCGCCCGGCGAGCCGGTCGTCGAGGAGGTTCAGCTGGACGTAGCCTGCGTGCGCCTCCGCTGCGCCGGCTCGGGCCTCGGCGAGTGAGAGCTGCTGCACGTGCACCTGCGGGTCGTAGAGCTCGACCACCACGGTCCGGTGCCGCGCGAGAGCCGCGCGAACCGGCGCCGGCAGCTGCGGGTCGACCTGCACCGCCCGCACGTGTGGTTGCGTCGCCGGCGTCGTGGTCGTCCTCGCCGGCGTCGTCGCCGTCGTCTGCGCAGGGGTCGTCGAGCGCGCCGTCGTGGGGACGGTCGCGGCGCCGGGCTTGGTGCGGTGCAGGAGGAGGATCCCGCTGCCGGCGAGCGCGATCAGCAGCACGCCGACGAGGGCGAAGATCCGGATCTGGGGGCTGATCTGGGTTCTCACGGTCTCACAGGGAGTTATCGGATTCCCGCGCCCGGGTCTTTAGCCTTTTGTCGCTTTTGCCGATCCTGTTCACATGCCGGCACGCGCCCGCAGTGAGAGCGGCTTCCTGATGATCGAGCTCCTGATCGCCACGGTGGTGCTCACGGTCGCCGTGCTCGCGCTCTTGGCCGCCTACACCCAGGGGTTCTTCTCCCTGCGCTCCTCGGCGAGGACCTCGTCTGCGGGCCTGCTCGCCCAGAACCAGCTCGAGCTCTACGACTCGCTCTCGTATTCCTCGATCGGGTTCACCTCGGCGACTCTCAGCTCCATGAAGTCGACCGACCCGAACTACAGCTCGGACGAGGCTGCTCTGCCCGGATCGGGCTCGGACGTCACGATCGCCACCTGCGCGGCGTCTCCGCAGTGCTCGCCGGTGCAGACGCCGCTGGTCGGCGGCGACCACCGCAGCTACAAGCTCGAGACGTTCATCCGGCTGCTCTCGAACCCGAGCGCGACGTCCCGGTACGAGAAGGTCGTGACGGTCGTCGTCCGGAACGTGAGCTCCAGCGCATGCCAGAGCTCGGACCAGACCCGCTGCCCAATTGTCCTGAAGATGCAGACCGGCTTCGACGCCGGCCAGGCCTTGCCGTAGCGACCGAGACCTTCGGTCTCTCTCGCTCCCCCGTCCGCGTACCTAGCTGCCGTTGGTGCGAGGTCGGGTCGTAGCCGACCCTCGTCTTGGGGCCCATCCAGCCCCCGCCGCGGTGCGAGCGGGTCGCCGGTGACCCGATGATTCGCCGGCCACGGGGCGTCGCTGGGCCGTCGTTCTTCGCGGCCGTCGCCGCGTTGTTGGCGGTGTTGCACGGCGTGTTGTCGGTGAACGAACTCGGCGCGTTGAGCTCGCCGTCGCTCGGGCTACGTTCTCCCCGTGGACTGGCTCTACTTCGCAGCCAAGACGGACGACGGCAAGGTGCTCGTCATCCTCCGCAGGAACGGCCCCGCCATCCAGCAGCTCCGACACGACGGCGTCTGGGTCGACGGGTCGTACTGGCTGACCCGCTTCCAGGATCCGGGCTACTTCGAGGAGCAGACGCTCGCCGAGACGCAGAAAGACGCGGCATCGCTCGGGATCGCCTGGCCGGAGGACGGCGTGACCGACGCCGCGAAGGCCAAGCACGAGGCGCTCCTCGCTGCGGCGCGGAAGAGCAAGTGGGCGCGGATCGTTCCCGCTACGCAGCAGGCGTGGCTCCTGCCGGCGCGGTCGCTCGCGGCCGTCAAGAAGCAGATCGGCCGTGGCTGAGGTCAGCGTCATCGGCCAGCAGGGAGACTCGCGCTTCCTCAACGGGCCGGGGTGGACGACAATCACGCGCCGAGCTCAGCGCGCAGGATCCGCTACCCGATGAACCGCAGGCCGGTCAGGTCGCCGGCGATGTGGGTGAAGATCGTGGTCAGGTCGCCGGGGCTCGGCTGGTTGAAGAACGTGCTCGAGCCGCTGGCGATGTCCTGCATGAACGTGATGCCGGTGGCGTTGTGGAAGGAGCCGCTCGTGTCGGTGCAGTTGCCGCTCGAGTCGTAGGCGATCGAGTAGATGAGGACGCCGTCGTTCTTCGCTGCCGTCGCCGCGTTGTTGGCGGTGGTGCACGGCGTGTTGTCCGTCCACGAGTGGGGCGAGTTGAGCTCGCCGTCGCTCAGGACGATGATGGCGTTCGTGGTCCCGGCCCGGCCGGCGTGGTCGAGGAGATACTGGGCCTCGGAGATCGCCCCCGCGAGGTAGCTGCCCTGCCCGCCGATGACCTTCAGCCCGTAGAAGTCACCGCCGGGGTACAGGCCTGCCGGTCCCGTGTACGTGACGGTCCAGGTCCCGGTGCGCGTGCCGCTTCCGCTTCCCGAGACGATCTTGAGGTTGAGCTTGGTCCCCGAGGGCTCTGAGATGCTGCCGGAGCTCGTGCACGGGTTGCCGCCGGAGCTCGTGCAAGTCAGACCCGTGCTGGTCCACGTGCTTCCGCTGACGGTCCCGACCGTTGCCGTGTAGGAATAGCCGCTGCTGGTGCCTGAGGTGTCGAACGTCAGCCCGGTGAGCGTCTCCGCCTGGCTCAGCGTGATCGTGTTGGCCGTCGAGGTGGTCGAGCCGCTGCCGGCCGCGTTCACGGTGTAGTAGTGCGTCCCGCTCGCTATGGCCGAGCCGTTGCTGCTACCCGAGTAGGAGCCCGCCTGCCCCGGGCACTGCCCCCAGTCGACGGATTCGACGAGGTTCGAGGTCGTCGAGTTGAGCGTGGCGTTGAAGTCCGAGGGGCGGTAGTCGCTCGAGAGGCCCACGATGTCGTAGCCGGGCTGGCTGCCGCTGGGTGGGTTCGGGTAGGTGTCCGAGATGCTGTCGGTGCTCTGGCAGTCGATCTCGTACGGGCGACTGGTCGTGCTGGAGAGCGCGGGGAACGCCATCAGGCCCACCTCGTCCACCGCGTTCGAGACGTTCGCCCCGAGCTCGCCGCCGCCGGTGGCCGTTGCCGTTCCGCAGGACTGCAGGGTCGAGTAGCACGGCCAGAGCCCCTGGAGCAGCGCCTGCACGCCCGCCTTCGCGCAGTCGATCTTCTCCGGCGTGGTGCTGATCCCGGTCACGGAGCTCGTGCACGTGCTTTGCATGGAATTGCTCGTGTCGAGGATGACCTCGACGTCGAGCGGGGGGGTCGCCTGGGCCTTCACGGTCCGGGTGTAGCCGCCGACCGTGCCCGTCCCGACGAGGCCCGTCTGGCCGGCCGTCTGGCTCGCGGAGTACGTCCCCGAGCCGACGGGCTGCGTGGGCAGCGCCAGGGTGCCGACCGGCAGCGTGATGCCGTTGGCGGAGTCGTAGTAGAGCATGCCCTCGGCATAGGCGAGCCCCTCCTGGGCGATCGCGAAGGCCTCCCGCTCCTCGGCGGAGACGTAGGCCTCGCGCTGGTTCGCCGTGCCCGCGAGCAGGATCCCGGCAGTCGTGACCGAGAGGATGGTGACGATGGCGAGCGCCATGATGAGCGCGACGCCGGTCTCCTCGCGAACGAGCCGCTGCAGGATCCGCCGCATCATGCGCAGGCGTCCGACGTCGCGGCGTTTCGCAACGTGATCGTGGCGGTCCCGGTCGCGGCCGTCCCGGGGTTGGGGTTGCTGGGGGTGGCGCCGGCGTTCGAGGTCAGGGCGACCTGGAGGCGCGGGTAGCGTGCCGGTATCGATGCAGGAGAACGGCGTCAGCGAGGTCACGCTCGCCGCGAACGTCTCGCCGATTCCCGAGCAGGCGGAGCCGCCGTAGCGGACGAGCGAGCCGCTGGTCACGCACCAGGTGAACGTCCCCGCGGCGTTGGCGCAGAAGGCAGGCAGCGTGAGCGTCACGTCGGCGCCGCTGGAGAGGAGCTTGGCCGAGGAGGCGCAGCGGGACTCGAACTCGAGCCGGCTCAGGGCGTACATGAGGTTCGACTGCGACGACAGAGTCGCGTTCGCGGTCGAGCTCGCCCGCAGCCCGGAGATGAACAGGTTCGAGAGCCCGGCCGCGAGGACGACCGTGATCACGCAGACGACGACCAGCTCCACCAGCGTGAAGCCCGATTCCTCATGCAGAGCGCGAGGCATACCACCTCCCCTTTCGGCGGCGAGGCCCTGGAACGGAATCCCTCGAATGGGAGAGGGCGCGGTCTCCCGCGCCCTCCGGTCGAGCCAGGTCGGTGCGGCGCTAGCCGGCAACGACGTTTGCGCACACCTTGCCGCCGGTCACGGTGGAGTTCGTGCCCGTGTCGGTGGCGAAGCCGTGGCGTGTCGCCGTTGATGTTCTGGTCGCCGCCGATGTAGTAGGCGGTGTGACCCGCTGCCTCGGTGTCGTCGAGGCAGTAGGCGTTCTTGTCGGCCGAGAGCGTGACGGTCACGTTGGGCGAGACGCCCGGCGCCGTCGACTGCAGCTTGGCAGCCGTGAGGCCCGCGTAGGTGGCCGGATTCTGCGTCTGGTAGTACTCCTCCGCCGCCGGAATGGCCGAGCGGACGTTGGACTTGGCCGCCGCGTCCTGCGCGTTGCCGCGGAGGCTGAGATAGGACGGCACCGCGATCGCGACGAGGATGCCGAGAATCACGATGACGACCAGGAGCTCGATCAGGGTGAAGCCCTCCTCCGAGCTCAGCCGCGTCTTGATGCGATCGAACATCCTGTGGTGCTCCTTCCGCAGTGAGGTAGGGATGGCGACCTGGCTATCGGCGAATTGCGCGAGCGCCTGACTGCCCCGTCCGGGGGATCCGGGTCACTCCCGGCGGGTGGCTCACTGCCTTTGACCCCGCGAACGAGAGAGGGCGCGGTCTCCCGCGCCCTCCGGTCGAGCCAGGTCGGTCCGGCGCTAGCCGGCAGACGACTCCCGCACACATGTTGCCGCCGACCACGGTGGAGTTGGTGCCCGTGTCGGTGGCGAAGCCGTGCGCGTCGCCGTTGAGCTTCTGGTCGCCGCCGATGTAGTAGGCCTGTGACCCGTCGCCTCGGTGTCGTCGAGGCAGTAGGCGTTCTTGTCAGCCGAGAGCGTGACGGTCACGTTGGGCGAGACGCCCGGCGCCGTCGACTGCAGCTTGGCAGCGCGTGAGGCCCGCGTAGGTGGCCGGATTCTGCGTCTGGTAGTACTCCTCCGCCGCCGGAATGGCCGAGCGGACGTTGGACTTGGCCGCCGCGTCCTGCGCGTTGCCGCGGAGGCTGAGATAGGACGGCACCGCGATCGCGACGAGGATGCCGAGAATCACGATGACGACCAGGAGCTCGATCAGGGTGAAGCCCTCCTCCGAGCTCAGGCGCGTCTTGATGCGATCGAACATCTTGTGCGTCTCCTTCCACATGGGAATAGGGGATGGCGACCTGCGTATCGGCGTTCGATGCAAATCCCTCATTGACCCGTTCGGGTGATTCGGGTCACTCGCGGCGCGGTGCCTGGCTTCCCTCTCAAGGTGGGGGCCCTGGCTGCCGATAGCGGCGCCAGAAGATGCCGCAGTCCACCTCCATCGACACCCTGCTCGAGCAGATGATCGAGCTCAGCGCGTCCGACCTGCACTACACGGTCGGGACGACGCCGGCCTTCCGCGTACACGGACGCATCCGGCCGCTCGAGGGGGCCGAGATCCTCGACGCCGACATGACGCGCCAGACGCTCTACGGCATCCTCACGTCCGAGCAGCAGAAGCAGCTCGAGCTCAACCGGCAGTTCGACTTCGCGTACTCGCTCCCCGGTGTCGCCCGCTTCCGCGTCAACGTCTTCTTCCAGCGCGGGGCGATCGGCGCCGCCTTCCGCCTCGTGCCGGGGGAGATCAAGACGCTCGACGAGCTCGGCCTGCCGCCCGTGCTCCACACGCTCGCCAAGAAGCCGCGCGGCCTCGTCCTCGTCACCGGCCCGACCGGCTCGGGCAAGTCGACGACGCTCGCGGCGGTCGTCGACGAGATCAACCGCATCCGCGCCGAGCACATCGTCACGATCGAGGACCCGATCGAGTTCATCCACTCGCACAAGCGCTGCATCGTCAACCAGCGCGAGATCGGCCCCGACGTGCCGAGCTTCGCCGACGGCCTGCGCGCCGCCCTCCGCCAGGACCCCGACGTGATCCTCGTCGGCGAGATGCGCGACCTCGAGACGATCTCGACCGCGCTCACCGCCGCCGAGACCGGCCACCTCGTCTTCGGCACGCTGCACACCCAGAGCGCGTCCGTCGACGATCGACCGCGTGATCGACGTCTTCCCGCCCTCGCAGCAGCAGCAGGTGCGGATCATGCTCGCCAACTCGCTTCAGGCCGTCGTCACGCAGATCCCTCATGCCGACGGCCGCGGGCACGTCCCGCGTCGCCGCCCTCGAGGTGCTCCTCCCCGACGACGCCGTGCGGAACCTCGTCCGCCAGGCGAAGGTCGAGCAGCTGTACACGGTCATGCAGACGAGCTCTTCGCGGGGCATGCAGACGATGGAGCAGGCGCTCGCGGAGCTCGTGCTCCAGCGGCATCGTCTCGCTCGGCGAGGCGCTCTCCCGCACCACGCGCTCCGAGCAGCTGCGCGGGATCCTCGAGCGCGCCGGCATGCCGGTCGACGACGGCCTTGCCGCGATGGTGGAAGCCGCCGCATGAGCGACTCGATCTGGAAGAAGGAGATCTCCCTCCGGCCCAAGCGGAAGGCGAAGGCGGCTCGGCCGGCGGCGCTGCCGGAGAGCCCTGCTTCGCCGCTCGAGCCGAAGCGGCACTGGTGGAACAAGGAGCTCGGGCGCGGCTCGAAGCAGCCGGACCCGGTGCGCGAGTTCGCGGTGCCCGACGAGAAGCGGCACTGGTGGAACAAGGAGCTCTCCGCGCGCAAGCGCGGCCCGGCTGAGCCTCGCCCTCCGAAGGAGCCCAAGCAGCGCAGGGCGCGTCGGGAGAAGTCCCTGCCGAAGCCCTCCCGCTCCCGCGGGCCGGTCGAGCGGGTCGTCGGCCTCAAGATCGGCGGCTCGCAGATCGCGGCCGCGACCGTCGCGAACAACGGTGGCGCGCGCCTCGAGCGTGTCGCGCGGATGCCGCTCGCGGGCGGCATCGTCGCCGGCGGCGAGCTGCGCGACCCCGAGCGGCTTGCACAGGCGCTGCGCACCTTCTTCGCGGAGAACAAGCTGCCGCGCCGCGGCATCCGGCTCGGCATCGCCAGCAGCCGGATCGGCGTCCGGAGCTTCGAGATCGCCGGCATCGAGGACGAGCGGCAGTTCGTCAACGCGGTTCGCTTCCGCGCGCAGGAGGCGTTGCCGATCACGCTCGACGAAGCGGTGCTCGACTACCGCGTGCTCGAGGAGCGCACCGGCGAGAACGGCGAGCCCGTGCGCCGGGTCCTGCTCGTGGTCGCCCACCGCGACCTCGTCGAGCGCTACGTCGAGGCCTGTCGCCTCGCCGGCCTCACCCTCTCCGGGATCGACCTCGAGGGCTTCGCGCTGCTGCGTGCGCTCGCGCCGCCCGGCGACCGGGACGGGTCGGCGCTCGTCGCCGTCTCGATCGGGCACGAGCGGACGACGCTCGCCGTCTCGGACGGGCGCGTCTGCGAGTTCACCCGCGTGCTCGAGTGGGGAGGCTGGGTGCTCAACGTCGGCCTCGCCCGCGCGCTCGACTCGACGCCCGCGGAGGTGGAGTCCGTGAAGCGGAGCCTTTCGCTCGCCGACGGCCCCGCTCCCGCCGGGCTCTCTCCGGAGCAGGCGTCCGCTGCGGTGGACGCAGTCCGGCACGGGATCGAGTCCCTCGCGCGCGAGCTTCTCTCCTCGCTGACCTATTACCAGTCGCAGCCCAGCAGCCTCGCTATCGGCGAGGTCGTCGTCACCGGCGGCACCGCGCGGCTCGGCGGGCTCGCGGCCGAGCTCGAGCGGCTCCTCGGCGTGCCCGTCCGCATCGGCGACCCGCTCCGGCGGCTCGAGCTGGCGCGGCCGGTGGAGGAGTCGGAGGCCGGCTCGCTCGCGATCGCAATCGGGCTGGGGATCGAGGACTGATGAGGGCCGTCAACCTCCTCCCGCGCGAAACGCTCGCCGGCGGCAAGCGCCGCGGCGGCCTCGACCCGGCCGTCGCCGGCGGCGCGGCCCTCACCGTCGTGGTCGCGCTGGCGGTCGCCGGCGGGTTCGTCCTTGCGCATTCCCATGCACGAAACGAGCAGCGACAGCTCACCACCGCGCGCGCAGCGGTGCTGCAGGCGCAGGAGCAGCAGGCGACGACGCCAGGCGTGACGACGCCCCAGATCCTGTCCCCGCCGACGGCGCTGACCCAGCGCCAGGCGTGGACGGACGCGGTCGGCACCGCGCTCGTGTCGCGGGTTCCCTGGGACACCATGCTCGCCGAGCTCGCGCGGGTCGTCCCGGCCAACGTCACTCTCCAGAGCCTCAGCCTCGGCGGCACGGCGACCTCGCCCGGCTCGGTGACGCTCACCGGGAGCGCGTACTCGCAGCTCGGCGTCGCACAGCTCCTCTCCCGGTTGAGCCTCGTTCCCGGGCTCACGCAGATCACCCTCAGCTCGACGAGCGCCGACGCGACGAGCGGCGTCGTCACCTTCTCGGTGCAGGCCGACGTGGCCGGTATCGCGACGGCCGCGCCGCCGACGGACACGTCCACGACCGCGACGACGACGACCGGAGCAGCGCAGTGAGCTTCTCTTCCCAGCGGCTGCGCCTCGTCGCCGTGCTCGCGGGCGTCAACATCGTGCTCGTCGCGGGCGGTTGGCTCCTGCTCGTCGGTCCGCAGCGGCACCACGCGGCATCGACCGCCCAGCAGGTGCAGCAGGTGCAGGACGAGCTGGCACGGATCAAGGCCGCGGGCGCGCCGGGCGCTCCGCACGTGCAGCAGCCGATCATCCACACGGCCGCGCTGTACGCGCTCGAAGAGGCGATGCCGCTGACGTCGGACGAGCCGGACCTCCTGCTCGCGCTCGACCGGCTCGCGCACTCCTACGGGGTCCGCGTCGTCACCCTCTCGCCCGCGCCGCCGACGCCGGGAACCGGCTACAGCGTCCAGTCCGTCGCGCTCACCCTCAACGGCTCGTACCCCTCGCTGACGCGGTTCCTCCACCGGCTCCGGACGCTCGTCGCGGTGCGGCAAGGGAAGGTCGTCGCAGCCGGGAGACTGTTCGCCGTGACGTCCGTCACGCTCGCGGACGGGACGGGGAAGAACCTGACCGCGACCGTCTCGGTCCAGGCCTTCGTCTTCGCGGGCGAGGCGGCCACAACGTCCCCCTCGACCGATTCGACGGACACGACTGCGACCACGACGACGAGCGGAGGGTAAGCGGGATGGCTCCCAAGACCGCGCATCAGGCTGCCAAGAAGAAGGCCGCGAAGCAGAAGAAGATTCTGATCCTCCTCCTGGTGCCGGCGGCCGCGGCCGGCTTCTTCGCCTACCACACGCTGGCCAAGCTCCACCACTCTTCGTCCCCGCCCCCGCGCGCCTCGGCGACGGCTCCGGCGACGACCACTCCCGGCTCGAGCACGACCTGCGGCGCCGGCCGGGGTCGCTGCGGCGCCGGTCGCGCTGTCCGTCGCGAGCGGCGGCAAGCTCACCTCGCTCGCCGGCCTCAGGACGAGGGACCCGTTCCACAACGCCGGCCCGCATACGACGACCACGGCGACTCCGCCGAGCTCGGGGACGACGCAGCCGTCGGGCAAGTCGGGCAAGTCGGGTAAGTCGGCCTCGAAGCAGGCGGGGCGCGAAGACGCCCCTGGCGCCTCCGACCGCGGCCGTGATCTCGGTCAACGGGAAGCTCCGCTCCGTTTCCCTCCACTCGACCTTCGGGCACGCACGCGGGTTCGCCGACCAGCCGCTGTTCAAGCTCGTCGCCGTCACGCAGAAGACCGCGACGATCGCGATCGTCGGCAGCCCGCACCAGCGCTACACGCTGAAGCTGCGCCGCGGGCGAGTGTTCACGGACGCGCTCGGCAACCTCTACCGGCTCAAGCTGCTCCCGCCGGGGACGCCGCTGCCCACCGGGGCGACGTCCACCACTCAGACCACGACGAGCCCGACGACCACGACCTTCTCCGGATGAACTCGTTCTCCTACACCGCGATCAACGCGCAGGGGCTCGAGATGGAGGGCGTGATCAGCGCAGGCGACCTCGCGACCGCGCGCGAGCAACTCCGCCGGCGCGGCCTCCTGGCGCAGCGGCTCCTGCAGGTCGACGACTCGGCGCCGCTGGGCGAGAAGCGGATCACCCTCAGCCAGCGGGTGAGCCAGAAGTCGCTCCAGATCTTCTCCCGCCAGTTCGCGACGATGATCGAGGCGGGACTGAACGTCGTCCAGGCGCTCGTCGTGCTGGAGGAGCAGACGGCCGACCTCAAGCTCGCGGAAGTCGTGACGCATCTCCGCCAGGACGTCGAGGCCGGACTCCTGCTCTCGGAGGCGATGTCACGCCACCCGAAGGTCTTCTCGCGCCTGTACGTCGCGATGGTCGAGGCCGGAGAGGCGGCCGGGATCCTCGACATCGTGCTCGATCGTGTCGCGCTCCAGATCGAGAAGCAGGAGGCGATCCGGCGCCGCGTCAAGGGGGCGATGATCTACCCGACGATGGTCCTCACCTTCGCGACGCTCGTCCTCATCGCGTTGCTCCTCTTCCTCGTCCCGATCTTCGTGAACATCTTCGCCCAGCTCGGCGGCCAGCTTCCGATGCTGACGCAGATCGTCGTCCGCGTCTCCGATGCTCTGCGCTCGTACTGGTACGCCATCTTCCCGGTGCTCATCGCGCTCCCCTTCGTGTTCCGCTGGTGGAAGGACACGGACAAGGGCCGGCAGAAGTGGGACACCTTCCTCTTGCGGGTGCCGATGAAGATCGGCGAAACCGTGCGCAAGGTCGCGATGGCCCGCTTCTCGCGCACCCTCGCGACGCTCGTGGCCGCCGGTGTCGACATCCTCAAGGCACTCGAGATCACCGGCGAGGCCGCAGGGAACTGGGTCGTACGGAGCGCGCTCGCCGACGTACGGGAGAAAGTGCACTCCGGTGCCGGCATCGCACAGCCGCTGCTCGACAACGACGTCTTCCCGCCGATGGTGGCGCAGATGATGAAGATCGGCGAGGAGTCGGGCGAGCTGCAGACGATGCTCGACAAGATCGCCGACTTCTACGAGGACGAGGTGGACGCGGCGATCGCCTCGCTCACGAGCATCGTCGAGCCGCTGATGATCATCCTGGTCGGCGCCGTCGTCGGCGTGATCGTCATCTCGATGTACCTGCCGATGTTCAAGATGGTCAAGCTCATCCACTAGCAGGAGAGCTGGCTACCACCTCAACGGCGCCGCAGCCGCGAGAGCAGGCCTCGCTTCGGCGGCTCGGGCGGCGGAGTCGGAGCCGGCGCCGGGGCTCGCTCCCCCTCGGGCGGCAGCATCGAGCGAGGCACGGCACCTCTCTCGCGCTGGGCGCGGATGGCCGCGTTCATCTCCTCGCGCTGCGACTCCTCCTCCACGGCCGCAGGGTACGACACGCAGGCCGCGCCTCCTCCCGCGCGCTACCCGTGCGAGACCAGCGTCAGCACCCCTGCGCGGAACCGCGCCGTGGTCCACCTGCTGCTGCGCCCGTTCGTCGCGAAGCGGCAGCCGCTCAGCTCGACGATCACGCGTTGCGGGTGCCGGTTCGCGTAGCCGAAGACGAGGAGGATCTCGTTGCCGTCGTCGGTCGGGCAGGGGTATGCGCCGCGTGCCACCCGGCGGAGGGAGTTCAACCTCCGGATCAGCACCGCGATCGTCGCGCCGTTCCGGATCAGACGCCCGCGCACCAGCCGCGGGCGCCTTTCGGTCAATGGGCCGGCGTAGTGGCAAAGGCGGAGGAGCTTCGCGCCGGGGTGGACGAAGCGCGCGGTCGCGACGTCGAGATCGACCGCCAGTGGCGCGCCCGACGGGCAGCCAGAGAGCGCAGTCGGCGTCGGCGTCTGCCGTCGCGGTGGCTGCCGCCTGCCGCGGCCGAGCCGCAGACGGCCGCGAGGAGAGCGGCAGTCACCGTGAGTAGGAATGCGCGCTTCACGTTGTCTCCTTATACGGCGCTGCGCGCGGCGACGTCACGCTACGAGCGCGGGCGAGAGGACGTTCTCTCGTTAGGCTCCCACCGGCATGTGCTTCGAGCCCGACTCCGAACCGCCCGTCCCGCGCATCTCCGGCGCGGCGGTCTCCCACGACGACCTCGTCCTCGAGGCCGAGGACGGGAACCGCTTCGCCGCCTTCCAGGCGCTGCCGGAAGGCGACCTCCGCGCCGGGATCGTGATCCTCCCGGACGTCCGTGGCCTCTATCGCTTCTACGAGGAGCTTGCGCTGCGCTTCGCCGAGCGCGGCCATGCGGCCGTCGCCTTCGACTACTTCGGCCGCACCGCCGGCGTCGAGAAGCGCCCGGCCGAGTGGGACTTCATGCCCCTCGTCCAGCAGCTCACGAACACGCAGGTGCAGGCGGACGTCGGTGCCTGTGTCCGGCATGCACGCGCGCTCGGCTGCAGCTCGATCTTCACCGTCGGCTTCTGCTTCGGCGGCAGCGGCTCGTGGGCGGCGGCGGCGTCCGGGCATGGGCTCGCCGGCGCGATCGGCTTCTACGGCCGGCCGAGCCGGATGCTCGAGCTCGTGCCGCAGCTCGACGCACCGATCCTCGCCCTGCAGGGCGGAGCCGACCAGGGCATCCCCCACGAGGACAACCTCGAGTTCGAGCAGGCGCTCCGGGAGAACGGCAAGGAGTACGAGCTCGTCGAGTTCGAGGGCGCGCCGCACAGCTTCTTCGACCGCAAGCAGGAGGAGTTCCAGGCGGCCTCGGACGACGCCTGGCGGCGGACGATCGAGTTCGTCGGCGCGCATTCATAGCCCCGAAGATGCGCCCGTGAGTTCTCGCTACACTGCGCCGGCGCGAGGCGCCGTAGCTCAGCTGGTCAGAGCGCTGCACTCATAATGCAGAGGTCGGTGGTTCGAGCCCACCCGGCGCTACTGGAGCGCGTCCCCTCGGAACGAGAATAGGAATGGCAACCGGAGTCAGAGTCGCAATCACGCTCGCTTGCACCGAATGCAGGCGCCGGAACTACCAGACGCAGAAGTCGAAGCGGAACTCGCCCGACCGGGTCGAGTTCAACAAGTACTGCCGCTGGTGCGGCCGGCACACCCTGCACCGGGAGACCCGTTAGTGGCCCGCACGACGCGTCAGCAGCGCCGACAGCGGCGCGCCCAGGCGGCGGGAACGCCGCCGCTGCGGCCGGCGCCGCGTCCGCGCGCGGTCGAAGAGGAGGAGGTCCGCACCGAAAGCGCCGAGCCGCGCGGCGAGCGGCGCGAAGACGTCCGGTCCGGCATCCCGGGCGTCCGCTTCGTGAAAGAGGCCGTCGCGGAGCTGAAGAAGGTCGAGTGGCCGAACCAGCACGCCGTGATCAGCGGCACCGCCGTCGTCATCATCGCCTCCCTCATCGTCGGCGCCTACCTCTGGGCGAACGACGAGCTGTGGAAGTACGTCGTCCAGCACGTCCTGCTGCGCTAGAGAACGAGAAGAGACAATGTTTCGCTGGTATGTGATCAACACCTACTCCGGGCACGAGAACAAGGTGAAGGCCAATCTCGAGCACCGGATCGAGTCGATGAACCAGCGCGCCCGCTTCCGGCGCGTCGTCGTCCCGACCGAGCAGGTGATCGAGACGAAGGACGGCCAGAAGGTGCAGGCCGAGAAGCGGACGCTGCCGGGCTACGTGCTCGTGAACATGGACCTGAACGACGACGCCTGGACGGTGGTGAAGAACACCCCGGGCGTGACCGGCTTCGTCGGCGCCGGCGCGACTCCCGTGCCGCTCTCGCAGCCCGAGGTCGACCGGATCCTCCACACGGGCACCGCGACCGCGGCGCCGTCGCGGGCGCAGGTCGAGTTCCAGCTCGGCGAGTCCGTCAAGATCACGTCCGGCCCGCTGGCCGACTTCGATGGCGAGATCACCGACGTCAACGGCGACGCGCAGAAGCTGCAGGTGATGGTCAACATCTTCGAGCGGCAGGTGCCGGTCGAGGTCGGTTTCGACAACGTGAAGAAACTCGATTGAGGAAGTAGATGGCGAAGAAGATCCTCACCATGATCAAGCTCCAGATCCCCGGCGGGCAGGCGAACCCCGCGCCGCCGGTCGGCCCGGCACTCGGCCAGCACGGCGTCAACATCATGGAGTTCTGCAAGGCGTTCAACGCGCAGACGGCCGACCAGAACGGTCGCATCACCCCGGTCGAGATCACCGTCTTCGAGGACCGCTCGTTCACGTTCATCACGAAGACGCCGCCCGCCGCCGTCCTGATCAAGGAGGCGCTGCGGATCGAGAAGGGCTCGGGCGAGCCGAACCGGGAGAAGGTCGGCCGTCTCTCCCGTCAGCAAGTGCGCCAGATCGCGGAGACGAAGATGCCGGACCTGAACGCGCGCGACCTCGACCACGCGGCTCGGATCGTCGCCGGCACGGCGCGTTCCATGGGCGTCGAGGTGGACCAGTGAGCTCCCGCGGCAAGCGCTACGCCGCCGGCCGCGCGCTCTTCGAGCGCGAGCGGCTCTACTCGCCCGTCGAGGCGGTGCGGCTGTTGAAGCAGATGGACGGCGCGAAGTTCGACGAGACGGTCGAGGTGCACTTCCGTCTGGGGCTGAACGTCCGTCACGCGGACGAGCAGCTCCGCGGCACCCTCATGCTGCCGAACGGCAGCGGCAAGGACGTGCGCGTCGCCGTCTTCGCCGAGGGAGACAAGGCCCGCGAGGCGGAGCAGGCCGGAGCCGACGTCGTCGGGTCCGCCGACCTCGCCAAGCGGATCGAGGAGGGCTTCACCGACTTCGACGTCGCGATCGCGACGCCCGACCAGATGAGCAACGTCGGCCGGCTCGGCCGCATCCTCGGCCCGCGCGGGCTGATGCCGAACCCGAAGACGGGCACGGTGACGATGGACGTGACGAAGGCGGTCTCCGAGGCGAAGGCGGGCAAGCTCGAGTACCGCACCGACCGCGGCGCGAACGTCCACGTAGCGATCGGCAAGAAGAGCTTCGGCGAGCGCGCCCTCGTGGAGAACTACGCCGCCGTCCTGGATGAGATCGTGCGCGCGAAGCCCGCCGCGGCGAAGGGTCGCTACATCCAGCAGATCACGCTCACGAGCACCATGGGCCCCGGCATCCATGTCGACCCGGCCCGCACACGCGGCATCGTCGAGGAACTCGACGAGCAGTCGCAGGAGGCCGCTACAGTTCCGGCCTAGCCAATTGACCCGCCGAAGACCACTGGCAGTCCTCTCTGCGAGGGCGGAAGACCAGTCGAGGTGAGATGAAGAAGGAACAAAAAGAGCAAGTCGTCGAGGAGTTGACCGCGCGCCTTCGGGCCGCGGAGTCGCTGCTCGTCGCCGACTACCGCGGCCTGACGATGCCGCAGATCGACCAGCTCCGCACGCGGCTGCTCGAAAGCGGCGCCCGCTTCACCGTCGTCAAGAACACGCTGACACGCCGGGCCGCCGAGGCGGCAGGCGCCGACGCGCTGCTCGCGCTGCTCGACGGGCCGAGCGCGATCGCCTTCCTCGAGGCCGACGGCGACATGGTCGCCGCCGCGAAGGCGCTCGCCGACGCCGCGCGCGAGACGCGGGTGCTGGAGATCCGTGGCGGCATCATGCAGGGCCGGGCCGTGTCCGCCGCCGAGGTGGAGACCCTCGCCAAGCTTCCGGCGGAGGACGTGCTGCGCGGGCAGGTGCTCGGCGCGATCATCGCGCCGCTCACGGTGCTCGCCGGCCTGCTGAACGCGCCGCTCCAGAACCTCGTGGGCCTGATCGACGCCCGCATCGAGCAACTGGGCGGGGAGGAGAGCGAGCCGGAGCCTGAGCCGGCACCGGCTGCGGAAGCGCCGGAGCCCGAGGAGGAGCCGGCCGAAGCCACCACCGAGGCGGACGCCACAGCGTCCGCCGACCAAGAGTCTGAAGGATCCGATACCGAAAGCGAGGAGAGCTAGCGATGGCAGGTTCGTCTGTCGACACCATCTTCGAGAACCTGGGCAAGATGTCCGTCCTCGAGCTGGTCGAGCTGAAGAACAAGATCGAGGAGGAGTGGGGCATCACCGCCGCCGCTCCGGTCGCGGCCGCGCCGGCAGGCGCCGCTCCGGCCGACGCCGCCGCGGAGGAGAAGACGTCGTTCGACGTCGTCCTCACCGCGGCCGGCGGTCAGAAGATCCAGGTGATCAAGGTCGTCCGCGCCGTGACCGGGCTCGGCCTCAAGGAGGCGAAGGACCTCGTCGACTCGGCACCGAAGCCGGTCAAGGAGGGCCTCGCCCAGGAGGAGGCCGACACGATCAAGGCGCAGCTCGAGGAAGCCGGCGCCAGCGTTGAACTGAAGTAGCGAGCTACTCCAGTGAGGACGCGAGCCCGGGATTGCGATCCCGGGCTCGCTTCGTGCTGAGGGCTTGTTCGAGCCTGACGGCGACCTCCAGGGCTGCTGCCGTGCTGGCGGCAGGCTCGCGTGCTCGCCCGCTTGGTGCGCGGCGGCGCGCGGGCGGAAGAGAGGGGGGAGGGGTGTAAAACCGGGGCGGGGGGGGGGGGAGGGGGGGGGGGGGGGGGGGGGGGGGGGGGGGGGCGCCGCCGCCGGCCCCCCGCGCGGGGGGGCGGAAGAGAGAGGTTATAGAGATAATTGAGAGAGAAGAGAGGAGAGAGAGGAGAGAGGTCTCGGGCCGCGGAGTCCTGTTTTATTGCGCGAAAAGTCAGGCGCGATACCGGCGGCCGCCGCTGCTTCGCCTTGCAGTGAGTACGGTCGTTCCGGTACCCTAGCGGGTTGCGCCGACGTCCGGCCCGCTCCAGTTCCGACGCCCGATTCTTGCCCGTTTCCGCACGTCCCAAGGGAGGCTGTTCTTCTTGACCACGACGGTCGCTTCGCCCCGCGCTCGCACGTCGTTCAGTCGTCTCGAGCACGTTCTCGACCTACCGAACCTCATCGACATCCAGAAGGCCTCGTTCCAGTGGTTCCTCGACGAAGGGCTGCGGGAGACGATCGACGACATCTCCCCGATCGAGGACTACACCGGCTCGCTCGCCGTCGAGTTCGGCGAGTACGAGTTCGGTCAGCCGCAGTTCTCCGTCAAGGAGTGCCGCGAGAAGGACCTGAGCTACCAGGCGCCGCTCTCGATGACGGTCGCCTTCGTCAACAAGGACACCGGCGAGATCCGCCAGCAGAAGGTGTTCATGGGCGACTTCCCGATGATGACGGAGCACGGCACCTTCATCATCAACGGCACGGAGCGCGTCATCGTGACGCAGCTCGTGCGCTCGCCGGGCGCCTACCTCATGGAGCCGAAGGACCCGACGAAGCAGGTCTTCACGGCGAACCTCATGCCGAGCCGCGGCTCTTGGCTCGAGCTCGAGATCGACAAGAAGGGCGTCGTCTACGCGCGCATCGACCGTAAGCGGAAGCTGCCGATCACGACGCTGCTGCGCGCGCTGCCGGCGGAGGATCCCTCGACGGGCTTCGCGCTCGACACGTCGACGAACGAGGCGATCCTCGCCCTCTTCGACAACTCGTCGTACATCGTCAACACGCTCGACAAGGATCCCTCGACGCGCGAGGAGGAGGCGCTGATCGAGGTCTTCAAGAAGCAGCGGCCGGGCGAGCCGCCGACGCTGGACAACGCGCGCAACCTCCTCCGCGCCCTGTTCTTCGACCCGAAGCGCTACGACCTGACGAAGGTCGGCCGCTACAAGCTCAACCAGCGCCTCGGCGTCGGGGTTCCGGAGGACGTCCGCGTCCTCACGACCGAGGACATCGTCGCGCTCGTCCGCGAGCTGATCGAGCTGCCGGTGAAGCTCGGCGTCCCCGAGGACTCGAAGGACTTCGCCGCCGACGCGATGACGCTCTCGCGGGCGCCGATCGTGAACGACCTCGACGAGTACGAGCACTTCGGCAACCGGCGCCTGCGCACGGTCGGCGAGCTGATTCAGGAGGCGTTCCGGGTCGGGCTGTACCGCATGGAGCGCGTCGTCCGCGAGCGGATGACGACGGAGGACGTCGACACCATCACGCCGCAGACGATCATCAACATCCGTCCGGTCGTCGCGGCGCTGAAGGAGTTCTTCGGCTCGTCGCAGCTCTCGCAGTTCATGGACCAGACGAACTCGCTCGCCGGGCTCACGCACCGGCGCCGCCTCTCGGCGCTCGGCGCCGGCGGCCTCACGCGTGAGCGGGCGCCGATCGAGGTCCGCGACGTCCACCCGACGCATTACGGGCGCATGTGCCCGATCGAGACGCCGGAAGGCCCGAACATCGGCTTGATCGGCTACCTCGCCTCGTACGCGACCGTCTCGGAGTTCGGCTTCATCCAGACGCCGTACCGGAAGGTCGTGCACGGCAAGGTGACGGAGGAGATCGTCTACCTCGACGCGGTCGAGGAGTCCCGCTACGTGATCGCCCAGGCGAGCGCGCAGCTCGACAAGAACGGCAAGTTCGCGACCCCGACCGTCCTCTGCCGCTCCTCCGAGGGCGAGGCCGTGATGGCGGCGGCGAAGGACGTCGACCTGATGGACGTCTCGCCGGCGCAGATCGTCTCGGTCTCGACGGCTCTGATCCCCTTCCTCGAGCACAACGACGCGAACCGCGCGCTCATGGGCGCGAACATGCAGCGGCAGGCGGTGCCGCTGCTCGTGCGGCAGGCGCCGCTCGTCGGCACGGGCCTCGAGTACCGCGCCGCGGTCGACTCCGGCGACGTCGTCGTGTCCTCACGGCCCGGCACCGTCGTCGACGTCGACGCCGAGCGCGTCGTGATCGAGACGCGGGACGGCAAGGACGAGTACACGCTGACGAAGTTCATGCGCTCGAACCAGGGCACGCTCATCCACCACAAGCCGATCGTGCGCCTCGGCGACAAGATGAAGGCCGGCGACGTGCTCGCCGACGGCAGCTCGACCGACAACGGCGAGCTCGCCCTCGGCGCGAACCTCCTCGTCGCCTTCATGCCGTTCGAGGGCTTCAACTTCGAGGACGCGATCGTCATCTCGGAGCGGCTCGTCAAGGACGACATCCTCACCTCGATCCACATCCACGAATACGAGATCGACGCGCGGTCGACGAAGCTGGGAGACGAGGAGATCACTCGGGACATCCCGAACCGCTCGGAGGAGTCGCTCTCGCAGCTCGACGAGCGCGGCGTCGTCCGGATCGGGGCGGAGGTCGGCGCCGGCGACCTCCTCGTCGGCAAGGTCACGCCGAAGGGCGAGACGGAGCTCACGGCCGAGGAGAAGCTGATCCGCGCCATCTTCAAGGAGAAGGCGCGCGAGGTGCGCGACACGAGCCTCAAGGTGCCGCACGGCGAGGGCGGAGTGGTGATCGACGTCAAGACGTTCTCCCGCGACGCGGGCGACGACCTCTCGCCGGGCGTGAACGAACTGGTGCGCGTCTTCGTCGCGACGAAGCGGAAGATCGCGGAGGGCGACAAGCTCGCGGGCCGTCACGGCAACAAGGGCGTGATCGCGAAGATCGTCCCCGAGGAGGACATGCCGTTCCTCCCCGACGGCCGGCCCGTCGACATCGTGCTCAACCCGCTCGGCGTGCCGAGCCGGATGAACATCGGCCAGGTGCTCGAGACGCACCTCGGCTGGGCGGCGGCGCACGGCGTCTTCGGCGAGAACGGGGCGTCGGGTGAGAAGAACGACGAGGTCGACTGGCGGCACCGCCGCCAGATCCTGAACGGCGGCAGCCCGACGTCCGTGGCTTCGCCTGTGTTCGACGGCGCGACGCCCATCGACGTCGACGAGGCGTTGATCGAATGGACGAAGCAGAACCCGGACTCGCCGATCCAGTTCCTCGTCGACGCGAAGCGGCCGGAGGGACGGCGCTGCTCCGGGAAGGCGGTGCTCTACAACGGCCGCTCCGGCGATCCGTTCGAGCAGAAGGTCACCGTTGGGTACATGTACATCCTCAAGCTGCTCCACCTCGTCGACGACAAGATCCACGCCCGGAGCACCGGCCCGTACTCGCTCGTGACCCAGCAGCCGCTGGGCGGCAAGGCGCAGTTCGGCGGCCAGCGCTTCGGCGAGATGGAGGTGTGGGCGCTCGAGGCCTACGGCGCCGCGTACACGCTCCAGGAGATGCTCACCATCAAGTCCGACGACACGGTCGGGCGCGTCAAGGCCTACGAGGCGATCGTCAAGGGCGAGAACATCGCCGAGCCGTCGATCCCCGAGTCCTTCAAGGTGCTCCTGAAGGAGATGCAGTCGCTCGCCCTCGACGTCCACGTCCTCTCGGACGAGGGCCGCGAGGTCGAGGTGCGCGAGGAGGAGGACGAGCTGCTGCGCGCCGCGGAGGAGCTCGGCATCGACCTCTCGCCCGGCTCGCTCCGCGCCGTCGGCCGCGAGCCGACCGCCGAGGAGCAGGAGGAGGGCCAGGAGCGCGTCGATCAGGACGGCGAGCTGAGCCTCCCGACCGACGAGGCGCTCGGCGATCTCGAGGACGTCGAGGTGTCCGAGGAAGAGGAGGCCAAGGAGGACGCCGAGGCGGAGGCTGGCCCGCTCGCCGCGCCGGACCTCGTCGACCTGGAAATCGAAGACTGAGACAACGATCGACCACGGGCAGAGGAGAGACTTGATCGACATCAACGACTTCGACGCGATCCGGATCGGGCTCGCGTCGAGCAAGCAGATTCGCGACTGGTCCTCCGGCGAGGTGACGAAGCCGGAGACGATCAACTACCGCACGCTCAAGCCGGAGCGCGACGGCCTGTTCTGCGAGCGCATCTTCGGGCCGACGCGAGACTGGGAGTGCTACTGCGGCAAGTACAAGCGCGTCCGCTACAAGGGCATCATCTGCGAGCGCTGCGGCGTCGAGGTGACGCGGCAGAAGGTGCGGCGCGAGCGGATGGGGCACATCGACCTCGCGGCGCCCGTCTCGCACATCTGGTTCTTCAAGGGTGTCCCGAGCCGGATCGGCTACCTCCTCGACATCGCCCCGCGCGAGCTCGAGAAGGTGCTCTACTTCGCCGCCTCGATCGTGACGGCCGTCGACGCCGAGAAGCGCGCCGCCGACCTGAACGGGCTCGAGGACCAGGTGCGTGCCGAGGCCGAGCGGATCGACGTCGACCGCGACGAGGCGCTCGGCGCCCTCGAGGACCGGCTCGCCCGCCGTCGCGACTACTTCGCGAAGGGCAAGGAGCGGAACTTCGACGAGGACGACGACTTCTGGGGGCGAGGGCTCTCGAACTGGGCGGAGGAGCAGGTGCTGCCGCCGCTCGAGGAGGCGCGTGCGCTCGTCGGCGGGCTCTTCGTGGAGCTCGTCCCGCAGATCACGACCGAGGACTCGAAGAAGATCCGCGAGCTCGTCCGCAACTCCGCGATCCGCGACGACCGCCGCCTGACGTCGAAGGAGGTCGACAACGTCGGCGCGGCCGCCGAGCAGATCAAGGCGGCCCTGGCGCCGCTCGAGAAGGAGGCCGAGAAGGCGACCGGCTCGAAGAAGGGCGCCGTCACGAAGCACATCCATCGGATCGTCGAGGGCCTGCTCAAGGGCGGCGAGCTGAACGAGGAGGACTCCGGGCTCGTCTCCGGCGTCGACCTCAAGAACCTCGAGAAGGCGCGCGAGCTCGGCAACGGCCTGCTCGCGACGTCCTCGAGACCGCGGACGGCGAGAGCGACCTGCGCGAGCTCGCGAACGACCTCTGCCTGCGCACGGACGGCCGCATCCAGAAGGAAGACCTCGACGCGATCGTCCAGTGGGCGCTCAAGGTGCGCGAGATGTACCTCGACATCGAGTCCCGCCGCGAGGACGCGCGCGAGGCCGCCGTCGACTCGGTCAACCGGCTCGAGGAGACGTGGCGGCTGTTCCGCGAGCTGGAGCCGAAGATGATCGTCAACGACGAGCAGATCTTCCGGGAGCTGAAGGACCGCTTCGGCTCGCCGTACGGTTTCGGCGTCTACTTCAGCGGCGGCATGGGCGCGGAGGCGATCCGCGAGCTGCTCAAGGACCTCGACCTCGACGCCGAGGTCGCGATGCTGCGCGAGACGATTCGCACCGCCAAGGGTCAGAAGCAGCAGCGGGCGATCAAGCGGCTCAAGGTCGTCAACGCCTTCATCACGAGCGAGAACCGGCCGGAGTGGATGATCCTCGAGGCGATTCCCGTGATCCCGCCGGAGCTGCGGCCGATGGTGCAGCTCGACGGCGGCCGTTTCGCCACCTCCGACCTGAACGACCTCTACCGCCGGGTGATCAACCGGAACAACCGCCTCAAGCGGCTGCTCGACCTCGGCGCGCCGGAGATCATCGTCAACAACGAGAAGCGGATGCTGCAGGAGGCGGTCGACGCGCTGTTCGACAACGGCCGCCGCGGGCGCGCCGTCACCGGCCCCGGGAACCGGCCGCTGAAGTCGCTGTCCGACATGCTCAAGGGCAAGCAGGGCCGCTTCCGCCAGAACCTGCTCGGGAAGCGCGTCGACTACTCCGGCCGCTCGGTCATCGTCTCCGGCCCGCACCTCCGGCTGTACCAGTGCGGCCTGCCGAAGCTGATGGCGCTCGAGCTGTTCAAGCCGTTCATCATGAGCCGGCTCGTCGAGCGGAAGATCGTCCAGAACATCAAGGCGGCCAAGCGGCACGTCGACCAGATGCACGCCGAGGTCTGGGACATCCTCGAGGAGGTCATCCAGGAGCACCCGGTGCTGCTCAACCGCGCTCCGACGCTGCACCGGCTCGGCATCCAGGCCTTCGAGCCGACGCTCGTCGAGGGCAAGGCGATCCAGGTGCACCCGCTCGTCTGCCACGCCTTCAACGCGGACTTCGACGGCGACCAGATGGCGGTGCACGTGCCGCTGTCGTCCGAGGCGCAGGCCGAGGCGCGGATCCTGATGCTCTCGGCGAACAACATCCTCTCGCCGGCGAACGGGCACGCCCTCGCGACGCCGACGCAGGACATGGTGCTCGGCGCCTACTACCTCACGTACTCCGACAAAGATCTGAACTCGCTGGTCGCGGAGAAGCTCAACCCGCGGGCGCCGCGCTTCCGGGCCGAGGACGACGTCGAGTTCGCGATCGAGGCTAAGCAGATCGGGCTCCAGCAGCCGATCGAGTACCTGTGGAATAACGAGCTCGTCCTCACGACTCCTGGTCGCGTGATCTTCAATGCCGAGGTCGATCGCGCGCTCCACGAAGCGGTCGTCGGCAACGGCAGCGACGGCCCGTACCACGAGTACATCAACCGCACGCTCTCGAAGAAGGAGCTCGGCGACTTCATCTCGACGCTCGTCGACGAGCACGGCGCGCACGTGGTCGCCTACGTCCTCGACACGATCAAGGACCTCGGCTTCCGCTACGGCACGCGCGCGGGCGTGACGATCTCGAAGAACGACATCGTCATCCCACCGAACAAGGAGCAGATCCTCGCCGGCTACGAGGAGCGGGTCCTGCGCGTCGAGGACGCATACGACCAGGGTCTCATCACCGAGTCGGAGCGGCACGAGCAGATCACGTCGATCTGGACGGAGGCGACCGACGAAGTCGCCCAGGCGATGGTCGACAATCTGAACGAGCTCAACCCGATCTACATGATGGCCAACTCGGGGGCCCGCGGCTCCTTCGCCCAGCTCCGCCAGCTCGCCGGCATGCGCGGCCTGATGGCGAATCCGAAGGGCGAGATCATCGAGCGGCCGATCAAGGCGAACTTCATGGAGGGCCTGTCGGTGCTCGAGTACTTCATCTCGACCCACGGCGCCCGCAAGGGCCTCGCCGACACCGCGCTCCGCACGGCGGACTCCGGCTACCTCACGCGGCGTCTCGTCGACGTCTCGCAGGACGTGATCATCCGCGAGCAGGACTGCAAGACGAAGGAGCACGTCGAGCTGCCGCTCTTCCTGCCCGACGGTCTCAACAAGTCGGTCGCCGGCCGGATCGTGGCCGCGGACGTGCACAAGCCGCTCGCGAGCGGCAAGCCCGGCAAGACGGTCGTCGCCCAGAAGGGCGAGGAGATCAGGATGCCGCGGCTGCGCGAGATCGTCGCCGAGCTCGGCGAGGTCGCCGAGGGCTTCTCGATCCCGGTGCGGTCGGTGCTCAAGTGCAAGGCCGAGACCGGGGTGTGCCGCACGTGCTACGGCACCTTCCTCGCGACGGGCGAGCTGTCGGAGATCGGCGACGCGGTCGGGATCATCGCCGCGCAGTCGATCGGCGAGCCGGGGACGCAGCTGACGATGCGGACGTTCCACACCGGCGGTGTCGCCGGCGCGGACATCACGCACGGCCTGCCGCGCGTCGTCGAGATCTTCGAGGCGCGCAATCCGAAGGGCGCCGCTGCGCTTGCGGAGGTCGCCGGCACGGTCGCGCTCGAGGAGACGGAGCGCCAGCTGCGGATCACGGTCGTCCCCGACAGCGGTGACGAGGCCGACGAGTACTCGATCCTCGTGCCGCGCCGGACGCGGCTCGGCGTCGTCCACGGCCAGCACGTCGACGCGGGCGACCCGCTGCACGAGGGCTCGCTCAACCCGTCCGACTTCCTACGTCTCAAGGGCTACACCGAGACCGAGCTCTACCTCGTCGGCGAGGTGCAGAAGGTCTACAAGTCGCAGGGCGTCGAGATCCACGACAAGCACATCGAGCTCATCGTGCGGCAGATGCTGAAGAAGGTGCGCGTCGAGAACGCCGGCCACACGGACCTCCTGCCGGGCCAGCTCGTGGACAAGGTCGTGCTCGAGCGGGAGAACACGCGCGTGAAGAAGGAGAAGAAGGAGCAGGCGACGTCGGAGCCGCTGATCCTCGGGATCACGAAGGCGTCCCTGGCGACGGAGTCCTTCCTCTCGGCGGCGTCCTTCCAGGAGACGACGAAGGTGCTCACCGACGCGGCGATCGAGGGCAAGGTCGACCGGCTGCTCGGGCTGAAGGAGAACGTCATCATCGGGAAGCTCATCCCGGCGGCGACCGGCCTGAAGCGCTACCGGACGATCGAGATCGGCCCCTCTTCGAAGGTGCCGGCGAGCGCGCTCGCTCGCCCGCAGACCGAGGAGCAGCTCCTCGCCGCGCTCGAGGAGATCGGCAACGACGGCTCCGACGCGCTCGCCGACCTCGGGCTCGACTTCGGTGGGGAGCCGGAGCCGAGCAAGGACGCCGAGCCGCGCTCGGACCTCGAGGCGGAAGAGGTGCCGGAAATCGAGTCTCCGTTGGACGAGGGCTAACGCCCTCGTCCAAGAGAAAGGAACTCTGCCGGCGGGAGAGCGCGGTCTCCCGCCGGCTCCGTGCTGAGGGCGTATTGGGCTGCGTGGGTTCTGGGTCTTCTCCGGTCGCGGGCGAGCAGGCCTGCGGCGTGCTCGCCCGCTGGTTCGCGGCGGCGTAACGCGTCGTTACGCCGCCGCCCGAACGCCAAGAGGGTTCGAAGCGCTTCAACCATCTCGGCGTGCAGGGCCGGAGCGTACGCGCGAGCGTACGCGGAGGCCGACCGCGCTCGCGCCGGCCTCCGCCGCGCGCGAGCGCACCAGAGCAGCCTCCCATCCAGATCACCCCAAGAAACAGCACGGAGCGGGCCGGAAACCACGCTTTCCGGCCCGCGAGTTCCTTCTCCCAGCGAGCGAAGCGCAGCTTCGTGAGCTCTGTGCTACACAGAGCTGCGGGTGAAGAGGGTCCTCCCGCTGCTGCTCGTCGCCGTCGCGGCGTCGCTTCTCGCTGCCGGGCGCGCGGCGTCCGATCCCACCTGGGCGGGGCAGTGCGGGATCCGCGCGCAGGAGACTGTCTGGGGCGAGTACGGGTGGCCGAGCCTCCTGCCGATCCTCGCGCGACCCGGGACGCTGCTCGCGGTCACGCAGCACCCGGGCAACGACTACCAGACAGAGGCACGGACGCGCGGCGCGGCGACCTACTCGTTCGACCTGAAGCTCAAGGCGAAGGTCGGCACGCCCGCCGCTCCCGCGGATCCCTCGACGATCGAGGCGGCGGCGGAGCAGGAGTACCAGCTCTCCGTGGGCCGCACCACATGCTCGACGCCGCTGATCGTCGAGAACGAGCTTTTCGGCGCCACCGCCCCTTCACCCTGGAGCGACGCGACCGTCCAGTACCGCGCGGACGTCCTCGCCTTCCTGACCGGTCTCGCAGCCCAGGGAGCGCATCCCGTCCTCCTCGTCAACACGTCGCCGTTCACCGGCAGCAGCGAGGCGGTCGCCTGGTGGCAGCAGGTGGCGAAGGTCGCGAGCGTGGTGCGCGAGGTGTACGTGCCGGCGACGAGCATCTGGCCGCTCGGCCCCGTGCTCGGGAACCGGCTCCTCCGCGAGCGTTACCGGACTGCGATCGCGACCTTCACCGCGATGGGAATCCCGGCGAGCCGGCTCGGGGTGATGCTCAGCTTCCTGAGCCAGAAGGGCGTCGGCGGCCGCAACGGCCTCGAGCCTTCTTCGGCCTGGTTCCAGGTCGTCAAGTGGGAGGCGCTCTCCGCCAAGGAGGTCGCGGCGGAGCTCCATCTCGGCTCCGTCTTCTCGTGGGGCTGGCAGGAGTGGAACACGGCCGAGCAGGACCCGGACAAGCCCGAGGCGGCGTGCGTCTGGCTCTGGGCCCGGAACAAGAACCTGTGCAACGCGCCCCGGACGCTCGGCCCCGACTTCGACCGCTCCCTCACCGAGGGGCAGATCCTCCTGCCGCGCGGGACCGTCTGCCAGGTGCCCGGCATGGGCAGCATCGGCGGCCGCCAGGTCGGCTCGGTCGCCGCCTTCACGGGCGACGCCGACGCGGCGCTGAGCATCCAGTTCGAGCGGCTCGTGGAGAGCTCCGAGGTCGCGGTCTCGCAGAAGGAGGTGCTCGCCGCGGAGCGCCAGGTGATCGCGACCTCGTTCCACGGCGACCGCAGCGCATATCGCGCCGCTCTCGCGGACGCGCACGCGAGCGTTCCCGCGGCACGCGCGATCCTCGCGGACGAGCTGCGGCGGGCCCAGCTCGAGCAGACGCTGCCCGTCGCGGCCCCGCGGGCGGCCGACGTCGCGGCCTTCTACGCCGCCTACCCGGACCTGCTCGTCCGCAACGTCCGCGTCTCGCCGGCTCCGCCCTGGCTCGGCGGCGCGGGCAAGGGACTGGCGCTCGAGGACGCCGCGCCGGAGGCGCTCTTCTCGCTGACGACCGGGAAGAAGGCGCAGCTCACCACGCTGCTCGGCACCTACCAGGTGCGGCCGCTCGGCCCTGCGCAGCCGCTCGGCGCGCTGGCGCTCTCGCGCGCGCGTCCGGCGATCGTGGCGGCGCTGCGAGGCTTCGAGCGGGCCCAGGCGTTCGAGCACTGGACGATCGCCCGCCAGAACGTCGCGCTCAACTCGGCGACCTGCCTCCGCGACCAGCTGCCGCAGCCGGCCGCCCTCGACCTGACGGAGTATCTGCCCTTCCTGCGTCTCAACTGACGGCGCCCCTGCGCCCGCCGCCCGGAGGCATAGCCTTGCGGGATGCTCGAGAAGCTCTGGGGAAACATCCCGGTCGGTCCGGAGACGAAGGGCATCCACCTGGCCGGCGCGGTCGGCAAGCGCTGGCTTCACGTCGTGGCGCGGTACGTCCCGCTGCCGCCCGCGGCCCGCGCCACGCTCCACCGCCGCCGCGGCGTCCACGTGGGGCAGCGGGTGTTCATCGGCGGCGAGGTCTTCATCGACGACGCCGCACCGTCGTCGGTGACGCTCGAGGACGACGTGACCGTGATCGCGCAGACGACGATCCTCGGACACACGTACTACCCGACTCACTTCCACCGGCTGCTCGGCGACGAGGAGCAGCGGGCGGCGCTGCGCACGACGATCCGGCGCGGCGCCTACCTCGGCCTGCGGAGCACGATCCTGGCCGGGGTCACGGTGGGGGAGTACGCGATCGTCGCCGCGGGCGCCGTCGTCGTCGACGACGTGCCTCCGTACACGATGGTGGCCGGCGTGCCGGCGCGCGTGATCCGCGAGTACGGGCCGGACGACGTGGACGGTGACTAACCGCTAGTCGGCGGCAGCGAGGTTCAGGCCCGTCTTGCGCGCGTGCTTCGCTGCATAGAGGGCCCGGTCGGCGCGCTCGAAGAGGCTCGTCGGGTCGTCGTTCGGCTGGAGCTCCGCCACGCCCGCCGACACGCGCACCCGTCCCGCTTGGGCGACGGGCTGGGAGCTCACCGCATGCTGGATGCGCTGAACGAGGAGCCGTGCGTCGTCGAGCCCCGCCTCGGGCAGGATCACGCCGAGCTCGTCTCCGCCGACACGGCACGGAACGTCGGCCGCTCGCACGACCTGGCCGACGCGCCGGGCCGTCTCGGCCAGCACGTCGTCGCCGGCGAGGTGGCCGATCCGGTCGTTGACCTCCTTGAACTCGTCGACGTCGACGATCACGAGCGAGAGGCGGCGACCGTACCGTTGTGCCCGCACGACCTCGCGCCCGAGCGTCTCGTGGAAGTAGCGCCGGTTGTGCAGGCCCGTCAGCGAGTCGAGGTCGGCGAGTCGCTGCGCCTCCTGGAAGCGGCGGGCGTTGGCGAGCGCCGGCGCCGCCCGCTCTGCCAGCTCCTCGAGACGAACAATGCCCTCGTCTCCGACGCGGGTCTGAGGTCTTCTCGAGAAGACGGCGAGCCAGCCGATCCTGCCGCTCTCGCCGAGAAGCGGCACGCCGACGGCCGAGCGGACACCCCTCGCAGCGCCTTCGTCGGGATACCGGAACCTGAGCTCGACCGCCCGGGCGCCCCACGCAGCCGGCGGCCCGAACAATCCGAGCCCGTCGGGCTCGTCGCCCTCGAATCCGCTCGCGGAGACGATCGGCCGCTCCTCCCCTTCACCGGCGTCGAGGTGCAGGAGCGCGGCATCGACGGGTGGGAGCGAGACTGCGGCCTCGAGAGTCGCGGCGAGCACGTCTTCGAGCAGGAGCGTCGAGCCGATCTCGCCGAGGAAGCGGTTGCGGCCCGTCTCCTCCTCGGCCCGCCGCAGCGCCTCGGTCAGCTCGCGGGCGAGCGCGCCCATCCGGGCCTCCAGCTCCTCGACGGAGGCGGAGACGCGTGCGTCGGACCGCTTGGAGTTGCGGCGCACGAGCACGCCGAAGAAGACCATGAAGGCCGCGATGCAAGCGACGAGGGCCGCCGCAAGGCCGATAAGCAGCGCGTGCATCGGTTGCGGCAACTGTAGACAGGGAACGCGCACACCTGCAGCCGGACTCGCGACGCTTCCACCTTGGCGAGGGACGCGTGCGTCCGCTACCATGCCGCGGGCCGGTTGGCAGGGGCATCTCGCCCCAGCCGACCGTCTCTTTGTGAAGGGAGCAGACGAACCACCGATGCCGACCGTCAACCAACTCGTGCGCAAAGGCCGCAAGGTCCCGAAGGCGAAGACCAAGACGCCTGCGCTCGCCGGCGCGCCGCAGAAGCGCGGCGTCTGCACGCGTGTCATGACGCAGACGCCGAAGAAGCCGAACTCCGCGCTGCGGAAGGTCGCGCGCGTGCGGCTCACGAACGGGGCGGAGGTCGGCGCCTACATCCCGGGCGAGGGCCACAACCTGCAGGAGCACTCGGTCGTGCTCGTGCGCGGCGGCCGTGTCAAGGATCTCCCGGGCTACCGCTACAAGGTCATCCGCGCCGCGCTCGACACGGGCGGCGTCGCCGACCGGAAGCAGGGGCGCTCGAAGTACGGCGCGAAGCGAGGCAGCTGAGATGCCGAGGCGCGGAGAGGTCCAGGCCCGGCCGGTCGGTGCGGACGCCGTCTACGGCTCGCAGCTCGTGACGCAGGTCATCAACAAGATCATGCTCGACGGCAAGAAGTCCATCGCGGAGGAGATCGTCTACGGGGCGCTCGAGACGGTGGGGACGAAGACGGGCCGGCCGCCGGTCGAGGTGCTGGAGCAGGCCGTGAAGACGGTCACGCCGGTGCTCGAGGTGCGCAGCCGCCGCGTCGGCGGCGCGAACTACCAGGTGCCGGTCGAGGTGCCGCAGCGGCGCGCTCGCACCCTCGCGGTGCGCTGGCTCGTCACGTACGCGCGCGACCGGCGCGAGAAGGGCATGTCGGACAAGCTCGCCAACGAGATTCTCGACGCGCTGAACCAGCAGGGCGGCGCGTTCAAGCGGAAGGACGACGTCTACCGGATGGCGCAGGCGAACAAGGCCTTCGCGCACTACCGCTGGTAGGCGGACGAGGAGAGACTTGAGCACGAAGATGACAGAGCAGGCGGTTGCGCTCGATCGCGTCCGCAACATCGGGATCATGGCCCACATCGACGCGGGCAAGACGACGACGACCGAGCGGATCCTCTACTACACCGGTCGCACCCACAAGATGGGCGAGGTGCACGAGGGCGCCGCGACGATGGACTGGATGGCCCAGGAGCAGGAGCGGGGCATCACGATCACGTCGGCCGCGACGACGGCGTTCTGGCGCGACCATCGGATCAACATCATCGATACGCCCGGGCACGTGGACTTCACCGTCGAGGTGGAGCGGAGCCTGCGCGTCCTCGACGGCGCGGTCGCCGTCTTCGACTCCGTCGCGGGCGTGCAGCCGCAGTCCGAGACGGTGTGGCGGCAGGCGGACAAGTACAAGGTGCCGCGGATCGCCTTCATCAACAAGATGGACCGAACCGGCGCGAACTTCTTCGCCGCCGTGCAGTCGATGCGCGACCGGCTCGGGGCGAACCCGATCCCGCTGCAGATCCCGGTGGGCGCGGAGGAGAACTTCGTCGGTGCCGTCGACCTCGTCGAGATGCAGGCCGTGATCTACCGGGACGACCTCGGCCAGGAGCGCGACGTGACGGAGATCCCGCCGGAGCTCGCAGAGCAGGCGCAGGAGTACCACCACCAGCTCATCGATGCGATCTCGCATTTCGACGACGAGGTGCTCGCCGCGTACATCGAGGACGAGTCGTCGGTGACGGCGGACATGATCCGCCGCGCCGTTCGCAACGGCACGCTCGCCGACGAGATCACTCCCGTCCTGCTCGGTTCCGCCTTCAAGAACAAGGGCGTCCAGCTCCTGCTCGACGCGATCGTCGACTACCTGCCGAGCCCGCTCGACGTGCCGCCCGTGCGCGGGATCGATCCGAAGGACGGCAGCGACGAGGAGCGGAAGGCCGACCCGAACGAGCCGTTCTCGGCGCTCGCCTTCAAGGTCATGTCGGACCCGTACGTCGGCAAGCTCACCTACTTCCGTGCCTATTCCGGGACGCTCAAGGCAGGCGACCGCGTCCTCAACACGACGACGGGACGCACCGAGCGCGTCGGCCGCATCCTCCAGATGCACGCGAACCACCGCGAGGAGCGGGACGAGATCATGGCCGGCGAAATCGCGGCCGGGGTCGGCCTCAAGGCGACGACGACCGGCGACACCCTCGCCGCCGACAACGCGCCGATCGTGCTCGAGTCGATGACCTTCCCGGATCCGGTCATCTCCGTGGCCGTCGAGCCGAAGTCGAAGGCCGACCAGGACAAGCTCTCGACCGGGCTCGCCCGCCTCGCCGAGGAGGATCCGACCTTCCGCGTCGAGTCGGACGAGGAGACCGGGCAGACGCTCATCTCGGGGATGGGCGAGCTGCACCTCGAGATCATCATCGACCGCCTCAAGCGGGAGTTCAACGTCGCCGCGAACGTCGGCCGCCCGCAGGTCGCGTACCGCGAGACGGTGTCCAAGCCGGCGGAGAAGGTCCAGGGCAGGTTCGTCCGGCAGACCGGCGGCTCCGGCCAGTACGGCGACGCCGTGATCAACCTCTACCCGCAGGAGCCGGGCGCGGGCTACGAGTTCGCCGACAAGATCGTCGGCGGGAAGATCCCGAAGGAGTACATCCCGGCCGTCGACGCCGGGATCCGGGAGGCGATGGGCTCGGGCATCCTGGCGGGCTATCCCGTCGTGGACATCAGGATCGAGCTCGTCGACGGCTCGTACCACGAGGTCGACTCGAGCGAGCGGGCGTTCAAGATCGCAGGTTCCATGGCCTTCAAGGAGGCGATGAAGCGCGCGAAGCCGAAGCTGCTCGAGCCGACGATGGCCGTCGAGGTGACCACGCCGGAGGACTACCTCGGCGACGTGATGGGAAACCTCAACAGCCGCCGCGGCAGGATCGAGTCCATGAACCCGCTCGGCAACGCGCAGGTCGTGAAGGCGAACGTGCCGCTGTCGGAGATGTTCGGATACGCCACGGACCTGCGCTCGATGACCCAGGGCCGGGCTGACTTCACCATGCAGTTCGACCGTTACGAGGAAGTGCCTCAGTCGATCGCAAGCGAGATCATCGACGCGCAAGGCTGAACGAGAGAGAAAGGGAGACAGGGAGAGCCACCAATGGCCAAGCAGAAGTTTGAGCGGACGAAGCCGCACGTCAACGTCGGCACCATCGGTCACATCGACCACGGCAAGACGACGCTGACCGCGGCGATCACGAAGGTGCTCGCAGAGAAGGGGACGAACACGGCCGTGCGCGACTTCGCGTCGATCGACAACGCCCCCGAGGAGCGCCAGCGCGGCATCACGATCAACACCGCGCACGTCGAGTACGAGACGGACAACCGTCACTACGCGCACGTCGACTGCCCGGGGCATGCCGACTACATCAAGAACATGATCACGGGCGCCGCCCAGATGGACGGGGCGATCCTCGTGGTCTCGGCGGCCGACGGCCCGATGCCGCAGACACGCGAGCACATCCTGCTCGCCCGTCAGGTGCAGGTGCCGGCGATCGTCGTCGCCCTCAACAAGGCGGACATGGTCGACGACCCCGAGTTGCTCGAGCTGGTCGAGATGGAGGTGCGCGAGCTCCTCACTCGCTACGAGTTCCCGGGCGACGACATTCCGATCGTGCAGGTCTCGGCGCTCAAGGCGCTCGAGGGCGACGCGGAGTGGAGCCAGAAGATCCTCGAGCTCATGGAGGCCGTCGACACGTACATCCCGGAGCCGCAGCGCGACGTGGACAAGCCGTTCCTCATGCCGATCGAGGACGTGTTCACGATCACCGGCCGCGGCACCGTCGTCACAGGCCGCATCGAGCAGGGCCAGTGCAAGGTCGGCGACGAGATCGAGATCGTGGGCATCCACCCGGAGGTCGAGAAGACCGTCGTGACCGGGCTCGAGATGTTCCAGAAGACGCTCGACTACGCGCAGGCCGGCGACAACGCCGGGGCACTGCTGCGCGGCGTCAAGCGCGAGGAGGTCGAGCGCGGGCAGGTGCTCGCCAAGCCGGGCTCGATCACCCCGCACACGCACTTCAAGGCCGAGGTCTACGTCCTCTCGAAGGACGAGGGCGGCCGCCACACGCCGTTCTTCAACGGCTACCGGCCGCAGTTCTACTTCCGGACGACGGACGTCACCGGCTCGATCAAGTTGCCGGAGGGCCAGGAGATGGTCATGCCGGGCGACAACACGAACATGGAGATCGAGATGATCCAGCCGATCGCCATGGATCAGGGCCTCCGCTTCGCCATCCGCGAGGGTGGGCGGACCGTGGGTGCCGGCGCCGTCAGCGAGATCATCAAGTAGGAAGGAACGGGAGGCGCCGGTGCCACAGCAGAAGATCCGCATCCGTCTGAAGGGCTACGACCACCAGCAGGTGGACAAGTCCGCGCGCGACATCGTGGACACGGCCCAGCGCACCGGCGCCACCATCACCGGCCCAGTGCCCCTGCCCACCGAGAAGAACGTCTACTGCGTGATCCGCTCGCCGTTCAAGGACAAGGACTCGCGGGAGCATTTCGAGGTGCGTACGCACAAGCGGCTGATCGACATCCACTCGCCGACACCGAAGACGGTCGACTCGCTCATGCGGCTCGACCTCCCGGCCGGAGTCGACATCGAGATCAAGCTGTAGAGCGGCGATGTACCGGGACCCCGAAACGACAGTGCTGGCCATGACGAGGCGTGATCGAAACCTTGCGGCCGCCGGGGTGGTGTCCTAGATGAGGGGACTACTCGGCCGCAAGGTAGGCATGACGCAACTCTTCGACGAGGAGAGCGGCGGCGTGACTCCGGTGACCGTGATCGAGGCCGGCCCGTGCCCGGTCGTCGCCGTCCGCACGCCGGACGCCGACGGCTACGAGGCGGTCCAGCTCGCGTGGGAGCCGGTCGCCGAGCGGAAGATCACGAAGGCCGAGCGCGGCCACCTGGCGAAGGCCGGGATCGACGGCGCCTACCGGCAACTCGTCGAGTTCCGCGGTCATTTCGCCGACGCCGTGCAGGGCGAGAACGTCACGGTCGAGATCTTCCAGCCGGGCGACAAGGTCAAGGTCTCCGGCACCGGGATCGGCAAGGGCTTCCAGGGCACCATCAAGCGGCATAGGTTCCACCGCGGCCCGGTCTCGCACGGCTCGCACAACATCCGCAAGCCGGGCTCGATCGGCGCCTCGGCGACGCCGTCGCGCGTCTTCAAGGGCATGAAGATGGCCGGCCGGATGGGCGGCAAGCGCGTCACACAGGTCGGGCTCACCGTCCACTCCGTCGATCCGGAGCGGAATCTCCTGCTCGTCAAGGGCGCCGTGCCAGGCCCGAAGAACGGCCTGGTCGAGATCCGGGAGGACATCAGGTAATGGCCGCTCCGAAGGCACCCGTGCTCGGTGGCGCCAAGAAGGAGGTCTCGCTCGACCAGGCCATCTTCGGGGCCGAGGTCAGGCCGCATCTCGTGCACGAGGCCGTCCGGGCCGAGCTGAACGCCCACCGGCAGGGCACGCGCGCCGCGAAGAGCCGCGGGCTCGTCGCCGGCGGCCGCTCGAAGCCGTGGCGCCAGAAGGGCACCGGCCGCGCCCGCCAGGGCACGATCCGCGCGCCGCAGTTCAGCGGCGGCGGCGTCGCCTTCCCGCCGAGCCCACGCGACTTCACGTTGAAGGTGAACCGCAAGGCTGCTCGTGCCGCGCTGCGCGCGGCGCTGAGCGACCACGCGTCCGCCGGCACGCTCGGTCTCGTGGGGGGCGACCTCTTCGGCGAGCCCTCGACGAAGCAGGCCGCCGAGCTGCTCCGCACGTGGGGGCAGCAGGCGCCGACGGTCGTCGTCGCGAGCGAGGACGAGGAGGCGCTGATCAAGTCGTTCCGCAACCTCGAGCGCGTGCTCGTCACGGTTCCCGCCGAGCTCGAGGTCGCGCAGGTCGTCTGGGCCCGGTCGTTGATCATCACCGAGTCGTCGCTGGACGACCTCGCCAGGAGGGCGTCGTGAGCCTCCATCCCGGCGAGATCCTGATCCGGCCCGTGGTCTCGGAGAAGAGCTACGAGCAGATCCAGCAGAACCGCTACACGTTCAGAGTGCACAAGGACGCGCACAAGACGCAGGTCCGCCAGGCCGTCGAGGAGCTGTTCGACGTCAAGGTCGTCGCCGTCAACATCATCAAGGTGCAGCCGAAGCCGAAGCGGCGCGGCCTCCACAACGGCGTGCGTGCGGGCTGGAAGAAGGCGATCGTCGAGCTGAAGGCCGGCGACAAGATCGAGATCTTCTCGGGAGCTCAGATTTGAGAGCAGCCGCCACCCTCACAGCTCGGACGCTGGAAACGGCTGCAAGCCGTCGCATCGCCGCGTCCTCGGTCGCGTTCGTAGCTAGCTACGAACGCTCCCTGCGTCCTTGCGCTGCTCGGCTTTCGCCGTCCCAGCGCGCGATCTGCTCGGGAGGCGACTGCTGATGCCCGTTCGCCGCTACAAGCCGACGAGCCCCGGCCGCCGCTTCATGTCCGTCTCGACGTTCGAGGAGGTCACGCGCTCCGAGCCGGAGAAGAGCCTGCTCGCGCCGCTCTCCAAGACGGGCGGCCGCAACGTGAACGGCCGGATCACGACGCGCCACCAGGGCGGCGGCCACAAGCGCCGCTACCGCTTGATCGACTTCAAGCGCCAGAAGGACGCCGTGCCCGCCCGCGTCGCCGCTATCGAATACGACCCGAACCGCTCGGCCCGGATCGCGCTGCTCCACTACGCCGACGGCGCGAAGAGCTACATCCTCGCGCCCGCGCAGCTGCGCGTGGGCGCGACCGTCGAGTCCGGGCCCGGCGCCGACATCCGGGTCGGTAACACCCTCCCGCTCGAGAACATCCCGACGGGCACCCTCGTCCACGCCGTCGAGCTCAAGCCCGGCCAGGGCGCGAAGATGGCGCGCTCGGCGGGCTCGGGCATCCAGCTCGTCGCGAAGGACGGCTCCTTCGCCGTCCTGCGGCTGCCGTCGGGCGAGATGCGCCGCGTCCCGCTCGCCTGCCGCGCGACGGTCGGGCAGGTCGGGAACGTCGACCACCAGAACCTGACCGGCGGCAAGGCCGGCCGCAGCCGCTGGCGCGGGAAGCGGCCTTCCGTGCGCGGCTCCGCGATGAACCCCGTCGACCATCCGCACGGCGGCGGCGAGGGCAAGTCGAAGGGCGGCCGTCATCCCGTCACGCCCTGGGGCGTGCCGACGCTCGGCAAGCGCACGCGCCGCAAGCACAAGGAGTCCGACAAGCTGATCGTCCGCGGCCGCCGCCGCGGCAAGGAGGGCCGCCGCTGATGAGCCGCAGTTCGAAGAAGGGGCCGTTCGTGCAAGAGCGGCTGATGAGCCGGATCGAGGCGATGAACGCGTCGGGCCAGAAGAACATGATCCGCACCTGGTCGCGCGACTCGACGATCTTCCCGGAGATGGTCGGGCACACGATCGCCGTCCACGACGGCCGCAAGCACGTCCCGGTGTTCATCTCCGAGCAGATGGTGGGTCACAAGCTCGGCGAGTTCGCGCCGACGCGGACGTTCCGCGGCCACGCCGGCGACCGCACCGCGAAGGTGAGGAGGTGATGGCGGTGGTCGAGCTCGAGCGCGAGACCGTGCGGGCCCAGGCGAAGTGGGTGCACTCGAGCGCGCGCAAGGCGCGGCTCGTCACCGACCTCATCCGCGGCCGCTCCGTGCCCGAGGCGCGGACGATCCTCGCGTTCTCGACCCGCGCCGTCGCGAAGGACGTCGACAAGGTTTTGCGCTCCGCCGTAGCGAACGCCGAGTCGCGGTCGGATCTCCGCTGGCAGGGGGACGACCTCGTCGTCGCCGCCGCCTACGTCGACGAGGGGCCGACGCTGAAGCGCTGGCGTGCTCGAGCGCGTGGCCGCGTGAACCGGATTCGCAAGCGCACCTGCCATATCACGATCGAGCTTGCGCAGGCGCCGGGAGCGGCGCAGGCGCAGGCGCCGGCCCCGGTCCGCCGGGTCGCTCCGGCCGCGGCTCCGCCGCCGCCGGCCGAGGAGCCGAACGAACCCGAAGGAGCCGAGGACTAATGGGACAGAAGATTCATCCGGGCGGGCTCCGCGTGGGCGTCATCCACGACTGGAAGTCCAACTGGTACACCGGCAAGAAGGAGTTCGCGGCCTACATCCTCGAGGACGTCCGCATCCGCGAGCACATCTACAACAAGCTGGCCCATGCGGGCCTGTCCGACATCCTGATCCGGAAGGACAAGCAGCGGATCACCGTCGACATCTACACCGCGCGGCCCGGCATCGTGATCGGCAAGTCGGGTGTCGAGGTCGACGCGCTGCGCCGCGAGCTGCACGCGCTGACGCAGAAGAACGTCCACATCAACATCAACGAGATCAAGCGGCCCGAGCTCGACGCGAAGCTCGTGGCCCAGTCGATCGCGGAGCAGCTCTCGAACCGCGTCGCCTTCCGGCGCGCGATGAAGCGCGCGCTCGCCTCGGCCATCCGCTCCGGCGCCGTCGGCGTCAAGATCCGGTGCGCGGGCCGTCTGGGTGGCGGCGAGATGAGCCGCAGCGAGACGTACAGCGAGGGCCGTGTGCCCTTGCACACGATCCGCGCCGACATCGACTACGGCTTCGTCGAGGCGAAGACGAGCGCGGGCCGGATCGGCGTCAAGGTCTGGATCAACAAGGGCGAGATCATGCCGGAGGGCTTCGGGGAGAGCGACACGCGCCTGGGTGACCAGGACACGCGGCGGCGCCGTGGCGGTGCGCTCGAAGGGCTCGGCGCCTCTCGCGAGGGCGGACGCGGACGCGGCCCCGACCGCGAGGGCCTCGGGCCTGTGCGGCAGCGGCGGCCCCGCTCCGGCGGAGGGCCTGGCGGAGGCCGTGGTCGCGGGCGCGGTCCGGCTTCCGGCGCCCGTCCCTCCTCGGCCCGTCCCGGCGCTCGCGGCGACCGCGCGCGCGGCCAGGACAACGTCGATCAGCCGCGCCCCGACGAAGCGCAGGTCCAGCCCCTCGAGGCCGCCGAGACGCCGGCTCCCGAGCAGGTCGTCGAGACGCCGGCTCCCGAGCAGGTCGTCGAGACGCCGGCTCCCGAGCAGGTCGTCGAGACGCCGCCGCCGGCGGAGACCCCCGAGGCTGTGGCCCCGGCCGAGCCCGTGGCCGACGCGAAGCCGAAGCGCACCCGCAAGCCGAAGGCCGAGCCGAAGCAAGGTGACGCCTGATGCTCATGCCGAAGAAGACGAAGTTCCGCAAGGTGCACCGCGGCCGGCGCGCAGGCGTCGCGAGCGGGCAGACGTCCGTCCAGTACGGCGACTACGGCCTCAAGGCCCTCGACGCCGGCTGGATCACGAACCGCCAGATCGAGGCGGCTCGGATCGCGATGACGCGCAAGATCAAGCGCGGCGGCAAGGTCTGGATCAACGTCTTCCCGGACAAGAGCGTCACGAAGAAGCCGGCCGAGACGCGGATGGGCTCGGGCAAGGGCTCGCCCGAGGGCTGGGTCTGCGTGATCAAGCCGGGCCGCGTGATGTTCGAGCTCGCGGGCGTTCCCGAGCCGCTCGCCAAGGAGGCGCTCCGGCTCGCCGGACAGAAGCTGTCGGTCAAGTCGAAGGTCGTGAAGAGAGAGGAAGCGCTCTTTTGACTAGGGCATCGGAACTGCGCTCGCTGACCGACGACGAGCTGGAGCACCGGCTCGCCGAGCGGCGGCACGAGCTGTTCAACCTCCGCTTCCAGTCGGTCACCGGAGCGCTCGAGAACTCGGCGCGGCTCAAGCTGGCGAAGCGGGAGATCGCGCGCATCCTGACGGTCGTGACCGAGCGCGAGGCAGAGAAGGCAAGGGCGACAAGCTGATGGCAGAGAAGAAGAACGAAGAGCAGATCGACGAGACCCCGGCGGAACCGGAGGCGGTCGAGGAGACCCCCGCGGAGCCGGAGGCGGTCGAGGAGACCCCCGCGGAGCCGGAGGCTGCCGCCGAGGAGGCTGCGGCTGAAGCCGAGCCGGAGGTCGCCGCCGAGGAGCCCGCTGCCGAGGTGGAGCCGGAGGCTGCCGTCGAGGAGTCCGCGGCTGAAGCTGAGCCGGAGCCGGCGGAGGTCGAGGAGACCCCCGCGGAGCCGGAGGCTGCCGCCGACGAGCCTGCCGCCGATGAGCCTGCCGCCGAGGAGCCTGCAGCCGACGAGCCCGCAGCCGACGAACCGGTCGCCGAGGCGCCCGCCGCGGAGACCGAGGCGCCCGCCGCTGCGACCGCCGAGGCCGCCGCGGCTCCGCCCGCGCAATCCGAGCCGAAGCCGAAGCGCAAGCGGCTGCCGCGCCATCTGCGGCCGCAGAAGACACGCCCTCGTCGTGCGGCGTCGACAGGCGAGCGGAAGCCGATCGTCCGGCAGCCGAAGCCCGAGTACGAGCGCGGCCGGCGGCAGGAGCGCCGCGGCGTCGTCGTCTCGCACGCGATGGACAAGACGATCGTCGTCAAGGTCGACGTCATCACCTCCCACGCGAAGTACAAGAAGGTGATCCGGCGCTCGGTCAAGTTCCACGCCCACGACGAGGAGAACGCGGCCAAGGTCGGCGACGTCGTGCGCATCGTCGAGACGCGCCCGCTGTCGGCGACGAAGCGCTGGCGCCTCGCAGAGATCGTCGAGGTTGCCAAGTGAGCGCCACCTCCCGCACGCTTCGCACTCTGATCGGCTGCAACTGTCGCAGCGCTGCGTCCTCAGTCGCATTCGTACCACCGGCTACGAATCCCTGCGTCCTTGCGCTGCTCGGTTTTCGCCGCCCCAGAGCACGAATCGCACGGAGGTGACGCTCGGTGATCCAGCAGGAATCGCGTCTCAGGGTGGCCGACAACACCGGCGCCCGCGAGCTGCTCTGCATCCGCGTCGTCGGGGGCCACCACCGCCGCTACGCACGCGTCGGAGACATCATCGTCGGCACCGTCAAGACGGCGACGCCGCAGGGGGCGGTCAAGAAGGGCGAGGTCGTGCGAGCGGTCGTCGTGCGCACGCGAAAGCCGTTCGGCCGCGACGACGGGACGACGATCGCCTTCGACGAGAACGCGGCCGTGATCATCGACCAGCAGCGCAACCCGCGCGGCACCCGCATCTTCGGGCCGGTCGCGCGCGAGCTGCGGGAGAAGAACTTCATGAAGATCGTCTCGCTCGCTCCGGAGGTGCTCTGACCATGTCCCAGACGATGAAGATCAAGAAGGGCGACGTCGTGCACGTCCTCCGCGGCAAGGACGCCGGCAAGGAGGGTCGCGTCCTCGAGGCGCGGCCGAAAGAGGGCCGGGTCCTGGTCGAGAACATCAACGTCGTCAAGCGCCATAGGCGTCCGCGCCCGATCCAGAACACGACGGGAATGGGCTCGACGGTCGTCCCGGGCGGCATCGTCGAGCTGCCTGCGCCGCTGCCGGTGTCGAACGTCATGCTCGTCTGCCCGGCGTGCGGCAAGCCGACCCGCGTCGGGACGATCGAGAAGACGATCAAGGACAAGAAGGTCCGGATCCGCGTCTGCAGGCGCGAGGGTTGCGGCCAGGAGGTCGACCGGTGAGCACCGCCGAGTACACGCCCCGCCTGAAGGAGCGCTACGAGCGCGAGATCCGCGGACGGCTCAAGGACGAGCTCGGGCTCGCCTCGATCATGCAGGTGCCGGAGATCTCCAAGATCACCCTCAACATGGGGGTCGGGGAGGCGAAGACCGACTCCAAGGCGCTCGACTCGGCGATCGAGGAGCTGTCGACGATCGCGGGCCAGCGCGCCCAGTTGCGGCGCGCCCGCAAGTCGATTGCTCAGTTCAAGTTGCGCGAAGGAATGGCCGTCGGCGCCAGGGTCACGCTCCGCGGCGCGCGGATGTACGAGTTCCTCGACCGGCTCGTCTCGATCGCGCTGCCGCGGATCCGGGACTTTCGCGGGCTGAGCCCGAGCTCCTTCGACGGCCGGGGGAACTTCTCGCTCGGCATCCGCGAGCAGCTGATCTTCCCGGAGATCAACTACGACGACATCCAGCAGGTCCGGGGTCTCGACGTGACGATCACGACGAGCGCCGAGACCGACGAGCACGCCCTCGCGCTGCTGCAGGCGCTCGGCCTGCCCTTCGGCGGCGACGGCGAAGGGAGGCAATAGGCATGGCGAAGACGTCCCTCGTCGTCAAGCAGCGGCGGCCCCAGAAGTTCAAGGTGAGGGCCTACACGCGCTGCAACCGGTGCGGCCGGCCGCGCGCGGTCTTCCGCAAGTTCGGCCTGTGTCGCATCTGCCTGCGCGAGCTCGCGCACCAGGGGGCGATTCCCGGCATGACGAAGTCGAGCTGGTAGGAGAGAGAACGTGCTGACCGATCCGATCGCAGACATGCTCACCCGCATCCGCAACGCCAACAAGGCGCTGCACGAACACGCGACGATGCCGAGCTCGAAGATGAAGGTGGAGATCGCCCGCCTCCTCAAGGAGGAGGGCTACATCCGCGACTTCCGCGTGGAGAAGGGCGAGTCCTTCGATACCCTGGTCGTCGACCTCAAGTTCGGCCGCAACCGCGAGCGGGTCATCTCGGGCCTGAAGCGGGTGTCCAAGCCGGGACGGCGGGTCTACGCCCGGAAGGACCGCCTTCCGCGCGTGCTGGGCGGGATGGGAGTCGCGATCCTCTCCACGTCCTCGGGGCTCGTCACGAGCCGCACCGCGCAGGAGCGCGGCATCGGCGGCGAGGTCGTGGCCTTCATCTGGTGACCCATGAGCAGAATCGGCAAAGCCCCCATTCAGATCCCCGACGGCGTGAGCGTCACGATCGAGCCTGCCCGCGTCGCGGTCGCGGGACCGCTCGGCACGCTGCAGCAGCAGGTGCCGAGCCGGATGAAGATCGAGCAGCGCGACGGCGAGGTCGTGGTCACACGGCCGACTGAGCGCGGCGAGGATCGCGCGCTGCACGGCCTGACGCGGACGCTCGTCGCGAACATGGTCGAGGGGGTGACGAAGGGCTTCGAGAAGCGGCTCGAGATCCAGGGCGTCGGCTACCGCGCAGCGCTCCGCGGCACCGACCTCGAGCTGAGCGTCGGCTATTCGCATACCGTGGTCGTGAAGCCGCGCACCGGCATCAGCTTCGACGTCCCGGTACCGACGCAGGTCGTCGTCAAGGGGACGGACAAGCAGATGGTCGGGCAGACCGCCGCCGAGATCCGCAAGGTGCGCCCGCCGGAGCCGTACAAGGGCAAGGGCATCCGTTACGAAGGCGAGTACGTCCGCAGGAAGGTCGGCAAACGTGCCTAGCCTGACCGTGAGACAAGCCCGCGAGCGGCGTCACCGGCGCGTGCGCGCAAAGGTGCGCGGCACCGCCGACCGCCCGCGGCTCGTCGTCTTCCGCTCGAACCGCGGCATCGAGGCGCAGCTCGTCGACGACGACAGCGGGCAGACGCTCGCGTCGGCTTCCCACCTCGCGCTGGCGAAGTCGTTCAAGGGCGACAAGACGGCGCAGGCCGGGGCCGTCGGCAAGGCGCTCGCCCAGGTCGCGAAGAAGGCCGGCATCGACGCCTGTGTCTTCGACCGCGGCGGCTATCTCTACCACGGACGCGTGAAGGCACTCGCCGACGGCGCGCGCGAGGGAGGACTGAGCTTCTGATGGGAGCGAACGAGTACACGGAGACGCGCGAGCTGAAGGAGCGCGTGGTCGAGATCAACCGCGTGGCCAAGGTCGTCAAGGGCGGCCGCCGCTTCTCCTTCACCGCTCTCGTCGTGGTCGGTGACGAGGTCGATCGCGTCGGCGTCGGCTACGGGAAGGCGCGCGAGGTGCCGCTGGCGATCACGAAGGCGGTCGAGGACGCGAAGAAGAACCTCTTCACGGTGCCGAAGCACGGCTCGACGATCACGCACGAGGTGCTCGGCAGGTTCGACGCGGCCAGGGTGCTGCTGCGCCCCGCGTCGGAGGGAACCGGCGTCATCGCGGGCGGCGGCGTGCGCGCGGTGCTCGAGCTCGGCGGAGTCCGGAACGTGCTGGCTAAGAGCCTCGGCACCACGAACCCGATCAACATGGCGAAGGCCACGGTGGCTGCGCTTCAGGATCTGCGGCGACCGGAGGATGTCGCGAAGATGCGCGGCAAGCGCATCGACGAGGTGCTGCCGCTGCGGGCTGTTCCGGCAGCAGGAGTGGAGCGGCCGGAGGAGGCTGCGCCCGCCGTCGCTGCCGTCGAGGAGACGCCCGTCGCGGTCGGAACGGCTCCTGCAGAGGAACCCGCCGTCGAGGAGCCGGCCGCAGAGGCCGAGCCCGCTACAGAGCCCGAGCCGGCCGCCGAGGCCGAGCCCGCTGCAGAGCCCGAGCCCGAGGCTCCCGCCGAGCCGGCCGCCGAGAAGCCGAAGCGGCGCACGCTGCGCCGCAAGAAGGCGGATTCGTAGTGCCCAAGCTCCGCATCACCCAGGTCCGCTCCCAGATCGGCCAATCAGGACGGCACCGCGGTACTCTGCGGGCGCTCGGTCTCGGCCGCATCGGTCGCAGCGCCGAGCACGAGGAGTCGCCGGTGGTCGCCGGGATGCTCCGCAAGGTCCGCCACCTCGTGAAGGTCGAGAACCTCTAGGACATGGCCGAAAAGCAGCTCACACTTTCCAACCTCTCGCCCGCGCAGCCGCGCGAGGACCGCAAGCGCGTCGGCCGAGGGCTCGGCTCCGGCAAGGGCCGCTACTCCGGTCGCGGCATCAAGGGCCAGAAGTCGCGCGCGGGCTCGCACAAGATGCCGGCCGGCTTCGAGGGCGGCCAGACGAAGCTCTTCATGCGGATCGGCAAGCTCCGCGGCGCGACGTCCGCGGACGCCATGCCCATCGGGCCGTTCCGCACGTCGACTCAGCCGGTCAACATCCGCGACCTCGACCGCTTCGAGGCCGGCGACGAGGTGACGCCGGAGACGCTCGTCTCCAAGCGCGTGATCAAGAACACGCGTACCGACGTGAAGCTGCTCGGCGTCGGCGAGGTGACGAAGAAGCTCACCGTCCGCGTCCATGCGATCTCCGCCTCCGCACGGGAGAAGATCGAGGCCGCCGGCGGCAGCGTCGAGCTGCTCCGCGAGCCCAAGGTGCAGAAGAAGCGCCACCACAAGGCGAAGCCGGCGGCGGCAGAAGAGTCCTCGGCCGCGACCGACGAAGCGGCGGCCGACGAGCAGCCCGCCGCCGAGCAGCCCGCCGAAGAGGCGCCGGCCGAGAGCGAGGAGTAAGCGTGTTCGAGTGGCTCGCCAATGTCTGGCGCGTCCCCGAGCTGCGGCGCCGGCTGCTCTTCACCGCGGGCGTGCTAGCCGTCTACCGCTTCGGCTCCTGGATCCCGGCGCCCGGCGTCGACCAGCAGCAGCTGCAGCAGTTGTTCAGCGGCAGCGCCGGCAACGGCGTGCTCGGCCTCCTCAACCTCTTCTCGGGCTCGGCGCTGTCGCGCTTCTCGCTCTTCGCGCTCGGGATCATGCCGTACGTCACGGCCTCGATCATCCTCCAGCTGATGACCGTCGTCGTGCCGACGCTCGAGCGGCTGCAGAAGGAGGGAGAGGCGGGTTACGCCAAGATCACGCAGTACACGCGCTACCTCACGGTCGCGCTCGCCGCGGCGCAGTCCACGGGCTACGCGTTCCTCTTCAAGCACAGTGGCGCGCTCCCGAACGTGAACGCGGGCCGGCTGATCATCATCGTCCTCACGCTCACCACCGGCACGACGCTGCTGATGTGGATGGGCGAGCTGATCACGAAGCGGGGCATCGGCAACGGGATCTCGCTCATCATCTTCGCCTCGATCCTCGCGTACGCACCGACGGGGATCAGCGGCTGGATCAACGGCAACACGACCGCGCGGCTGTTCTTCCCGCTCGTCGCGCTCGGGATCGTCGTCTCGGTCGTCTTCGTGATGGAGGGGCAGCGGCGGATCCCCGTCCAGTACGCGCGCCGGCAGCTCGGCAACCGGCAGACGTCCGGCGGCTCGACGTACATGCCGCTGAGCGTGAACATGGCGGGCGTGATCCCGGTCATCTTCGCCGCGGCGATCCTCGCCGTGCCGCAGACGATCGGGAGCTTCAAGCCGAACTGGAGCGCCTGGTTGCAGATCAACTTCGGCTACTCGAGCTGGAAGTACCTGCTCACCGAGGCGATCATGATCATCGTCTTCACGTACTTCTACACCTCGGTCCAGTTCAACCCGGTCGACCAGGCCGACAACCTGCGCAAGTACAACGGCTACATCCCGGGCATCAGGCCCGGCCCGCCGACCGCCGCCTACCTCGACCGCGTCCTGCAGCGGCTGACCCTCGCCGGCGCGCTCTTCCTCGCCTCCGTGGCCGTCGCGCCGTCGATCTTCATCGCGTACTTCCACTTCCCGCAGTCCACGTACAGGGCTCTCGGCGGCACGTCAGTCCTGATCGTGGTCGGCGTCGCGCTCCAGACCATGCGACAGATGGAGTCGCAGATGGTCATGCGCCATTACGAAGGGTTCTTGCGCTGAACATCCTCGTCCTCGGACCGCAGGGGTCGGGGAAGGGCACGCAGGCGAAGCGGATCAAGGCGACGTACGGCATTCCGCATATCGCCACCGGGGACATGATCCGTGAGATGAAGGAGCTTCCGACCGACCTCGGCCGAGAGCTCAAGGAGGTCTACGACCGCGGCGACCTCGTGGAGGACGACCTCATGATCCGTCTCATCGGCGACCGGCTCAAGCGGGGCGACACGCTCGCCGGCTTCGTCCTCGACGGCTTCCCGCGGACGATGGCGCAGGCGGAGGCGCTCGCCGAGCTCCTGCGCGAGCATGGACGCGACCTCGACGTCGTCTTCGACTTCCAGGTGCCCGACCGCGACGTGCTCGTACAGCGCATGCTCGGTCGCGCCGCCGAGGAGGGCCGCCCCGACGACGCGCCGGAGGCGATCGAGCGCCGGCTCGAGCTCTACGCGCAGGAGACCGCGCCCCTGATCGACTACTACCGCTCGACCCGCGCCAACGTCGTCGGCATCCACGCCGATCGCAGCGTCGACGAGGTCTTCCACGAGCTCGAGCAGTCGCTCGAGCAGGTGCAGCGCCACCGCAAGGTGGAGGCGTGATCGTCCGCAAGTCAGGGGCCGAGATCGAGGGGATGGCGCGCGCCGGCGCACTCGTCGCGGAGACGCTCGCGCTCGTCGCCGAGCACCTCGAGCCGGGGATCGAGATGCGCGAGCTCGACCGGATCGCGGACGAGCACATCCAGGCGAAGGGCGGCCAGCCGACCTCGAAGGGCTACAAGGGCTTCCCTGCGGCTCTCTGCATCTCGCCGAACTCGATGGTCGTGCACGGGATCCCGGACGGCTATCAGGCCCGCGAGGGCGACCTCATCTCGGTCGACCTCGGCGTCACGCTCGACGGGCTCGTCGCCGACAGCGCCGTCACGCTCCCTGTCGGGGAGATCGATCCGGAGGCCCAGCGGCTCCTCGACGTGTGCCAGGAGGCGCTCGCGGCCGGCATCGAGCAGGCCCGCGTGGACAACCGGCTCTCGGACATCTCGCACACGGTTCAGACGGTCGTCGAAGCCGCCGGCTTCTCGGTCGTCCGCAGCCTCGTCGGCCACGGCGTCGGCCGGTCGTACCACGAGGACCCGCAGATCCCGAACTACGGGCCGCCCGGCCGCGGTCCGCTCCTCCAGGAGGGGATGACACTCGCGATCGAGCCGATGATCACGGCCGGCGAGCCGGACGTCTACGTCCACGCCGACGAGTGGTCGATCTCGTCCGTCGACGGGTCGCTCGCGGCCCACTTCGAGCACACGGTCGCCGTCACGACAGAGGGTCCGCGGATCCTGACGGCTGCGAAGGCGGCTTTGCTACGATGATCGCCTTCGCGCGCGGCAACGCCGCGCGCGCACGCACGTCTGAGGGAGTCTATTCACCGGAAAGGGATTTGCCCACCAAGGAAGAGAAGATCGAGGTCGAAGGCGAGGTCGTCGAAGCGCTCCCGAGCACGATGTTCCGGGTGCAGCTCGACGGGGGTCACTCCGTGCTCGCGACCATCTCCGGCAAGATGCGGAAGAACTACATCCGCATCCTTCCGGGCGACAAGGTCAAGGTCGAGCTCAGCCCCTACGACCTCAGTCGAGGCCGGATCACCTACCGGCACCGCTGATCACGATGAAAGTCCGTCCCTCTGTCAAGCCCATGTGCGAACGCTGCCGTGTGATCAAGCGGCACGGCCGGACCATGGTCATCTGCAGCAACCCACGTCACAAGCAAAGGCAGGGCTGAGCCATCGCACGCATCGCCGGAGTCAACCTCCCGAACCAGAAGCGGCTCGAAATCGGGCTGACGTACATCTACGGGATCGGCCAGCCCACCGCACGCAAGGTCGCGGCCGAGCTCGGCCTCAACCCCGACACGAAGGTCAAGGACCTCACGGACGAGGAGGTCACGAAGCTCCGCAACTACATCGATTCGGACCTCGAGGTCGAGGGCGACCTTCGGCGCGACCGGCAGCAGGCGATCAAGCGCCTCGGCGAGATCGGCTCCTACCGCGGCATCCGGCACCGCCGGGGCCTTCCGGTGAACGGGCAGCGGACGAAGACGAACGCCCGCACGCGCAAGGGCCCGAAGAAGACCGTCGGCCGCGGAAAGAAGGCCAAGTAGCGTGGCTCCGCCCCGGAGACAGGCGGCCACGCGCGGTCGCACCCGCCGGCGCGTCCGCAAGAACATCGCGATCGGACAGGCGCACATCAAGACGAGCTTCAACAACACGATCGTCGCGCTGACCGACCGCGAGGGGAACGTGATCGCCTGGGAGTCGGCCGGCTCCGCCGGCTTCAAGGGCTCCCGCAAGTCGACGCCCTTCGCCGCGCAGGTCACGGCCGACGCCGCCGCGCGCAAGGGGATGGAGCACGGCCTGCAGAAGGTCGAGGTCTTCGTCAAGGGGCCGGGCTCCGGCCGTGAGACGGCTATTCGCTCGCTCCAGGCCGCCGGCCTGGAGATCCTGTCCGTGAAGGACGTGACGCCGCAGGCTCACAACGGCGTCCGGCCGAGGAAGCGGAGGCGCGTCTAGTGGCCCGCGATCTCGGGCCGAAGTGCCGTGTCTGCCGCCGCGAGGGGATGAAGCTCTTCCTCAAGGGCGAGCGTTGCCTGACGGAGAAGTGCGCCATCGAGCGCCGCTCCTATCCGCCGGGCGAGCACGGCCGCGGCCGCATCAAGCAGAGCGAGTACCTGATGCAGCTGCGCGAGAAGCAGAAGGCGCGTCGCTACTACGGCCTGCTCGAGAAGCAGTTTCGCACCTACTACGAGAAGGCGTCCCGCCGCTCCGGCGTCACCGGCGAGGAGTTGCTGCGGATGCTCGAGACCCGGCTCGACAACGTCGTCTACCGGCTCGGCTTCGCCGCCTCGCGCGCCCAGGCGCGGCAGCTCGTGCGTCACGGCCACTTCCACGTCAACGGCCGCCGCGTCAACATCCCGAGCTACCAGGTGCGGCCGAACGACGTGATCACCGTCCCGCCGAGCTCCTCGGCGCAGCAGGTGATCCGCGACGCAACCGATCTCGTCTCGACGGTCGCTCCCTGGCTCCAGGCGGACCACGACGGGCTCACCGGCAAGGTGCTGAAGCAGCCCGAGCGCGTGGAGATCGACACGCCGGTGCAGGAGCAGTTGATCGTCGAGCTCTATTCGAAGTAACGGAAAGAGGGAGTTTCTTGGCAACCAGAGAGATGAACTTCCAGATCCCGAAGATCGTCCACGAGGACGTGGACGACCATCGCGGGGTCTTCGCCATCGAGCCGCTCGACCGCGGCTTCGGCCATACCTTCGGCAACTCGCTGCGGCGCGTGCTGCTCTCCTCGCTCGAGGGGGTTGCCGTGACCTCGGTCAAGGTCGAGGGCACCGCCCACGAGTTCACGACCCTGCCGGGCGTCCGCGAGGACGTGACGGACATCATCCTGAACCTCAAGAACCTCATCGCGCGGCTGCACGGCGAGTCGCCCGAGGTGGAGGTGCACATCGCGAAGAAGGGCCCGGGCTCGGTCACGGCAGGTGACATCGAGGCGCCCGCCGACCTCGAGATCCTCAACCCGGAGCTCGAGATCGCGAGCCTGTCCGAGAGAGGCCGGCTCGAGATCACGCTGACGATCGGCCGCGGCCGCGGCTACTCGCCGGCGGAGCTCAACCGCGGCCCGCAGCACACGATCGGCGTGATCCCGATGGACTCGATCTTCTCGCCGGTTCGCCGCGTCGCGTACCAGGTCGAGGCGGCCCGGGTCGGGCAGCGGACGGACTACGACAAGCTCACGATCGACATCACGACCGACGGCTCGGTCGACCCGAAGGACGCCCTCGCGGAGGCAGCCGAGATCCTGATCCGGCAGCTCGCCATCTTCACCGATCTCGACAAGATCGAGGGCTTCGGGGAGGCGCAGCCGGTCGACGGCGGCGTCACGCCCGAGGCGGCTCTCGCGCACGGGATGGAGAACTTCCCGATCGAGGAGCTCGAGCTCGGCGTCCGCTCCTACAACTGCCTCAAGCGGGTCGGGATCGAGACGATCGGCGACCTCGTGATGAAGACCGAGCAGGAGCTGGCCGCGATCCCGAACTTCGGCAAGAAGTCGATCGAGGAAGTGCGCGAGACGCTCTCGCAACACGGCCTCCATCTCCGCGGCGAGAACGGCTCCGGCGGCTTCGAGTAGAGCGACATGCGCCACGCCCGGACAGGCAAGAAGCTCGGCCGCGACGCGGCGCACCGCCGCGCCCTCTACGCCAACCTCACCTGCTCGCTGCTCGAGCACGGCCGGATTCGCACGACCGAGGCGAAGGCGAAGGCGGTGAAGCCGTTCGCCGAGCAGATGATCACGCTCGGGCGGCGCGGCGACCTCCATGCGCGCCGGCAGGCGCTCGCCGAGCTGCGCTCGCAGGAGGTCGTGCACAAGCTCTTCGCGGACGTCGGACCGCGCATGGCCGACCGTCCCGGCGGCTACTCGCGCATCGTCAAGCTCGGCAACCGTCCCGGCGACGCCGCCGAGATGGTCTACTTGGAGCTCGTGGACTTCGAGCCGTAGGCTCGAAGTCCACGAGGATCAGAAGGAACTCCGCAGGCCCGAGATTGCGATCTCGGGCCTGCTCCGTGCTGTAGGGCTCGTTTTGGGCTGCGGGGGTTTGAGCCTTGTCCCGTCGCGGGCGTGCAGGCCTGCGGCGTGCTCGCCCGCTGGTCGCGGCGGCGTAACGCGTCGTTACGCCGCCGCCGGAACGCCAAGAGGGTTCGAAGCCTTCAACCATCGTGCGGTCCAGGGCCGGAGGCTAAGACGTCCGCGTAGCGGCGACTTAGCCGCAGGCCGAACCGCGCTCGCGCCGGCCTCCGCCGCGCGCGAGCGCACCACAGCGGCCTCCCGTCCAGATCACCTAAAGACGAACAGCACGGAGCGGGCCGGAAACCGCGCTTTCCGGCCCGCGCAGTCCCTTATCCCAGCGAGCGAGTGCGCAGCACTCGCTCGCTACCCGCCAGGGGTTCCCAGGAGGCTGCCGAGGCCGGCGCTGATGCCGGCGATGATCATCCCCGCGAAGGTGACGATCCCGAGGGCGCGCACGAACGTGTCCTCGAAGAACTTCCAGCGGAAGTAGGCGAGCATGAACAGCTCGAAGCCGACCACCGCGACGGCGAGGAAGAGCGCGACGTGGTACTGCGAGATGAGGAATGGCAGCGAGTGGAGGATCCCGCCGATGAAGGTGCCGGCGCCGGTGATCGTGCCGCGGACGATCGGGCTGCCGCGGCCGGTCAGCTCGCCCGTGTCCGAGAGAGCTTCGGAGAACCCCATGCTGATGCCGGCGCCGAGCGAGGTCGCGAGGCCGGCGATGAACGCGTAGCGCGTGTCGTGCGAGGCGAGCACGACTGCGAAGATCGGGGCGAGCGTCGAGAGCGAGCCGTCGATGAGACCGACCATCATCGGCTGGATTCGCTGGAGGAGGATGCGATTTTCGTGCGGCATCGGTTAGAGTGTATCAGTCGGTGTGCAAGTCACTAGAGCATAAGGCAAACCTGACAAGAGCAGTCAGGGCGGCCTGACATGCTCCTCATGCTGACGCTCGAGTACGACGGTACGCCCTTCCGCGGCTGGGCAGCCCAGCCGGGGCTGCCGACCGTCGAGGCCGCGCTGCGCGCAGCGCTCGGGGAGACGTTCGACTCGGTCGAGCACCTTGGGGTCGCCGGCCGTACCGACACGGGCGTGCATGCGCTCGGCCAGGTCGTCTCCGTCGAGGTCGTGGGCGGGCCGCCGCCCGAGCGCGCCGCCGCTGCGCTCAATCCGCGTCTGCCGGACGAGATCACCGTCGTCGAGGCGTGCGAGGCCCCTCCGACCTTCCACGCGCGGCACTCGGCGCGGTCGCGCAGCTATCGCTACAGGCTGTTCACGCGCGCCACTCCGTCGCCGTTCGAGGCGCGCCGGAGCTGGTGGGTTCCGCGCCCGCTCGACGAGGACGCTCTGGCCGGGGCCGCCGCGGCGTTGCCCGGCGAGCACGACTTCCGGGCCTTCACGCCGACGCAGACGCAGCACGAGGTCTTCGTCCGGGCCGTCGGGCGCGCCGAGTGGATCCGCCGCGGCGACCACCTCGACTTCGAGATCTCGGCGGACAGCTTCCTCCGCCACATGGTGCGGAGCCTCGTGGGGACGATGCTCGAGTCGCCGGCGGCCGTGCCGGACCTGCTCGACGGTCGCCCGCGCACCGAGGCAGGCGCCACCGCGCCGCCCTGGGGCCTCTACCTCGTCTCAGTCACGTACTAGAAACGTCGCGATCTCGTAGGGGGCGAGCTCGAGGCCGCCCTCGTCATCCCCCTCCTCGTCGAGCCGGATGCGGCGGGCGGGGAGGCTCAGGGTCAGCGTCTCCGGCCGGTCGTTCGGATTGAAGACGCGGAGGACGAGGCCGCCGCCGGTCTCCGCGGCCTTGAGGCACGAAAAGACGACGTCGCCCCCGAGCTCGAGCGGCGGCTCGAACGGGTCGCCGCGGAGGAAGTCCGTGCGGTAGTCCTGGCCCGCGCGGACGAGGGCGGCGTCCGAGAGCGCCTCGCCGTCGAGGCGGAGTGCGTATTCGAGCACGTGGCGGCCGCGGCACTGGCCGTCCGGAGTGGCGATCTCCGGCCCCGCCGAGATCGGGCGCGTCGGCAGGCCCGCGGGACGCGAGATGACCCCGACCGAGCGAAGCAGCGTGAGGCGAAGTCCTTCCGCCGAAGCCTCGTACTCCGGGAGGCCCTTCGTGAGCAGGACGAGCGGGCCGAGGGCGACCGCGCCGAGCGTGTGCGCCGTCGCGACCGGCGGCTCCACCCACTCCGCGCGCGGCGGCGGCGCCACGAGGGGGCGGCGCACGACCGCGAACTGGCTCTCGGCGCGCACCTCGTCGGCGTTCGAGTCCGAGCGGACGAGGACGCGCAGCCGGTGGTCCTCCGCTTCGTTCTCGACCACGCTCGTCAGCTCGATCCGGTCGAGGCCGGGCACTGCGCGCAGCGTCGTCTCGATCCGGATCCGCGGGAGCTCGTGCTCGAGCACGAGTGTGCCGTCCTCGATGCCGAGAACCGACGAGCTCGGCCGTCCGCACCTCGCCGCCGCTGCAGAACGTGTACAGGTCGCCGACATCCGGCTCGTCCTCGAAGACGAGCAGCGCCGCGACCTGCTCCAGGTCGAACCGCGGCCCGTCGGCGGCGATCGGCGCGGGCCGGCCGCCCTCGAAGCCCGCGAGCTCCAGCAGCTCCCCGTCGACCACGCGCCGGCGCCGGTAGGGGAGCGGGTTGACGAGCGCGCTGCCGACGCCGAGTGCCTGCCGTTCGAGCTGGTCGAGCGTGCGGTCGAGCTGCTCGTAGCGGACGAGCATGTCCCGGTGCACCTCGTCGCAGGAGCAGCCGCAGATCGAGTCGTGCGGCTGGTTCCGGAGCAGGTCCCGCCACGCGAGCCGGAGGTCTGCGCCGGGGAGCGGCTCGTCCTCGCGCAGCGTCCGCAGGGCCGCCACGGCCTCGATCGAGAGGAGTCGCCGCTCGGCTCGCTCGTTCGCCTGCTTGAGGTAGATCCGCGCGGAGTTGACGCCGCGCAAGACGTTCTGCAACCGGCTGCCCACGAGCTCGCCCTCGTGCACCGGCAGGGCGTCCAGCGCCGGGGTGTGCTCGTCGTAGCGGCCGATCCGGAGCTCCGTGCCGAACGTGGCTGCGAGCCCGTCGAGCAGCTCCGGCAGCTCCGGCTCGATCGGGAGGTGGTCGGAGCCGTTCGCGAGCAGGATCGTGTCCTGCCCCGCGTCCTGCAGGAGCTCGCCGAAGCGCTCGACGATCCCCTCCACGCGCTCCTCTGCGTCGTGGTACCAGCCGAGCCGGGCGAAGTTGTCGTAATGCGGCAGCAGCTGGCAGGCGATGACCTCGGCCGGGCCGGCGCGCCAGCGGAAGACGACGCCGACGTCGTCGAGCTCGTCGCCGAGCCCGCGCGAGAAGAGGAAGGTGCGGATGCCGAAGCCCGCGAGGATCTGCGGCAGCTGCGCGGGATGGCCGAAGCTGTCGGGGAGGTAGCCGGCGCCGCTCGGCTCGATCCCGAAGCGGCGGCAGACGCGCCGGCCGAGGAGGAGATTGCGGACGAGCGACTCGCCGCACACGAGGATCTCGTCGGGAAGGACGTACGAGGGGCCGGCCTCCAGCCTGCCGGCCTCGAGCAGAGCGCGCAGCCGCCCCTCGTTCTCCGGCCGGACGTCGACGTAGTCCTCGAGCACGATCGCCTGGCCGTCGAGGGTGAACGACGTGAACGACGGGTCCCGCTCGAGCGTCTCGAGGACATCGTCGACCGTCGCGCCGAGCCGCAGCCGGAAGACCTCGAACGGCAGGTACCACTCGCGGTCCCAGTGCGTGTGCGGGACGACGAGGAAGCGGAAGTCGGAGGGCGTTGCCACCGCAGGGGAACCTACTAACACACGGATACGATCGAGCAATGCGGTTCCCGATCGTTCTCTTCGACCTCGACGGCACTGTCGTCGACTCCGGCGCGATCATCCTCGCCTCGATGCGGCACGCGACGCGCGAGGTGCTCGGCCGCGACTACACCGACGAGGAGCTCATGCAGGCGGTCGGCGGCCCCGGCCTCGAGGCGCAGATGCGGGCGCTCGCGCCCGCGCACGCCAAGCGGCTCGCGGACGTCTACCGCGCCCACAACGAGCCGCTCCACGACGAGCTCGAGGCCTGCGCGGGCATGGAGGAGGTGCTCGTCCGGCTGCGGCAGGAGGGACGGCGGCTCGGCATCGTGACCGCGAAGCGCCGCTCGACCGTCGAGCTCGCCTTCGCGCGCGTCCCGCTCGGGCATCTGTTCGAGACGGTCGTCGGCGGCGACGAGACCGAGCGGCACAAGCCCGACCCTCAGCCCCTCCTGCTCGCAGCCGAACGGCTCGGCGCCGACCCTGCCGCCACCGCCTACGTCGGCGATTCCCCGTTCGACGTCCGCGCCGCGAAGGCGGCGGGCATGCACGCCGTCGCCGTCACCTGGGGAGGCATCCACGGGCGCGAGCGGCTCGAGGCGGAGGAGCCGGACGCGATCGTCGATGCGGCCGAGGAGCTCCTTGACGTCCTCTGAGGCAGCGCGCGCCGCCGAGTTGCGCGAGCTGCTCAACCGCTGGTCGTACGAGTACCACGTCCTCGACGCCCCGTCGGTCTCGGACGCCGAGTACGACCGGCACTACGACGAGCTCGTCGCTCTCGAGGCGGAGGATCCGGAGCTCGTACGGCCGGATTCGCCGACGCAGCGGGTCGGCGCGCCCGTCTCCGATCGCTTCCAGAAGGTCCGGCATCTCGAGCCGATGGGGTCGCTCGAGAAGGTGACGACGGAGGAGGCGGTCGCCAAATGGGCCGAGGACGTGCGGAGGCGGCTCGGGTCGAGCGAGCCGGTGGCGTACGTGCTCGAGCCGAAGATCGACGGCCTCGCGATCAACCTCACCTACGAGGACGGCGTCTTCGTCCGCGGCGCGACGCGCGGCGACGGCGTGCAGGGCGAGGACGTGACGCCGAACCTGCGGACGATCCCGACGATCCCGTTGCGGATGCACGGCGACGCGCCGGGCGGGGTGGTCGAGGTGCGCGGGGAGGTGTACATGCCGCTCTCCGGCTTTCGCGGGCTGAACGAGCGACTCGTCGGGACGAAGCAGAAGGTCGCGCCGAATCCGCGTAACGCCGCGGCCGGTTCGTTGCGCCAGAAGGACTCGTCGATCACCGCGTCGCGGCCGCTGTCGATGTGGGGCTACGGCATCGGCGCCGCCGAAGGTCTCGCGTTCGAGTCGCAGTGGGGGATTCTCGTCTGGCTGCGAGAGCACGGCTTCCCGACGAATCCCTACGCCGAGCGGCTCGAGTCGGTCGAGGAGGTCGCCCGCCTGTCGCTCGACTGGGAGCGGCGCCGGACGGAGCTCGACTACGAGATCGACGGGATCGTGATCAAGGTCGACTCGCTCGATCAGCAGCGGCGGCTCGGTGCGCTCCATCAGCGGCCCCGCTGGGCGCGTGCCTTCAAGTGGGCGCCGATGACGGCGCAGACGCGGCTCGTGAAGATCCACATTCGCGTGGGTCGCACCGGAGCGCTCAATCCGTGGGCGCAGCTCGAGCCGGTCGAGGTGGGCGGCGTCACCGTCAAGCAGGCGACCCTGCACAACGAGGACGACATCAACCGCAAGCAGATCCGCGAGGGCGACGACGTGATCGTTCAGCGTGCGGGCGACGTGATCCCGCAGGTCGTCGGCCCGGCCGGCCCACACCGGCCCCGGACGAAGGAGTTCCGCATGCCGACGCATTGCCCCGTCTGCGGCACCGGGGTCGTGAAGCCCGAGGGCGAGGCGATGCACCGCTGTCCGAACCGGGCTTGCCCGTCGCGGGGGCTCGAGACGCTGATCGACTGGGTGTACGGGCCGGCGGACATCGAAGGAGTCGGCGAGCAGACGATCCGGGTGCTCTGGGAGAAGGGCCTCGTCCGCTCGCTGCCCGACCTCTACCGTCTGACGAAGGAGCAGCTCCTCGAGCTCGACGGCTTCGGCGAGATCTCGGCGACGAATGCGATCGAGCAGATCGAGGCGTCACGGCAGCGGGTTCCCTTCTCACGTGTCCTGCTCGGCCTCAACATCTCCGGCATCGGCTGGGTGCTCGCCCAGAACCTCGCTCGCCACTTCGGGACGATCGATCGGCTGATGGCCGCGGCGCCGGAGGAGATCTCCGAGGTCGACGGCTTCGGCTCCGACCGGGCCGAGTCGGTCGCGGAATGGTTCGCCGACGCGGAGAACCGCGCGCTCGTCGGCGAGCTCCGCGAGCTCGGGCTCCGGTTCGAGCTCTCGGAGGAGGAGCGGCCGCGCGAGGGGCCGCTGACCGGCAGCACCTACGTCGTCACGGGGACGCTCGAGCGCTTCTCCCGCGACGAGGCGAAGGCGCGGCTCGAGGCGCTCGGCGCGAAGGTGACGGACTCGGTCTCGGCGAAGACGACGGGGCTCGTCTCGGGGGAGGAGCCGGGAGCGTCGAAGCTGACGAAGGCTCAGAAGGCCGGCGTGCCGATCCTCTCCGAGGCCGATCTGCTCGAGCTGCTCGGCGAGGCCTAGCCGGCCTCGGCGCGGGCGACCTGAGCGAGCGCCTGCGCGAAGCGGTCCTGCGAGCGCTCGGCGTTCAGCGTCCACACCGGCCGGCCGTTCTCGACGACGGCGAAGACGTAGCGGTCGCCGACGAAGCCGGAGAGAGCCGACGAGTCGTCGGTCGTCCCGGTCTTCGCGCGCACGAAGCCGTGCGCAGGCCCTGTGCGCATGCGATCGTCGAGCGTTCCCGTGCGGCCGGCCACCGGCAGTGCGGGAAGGATGTAGCGCTGCAGGTCGGGGTCGAGCCACATCGTTCGCAGGAGCGTCGCGAGGCCGCGCACCGTCCAGCGGTCGAGCAGCGAGAGGCCGGAGCCGTCCACCATGCGGACGCCCGCGAGCGGCACTCCGCCGGCTGCGAGCAGCCGGTGGGCGACGCCGACGCCCGCCGCCGCCGAGCCGCCCCCCGCGTGAACCGCGCCGACCTCCTTCATCAGCATCTCCGCCGTGAAGTTGTCGCTGAAGGTGTCCATGTAGCGGACGAGTGCGGCGACCGGCGGCGACTCGACGTAGGCGAGCGGAGCCGAGTCCGCGGTTGCGACGCCGAGCGCTGCCGCGCCGGGCACCTTGACGCCCGCGAGCACGAGATCGCGCCGGAACAGCTGTGTCGCGAACAGCGCGGGCGCCGACGTCTCGGCGTATCCCGTCCAGCCCCGGTTGACGATCAGCGCCGAGAGGGCGGGCGCCTGGTCGAGGTAGAAAGACGGCTTCCAGCCGACGCCGGTGCGGCGGTCGTCGAACCAGCTCTGGTCGCCGAGGATCCGCCCGTGGACGCGCCGGATCCCGAGGGCGGCCACCTGGCGGGCGAGCGACTCGATCTTCGCCGACGACAGGCTCGGGTCGCCGTAACCCTTGAGCACGAGGTTGCCGCGCCAGGTCGCGCCGCTCTGCGTTCCCTCGCCGAGCACGTCCGTCTCGATCCGGAACGACGGGCCCAGCGCCGTCAGCGCCGCGTACGTCGTCGCGAGCTTCTCGTTCGACGCCGGCGCCAGCGGCCGGTCCGCGTTCTGTGCGAAGACGACTCGGCCGGTGCGGAGATCGAGCACGAGCGCGCCCGTCTCGCTGGAGCTCACGTGCGGGGCCTGGAGCGCGTGGGCGAGCCGGTAGCGCAAGCGATGCCCGGGCTGCGGCCTGCCCGGCTGGAATGAGCGCTAGGACGGCGAGGAGGATCGCCGCTGCTGCGGAGACACGGAGACGCACGTCCTTTCCATTTTTCAAACGAGAGGCGAAACGTCAACCAAGATAGGCCGTTCCGTCAGCGGAAATGGGCCAGGCGACCCATTCCGGCTTTCCGGGATCGATCCGATAATCGGGGCTTGATGCCCCTGCTCGACGAGATCACGGAGCTCCTCAACCGGCCTGCGGACGGGGCGGACGCCCCGACGCTCGCTTCGGTCGAGACAACGCTCACGGACGGCTACGCGGAGGCGCTCGCGCTCGACGCGGAGCGCTGGCGGATCGAGCGGCGCCTCGGCGAGGTCGCGCGCGACGCCGGGGACCGTGCGAACGCGCGGGAGCTCGAGCGTCTCGCGGAGCGACTCACGCTCGCCGACAGGGAGCTCGCGCGGCTCCGCTCCCTCCTCCGCTCGCTGCACGACCGGGCGCGCGCGTTGCGCAGCGCGGCGGAGTCGAAGGAGGCGCGAGCTACCTAGTGATGCAACCGGCAACGTTCGCCGGGCAACGTCCCCGGTCACACCACTAGACGATCCCGCTGCGGACCGCGTAGACGGCGGCCTGGATGCGGTTGTCGATCTGGAGCTTCATGAGGATGTTCGAGATGTGGTTCTTGACCGTCTTCGGGCTGATGTGGAGCTCGGCGGCGATGACGGCGTTGTCCTGGCCGTTCGCGATCAGCTTCAGCACCTCGATCTCCCGCTCCGACAGCTCGGAGCGGATCAGCTCCTCGATCTCCGGCTGGGCGCTCGTGGCGCGAACCCGCTGCAGCACCTTCGCGGCGATGTGAGGCGAGATCAGCGCTTCTCCGCGCGCGGCGGCGCGGATACCCGCCACGAGCTCCTGGACGGACGCGTCCTTGAGGAGGTAGCCGCAGGCTCCCGCGAGAATCGCGTCGGTCACATCGGTGTCCTCGTCCGAGATCGTGAGGACGACGACCCGAGTGAGCGGCGCCGCCTCGCTGATGTGCCGCGTCGCCTCCACGCCTCCCATCGCGGGCATGTTGAGGTCCATGACGACGACGTCCGGAGTGAGCTCCCGCACGAGCCCGAGGGCGTCTGCTCCCGTCGTCCCCTCGCCGACGATCTCCAGCTCCTGCTCCTCGAGCAGGTTGCGCAGTCCCGTGCGAAACAGGTCGTGGTCGTCGACGAGCAGCACCCGCAGCGCCTCAGTCCGCGGCTCTGCCGCCGTCTCCCCGAGCTCCGCCAAGCCAGAACCCCCCTTTCGGCGAACGCAGTCTAGAAGCTCTTCAGTAGATCGTGATGGTGACGGTGCGCACCCCCCAGGCCGCGCACTGCGCGTACGTGGCGTACCAGAGGTCGATGATGGCGCCGCGGATCCCGCCGCCGATGTCCGCGGCGACGCCGTTCCCGTAGCCGGGGATGTAGAGCTTCGTGCCCAGCGGGATCACGGACGGGTCGACCGCGACCACGCCGTGCCCGACCGGCATCCCGGTCGCAGTGTGGCCCGGGAGGTCGTAGCACGTCGCCTTCACGACGAGCTTGCGGGCGCCGTGTGACGGCGGCGGCGCCGGGATCGCCCGCTGTAGCCGCTGCGACTTCGCCTGCGCGGCATGCGCGGTGCGAACGACGCTCTGCACCTGCGCCGCTCGAAGCTGGGAGCGAAGCGAGGAGACGTAGGCGAGGCGTGCCGAAGCAGCGGTCTCGAGGTGTCGCTCGGCGCCGTGCGCGGCGAGGAGCGAGCGCGCGAGTCTGCGCGCTGCGGTCGCGAGACGGGCGCGCGACCGGAGGAGCCGGACGTGCGCGGCGAGTGCGGCCGCCACGAGCCGGCGGTTCTCGTCCGCCGTGCGACTGAGGTCGTCGAGGCGCTCGACGGCCGTCTGCAGTGACGTCGCCCCCAGCATGACGGCGACCGGATCGACCGTCCCCTGCTCGTAGAGCGCGCGCAGACGGATCGCGAGCTCTCTTTCCGCGATCTTCAGCGAGCTGCGTGCGCCTTCGATCTCCTGCCCGAGCGCCGTTCGCTGCCGGCGCAACCCCTTGGCGACGGTCTGGAGCGAGGCGAGGCGCGTGCGCGCCGCGTGCAGGCGCGAGTCGAGGGAGTAGACGTCGAGGAGGGCTCGCTGCGTGCGCACGTTGAGCCCGTGGGTCCGGGACGGGGAGCCGGCGAAGGCTGCTCCCGCCGCTGCGCCCACAAGCCCAAGCGCCACGACGAGTGCTGCGACCTGTGCCGGGCGCGCTCTGCTGGCGCGGTGCACGAAGCAGGACCGTAACCGACGCCGCGACTTTGTGCAGCTGCTTCCGCACAAGGTGTGGAAACGGTTTATGGCAAATTGCAGCATTTTCTTCGGCACTTTACGGTTGCAGGCATCCGGAAGGCCTGTTACCGTCCAATGCTTGTGACGGTCCGGTGGACGTCGTGCGTGCGCTGAGACTGCAGGCGGCAGTCTTGGCGCTGGTTGTCGGTGCGCTCTGCGGCGCGGCCGCGACCGCGCACGCCGACCCGGGGATCTCCGGGAAGCGCGCGCAGCTACATGGCGTCCTCGTCGAGTTGCAGCGGCTCGATGCCGCGGCTCAACGTGCGAACAGCCGCTACCAGATCGAAAGTCAGCGGCTGGTTCAGGTCGAGCATCGCCTCGCCGTGAACCGCCAGGCGCTCGGCGTCGCGCACGCCAACCTTCGGCAGTCGCGCCGGACGCTGGCGAAGCGGCTCGTGGCGATCTACACGTCCTCGGACCAGCAGTCCTCGCTGGCCGTCCTCCTCGGCGCGAAAAGCCTCGACGACCTGATCTCGCGGCTCGAGGCCGAAAGCTCGATCTCGAGCCAGGACACGGCGCTCCTGCACCAGGTGCTGTCCTTCCAGCGCCAGATCGTCCGCAACAGCGTGCTCCTCCGCCGCGAGCGCGTCCGGCAGCACCGCCTCGTCGTCCTGGCCGCCGCGGCGCGCAACCAGGCCGAGAGCAAGCTCGCCGCCGAGCAGCATCTCGCCGACTCCGTCAAGGGGCAGCTCGACCGGCTGATCTCGGCGCAACAGGCGGCGCAGCGCGCGGCTGCCCAGCGCGCGGAGGCGGCGGCGAAGGCGCAGATCACGAGCGCCCAGCTGGGGGGATTCGGCTTCAGCGCCACCGGCGGATCGACGCCGCCCGGCCGCTTCGGCTCCGTCGTCTCGATCGCGATGCAGTACCTCGGCGTCCCCTACGTGTGGGGTGGCGCGAGCCCGAGCGGCTTCGACTGCTCCGGGCTCGTGATGTACGTCTACGCTCAGGTCGGGGTCTCGCTGCCGCACAACGCGGCCGCTCAGTGGGACTACCCGAACTCCGTCTACGTGCCGCGCGCGGATCTCGAGCCGGGCGACCTCGTCTTCTTCTATGACCTCGGCCACGTCGGCATCTACGTCGGCAACGGCGAGTTCATCGACGCGCCGTACACCGGAGTGGACGTCAGGATCGAGAGCCTCAACGGCCTCTCGGGCGCCTACTACGGCGCGAAGCGCATCCTCGGCTAGCTAGCTAGTCCGCGTACAGACCCTCGATCGCGTCCGCGAAGTGCTCGTGGATCACCTTGCGGCGCAGCTTGAGCGTCGGCGTCACCTCGCCGTGCTCCGGGGAGAAGTCGCGGGGGAGGACGGCGAACCGCTTGATCTGCTCGACGCGCACGCGGTCGCGATTCACCTCGTCGACGATCTCCTGGGCCAGCTCCCGGGGGTTCCGGCCGGCCGCCTCGACCTCGGCCTCGTCGAGGGTCAGGAGCGCCGTGACGTACGGTCGCCGGTCCCCGACGACGATCGCCTGCGAGACGAAGCGTGACGCCTTCAGGGCATTCTCGAGGTTCTGGGGGGCGATGTTCTTGCCGCCCGCCGTGATGATGAGATCCTTCTTGCGGTCGGTGATCCTCAGGAAGCCGTCGTCGTCGATCTCGCCCACGTCGCCGGTGCGGAACCACCCGTCCTCGCCCAGGACGGCGGCGGTCGCGTCGGGATCCTTGAAGTAGCCGGCGAAGACCGCGTCGCTGCGGAGGAGGATCTCGCCGTCGTCGGCCAGGCGGACCTCGAGTGCTCTCGACGGCGCGGCCCACGGTGCCGATGCGGAAGTCCTCGGGGTCGTTGACCGTCGCCGAGCTTCCGGTCTCGGTCAGTCCGTAGCCCTCGATCACCCGGATCCCGAGCGCATGGAAGAACTCCATCACGTCGGTGGAGAGCGGCGCCGCGCCGGAGATGCAGACCCGGAGCCGGCCGCCGAGCCGTCCGCGCACCTTCGAGAAGACGAGCCGGTCGGCGATCCGCTCCCGCCACGCGAGCGTGTACGGGATGGGCTCCCCCGCCCGGCGCAGCCGGCCGGCTCTGGCGCCGACGCCGATCGCCCAGAGACCGATCCGGCGGCGCAGGCCGCCTGCCCGCTCGATCTCCGCGAGCGTGTTCGCGTGGATCTTCTCGTATACCCGCGGCACGGCCGGCAGAATGGTCGGGCGCACGGTCGCGAGCGCCTCGGGCACGCGCGCGACGTCGGCCACGCAGGCGATCGTGGCGCCGCGCAGCGTCGCCGCCTGGTGCGCGAGACGCCCGTAGCTGTGGGCCAGCGGCAGAAAGAGGAGCACGATGTCGCCCGGATGCTGGAGCTGCTCCCGCACGCACGTCGCAGCCGTGACGAGATTGCGGTGCGTGAGCATGCACCCCTTCGGCGGCCCGGTCGTGCCGGAGGTGTAGATGAGCGTCCCGAGGTCGTCCTCGGCCACGGGCTCCGCCTCGAGGTGCCGGACGGCCCGTCCCTCCGCCTCGAGCCGGTCGAGGCGGTCGAACGGCACGACCTCCCGTAGCGCCGGCAGCGAGCCGCGTATCGAGACCAGCTTCTGGGTCTGCTCCTCGTCCTCCGCGAAGGCGAGGACGGCCTCGGAGTGTCCGAGCACGTACTCGCACTCCTTCGCAGAGCTCGTGGGGTAGAGGCCGACGACGACGGCGCCGACGGACATCGCCGCCCAGTCGAGCAGGATCCACTCGAGCCGCGTCCGCGAGAGCACCGCGACGCGGTCGCCGTGCCGCACCCCCTTGGCGAGCAGTCCCTGCGCGAGCGCCTGCACCCGCTCGTCCGCCTCCGGCCAGGAGACGGGGCGCCAGCCGTCCTCCCGCTCCTCGAGGTACGCGGGCGTAGGCGGCGCGTCGCGGACGGCGTCGCGCCAGAGCTCGGGCGCGGTGCGCCGCTCCATCTGGCCCAATCGTATGCAGGAAGGGAAGCCGCTGCGAGGCGAGAAAACCTCGGGTCCCCGACTAGACTGGAAGACGGATGCGCACGATCTGGAACGGATCGATCAGCTTCGGGCTCGTCAACATCCCCGTCGGGCTCGCTCTCGCGACCCAGCGGCAGGACGTCTCGTTCCGCACGCTCCACCGCGAGTGCGGCACGCCGATCAAGCAGAAGCGCTGGTGCCCCGTGCACGAGCGCGAGGTCGAGGCCGACGAGCTCGTCAAGGGCTGGGAGTTCGCGAAGGGCCAGTACGTGCTCGTCGAGGAGTCCGACTTCGAAGCCGTGGCGCTCCAGCGCTCGCAGTCGATCGAGATCCTCCGCTTCGTGCAGCTTGCAGACGTCGACCCGGTCTACTTCGACCGCACCTATTACCTCTCGCCCGCCTCCGCCGACGCGCAGCGCCGACCGTACGTGCTCCTCCTGCGGGCGATGGAGGAGTCCGGGATGGCGGCTGTCGGCAAGTTCGTGCTGTGGGGCAAGGAGAACCTCTGCCTCATCCGGGCGCGGCAGGGAGCGCTCCTGCTCGAGACGCTCTTCTTCGCCGACGACGTCCGCTCGAAGGACGAGATCGAGACGGCCGTCGCCGAGACCGACGTGCGCGAGCCGGAGCTCCAGCTCGCCGGGCAGGTGATCGCGAGCCTCGCGGGCGACTGGGCGCCCGAGGAGTTCGAGAACGAATACCGCCGCGAGCTCGCGGAGATGCTCGAGGCGAAGCTCGCCGGCCAGGAGATCGTCGCGCCCGAGCCGGTCGCGGAGACGCCGGTGATCGACCTGCTGGAGGCGCTGCGCCAGAGCGTCGCCGACGCGCAGGGCCGGCGGGCTGCGAAGGGCTCCTCGAACGGGAAGGCCGCCGCCAAGGGCGGCTCCCGGTCACGCAAGGCGCCGGCGAAGAAGTCCGCCTGACGCCTGGCGGCTAGTGCTGGGCCTGTCCGGCCCCGAGCGCCTGCAGTTGCGCCTGGAAGAGGTACTTGTCGATCTTGCCCTGGTAGATCGGCACGCCCTCCTCGACGCAGACCCGGATCACCTCCTGCCGGTCGAGACCGAGCTCTTTCGAAAGCTCTTCGGGAGTGAGGTGGTTCGGCATCCTCCGGCTCCTTCCGTGGAACGAAAAAGCCCGCCGCGCGCAACGCGCTGACGGGCTAGATCGCACCCTCGCTTGTCGTGGTCGTGGGCCTCACTCGGTCACTCCCGGGCAGGCCCGCCTCCGGCACAAATCCATCGCTGGGAAGAATATGCCTCGACGGTGACGGACGGCAAACACCGGATCGAGGGATTCGAGGAGCGCGAGCTCGCGTGGGGCGGCGCGCGGCTGCGTTACGCGGTCTGCGGGGACGGGCCCCCGCTCGTGCTCGTGCACGGACTCGGCGGGACGATCGAGAACTGGCGCGCGCTCGCGCCGCCGCTCGCCGCGCGTCACCGCGTGCTCGTGCCCGACCTGCCGGGCCACGGGCACTCGGCGTTGCTGGCCGAGGCGCCGGACGTCGACCCTGTCGCGGACGCCGTTCTTGCGGTCGTGGACGCCGAGGATGCGTCGCCCGCCGTCTGGGTCGGCCATTCCCTCGGGGGTCTCGTCGCCCTCCGCGCCGCGGTGCGCCGTCCCGACGCCGTGCGGGGGATCGTGCTCGCAGCCGCCGCCGGCATCGGCTCCACCGCACCTTCTGCCCGCGTCGCGCTGACGGCGCTCGGTCTCGTCCAGCCGGGCCGCCTGATCGCTCCGTTCCGGCAGGCGGTTGCAGGGTCGCGGCTGGGGAGGTCTGCGGTCTTCGGCTGGTGGGGCGTCGCGGACCCGGCCGGACTCGACCCCGAGCTCGCCGAGGCCTTCCTCGTCGGCCCCGCCCACCATGCGGACACGCAGCAGGCGGCGCGTGCCCTGTTGGCCTCGGATCCGCGGGCCGAGCTCGACCTGGTCGGTTGCCCGTGCCTCTGCCTCTGGGGCGCGAGCGACAACTGGGTGCGGCTCGAGGACGGGATGGAGTACGCGCGCCGGCTGCGCGCTCCGCTGCGGGCGATCGCCGGCTGCGGACACCTGCTGATCGGCGAGCGGCCGGACGCGTGCCTCGCCGCGATCGAGGAATTCGTGAGCGGGCTGGACCAGGAGAACGGCTCCTAGCCGGCGACGCGGGCCTCGAAGGGGATGACGTCGCCGCCGGCGTCCGCCTCGTCGTCGCGGCGCGGGCCGCCGCCGAGGAACTCGATCCGCCTCGCGACGACCTCGATCGCGCTGCGCCGCTTGCCGTCCTCCTCCCACGAGCGCGACTTCAGCCGGCCGTCGACCGCGATTCGCCGTCCCTTGCCGAGGTACTCCGCGCAGAGCTCCGCCTGCCGGTCCCAGGCCGAGACGCCGACGAAGTCGGCGCCGCCGTCCCGGGTCGCGCGGTCCACGGCGAGGACGAAGCTCGCCACCTTCTTGTCCGTCCCGACCTCTCGCACCTCGACGTCCGTCGCCAGGTTCCCGATCAGCGTCACCACGTTCACATTCGCCTCCGTCGTCGCCTCGTCCCGACGCTAGACGGGGAGCCGTGACGCGGGTGTGGCGGCTTCGTAGGAGCTTCCCGGCGTTGCGGCTATGCTCGGGCCGGCTATGGGCCTCTTCTCGGGATTGACTGCGTTCGGCGGGCGCGACATGGCCGTGGACCTCGGCACGGCGAACACCCTCGTCTACGTCCGGGGCCGTGGCATCGTCCTCTCCGAGCCGTCGGTCGTCGCGATCGACCAGCGCTCGGGCGAGGTGCACGCGGTCGGAGTGGAGGCGAAGCGGATGCTCGGGCGGACGCCCGGCACGATCCAGGCGATCCGGCCGCTCAAGGACGGAGTCATCGCCGACTTCGACGTGACCGAGCAGATGCTTCGCCACTTCATCCAGAAGGTGCACCAGCACCGCTTCGCGCATCCGCGCGTCGTCGTCTGCGTCCCCTCCGGCGTCACCGGCGTCGAGAAGCGCGCCGTCGAAGAGGCGACGCTCTCGGCCGGCGCACGCCAGGCGTATCTGATCGAGGAGCCGATGGCCGCCGCGATCGGGGCCGGGCTGCCCGTCGCCGAGCCGACCGGCAACATGATCGTGGACATCGGCGGCGGCACGAGCGAGGTCGCGGTCATCTCGCTCGGCGGGATCGTCGTCTCGCAGTCGCTGCGTGTGGGCGGCGACGAGATGGACGAGGCGATCATCAACCACATCAAGCGTGACTACAAGCTGCTCATCGGCCAGCAGACCGCCGAGGAGATCAAGCTCGAGATCGGCTCCGCGTGGGATCTGAAGGAGGAGCTCCAGGCCGAGGTGCGCGGCCGCGACATGCTCACCGGCCTGCCGAAGACCGTGATCCTCACCTCCGAGGAGGTCCGCCGCGCGCTCGACGAGCCGGTGACGCAGATCATCGACGCGATCAAGTCGACCCTCGACAAGACGCCGCCCGAGCTCGCCGCCGACATCATGGACCGCGGCATCGTCCTCGCCGGCGGTGGCTCCCTCCTCACCGGGCTGGACGAGCGGCTGCGCCACGAGACGCAGATGCCGGTGCACCTCGCGGAGAGCCCGCTCACGTGCGTCGCCGTCGGCTCCGGCCGCAGCCTCGAGGAGTTCGAGGCGATCCACCGCTCGAACAAGGCGCGCCACCGCTCGCGCAACGGCCGCCGCTACTAGGCCGAGCTCGCGAGTGCTGCGCACTCGCTCGCTGGAGAAGGAACTCCGGCGCGGAAGAGCGCGGTCTTCCGCGCCTCCGTGCTGAGAGCTTGTTGCCCGCCGGGGCGGGCGCCTGCGGCGCGCGCCCGGGAGCGGGGAAGGCCTGCGGCTAAGCCCCGCTGCGCGGCTCGCTTAGCCTCCGGCTCCCGGGCGAGAGGCACGCTCGCCCAGGTGGCCGGACTAATGGCGTCCGGCTCGTTCGACCGGTAGCCGGGCCTTGGTCCAGGCGTGCATGCCGCCCGTGAGGTTCTCGACCTGGTAGCCGGCGCCTTGGAGCACACGGGCTGCGGCCTTGCTGCGGTGGCCGCTGGCGCAGACGGCGATGATCGTCTTGTCGCGGGGTAGCGTTGCGAGGCGGCGCTTCAGGTGCATAAGCGGCACGTTCTGCGAGCCCGGGATATGACCGTGCCTCCATTCGCTTGGTTGGCGAACGTCGAGGAGGTACACGCTCCGTTCGGCGAGCCGCTGCGCAACGGTCGCCGCGTCGGTGCTGGTGGTGTTGCTGAACAAGCGCATTGCTTTCAGGATTGGGCTGCACGCTCGACGATCAGCGGTAGCGCACACCCGACTTGCCGGAAGTCTACGAGGAGAAGACAGCGGCACCGAGCGGCTCAGGCGACATTGCCGGACGCTGGCCCAGCCGAGCGCCGGTCTCCATCCGGCTAGCCTCGCGGCATGGATATCGAGGAGGTCGATGCGCGCACCGCGTCCGACGACGCGCTCGCGCGCTTCCACGAGCTCGAGCTCGCCTGTCACGACGAGCTGAGCCCCGGCGAGCCGCCGCGCAGTCGCGCGGAGGTGATCGCCTTCCACCGCCACCAGCCGGGCACCCACACGAGTTGCCACTGGCTCGCCGAGGGCGGCTGCGCCGCGCTCTACGTGCACGGGCCGACCGGCACCTTCGTCCAGCTGCTCGTCGATCCCGCGCGGCGGCGGCGCGGGATCGGGGCGGCGCTGCTCGAGCGCGTCGTCGAGCGCTCTCGGGAGCTCGGCGTCGAGATCCTCCGCAGTCGTCACACGAGCGAGGCGGGGAGAGGCTTCGCTGCTCACGTCGGAGCGGTGGACGAGCAGAGCATCATCCGCTCGCTGCTCGACCTCCGCACCGCGAAGCTGTCTGAGCCGGCCGTCCCGGCCGGCTGGTCGCTCGTCACGTGGATCGGCGCGGTGCCCGACGCGCATCTCGACGCGTACGTCGCCTCTCGTGTTGCGATGGACGACGCACCGCATCCGGAGACGATGGACTTCCCGGCCTTTACCGCCGAGAAGGTCCGCGCCTCGGAGGAGTCGCTCGCGCAACGGAACCGCGAGATGAGGCTCACCGTCGCGATGGGCGGGTCCGGCGAGATCGGCGCCTTCACCGAGTTGCGCGTCTCCAAGGGCTCGAACCTTGGCTTCACCGACGACACCGGCACGGTCGCGGTGCACCGCGGCAATGGGCTCGCGCGCGCCGTGAAGGTCGAGTCGCTTCGCTGCCTGCGCGCCGACCATCCCGAGGTCGAAGTCGTCTCCACGTCGAACGCGGAGGAGAACGCGGCCATGCGCCACGTCAACGAGTCGGTCGGATTCCGTCCGACGCTCCTCGAGACGACGGCCGCCCTGACACTCGCCCCGGCAGCAGCCGCGGTACCCTAGGGCGGTGGCTCCCCACAGTCGCAGCGCGCGCGCGGCGATGCTCGCTTCGTCGGTCCAGCGCTCGAAGTCGGCTCCGTACCCGTCGAAGGCCCGCAGTGCGTTCGTCCGGCGCGCGGTCGTCGTCGCCCTGGTGCTCGTGGCGCTGACGCTGCTCACCATCTCGTTCCGCTCGCCGACGGAGGGAGCGCTGCACGACGTGCAGGGGGTCGGGGCCTCGGCGCTGCGTCCGTTCCAGGTCGCGGCCACTCGCGTCGCCCGGCCGTTCCGCGACGCCTACAGCTACGTCGACAACCTCACGAAGGCGAAGGGGGAGAACGCGGCCCTGAAGCGCGAGGTGAAAGTCCTGAAGTTGGAGGCCATCCAGGGGGCTGCGGCACAGAGCCGGTACGAGTCGCTCGCGAAGCTGATGCACTTCGAGCAGGGGCAGAGCTACCCCAACGGCTACCGCGCGGTCAACGCCGCCGTGATCTCCTTCCCCAGCGGCCCGTTCGCGCACCAGCTCATGATCGCGGCGGGATCCTCGTCCGGGCTGCGGGTCAACACACCGGTCATCAGTGGGTACGGGCTCATCGGCCGCGTCTCGAACGTCTTCCCCGACACGGCGATCGTCACGCTCCTCACCGATCCGGAGAGCGCGGTCGAGGCCCGCGACGTTCTGCAGGACGTGCGCGGGATCCTCAAGCCGGGGCCGCGCGGGACGCTCATTCTCGACCAGGTTCCGAAGCAGTTGAAGGTCGACAGCGGCGACGTGATCGTGACCGACGGGACGCACAACGCGCAGTACCCGTCCCTCTTCCCGTACGGGATCCCCATCGGGCGCATCACGGACGTCACCGTCACCGACACCTCGACCTTCCTCCAGGTGCAGGTGCAGCCGTTCGCGGACATCGGCTCGCTCGACTCGGTGGCCGCGCTCGTGGCGAAGAAGCGGAACGGATGAGCCTCGGAGACGGTGTCAAAGCGACCGTCCTGCTCTTCGTCGCGGCCGTCTCGCAGGTCTCGATCTTCTCCCAGCTGCACATCTTCGGCGCCGTCCCCAACCTGCTGCTCGTCACCCTCGTCGGCATCGCCCTCCTCCGCGGGAGCGTCGCCGGAGCGGTCGGCGGCTTCTGCGCCGGGCTGCTCGTGGACACCGCCTCGCTCGGAATCCTCGGCCTCAACGCGCTCGTGCTGACGCTCGCCGGGTACTGGATCGGACGCTACGGCGAGACGACGGGACGCGACCGGGCCCACGCGCCGTTTCTCTCCGTCGGGGTCGTGACGATCCTCTACGAGCTCGGCCTGCTCGTCGTCCACTTCGTCCTGGGGGAGAGCGCGCCCGCCGGGGCCGTTCTGCGCGAGCTCCTGCCCGCGATCGTGCTCAACCTCGTCCTCACGGCGCCGCTCTACGGGCTCGTCCGCCGCCTGCTGCCGACGATGGAGGTCGCCGAGCTGAGCGCGGAGGTGCAGCTGCTTGGCTAGCACGACCGCGCCGCCGCCGGCCTCCCGGCCCTCCCGCCGGGGCCAGGCCGAGGAACAGGACGTCGAGAACGTCGTCGTCGAGCCGTACCGGCTGACGCCGAAGACAGCCCGCCGGATCGCGCTCCTCGGCGGGCTCGTGCTCATCGGCTTCGCGGCGCTCCTCCTGCGGCTCTGGGCGCTCCAGGTGCTCGCCGGTCCGCAGTACGTGGCGCGGGCGCGCGCGAACCAGCTCCGCACGGTCGGCGTGCAGGCTCCGCGGGGCGCGATCATCGACCGGAACGGGGACGTCCTCGTCGCGAACAAGCTCGTGACGGCGGTGGAGCTGTGGCCGTCGGGGCTCTCGAAGGTCTACGCGCGCCGCGTCGCCGAGCTGCATGCGCTCGCCCACGTCACGCGCGTGCCGCTGCACCAGATCACGAAGCTGATCCTCGGGCGCAAGCGGGCAAACGACCTGCTCGATCCGGTCGTCGTGCGCCCGTCGGCTCCCCCGCCGATGCAGACCTACCTCGAGGAGCGGGCGGCAGACTTCCCCGGCGTCTCCCTCTACCGGAGCTACATCCGGAAGTACCCGCACGGCTACCTCGCCGCGCAGTTGCTCGGCTACGTCTCCCAGAGCACGACCTCGTCGGGCGACGAGATCGGCCAGTCGGGCGTGGAGGCCTCGTACAACAGGTACCTCTTCGGCGTTCCGGGCTCGGCCCGGGTGCGAGTGGACTCCCTCGGACGGCCGCAGGGGAGCCGGACGGTCGTGACGCAGCCACAGTCGGGAGACACCGTCCGCCTGACGATCGACACCGGTCTCCAGCTCGCGGCCGAGAACGCGCTCCAGTACGGGATCCAGCTGGCACAGGCGAATCACCAGTGGTACGCGGACGGAGGCGCGATCGTGGCCATGAACGCGCAGGACGGCTCGATCCTCGCGCTCGCGTCGGCGCCGACGTACGACCCGTCGGTCTTCTCCGGACGCGTGTCCGAGAAGAGGTTGCGGGAGGAGGGTCTGACCCCCCAGACCGCTCTCGCCAAGAACTACCCGCTGCTCGACCGGGCCGTCGACGGCGAGTACCCGCCGGGCTCGAGCTTCAAGCCGCTGACGGCGATCGCCGCGATGCAGGCGCACATCCTCAACCCGTACAAGTACCTGTCCTGCACGGGGACGTACCGGGCTCCCGAGGACACGTCGCACCACGTGTTCCACAACTGGGATCCGTACGTGAACCAGGCGATGGATCTGCCGACCGCACTCGCCTACTCCTGCGACACCTACTTCTACCGGGTCGGCAACACGTTCTACGAGCTCCCGGCCGATCGCGGCCAGCCGCTGCAGTACTGGGCACGGCGCTTCGGCTTCGGGCAGGCGACCGGCGTCGGTGCCGGCGCCGAGGCGAGCGGGATCCTGCCGACGATCGCCTGGAAGAAGCGGCAGTACACGCGCCAGAACGATCTCAACTGGCGCGTCGACCAGCTCTGGAAGCCCGGCGACTCGATCCAGCTCGCGATCGGCCAGGGCGACCTGCTCGTGACGCCGGTCCAGATGGCCCGGCTCTTCGCCGCGATCGCCAACGGCGGCAAGCTCGTCACGCCGCACGTGCTCATGGACGTCGAGAACCCGAACGGGACGCTCGTTCCCACCGCCGCACCACCCGCGCCGACACCGATTCGCGGCCTCGACTCCGCGTACCTCAGGGCGGTCCAGCTGGGGCTCTACGAGGGGACGCACGAGTCCTACGGCACGTCGTACGGCGTCTTCGGGAACTTCCCGGTGTCGATCGCGGGCAAGACCGGAACCGCGCAGAAGACCGTCACGCTGCCCGGCTTCACCGGCGAGGCGGACCAGTCGTGGTGGTGCGGCTACGGTCCGGTCTCGCCGACGCCCGAGCTCGTCGTCTGCGCCGTGATCGAGAACGGCGGCGAGGGCGGGGCGGCAGCGGCGCCGGCGGCCGAGCGCGTGTTCGCGAAGTTCTTCCACGTATCCCCCAAGCCACTGGGCCGGATCCACTCCGACTGATGCTCGAGTACGCGGGATCCCAGCGGGCAGGACTGCGCGAGCGCGAGGCGCCGCGGCTGCTCACGGTCGTCCGGTCGTTCGACTGGGTCCTGCTCACGGGCGTGGCGGCGCTCGTGGCCGTGGGCCTCTGGGGTGTGGCCGGCGTGACGAAGTTCATCGTTCCCCACGATCCGACCTACTACCTGAACCGGCAGATCCTCTACGCGTGCGTGGGCGCCGTCGTGCTCGTCGTCGCGGCGCTCGTCGATCCGGATCTCTACCGGCGCTACTGGCGGGCGCTGTTCTTCGGCACGGCCATCGTGATCGCCGGCGTCCTGCTCGTCGGGCACGCGGCCCGAGGCTCGACCCGCTGGATCAGCCTCGGCTTCTTCACCTTCCAGCCGTCCGAGTTCGGCAAGCTGCTCTTCGTCCTCGCGCTGGCCGGGATGATCGCCGAGCGGGAGCGTCTCGTCGGCGCGTGGGGGACGACGCTCAAGGTCGTCGCCTGGGGGCTCCTGCCCGTCGTGCTCGTCTTCGCGCAGCCCGACCTCGGCACCGCGCTGGTCTATCTCGCCGCGCTCGGGGCGATGCTGTTCGTCGCCGGGGCTCCCTGGCGGCACCTGGCCGCGCTCGGAGGAGCGACCGTGCTGATCGTCGTCTGCGTCCTCTGGGCCGGGCCCGCCGCCGGCGTCAACGTCCTCAAGGGCTACCAGCAGCAGCGCCTGACGTGCTTCACGCATCCCTCGACGTGCCCGGTCTCGGCCCGCTACAACGTCGAGCAGTCGATCGCCGCCGTCGGGTCCGGCGAGCTGCGGGGGCGCGGCCCCAACGGCGCCACCCAGGTCCGCTTCGACTTCCTGCCCGAGAGCCAGACCGACTTCGTCTTCGCCGGCTTCGCGGAGCAGCGCGGCTTCCTCGGCGCCGCGCTCCTGCTCGCTCTCTACCTGCTCGTCCTCTGGCGAGGGCTCCGCGTGATCACCGTCGCACGGGATCTTTTCTCGGCGGTCGTCGCCGGCGGAATCGTCGTCGCGCTCCTGTTCCAGACGTTCGTCAACGTGGGCATGACGATGGGGATCGCGCCGATCACGGGGATCCCGCTCCCCTTCGTCAGCGTCGGCGGCTCGTCGCTGATCGCGAACCTCGCCGCGATGGGCGTCCTGCTCGCGATCCACGCGCGCGGCCGGGCGTCGCGCTACGCGCGCAGACGCTAGTGGCGGGCTTGCCCGTCTCGCCCGGCGGGCTGTGGAAGCTGCTGCGCGAGATCGAGACGTCGTCGCGCCGCAAGCACGTGCTCGCGATCGGCGGGGCGAGCGAGCTCGCGGACGTCCTGCTGCGGGAGCTCCGGCGCGGGGGCGCCGAGCCGGCGGCCGTGGGCCTCGGCGAGCCCGCAGGCGCCGCCGTCTACGTCCACGCGCTCGCGGGGATCCCCGGCGAGCAGGACGAGACGCTCCTGAGGCGTGCGCGTCGCGGCCGGATCCCTGCCGTCGTGGTTGCGGCCGGCTCCGGCCTCCGGCCGATCCCGTACGTGCCCGCGACCGCCGTGGTGCGCCTCGAGACGGGCCACGGCTTGCCGCTCGGCGCGATCGCGCGGACGATCGCGGCGCGGCTCGACGAGGACGCCGCCCCGCTCGCAGCTCGCGTTCCGTTCCTGCGCGAGGCGGTCTGCGAGCGGCTGATCGCCTCCTGCGCACGCCAGAACGCCCTCGTGGCGGCGGCGGTCTGGATTCCCGGTGCCGACCTGCCGGTGCTGGCGCTCAACCAGCTGCGGCTCGTGCTCCGCCTCGCCCAGGCGTACGGCGAGGACGGCACCAGGGAGCGGCTGCCCGAGCTCGCCGCGACGCTCGGAGCCGGCTTCGGCCTGCGCGCCGTCGCGCGCGAGCTGCTCGCCGTGCTGCCCCTCGCCGGCTGGGCCGTGCAGGGCGTCGTCGCCTACGTGGGCACGCGAGGCGTCGGGGAGGCTGCCCGGCGCCGCTTCGAGCCGGCGGCGAGTGATGTAACCGGCAACGTTCGCCGGGTCCCTGGCCCGCGATCACGCGGCGCGCTGCGGCGTCCTCGGGCGCGCCGATAGTGCAACTATCGGTGCGCCCTGCGTCCTTGCATCGCTTGGTGCTCGCGACCCAGGAACCGGGCAACGTTACCGGCCACACCACTAGGCCGCGGCGGCCCGCAGTCGAGCGCGCCGCGCCTTGATCGCCCGCAGGCGCTGCGTGAGGCGGGCCCAGGCCCACGGCTCGATCTCGTGGTAGCGGCTCTCGGATTGGCTACGTGTCGCCTCCAGGTACTCGAACCACGCGTCAGCCTCCTCGATCAGCAGGAGCTCTTCGGCCTCGCGTTTAGCCGCCACCGTTTGCCTCCCGGTCGTGAATGGGCAGGATCGTAGGACCAGGACCGGACGGCATTCGGGCGCCGGCAGGGGGCATTGCTACCCTGGGCAGCAGACGATGAGTCTTTTCACCCCCAACGAGCGCGCGCGCACTCCTCTCGGAGTAGCCGACGCGCGCCCCTACGAAGGAGTTTGTACTTGCCCTGGTTCCGTATCCGGAAGCAGCCTTCCGAAGACCGGCGCGCGGATGACGCGCGCGGGCTCGAGGCGAGGCCCCAGCCCGACCTCACTGAGCCCCACCTGATCGAACCGGCCGCCGAGGCGGCCGGACCCCAACCGAGCGATCCCACGAAGCCGAAGCGCCGCCGCGGCAGCCGCGGCGGGCGGGGACGCAAGAAGACCGGCACCGCGGCCGCAGCCGCGAGCACACCAGAAAGCCGCAAGGAAGGGGCGAAGCAGCCCCGCTCTTCTGGCCGCGCGTCGCCGGCGAAGCCGACGACGCCTGCAGCCGGCGGGCGAGAGCTCTCGCAGCGGCAGGAGCGCCGCCGCGACCAGTCGACCCGGCGCCGGCGCGAGCCTCAGCGGCGGGCGCCGCTGCCCGCGGCGAAGCGCGAGCTGCTCGTCTCCGTCGACGTCGGCGAGCGCCGTGTCGCGGTGCTCGAAGACGGCCGCGTCGCCGAGGTCTACCTCGAGCGTCCGGAGCGCCGTTCGATCGCCGGCAACATCTACCTCGGCAGCGTCGACAACGTGCTGCCCGGGATGGAGGCCGCCTTCGTCGAGATCGGCCTCGAGAAGAACGGCTTCCTCTACGTCGACGAGATCGTCGGCCCCGAGCTCGAGAAGGGCCACGGGCGCAAGATCCAGGACCTGATCAAGCGCGGTCAGACGATCCTCGTACAGGCGGTCAAGGACCCGATGAAGACGAAAGGGGCGCGGCTGACGACGCAGATCTCCCTCCCCGGCCGCTTCGTCGTCCTCGTCCCGCAGGGCGAGGGGCTCGGCGTCTCCCGGCGGCTCGACGACGACGAGCGCAACCGCCTCAAGGACATCCTCAAGCGCCTCGACGTGAAGGAGGGCGGCGTCATCGTCCGCACGGCCGCCGAGGGCGCGTCCGAGGAGGACATCGAGCGCGACCTCGTCTTCCTGCAGCGGCTCTGGCGCTCGATCCAGGCGCGGGCGAAGAACGTGAAGGCGCCGGAGCTCGTCTACCAGGAGGCGGAGCTGCCGCTGCGCGTCGTCCGCGACCTCTTCACCGGCGACTTCGAGAAGGCGTACATCGACGACGAGCGCACGTACCGGCGGATCGTCGGCTACCTGAAGAAGACGTCGCCGCACATGGCCGAGCGCGTCGTCCGCTACAAGGAGAACGCGCCCCTGATGGAGGCGTTCGGCGTCGAGCAGGAGATCCGCTCGACCTTGAGCCGTCGCGTCGATCTCCCCTCCGGCGGCTACCTCGTCTTCGACTACGCGGAGGCGTTCACGGTCATCGACGTCAACACGGGCCGCTACGTCGGCTCCCGCGGCAAGAACGCCGCCGGCCGGCTCGAGGACACGATCACGAAGAACAACCTCGAGGCCGTGAAGGAGGTCGTCCGCCAGCTGCGGCTGCGCGACATCGGCGGGATCATCGTCATCGACTTCATCGACATGGCGAACCCGAAGAACCGGGCGGCGGTCGAGGAGGCGCTGCGGACCGAGCTCGAGCGCGACCGGACGAAGACGTACGTCGTCGAGATCTCCCCGCTCGGCCTCGTCGAGATGACTCGGCAGAACGTGACGAACGGCCCGCGCGAGGTGATGACGCGCAAATGTCCGACGTGCGGCGGCGACGGGATCGTCTACTCCGAGGCCTCGGCCGCGATCGACGTCGAGCGGCGGTTGCGCGCGCTCGCGGCGAGCTCGCGGTCGCAGGCGTTCAGGGTGGAGCTGGCGGACGGGATCGCGAGCGCGCTCGTCGGTCCCGGGGCGATCAGGCTGGTGGAGCTCGAGGCGCTGACGAAGAAGCGCTTCTTCCTCGAAGGGAAGCCGCAGACGCACCTCGACCACTTCGTCGTCCTGTCCGAAGGCAAGCTCACCGACCTCGCTCCGGCCGCGCCCGTCGAGGAGGGCTCGGAGCCGATGCTCGAGCTCGTCGAGGTCGACCGCCACGATGCCGCAGCGGCGGTCGGGAGGCTCGACGGCCTCGAGGTCGTCGTCGCCGACGCCGCGACGCTCGTCGGCAAGCGCCTCAAGGTGCGGATCGAGCGCGTGCTCGACGGTCGCGCCTACGCCGTGCCCCTGCGTGCGGCAAAGGCGGCTCCGGAGCCGTTGACGGCCGAGGGGGAGGCGGAGAAGCCCACACGCAAGCCGCCCGCGCGCAAGGGCGCCGCCGGACCGAAGCAGAAGGCAACCCCGGCGGTCGAGACCGGGCAGCCCGCCGAGGAGCCCGAGCCGGCCGCGGCCGAACGCGAGATGGAGGCCGAGGTCGTGCCCGAGCCCGAGTCGGAGACCGAGCCCGAGTCGGAGACCGAGGTCGAGTCGGAGACCGACGCGGAAGCCGAGGGTGCGACGACGCCGAAGAAGAAGACGCGGCGCGGCTCGCGCGGCGGCCGGCGGCGCAAGAAGAAGCCGACGTCGCCGGAAGCGGCGGCCGAGGAGGAGCTCGAGGCGCCCGCAGCTTCAGAGGAGGCGCCCGAGTCTCCACGCGCGGTCACGATCCACGTCCCGCGCGAGGATCTGGGCCGCGAAGGGCACGGTCGAGCAGGTCGAGGAGCCCGCGCCGACGGCAGAGTTGCCCGCCGCCGAGCCCGCGGCCGACGCGGAGGAGACTGCAGGGGCCGACGAGGCGGCGACGCCGAAGAAGAAGACGCGGCGTGGCTCTCGCGGCGGCCGGCGGCGCAAGAAGCCGGCGACCGCCGCGCAGAACGGCGCCGAGCCGGCCGAGACGGCGGAGCAGCCCGACGAGGAGCCGGCCGGAACGGCGGAGCGCCAGGAGGAGGAGCCGTCCTCCGTCAACGGCGAGTTCGAGTACGTGCCGATGTCCGAATGGCTCGACGAAATCGATTCGGGGCGTTAGCTACACTGCCCACCCGCGGGCGCACGGCCCGCGTTTCCACGCTATGAGCGGCTACGCGATCATCAGTCTCGGCGGCAAGCAGTACCGCGTCCAGGAGGGCGAGCGGCTGCTCGTCGACCGTCTCAAGGTCGACGAGGGCAAGACTCTCCAGCCACGCGTCCTGCTCGTGGGTGGGAACGGAAAGCCGGATCTCGCGCCGTCGACCACGGTCACCGCGCGCGTCGTCGGCCATGAGCTCGGCGAGAAGATCCGGATCGGCAAGTACCGCAAGCGCACCGGCTACAAGAGGCACAACGGCCACCGCAGCCGGCTGACGCGGATCGAGATCGAGTCGATCGGCGCCAAGCGGGCGTCCGCGAAGGCCGCGGCCGAGAAGCCGAAGGCGGAGAAGGCTGTCGCTCCGAAGAAGGCCGCTCCTGCGAAGGCCGAGGCCGGGCTCCCGGAGGGCTACGCGTCGATGACGATCGCGCAGCTCACCGAAGCAGCCACAGGCTGGAGCAAGAAGGAGCTCGAAGCGGCGCTCGAGCACGAGCGCTCCGGCAAGGCGCGCAAGGGCGCGCTCGCAGCGCTCGAGTCGGCATTGGAGGCGAAGTAATGGCACACAAGAAGGGACTCGGCTCGTCGCGGAACGGCCGCGACTCGAACCCGAAGATGCTCGGCGTGAAGCTGTTCGCCGGCCAGGACGTGACGTCGGGGATGATCCTCGTCCGCCAGCGCGGCACCCGTTTCCGCCCAGGCCCCGGCGCCGGGATCGGCAAGGACGACACGATCTTCGCGAAGCGCGACGGCAAGGTCGCCTTCCGGACGAGCGGCGAGCGCCGCTTCATCAGCGTTGAGCCCGCTTCGCCCGCTGCGGGCTAGCAGGCGCCCGCTTCGTGGGCGCGTGCGCGCCCGCCATGTCGGTCGCGGCCGTCGACCTCCACCACGTAGCGGTCTGTTGCTCGCGACTACCGTTGCGCTGTGTTCCACGACCGCGCGAGACTGACGGCCGTCGCAGGCCGCGGGGGCGACGGCTCGATCCACTTCCGGCGCGAGAAGTACGTGCCGCGCGGCGGGCCCGACGGCGGCGACGGCGGCGACGGCGGCGACGTCGTCCTCGTGGCCGACCTGAGGCGTCGCGACCTCTCCGGGGTCCGCCCCAATCAGAAGCTTCAGGCCGGCCGCGGCGGCGGCGGCGGAGGCCGCCTCTCGAACGGAGCGCGCGGGGAGGACGCCGTCCTCGCCGTGCCGATCGGGACGCAGGTCTTCTCCGGCGACGAGCTCGTCGCCGACCTCGCACACGAGGGGGCGCGCGTCGTCGTCGCTGCGGGAGGAATCGCGGGGCGCGGCAACAAGCACTTCGCCGGCCCGAGGCGCCAGACGCCGCGCTTCGCGGAGATCGGCCTGCCCGGCGAGGAGCGGGAGATCGAGCTTCGCCTCAAGCTGCTCGCAGACGCCGCGCTCGTCGGGCTCCCGAACGCCGGCAAGTCCTCGCTCCTGACGCGGATCTCGAACGCGCGCCCGAAGGTCGCGGAGTACCCGTTCACGACGCTCTCGCCGGTGCTCGGGACCGTGGAGGCGGCGGACGGGCGCCAGCTCGTCGTCGCCGACGTTCCGGGTCTGATCGAGGGAGCGAGCGAGGGCGTCGGCCTCGGCCACGAGTTCCTCGCCCACCTCGAGCGGGCGCGGCTGCTCGTCCACGTGATCGACTCGGCCGAGGACGACGCGGACGAGCGCTGGCGGACGATCGACGCCGAGCTCGCCGCCTACGGCGCCGGCCTCGACGAGCGGCCGCAGCTCGTCGTGCTGAACAAGATCGACCTTCGTCCCGAGCCCCCGTCTTTCGCCGTCGAGAACGAGCGGATCCTGCGCGTCCTCCGCGTCTCCGCGGCGACCGGCGCCGGGCTCGACGAGCTCCGCGGGACGCTGTTCGAGCTCGTGCCTCCGGCGGAAGAGCCCGCCGCCGAGCCGAGCGAGTCGATGGTCGACTTCCTCGTCTACCGGCCGCAGCCGACGCGGCGCTCCTTCCGTGTCTTCCGCACCGAGCGGGGCTTTCGCGTCACGGGAAAGCCGCCGGCCGAGGCTGAGCTCGAGGCGATCCTGCGTGCTGCAGGCGCCCGCGAGGGCGACGAGGTCGAGGTGGGGGAGGAGCTGCTCGAGTGGGAGTGACGGTCCTGTACGGCGGGGCGTTCGACCCGCCACATCTCGGTCACGTCGCGGTGGCCGACGCCGCCCGAGCGCGCTTCGCGGTCGAGCGGCTCGTCGTCCTCGTCAGCGAGCACCCCGCGCATCGAGCCGTTCACGCCACGGCCGAGGACCGGCTCGCGCTCGCCCGGGCGGCGTTCCCGGCCGACGACGTCCGCCTCGACCCGCATCCGCGGACGGTCGAGCTGCTGCGAGCCGAGGTGTTCGAGGATCCGGTCTTCGTCGTGGGGGCCGACGAGTTCAGGGGCTTCCTCGACTGGGCCGAGCCGGACGAGGTGCTCGAGCGGACGCGTCTCGCCGTCGCCACACGCCCGGGCTTCCCACGCGACGAGCTCGACGAGGTGCTCGCGCGGCTGGCCCGCCGGGAACGCGTGCTCTTCTTCGAGATCGAGCCGAACCCGGCTGCGTCGACGGACGTCCGGGCGCTGGCGTCCGCCGGGAATCCGCTCGGCGGGCTCGTCCCGTCCGCGGTCGCGCGCGTGATCGATGAGCGCGGGCTCTACCGTCCGTGAGCGGCGGATACACTGGAGCCCGATCGCACGCCGAGGACACTCAGACCTGACCTCTCTCGAACAGGCTCGCCGCATCGCCGCTCTCGCGCTCGAGAAGCTGGCGGAGGACGTCGTGATCCTCGACATGCGACCCGGGTGCTCGTTCACCGACTACTTCGTGGTCGCGACCGGGCGCAACCCGCGCCAGACGGCGGCGATCTGGGACGAGGTGCACACGCGGCTGAAGCAGGAGGCGCGACTGCTGCCGCAGAGCGTCGACGGGGCGCGCGAGGGGACGTGGGTCGTGGCCGACTACCTCGACGTCGTCCTCCACGTCTTCACGCCGGAGGCGCGCGCGTACTACCGGCTCGAGGAGCTGTGGAGTGACGTCCCGGCGGTCGACCTCGACGCGGCCGCCGTCTAGGGACCGCAACAAATCGGCAGCTGCCGGACACTTCCCCGACATGGGCGACCGGGAGAGGTTCGAGCGGCTCTACGGCCGGCACTTCGACCGCGTCGCGGCGTACCTGCTCGCCCGCGCCGACCGCGATCTCGCCGAGGATGCGCTCACGGCGACCTTCGAGGTCGTGTGGCGGCGGCTCGACGACGTCCCGCGCGACGAGCTGCCATGGCTGCTCGGCGTCGCCCGCCGGACGCTCGCCAACGCGCGCCGCTCCCGCGCTCGTCAGGCGTCGCTCGCAGAGCGGATGGCAGCGGCCGTGCGCGTCAATTCGCCCGGCGAAGCGGACGACGCCGTCGCGCTGAAGCTCGCGGCGGCCGTTCGCGATCTCCCACGCCCCCAGCAGGAGGCCCTCCTTCTGATCGCCTGGGAGGGCTTGAGCGAACGAGAGGCCGCCCGCGCGCTCGGCTGCTCGCGTGTCGCGTTCGCTGCGCGCCTCCATCGAGCCCGAAGCCGCCTGCGTGCCGCGCTCGGCGACGACCTCGCCACCAGCGTGGGACAGGGCGCCCAGCCCCGTCTCGCAAGAGAGGAGACCACATGAACCCGCAACTCCACCGCCTCTTTTCCCTCTTGCGCCATCCGGACGCCGTCCGCGTGGACGAGGTCTTCGCCGCGTCGCGGCAGGAGGCGATCCTCGCCGCCGTGCTCGCCGGTCCGCGCACCGGGACCCGCTCGCCGCGGCTGCGGCTTCGCGTGGCCGTCCCGGCGTCGCTCGGGCTCGCCGCTGCCGCGCTCGCCGCGGTGCTGATCTTCGTCCTGCGCTCGGCGCCCGCGGTGCAGGCCGCCGGCGTCTCCTTCCACTACCCGAAGGCCGGGCCCGACAGCGGCTACATCATCGCGCGCGTGACCGACCCGTTCGCCGCGCAGGCGTCCCTCGACGCAGCGTTCCGCCAGGCAGGCCTCGACATCCAGGTCACCCTCGTGGCCGCGTCGCCGAGCGCTGTCGGCACTGTTGTCGAGATCAGCGAGCCGTCCAACGGGCCGGAGATCGACGCGCTGACCGGCGGCACGTGCGTGACCGGCGGCGGAGGCCCGGGTGAGTGCCCGATCGGGGTCAAGATCCCGCGCGACTTCACCGGCTCCGGCTACATCACCCTCGGTCGCCCGGCCAAGCCGGGAGAGGACTACGAGTCGAGCAACAGCGCCTTCGCGCCCGGCGAGAGCCTGCATTGCAGCGGGCTGGTCGGCAAGACCTACGCGCAGGCGCAGCCGGTGCTCGCCTCCCTCGGGATCACGGTCGAGCGGCCTCCGGCCGCCAGCGACTACATCGTCGACGCGGTTCCGATCCGCGAGGGCGTCGTGCTCCTCGACACGCAGTCGTCGCCGCCTTCGGCATCCGATCTCGCCAGCCAGTCGCTGCTCTACGACGCCGGCTGCTGAGGTGGCTACGAGGGCTTGAGGCCGCGGCGGGTGAGGAGGACGCTGCCGATCTTCGTCGGCAGCCCCGAGACGAGCTTGCCGCCCATGTGGACGTCGAGGTTCCACGGAGCGCCCATGTCGAGCCAGACGGGCCCGCTCTCCAGCCGCACCGGCAGCGACTGTCCCTGCGCGAGCGTGGCCTCGTAGATCACGGGGCCGCTCGCGCTTCCGGTGCGGAGCTCGAGCCACACGTCGCCGCGCGCGGCGACGAGCACGGCGCGCGTCGGGAGGGCGGTGACGGGCGGCTTCGGCTTCTTGTGCTTCCTGTGCTGCGTCGTCGAGGTGCCGGTAGTGGTCTGCGTCGACGTGGTCGGCGGCTGCGTCGACTTCGACGGCCGCTCGAGCTGCCAGACGACCACGGCCGCTATGACGGCCAGCACCACGGCGACCGCGGCGAGCGGCCGCAGGAGTCCGGCGTGACGGCGCGCCGACTCCGTTCGCGCGAGTGGCTGCGGTGAGAGCGGCTGCTCGTCGTGCGCCGCGAACCGGCTGTTGTACTCGTCGATGTACAGCTGCGCGTCGAGGTCGAGGAAGTCCGCGTACGTGCGGAGGAAGCCCTTGACGTAGGCGTCGCCCGGGAGGAGCTCCCAGCGCTCCTCCTCGATCGCCTGCAGGTAGCGATCGCGGATCCGGATCGCCTTCTGGACGTCCGCAGACGAGAGGCCGCGTTTGATCCGCGCCTCGCGGAGGCTCGCTCCGATCTCGAACACGCTCCGATTCTCGCGGATGAGCCAACCGTCCGCGGGAAAACCCTTACCGGAGTCTGGGCGGTTTGCGGATTCCGCTCGCCTCCCCGCCCGGCACGATCGCCGGAACAGCTCGCTTCCCGACCTCAAGGAGTCGCAATGAAGATCCTCGCCGTCTCGCTCGTCGTCGCCGCATGCAGCCTCGCCGGCGGCCAGGCCCTCGCCGCGACGTCACATCACGCGACGCCGAAGACCCTGAACGTCGTGATGCACGACCCCGGCTGCCACTGGTTCTCGATCAACGGCAAGATCACGAAGACCGCCTCCGTCGCCGGGCCGATCAGCCTGCGCGACCTCGACGAGAACACGCTCAAGATCGCCTCGAAGTCGGGAATGCAGTACGTGCGCGTCGGCAAGTCGCTCGTGCTCGGCCGCGGCCACTACGTGATCATGATGGTCGGCCAGGCCGTCGACGACAACTACCTCAAGCTCACCGTCCGGTAGGACACCGGCACGGCTCGAAGCGACTCCGGCCCCGCGGTCGGAGTCGCGTGGCTGAGCAGGCACCGCCTACGCGGTGTTCCCGCGCGCCAGCTCGAGGGCCTGCGCGACGGTCAGCCCCCGGCCGGTCTCGCTGGCGTGCGCCAGCTCCTCCGCAGAGAGCGCCGCGCGGGCCTGCTCGACGAGCTCGCGGCCCGGGGTCTCTTCCGAGTAGACGACGACGATCCCTTCCTCCTGCGCGAGCACCTCTGCCGCCGCGGCGATCTGCGCGGCTCGCCCGGGGCGGCCGTCGACGGTCTCGGCCGCCGCCAGCCCGACGAGCGAGACGCCGACGCCGCGCACGCTGGCGATATCGGTGTGGGCGTGCACCGACTCGAAGAAGTAGCTGCGGGCGAGCTCGGTGTCGCCTGCGGCGAGGCACGTCCAGGCCATCTCGGAGAGAATCCGGGCCTCTTCGCCGCGGTCTCCGACCTCCTCGAAGGCCGCGAGCGACTGGCGGTAGAGCTCGAGCGCCTCTGACACATCGCCGTGCCCCGCGGCGAGGGAGGCGAGGCCGCCGAGGGACATGCCGCGTCCTTCCCGGTCGCCGAGCCGCTGCTGGATGTCGAGCGCCTCCGCGAAGCACGCCCGCGCCGTCTGCTCGTCGCCCGCCTGTGCGTGGAGCATGCCCTCGAAGTCGAGGCCGATCCCGACCAGCCAGTCGAAGCCTTGCGCCCGGCTCTGCTCGATGCCGGCGCTCGCGGAGCCGAGCGCGGCGTCGACGTCTCCGCCGTACAGGCCGAGCGTGCTCGTACAGATCGCGGCGATGCATCGCTCGCGTCGAGCGTCGACCGCCTCGGCGACGGCGGTCGCCTCGCGCCACTCCTCCGCGGCGCGCTCGATCCGGCCCGTCATCCACGAGCCTAGGGCGGCGGTGAGCAGAGCCGCCGCTCTTCCCGCGCTCGGAGCGCCGCTTCGGTCGGCGGCGAGGAACGCGCTGGCGTACTCCTGCGCCGTGACGTTCTTCCCCCGGATGTGCCAGTACATCCAGAGGTCGCCGGAGATCTCGAGGCCGCGCTGGAGCGCGTCCGCGTCGCCCGCCTGCGCCCGAGCGAGCAGCGTGTCGAGCGCCGTCTGGAGGTTCTCCTCCTCGTGGATTCCCCGCTCGAGGGCGGCGAGCTGCTCCGTGCCCTCGGTTGCGTCGCGAATCTCGCGCGCGACGGCTGCGTAGCGGAGCGCGTGGCGCGCGGCCACCTCGTCGGCCTCGCCCGAGCCCTCGAGCTGCTCGCGCGCGAAGTCCGAGATCGTCTGGAGCATCCGCAGGCGGCCGTTCGCCTGCACGAGGGCGGCGTCGACGAGCGACTCGAGCTCGTCGACCGTTCCCTCGCCGGCCACCGCCTCGGCGTCCGCGAGCGTGCATCCGCCGGCGAAGACGGCAAGGCGGCGGAAGACGAGCTGCTCCGCGTCGTCGAGCAGGGAGTAGCTCCAGTCGATCGTCGCCCGGAGCGTCTGCTGCCGCTCGTGGCTGTCGCGGGCGCCGCTCGTGAGCAGCTCGAGCGCGCGATCGAGCCGGTCGCGCAGGCCCTCCGGCCCGAGCAGCCGCAGCGCGCGGCTGCCAGCTCGAGGGCGAGCGGCAGCCCGTCGAGCCGGCGGCAGATCTCGGCCACGGCGTCCGGGTGCTCCGCGAGGTGGATCTCGAGGCTCACGGCTTCCGCACGCGCCGTGAAGAGCGCGACGGCGTCGTCGGCCGTGAGCGGATCGACCGTGTAGAGGTGCTCCGCCGCGATCCGAAGCGGAATCCGGCTCGTGATCACCAGCCGCAACCCGGGGCAGTAGCGGGCGAGCTCCGCCACGTCGGGGGCCGCCGCGACGATCTGCTCGAGGTTGTCGAGCACGAGCAGCACCTGCCGCTCGGCGAGCAGCGCGACGATGCCGTCGCGGACGGAGCGCTCCTCCGCCTCCTTCACGTCGAGCGCGGCGGCGAGGGCGGGGAGGAGCTCGGCAGCCTCCAGCACGTCGGCGAAGCTGACGAACGCCACGCCGTCGGGGAACTCCGGCTGGAGCCGGTGGCCGAGCTCCGTCACCAGGCGCGTCTTGCCCACGCCGCCCGGGCCTGTGATCGTCACCACCCGGTGCCCATGCACGAGGTCGGCGAGCTCCGCCAGCTCGCGATCGCGGCCGAGGAGGTCCGCTGCTCGGGCTGCGGCAGCGCGGCGCGCAGCGCGACGAGGGCCTCGCCCTTCCCCTCGAGCGTCGATCGGTCGGGGACGACGAGGCCGGCGCCCGCGATCGCGTAGAGATCGAACGGTCGGCCCACGTTCTTGAGCCGGAACGAGCCGAGCGGAGCCAGCTCGAACTCGTGCTGGTTCTTGATCTGCTCGTAGGCCGTGTCGGACAGGAAGACCGAGCCGGGGACGGCGAACGACTCGACCCGCGCGGCGACGTTGACGGTGTCGCCGGTCAGCCGCTCGGGCTCCACGACGACGTCGCCGACGTGGATCCCGATCCGCACCGGAACGTCTGCCGGAGCCGAGCTCGCGCTGCATCGCCACGGCCGCCTGGACGGCGGCGAGCGCGCTCGGGAACATCGAGAGGCTGCCGTCGCCGAGCCGCTGCACGATCGTGCCCCCGGCCGCCTCGTGCGCGCGGTCGAGACCGGCCACGTACAGGTCACGCTTCTCGACGGCCCGCCTCTCGTCCGCCTGCATCAGCGCCGTGTAGCCGGCCATGTCCGTGAACATCACGGCGGCCAAGCCGCCGTTCGAGCTGCTCGCCCATCAGCGCGACCCTACCGCGGCGTAGAGCCCGACGGAATGGACCCAGCCGGGCTCGAACCGGCGACCTTCGCGCTGCCAGCGCGACGCTCTCCCAGCTGAGCTATGGGCCCCTGGGACGACCAGTGTAGCCGCCTAGACTCACCGGCATGAGCCACGAGAGCGCCGAGGTCCTGCTGCGCGGCTACCGCGCCTTCGTCGCCGGCGACCTCGAGGCGCTCGGGAGCGATGCTCGATCCCGACGTCGAGTGGGTGGCCGCGGGCGAGGAGGCGATCCTCGTCAGCCGCGAGCGCGTCCTCGAGGTGCTCGCGGAACGCGTCGCCGAGGACTACCACGTCGTCGTCGACCGCGCGATCGGGCTCGCGGATCGCGTCGTCGTCAGCATGCGCTTCTCGCGGATCGAGGTCGACCCGACGGACGAGCGCCCGCTCCAGAGCCGCCGCTCGTACCTGCTCGGCCGCTGGGCCGCGATCGTCTACATGCGCGAGGGCGCGTCGTGCGCGTCGAGGAGCATCCCGCATCTCGAGGCCGCGCTCGAGGCTGCCGGCCTCGAGGACGACGCCGCGTAGCTGCCTACAGGCGCTACAATTTCGATACCTACTACACCGCATGGAGCGTGAAGAAGCCTTGACCGAACTGCTGCTCGTCCCTTTGGAGGACACCGTCGTCTTCCCGGGCATGAACGTCACGCTGACCGTCGACGTCGGCGACGAGGCCCGCGTCCTGCTCGTGCCGCGCCACGAGAGCGAGTACGCGAAGGTCGGCACCGTCGCCGAGGTCGGCGACAGCGTCCGCCTGCCCGGCGGCGGCCGCGCCGTCGCGCTCGAGGGCCTGCACCGCGGCGTCATCGGCGCCGCCCACACCGACCCGCTCGGCCGCCTCCGCGCCGAGGTCGAGGAGCGGCCCGACGAGAACCCGCCGCCCGTCCAGACGCGCGAGCTCGAGCGCGAGTACCGCGCCGTCGTCGAGGAGATCCTCGACCTGCGCGGCGCCGACGACCGCGATCCGCGAGTTCCTGCGCGCGATCACCGAGGCGGGCGCGCTCGCCGACACGTGCGCGTACTCGCCCGGACATCACCTTCGGCGCAGCGGGTCGAGCTGCTCGAGACGGTCGACGTCGTCGAGCGCCTGCAGCTCTCCCTGGCGATCCAGCGCGAGCGGCTGGCGGAGCTGCAGGTGCGCCAGCGCATCCGCGAGGACGTCGAGCACGGCGCGCAGAAGCAGCAGCGCGAGTGGTTCCTCCGCCAGCAGATGAACTCGATCCGCAAGGAGCTCGGCGAGGACGAGGGCTCGGTCGTCGACGAGTACCGGGCGAAGATCGAGGAGGCCGGGATGCCCGACGACGTGCGGGCGCAGGCCGACCGCGAGCTGCGCCGCCTCGAGACGATGGGCGACGCGAGCGGCGAGGCCTCGATGATCCGCACCTACCTCGACTGGCTGATCGCCGTGCCGTGGTCGAAGCGCTCGGAGGAGACGCTCGACCCGCCACGGCGCGCGGGAGGTGCTCGACGCCGACCACGCGGGCCTCGAGGACGTCAAGGACCGGATCGTCGAGTACCTGGCGGTGCGCAAGCTCCGCGCAGGATCGCGGCATCCCGAACGACAAGCGCAGCGGGCGCGATCCTGACCCTGATCGGGCCGCCCGGCACGGGCAAGACGTCGATCGGCGAGTCGGTCGCCCGGGCGCTCAACCGCGAGTTCGTGCGCATGTCGCTCGGCGGCATCCGCGACGAGGCCGAGATCCGCGGCCACCGGCGCACGTACATCGGCGCGCTGCCGGGGCGGCTCGTCCGCGCCCTGCGCGACGCGGGCACGATGAACCCGGTCATCCTCCTCGACGAGGTGGACAAGGTCGGCGCCGACTGGCGCGGCGACCCGTCCGCGGCGCTGCTCGAGGTGCTCGACCCGGCGCAGAACCATTCGTTCCGCGACCACTACCTCGACGTCGAGCTCGACCTGTCCGAGGTCTTCTTCATCGCGACGGCGAACGTCGCGGACACGATCCCCGGGCCGCTGCTCGACCGGATGGAGGTCATCCGCTTCGACGGCTACACGGTCGACGAGAAGACGGCGATCGCGCGCGGCTACCTGTGGCCGCGGCAGGTCGAGCGGAACGGCCTGCGCGAGGACGAGGTCTCGGTCTCCGACGACGTGATCCAGCTCGTCGTCGCCGAGTACACCCGCGAGGCCGGCGTGCGCCAGCTCGAGCGCGAGCTCGGCACGATCCTGCGCAAGACCGCGACGAGGATCGCCGGCGGCTCTGTCGAGGCGCCCGTTCCGATCGACGTCGACGTCGTGCGCGACGCGCTCGGCCGCCAGAAGTTCTTCCAGGAGGCGGCGGAGCGAACGGCCGTGCCCGGCGTCGCGACCGGTCTCGCCGTGACCGGAACGGGCGGCGACGTCCTCTTCGTCGAGGCGACCTCGATGGACGGCAGCGGCGAGCTCGTCCTCACCGGCCAGCTCGGCGACGTGATGAAGGAGTCCGCGCGGATCGCGCTGTCCTACGTCCAGTCGCACGCCGGCGAGCTCGGCGTCGAGTCGAGTGCTTTCGAGCACCGCTCCTTCCACGTCCACGTGCCGGCCGGAGCGATCCCGAAGGACGGACCGAGCGCCGGGATCACGATGGCGACCGCGCTCGCGTCGCTCCTCACCGAGCGGCCGGTGAAGCACACGGTCGGGATGACGGGCGAGGTGACGCTGCAGGGCCGCGTGCTCCCGATCGGCGGGCTCAAGCAGAAGGCGCTCGCCGCGCACGCCGCGGGTCTGACCGACTTGATCATCCCGGAGCGGAACCGCGCCGACCTCGACGACGTGCCGGAGGACGTGCGCGAGGCGCTGCGCTTCCATCCGGTGATGACGCTCGGCGAGGTGCTCGAGCTCGCGCTCGAGTCGAAGGCGAAGCCGAGTCTCCATGCGGTGTAGGGCCTGCGCCCCGCTGCCCGAGGAGGTCGCCCGCGCGGCGGACCTGCTCGGGCGGCGCTGGGCGCTCGCGATCGTCGTGGGCCTCCGCCGAGGGAGGCGCGGTCCGCTTCAACGAGTTCAAGCAGACGCTCGAGGGGATCCCGCCGCGGACGCTCGCGGCGCGCCTGCAGGAGCTGGAGGCGGCAGGAGTCCTCGAGCGCCGCGTCCTCGACACGCGCCCGCCGCGCGTCGAGTACCGCCTGACGGAGGCGGGGCGCAGGCTCCGTTACGTCGTCGAGGCGCTGAGTGCCTGGGCCGCGTCCGCATAGCTCAGTCGGTAGTCCGGAGGCTTCAGCTGAGATCGGGCTGCGATACCGTGCCAGTCGATGATTCGGCGGCTACTGCGTTGCGGGACGTTGGCATGGCGCCGCGGGGACACGTACGCAACGAAACGCAGAGCGCGTTTCGAGAGGCATCCATGGCGAACCGCGGATCGTCCAGGCTCCGGTTCTTGGCCGTCGTGATGCGGCGTTAGCCTCGGACGGGGCAGCGCTGCGACGCCTCTGGCGGCGGCGTGGCACTCGGCAGTCGTCGCCGTCGATCCTGTGGCCGTGCATCTACCGAGTCATGGGAGCGCGTTACTACCGGCGGCGGTGGCCGGTTCGACTCGCCGCGTCCGCCGGGCGCTACGCGCGTAGCTCTACGGGAGCGAGTGCCGCGATCTCGCGTTCGCGCGCGAGCCGTTCCAGCGCCTGCGTCTCGATCTGGCGGACGCGCTCGCGCGTCAGGCCCATCTCGCGCCCGATCTTCTCGAGCGACATCGGATCGCGGTCGCCGTTCATCCCGTAGCGCAGCTTGATCACGTGCTTCTCGCGCTCGGGCAGCTTCTCGACCGCGTCGCGCAGCGCGTTCTCGCTCAGCCCGACGACGACCTCCTCCTCGACGTCGCCGGGATGGGTGGCGACGATGTCGCCGAACGACGGCGTCGCCCTCGTCGCCGAGCGGCTTGTCGAGGCTCGCGACCGCCCGCGCCGCTGCGCGCGTCTCGCGAACGTGCTTGAGCGGAGAGCTTCGCGGTCTTCGCCACCTCCTCGTCCGTCGGCGGCCGCCCGAGCTTCACCGTCAGCTCCCGCTCGGCGCGAGCGATCTTCTGCTCGCGCTCGACGATGTGGACCGGGATCCGGATCGTGCGCGACTTGTTCGCCACGCCGCGCTGCACGGCCTGCCGGATCCACCAGGTCGCGTAGGTCGAGAACTTGTAGCCGCGGCGCCAGTCGAACTTCTCGACCGCCCGGATCAGGCCGATGATCCCCTCCTGGATCAGGTCGAGCAGCGAGAGCCCGTGCCCCTGGTACTTCTTCGCGATGGAGACGACGAGGCGGAGGTTCGAGTTGATCATCCTCTCCTTGGCCGCCTTGTCGCCTCGCTCGATCAGCTTCGCGAGCCCCACTTCCTCCGCGGCCGTCAGCAGCGGATAGCGGCCGGCCTCGTTGAGGAAGAGCTGCAGCGAGTCGGTCGTCATCGCCGCCACGGCCTCGTTCGAGAAGCGCGTCTCCTCGACGTTGGGGAGGCTGCAGTCGTCCGTGAGCTCGATCCCGCGCTCGTCCAGCTGCTCGTAGAGCGAGGACACGTCCTCGTCGTCGAGCTCGAGCTCCGTCAGGACTTGCGTGAAGGCGGAGAGGTTGACGCAGCCGACCTCGTCGGCATGCTCCATCAGCGCGCGAAGCTCGTCGTGGCCCATCGCTTCGCTATTGCCGCGGCTCGCGAGTCCATAACGCGACCGTGTTTCCGCCTTACACGGCGGGTACACTCACGGCGGTGGCGCCGGACTCGGTCTGGGAGCTCGTCTTCCTGATGGTGATCCTGAAGATCCCCATCGTCTATCTCTGCGCGGTCGTGTACTTCGCGATCAAGGCGCAGCCGCAGCGCGGCCGCGGCGACGCCGCAGCCGCTCGCGTTGCGCCGGATCTGCCGCCGTCCGGATCCGGCCGCCTGCGGCGGATCCCGCGCCGGCGGCCCCCGCGCCCACATGGCGGCCCCGCCCGTGCCTATGCCCGCACGCCGCGGACCGCGTACGCGCGCGCGGCTAGGATCGACCGGCGGTGAGCGTCGTCCCCGAGAGCGAGCCCTTCTACGAGCCGTACGAGGCTGCGTCTGCGCACCGGCGCACCGCCGAGACCGTGGCCGGCTTCCTGTCCGCGCTCGCGATCTTCACGAGCCTCGCCGGGATCGCCTGGCATCCGCTACGCCTCATCCTGCCCTCCCTCGCGATCGCCCTCGTCGCCGCGGGGATGGCGGGTCGCGGCAGGCGGCTCCAGCTCGCCGCGGTCCTGATCTCGGCCGCCTCCCTCTTCCTCGGGCTGACGGTCGCGGTGGTCACGAGTCACTCGCTCTGGTAGCCGTACCCTCGCTGCTACAACGAGTCCTGACATGGGACGCCCAGACGTCGACGGCCTGAACACGGGTTACGCCGCGCTTCTCCTCGAGCAGTACCTCGACAACCCGGCCTCGGTCTCGGAGGAGTGGCGCGACCTGTTCGAGTCGAGGCCGGAGGCGCTGCTCGCCGCGCGGCCGGGCCTGGCCCGCCTCCTCGAACAGCGCGAGGAGAACGGCCGTGCAGGGGCGCCGGTGCTTCTGCCGCCGGCCGCCGCTGCTCCCGCGCCGGACGACGAGCTGCTCGGCGCCGTCGCCGCCGCGATGGCCCTCGTCAAGGCGATCAGGATGCACGGGCACCTGGCGGCGCGGCTCGATCCGCTCGGCTCGGAGCCGCCGGGGGATCCGGCGCTCGAGCCGGAACGGCTGACGCCGAGCCTGACGCCGGAGCTGCAGGCGCGCATCCCCGCGCCGATCCTCCGCCTCCATGTCGAGGGCGACACGCTCGCCGAGGCGCTGCCGCGTCTGCGCGAGACCTACACCGGGACGATCGCGTACGAGATCGAGCACATCTCCGACCACGAGGAGCGCGTCTGGCTGCGGCAGGCGATCGAGTCGGGCCGCTACCGGCGCCGGCTCGCGCGCGACGAGCGTGTGCAACTCCTCGGCCGCCTCAGCCGGGTGGAGGGGATGGAGCGCTACCTCCGCCGCGCCTTCCTCGGCCAGAAGCAGTTCTCGGTCGAAGGCCTCGACGTGATGATCCCGATGCTCGACGAGGCGATCGAGCTCGCCGCCGCCGGCGGTGCGCACGAGGTGGTGCTCGGGATGGCGCACCGCGGCCGGCTCAACGTCCTGGCCCACGTCGTCGGCCGCCCCTACGAGACGATCCTGCGCGAGTTCGAGGGCGAGCGGACGATCGAGGCGGTCGTCTCGAGCGAGGAAGGCGGCAGCGGCGACGTCAAGTACCACCTCGGCGCCACCGGGACGCGCTCCACCGAGTCCGGCGAGATCACGGTCACGCTCGTCTCGAACCCGAGCCACCTCGAGGCGGTCGACCCGGTCGTCGAGGGACGGGCGCGCGCCGAGCAGACCGATCGCTCCTCGCGTCAGGGCTACCACGATCCGAGCGTCGCCCTGCCGGTCCTCATCCACGGCGACGCCTCCTTCGCGGGGCAGGGCAGCGTCGCGGAGACGCTCAACCTCCAGGCGCTGGCCGGCTACTCGACCGGCGGCACGCTCCACCTGATCGCGAACAACCAGGTCGGCTTCACGACCGACCCGGAGAGCGGCCGCTCGACCCGCTACTCGAGCGACCTCGCGAAGGGGTTCGACATCCCGATCGTCCACGTCAACGCCGACGACCCGGAGGCGGCGCTGGCCTCGATCCGGCTCGCGCTCGCGTACCGCCGCCGCTTCGGCCACGACGTCGTCGTCGACCTCGTCGGCTACCGGCGCCACGGGCACAACGAGCAGGACGAGGCGGCGTACACCCAGCCCTTGCTCGCTGCCGCCATCGGCGACCACCCGACGGTGCGCGAGCAGTTCGCGGAGCGGCTCGTCGCCGACGGCGATCTCACCCAGGAGCAGGCGGACGAGCTCGAGCAGGAGGTCGTAGCGGAGCTACGGCGGGCGCACGAGGCGCTGAAGGAGACCTTCGGCCATCCCGAGCCGCACTCGCGTGACGAGACGCATCCCGCGACGACCGGCGACGCCGTCGTCACGGCAGTCGCCGCCGACCGGCTCCGCTCGCTCAACGAGCAGCTGCTGCGCGTCCCCGAAGGCTTCACGCCGCACCCGAAGCTCTGGCGCCAGCTCGAGCGCCGCCGCGAGGCGCTCGCCGACGGCGGGATGGACTGGGGACAGGCGGAGGCGCTCGCGCTCGCGTCGCTCCTCGTCGACGGAATCCCGGTCCGGCTCACCGGCCAGGACACCGAGCGCGGCACGTTCTCGCATCGGCACGCCGTCCTCCACGACGTCGTCACGGCCGAGACGTACGTGCCTCTCCAGCAGCTCGACGGCGCCGGCGCGTCGTGTGAGATCTACAACTCGCCGCTCTCCGAGTACGCCTGCCTCGGCTTCGAGTACGGCTACTCCGCGGCCGCGCCCGAGGCGCTCGTGCTCTGGGAGGCGCAGTTCGGCGACTTCGTCAACGGTGCGCAGATCGTGATCGACCAGTTCATCGCCGCCGGCCTCTCGAAATGGCGGGAGTCGACGCGGCTCACGCTCCTCCTGCCGCACGGCTACGAGGGGAACGGCCCGGAGCACTCGAGCGCGCGGCTCGAGCGCTTCCTCCAGCTCGCGGCGCAGGAGAACCTCCGCATCGTCAACTGCACGACGTCGGGCCAGTACTTCCACCTGCTGCGACGGCAGGCGCTCGACGCCACGGCGCGCCCGCTCGTCGTCATGACCCCGAAGGGCCTGCTGCGGTTGAAGCAGGCGGGATCGACCCTGGCCGACCTCGCGGACGGCGAGTTCCGTCCCGTCCTCGACGATCCGACGGCGGAGCGCGAGCGCGTCGAGCGGCTCGTCCTCTGCCAGGGGAAGATCTACTACGACATCGTCGGCCATGAGGAGCGGCCGAATGCCGCCGTCGCCGTCGCGCGGGTGGAACAGCTCTACCCGTTCCCGGTCGGGGCTGCGAAGGCGCTCCTCGACGGCTATCCGAACCTGCGCGAGCTCGTCTGGGCGCAGGAGGAGCCGCAGAACATGGGCGCCTGGCGCGCGATCCGGCACCGGCTCGAGGAGGCGAAGCCGGAGGGCGTGCCGCTCCTCTACGTCGGCCGGCCGTGGCGGGCGAGCCCGAGCGAGGGCTATCCGACGGCGCACCTGCGCGAGCAGGATCGGATCGCCCGCGCTGCGCTGGGCGTGTAGCCGCTCCTACTTGCGGCGGCGCGCCTGGGCCTGGACGACGCGCCGTGCGACCGCCGGGCCGTGCTTTCGCGCGAGGCTCATGAGCTGCCGCCGCTGCTTCGGCGGCAACCGGCGCCAGACGTCCCACGCGGCGATGGCGAGCGCCCAGGGGGTGGGGCGGAGACGAAGGCGGCGGGCCACGGCGCCATCTTCTCAGATGTCGCCGTTCGTTGCCTTCGTCACTTTTTCACACTCTCGAAGAGGAAAATCTCCTCGCACCGAGCTATGATCCCGCCGAGGACGAGCACGACTTTGAGGGAGGCCTTTCTATGCCGGTAGAGACACCGTCGATCTTCGCCCAGGTCATTCGCGAGCACCTCGACCTGAAGGAGCGGAACTCGCGGCTCGACAACACGATGCCGATCGACCACTACAAGATCGAGGATCCGTTCCAGAACCATCCGCTGTTCAAGAGCGAGGCGCAGGCGCGGATCGAGGAGACGATGGACGGCACCGAGCCGGACTTCAGCGAGGCGAGCCTCGAGGACGTCGTCACGTGGTCCGACGATCTGCCGGAAGCACCGACGGCGGAGCACGCCGTGCCCGTGGCCGAGGAGTCGGGCTTCTGGGGCAACGGCGGCGCCCGCGACTTCGACTGGGGCGACTGACGGCCTCGCGAAGAGCTTCGCTCTTCGCTCGGATTGAAGGGAACTCCGGCGCGGAAGAGCGTGGTCTTCCGCGCCTCCGTGCTGAGCTTGTTGCCCGCCGGGGCGGGCGCCTGCGGCGCGCGCCCGGGACCGGGAAGGGCCTCGGGCGGCCGCGACATCTTCGAGTGAGTGGTGCTCTGGCGCAGCCGAGCCCTCTCGCTCTAGGACTCCCTAACCCCGGCCGCTCTGAGGGCAGTCCGCAGTTGATCGACGTTGCGTCCCTCTGGCAGGCGCACGGCAAGGGTGTACTTCCTACCTCGCGCGGTCGAACTGAGGCAGATGTGCTCGACCTTGGGCCTCGCCGGGCGCCACCCCGCGATCGCGAACCTGCTCAGTGAGTTCGTCCACATCAGCGTGTCGCTTGGTGTGAGAGACAGCCGCAGACCGAGCGCCTCCATCGCTCTTCCAAACAGCCCGAACCCGCGGATCTGGATTAGTTCATCGCTGATCGCCAACCTGAGCCACGGACTGTTCGCCTGCCGCCAGCCATCAGACTGAGGAGTCCACCACCACGGCGGCGGCTCGATTCGGAAGCGCATCACAGAGTGGAGACGAACCCTCGTCACGCTGTACGCCTGCCGCGGTTCATCAGTCGAACGATATGCCCATGCTCGGGGGATATTCCTGAGCACTGGCCCATGCGATCGGGGGTCTCGTCCGATGCCGGTCGGCGCGCCCATTTGCTACACCGGCTGCATGGCCCGACGGCGAGTCCTCCGGCTCAGCGTCGATCTGCTCGGCCGCGCCGTAGTGGTCGGTGTGGCCGGGTACGAACTCTGGATGCACGCGACAAACGGCGGTCCGGTGGGGATTGCGTTCTGGTCGCTGTTCGTCGTTGTGTGGCTCATCCCGCTCGCCATGATCGTCGCCGGGCTGCTCCTCGGCCTTCACCGAGATCTCCCGGACGCCTCATAGCGTTCAGGGACATTCCCGAGCACTGGCCCAGGCGAGTCTGCGAACGTCCGCCGCTTTCAGCGAACGCGTCAGCGCGGAGGTTCGAGTAGCACGACCGGGATGCGGCGTGTGGTCCGTCGCTGGTAGTCGAGATATCCGGGCGCCCGCGCGGTCGCCTCCTCCCAGAGACGTTCGCGCTCGGCGGCGATCGCTTCGCGCGCCACGACCTCGTGCGTAGTCCGGCCGACTCGCGCGGTAGCTCGCGGCTCATGCTGGAGGTTCAGCCACCACGACGGTGACCGGTCGAGCCCGCCATAAGACGCGATCACGACGAAACTCTCACCTTCGCGCAGCGAACACAGCGGCACGGTGCGCGCCCGGCCCGACCTTCGGCCGGTGGTTGTCAGCAACAGGATCTCGAGTCCCCAAATGCGTGAGCCGATCCGGCCGCCACTCGCGGAGTAGAGGAATCGGTGGAGCGCACCGAGATAGCGGGTCGCAACCCGGACGACCAATGAACGCACGACGGATAGCTTGGCATTCTGAGATCCCTGACGACAGCGCTATCGACCTGTCAGGGTCCGACGCCGCTCGCCTGCTCCGCGACCGACACTGCAACAGACACAACCGAACTGACCAGTCCAACGGCGCGGCTTTCGCTGATGCGCACGATCCGAGCCTACTCACGGCCGCTGCTCAGGTCGGGTGACATTCCCGAGCACTCGCCCAGGCAGCGGACGCCTACCTAGAACGGCCACAGCTCGAAGAGCCAGGTCGCTAGTTTGCCCAGCCCTCGAAGGAATCCGCCGGCGGAGATGTGTACCTGCTGTGCGCACCTTGACAGGTCGCCCGTTCGAGACGGAGGATGGACGAGCGCCCGCACTCCAGGCGTCCCCGCGGTCGCCGTCGTCAGTCGAAGGAGCGTGCGCAATGAAGTGGGTTCTCGCCTTCGGTGTGCTTGTCGTCACGGTCGCCGCTCTGTCGACGGGAGCCGGCGCCGGCACGCGTGCGCACCTTCCGAAGCTGCAAAGGGCCTTGGACGATCTTCAGGCGGCGATGCGATACGAGGCCGCTGCCGAACGGGACGCAGCAGAAGGACACTTCACCCCCGCTTACGGCCTGGCCCCGTTGGGCGGCGACGGACGGAGCTTCACCGCGATCAACTCGCTCGACTCGGCGCGGAACGCCGTTGTCGCTGCGCAGAAGGATGGGGAGATCGATGATGTCAGCACCGCCGCGATCGAAGGCCACATCGTGGATGCGATCGCGTTTGACCGAAAGGCAGAACGCGCTGGGCGCCGGCACGACGCGGTGTCCGTGAAGGTCTGGCTCGCGCACGCGACGGCCGAGAAGCGAGCTGCACTGAAGCGCATCGAACGTCTGCTCGCTGCGAAGCCGGCGGCGGGCCCGTGCACGGGTTCCGACGGCTATGACCCGAACTTCCCCGACTACGCAGAGGAGCAGGAGACGTGCAAGAAGGCGGTGGTCGGTCTCTCGTTCACCGCCTCCGTGCCGGTGACGGCAGCCGGCTGGCTCGGCGTGGTGATCATTAACTGTCCGGTCAGCGGCAAGACCGCGGCGTGCACCGGAATCTCGAACCTTCCGGCGCAGTCATCCGGAAAGGCCTACATCGCGCACCAGGGCGGCTTCCCGCACGGAGACGTCGCGTCCGTCACCATTACCTTCGCCGACGGGACGAAGCAGACCCAGTCGTTCGCGAACCATTGATCGCACGGAGCAAACGGATGGGCGCACGATCGGGTCAGGCGTCACGGGCGCGCGCGGAGGTCAGCTGAAGTTCCTGTTCTCGACTCGCAGAAGCTGTTCGTCAACGCGACCGATAACGAGCAAAGAACCTCCGTTCTGTCCGGGCCCGGGCGTTGACCCAGCGACAGACCGGCGCCACCTCACGGCTCACTACGCGACGCGGGCGCAACCGCGTGACCTCTCCGGGTTAGTTCACGTGTTCCATGTCGTCTGGAAGGCGCAGCCATGAGTGTTGCCGCTCCTCCCAGACCGAGATCGTGGGCGCAGGGAATGAAGGATCCGCGAACGCTCCCACCGGGACGGCCACCACTTCGGGCATGTCCTCCGTGGTGTAGAAGACGGTCGCGCCGCAGTCCGGACAGAAGTGGAAGAAGGCGCGTCTCTTTTCCTCGTCCGAGACGCGGATGTACTGCCGGGAGGTGCCCTCGGTCGTCACCTGTGCGACGTCGAATCGCGCTTGCACGCCGAACACGCTTCCCGTTCGACGCTGGCAGGCGAGACAGTGGCAGACCGAGACTCGAGCCGGCTCCCCTGCGACGGTGAGCCGGAGCTGCCCACAATTACACGCGGCGCGTCGAGTGCTCACGAGCGCGATCGTAGACACGGTCGGCCTCAGGGGTCTAGCCTGCGGTGCACGGAGTCTCACGGCTCCAGCGGGAGAGCGCTCGCGGTCGAGGCTCAGAAGCGGTTCGAGTGCCGGCGACTCAGGAAGAAGCCGTGCCCGCTGCGGTTTTCGCAACGTAGCCCGCTCCTGCGCGACCAGCACACGAAGCCGCCGAGGCTCCAGCGCGTCCCGTAGGAGAGGATCCGGGCATTCGGGAGGATCTCGGTGTCGCCGTGGCAGGTGATTCCGACGCGGCCGGTTGCGCTCATCTCGTAGCTGTCACCCCAGGCGAGGTGGCACCCGGGCGGCTTGCGCGGGCGCGGCAGGAGGCCGCTGCGGATGTCGCAGCGGAGGCTCGGCGGTGACCCCGACTCGCTCAAGTAGCCGCAGCCGATGTTCCCCGACGGAGTGCGAAAGGTGAGAAACGTGCCGCCCTGCGCGACGCCGACCGAGCCCACGCAGCAGACAAGTCCGGCCAGTACGGCGCCACGCAGAAGAAGACGACGGCTTCGAGCCTGCATCGGTGCTGCAATCGTGCCCGATCGATCGCGCGGAATTCAAGCGAGTATCGAAGGCCTCGCCTGAAAAGGCCGCGAAGCATCGTTTCGTGCTGCATTCCCCCGGCAGAGGGATTCGCGGAAGCACAGGACATCCGATGCTTCGGAGGTCCCTGCGGTCCAGCTGGAGGCGTTCGCGCCCAGGCCTGATTCGAGGTATCAGTGGTAGTTCGCACCAATCATCTGCGGCTGCTCGACGCCGAGGATCCGCTCGGCGAATCCACGCTCGTCGAGTCGTACCGGCAGCTCGCGGACGTCTTCCACGAGCGTCCTCGCGGAGCAGAGCCTCGACGACCTCCTCGGGCGCGATCGCCGACACGCGTCGCCGACCTGATCCCGCACGACACGCTGACGATCTACGAGGCCGACGAGACGGAGCAGGTGCTCAGGCCCGGTGCACGTCCGCGACGTGTACGAGGAGGAGATCATGAGCACGACGATCAGCTTCTCGGCGAGGGGATCACCGGCTGGGCGGCGCGCAACCGGGAGGCCGTGCTCTCGAACCAGGCCCATCTCGACCCGCGCGTGCGCAGGTTCCCGGCACGCCCGTCGAGCCCGGAGGCGCTCATCTGCGTGCCGCTGATCGCGCGCGGCCGGATCAAGGGCACGCTCAACATCTACCGCGAGGGCGAGGACGTCGCCTTCAGCCAGATGGAGTTCGAGCTCGCGCAAGCGGTTCGGCGACGCCGCCGCGCTCGCGCTCGACAACGCGCAGATCCGTGCGCCGCTCGAGCACCAGGCGCAGCACCGACTCGCTGACCGGGCTCTTCAACCACCGCGTTCTTCTACGAGCGCCTGCTGCAGTCGCTGCACGAGGCGAGCCGGACGCACGTACCGGTCGCCGTGCTCATGCTCGACATCGACGACTTCAAGCACGTCAACGACGTCTACGGGCATGCGGTCGGCGACGAGCTCCTCCGCTTCGTCGCCGAGGCGCTACGGGCGAGCGTGCGCCGGAGGACGTGCTCTGCCGGCTCGGCGGCGAGGAGTTCGCGGTGGTCATGGTCGGCGTGCGGCGGCGGCGACGCGGCTCGGCGTCGCCGAGCGGATCAAGGACCGGCTCCGCGCGAGCCGATTCCCGCGCGACGGCGACGCTGACCGTCTCGATCGGCCTCGCGCTCGGCCCCGAGCACGCGATGAACCCGCGCGAGCTGGCGGCCTGCGCCGAGGCGGCGATGATGACCGCGCAAGGCCGCAGGGCAAGAACCGGATCGTCCTCTACAGCGACGACGAGCCGAGCGTCCCGGACGCGCCGGCGACCGACGCGCGACGTCGCGCTCGATCGCGCACCTGAAGATGCTGCAGAGCCTGACGCCGCAAGGCTGAACGGCTCAACGACGTGCGCGAGATCGGCGAGGCGATCGCCGCCGAGCTCCGGTCGCTCGTCGACTACCACAACTGCCGCGTCTTCCTCGCCGACGGCGACGTGCTCGTCCCGGTCGCCTTCCGCGGCGACGTCTGACGACGAGCCGCGAGTCGCTGTCGCTCGAGCTCGCTCCGGATCGGGTCGGCGCGGGATCACCGGCCGCTGCGCCGAGCTCGGCGAGTCGATCGTCGTGCGGCGACGCCGCCAACTGCGAGTTCGGCAGCAGATCGAGGGCACCGACGCGATCGAGGAGTCGCTCCTCGCCGTGCCGCTCCGCTACGGCACGCGCGTCGTCGGCGTCATCGTCGTCTCGAAGCTCGGCCTCGACCAGTTCGACGAGGACGACGTCCGCCTGCTCGAGGTGCTCGCCGGACACGCGGCGGTCGCGGTCGAGAACGCGCGCCTCTACGAGTCGGCCCGCCGCGAGGCCGAGAGCGCGAAGGCGCTGCTCGAGTTCGGGCGCGAGCTCGCGACGCTCGTCGACTTCGACGACATCGTCGAGCGCGTGACAACGCTCTCCGCCGAGATTCTCGGCAGCCCGCAGACGTCGTTCTGGCTCGAGCGCGACGGGCTCCTGCGGATGCGGGCGCAGCACGGGCACACGCCGGCGTGGTCGGAGGCCCTGCGCGAGACCACCTTCCCCGTCGAGTCCATCGACGCCGCGCTGCGAGCCGTACATCGTCGAGCCGGCCGACTACGCCGGCCTGATGGAGGAGACGCCCGCTCCCAACGGCCGCTACGCGATCGCCCCGTTCGAGGCCGACGGCCGCGTCGGCTGCATGGTCGCGCTCGTCATGGGCGACGATTTCGGCGAGCGGGAGCTGCGGCTGCTCGGCGGGCTCGCCCACCAGGCGAAGCTCGCGATCGCCAACGCCTCGAGCTACGAAGGGCTCGAGCGGACGTTCGTCTCGACGGTCGAGGCCCTCGCAAACGCGCTCGAGGCGAACGACGAGTACACCTCGGCGCATGCACGCTGGATCAGCGACCTCGCGCTCCGCGTCGGCCGGGAGCTCGGTCTCGACGAACGAACGCTGAAGAGCCTCGAGCTCGGGGCTCTCTTGCACGACATCGGCAAGATCGGGATCCCGAGCGACATCCTCTCGAAGCCCGGTCGCCTGACGGCGCAGGAGCGGAAGCTCGTCCAGACCCACCCGGAGCTCGGCGAGCGCATCATCGCGCCGATCGACCGGCTGCAGTCCGTCCGGCCGATCGTCCGCCACTGCCACGAGCGCTGGGACGGCCGCGGCTATCCCGACGGCATCGCCGGGGAGGAGATCCCGCTCGAGTCCCGGATCATCTTCGTCTGCGACGCGTACCACGCGATGACGACCGACCGCCCGTACCGGCACCGCCTCGGCCATCCGGAGGCGCTGCGCCGGCTCGCCGACGGCGCGGGGACGCAGTTCGACCCGAAGATCGTCGAGGTCGCGCTCCGCGTGCTCGACGAGCGCCGCGAGAGAGCGCGGAGCTGCCGGTCGGAGCAGCGATCCTCGGCTAGCCCGCCTGCGCGAGCTCGGGCTCCCCGCCCTCGAGCGTGTGGGCGAGGCGGCGGAAGGGACCCGTCGACCGCGAGGAGCTCGGCCTCGCTGCCGCGCTGCACGATCCGGCCGTACTCGACGACCAGGATCTGCTCCGCGCGGCGAACCGTGGAGAGCCGGTGGGCGATGATGATCGACGTGCGCCCCCGGAGAAGCCGGTCGAGGGCGAGCTCGATCAGCATCTCGGTGGGGCGGTCGATATTCGAGGTCGCCTCGTCGAGGACGAGGATTCGGGGGTCGGCGAGCAGCGCCCGCGCGATCGAGATCAGTTGCCGCTCGCCCGCCGACAGGCCCGCGCCGCCCTCCCGCACCTCGTGCTCGAGACCGCCGGAGAGCCTCGCCGCGACGCGGTCGACGCCGACGGCGGCGGCCGCGGCCTCCACCTCCTCGTCGGTTGCGTCCGGCTTCGCGAAGCGGATGTTCGAGGCGATCGTGCCGCTGAAGAGGAACGGATCCTGGAGGACCACGCCCAGCTGGCGGCGGTAGGAGTGAAGCTCGATGTCGCGCAGGTCGCGCCCGTCGACGCGGACGGCGCCCTGGTCCGGGTCGTAGTGGCGCCCGATCAGCCGAGCGAGCGTCGACTTTCCGTGGCCCGACTCGCCGACGAGCGCGAAGCAGCCGCCCGGCTCGATGTGGAACGAGACGCCGTGCAGCACGGGCTCCTTCCCGTACGCGAAGACGACCGAATCGAGGTCGAGATCGCCCTCGATGTGCGGCAGCGGCAGCACGCCGGGCCGGTCCTGGATCTCCGACTCCTCGTCGAGGATGCTGGCGATCTTGACCATGGCGGCGCCGGCCGACTGCAGCTGCCCGTACACGTCCGACAGGTCCTGCAGGGGCTGGAAGACGAGCTGCAGGAGGTAGATCGCCGTGATCAGCGTCCCGATCGTGAGCGTGTCGTCGTGGTAGAAGCGCGAGCCGAAATAGAGCACCGAGCCCATCGCCACCACGCCGAGGAACTCGATCGACGGGAAGAAGACCGAGAAGATCTTCTGGACATAGGTCGCCTGGGCGCGGTTCGCGTCGTTGAGCCCGTCGAACTCGGCCTGGAAGCGGCGCTCGCGGTTGAACGCCTGCACGACCGCCATCCCGGCGACCGACTCGGCGATCTGCGCGGTCACCGCCGCGATCCGGTTCCGCTGCTCGACGTTCGCGGCGTGGGAGACCTTCTGGAACCAGCGCGAGAGGATCAGCGCGGGCGGCAGAACCGCGAGCGTGATCAGCCCGAGGCGCCAGTCGGCGATCAGCAACGCCGCCACGGCGGTCGGTAGGAGGATGAGGCTCGAGACGAGCGTCGGCATCCCCTGCGCGAGCGTGTCCGAGACGGCGTCGACGTCGCTCGTCAGCCGCGCGATGATCCAGCCCGCCTTCTGCTGCGAGAAGTAGCGGAGCGAGAGCCCCGTCAGGTGGTCGAAGAGGTCGCGGCGCAGGCCGATCACGATCGCCTGGCCGATGCCGGCGAGGCCGCGGATGAGGATCGCCTGCAGGACCCAGCCCGCCGGCTGCGACGCCGAGGTAGATCGCGACGACGATCGCCAGGTGGTGCTCGTTCCGGGCGATGATGCCCTGGTCGATCGCGTTCCGGATGATCAGCCAGCCGCCGGTCTGCGCAGCGGCGTTCCCCGCGCCGACGAGGATCATCAGCGCGGCCATGAGCTTCCGGCCCTCGAGGTACTTCACGAGCCGCTTCACGCCGCCACCACCTCGTCGCCGAACAACTGCGCGAACGGGCCGCCGGCGCGGAGCAGTTCCTGCGGCGTTCCGGACTCGACGATCCGGCCGTCTTGGAGGACGACGGCCCGGTCGGCGATCACCACGGTCGAGAGCCGCTGCGTCGCGACGAGCACAGTCCGTCCTGTGAGGGCGGGGCGGAGGCGTGCGACGAGGCGGCGCTCCGTGAACGTGTCGACCGCCGAGAGCGGGTCGTCGAGGACGACGACGCGAGCCCCGGTGGCGAGCGCGCGCGCGAGCGCGGTGCGCTGCCGCTGGCCGCCGGAGAGGTTGACCCCGCGCTCGCCGATCAACGTGTCGTAGCCGTCCGGCAGCGTCGGGCCGAAGCTGTCGACGCCGGCCGCCTCCGCCGCGGCGAGCGCCTTCTCCCAATCCTCGTCCTCCCGGCCCTCGAGGAGGTTCTCGCGCAGCGGCACCGAGAAGAGGACGGGCCTCTGCGTGACGAGGGCGACCGACGCGCGCAGCTCCGCGATCGGCACGTCCCGCGTGTCGACGCCGCCGACGAGGACGCGCCCCGCGGTCGGGTCGTAGAAGCGCGGCAGGAGGTTGAGGAGCGACGTCTTGCCGGCGCCCGTCGCACCGCAGACGGCCACGATCTCGCCGGGCTCGACGACGAGATCGAGGTCGTGGAGGACGTCCACCTCGCCGCCATAGGCGAAGCCGACTCTCTCGAAGCGGATCTCGAGCGCGCCCTCCGGCAGGTGGCGCGGCTCGGCCGGCTCGGGGAGGGGCTGGATCCCCTCGAGCCAGGCGAAGCTGCGCCCGGCCGAGGCCAGTGCGCGCTGGGCGAGGTTCGTGATCCAGCCGAGCGCCTCGAGCGGCCAGACGAGCTGCAGGAGGAGCGTCTCGAACTCGACGAAGTGGCCGAGCGACAGCTGATGGTCGATGTAGGCCTTGCCGCCGAAGTAGACGACCGCGGCGATCGAGAGCGCGGGGAGGTAGTAGAGCCCCGGCAAGTGGCGCGACTCGACGCCTGCCTGGCGGAGGACGGTCGAGCGGACGCCCTCGGCCCTGTCGCCGAAGCGCTCCCGAACGTCGTCCTCGCGGCCGAACGCCTGCACCATCTCGATCCCGACCACTGCCTCGTCGGCGGCCTCGGTCACGTCGCCCTTCCGCTCCTGCACCTGCCGCGAGATCGGCGAGACGCGCCGCGCGAAGCGGAGCGTGAGCCACGTGATCGGCGGCAGCGCGACGGCCGTGTAGAACGCGAGCCTGGCGTCGACGAGAACGAGGACGATCCCGACCCCGACGATCATCATCACGCTCTGGATCCCCTGCACGAGCCCCCAGCCGATGAAGTAGCGGATCGGGTAGAGGTCGTTCGTCGCGCGTGAGAGAACCTGTCCGGTCGCGTGCCGGTCGTAGAACGCGCGCGGGTAGCGGAGGTAGGCCTGGTAGAGAAGCTCGCGCATCCGCGCCTCGATCCGCACACCGATCCGTGCGGTCGCGAAGCGCCGGTTGAAGTTGACGACGAACCGGCAGACGCCGAGGCCGACGATGATCGCGAGGTACGGCCAGAGCGGCCGGACGTGCGTGTGGTGCCGACTGTCGATCGAGTTGTCGATCGCCTGCTGGATCAGGATCGGGATCGCGATCGAGATGAGGACGTAGACGAGGGAGCACGCCAGCCCCCAGAAGCCCATGCGGCGCTCCGCCCACCAGAGGCGGAGCAGCCTGCGGAAGGTCGGCAGCAGGCCGAGGTCGGGCGGATCGACGGGGTTCACGTGGATGGACATGCGGAGGAGCCCGGCGCGCAGGGCCCCTCCCCTCCGCGTGACGGGCGACCGCCGACGATATCAAGGGCAACGGCCGCTGTCCGGCCGGCTGCCGCCGGTCTAGTGGCGCTCTGCGGCCGGCTCGAGGTCCGGCTCGGGCGGCGGCTGCGGCAGCGGCGTCGGCGGCGGTGGTGGCGCTGCCGGTGGCTCGCCCGTGGGATCCGGCTCGCCCGCCGGCTCGGGCTCGGCCGGACTGCTGCCCGACAGCCGCGCCCGTTCCTCCTCGAGCCGCACGCGGAGGCCGGCGAGCTCCCGCTCGACCTTGTGAATCGTGCGCTCGCGCTCGTCGAGCCGCTCGCGTTCGGCCTGGGCGAGCGCGAACTCCTGCGCCGCCTCCCGCTCGCGCTTCTCGGCCTCGCCGAACGCCGCGGCCAGCTCCGTCGAGCGCGTCCCCCGGCCTTGTCTTCCGGCCCGGCCTGCGAGCTCCAGCCGCAGCTCCTCGAGCTCGCGTTCCCGGGCGGCGACGTGCTGCGCCCGCTCGCGCAGCTCGTGCTTCATCCGCTCGACCTCGGCGAGCGCCTGCTCGTAGCGCGCGCGCATGCCCGGTGCGTCGTTCACAGGCGAAGTTTGGACGCAGCGGCGGCTGGTCGCAACCATCGCTTGCCGGCGAGGCCGCCGAGAGCGTGCTCGGGCGCGCGTAGATTGCGACGATCGAGCCGTGGCCGAACGCCGTGCTCGTGCCGGACGTCAGCGATTGGCGCCCGCCATCATCAGGCCGAGCGCCTCGCGGGTGCTCTCGCGCGGGCTCGTCTCGGCGACGACCTCTCCCTCGTACATGACGAGGATGCGATCGGCGATGGACAGGACCTCGTCGAGGTCCTCCGAGATGACGAGGATTGCCGTGCCGCTGTCCCGCTGACTCTCGAGCCGGTCGTGGATGTAGCGGGCGGCGCCGACGTCGACGCCGCGGATCGGTTGCGCCGCGAGCAGGACGCGGGGCTCGCCCGAGAGCTCGCGGGCGAGGATCAGCTTCTGGATGTTCCCGCCGGACAGGTTGGCGACCGGCGTCTCGAGGTTGGGCGTCTTGACGTCGAATGCCTCGACGAGCTCCTCGCAGTGACGGCGGATCACGTTTCCGCGGAGGAAGCCGAACCGCGAGTACGGCTTGGCTGCGTTGTCGACGAGGAGCAGGTTCTCGGCGACGCTGAACGGGGTCACCACGCCGTCCCGCATCCGCTCCTCGGGCACGAAGCCGAGGCCCGCCGCGCGGGATCTGGCCGGCCCGCGGCCGGCGAGCTCGGCGTCACCGATCCGGATCGAGCCGCTGACGGGAGCCCGCAGGCCGGCCACCGCCTCGGCCAGCTCTCGCTGACCGTTCCCGGAGACGCCTGCGATGGCGACGATCTCGCCGGAGTGGACCTCGAGGCTGACGCCGCGGACGGCTTCGCCGCCCCGGTCTCCCCGGACGCGGAGATCGCGCACGGCGAGCCGCACCTCGCCGACCGCCGCGGCGGCGGGCAGCTCTTCCGAGGGCAGCTCGTGTCCGACCATCATCTCGGCCAGCCTGCGCGGGTCGACCTCGTCGGGCCGCACGGTTCCGACCTTGCGCCCGGCCCGGAGGACGGTGATCCGGTCGGACAGCTCGAGCACCTCGCGGATCTTGTGCGAGATGAAGACGAGCCCGCGCCCGTCGGCTGCCATCTGCCGGAGCACGTCGAAGAACGTGGCCACCTCACCGGGAGTCAGCACCGCGGTCGGCTCGTCCAGGATCAGCAGCGAGACGTCCCGGTAGAGCGCCTTGATGATCTCCACGCGCTGCCGCTCGCCGACCGAGAGCTGCCAGACGAGCGCGTCCGGGTCCACTTCGAGGTGATAGCGCGCAGCGAGCTCCCGGATCCTCTGGGAGACCCGGCGGAGGTCGGTCAACGGCCGGCGCGACGAGCGCAGCCCGAGAGCGACGTTCTCGGCCACCGTGCTCGTGTTCACGAGCATGAAGTGCTGGTGGATCATCCCGATCCCGAGCCGAATGGCCTCCGCGGGCGAGCGGATCACGACGGGCTTGCCGTTCAGCCTGATCTCACCCGCGTCCGGCTGGTACAGGCCGTAGAGCACGCGCATCAGCGTGCTCTTGCCGGCCCCGTTCTCGCCGAAGAGGGTGTGGACCTCGCCGGCCCGGACGTCGAAGTCGACGCGGTCGTCAGCGACCACTCCGGGGAACCGCTTGGTTACACCGCGCAGCTCCAGCAGCGGAGTGGTCGCTTCGGGGGTGGTGTCTGTCACCGCGGAGGCTTGATCGAGCCCTTCTCGATGCCCTTGATTTCCTTGTTGGCGGCCTTCATGACCGAGGCGGGCAGCTTGTAGCCCGGGTTGAAGGCGATCTTCTCGCCGCCGTTCTTGAGGTTGATCGTGAAGTACTTGCCGCCGAGCTTGCCGGCCTTCACGTTGTTCAGCATCTGCGTCAGGATTCCCTTCCAGTTGTAGACCTGGGAGGAGACGACCTCAGCGGGCGCGAGAGAAGCCTGCGACCACTGCGTGCCGAACCATGCGACCTTGTTCGCCTTGCAGACGGTGATGGCGCCGACGACCGACTGCGAGCTGCCGGTCATGACGTCGACGTTCTCGGCGAGGTACTCCGTCGCCTGCTTGGACATCAGGCTGGGATCGCTGAACGAGCCGGTGTAGCTGACGTGGACCGTCGCGCTGTGGTCCGCAGCCAGCGCGCCGGCCTTGAACCCGTCGACGTAGAGCTTCGCGTCGCCGGTCGCGATCGGGCCGATCTCGCCGACCACCTTGCGTCTTGGACAGCAGCGCGGCCATGTAGCCCTGCACGTACCCGCCCTGCTGCGAGGCGGCCTGGTACGCGTAGATGTTCTTCTGACCGAACGTCGAGCTGGCCGTACCCCAGGCGAACGACACCTTGGGGAACTGCGGCGCCAGCTGCTGGATCGTGCTGCCGTACTGCGAGCCGTGCGCGATGATCAGGTTGTAACCCTCCGACGCGTACTGGCGGATGATGTTCGCGGCGTCCGCGACGACGAACTGGTTCTCGGACACCGAGAGCTTGAAGTGGTACTTGGCCTGCAGCGACTTGAGGGCGCTGTACATCGACTGCGTGAACGCCAGGTCGTTGTGGGCGCTCGGCGCGACCAGGGCCACCTTGAGCTGAGCGGTGGTCTTCGCCGTTCCTGCCGCACCGCCGCCTGCGAGCGCGAACGCGCCGACAAGCCCTGCGACGAGAGCGACCAGGCCGAGCCTGAGCCCCCGGCGTAGAAGCATTTCCATGGAAGTCCTCCTTCGTTCGACTGCCCCGATTGGCAGACGCGATGTCGTCCATGGTTCATGCGCGCGGTGGCCCCGCAATCCGGGTTTTCGGCGCACTTGACCGAGAAAACCCGCAAGCTCGCTGCGGAGCGGGTCAGGCGCCGCGTTCATAGGGCCTCCCGAGCGCGGCCGGCTGCCGGAAGCGGCGGGCCATCGTCAGCAGTGCAAGCACGGTCAGCACCGCGGGCGCGGTCGCCGCCAGATCGGAGACGCTCAACGGGATGATCCCGAGTCCCTTCCACGAGAGGATCACCGACTCGGTCAGGCCGTAGAGGAGCGCCCCGGCCATGACGCCGCTCGGACGCCAGGCGCCGAAGTAGACGAGCGCGACGGCGATGAAGCCGGCGCTCTGGGTGAGGTTCTCCTGGAAGATGCCCGTCTCGATCATGAGCGTGGCCCCGGCGAACCCCGCGAGTGTGCTCCCGAGGATGACCGTCGAGTAGCGGATCCGGGCCACGCTGACGCCGACGCTGTCGAGAGCGGCCGGATTCTCGCCGGCCGCGCGGATGTTGAGCCCGAAGGTCGTCCGGCTGAGCACGAAAGCCACCACGGGGACGAGCAGGAAAGCGATGTAGACGAGCACGTTCTGCTCGAAGAACATCCCGCCGACGGTCGGGATCCGGTCGAGCAGCGGGATCTTCACCACCGGCAGCTGAGTGATCGGGACCGGCGTGCCGACGAGCTTCAGGAAGAGCAGGTCGCTGAATCCGAGCGCGAACAGGTAGACGCCGATCCCGCTGATCCCCTGTTGCGCCTTGAGCGTGACGCTCAGAACCGCCGTGACGAGGCCGAGCACGGCCCCGACGCCCATGCCGACGACGACGGCGAGGACGAGGCTGCCCGTTCGCAGAGCCGCGTAGTACCCGCCGAAGGCGCCGAGGAGCATGATCCCGTCCACCCCGAGGTTGATCACTCCGCTCCGCTGGCCCATCGTCTCGCCGAGCGCCGCGAGAAGGAAGGGCGCCGCGAGCTGGATCCCGGACGTGACGGTCGCGGTCAGGATCGCGGACGTGAAGAACTGGCTCATCCCGCTCCCCCGCCCGCGGCCGCGGGGACGTCGGCTTCGCTCGAGACGCTCTCCTGCCTTGCCTGGCGGGCTGCGAGATCCGCTGCGCGTGCGCGGCGCCGCACGTACTCGAGCGAGACGACGAACACCACGATGAGCCCGTTCAACGCGACGATCAGGTCCGACGGAACGTTGGTCACGACCTGCATCGAGGTGCCGCCGACCAGCAGGCCGGCAAACACGAAGGACGAGAGGATCGTCCAGAGCGGGTTGAGCCCGCCGAAGAGGGCCACGACGATCCCGTTGAACCCGGCCGACCCCGTGAACCCGGTCAGGCTGCCGTCGGTGACCATCCGGTGCGAGATGCTCCCGAAGACGAGCATCGCTCCCGCGAGGCCGCACATCGCGCCGCTCAGGGTCATGGCGGCCGTGATCGTCCTCCGCACCGGCATGCCCGCGTAGGTCGCGGCGTCGCGCGAGAGGCCGACGGCACGGATGCGGAAGCCGAAGCTCGTGCGCCACAGGAGGAGGTACGCGCCGACGGCGACGAGCACGGCGACGAGCACGCCGAGGTGGAGCTGTGTCCCGGAGACGAGGATCGGGAGCCACGCGTTCTTCGAGAGCAGCCGGGTCTGGGGGATCAGGCCCCCGATGACCGAGCCGGCCGTGTGATCGACCATCGGTCCGGCGAGCAGGTAGTTCATGAGCTGTACGGCGACGAGGTTGAGCATGATCGTGCTCAGGATCTCGTTGACGTTGAAATACGCCTTGAAGGCCCCGGGGATCGCGCCCCAGAACGCGCCTCCGGCCGCGCCGGCGATCAGGACGAGCGGGATCAGGACCGGGCTCGGCAAGCCGGGGAGGACGAGGGCGGTCGCGGTGGCGGCGAGCCCGCCCATGGCGATCTGCCCTTCACCGCCGATGTTGAAGACGTTGGCGCGAAAGGCGATGCAGATCCCGACGCCGACGAGCAGCAGGGGAACCGCCTTGACAGCGGTGCTGCCGAGGGCGTAGCTACTGCCGAAGGCTCCGGTGACCAGCGCGTGGTAGCCGGTGATCGGGCTCGCGCCGAGCGCGGAGATCATCACGGCGCCGACCAGCAACGCGGCGAGCGCCGAGGCCGGAAGGGCGACCCAACCCAGCAGGAACTGACTGCCGAGCCACGTCGGCCGTCTCGGGGTCGCTAGGACCGGCGACATCCGCACCGGCAGCTCGCGTGGCTCGATGCGGCGCGGCGGTCTGAGCTGACTGCGGCCATCACGATCGACCGAGCATCGCTGCGGCGGCCTCTACCGCCATCCGGGGTCTCCTCTACCGCGATCCGGGGTTCTCCCCGATCCGCGCCCCGTGATCCTCGGAGCCGCCGGCAGCGGTGGCGCTCGGCGCAGCCATCGAGCTGTCAGCGTCGGCGGCAGCACCGGTTGCGGCAGGTCCTCGATCCTTGAGATCCTGCCCTAATCGGCAGCCCTGCTCAAGCTGGACTCTTCTCGAGCGCGGCGGAGACCCCGTGAGCGACTACGTGGTGAGGCCGCTCGTCCCGGAGACGTGGGCTGCGTTCGCGCGGCTCGCGGAACGGCACAACGGTGTCTTCGGCGGCTGCTGGTGCACCTGGTTCCACACCTTCCACTCGGAGAAGACGTTCGACGCCGGCGACAACCGCGCTCTCAAGCAGCGATTGGTCGACGAGGGACGAGCGCACGCCGCGCTGGTGTTCGACGGCGACGAGGCGGTCGCCTGGTGCGAGTACGGGACTCCGGCCGAGCTGCCGAACATCTACCACCTCAAGGAGTACGAGGCCGAGCTCGACCGGCTGCCCGACTACCGGATCACCTGCTTGTTCGTCGACAAGAAGTACCGGCGCCGCGGCCTGACCTCCGTTGCGCTTCGGGGTGCCCTCGACCTGATCGCGCAAGCCGGTGGTGGGGTCGTCGAGGGGTACCCGCACGACACGGGCGGCCAGAAGGTCTCGGTCCTCTACAACAGCACCCGGAGCGTCTTCGAACGGGCCGGGTTCAGCTACCTCCGGCCCAAGGGCAAGCGGAACTGCGTCATGCGCACGACCGTCGCCCCCGCCTAGCGCCTCACCAGTCGGGGTCGGAATCCGCCCAGGTGTTGAGCGGGACATGGGTGATCAGACGGCGGCTGAACCTGTCGGCCTTCATCACGGCCAGGTTGTTGTCCTGCGTGAACACGATCGAGCGCCCGTCCGGCGACCAGCTCGGGTTGATGCCATGAGTCTCGAGCGAGTGGAGGCCGCTGCCGTCGGCGTCGATCGTGTAGATCTGGCCGCACAGGCTGAAGACGATCCGCCGGCTGTCGGGCGACCAGTCCGGATACTCGGGCGAGCAGCCCTTGGGCAGGTGCGTGACCACGCGCAGGTGGTGGGTCGCGGTCGAGAGCAGGAAGATCTGGCCCCAGCTGGCGAGGTTGCCCCGCGGTTCCTCGACGAAGGCGAGCCAGCGGCCGTCCGGCGACGAAGCCGGATAGCCGACCCAGAAGAAGCGAGTCCGATCGAGAACGGTCACGGCGCCGGTCGAGACGTTCGCGGCGTACAGGTTGCTCGAGCCGTCGCCGAACAGGATCTGGCGCCCGTCGCGCGTCCAGCCGAGGTTCCCGTCGTAGATCTGGATCTTGCCCTTCCGCGACAGATGGGTCAGCTGCCGCTGGTGCGTGCCGTCGGCGTTCACGAGCCAGATCTGCGCCGCGCCTCCGCGGCTACGGCTCGGCCGGAAGTACGCGATCTCTCGGCGATCCGGCGACCAGCTGGGCCCGTACTCGCTGACCCTGACGGCGGGGGCCTCGTGAGTGAGCACCCTCAGTCCGGAGCCGTCTGGGTAGACGACCGCGATGTCGCCGCGGCCGCAATCCATCGGGCCGCAAAAGTGGTCCGTCTCGAAGGCGATTCGGCCGTCGCTCCCCGTCCCGCCTCCTGCGGCGGGAAAGGCCAGCACGAGCAGACAGAACAGGCCGGCAACGAGAGCCGACGTCGAGAGCCGCTTCATAGCCCTCACCTCCTGCTCCATGCTCGCGCAGAAGGCGAGGCGCGACATCGGGAGAACCCCTCAGTCGGCGGCGATGGAGCGTACCGGGATCGAACCGGTGACCTCCGGCTTGCAAAGCCGGCGCTCTCCCAGCTGAGCTAACGCCCCGTAGCCGGATCAGTGTAGAGCCCGTCCGGGAGAGGCACGCCGGTCTGCTTCTCCCACCACTTCTCCCACGATTCGAGCTCGTCTGGCGGCTCGACCGGCTCGGCGGCATCCTCCGCCGGCTCGTCGACCTTCTCCACCGACTTCTCCGCCACGGGACCCCTCCCACGACTCGTGCCGCAGCCTGACACGCAAAGGATCGGCCCGGCCCCGGGCCGAGGTCGATCCCTCGTGGGAGTGCTTACGCGGCCCGCTCGAGCCGCTCTTCGACGCGGGCGCGGGCGACGATCGCCTCGCGGTCGCCGAAGCGGAGCCGGGCGCGAACGGCCCGTTGCTCGTCCCAGAGGCGGTCGAGCTGCGCGTCGATCGCGTGGACCTCGGCCCGCACCTCGGGATCGTGGCGGTCGGAGAGCTTTTGCCAGAGCTCGATGCGCTCCTCGCTCAGGCGCTCGATCTCCTCGTGGATCTCGTCGATCGTTCTCATTGGCATCTTCAACGGACGACATGCCCGCTCCATTCCGCGCCAATCCTCAGCGTTAACGGAGGGTTCACAAGGCCGCGCGGCGGGACGGCGGCACCCGCGGTCGCCGCCGCAGGAGGAGCGCCGTGGCCACGCCGAAGGCGAAGCCGCCGACGTGGGCGAAGACGGCGACGCCGCCGGCTGCCTGCGGGTGGTAGAGCGACAGGCCGCCCGTCAACGCCTGCAGGGCGATCCAGACGGCGAGGAACCAGAAGGCCGGGATCTCGCGGATCAGGATGAGCCCGAAGAAGATCACCGTCAGCACGCGGGCGCGCGGGAGGAGGACGAAGTACGCGCCGAGCACCCCGGCGATCGCTCCACTCGCGCCGATGTTCGGGATGCTGGCCGCGCGGACGCCCGAGGCCTCGAGCGTGACCGCGCTTTGCACCGCCATGGCGACGACGCCGGCGGCGAGGTACCAGAGGAGGAAGCCGGCGTGGCCGAGGGCGTCCTCGACGTTGTTGCCGAAGATCCAGAGGAAGAGCATGTTGCCGAGGATGTGCTCCCAGCTCGCGTGCATGAACATGCCGGTGAAGACGCCCTCCGACCAGGCGAGCGGGTGCACGCCGGCGGCGCATGGCCCGTGGAGCGCGCACGGGTAGAAGCCGTCCCGGAAGACGTGAACGTCGACGCCGGGCGCCCTCAGCTCCCAGAACCAGACCACGAAGTTGGCGGCGATCAGGCCGACGGTGACGACGGGGGCCGTCCGTCCCGGGACGTTGTCCCGCAGAGGCAGCATCGGCTAGGCGGCTGCGAGCGCCTCTCGGACCCGGTCGCCGACGGCGGCCAGTTCGAGCGTCTCGCCCGTCACGTCGCGGAGAAGCTCGTCGGCGGTCGGCTTCTGTCCCTCGGTCCACAGCTCGCGGAGGAGCGAGCCCGCCTCCCGGCGCGCGAACCACGCGTTGCCGAACCGCTCCCGCAGGTACGTCCGCAGCTGCGCCTCGAACGCCCACGCGCGCAGGTACTCCGACGCGTAGAACGCCTGGTCGATGTCGTCGAGGTAATCGGCGGCCGCCGGCTCGACCTTCGTCGCCTCCGCCAGCAGCTCGACGTAACGCGGCTGCAACGGCCGCGGATCCTCGGCAACGTGGAACTCCAGCTCGTAGAGGAGCTTCGCGCAGTAGCGCCGGACGACCCAGAGAAGCTGCATCGCCCCCTCGGCCGCGAACTCGTACGGACGCGGGAAGTCGAGCCGCCGCTCGAGCCAGACCGGGTCGAAGGTCAGATGCTCGAGCAGCATCGCCCAGCCCTCGGTCAGGGCGTTGTCGCCGAGCCGCCGCTCCTCCATCGCCAGCGACGCGGACGTATGGGCGAAGTGCTCGGTATGGCCGGCCTCGTGGAAGAGAACGCGCCAGTCGCTCGGGCCGCCCTGGGGCTTCATGACGAGAACGACTCGGCCGGGGACCTCGATCGGGGCGCAGAAGGCGCGGTCGTCCTTGCTCGGCCGCTCCTCGAGGTCGAGCTCGACGTTCGCCTGGCTGCGGAGGTCGATGCCGAGGTCGGCGAGCGTCGCTTCGAGCGCCGGCAGCATCCGCTCGGGCGGGAAGGCCGCGTCCCAGCTCGACGCCGCGCCAGGCGCGGCCGAGATCCCATCGCTCGGTCTCGTGCAGGCCCAGTCCGACCCGCGTGCGGAAGAAGCGCTCGCCCGTCTCCTCCCACAGGCTCTCGGTCTCGGCGAGGAAGCGGCGGCACTGCTCGGCGAGGTCGTCGAGGGGGAAGCCGAAGCCGCGGTAGAGATCGGCGTAGCTCGCCGCGCCGAGGTGCCGGACCTCGCGCTGCGCGACCTCCCACGCGTGGAGATGGAGCCCGTTCAGGTGCTGCTCGGTGAGGTCGTTCCGCGCCGCCTCGAGCCGGGCTCGGGCCGCGCGGTCCTCCTCGTTCATCATCCGCGCCCTCAGCATCCGGAACGGGATCTCCTCGCCGTCCACGGTCGCGGTCAGCGTCGCCTCGAGCCCGGCGATGCGCTCGGCCTCCGCGGTGACGAAGTTGAAGAGGTAGCCCTCGCACGCGAACCGCCACAGCTCGCGCCGGCGCCGGTCGCCGTCGACGGACGCGCCGAGCCCGAGCGCCGTGTCGAGCCGGGTCAACGGCTCGTGGCGCTCGTAGATCGCCGCTCAGGTCGAGCGTCTCCTTGCGCCCTGCGTAGTGGAGGTACGTCTCTTCGTTGAGCTCGGCGAGGAACCGGTCCGCTTCGGCGCCGAGCGCGTCGATCTCCCCTTGCTGCGAGCGGCTCCGGCATCCGGCTTCGTAGGATAGAGCCGTGCGCGAGATCGCCCTCCGGACGGAGCGCAAGACGCAGCTGATCGAGATCACCGACCGCGTGCGGGAGGCGGTCGGCGACGTCGACGGCGCCTCCGCCGTGCTCGTCTACGTCCCGCACACGACCGCCGGCGTCGCCATCAACGAGCGGATCGATCCGGAGCTCGTCACGGACCTCGAGAACGCCTTCCAGCGTGTCGTCGCCGACGACTGGGAGTGGCGCACGAGGATGCCGACGGGCCGAACGCCGCCTCGCACGCGCGCGCCTCGCTCGCCTCGAGCCCGCAGGTGCTGATCCCGCTCCGGGACGGAGCCCTGGCGCTCGGCACGTACCAGGGCGTCTTCTTCTGCGAGTTCGACGGCCCGCGCGACGCGCAAGATCTACGTGACGACGCCTCACGTAGCTCTCACCTTCGTCTCAAGAAGCGGGACTACCGTCCGTCCGCCTTGAAGCGGGTCGTCCTCGCCGGCGTCGTGCTGGCCTTCCTCACCGGGCTCCTGCTTTCGTCGGCGGAGCTGCCCGGGCACCGGCACGAGGCGCGGGCAGCGGAGGCGCGGCTGCCGGACGGGACGCCGGCCGCCATCCACAAGATCCGCCACGTCGTGATCATCATGCAGGAGAACCGGTCGTTCGACTCCTACTTCGGGACGTACCCGGGCGCCGACGGCATTCCGGGGCTCGCCGGCAATCCCGGCACGATCCCCTGCAATCCCGATCCGAGGACGCACGTCTGCGTCGAGCCGTACCACGACACCTCCGACCGCAACGCGGGCGGCCCGCACGACACGTCCGACGCGATCCACGACATCGACGGCGGGAAGATGGACGGCTTCGAGGCCCAGGCACGGCGCGGCCGCTTCCTCGCCTGCGCCCACAGCGTCGACGTGCCGGGCTGCTCGCTGACGCCGAACAAGCCGGACGCCATGGGCTACCACGACTCGCACGAGATCCCGAACTACTGGGCCCTATGCGCGGCACTTCGTCCTCCAGGACCGCATGTTCGAGGCGGACAACTCGTGGAGCCTGCCGGCGCACCTTTCCATCGTCTCGGGCTGGTCCGCGCCGCTGCTCGAAGCACGGCGACCCGATGAGCTGCAAGTCCGCTCTGACGGCGCCGTTCGGAGCGACGGGCGGGGGCAAGCCCGTCGACTTCCCGTGGACCGACCTCACGTACCTCCTCAACCGCGATCACGTGAGCTGGCGCTACTACGTCGCGAACGGAAGCCAGCCCGACTGCGCCGACAGCCAGATGTTCTGCCGCGCCGTGCCGCAGGGGGCGAAGACGCCCGGGATCTGGAACCCGCTGCCGCGTTTCGACGACGTCCGCGCCGACCACCAACTCGACGACATCCGTCCCGTGCGCGACTTCTACCGCGATGTCGCACGGGGAAAGCTGGCCGTCCGTTTCGTGGATCGTGCCGTCGCAGGCGGTGAGCGAGCATCCGCCGGCGCTCGTCACCGCCGGTCAGACGTACGTGACCCGGCTGATCAACGCGATCATGCGCAGCCGCGACTGGCGCTCCACCGCGATCTTCCTCGCCTGGGACGACTGGGGAGGCTTCTACGACCACGTCAAGCCGCCCGTCGTCGACGGCGAGGGCTACGGCATCCGCGTCCCTGCCCTCGTGATCAGCCCGTACGCGAAGCCGGGCTACGTCGACCACCAGACGCTCAGCTCCGACGCGTACCTCAAGTTCATCGAGGACGACTTCCTCCACGGACAGCGGATCGACCCGCACACCGACGGCCGACCCGACTCGCGGCCCGACGTGCGCGAGAACGCGAAGATCCTCGGCAACCTCGCCTCACGACTTCGACTTCCACCAGAAGCCGCTGCCTCCGCTCATCCTGCCGCTCCACCCGCCGTTCTCGTAGCCCGCGCGCGCGCTACGGTGGCGGGCATGGCGGCGCCCGTGGCCAAGGGGGAGGAGCTCGAGCTCGAGGTCGAGTCGCTCGCGTACGGCGGGAACGGCGTCGCGCGGCTCGACGGCTTCGTCGTCTTCGTCCGCCGGGGGCTGCCGGGCGACCGCGTCCGTGCCCGCGTGACGAAGGTCAAGCGCAGCCATGCCGAGGCGCTCGCGACCGACGTCCTGCGGCCCGGGCCGGAGCGGGTGGAGGCGCCGTGCGCGCACTTCCCCGCCTGCGGCGGCTGCCGCTTCCAGGATCTCGCCTACGAGGCGCAGCTCGAGCAGAAGCAGCTCCAGGTGCGCGACGCGCTGCAGCGGCTGGGCGGGATCGCTGAACCGCCGCTCGAGCCGATCGTCCCGTGCCGGCCGGAGGTCTTCCACTACCGCAACAAGCTCGAGTACTCGTTCACGGCCACACCGTCGGGGCCCGCGCTCGGCTTCCACAGGGCGGGCCGCTGGGACGAGGTGCTCGAGGTCGAGCGCTGCTGGCTCGCGGACGAGCTCGGCAACCGGATCCGCGCGGCCGTGCGGGACTGGGCGCGAGAGGAGGGGCTCGAGGCGTATTCGCAGGCGGACGGGAGCGGCTACCTCCGCCATCTCGTCGTCCGCCAGGGCCGCAACACCGGCCAGGCGCTCGTCCAGCTCGTGACCGCCCCGGGCGAGAAGTTCGAGACGGGCTACCTCGTCGACGTCCTGCGGCGGTTCGACGAGGTGCGCTCGATCCACTGGGCGGTGAACGACTCGCCGGCCGAGGTGACGAACCTGCCGACCCGGCTGCTCTGGGGCGAGGACTGGATCGAGGAGGAGCTGTGCGGGCTCCGCTTCCGCGTCCGCCCGAACGCCTTCCTCCAGACGAACACGGCGATGGCGGAGCAGATCTACGCGCTGGCGCGCGAGGCGGCCGCGCTCGGCGGCGGCGAGACGGTCTGGGACCTCTACTGCGGCATCGGCACGATCGGCCTCTCTCTCGCCCGCGACGCGCTGACGGTCTGGGGGATCGAGGTCTCGGAGGAGTCGGTGGCGTGCGCGCTCGAGAACGCGGAGCTGAACGCGGTCGCGAACGCCGCCTTCTTCGCGGGGAACGTCGGCGAGGTGGTCGAGGATCTGCTCGAACGGTCGGGACCGCCGGACGTCGTCGTCGTCGACCCGCCGCGCGCGGGGCTGGCAGGAAAGGCGCTCCGGCGCCTCGGCCGGATCGGCGCGCCGCGGCTCGTCTACGTCTCCTGCAACCCGACGACGCTCGCGGGCGACGTGAAGACGCTCCAGGCCGAGAACGGCTACGAGCTGCGGCGCGTGACGCCGGTCGACATGTTCCCGCACACGCCGCACGTCGAGTGCGTCGCGCTGCTCGAGCGCGAGCCTTCCTAGGCGCGGCTCCGCAGCCGCCGCCAGAGCAGGTCGGCGTTCGCGAGCAGGAAGCCGAAGGAGAGGAACGGCAGCGCGGGGAGCCCCGAGACCGAGGTGGCGTTCGCGATCACGAGCGTGAGCGAGTACATCCCGGTCGTCGCGACCCACGTCCAGCCGGGCCGGAGCCGCCAGCGAACCGCGGCCGCGAGGAACAGCGCGTAGAAGAGGATGTCGGGCGGCCCCAGATCCGCCGACAGGCCGCCCGGTGCGAGGAAGGCGATCGAGACGGAGGTGTAGACCGCGAAGTGGTGGGTCGTGATCTCGTGCGTCGGTCCGCGCCAGACGGAGAGCGCGTCGACGAACGGGACGATCACCGCGATCAGCACGACCCACGACAGCTCCTCGAACACCCGCAGGAAGGCCCAGCCGGCGAAGACGGCGGCCCACAGCTTCGCGAAGTTCGCCGCGAGGTCCCACCCGGACTCCTCGCAGCCGAAGGCGACGAGGGCGAGGACGGCCGCCGCGGGCAGCAGCCAGCGGCGCGGCCAGAGCGGAAGCGCGACGAGGACGAGCCCGAGCGTCGCGGGCATCACGCCGGCGGCGACGATGGCGACCGTCGCCCACAGACCGACCGGGCTCAGGTGCGGCGCGACGACGAACCACGTCCCGACGGCCGCGCCGAGGACGACGAACGCCTCGACCCGCCGCCGCGCGCCGGTCAGTACGGCGGCGTCTGACTCCACCACTCGCCGAGCACCTTGAAGGCGTTCCAGAACGCCGTCTTCGCCGGCTGCTCGTCGAGCGACTCGTCGATGTCGGGAGTGACGAGGCCCTGGATCGTCGGCGTGAGCTCCTGCAGTTCGCCCTCGACGGGCTTCAGCTTGCGCGAGAGCGGGAAGCGGGCGGCGTTGAGGAAGGCGAGCGACTGCTCGCCCATCGCGACGACGAGCTTCGGCTGGACGATGTGGAGCTCGCGCAGGAGGAACGGGCGCGACTCCGCCTCGTCCCCGTCCGCGAACTTGAGGCAGTTCGTCCCGTACACCGCGAGCGGGTCGACGTGCAGCCGCTGCAGCGACTTGACGAGCGCGTTGCCGGCGCGCCCGTAGAAGGCGACGCCCTCCTGCAGCTCCGACGCCTTCGGCGCGTGCTTGAGGAGGAAGACGTCGGCGAGCGGGTGGCCGGAGCCGAGGACGGGAACCCGCGTGCCCGCGCCCGCCTGCACGAGGTCGTCCCCGAGAGCGTTGATCTCGGTGATCGCCTTTTGCAGGTACTTCTCGTAGATCTCGTCAGTCGCCACGGTCACAGGGTGCCCCGAGACAACGTTCGGGATCAGCGCACCCGTTCCTTGGAGTCTGTCCGGAGGGACGCCCGGCGGCTGGGCGCGCTGGGCGAGTGCGATGCAAGAACGCAGGGAGCGCCGATAGCAGTGCTATCGGCGCGACTGAGGACGCCGCAGCGTGCCGCCCAGCGCGGTCAGACGGCGCCGCGCTCACTTCGGGACAGGCTCTTGGCTTGCGCCACCCACTTCAGTCCTTGCAGATAGACGAGCGACTTCGGCCGGCGCAGGACTTCGGCGCTGTGGAGCGAGACGAGGAACTCCTCCGGCCCGCCGAAGCGGCGCAACCGCACGGCGCCCGTGCCGACGCCGGCGAGGACGTGCGCGTCGGAGCCCGCGCCCGGCGTGAGGTTGTACTTGCGGGCGAAGCGGAGTGCCTCCTCGTTGTACGTCTCGAAGAGGAGACGGGCGTTGTACACCTCCAGCACGTCGATCTCGGCCAGGTGACGGTGGAGGGTCGCCGGGTCGGGAATGGCGTGCATCCGGTCGAACGGGTGCGGCACGTAGACGAGCCCGCCCTGCGCCCGGATCGCCGCGACGGTCTCGCCGAAGGACATGCCGCGCGGGATCTCCTCCTGCAGGAAGAGCCCGATCACCTCGCCCTGGTCGCCCGTCTTCACCTCCTCGCCGGGGATGACGACGAGCCGCCGGTTCCGCGCGCGCTCGGCCGCCTCCAGCGCCCCGCCGAACACGTTGTGGTCGGTGATCGCGATCGCGCCCAGCCCCTGGGCCTCGGCGTGGTCGAGCAGCTCGTCGACCTCGATCGAGCAGTCGTGCGACCAGCTCGTGTGGAGATGGAGGTCGGCGACGATCCACTCGCGCTCCTCGAGCGGCGGCCGCCGCGCGGGGACACGGCGGAGCGCCGCGAGCCGCCCGTACACGCTCTCGACGCGGTCCGCGAGCGCCTCGGCCGTCTGCCCGGCTGCGGCGGCGCGCCCCTCGGCGGCGCGCCGGGAGCGGAAGTCCTCGTCCTCGATCAGCCGCGCGACCTCGGCGGCCGCGAGCTCCGGTTGCGCCGCGCGGCCGGGAGGGGAGGCGACGGCGGCTCCCGCCGCTCGAGCCTCCGCGGCGAGGCGCCGGAGCCCGTCGACGGCCGGGACGAAGACTGCGGCGGGACGGAGCAGCTGCGCACGCGCCTCGCCGGTGCGCGCCGTGCGAATCCACATCCGGTTGCGCAGACGCCGCGAGGCCGCCGGCCGCGAGGACGGCACCCGCGTACGCAGGATGACGAGCTCCCAGCCGGGCTGCTGCGCGAGCTCGCGCACGACCGCCCGCAGGAGCGGCCGCTCCGCCTGGCGCCACTCCAGCACGACTCGCCGCTGTTTCTCGGCCGGCTCGAACAGCGCGGGGTCGATCCCCTGCGGCACGAGCTCGTAGGTGCCGGGGAACCGCGCCGCCGCGGCCTCGGCGACTTCTTCGTCCACGGCGAGCAACGCGTCGATCCGGCCGAGGAGCCGCTCCCGCTGCGCTCGTCCCGGCGGATAGCCGAGGCGCTCCGGCGAGAAGAACGTCGCGGCCGTGAGTGCGCCTGAATCGCGGAGCGCGAGGTAGGAGAGGCTCGGGAGGGCAGGCTCGAAGCCGTGGACGACGTCGAAGCGGCCGCGGTCGAGCGCGAGCGCAAGCCTCGCGCGGACTCCGACCGGAACCCCCATCCGGCTCCGCCGTGAGATCGGGACCGCCGGGCCGAGGGCGATCAGCTCCGGGTCGTCCCAGCTGCCGAGCAGCGCGCGCCGCCCGGCGGCGAGCTCACGCGTGCTGTTGGAGGGCGCGAGGACGGTGACCGTGTGCCCGCGCCGCCGCAGCTCCTGCGCCAACCCGTCCACGTGCTCGTTCACGTCGTGCGGCTGCGACCAGGCGAAGGGCGTGACGAGCGCGATGCGCACCCGTCCATGTTAGGTTCGCCGCGGACTGCGGCCGTGGCCTGCGGTAGCGGGAGGAGGGGAACGATGCCGACGACTACGCAGGTGCGCACGCTCCATCTGGTCAACCCGCCCCTGACCGGGCCCGACGTGCAGGTGCTGCAGCGGCTGCTCGCTCCGTACAAGCCGGGGCCCGTGGACGGCGAGTACGGGCAGCTGACGGCCGCCGCGGTCGAGCGCGCCAAGTGGGCGCTCGGCTACCCGCAGCGGCACTGCGACTCGACGGCGGACCCGACGCTCGTCGCCTATCTCGAGGGCGTCGCGCCGCCGGCGGCCTTCGTGGCGAGGCAGCAGGCGCGTCAGCAGGCGGCGGGGCAGACGCTCGTTCTCCGGGAGAAGATCGTCGCGAACGCGCAGTGGGGGATCGCGAACGAGCCGCAGGTCCACTACGCGCAGCTGCGGCCCATCGACGGCCTGCACGACCCGCGCCAGCTGCCGCTCTCGACCGACTGCTCGGGCTTCGCGACCGTCTGCTACGCCTGGGCCGGCGCTCCCGACCCGAATGGCCTCGGCTACTCGGGGCAGGGCTGGACCGGGACGCTCCTCCAGCACATGCAGCCGATCGCACAGGACGCGGCGCAGCCGGGAGACCTCGTCGTCTTCGGCCCGGCGCCCGGTCATCACGTCGCGATCGTGCTCGCGGCGGGTCCAGGATCCGCTCCTCTGCTCGCACGGGCAGGAGAAGGGGCCGCTCGCGGTTCTCTTCAGCGTCGAGTCGGGGTACCAGCCGCAGCCGGCAACCTGGCTCAGCTGCCTGACCTAGGCGAGCTCGAGCAGCATCTCGTGCTGGCGGACCACGACCGCGGCGCCGAGCTCTCGGAGCACCGGCGCGGCCGGGTCGTCCTCGGGCAGGTTGAGGACGCTGACCGGCCCGAGCGTGCGGAGCGCGCGGAGGAGCGGCTCGGCGTCGCCTGCGAGCTGCACGAGCTGGACGTTCCCGCCCGCCTGCCGGTAGACAGCGGCGCCCTCGCCGGTCGCGATGCCGCGAGCGTCCGCGTGGTGGGCGAGCGTCCCGTCGGCGCGCTGCCACGGCTCGCGCTCCGCCCACAGCTCCTTGATGCGCGCGTGCGCCTCTTCCGCCGGAACGTCCTTGGCCTGGCTCGGCTCCGAGACCGACAGCGGCAGCGACCAGACCTCGACGTCGCGCACGGTGCGATAGCCGAGCTTCTCGTAGAGCGCGAATGCGCCCGTGTTCTCGACGATCACCTCGAGCCAGATGCGCCGGACGCCGCGCTCGCGGGCCTCGTCGTGGAGGGCGCGCATCAGCGCCTCGCCGACGCCGGAGCGGCGCGCCGGCGGGACGACGCCGACGCCTCCGATCCAGGCGTCCTCGCCGCGGAGACCGAGGTTGCCGAGCCCGACGGCCTCCGGTTCGCGGAACGCGATCCGTGACGCGTCGAGGTCGACGTCGAACGTCTCGTCCATCACGACGAGCTGGCGCTCGTCGATGTGGAAGGGGAGGAGGTAGCCCTCGTAGGCAGCGTTGAAGAGCGCCGCGCGCTCGCCCGGCGAGAGCGAGCGCGCGGAGCGCAGTTCGAGCGTCAAGCCTTCGCCGCGGCCTTGTCCTTGGACTTGGCCTTGCGGCGGTTCTTGCGGATGAACTCCTCGGTCAGCTCGTACGCCTCGTCGTCGACGATCTGCTTCGGCGGCGACTTCATCAGGTACGAGCTCGGGCCGACGAGCGCGCCTGCCACGCCGTTGTTCAGGGCGAGCTTCGCCATCCGGACGGCGTCGATGACGATGCCGGCGGAGTTCGGCGAGTCCCACACCTCGAGCTTGAGCTCGAGATTGAGCGGCACGTCGCCAAAAGCGGCGCCCTCCATCCGGATGTAGCACCACTTGCGGTCGGTCAGCCACGGCACGTAGTCGGACGGCCCGACGTGGACGTTCTTCGCGCCGAGGTCGTAGTCGAGCATCGAGGTGACCGCGTTCGTCTTCGAGACCTTCTTCGACTCCAGCCGCTCCCGCTCGAGCATGTTCAGGAAGTCGGAGTTGCCGCCGACGTTGAGCTGCATCGTCTTGTCGAGGTGGATGCCCCGCTCGCGGAAGATCGAGGTGAGCACGCGGTGCGTGATCGTCGCGCCGAGCTGCGACTTGATGTCGTCGCCGATGATCGGCAGGCCCTTCTCCTCGAACCGCTTGCCCCAGTACTCCTCGCGGGCGATGAAGACCGGGATGCAGTTCACCATCGCGCAGCCGGCCTCGAGGATCTGCTCGGCGTACCACTTCGTCGCCATCTCCGAGCCGACGGGAAGGTAGTTGACGACGACGTCCGTCTTGGTCTCCTTGAGGATCCCGACGACGTCGTCGGTCTTGCCGGGCGCCTTCTCGACGACCTCGGACAGGTACTTGCCGATGCCGTCGTGCGTCATCCCGCGCGAGACCTTCACGCCCGTCTTGGCGACCTCCGCGAACTTGATCGTGTCGTTCGGGTGCGCCCACATCGCGTCCGCGAGATCCTCGCCGACCTTGCCCTTGACGACGTCGAAGGCGGCCGTGAACTCGACGTCGCGGACGTGGTAACCGCCGAGGTTCACGTGCATGAGGCCGGGGACGAACTTGTCGTCCGGCGCGTCCTTGTAGTACTCGACTCCCTGGAGGAGCGAGTTCGCGCAGTTGCCCACGCCGATGATCGCGACGCGGACCTTGCCGTCGTCGAGATGAGCCCTACCGTTCGTCGATGCCACTGGAACCTCCGGAAGAAAGTTGCTTGCGGACGTGCAGGACGCGCTGGACGACCGTGAGCCAGGCCGTCGCGGCGAGCGCGACGATGGCCCACGGTAGGCCGCCCCACGGCGCGAAGACGAGACCCGCCGTGATCAGGACGACGCGCTCGGCGCGAGAGCCGAGGCCGACGTCGCCGCGGAGGCCGATGGCCTCCGCGCGGGCGCGCGTGTACGAGACGAGGAACGAGCCGACGACCGCTGCCACGGCGACGACGACACTCCAGTCGCGGCCGTTGTGGGCGAAGACGAGCGCGATCGCTGCGAGCATCGCTCCCTCGCCGACGCGATCCGTCGTCGAGTCGATGAAGGCGCCGAACGGGGTGGACTTGCCGCCCACTCTGGCGAGCGCGCCGTCGAGGATGTCGAGCAACGAGCCGAAGACGAAGATCCCCGCCGCGAGCCAGTAGACGAGCCACGGACTCCGGGTCTCGAAGGGGACGAGCACGGCCGCCGCGAGGCAGAGCGAGACGCCCGCGGCCGTGAGCACGTTCGGCGTCACGCGCGTGCGCGCGAGGCCGTTCACGGAGCGGCTCGCGAGCGAGCGGGCCCCGTCCGTATAACCGCGCTTGACGCGGCGCAGTGGAGTCGCGTTCATCTCAAGCATCGCAATCCTGCTATGCCCGACTATAGCAGGTTTGCGATGAGCGGTCCGACTCGGCGCACGTGCCCTACGAGCCGCGGCGTCCAGTAGACCGTGAGCAAGGAGGCGACCGCGACGCCGATCCCGGCGAGCACGTCGAGGACGTAGTGGTTCGCGGTTCCGACGACGCAGAACCAGACCCAGACCGGCCATAGCGCCCAGAGCGCCTTCGCCCAGATCGTGCGGCAGGTGGCGACGAGGAACCAGCCGACGATGAGCGCGTCCGCCGAGTGGAGGCTCGGCATGGCGGCGTACGGGTTGCCGAGCGTCTGCAGGACCGCGCTCGAGTGGTTGACGCCGGCGACGAAGCCGTCGCGCGGGAACATCCAGGGCGGCGCGGTCGGCATCAGGAAGAAGCAGACGAGCCCGATCAGGTTCGCGAGCAGGATCGCGTTCCGGAACCGGCTGAACCGGTCGTGACGGCGCAGGTAGACCCAGAGCAGCGTCAACCCGATCACCGTGAACTCCGAGTTCCAGTACGTCCACGCGGCGGCGGCCAGCAGGAGGTGCGACGAATCGGCGATCCGCTGGACCGTCAACTCGAACAGGTGGTGGGTGAGCCGGTACTCGAACGCGATCACGTCCCGGCCGTTCGTCCGCGCCTTCGCCGGGTCGCGGTCGACGAGGCTGCGGACGAAGAGGTAGGAGATGTAGAAGCCGAACCAGATCCCGAGCTGGAGCGCGAAGTCCCGCCAACCACGCGGCAGCACCCGGCGACCCAGAGCGACCACCCGCTCCATGGCGGAAATTCTAGTCGGAGTGGTTAAGGCCCGGCTAGCCGCCGATGTAGGACATCTCGACCTTGGGCAGTGCCGCGGTCTCCGCCGTGCGCAGCTCGGAGTAGCGGTCCGTGCGCCGGCTCCAGACGCCGCGCAGGAGCTCCGCCAGCTCCTCGTCGGAGGAGCCGAGACGGAGGGGTGCCCGGAGGTCGTGTCCCCGCGCGGCGAAGAGGCAGGTGTAGAGGCGTCCCTCGGCCGAGAGCCGCGCCCGCGAGCAGCCTCCGCAGAAGGGCTGCGTGACCGAGGCGATGACGCCGATCTCCCCTCCGCCGTCGACGTAGCGCCAGCGGTGCGCGGTCGCGTCCGGCCGCTCGGGCGACACCGGCTCGAGCGGCCAGCGCTCTCCGATGCGGCGCACGATCTCGTCGGCCGGGACGACGTCCTCGAGTCGCCAGCCGTTCGTCGAGCCGACGTCCATGTACTCGATGAAGCGCAGGACGTGGCCGCTGCCGCGGAAGTGCTCCGCCAGGGCGAGCACGTCGCCGTCGTTCGTGCCGCGCTTGACGACCGCGTTGACCTTCACCGGCAGGCCCGCGGCGGCCGCGGCGTCGATCCCCTCCAGCACGCGGTGCACCGGGAAGTCGACGTCGTTGAGCGTGCGGAAGGCGTTGTCGTCGAGTGAGTCGAGGCTGACCGTGACGCGGTTCAGCCCGGCCGTCGCGAGCGCCTCCGCCTTCTGGGGGAGGAGCGAGCCGTTCGTGGTCAGGGCGAGCTCGAGCCGTTCGCCGTCGGGCCGCTCGATCGCGGCGAGCAGCTCCACGAGATGCTCGACGTTGCGCCGGACGAGTGGCTCGCCGCCGGTGATCCGGACAGTGCGCACGCCGAGCCCGGCGAAGACGGCTGCGACGCGAGCGACCTCCTCGAGCGTGAGGAGCTCGCGGCGCTCGAGGAAGACGTGGTCCCGCCCGAAGACCTCCTTCGGCATGCAGTAGACGCAGCGGAAGTTGCAGCGGTCGGTGACCGACACGCGCAGCGTCTCGAGCGGACGGCCGAGGCGGTCGAGCAACGGCTCCATCCGGTGAGGGTACCCGCGGCCGCGGGCCGAGGGCCTCTACCCGGCCCAGGCTATTCGGCCCAAACCCTGGCGAGCTCGACGAGCGCCGCGGCGGCGAGGCCCATGTCCTCGACGCAGATCCACTCCCGCTCGCTGTGCGCGTCGTGGCCGCCGGTGAAGAGGTTCGCCGTCGGCAACCCCATCTCGGACAGTGCCGAGCCGTCGGTGCCGCCGCGGATCGCGGTCTGCCTCGGCTCGAGGCCGACGCGGCGGATCGCCACCTCGAGGTTGGCGACGATCTCGGGGTGTTGTTCGAGCGCGACGCGCGGGTTGCGGTACTGGATCTCGTCCTCCACCTCGATCGAGCAGCGTGGCTCGGCTGCGGCGACCTCCTCGGCGAGCCCGCGCAGGAGCGCGACGTGCCCGGCCAGCCGCTCGTCGTCGAAGTCGCGGGCGATGAAGCCGAGGCTGGCCTCGGTCGAGTCGCCCCGGAGGAAAACCGGGTGGACGTATCCCTCGCGTCCGTCCGTCGCCTCCGGCGAGAGGTCGGCCGGGAGCCGGCACACGATCTCCGCAGCAAGCTTGACGGCGTTCACGAGCTCGCCCTTCGCCCAGCCCGGGTGGATCGCGCGGCCGCGGATCCGCATCCGCACCTGGGCGCCGGAGAAGGTCTCCGCCTGGAGCTCGCCGACGGTCGAGCCGTCGACCGTGTAGGCGGTCGACGCACCGAAGCTCTCGACGGGGAAGTGGACGACTCCGCGGCCGATCTCCTCGTCGGGGTTGAAGGCGACCTTGACCGTCCCGTGCGGGATCTCCGGGTGCGCGACGAGGTATGCGGCAGCCGCGACGATCTCGGCCACCCCCGCCTTGTCGTCGGCGCCGAGGAGGGTTGTACCGTCGGTCGTGATCAGCTCGTGGCCGACGTGGTTTGCGAGCTCGGGCGACTCCACGGGCCTGATCACCTGCCCCGACTCGCCGAGCGGGATCTCGCCGCCTTCGTAGCGGAGGCGCTGCGGCGCGACGTCCGCGCCGCTCACCTCGCGGGCCGTGTCGACGTGCGCGAAGAAGGCGATCGCCGGCACGTCGTGCTCGACCGTCGGGCGCAGCGTCGCCGTGACGTAGCCGTGCTCGTCGATGGCGGCGTCGTCGAGCCCGATCTGCTCGAGCTCCTCCCGGAGCAGGCGGAGCAGGACGAGCTGGCCGTCGGTGCTCGGATACGAGTCCGAGCCGGGGTCGGACTGCGTGTCGACGCGGACGTAGCGGAGGAAGCGCTCCGCGGCCTCCTCGGCGAGGTCCACGGCGAGTGAGTTCGGGCTTGGCAACACCGCGCGAGTGTACGTTCGCGGCGTGCGCGCGCGTCTCGTTCAGCTCGCCGGCGGGCTCGTCCTCTACGGCGTCAGCTCGTCGCTGCTCGTCCTCTCGGGGCTCGGGCTCGACCCGTGGGACGTCTTCCACCAGGGGTTGGCGCGGCACACGCCGCTCGCCATCGGCACGTGGGCGATCCTCGTCGGCGTCGCCGTCCTCCTGCTCTGGATCCCGCTGCGGCAGCGGCCGGGGATCGGGACGCTGTCCAACGTCCTCGTCGTGGGCGGGACGATGGATCTCGTGCTCGGGTACGTGCACCCGCCGCACGGGCTCGCGGCCCGGGTCGCGTGCCTCGTGTGCGGCGTCTTCCTCACCGGCGTCGCCACGGGCGCGTACATCGGCGCGGGGCTCGGGCCGGGACCGCGTGACGGCCTCATGACCGGTCTCGCAGCGCGCGGCCATTCGATCCGCGTGGTCCGCACGGGGATCGAGCTCGTCGTGCTCGTGACGGGCTGGCTCCTCGGCGGCACGGTCGGCGTCGGGACGCTCGCCTACGCGGTCTCGATCGGGCCGCTCGCGCACGTGTTCATCCCGCTCTTCGCGCGCGGCCGGCCGGTGCCCGAGCACGCCCTGGAGGGCATAGCCGCACGCCCCTCGCCGGCGATCGCTCCCGCCCGGCGGAGCCGCCGATCGCTCGGCCCGCGCAGGACGTGCTGCTCCGCTCAGTTCGGTCGTACCGCGGTGACCGCCGTCGGCCTCGCCCTGCTGTCGGCCCTCTGCTTCGGCGCGATGAGCGTCTCCCTGCGCATGGGACTGCAGCGAGAGCCGGATATCGCGGTCGCAGCCATCGCGACCGTCGCGTCGGCCGCCGCGGTCGCGCTCGTCGCGGCCGCTGCCGAGGCGCCGAGCCGTGGTCTGCACGTCGGAGGCGCGTGGCCGTTCCTGCTCGTCGGCATCCTCTCGCCGGGCGGAGCGCAGATCCTCGCGACGATCGCGATCCGCGAAGCGGGCGCCTCTCGCGTCTCGATGGTCTTCGGAGCGGCGCCGCTCGTCTCGGTGACGATCGCCCTGATCTTCCTCGGCGAGCCCGTGCGCGCGCCGCTCCTCGCCGGCGCGGTCCTGGTCGTCGCGGGAGGCGTCGAGCTCGCCCGGGAGCGCGACCGCCCTGCGCACCTGAACCGGGTCGGCCTGATCTACGCGCTCGTGGGGACGACGCTGTTCGCGATCCGGGACAACGTCGTGCGGCATCTCGCGGTGGGCCGGACCGGAGTGCCGCCGGCCGTTGCCGCCGTCGCGGCGCTCGTCGGCGGCGGCATCCTCGTCGTGTTGTGGGCTCGCCGCGGCGTCTCGCGCCGGTGGCTCCTGTTCGTGCCGGCGGGACTCTTCTTCGGCGGCTCGTACGTCGCGCTCTTCGAGGCGTACTACCGCGGGCGCGTCACAGTGGTCGCGCCGCTCGTCGCGATCGAGTCGCTCGTCGGCGTCGTGCTCTCGGCGCTCTTCCTGCGCCACTCGGAGCTCGTGGGGAGGAGGCTCGTCTTCGGCGCCGCGCTCATCGTCGGGGGCGGCGTCCTCATCGGCGCCTATCGCTGAGCTCGCGTCGCGGCTACGCGTGCACGCGCTCTTCGATCGCGACGCCCGCCTCGAGCGAGCGGCGGACCGGGCAGGAGGCCGCGACCTTCTCCAGCCGCGCGAGTTGTTGCTCGTCGAGCTCGCCGCCGACCTTGATGTCGATGCGGAATCGGCGCGGCGTCGCCTCGTTGTCGTAGTCGACGTCCACGCGCACGTCGCCGAGATCCCAGCCCTTCGTCCGGGCGTACATCGCGAGCGTCGTCGAGACGCACGCCGCGAGCGAGGCGGCGAGCAGCTCGTGCGGCGCCGGCGCCGCGTCCTCACCGCCGACGCTCGGCGGCTCGTCGGTCAGCACGTGGAAGCGGTCGCGGACGAGCACGTCGCTGCGCAGCGTTCCGGGAACGAGCGTCGCGGTGGCATTCATGGCCATGCCGGATTCGTAGCGGCGCCTGCCGACCCGCGGCATCGGGGCGGCCCCGGATGCCGTGTCCGTGCATTCCGCGCAGGCTCTCCGGATATCTGCTATAAACAGGCTTAGATTTTCTCAACACGAGGAGGAAGAGCAGAACCATGGCCAAGACCATCGGCATCGACCTGGGCACGACGAACTCGTGCATGGCCGTGCTCGAGGGCGGCGAGCCGACCGTCATCCCGAACGCCGAGGGCGGCCGTACGACGCCGTCCGTCGTCGCGTTCACGAAGGACGGCCAGCGACTCGTCGGCGCCCCCGCGCGGCGGCAGCAGGTCACGAACCCGACGAACACGATCTTCTCGATCAAACGCTTCATGGGGCGCAAGTTCGACGAGGTGACGGAGGAGATGACCATCGTCCCGTACGAGGTCGTCAAGGGCCCGAACGGCGACGTTCGCGTCAAGACGGAGGACAAGGAGTACGCCCCACCCGAGATCAGCGCGATGATCCTCCAGAAGCTCAAGGCCGACGCCGAGGCCTACCTCGGCGAGACGGTCGCCGACGCGGTGATCACCGTCCCGGCCTACTTCAACAACGCGCAGCGCGAGGCGACGAAGGACGCCGGCAAGATCGCCGGCCTCAACGTGCTGCGGATCATCAACGAGCCGACCGCGGCCTCGCTCGCGTACGGGCTCGACAAGGAGTCCGACCAGACGATCCTCGTCTTCGACCTCGGCGGCGGCACGTTCGACGTCTCCGTGCTCGAGCTCGGCGAGGGCGTTTTCGAGGTCAAGTCGACTGCGGGGGACAACCACCTCGGCGGCGACAACTTCGACAAGGCGGTCGTGGACTGGATGGTCGCGGAGTTCAAGAAGGACCAGGGGATCGACCTCGCAGCCGACCGCATGGCGCTCCAGCGCCTCTACGAGGCGGCCGAGAAGGCGAAGATCGAGCTCTCTTCGACGATGACGACGCAGATCAACCTCCCCTTCATCACGGCGACGCCGGAGGGCCCGAAGCACCTCGATCTCCAGCTCACGCGCGCGAAGCTCGAGGAGATCACCGCCGACCTGCTCGAGCGCACCGTCGGCCCGACGAAGCAGTCGCTCTCCGACGCCGGCCTCGACGCCTCGAAGATCGAGCACGTCGTCCTCGTCGGCGGCATGACGCGCATGCCTGCGGTGCAGGAGAAGGTCAAGGAGCTGATCGGCAAGGACCCGCACAAGGGCGTAAACCCGGACGAGGTCGTCGCCGTCGGCGCGGCGCTCCAGGCCGGCGTGCTCAAGGGGGAGGTCAAGGACATCCTCCTGCTCGACGTCACTCCGCTGTCGCTCGGGATCAAGACGAAGGGCGACGTGATGACGAAGCTGATCGAGCGCAACACGACCATCCCGACGAAGAAGTCCGAGGTGTTCACGACCGCCGAGGACAACCAGCCCTCGGTCGAGATCCACGTCCTCCAGGGCGAGTCGGAGATGGCGCTCTACAACAAGACGCTCGGACTGTTCCAGCTCGTCGGCATCCCGCCGGCGCCGCGCGGCATGCCGCAGATCGAGGTCACGTTCGACATCGACGCGAACGGGATCATCAACGTCCACGCGAAGGATCTCGGCACGGGCAACGAGCAGCAGATCCGGATCGAGGGCGGCTCCGGCCTGACCGACAACGAGGTGCAGGAGATGATCCACAACGCGGAGGGGCACGCCGAGGAGGCGCACCGCCTGCGCGAGGCTGCGGACACGAAGAACCTCGCCGAGACGCTCGCCTACCAGACGGAGCGCTCGCTGAAGGAGCACCGCGACAAGCTCGAGGAGTCCGACGCCTCGACGATCGAGGGTCGGGTCATGGAGCTTCGCCAGGCGCTCGAGGGCGACGACCTCGCCGAGATCCGCGCGAAGATGGACGCGCTGCAGGAGGCCTCGCACAAGCTCGCCGAGGCGGTCTACGCGCAGGCGGCGCAGCAGGCGCAGGCGTCCGCCGGCGGTGGCGACGGGTCGACCGGTAGTGCTGGTGAGGCAGGGGGCGACGAGGTCGTCGAGGAGGGCGAGTACGAGGTCGTCGACGAGGAGGCTCCCACCTCGTGACCGACGAGTACGTCGAGCAGGACGAGACCGAGCAGCTCGAGGAGCCGCAGCAGCCGGAGCCGGAGGTCGACGACCGCCTGCTCCGGCTCGCCGCCGACTTCGAGAACTTCAAGAAGCGGGCCGCGCGCGAGCGGCAGGAGTACGTCGCGCTCGCGAACGAGCGGCTGATCGCCGAGCTCCTGCCGGTCCTCGACGACCTCGAGCGCGCGCTCGCGGCGGCCGAGGAGCACCAGGAGGCGCAGCTCGAGGAGGGCGTTCGGCTCGTGCACCGGTCGCTCGCCGCGCTGCTCGAGCGTCACGGTGTGAGCGCCATCGACACGGACGGGAAGTTCGACCCGCACGTGCACGAGGCGCTCCTCTCCCAGCCGTCCGAGGCGGAAGAGGGCTCGGTGCTCGACGTCGTGCAGAAGGGCTACAGGCTCGGCGACCGCGTCGTGCGGGCCGCGCGGGTCGTCGTCGCGGCGCCGCCGGCACCCGAGCCGGAGGGGCAGGCGGATGCCTGAGTCGCTCTACGACACCCTCGGCGTCAAGAAGGCCGCCTCCGCCGACGAGATCAAGAAGGCGTACCGGAAGCTCGCCCGGCAGTACCACCCCGACGCGAACCCCGGCGACTCCTCGTCCGAGGAGCGCTTCAAGCAGGTGCAGACCGCGTACGACGTCCTCTCCGACGCCGAGAAGCGGAAGGCGTACGACCGCTTCGGCTCGACCAACGGCCGCGGGCCGATGGGCGGCCCGAACGTCGACTTCGGCGACTTCGACTGGTCGGGCGACCTCGGCGACATCCTGGGCGGCATCTTCGGCAACCTCGGCGGTGCGGCGCGCGGAGGCGGCCGCCGCGGGCGCCCGCAGCCGGCGCGCGGCGCCGACGTCGAGACGGACGTGCGCCTCTCGTTCGAGGACTCACTGCGGGGCGCCGAGGCGAAGGTCCCGGTGGAGCTGACGGTGGCGTGCTCGGAGTGCGGTGGCACCGGAGCGCAGCCGGGAACGGCTCCCGTCATCTGCCCGGAGTGCAACGGCCGCGGCGTCAAGGCCGAGAGCCAGGGCCTGTTCGCGCTCTCTCAGCCATGCCAGCGCTGCCGCGGCAACGGCACCGTGATCGAACAGCCGTGCGCGAAGTGCAAGGGCTCCGGCCGGGAGCGCCGGCTGCGCACGTACACGGTCAAGATCAAGCCGGGCGTCAAGGACGGCACCAAGATCCGGCTCAAGGGGAAGGGCGAGGCCGGCGCGCACGGCGGTCCGGCCGGCGACCTCATCGTGGTCACGCGGGTCGCCCGCTCCGACACGTACGAGCGGCGCGGGGACGACCTGGTCGTCCAGGTGCCCGTCTCCTTCCCGACGGCCGCCCTCGGCGGGAAGGTCGAGGTGCCGACGCCCGACGGCGCCGTCTCGCTCAAGATCCCGGCCGGCTCCGAGGAGGGCAAGCTGCTGCGGATCAAGGGCCGCGGCGCGCCGAGGCTCAGCGGCCACGGCAAGGGCGACGTGCTGGCGCGCGTCCGCATCCAGGTGCCGAAGCGGGTGAACAAGAAGGAGCGCGAGCTCCTCGAGGAGCTCGGGAAGGTGACCGGCTGATGTCGAACCACGACGACCTGCTCGAGCAGGGGCCGCACCAGGTGCCCGAGCCCGAGACGGCCGAGCAGCGCTCGCGCCGAGCCGGGCTCAAGACCGCCGGCGGCGGCGTTGCCGCGGGCGGGATCGGGCTCGCGAAGGTCGGCATCCTCGGCAAGGTCCTCCTCTGGCTCTTCGTGTGGAACGGAGTGAGCACGGCGCTCCGGATCGGCGGGTGGATCGGGATCCTGCTGATCGTCGCGCTCGTCGGCGGCGTGTTCCTGTACCGGCGGAGGCGTGTCTGATGGAGACCTCCGATCGCCCCATCTACATGATCAGCGTCGCCGCCGAGCTCGTCGGCATGCACCCGCAGACGCTGCGCGTGTACGAGACGAAGGGCCTCGTGCGCCCGCAGCGGACGCCCGGCGGCACGCGCCTCTACTCGGAGGCGGACATCGAGCGGCTCCGGATCGTCCAGCGCCTCACGAGCGAGCTCGGCCTCAACCTCGCCGGCGCCGACCTTGTCCTGAAGCTCGAGGACGAGCTGCGCAGGGCGCACCTCCACATCGAGCGGCTGCAGCGGCAGCTCCGCTCGGACGTGCAGAAGGTGCACAAGCAGTACAGGCGCGACCTCGTCGTGTATCGCGAGGAGCGATCCCCGGAGAGGCAGTAGCATGGACTTCTACGAAGCTCACAGTCAAATCCCAGGAGGCCGTCGCCGCGGCGCAGGAGCTCGCGCGCCGGAACGGCAACCCGGAGCTCTATCCCGAGCACCTGCTGCTCGCGCTGCTCGACCAGGAGCTGCCGCGCGAGCTCGTCCCGGACGCAGAGGCGCTGCGCGCGCAGGCGGAGTCGGCCCTCGCGCAGAAGCCGCGCATCGCGGGCGCGCAGCAGCAGCCGGGCGTCTCCGCCGCCTTCTCGAAGGTGCTCGACCGCGCCTTCGAGGAGGCGCGCAAGCTCGAGGACGAGTACGTCGCCGCGCAGCACCTCCTGCTCGCGCTCGACGTCGTCCCGCGGAAGGAGCTGCTCGCGAAGATCGCGGAGGTCACGGCCGGCCGCCGCGTCACCTCGCCCGACCCTGAAGGCACCTACCAGGCGCTCGCGAAGTTCGGGCGCGACCTCACGGAGGCCGCCGAGTCGGGAAAGCTCGACCCGGTGATCGGGCGGGACGAGGAGATCCGCCGCGTGATCCAGGTGCTCTCGCGCCGAACGAAGAACAACCCCGTCCTGATCGGCGAGCCCGGTGTCGGCAAGACGGCGATCGTCGAGGGGCTGGCGCAGCGGATCGTCGCGGGCGACGTCCCCGAGTCGCTGAAGGGGAAGCGCGTCTGGGCGCTCGACATCGGCGGGCTGCTGGCCGGCTCGAAGTACCGCGGCGAGTTCGAGGAGCGGCTCAAGGCCGTGCTCGAGGAGATCGAGAACGCCGAGGGCCAGATCGTCCTCTTCATCGACGAGCTGCACACGATCGTCGGGGCGGGCGCGGCCGAGGGGGCCGTCGACGCCGCCAACATGCTCAAGCCGATGCTCGCGCGGGGCGAGCTGCGCGCGGTCGGCGCGACGACGCTCGACGAGTACCGCAAGCACATCGAGAAGGATGCGGCGCTCGAGCGGCGCTTCCAGCCCATCTTCGTCGGCGAGCCGTCCGTCTCGGACACGATCGCGATCCTCCGCGGCCTGAAGGAGCGCTACGAGGCCCACCACAAGGTGCGGATCCGCGACGCGGCGCTCGTCGCGGCGGCCGTCCTCTCCGAGCGGTACATCTCCGACCGGCAGCTCCCGGACAAGGCGATCGACCTCGTCGACGAGGCCGCTTCGCGGCTGAAGATGGAGATCGAGTCGTCGCCGGTCGAGCTCGACGAGGCGAACCGGCGCGTGATCCAGCTCGAGATCGAGCTCGCCGCGATGGCCGGCGAATCGGACGACGTGCGCGTGCCCGTCGAGGCCGAGCTCGCGGGAGCGAAGGAGCGGCGCGACGGTCTCGCCGCGCGCTGGGCGCGCGAGAAGGAGACGCTCGACCGGATCGGCGAGATCGCGCAGCGGATCGACGCGCTGCGGATGGAGGCCGAGCGCGAGGAGCGTGCAGGGAACCTCCAGCGCGTCGCCGAGATCCGCTACGGGGAGCTGCCGGCGCTCGAGAAGGAGCTCTCCGAGCGCGACTCGCAGCAGGCGGGGTCGATGGTCAAGGAGGAGGTCGACGAGGACGACGTCGCGGCTGTCGTCGCGCGCTGGACGGGCATCCCGGTCGACCGGCTGCTCGAAGGCGAGACCGAGAAGCTCGTCCAGATGGAGGCGCGACTCCATCGGCGCGTCGTCGGGCAGGACGAGGCGGTCGAGGCGGTCGCGAACGCCCTGCGCCGTGCGCGCACGGGCCTGCAGGATCCGAATCGGCCGATCGGCTCGTTCGTCTTCCTCGGCCCGACCGGCGTCGGCAAGACCGAGCTCGCCCGCGCGCTCGCCGAGTTCATGTTCGACGACGAGCACGCGCTGGTCCGGCTCGACATGTCGGAGTACCAGGAGCGGCACACGGTCGCGCGCCTGCTCGGCGCGCCGCCCGGCTACATCGGCTACGACGAGGGCGGCCAGCTCACCGAGGCGGTGCGTCGGCGGCCATACAGCGTGATCCTGCTCGACGAGATCGAGAAGGCGCACGCCGAGGTCTTCGACGTCCTGCTCCAGGTGCTCGACGACGGGCGGCTGACCGACGGCCACGGCCGCACGGTCGACTTCCGCAACACCGTCCTGATCATGACCTCGAACGTCCGCTCGCCCGACGCGCTGCGCGACGTCTTCCGGCCGGAGTTCCTGAACCGGATCGACGAGGTCATCGAGTTCCGGCCGCTGTCGAAGGAGCAGATCGCGGAGATCGTCGAGCTCCAGCTCGGCCGGCTGCGGGAGCGGCTCGCCGAGCGGCGGATCGAGCTCGCGCTGACGGACGCGGCGAAGGAGGCGCTCGCGGAGGCGGGCTGGGATCCCGCGTTCGGCGCGCGGCCGCTCAAGCGGGCGATCCAGCGGCTCGTCGAGAACCCGCTCGCGCTCCGGCTGCTCGAGGGCGACTTCGCGGACGGCGACACGATCCGCGTGGACGCCCAGGACGGCGATATCCGCTTCGAGAAGGTCGCAGCCGCGGCAGTCGCGGCCTAGCTCTCGGCGTAGATCTCGAAGGACGCGCTCCAGGCCGGCGCGGGCCGGTGGCGGTCGGGATCGGCGGCGCGGCGCTCGCCGACGGCCGCGAACGCGCGCTGCAGCGCGTCCTCGTCGTCCACGAGAATCACGCTCAGCCGACGGCCGGCCTCGCGGTCGGTCAGCCAGTACGCCTTGACTCCCTCCGCCTGGAAGGCGGGCACGACCTCGTCGAGGACGTGCCATACCCCTGCGTCGAGATCGGCCTGCGACTCATTCTCGAAATACGTGACCTGTGCTCTCATGGCGCGATCCTCTCACGGACTAGGGTGCCCCATGCTCGTGGTCGCAGCGACCGAGCGGGAGCTCGCGCTCCTCGACGGGGTCGAGAGGTTCTGCTGCGGGATCGGCCCGGTCGAGGCGGCGCTCCAGACGGCGCGGCGGATCGCCGAGCGTCCGGCCGGAGGCGGTCCTTCACGTGGGCATCGCCGGCGCGCACGGGATCGAGCCGCCCGCGCTCGTGCTCGGGAGCGAAGCCGTCTACTGCGACGTCCTCGATCCTGCCTCGACGCTGCCGCGGGTCGAGCGCGCCTATCCGGACGCCGCGCTGCTCGAGCGGCTGCGCGAGGCTCTGCCGGAGGCGCACGTCCTGCCGATCGGCACGACCGGCAAGGTCGGCGGCGGCGCCGGCTGCGAGGTCGAGGCGATGGAGGGCTTCGGCGTCCTTCGGGCGTGCGAGCTCGCGGGCGTTCCGGCCGTCGAGCTGCGCGCGATCTCGAACGCCGTCGGCGAGCCCGACCGAGCGAGGTGGCAGTTCGACGAGGCGTTCGCGGCGCTGGCGGACGCCGTCGGCCGCGTGCTCGGAGTCGCGTCAGGCTGAGCGCGTGCGTTCGTCGAGGTGCGCGAGCACAGCCGGCCAGGCTTGCTCGTGGCGCTCGCGAGACTGCTCGTCCGCGAAACCCGCATGCGTGAGGCGCAGCCGGGTGCCCTTCCCTTCGGGCTGGAGCTCGACGGTGACCACGGTCTCCGCCCCGTTCGTCGCCGCCGTCAGCCAGGTGAGCTCCACCCCGGCACCGCGAACCAGCGATCGAACTCCTCGGTCCACGCTCGATAGAGCGCCGCCGGCGTCGCGGCCATCTTGCGCTCGAGCCTGAACCGGAGGTCAGCCACGGGGCCGTCTCCTAGATCTGCTCGACGTCCTCTAGGAACTCGGCGTTGCCGTGCTCCGTCGGCGCGCCGTAGACGAAGACGAGGATCTCCTCGTCCGTCTCGTTGCGCATCTGGAGCGGCGTGCCCCGGTGGACGACGACCACGCCGCCAGGCTCGACGTCGACGCGCTCCCACGGCTCCCCGAGCAGCATCGTGAGGGTCGCCGCGCAGCGGGACGAAGACCTCCTCCTGGTCCGGGTCGAGGTGGCGCCGGCCGCGCGTGTGGGCGGCGTAGCGCCACATACGCGCCCGGGACTCGGTCATCTGGGCCGCGTCCGTCAGTGAGGCTGCCTGCCGCGGCTCCTGGCCCTCGTGGCCGGGCCGCTCCTCCCACTGGAGGTCGCCGTACTGGACGACGTCGTAGCTCACGGAACGCGACGATACCCTCCTGCGCGTGGCCGAGCTGCGTCCAATCGCCTTGCCGCCCGCCGAGCGGACGATCGGGCAGCTCGTCGCGGAGACGATCCGCTTCTACGGCGAGCACTTCTGGGCGACGCTCGGGCTCGGCCTCGCGCCGGCCGCGCTCGCCGTCGTCGTCGCGAACGTCTCGCGCCGGACGAGCATCGTCCTCTCGCCGACGCTCGTTCGCCGCGCTCCTCAGCGCGACGTTCGTCGCCGCCTGCGTCGTCGCGCTCGGCCAGCGTCCCTCGAACGGCCGCCTCGTCGTCGCGTGGCTCGTCGGCTGGCTCGTCGTCGCGCCGGTGCCGTTCCTCGTGCTCGCCTTCATCCTGCCGGGAATCGCGTGGCTCGCAGCGCTCGGCCTCGTCGTCCCGGTGCTCGTCGTGGAAGAGATCCCCGCGCGTGCGGCCGTCGCCCGTGCCTGGCGCCTCGCCCGTGCCGACTACGTTCACGCGATCGGCTCCCTCCTCACGCTCGGCCGTCGTCGTCCTCGTCACCCAGGCCGTGCTCGCCTTCACTCCTGCGCGGCTTCGGCGGCCGCGGCCCTGTCGACTGCGTACTTCCTGGCGAGCGTCGTCGTCTCGCCGCTCCTCTTCATCGGGGCGGCGCTGCTGTACGTCGATCAGGCCGCACGCGTCGAGTAGGGTCCGGCCATGCCCATCTACATCCTGCTCTCGCGCCTCTCGCAGAAGGGCGTGCAGACGCTCCAGAGCAATCCTGCGCGGCTGCGGGAGGTCAACCGCGACGTCGAGGAGCTCGGGGCGAAGGTGCTCCACCAGTGGGCGACGCTCGGCGACTTCGACTTCGTCAACGTCGTCGAGGCGCCCGACATGGCGACGATCGCCAAGGTCTCCGTCGCCCTCGGCGCGCGCGGCTCGACCCGGATCCAGACGCTCCCCGCGCTCACCATCGACGAGTTCGTCTCGACTATCGAGTAACCGCGGCTACTCGGCCAGGGCCATGCGGCGGACGGTCACGCCCCAGGCAGCGCCCGAGGCGAACAGCTCGTCCGGGTCGACCTCGCCGAGCCAGCCGAGGAAATGCGGCGCGGGATCGGCCTCCGTGCAGCCGTAGACGGCCGCGTGCACCTCTGGCGCCTGCGTCTCGGCGACGCCGCGCGCGGCCTCGTCCGCTCGCCGCTCGGCCTCCTCGGCGGCAGGTCCCTCCATGTAGCCACGCGGCATGGGGCAGAGGGTAGTTGGCTGTACGCTCGGCCGGTGCCGGCCCTCGCCGTCCACGACCTCGCCAAGCGTTACGGCTCGGTCGAGGCGCTCAGGGGAGTCGATCTCTCGGTGGAGGAGGGCGAGCTCGTGGGCCTGCTCGGCCCGAACGGCGCCGGCAAGTCGACGCTCGTCAAGATCGCCGTCGGGCTCGTCCGTGCGACCCGCGGCCGGGTGGAGGTGACCGGCGCGCGCGCCGGCTCCCGCGCGGCGCGTGCGCAGCTCGGCTATCTCGCCGAGCTCTTCCGCTTCCCCGGCTGGTACACGGCCGACGAGGTTCTCGCGCTCCACCAGCAGCTCGCGGCCTCCGCCGGCGGTGCGGAGGAGCGGCGGCGGCTGCTCGAGCTCGTCGCGCTCGCCGACGCCTCCGATCGCCGTGTCGACGGCATGTCGAAGGGGATGCAGCAACGGCTCGGCATCGCGCAGGCCCTCGTGGGCTCGCCGCGCGTCCTCCTCCTCGACGAGCCGACCTCCGCCCTCGACCCGGCCGGGCGGCGCGTCGTCCGCGTCCTGCTCGAGGAGCTGCGCTGGCAAGGGCGTCTCGGTTCTCCTCAACTCGCACCTGCTCTCCGAGATCGAGCTCGTCTGCGACCGCGTGGCCATCCTCCTCGCCGGCGAGGTCGTGGCCGCCGGCTCTCCGGCCGAGCTCGCGCGGCCGCGTGGCGTCGAGCTCGAGACGGACGAAGGGACGCGGACCGTCGCCGGCGCCACACGGGAGGACGCGCCTCGGCTCGTCGCGGAGGCGGTCGCGGCCGGACGGCAGGTGTACGGCGTGCACGTCCTCACGTCCACCCTCGAGGAGACGTATCTCGAAGCAGTCGGGGACGAGGTCTCTTGAGCGCCGTGGTCGCGATCGCGGGCTACGGCTTCCGGGAGGCCCTGCGGCGGAAGGTGTTCGCGGTCGTCGTCGTGCTGACGGCGATCTTCCTCGTCCTCTTCTGGCTGGCCTGTCACTTCGTCTTCGGCAACCTCGCCAACATCAGCCCGCCCGCCGACGTGACGGTCGACACCCGGACCTTCGCCGGCGCGTTCATGCTCGGCCTCGCGATGTTCGCGACGCTGTTCCTCGGCGTCGTCCTCGCGGTCTTCCTCACGCTCGGCGTCGTGAGCGGCGACGCGGAGCGCGGCCTCCTGCAGCCGCTCGTCGTTCGTCCCGTGGGTCGCTCGACGCTGCTTCTCTCGCGCTTCCTCGGAGCTGCGGCGGTCTCGACCGTGTATGTCCTCGCCGTCTACGGCGCCGCCCTCGCGATCATCGACGCCACCGGCCATTGGCTGCCGGCGCAGAAGGTCGCACCCGGAGTCGAGCTCGCGGGCGCCGTGATCATCCTGATCTCGCTCTCGCTGCTCGGCTCGGTCGCGCTCTCCTCGACCGCGAACGGGATCGCGGTCTTCATGCTCTTCGGAGCCGGCCTCGTCGCCGGACTGCTGGGGACGATCGGCCACGCGCTGAACTCCCACACGATCGAGCACGCCTCGACGGTCGCGGCCTGGGCGCTCCCGTTCGAAGCGCTCTACCAGGACGGACTGCGCCTGATCTCGCACAGCGCGACGGGGCTGACCGGCTTCCTGCTCCAGCTCGGCCCCTTCGGCGGTGCCTACGTGCACGGCTGGCAGATCCGCGTCTGGGCGGCCGGCTACCTCGTCGTGGCGCTGGGCCTCGCGGTCGCAGCCTTCTCCCGGCGGGACCTCTAGCCGGCCGTCGCCGCGACGGCGACCTCCGCAGCGAGCCGTGCGTTCCCCGCGACGAGAGCCTTGTTCGCGGCTTCGGTCCGGCCGCCGCTCTCGCGGTGGAGGTGGGCGAGGACGTACGGCGTGACCGCCTGGCCGGAGACTCCCGCCGCGGCCGCCGCCGCCAGCGCGGCGTCGATGAGAGGCTCGACGTCCTCGAGCGGCGCGTCCGGTGCGCGCCCGAGCAGCAACCCGCCGCCGCCGAGCTCCCAGTGCGCAACTGCGACGCGCGCCGCCTCCTCGGCCGACTCGACGCGCGCCGACACCGGCGGGCCTCCGATCGCGCCGTAGAAGAGCGGCAGCGTGTCGACCCCGAAGCCGAGCACCGGCACGCCGAGCGACTCGAGCAGCTCCGCAGTCGCGGGCACGTCGAGCAGCGACTTCACGCCGGCCGAGACGACGAGCGCGGGCGTCCGCGCGAGCTGCGCGAGATCGGCCGAGACGTCCGGCGGGTCCGGGAAGCCGCGGTGGACGCCGCCGATTCCGCCCGTCGCGAGGAAGCGGATCCCGGCCGCGCGCGTCGCAGCGAGCGTGCCGCCGACGGTCGTGGCGCCGACCGCGCGCTGGACGGCCGCGGCGGCGAGGTCCCGCGGCCCGACCTTGCGCGCGTCGGGGCCGAAGCGCGCGAGCTCGTCCTCGGTCAGCCCGACGCGCACCGCGCCGTCGAGGACGCCGACGGTCGCCGGAACGGCGCCTGCCGATCGAACCTGCCGCTCCGACTCGAGCCCGACCTCGACCCCCTCGCCCGGGGGGAAGCCGTGAGCGACGAGAGTCGTCTCGAGGGCGACCACAGCCCCGCCCGCGGCGAGCGTCTCGCGCACCTCGTCCGCGACCCGGATCACGCCGAGCACTCCATCTCGACGAAGCGGCTCTCCTCGCTCCGCCGCACCTCCCGGAAGCCGGCGCTCCGGTAGGCGCGCAGCGCGCGCTCGTTCCACCGCGCGACCCAGAGCCGGAACGTGCGCGGCCTCCACTCACGGCGCGCGTAGTCGAGGCCGACGGTCGATGAACGGCTGCGCGAGCCCTCGTCCGGTCAGGTCCGGACGCATGCCGAGGCCGAGACGCACCTCGGGCCCCTCGGGGACGAAGTTGAAGAAGCCGACGAGCTCGCCCTCGTCGTCGACGACGGCGCGGAGATGGGTACGCCGCGCCGGGTTCGCGAACAGCTCGACGCGCCGCGGGTCGGCGGACGTGTCGTACCACTCGTACGGGAACTCGTAGCGCCACTCCGCGATCGCCGTCGCCTGCTCGTCCGTCAAAGGCTGGACCTTCACGGGAGCGAACCTACCCCCGCGACGCAGCGCGCGGCCGCCTCGAGCCCGCGCCGCGCCGACTCCTCCAGCGAGCCGCCGACGAGGAAGCCGGCCGCGAGGGCGTCCCCGGCTCCGGTCGGGTCGACGACCGCGGCGGGAACGGCGGCGAAGTCGAGCTTCGCCTCGTCGGTGAAGACCGTGCAGCCGCGCGCGCCTCGCTTGAGGACTCCGACCGGGGCGGTGAGGTACGCCCCGCCCAGCAGCTCCCACTCCGCCTCGGTCGCGAAGAGGACGTCCGGCGCGAGCTCGTCGAGGAGCGCCCGGAAGCCGACCGGGCCGTAGCGGCGGATCTCCGTCCACGCCGCGACGTCGACCGACACCCGGGCGCCTGTCTCGCGCGCGAGCCGGGCCGCGAGGAGCGCGGTCGCCGCGATCGGCTCGCGCAGGAGCGCGTAACCCGAGAGATGGAGGACGTCGCAGCCCAGCCAGGCCGGTTCGAGCTCGTCCGGAGCGAAGGAGGGCGAGACGCCGCGGTCGGACGCGAGCGAGCGCTCCTCCCCCTCGACGACGGAGACGACGACGCCGGTCGCTCCCGCGGCGCCCGGTCCGACGAGCTCCACTCCTCGCGCCGCGAGCTCCCGCGCGACGAGCTCGCCGGCGGCGTCGTCTCCGCGCTTCGCGATGCACCGGGCCTCGGCGCCGAGCTCCGCCGCCCACGCGGCGACGTTGGCCGCCTGGCCGCCGGCGCCCGCTCGCGTCGAGGCGCGCACGTCGCCGCCTCGAGCCAGCGGCTCCTCCAGCTGCACGATCACGTCGAGCAGCACGTCTCCGAGCGTCGCGATCCGCAAGGCACAATCGAAGCATGGAAGCGAAGGGAAGGCGGGGGAGAGCGAGGGATTTCCTGCTCGGCGGGCTCGTCGGGGCTTCCGCGGCGGTCGCAACCGCGAGGCGGCGACGGCGGATCTCCCGGCTGCGGCGCGAGCAACTCGAGCGGCCCGCCGGTCTCGCCGCCTTCGAGGGCGCCCCCTGCTTCGAGGAGCTGCTCGAGCAGCCCCCGGCCGAGCCCGATTCTTGAGGTTCGTTCGGTTGCCCGGCGATTTCGGTGAGTATGGTCTTCGCATGTCGCGGCCGGCCCGTCTCCTACCCCTGCTCGCCGTGCTCGCGGCCGTCGTCGGCGCGCTCGTCGCGCCGGGCGGAGCCGAGGCACGCGTGCAGCCGCTCGGCGCGCAGTTCCGCGTCGTGGTCCTCGACCGCTTCTCGGACGCGACGTTCGCGACGCTGTCCCGCCGCGGCGCCGTCGGCCTGCTGCGGGCGGGCTACGGCCCGACGACGAACCGCCGCCGCGCCCTCGCCGAGCTCGTGCGCGGCGCGGAGGTGAACGCGCGCCTCGGCGGCGTTCCGCCGGGCAAGCCGCTCATCCGCGTGAGCAACGCGACCGGGGCACGGATCCCGAACTGCGAGCTTTGCATCGTCCTCCAGCTGCCGCCGCGGGGGGAGCCGCTCGCGAACGGGCGCCTGTACCGGATCGCCGTCATCGGCCGCGGCTATCACGGTCTGCTCACGTCGCCGACGACCCAGATCCCTGGGCTCGTCTCGATCGTGGACATCGAGCCGACGGCCGTCGGGGGACACGGCACGAGCAGCCTCTCGTGGGTAGCCGCAGAGCACCCGCTTGCGACGCTCTCCGGCCTCGGCAGCCAGATCCACGCGAACAACCGCCTCAAGTTCGCCGCCCTGTTCATCCTCGCGGGATTGCTACTGCTCCTCGCCCTGCTCGGCCTGCGCGCCGCCGCGACCGCGGTGCCGGCCGCGCTCCTCGTCAACCTCGCTCTCGGGGTGGGGCACGTCTCGAACGAGATCCTCCTCGTTGCCGCCGTCTCGGCGGGAACCGCGCTCCTCGCGCTCTGGCTCGCGCGCGTCTGTCGCAGCGACCTGTCGCTCCTCGCTCTCTACGGCGGGGTCGTCGGCCTCTACGCGCTCGTGATGGTCACGCGGCCGGAGTGGCAGGCGATCAACCCGCTCGGCCCGACCCAGAACTCGCGTTTCTGGGGAATCGGGAACCAGATGGAGACGCTGCTGCTCGCGCCCCTCCTCGCCGGCGCGCTGCTCGCCCGGCGTCGGTTCGGCGTCGTCGGGTTCGCCCTCTTCGGCCTGTTCGGGCTGGTCGTGATGACCGACAACAGGTTCGGTGCGGACGGCGGGGGAGCGATCGTGCTCGGAATCGCGCTCGCCGTGCTCGGGGCGCGCCTCTTCCGCCTCGGCATCAGCGGTTTCGTCGCGCTGCTCGCGTCGACGGGGATCGCCGTGCTCTGGATCGTCTCGCGCGGGCTCGCCCAGCCGGGCCCGAACCATCTCCGCAGTGCGTTTGCGGGCGGCGCGGGTGGACTGCTCGCGTCGGTCGAGAACCGCGTGCCGCTCGCGTACCTGCCCGCTCTGCACAACTGGGCGCTCGTCGCGCCGCTCGTCCTCGCTCTCGCCGCCTCGTTCGCGGTTGCGTGGCGCGCCGCCCGCCAGCCCGCGACGCGCGATCTCCTGCTCGCGTTCGGCGTCGCGATCGTCATCTCGCTGCTCGTGAACGACTCCGCCGCGTACGAGCTCGCGGGCGGGATCGCCGTCGTCGGAGCCTTCGCCCGGTTCGCGCCCGCGCCTGTACGCGTGCGGCAGCGGGTGCGCGTCCCGGCGCAGCTCGAGACCGAGCCGGTGCCGAGCGAGTCGCCGCCGACGTAGCGGTCTCGGCTCGCTGGTACCGTCCAGCAGCCGTGCCGGCCTACGAGTACCGCTGCCCCAACGGGCACCTCTTCGAGCGCTTCCAGTCGATGACGGCGCCGCCGCCCGACACCTGTGACGTCTGCGGCGCGGCGCCGGTCGAGGTCGTCCTCTACCCGGTCGCGATCCACTACAAGGGCTCCGGCTTCTACACGACCGACTACGGCAAGGGGAAGACGGCGAAGAAGGAAGGCGACGGCGGATCGTCCGGCGGCGAGAGCGGCAAGCCCGACAAGAGCGAGTCGAAGCCGGCGGAGAAGAAGGCCGCAGCCGGCGGCGACTAGCCGAGCCGCTCCCCGAGCAGGCTCTCCACGCGGCGGAGGAAGCGGCCGCCGACGAGCGCCGTCTTCCGGTGGCCGCCGACGCTCCAGCGGATCGGATTGCACGGGGTGGAGAGGCCGCCGAGGTACATGACGTCGGCCCGGGCGAGAACCGTGCCGTCGGCGCCTGCGAACGCGAACCGCACCGAAGGTCCGGCGATCGCCGGGCACGCGTAGAGGCCGCCCGGCTGGACGATCGGCAGCGCGTCGAACCAGCGGACGATCTTCGCCACCCTCGCCGGATCCGTCACGGTGCGCGTCAGGCGCGGCGCGACGACCACGATCGAGTCGATGCGGCCGGCCGGGAGGACCTGTCGAGGCGGCCGGACCACGACCCAGACGACCTGCGCGTCCGCGCGGATCCCCGTCCAGCCGTTCGGGAGGGGGACCATGTTCACGTCGAGCTCGCGCGACGCGAGCCGTCCGGCGAGCGGCGGGAAGGAGAAGACGAGGTCTTCTGACGGATTGGGCCCGTAGTCGCTCGTGCCCGTGCCGGTCAGACGCGAGCCGGCCGGCCGATGGCCGTGCTCGAAGGCGAAGACCTTGTCGACGGACTCGTGCACCTTCCAGATCCGGTGCCGGTCGACGAGCTCGCTCGTCCCCGGAGTCGACGCGGCCGAGCCCAGCGCCTTCACCGGCGGCTTCGCCACGCTCCGTGCGCCCGCCGGCACGGTCACTAGGCGGAGTAGTTTCGCGGCGGCGCGCCGGGCGGCTCGGCGGTTCTCGGCCGTCGTGGGGCGCGACCCGAGGTCGACGCCGAGAAGCCGGGCCACGCGCGCCACGAAGCCGTCGTCGGCGAGCGGCGCGTACTTGACCTGGCCGTCGTTGGTGAATTCGATCATGCTGCTGCACGCTCCGGGCAGGTGGTCGACGGCCCGCCCGAGGAACGAGTCGTTCTTCCCCTCGAAGACGAAGGTCACGGTCGGCGGCTTGCGCACGGGATACGGACACGGCCGCGGGACGAAGCGCGGGAGCGCGTCGAACCAGGCGACGATCTGCCGGATCTCCGCCGGCTTCGTCACGCGGACGGAGACACCGGTGGCGCTGTGGATGGCGATCAGCCGCGTCCCGGGCGGGACCCTGGCGCCGTTCGGATGCGCCGCCGCCGGCACGGCCTGCAGCGTGAACGCGGCGACGAGGACAGTCAGGAGCCGGGCGGGCATGACCATCTCGACGAGGGTACGTCGCCGAGCGGCTCAATCGTCACTTCCAGTTGCCGGAGCTTCCGACGATGCAGCCGGGGGCGTAGAGGCTCCCCCTGGCCGGCGGTTGGGGCGCCGAGTTGCCGAGCACCTCGTCGAGCACCTGGATGTTCTCCGGGCTGCCCACGATGTAGTCCTGGCCGCCGATAGTCTCCCCGGTTCCGCCGAGCCGGCAATGCAGCGTGTTGCCGGCCGACGAGCGGAACTTCACCCAGGCGAGCTGCATGAGCTGCCAGGTCGAGAGGTCGGTCGCGATCGGCGCGAGCAGCGAGCTGCCCGAGAACGGGAGCCCGAAGAACCGCGACGGGCTCGACAGCTTGCTCAGCGTCGCCTGCTCGACGAGCTGCTGGTCGTGCTGGCGCGCGAAGTCGGTGTACGACTTGTCGAGCTGGTTCTCCCGTACGCGGGAGAAGATGAGCGCCTGGTGCCCGGTCATGTGCGTCGGCCCTTTGTCGAAGCGCCAGCCCTTCCACTGCAGGCAGCGCTGCTGCGTCGAGTACGGGCAGTCGAATCGGTTCGAGAGGATGTTCTCCGGCACGTTCACCGTGATCCCGCCGATCGCGTCGATCAGCTTCTCGAACTGGTTGAAGTCGACGATCACGACGTGGTTGATCGGCAGGGAGTTGCCGAGGAGCACGTCGAGCGTCCGGACGGCGAGCTTCGGCCCGCCGAACTGCATCGCCGCGTTGACCTTCTCGTAGCCGACGCCCGGGATGCGCACGCGCAGGTCGCGCGGGATCGAGAGGTAGACGATCCGGTGCCGGCCGGGCTCGGTGCGGAGGATCGTGATCGAGTCGGAGTGCTGGTCGCTGCTGCGGCCGGCTGCGCCCTTCCCCGTTGCGTGGTCGGTGCCGAGCAGGAGGATCGTCGTCGGGTTCGAGTAGAGGAGGCCGCTGTCCGGCGCGAGCGCCGTCCGCACGCTCTTCGGCAGCCGCGCGTTGGCCGCGCCGACGCCGCTCGAGACCGAGAGGTAGCCGGCGAGTCCCCAGATCGCAAACAGGAGGATCAGGCCGAGGATCGCCACGAGCGTCCAGCGTCGCCGGCTCCAGCCGAGCCAGAGTCGCCTCCGCTTCTCGACGATGCGGCCGGGGCCGCGACCGTCGCTGCGGACCGGCTGTCTCGCCTCCCGGTCGCGCCGCGCGAGCGGCACCTTCCCCTTGCTGCGGCCGCCGCGGTAGACGCGATACGGCTTCTCCCCGGAGGAGGCCATGCGGAGATTTACGGTACCCACTGTGGAAGCCCTCTACTCGATCGGGGTGGACCTCGGCGGCACGAAGATCCTCGCGGGGGTCGTCGCCCGCGACGGGAGCGTCGTGCGCCGGCACGAGCGCGCCACGCCGCAGGACTCGCAGGAGCACCTCCTCGCCGAGCTCGAGGCGGCCGTCTCCGAGCTCCTCGACGAATCCGTCGCGGCCGTCGGCGTCGGCGTGCCGTCGCCGATCGACCAGGAGCGAGGCGTCGTCGTCCGCTGCGTCAACCTGCCTCTGGTGGACGCGCCGCTGCGCGACCGGATGCACGAGCGCTTCGGACTTCCCGTCGGGCTCGACAACGACGGGAGCGCGGCGGCGATCGGGGAGTGGCAGGCAGGAGCCGGCCGCGGCGTCGACGACCTCGTGATGCTGACGCTCGGACCGGCGTCGGCGGCGGCGCGATCAGTCGCGGCCGCCCGTTCCGCGGCGCGAACGGCGCGGGAACGGAGTTCGGCCACGTCGTGATCGTCCACGACGGCCGTCCGTGCCAGGGAGCGTGCACGGGACGCGGCCACCTCGAGGCGTATGCGAGCGGGAGCGCGGTGACCGACGTGGCCCGCGCGGCGTTCGGCCCGTCCGCCGACGCGCACCGGCTCGTCCGGCTCGCGAACGAGGGAGACGAGCGGGCGGAGGAGCTGCTCGCGGAGGTCGGCCGCTACCTCGGCTCCGGCATCGGCTCCTTCGTCAACGTCTTCGCGCCGACTCGTCGTGCTCGGCGGCGGCTTCGGCGTCGCAGCGTTCGAGCACCTGTGCGTACCCGCCGAGGAGTTCGCGCGGCGTGAGACGCTCGAGCCGATGCGGAGCGCGTTCCGGCTCGCCAAGGCGGAGCTCGGAACCGCGGCCGGCCTGATCGGCGCCGCGTTCGTCGGCTTCGAGGCGCTGGGGGGGGGGGGCGGCGCGAGAGAGCCGGGCTCGTCTCTGATGCCGCTCGCCGTCTGCGCCACTCCGATCGGGAACCTCGAGGACGTGACGTTGCGCGTCCTCGCCGAGCTCGCTCGCCGCCGACGTCGTCCTCTGCGAGGACACGCGGCACACGCGCGTTCTGCTGCAACGGCATGGGATCGAGGCGCGGCTCCTCTCCTACCACGAGCACAACGAGGCGAAGCGGACGGCGGAGCTCCTGCCGCGGCTCGAGGCGGGGGAGCGGCTGGCGCTCGTCTCCGACGCGGGGCTGCCGGGCGTCTCCGATCCCGGGGCGCGGCTCGTGCGCGCGGCGCTGGAGGCGGGGCTGGACGTGACGGTGCTGCCCGGCCCGTCGGCCGTCGAGACGGCGCTCGTCGCGTCCGGGCTCGTCGGCGAGCAGTACCGCTTCCTCGGCTTCCTGCCGCGGGGCGAGAAGGCCCTCGCGACCCTGTGGGACGACCTGCGCGACTGGCCGTGGCCGGCGGTCGCGTTCGAGTCGCCGCGGCGGCTGCCCACGACCCTCCGGTCGCTCGCGGCCGCCGGCCCCGAACGGGAGCTCGCCGTCTGCCGCGAGCTGACGAAACGCTTCGAGGAAGTGGCACGGGGGTCAGCGGCGGCGCTTGCCGAGCGGTTCCGCGAGCCTCCGAAGGGCGAGATCACGCTCGTGCTCGGGCCGAGCGCCGCCGCGCGGAGCGAGGGCGACGACTCGGCGGCGCGCGAGGCTGTCGGCGAGCTTGTGACCGCCGGTGTCCCGCGGCGGCAGGCCGCGGAGCTCGTCTCCCGCCTCACGGGGGTCTCCCGAAACCGGCTCTACCGAACGTCGCTGTAGTCGGATTTGACAACAGCAGACGGCACCGCTACTCTGCGGCTTCGCTGTTGCTGAACCTGACAACAACGGAGGTGCGCGGTGGTCGTCGTACGGCGGCTCGTCCTGCTCTTGCTCGTCTCCCTCGCGTGGGCGCCGGCGGCGTATGCCTGGAGCTGGCCCGTCCGCGGGCCGGTGCTGCAGCCGTTCGCCTACGACGAGGCGCACCCCTATGCGGCGGGACAGCATCGGGGGATCGACATCGGCGCCGACGCCGCCGGAGAGTCTGTCGTCGCGCCCGCGACGGGAGCCGTCAGCTTCGCGGGGAGCGTGCCGACGAGCGGGTTGAGCGTCACACTCGAGACGCCCGACGGGTACTCGGTGACGCTGACGCATCTGGGCTCGATTCTCGTGGCGAAGGGGGCCGCCGTCGCCGAGGGGGACGATGTCGGGACGGTCGGACCGAGCGGCACGCCAGAGGTCGACGGGCCGTACGTCCACCTCGGCATTCGCCTGACCGTGGACCCGAACGGGTACCTCGATCCACTGACGCTTCTGCCGGCGGTCGAGACGCCGACCGCACCGGGCTCGTCGGGCAACCCCGCGCCTCCCGTCGCGTCGGTGCCGGCCGGCTCCACGACGCCGGCCACGGTGCCGGCTCCGACGCCCGCGCCCGCACCGAGCTCTGCCCCCGGCACCGTCGAGGGCTCTCCTGTCGCAGCCACGGCTACTGCGCCCGCGCGCACGGACCGTGCGCGGCCGGTCGCGGCACACGGCGCGCCTGCGCCGGGTCGGTCTGCGTCCACCGTCTCGCGCGACGAAGTCGCGGAGCTCGACGAGACCGGCTCGGCCGGCGCCGGGGCCGGGGAGGACGGCGGCAAGCGCTCTCGCACCGCCGCAGCAGGGCGGCCAAGCCTTGGCGCTGCCGCAACGAATCTGCTCACCGAGCATACGGTCGCGAGTCGGCCGGCTCGGTCGCAACAGCCGCCGCACCGGCACCCGCTGTCGCAGCCGGGGCCGGCGCTGCTCTCGCTCGCGCTGAGCATCGGTCCGGGCCTGGTCGCCGCCGCTGCCGCGCTCGCGGCGCTCCTCGGTCGGGCGCGGCGGCGCAGACTGGAGTCGGCCGTCGCCGGCGGGTCGGTGGTCCAGCTGCCGCTGCGGTCGACCGAACCGCGTGAGGCGGTACGAGCTGCCTGAGGCGCCGGGCTGTCGACGGTCGGGGAACGGCCGGTTCGTATGATCATGAGCCCGTCCCCGAGACTCGAAGGAGCGGTTGCCCGTGGCGGAAACGCCGCAGAAGATCCTCGTCGCGGTCGCCTGGCCGTACGCCAACGGGCCGCGGCACATCGGCCATGTGGCGGGTTTCGGCGTGCCCGCGGACATCTTCGCCCGCTACCACCGTCTCAAGGGCAACGACGTCCTCATGGTCAGCGGGACGGACGAGCACGGGACGCCGATCATGGTCGCGGCGGACGCCGAGGGGGTCTCGCCCCGGGAAATCGCAGATCGCTACAGCGCCGTCATCCGCGAGGACCTGCGCAGGCTCGGGCTCGCCTACGACCTCTTCACGCGCACGACGACCGGGAACCACTACCGGGTCGTGCAGGACGTCTTCCGGACGCTCTACGAGCGCGGCTGCCTGCTCGAGGAGGTCACGCGCGGGGCGTTCTCCGCCACGACCGGGCAGACCCTCCCGGACCGGTACATCGAGGGCACGTGCCCGATCTGTGCCTTCCCCGAAGCCCGCGGCGACCAATGCGACAACTGCGGCAACATGCTCGACCCGATCGACCTGATCGAGCCCCGCTCGCGGATCGACGGCCTCGCGCCGGAGTTCCGCGAGACGAAGCATCTCTTCCTCGACCTGCCCGCCTTCAGGGAACGCCTGACCGAATGGATCGGCCGGCAAAAGCACTGGCGGCCGAATGTCCGCAACTTCTCCCTGCGCTACGTCGAGGACCTGCGGCCGCGGGCCGTCACGCGCGACCTCGACTGGGGAATCCCGGTCCCGGTCGAGGGCTACCCGCCGGAGCAGAAGCGGATCTACGTGTGGATCGACGCGGTCGTCGGCTACTTCTCGGCGGCGGTGGAGTGGGCTCACAACCGCGGCACGCCCGACGCCTGGCGGGACTGGTGGCAGAACCCCGACGCCCGCCACTTCTACTTCATGGGCAAGGACAACATCGTCTTTCACTCCGTCATCTGGCCGGCGGAGCTGCTCGGCTACGACGGCGCCGGCGAGTACGCGGCCGGGCGCGATCTCGAGCTGCCGTACAACATCGTCTCGAGCGAGTTCCTCACCTACGAGGGGCGGCAGTTCAGCACGAGCCGCGGGCACGTCATCTACGTCGGCGACTTCCTCGCTCGCTACGACCCCGACCCGCTCCGCTATTACCTCACCGCGGCAGGCCCGGAGACGCAGGACGCCGACTTCTCGTGGGGGGAGTTCGTCCGCCGCAACAACGACGAGCTGCTCGCGAACTGGGGAAACCTCGTCAACCGGACGCTCGTGAACGCCCACCGGCACTTCGGCGCTGTGCCGGAGCCGGGCGAGCTCACCGACGCCGACCGGAAGCTGCTCGCGGAGGTCGCGGCCGGGTTCGACACGATCGGCGGCCTGCTCGAAGACGTCCGCTTCCGGGCTGCCCTCGCGGAAGCGATGCGGCTGTCGGCGGCCGCGAACGCGTACCTCGCCGAGCAGGCGCCCTGGCAGCTCGTGAAGAACGACGACCGGCGCGCCGCAACCGTCCTCTACACCGCGCTGCGGGCGGTCGACGATCTGAAGACGCTTCTCGCGCCGTTCCTGCCCTTCAGCTCGCAGCGCGTGCACGAGCTGCTCGGCGGCGAGGGCTTCCTCGCCGGCCCGCTCGAGATCCGGTCGGTCGAGGAGGAGGACGGCTCGACGCACGAGGTCCTGACCGGCGACTACGAGACGTGGATCGGCGCCTGGGAGCCGGGGGAGCTGCCCCCCGGGCGTCCGCTGCCGGAGCCGCAGCCTCTCTTCCGCAAGCTGGACGCGGAGGCCGTCGTCGCGTCCGAGCTCGCGTGATCGACACGCACGCGCACCTCGCCGCGCTCGACGATCCCGACGAGGCGGTCGCGCGCGCGGCGGCGGCGGGCGTGGCGCGGATCCTCACGGTCGGCACGACCATCGAGGACTGCCGTCGCGCCCTCGCGCTCGCGGAGAAGCACGACGGCGTCTCGGCGGTGCTCGGCATCCACCCGCACGAGGCGGGAACGGCCACCGAGCACGACCTCGCGGAGCTGCGCGGGCTGCTCGGCAATCCCAAGGCGGTGGCCGTCGGCGAGACCGGGCTCGACTGGTACCGCGACTATGCGCCGCGCGACGACCAGCGCCGCCTCTTCGCCGCGCAGCTCGACCTCGCGGCGGAGCTCGGCAAGCCGGTCGTGATCCACACCCGGGCCGCGGACGACGACACCCTCGCCGCCCTGGGCGGCTTCGCCGGCACCGTCGTCCTCCACTGCTTCTCGTCGCCGCGCATGCTTCCGGCCGCGCTCGCTCGCGGCTGGTACGTCTCGTTCGCCGGCAACGCGACCTTCCCGAAAGCGGTCGACCTGCGCCTCGCGGCAACGCAGGTGCCGGCCGACCGGATCCTCGCCGAGACCGACTCGCCCTACCTCGCGCCGCAGCCCGTCCGCGGCCGGCCGAACGAGCCCGCCTACGTCGTGCACACGCTCGCCTCCCTCGCGCAAGCGCGCGGAGAGGAGCCGGCCGAGCTCGAGGCGCAGATCGAGCGGAACGCGGCGGCATGCTTCGGGCTGTGAAGAAGAAGTACGGCCAGCACTTCCTCGCCGACCCGAACATCCTCGACGTGATCGGCCGGCTCGCCGAGCTCGGGCCGGAGGACGTCGTGCTCGAGATCGGGCCCGGCCGCGGCGTGCTCACGCGCTATCTCGCCGAGCGCGTGCGTCGCGTGCACGCGATCGAGATCGACCGCTCGCTCGAGCCCGAGCTGAGCGATCTCGGCGACAACGTGGAGCTCGTCTTCGGCGACGCCCTCGAGGTCGAGCTGCCGCAGGAGGCGACGAAGCTCGTGGCAAACCTCCCGTACAACGTGGCGACGCCGTTGATCGTCGAGAGCCTCGACGGCCTCCCGAACGTCCGGCGCTGGTGCGTGATGGTGCAGCGCGAGGTCGCCGACCGGCTCTTCGCAGTGCCGCGGACGAAGTCGTACGGCGCCGTCTCGGTTCTCGTGCAGCTCGCCGCGGAGAGGACGGGGTTCCATGCGGTCTCGCGGTCGGTCTTCCGTCCGCCGCCGAACGTCGACTCCGCGCTCGTCGCCTTCCGTCGCACCGATCTGCCGCAGGACTTCGCACGGGTGAAGCAGGTCGTGACCGGGGCCTTCGCGCACCGGCGCAAGACGCTGGCGAACTCGCTCGAGCTCGCGGGAGTCGCCTCACGGGAGCAGGCAGCGGAGGCGCTCGAGCGCATCGGCCGTTCGCCGCGGGCGCGTGCAGAGGCGCTAGCGCCGCCGGAGTTCGTCGCGCTCACGGAGGCGCTGGCCACGTGAGAGCCCCGGCTCCGGCCAAGATCAACCTCGCGCTCGTCGTCGGGCCTCCGCGCGACGACGGCAAGCACGAGGTCCTGACCGTCCTGCAGCGGATCGACCTCGTCGACCGGATCGGTCTCGAGCAGGCGACCGAGCTCCGGGTCGAGGGCTTCGCGCGCGACACGCTCGTCGGCGCCGCGCTTCGCGAGCTCGCAAACAACGCCGGCGTCGAGCCGCGCTGGCGCGCCCGGATCGAGAAGCGCATCCCCGTCGCCGCGGGCCTCGGTGGCGGCAGCTCCGACGCGGCAACAGCGCTCCGGCTCGCCAACGCGACGTTGCCCGAGCCGCTTCCCGCGAATGAGTTGCGCCGGCTCGCGGCAGGCCTCGGCGCCGACGTCCCCTTCTTCCTCGCGGACGGCCCGCAGCTCGGCTCCGGCGACGGCAGCGAGCTCGAGCAGCTCGACCTGCCGCAGGACTTCTGGGTCGTCGTGCTCCTCCCGCACGGCCTCCGCAAGACCGCGACGGCGGACGTGTACGCCGCCTTCGATGCCCGTCACGACGTCGTCGGCTTCGCCGAGCGTCGCCAGTCTCTTCTCGACGCGCTCGCCGCCGTCGAGCGCCCTCGCGACCTTGCGGCTCTGCCCGCGAACGACCTCGCGAGCTCGCCGCTCGCCGAGGCGATCCGCGCCGCCGGAGCCTTCCGGGCCGACGTCTCGGGAGCCGGTCCCGCGCTCTACGGGCTCTTCCACCAGCGGGCCGAGGCCGAGGCTGCGCGCCGGTCGCTGAGGCGGTTCGGCCGCACCTGGACGGCGGCACCAGCGTGGTACGGTTGAGCCGTGTCGGGCATCGCCTCGGACGCGCAGGAAGGCCTTCGCGGCCCAACCGGCTGGCTGCACCGTCACCGCTTCCGCATCGTCCTCTGGATCGCCGTGATCGAAGGGATCGTCGCCTGGGCAACGCACGGGCTCCACATCACGACGATCGTGGTCGTCGCCGCGATCGCGGTCGCGAGCCTGATGCTCTACCGCTTCACCGAGCAGCGCACCCGCTCACCGTTCCTCCACGAGCTCGTGTGGCTGCTCGCGGCGTCCCAGCTGGGCGCGACGGTGCTCGTCGCCTCCGGCTACATCGTGCTCGGCGCGCTGATCGTCCTGCTCGTGATCTTCGCGCTCGTCGCGCTGGGCCTGCTCCTGCTCCAGCGCCGGTAGACTTCCGTGCCCCTGGCCAAGACTTTGGGGCGTAGCCAAGAGGTAAGGCAACGGGTTTTGGTCCCGTGATCCCAGGTTCGAATCCTGGCGCCCCAGCCACTCTTTTCTGACATGGCAGACGAGCTCGCAGCAGTCGTGATGGCCGGCGGCGTCGGCACCCGCATGAAGAGCGCGACGCCGAAGCACCTGCACCCGCTGCTCGGCCGGCGGATGCTCGACTGGGTCGTCGCAGCAGCCAGGGACGCCGGCGTCGAGCGGATCGTCGTCGTCGCGTCGCCGCAGACCGGTGAGCTCGACGGCGTGGACGTGGTCGTGCAGGAAGAGCCCCTCGGAACCGGCGACGCCGTTCGCTGCGCTCGCGCCTCGCTCGACGGCTTCACCGGGGACGTGCTCGTCCTCAACGGCGACGTCCCGGCCCTTCGCCCGCAGACGATCCTCGCCCTCGTCGAGACCCATCGCGCCGCCGCCGCCGCCGCGACCGTCCTCTCCTTCGAGCCCGAGGACGCGGCCGCCTACGGCCGGATCGTCCGTGACGGCGACGGTCGCCTCGCGAAGATCGTGGAGGCGGCCGACGCCTCGCGCGACGAGCTCGCGCTGCGGGAGGTCAACTCCGGGATCTACGTCTTTCGCGCCGAGAAGCTCTGGCCGGCGCTCGAGCGCCTGGACCCGCACAACGCGCAGGGCGAGCTGTACGTGACGGACACCCTCGGCCTCCTCGCCGGCGGCGGCGAGACCTGCGCCGTCCGGCTCGCCGACGACCCGCTCGAGGCGGAGGGCGTCAACACCCGCGCCGAGCTCGCCGCGGCCGCGGCGCGGCTCCGCGACCGGATCAACGAGGCGCACATGCTCGCCGGCGTCACGATCGTCGACCCCGCCTCCACGTGGATCGAGGCAGGCGTCGAGATCGAGCCGGACGTCGTCGTCCACCCGTTCACGGTGATCCGCGGCGACGTGCGGATCGCAGGCGGCGTCGAGATCGGGCCGTTCGCCTACATCCGCCCCGTGACGGAGATCGGCGAGGGCGCGAAGATCGGCACCTTCGTCGAGGTCAAGAACACGGTCGTGGGGGCCGGCGCGAAGATCCCGCACCTCTCCTATCTCGGCGACGCCGAGGTCGGCGAGGACACGAACGTCGCCGCCGGCAACATCACCGCGAACTTCCCCCACGAGCCCGGCGAGCCGAAGAAGCGGACGAAAATCGGCCGGAACGTCAGGGACCGGTGTCGACAATACGTTCCTTGCCCCTGTCGAGATTGGCGACGACGCTTGGATTGCGCCGGGAGCAGTCATCACGGATGATGTTCCTCCAGGCTCGCTCGCTGGGTTCGCGCCTCGCCAGGTCACGAAGGAAGGGTGGGTTCACGAGAAGCATGGAAAGCCCGACGGCGACTGAGCTGGCCCTGCCCGGGCTCGAGAGCGGCGTTGTGATGAGCGACCCGGCGCCGGAGCACTTCATCGTCCGCGGACCGCAGAAGCGGCTGATGGTCTTCGCCGGCCGCTCGCACCCGGATCTCGCCGGCGCGATCGCGGAGAAGCTCGGCGTCGAGCTCGGCGACGTCGAGCTGAAGACCTTTGCGAACGACGAGACGTACTGCCGCTACCTCGAGTCGATCCGCGGCGCGGACGTCTTCGTCGTCCAGACCGGCTGCCCGCCCGTGGACAAGAACCTCATGGAGCTCCTGCTCATGATCCAGGCGGCGAAGCTCGCATCCGCGAAGCGGATCACCGCCGTGATCCCGTGGTTCCCGTACGCGCGCCAGGACCGCAAGGCGAAGCCGCGCGAGCCGATCTCCGCGCGCCTCTTCGCCGACATGCTGCAGCTCGCCGGCGTCGACCGCGTGCTCACGATGGACCTGCACGCGGGGCAGATCCAGGGCTTCTTCACGATTCCCGTCGACCACATGACCGCGCTGCAGCTGTTCGCGACGCACTTCCGCGACCTCGGGCTCACAGGCGACGGCGTCGTCGCGGTCGCGCCCGACGCGGGGCGCGCGAAGCACGCCGTCCGCTTCGCGGAGATGATCGAGGCGAGCTTCGCGATCATGCACAAGATGCGGCCCGAGCACGAGCGGGCCGAGATCACCGAGGTGACCGGCAAGGTGCGCGACAAGGTCGCGATCGTCGGCGACGACGTGGCGATCACCGGCGGCACGCTCATGGCCGGCGCGAAGGCGCTCAAGGAGCACGGCGCGACCGAGGTCAACGTCTTCGTCACGCATGCCCTCTTCTCGGCCGAGGCGCTCGAGCAGCTCGGCGACTCGGAGATCGATCGCATCGTCGTCACCGACTCGATCCCGGTCGACCTGCGCAGCCAGCCGGACAACATGACCGTCCTCAGCGTCTCGGGACTGCTCGCGGAGGCGATCATGAACGTGTTCGCCGACGACTCCGTCTCGGCCATCTTCGGCGGCGAGAACCAACTCTTCTAGGGGCGCGTCGTCTATCTAGCCAGGCGATGCGTCGCGTTTGCCTCCTCACGTTCGTCCTGTGCTGCGCGCTCGTCGCCGCAACGCCCGCGTCCGCGCTGCCGCACCTGAGCAAGTCGCGGACGCGCGAGATCGGGACCCTCGTCAATCGCTGGGTCGACGACATGGTCCGCCGCCACAATCTCGCGGACGGCTGGAGCATCGCCGGCCCGGACATGCGTGGAGCTCTCACGCGCAGGTCGTGGGTCTCCGGCCGCGAGGTGCCGGTGCAGCAGTTCGAGGTGCTGAACGATCCGCGGACGGCGTGGTACGCGAAGTGGAAGTCGCGCACCGAGATCGGCCTCGTCGTCTCCCTCCGCACCGGTCACGGCGCCAAGGCCGAGATGTACCAGGAGGAAACCGTGCTGGCGAAGCAGCACGGCCGCTGGGTCGTCGACTCGTTCTATACGGACGGGATCTTCCGGCTGGGCCGCGGGCACTCCGGGAGTTGTGCGAGCGCGAAGTGCAAGGTGACGGGCCTGGCCGATTACGCGCCGAGCAGCGGCGGCGGCGTCGCCGCTGCCAAGCCCCGGATCGCCCGCAGATGGGGCGTTGTCGCCCTTTTCGGGATCGCCGGGCTTCCGCTGCTGGCGCTGGTCGCGATGGGGCTGGTCGCGCACCTGCGCAACCGGCGCGCTCGGGCCAGCTACCTCGCCTCGCGGTCCGGCTAGGAGGACGCCTCGGCGAGCCGCCGCCGGACGAGGCGATCGGCGGCCTCGGCGGGGGTGATGCCGTCGGCGTCCGCCTCCGCGAACAGCTCCCGCAGCGTGTCGCCGATCCCGGCGAGCGCCGCCTCGAGCCGTGCTTCGTCCCAGCCCTCGTCCTCGACCCCGATCAGCTGGATGACGCCGCCGGCGTTCACGACGTAGTCGGGCGCATAGAGGATGCCCCGCTCGTGGAGCCGCTCCGCGTCGGACGGCTCGGCGAGCTGGTTGTTCGCGCAACCGGCGACCGCGCGACAGGCGAGGCGCGCGATCGAGTCCGCGTCGAGCGTGCCGCCGACTGCGCACGGCGCGTAGAGATCGACCTCGCTCTCGAGCGCCCCTTCGCGCGGCACGGTCTCACAGCCGGTTGCGGCGGCCCGGGCTTCGTCGACGTCGGTGACGAGGACACGCGCGCCGCCCTCGGCCAGCTCGCGCGCCAGGATCGCGCCGACGGCGCCCGCACCCTGGACGAGCACGCTGCGGTCGGCAAGCTCGGGCGACCCGAAGGCGTGCTCGAGCGTGGCGCGAATCCCGTGCAGCAGGCCGCGGGCCGTGCCGCGCCCGCTGTCGCCCGCGCCGCGCGTCGTCCCGTATACCCAGGGACACGTCTCCGCGATGACGTCGAGGTCGGTCGGCTTGATGTTCATGTCGCCCGCGGTCCGGTACGTCCCACCGAGCGAGGCGACAAGCTCTCCGTAGCGGCGCAGCAGCCGCCGGCGCGGCTCACCCTCGGGGAGCTCGGGCACGGCGAGCACCGCCTTCCCGCCGCCGCGCGGCAGGCCGGCCGCCGCCATCTTCCACGTCATCGCCGCCGAGAGGCGCATGGCGTCGGCGAGCCCGTCGGCCGGCGACTCGTACACGCGCATGCGGGTCCCGCCGCCGGCGGGACCGAGGACAGTGGAATGGACGCCCACGAACATCCAGGCGCCGCTCTCCTCGTCGTGACGGACGACGGCCTGCTCGCCGTCCCAGCTCCTGAGGAGACTTTCGAAGTCCATCGCGTGGACGGTACCGGAGCGCCTCTCGGCTACACTCCGCCGCCGGAATGGCCGGAGAACGGACGAAACTCGTCGTCGCCCAGCGCGACAAGCTCGGCTCGGCCGAGTCGCGGCGCCTGCGCCGGCAGGGCCTCGTCCCCGGCGTCCTCTACGGAAGCGGCGAGCCGGTCGCGATCTCCGTCACGGAGCGGGAGCTGCGCCGTGCGCTCACCGGCGCCGCCGGCCTGCACTCGATCCTCGACGTCGAGATCGACGGCAGGGGCACGACCCACGCGTCGATCCTCAAGGAGTACCAGGTCGATCCCGTGCGGGGCGGCGTCACCCATGTCGACCTGCACGAGGTGCGGCTCGACCAGACCATCCACGCGTCTGTCGCGGTGCACCTCCTCGGCGGCGAAGACGCGCCGGGCGTGCGCGAGGGCGGCGTTCTCTCGCAGCCTCTGCGCGAGGTGACCGTCGAGGCCCTGCCGCTCGAGGTGCCCGAGCGCCTGGAGCTCGACGTCTCCGGAATGGAGGTCGGCGGCACGCTACGGATCTCGGATCTCGTGGCTCCCGAGGGCGCGACGCTCCTCGACGACCCCGAGATGGTCGTCGCCACCGTGACCGCACCGACCCGTGTCGTCGAGCCCGAGCCGACCGAGGAGGAGCTGGCCGAGGCGGCCGAGGGCGAGCTGGCCGAGGGCGAGGCGGCCGAGGGCGCTGCCGAGGAGCCGGCCGAGCCGGAGGCGGACGCCGCCGGCGACCAGGGCACCGTCGAGGGCTAGAAGGCAGCCCTGTACCTCGTCGTCGGCTTGGGGAACCCGGGCCGCGAGTACGCGCGGAACCGGCACAACGCCGGCTATCTGGTCGTGGAGGAGCTCGCCCGGCGCCACGACGGCTCGTGGCGGGCGAAGTTCTCCGGCCGCCTCGCAGAGGTCCGCCACGCCGGCGAGCGGCTCGCGCTGCTCCAGCCGGAGACCTACATGAACGAGTCGGGGCGGGCCGTCGGCGCGGCCGCGTCCTTCTTCAAGCTCGAGCCGGACGAGGTGCTCGTCGTCCACGACGAGGGCGACTTCGATCTGGGCCGTCTCGAGCTGAAGGTGGGCGGCGGGCTCGCCGGCCACAACGGGCTGCGCTCGATCGCGCAGCAGCTCGGGACGCAGGAGTTCCTGCGCCTTCGCATCGGGGTGGGACGGCCGGAGCGCGGCGACCGACGCCCGCTCGCCGACTGGGTGCTCGCCGACTTCGAGCCCCACGAGAACGCCGAGGAGCTCGTCGCGCGCGCCGCCGACGCCGTCGAGATGCTCGTCGCGGACGGCGTCGAGCGCACGCAGGCCAGCGTCAACGGTCGCTAGCCACTCTCGCGCAGCGCGGCATGCGCTCCGGGCTCGAGCTCGAGCCCGACGGCGATTCGCTCGAGGAGGCCGACCAGCTGCGCGAGCTCGGTCTCGCTGAGCGGATCGCTCACGCACCGATCGAACTCGTGCGCCTGCCGCTCCGCCCGCCTGACGAGCTTCTTGCCGGCCGCGGTCAGGTGGAGGGTGCGGATCCGGCGGTCGCGCGTGTGCGGCCTCCGCTCGAGCAGGTCACGCCGTTCGAGCTCGTCGACGATCGCGACCATCCAGCTGGGGGAGATGTGCAGCTGCTCCGCCAGCGCGTGCTGCGCCTCGCCTTCGCTCGCTGAAACCGCGCGCAGGAGGGCGAACTCACCGGGCTCGAGCCCCAACGGTCCAAGCACGCGATGGAAGCGCCGCGAGATCGTGAAGCCGAGGCTCGAGAGCATGAAGGCGACGCTCCGGAACGGTGGTGTCGACGGCTCGGCGGGTTCGGGGTTGCGCACGGTCACGCCCATATGCTACAGCTACCGAACAGTTCAGTCACCGAACGATTCAAAACAACCAAAGAAGGGGTCCGGCTCATGCTCGCTCGTCTCGCTCACGTCGTCGCCCGCCACCGCTGGAAGGTCATCGCCGCCTGGATCGTGCTCACCCTCTTCGGCGCGTTCGCCGCCGGCCAGGTGCACAAGCGCTGGTACCAGAGCTTCTCGATCCCGGGCAAGTCGGCCTACGAGGCCAACCAGCGGACGATGAAGGCGTTCGGCACCGGTGTGCGTCCGCCGAACGTCGTCGTGTTCCGCACGACGGGCGACGCCACGAAGAGCACCGCGATCGAGGCCGCGATGGCTCGCGCCGCGGCCGCGATGCCCGGCGCGCGGACGAGCTCCTACTTCTCCACCCACTCGCTCGTGTACGTCTCGAAGGACAGGCACACGACGTTCGAGGAGGTCTATCCGCCCGGACCGGCCGAGTTCAGCACGACGAGCGATGCCGCCGCGATGCGCGCTGCCGCCGCCCGCGGCCTGCCGAGCGGGATCGAGGTGCAGGTCACCGGCCACGATCCGCTCGAGGAGGCGAGCACGCACGGCGGAGGCGGCGGGAACGTCCTCGTCGAGGCGATGCTCGGCGGCCTCGGCGCGATCGTCATCCTCCTCTTCGTCTTCGGGACGCTGCCGGCCATGCTGATGCCGATCGTCGTCGCCGCGGCGGCGATCCTCAACACGTTCACGCTCGTCTGGGCGCTGACCTACGTCACGAGCGTCTCGATCATCGTGGAGTTCCTGATCGCGCTCGTCGGGCTCGGGGTCGCGATCGACTACGCGCTGCTCATGATCTTCCGCTTCCGCGACGAACTGCGGGAGGGAAAGGACATCGAGACCGCCCTCGTCGAGACGATGACGCACGCCGGCCGCTCGGTGATCGTCTCGGGCTCGACCGTTGCCGTCGGCCTGCTCTCGATGATCCTCCTGCCGCTGCCGTTCATCCGCTCGATCGGGCTCGGCGGGATGCTGATCCCGGCCGTGTCCGTGCTCGCCGCGATCACGCTGATGCCGGCGCTGCTCGCCGTGCTCGGGGAGCGGATCAACAGCCTCCGCGTGATGCCGAAGCGGTTCGTCGACCATGGGCATCCGGAGGACGGCGCCTGGGGTCGCTGGGCGCGCTTCGTCCTCCGCAGACCGTGGGCAGTCGCCTGTTTCGGCGCGGCGATCGTGGCCGTGCTCGTCGTGCTCGGCGTCCAGCTCAACCCGAACGAGTCGCAGCTGAAGAACTTCCCCGGCACCGGCACCGCGATCGCCGGCCGGCAGATGCTCGCCGACGCCGGGATCTCTCCCGGCGTGATGAAGCCCTTCGTCATCCTCGTCGAGAACGGCGGCGACGCGAACGCGATCGCGGCGAAGGAGCGGGCTCTCCCGGGGATCGTCGGCGCGACCGTGCCGCCGGGCTCGGGCTGGCATCGGCGTGGCGACACGCTCGTCGAGGCCTTCCCCGCGATCGACGGCGCGGCGCCCGGAATCCAGGGGATCATCGACCGCGTCGACTGCGTCCTGCGGGGAACCGACGGGACGCTCGGCGGCGTGCCGGCGCAGGACCGTGACTTCGTCCACGCCGTGTACGGGAACTTCCCCTACGTCCTGGCCTTCGTGCTCGTGCTGACGCTCGTGCTGCTGACGCGTGCCTTCCGGTCGATCGTGCTGCCGGTCAAGGCCGCGATCCTCAACCTCGTCTCCCTCGGCGCGGCCTTCGGCATCGTCGTCTTCATCTTCCAGGAGGGGCACGGCTCGTCGCTCTGGAACATCACGGCGACGCAGGCGATCACGGCGTGGATCCCGCTGATGATCTTCGCCTTCCTCTTCGGCCTCTCGATGGACTACGAGGTGTTCATGCTCACGCGCATGCGGGAGGCGTACGACGAGACCGGCTCCACCGAACGCGCGATCGAGCTCGGGCTCGCGCGCACCGGCAAGCTCGTCACGAGCGCGGCGCTGATCCTCATGTTCGCCTTCCTCGTCCTCTCGTCGAGCCCGGGCTTCGAGATCAAGGAGTTCGCGATCGGCCTCGCTGCCGGGATCATCTTCGACGCGACGGTGATCCGGGCGCTGCTCGTGCCGGCGCTGATGCGCCTGCTCGGGCGGGCGAACTGGTGGCTCCCGCACTGGACGCGCCGCGCGCTGCTCATCGGCGAGGAGCAGCGGCCGGCAGAGGAGGGCGCCTACTAGTAGCGGGGCTCACGAACCCGCGGGCGTCGGGCTCGGCGCCCGGGCGTCGCGGCGCCGCAGCGCCCGGACCTCCCGCACGAACGCGACGACGAGGAGGTTCGGCACGCTCATCAACATCGCCGCGAGGACGAGCGTCGCCCGGACGCCGAGCCCCGCGGCGAGCGCGCCGGCCAGCGCCTGTCCGATGGGCATCAGGCCGATCGAGAGGAGCATGTCGATCGACGCCACCCTGGCGAGCCGGTCGGGCCTCACCTGTTGCTGCATCGCCGTCTCCCAGAGCGCGTTTCCGATCAGGATGCAGGCGCCGAGAATCGCGGCCGCGAGCATGATCACGGGGAGTGGCGACGGCTGGACGAGCGCGAGCGGCAGCACTCCGCACAGCGACCAGATCGCGAAGGCCGTCGCCACCGGGCGCTTCGGCCGCACCCGGTAGGCGACGACCGCGCCGAGGACGCCGCCGACGGGGATCGAGAGGAGGATCAGGCTCCACGGCACGGAGCCGCCGAGGTGGTCCTTCGCCACGAACGGGCCGAGCACGAGATAGATCCCGATCCCGACGTTGCCGAGCGCAAAGCCGAGGAAGCCCGCGGTGAGCCAGCGGTGTCGCCTCACCTCGTGCCACCCGTCGGCGACGTCGTGCCAGAAGCGCTGGTGCGTGGGGCGCACGTGGTCCGCCACGCGCAGCGCGGTCACGAAGCCCACGCTGACGAGGAAGCTCGCCGCGTCGATCGCAAAGCACCACCCCGGGCCGGAGACGGCGACGATCGCGCCGGAGACGGCCGGGCCGAAGATGTTCGTCGCGCTCTGCGACATGGAGAGCAGCGAGTTCGCCTGCTGCAGGCGGCCCGGGCTGACGGCCTGCGGAAGAAGCGCCCTCGACGCGGGGCCGAAGAAGCCGGCGCCCACGCCGGCCGCCGACTGGAGAAGGGCGAGCTGCCACACATGGGCGGCGCCTTCGAGGAGGAGCACCGCGGTCACGGCCTCGGTGCCGAAACGAAGGAGGTCGGCGGAGATCATCATCGCCCGGCGCGACAGCCGGTCGGCCCAGACGCCGCCGAGGATGATCGACGCGCCGAGCGCGACCGTGCGCGACGCGAGGACGATGCCCAGTCCCGACCGGCCTCCGTGGATCCCGATCACGGCGAACGCGAGCGCGACGGGGATGAGCGAGTCGCCGACCGAGGAGCCGGTTCGCCCCAGCCAGAGGAGCCGGAACGGCCGCTCCTGCAGCGGGCCGAAGCGTTCGCGGCCAAACATCGCATTCCAGCCTAAGTGAGCCGAGTACGATCGGCATAACGCGGAACTCGCCGGTTCCGCCCTTCGTCATGGACCGTCCGGTACTTCACGCCTTCGTCCGGCAGCTCGTCGAGCACGAGCGTCTCGCCGAGCTGGCGGACGCGCTGCCGACCCGCGCCCGCGTCTCCGAAGCGGCGCTCCCGCTGCTGCTCGCGACGCTGCACGAGCGTCTCGGGCTGAATGCTGGAAGCGTCGACGGCCAAGCCGTCGACGCCCGGCAGGAAGACCCGGCCGCCAATGGCGGCCGCCGGAGTCTCGTCGTGCTCCTGCCGGAGGACGCCGACGCCCGGGACGCAGCGGAGGCAACGGCCTGGTTCCTCGGTGAGGAAGCCGTCGGGCTGCTGCCGAGCCGGGGAGTCTCGTGGGAGTCCGGGCTCGCGCCGCCGCCGCATCTCGTCGGCGAGCGGGCGCGGGCGCTGCACGTGCTCGCGCGCGGCGGCCTCGTCTGCGCCTCGGCCCGCGCGCTCGCCGAGGGCCTGCCGCCGGCCGAGGCGCGGTCGCAGCCCGTCGAGCTGCGCGCCGGCCTGGAGATCGGAGTCGAGGGCCTGAGCGAGGCGCTCACGCTCGCGGGATACGAGCGGGTCGAGCGCGTTGACGACCGCGGCCAGCTCGCGGTGCGCGGCGGGATCGTCGACGTCTTCCCGACGACGGGCCGCGAGCCGCTCCGCGTCGAGTTCTTCGGCGACGAGATCGAGTCGGTGCGCGCCTTCTCGCCGTTCACCCAGCGGGCGCTCCATCCCGTCGCCGACGCGACGCTGTACCCGGCCGCCGAGCGGCGAGCCGACCTCCTCGAGCCGTCTCTCGCCGACGAGGAGGAGGACCTGCCGCCGCCCGCTCCGGACGACCTCGTGCCCGTGCTCGACGGGCCTCCCGACCTCGTCTTCCAGCCGGAGGACGTGCGCCGAGTCTGGGAGGAGGACGGTCTCGCGAGCCCGCCGTCGCTCGCCGGCGCGGCCGAGCTCGACTCGTTCCCGCAGGCGCAGCCGTTCGCGTTCGAGGCGCAGCGGCCCGCGATCGCAGCGCGCGGCCTCGCCGAGGCCGAGAGCGAGCTGGCCGCGTTTCTTCGCGCGGGCCAGCGCGTCGTCGTCGCCTTCCCGCACCGTGGCGAGGCGCTTCGCACGCAGAACCTCCTCCGCCGCGTCGAGGCGCGCATCCTCGAGCCGGGCGAGGACCTGCCCGAGGAGGCGGAGCTCCTCTTCGCGATCGCCCCGGCCCGGCGCGGCTTCGTCTGGCGGGAGCTCGGACTCGTCCTCCTGCCGGACCACCAGGTCTTTCGCCGCCGCGCCCCGCGAGAGCGCCGCCTGGGCGGCCGTGCGCTCCAGTCCTTCGCCGACCTCCGCACCGGCGACTACGTGGTGCACGAGGACCACGGCGTCGGGAAGCTGCTCGGCTTCGAGACGAAGACGGTCGCGGGCGTGACCCGCGACTATCTCCTGCTCGCGTTCCGCGGCGAGGACCGGCTCTACGTCCCGCACGAGCAGCTCGGGAAGGTCTCCCGCTACGTCGGCGCCGACGCCTCTGCGCCCGCGCTCTCGAAGCTCGGCGGCAAGGCCTGGCAGACGCTCAAGTCGCGCGCGCGAGAGTCGGTGCGTGAGCTCGCCGGCGACCTGATCCAGCTCTACGCGCAGCGGCAGACGCGAGAGGGAGTCGCCTTCGATCTCTCGCACGAGTGGCTGCCGCGACTCGAGGCGTCGTTCCCCTACCGGGAGACGCCGGACCAGGAGGCGGCGATCGAGGCGGTGAAGGAGGATCTCGAGACGCCGCGGCCGATGGACAGGCTCGTCTGCGGGGACGTCGGCTTCGGCAAGACCGAGGTCGCCGTGCGCGCCGCTTTCGCCGTCGCCGTCAACGGGCGCCAGGTGCTCCTGCTGGCGCCGACGACGATTCTCGCGGAACAGCACTTCAACACGTTCCGCGACCGCTACCGCGACTTCCCCGTGCGCGTCGAGATGGTCTCGCGCTTCGTGTCGCCGAAGGAGACGAAGCGGATCCTCGCCGACTTCGCCGCCGGCAAGGTCGACGTCCTCGTCGGGACGCACCGGGTCCTCAGCCGCGACGTGGTCCCGAAGGAGCTCGGGCTCGTGATCCTCGACGAGGAGCAGCGCTTCGGCGTCGCGCAGAAGGAGCTGCTCAAGTCGCTGCGGCTCGAGGTCGACGTGCTCACGCTGAGCGCGACGCCGATCCCGCGCACCCTCCACCTCTCGCTCGCAGGGATGCGGGACATCTCGATCATCGAGACGCCCCCCGAGGGCCGCCGCCCCATCCGCACGACGGTCGGCGAGTACGACGAGGAGCTCGTCAAGCTCGCGCTCGAGCGCGAGGCCGACCGCGAAGGGCAGGCGTTCTTCCTCCACAACCGCGTCGAGACGATCGAGGAGCGCGCGGCGCAGCTGCAGCAGCTCTGCCCGAAGCTCCGCTTCCTGGTCGCGCACGGGCAGATGCGCGAGAGGGAGCTGGAGCAGCGGATGCACGCCTTCCTGCGCGGCGACGCGGACGTGCTCGTCTCGACGACGATCATCGAGTCCGGGATCGACATCCCGCAGGCGAACACGCTGGTCGTCGAGCGCGCGGACACGCTCGGCCTCGCCCAGCTGTACCAGATCCGCGGCCGCGTCGGCCGCTCGGACGCGACCTCGTTCGCGTACCTCTTCTATCCCGACGCGCGCGAGCTCACGCCGGACGCGAGGGCCCGGCTCGCGACGCTCGCCGACCACACCGAGCTCGGCGCCGGCTTTGCCATCGCCATGCGCGACCTCGAGATCCGCGGCGCCGGCGAGCTCCTGGGCGCGGAGCAGTCGGGCCACGTCGCCGCAGTCGGCTTCGAGCTCTACGTGGAGCTGCTGAACGAGGCCGTCGCAGAGCTGCAGGGGCAGAAGCGTGTCGCCGTCCGGCCTGTACGCGTGGACGCGCGGGTCGACGCGTACGTGCCGGCGCCGTACGTCGACTCCGAGGCGCTCCGGATCGACGTCCACCGGCGGCTCGCGCTCGCGGAGACGGAGGACGAGCTGCGGGAGCTCCGGGCTGCGCTCGAGGACCGCTTCGGCCCGCTTCCCGAGCCCGTCGAGAACCTGTTCCGGATCCAGGAGGCGAAGATCAAGATCGCCCTGCTCGGCGCCGACTACCTCGTCTTCCAGGGCGGCAGAGCGACCATCGGGCGGCTCGTGCTCGGCTCCGGCGAGCTCCGAGAGCTGCGCGACCGCGCGAAGACGGCGGTCTACGTCTCGGCCAAGCAGGAGGTGAGCATGCGCGGCCAGGAGGAGATCGGCCAAGCGGTCGAGCTCGTCGATGCTATCTTGGACGCTCGCCGGGCGGCCTGAGAGCCTCTTTGCCGCCGCGGCTCTCCCGCGTCAGCGACCTCACTGGATGGAAATGAAGACTTCTCGCCTCGCGTCATGCCCTTGCCGCAAGCACCGGCAGCCAAGCTGCCGGCGCGCAGCGGAAAGACCGCCAGCCTCTGGCTGGCTGGGCTTCTCCTCGTCGGCCTCGCCCTGGCCGCCGCCGGTTGCGGCGGCGGCAGCACGTCCGTGCCCGCCGACGCCGTCGCGGTCGTCGGCCCGACGACCATCACGAAGACGCAGTTCAACGAGCTGATGCAGACCGCCCAGGGGGAGGACAAGGCTCACAAGCAGGCGTTCCCGACCGTCGGCACGTCCGCCTACACGCAGCTGAGCGACCGCGCCGTCGCCTATCTCGTTCAGGCGGCCGAGCTCCAGCAGGAGGGGGCGAAGATCGGCATCAGCGTCTCGCAGAAGGACGTCGCGGCGAGCATCACGTCGATCCAGACGCAGTTCTACAAGGGCAGCCGGGCGAAGTTCCTCGCCGGGCTCCAGAAGAGCGGCGTGACGCTCGAGCAGTTCGAGCGGACCTGCAGCTGGTGACGATCCTCGCGCAGAAGATCAACGCGAAGGTGACCGCCGGCGTGAAGGTGACGAGCGCCGAGGCGAAGAAGTACTACGACCAGAACAAGGCGCAGATGTTCACGACGCCGACTACCCGGAGCGTCGCCACATCCTCGTGCCGACCAAGGCTCTCGCCGACAAGCTCGAGAAGCAGCTCGCGCACGGAGCCAACTTCGCCACGCTCGCCAAGAAGTACTCGAAGGATCCGACCTCGGCGCCGAAGGGCGGCAAGATCGTGGCCGTCGAGGGCCGGCTCGTGAAGCCGTTCCAGAACGTCGCCTTCTCGCTCAAGACGAACCAGATCTCGCCGCCGGTGCACACGGTGTACGGGTGGCACATCATCCAGGCGCTCGGTCCGGTCAAGCCGGCCAAGGTGACGCCCTTCAAGCAGGTCGAGCCCCAGATCCAGTCGAACCTGCTCCAGCAGGACAAGACCACCGCCTGGAACAACTGGCTCGCGAAGCTGAAGACGGACTTCCAGGGCAAGATCAGCTACCAGAGCGGCTACGAGCCGGCGACGACCACGACGACGACGGGGACGACGCCCACCACGACGACCGGCTGAGGTGGCCCCGGTCGAAGGCGCTGCGAGCGAGGGCCTCACCGAGGCCCTCGTCGAGTTGCAGCGCCTGACGGAGCGGCTGCGCCGCGAGTGCCCGTGGGACCGCGAGCAGACCGCGGCGACCATCGTCTCGCACACGGTCGAGGAGGCGTACGAGGTCGCCGACGCGGCGCTCGCGGCCGACGATCGCAAGCTGCTGGACGAGCTCGGCGACCTTCTCTTCCAGGTCTACTTCCTTGCGCTTCTGCTCGAGGAGCGCGGCGCCGGGGACCTCGCAGCCGTCGCGCGCGGCGTGCACGAGAAGCTCGTTCGCCGCCACCCGCACGTGTTCGGCGACGTCGAGGCCGACACCGCCGACCGCGTGCGCTCCAACTGGGAGCGGATCAAGCGGGAGCAGGAGGGGCGCGAGGGAATCTTCCACGACGTCGCGGAGGGACTGCCCGGGCTCCTCTATGCGCGGAAGATCCAGCAGCGGGCGAAGGCGGTCGGCTTCGAGTATCCGGATCTCGCGGGCGCGCTCGGCGACCTCGAGGACGAGCTGCGGGAGCTGAAGGAGGAGCCGTCCGCCGACGAGCTCGGCGACGTCCTCTTCGCCGCCGTCAACGTCGCACGCCGGCTCGAGGCGGATCCGGAGCTCGAGTTGCGGCGGGCGGCGCAGCGCTTCCGTGGCCGCGTAGAAGCTGCTGAGGCACTCGCTGTCGCGGCGGGCGAGAATTGGGCCGAGTTGCCGCTCGAGCGGCAGGACCACTACTTCGACCTCGCCAAGGAGACCTCTCGATGAGTGCCATCGCCGCTGTTCGTGCCCGCCAGATCCTCGACTCGCGGGGGAACCCCACGGTCGAGGTCGACGTCCGGCTCGAGTCGGGCGCAGTCGGCCGCGCGGCGGTTCCCTCCGGCGCCTCGACGGGCGTGCACGAGGCGGTCGAGCTGCGCGACGGCGGCTCGGCGTTCGGCGGCAAGGCGGTCACCCACGCGGTGGCGAACGTCGACGGCGAGATCGCCGCGGCGGTTCGCGGGCTGGACCCGTTCGACCAGGCGGCGCTCGACCGGCGGCTGATCGAGCTCGACGGGACGCCCAACAAAGGCCGTCTCGGCGCGAACGCGATCCTCGGCGTCTCGCTCGCGAGCGCGAAGGCGGCCGCGGCCGAAGCTGGCGTCCCCCTCTTCCGGCACCTTGGCGGCGAGGCGGCGGCGACGTTGCCCGTGCCCATGCTCAACGTCATCAACGGCGGCGTCCACGCGGCGAACTCGATCGACCTGCAGGAGTTCATGCTCGTGCCGGCCGGCGCCGAGTCGTTCTCCGACGCGCTGCGGCTGGCCGCCGAGACGTACCACGAGCTGAAGAAGGTGCTGACGGAACGCGGGCTCGCCACGGGGGTCGGGGACGAGGGCGGCTTCGCTCCCGACCTGCCGACGAGCGAGGCGGCGATCGAGGCGATCCTCGAGGCGGCGGAGCGCGCGGGGCACCGGGAGCGCGTTGCGATAGCCCTCGACCCGGCCTCCAGCGAGTTCTTCTCCGACGGCCTGTACCGCTTCGAGGGCCGTGAGGTCTCGCCGGCGGAGATGGCCGACTTCTACGCCGGCCTGGCCGACCGCTTCCCCGCGGTCGTCTCGCTCGAGGACGGCAACGCCGAGGACGACTGGGACGGCTGGCGCGCGGCCACGGAACGGCTCGGCGACCGGCTCCAGCTCGTCGGAGACGACATCTTCGTCACCAACCCGGAGCGGCTGAGGGAGGGGTTCGAGCGCGGTGTCGCCAACTCGATCCTGATCAAGCTCAACCAGATCGGCACGCTCACCGAGACGATCGAGACGGTGCAGCTCGCCCAGGCGAACGGGTACAGCGCCGTCGTCTCGCACCGCTCCGGCGAGACGGAGGACGCGACCATCGCCGACCTCGTGGTCGCCCTCGGCACCGGGCAGATCAAGACCGGCGCCCCGGCGCGCACCGATCGCGTCGCCAAGTACAACCAGCTCCTGCGCATCGAGGAGGAGCTGGGCGAGCAGGCTGTGTATCCCGGCTGGGAGGCGTTTCCCCGCGCGACGCGGTAGCTACGCTGAGGGCGATGGCGGTCGACCGCCGCACGAAGATCGTCGCGACGCTCGGACCGTCCACGGATTCGCGCGAGCGGCTGCGCGCACTCGTCGGGGCGGGAGTCGACGCCGTCCGCTTCAACCTGTCGCACGGCACGCACGAGGAGCACTCGCAGCGCGCCTGGCTCGTGCGCGAGATCGCGGCCGAGGCCGGCCGCCCCGTCGCGCTCATCGGCGACCTGCAGGGGCCGAAGCTGCGGATCGGGGAGCTCGCCGAGCCGGTCGTCCTCCATACGGGCGACCGCGTCACGGTCTGCGCCGAGGAAGGGGCGACGGACGGCGACCTCCCGGTGGCTCCCGCCGTCATCGGGGACGTGCTCGAGCCGGGGCACGACGTCTTGATCGACGACGGCCTCGTGCGCCTGCGCGTGGACGAGGTGGACAGCGGTCGCGCGAGCTGCGCCGTGCTCGTCGGCGGCCTCGTGAGCTCGCACAAGGGCGTCAACCTGCCGGGCGTCCCGATCCCGATCCCGTCGCTGACGCGGAAGGACGTCGCCGACCTCGACTGGGCGCTCACGACGGGCGTCGACTTCGTCGCGCTCTCGTTCGTCCGCTCTCCCGCCGACGTCCGCGACCTGCGGGCGCTGATCGAGCAGGCCGGATCGCACGCGCACGTGATCGCGAAGATCGAGAAGGCCGAGGCGGTCGACGTCCTCGACGACGTCCTCGAGGAGACGGACGCGGTCATGGTGGCGCGCGGCGACCTCGGCGTCGAGATCGGCCCCGCGCTCGTGCCGCTCGTCCAGAAACGGATCATCCTCAAGGCGCTCGAGCGCGGGAAGCCCGTGATCACGGCGACGCAGATGCTCGAGACCATGGTGCACTCACCCGAGCCGACCCGCGCGGAGGCGAGCGACGTCGCGAACGCGATCCTCGACGGCACCTCCGCGGTGATGCTGTCGGGGGAGACCGCCGTCGGCGAGTATCCGGTGGAGGCTGTGGCGTACATGGACCGGATCGCCCGCGCCGTCGAGCCGAGCATCGACTACCGCCACGAGCTGCCGCAGGCGGGGGAGAACCCGACGATCGGCCAGGCGATGTCGAATGCGGCCTGCGACATCGCCGAGGCGCTGCAAGCGAAGGCGATCCTCGTCCCGACCTTCACCGGCCGGACGGCGAGCGCCGTGGCGAGGTTGCGGCCGCATCGTGCGATCGTCGCGCTCACGCATGTCGACTGGGCGATGCGCCAGCTCGCGCTCGAGTGGGGCGTGACCCCGCTCCTGATCTCCGAGACGACCGACGTCGAGCAGTTGTGGCGGTTTGCGGTGGACGCCGCGCGCGAGGCGGGCATCGTCGAGAGCGGCGATCGCGTCGTCATCACCGCCGGCACGGCGGTCAACATCCCCGGGACGACCAACCTCATCAAGGTCGACATCGCATAGCGGTTGCAGGGAAGGCCGCGCCGCGGCAGAACTTCGGCGGCATGCCTGCCCGGAAGGCACGCCGCCGCATGCGCAGTCGTGGGGCCGCGAGAAGGTGGCTCGCCGTCGCCGCGCTCGTGCTCGTGGGGCTGCTCTACTACCGGCCGCTGCACGACTACTTCGACGCCCGGGCGGAGCGGTCGGCGAGGGTCGCCGCCGTGCGGCGGCTGCAGACAGAGCAGCGGACGCTGGAGCGGCGTCTGCAGCGCGCGTCGTCGCTGCCGGTGCTCGCGCGAGAGGCGCGCACGCTGGGCTACATCCTTCCCGGCGAGCACCTGTTCATCGTGAAGGACGTGCCGCAGTGGCGGCAGAGGCAGCGCCGCGCGCGTCATGCTGCCTCTCATGGTCAGTGAGGCCGACCGAGCGCTCGTCGCGCGGCAGCTCGGGCGCGAGCCGCGCACGCTGCGGCGGATAGCCGTCCGGTGTCCGTTCGGCGCCCCGGCCGTCACCGAGCAGAGCCCCTACGCCCCCGACGGCGAGCCGTTCCCGACGACGTACTACCTCACCTGCCGGTACCTGGTCGCTGCCGTGTCGCGGCTGGAGGCCGCCGGCGGCGTCGAGCGCTGGAGCTCCGCAGCCCGCGCCGAGCCGGAGCTCGCCGCGAGCGTCGCGGCCGCGGACGAGGAGCAGCGGGTTCTTCGGCGGGAGCTCGCGGGCGGCGGGACCGGCAGCGACGGCGGCGCGTCGCTCGAGTACGGCGTCTCCGGCTCTCGCCGCAGCGGCAGCCTCAAGTGCCTGCACGCGCACGCGGCGTTCGCTCTCGCCCGTCCGGGCTACGAGCTCGGCGGACGGATCCTCGCCGAGGTCGAGCCACGCTGGCCCGACCGGTGTTGCTCCCTGTGAGCCGCCTCGAGGTCGTCCGGCAGGAGTGGGAGGTGGGTAGCCGCCGCCTCGAGTCCGAGCGCGACGACCCGCGCCGCTACCGGCAGCTCCTCGACCTGGTCGAGCTCCTGGTCGACGAGCTGCGGAAGCGGGTCGGACAGACGTACACGCTCGCCGAGCTCTCCTCCGCCTACGACGAGTCGGAACGCTGGGCGCGCGAGGCGCTCGAGGACCGTGCGCCGGTGGCGAGCTGGCCGCGCGACTTCGCGACCGTCCTCGCAGCCGCGTTCGACTCCTACCAGCGTGGAGCGTCGGATTATCAGCTGTAAACGTGCGGCATCTGAGCCTAAGCACAGATTGAGGTGTAAGAAGCGGGAGATTTGGCAAAGTTCCCGCGGATATGGCCTACGCGGACGACAGCGGCCGGCGTGACCCCGAGTGGCTGACCCTCGGCCAGGCGGCGCGTTTCCTCGGCGTCGCCCAGAGCACGATTCGCAAATGGTCGGATCAGGGTCGCGTGCCGGCGTTCTACACGCCAGGCGGCCACCGGCGCTACCGGCGCGGCGACCTCGAGGCGTTCATCGCGCGCTCCGGGCCGGCACGCCGGCAGAGCGGCCCGCCGGTCCTGCTCGTCGATGACGACGACCGGATGCGCGAGCTCGTGCGGATCGAGCTCGAGCGCGAGGGCTACGACGTGCGCGAGGCGGCGAGCGCCGACGAGGGGCTCGCGGCGATCGAGGAGCGCCGGCCGATGCTCGTCCTGCTCGACGTGATGATGCCCCACGTGGACGGGTGGGAGATGCTGCGCCGGATCCAGGAGCGCCACGGCGCCGGGGCGATCCCCGTCCTCATGTTCAGCGGCCAGGTCGACGAGGAGGGGCGGCGGCAGGCGGCGACGAGCGGCGCACGGGGCTTCTTCGGCAAGGGCTTCGACCTCGGCGAGCTCGTCGGTCAGGCGAAGGCGATCGTCCCGGTCTAGGACGGCTCAGCCGGCGCGTCCTGAGCCGGGAAGAAGAGCGCCATCGGCAGGACCGGGAGGAGGGAGGCCGCGAACAGGGCCATCGCCCAGCGGGCCGACGCCTGATCGACGACGGCGCCGCTGATCAGGGGCGCGAGCGTCGCAAGCGCGGTGGCGATCTGCAGCAAGCCGTTGTTGACCCGGCCGTGCATCGCCGGCGCTGTCCGCCGCAACACGAGCGCGAACAGCACGGCGTTCGAGGCCGGCGCCACGATCAGCGGAATCGCGAGGGGAACCGCAACCGCCGGCGACGGCATGATCCCGGCCGCGGCGAAGGTCATCACCGCCTCCGAGAGGGTGATCAGGAGGATCGCCTGCCGGATCGACACGCGGGCGCGAATCCACGGCGCGACGAAGGCCCCGACGATGCCGCCCGTCATGATCACTGCCTCCGCTCCGCCGATGACGAGCGCGGAGGAGCCGTTCCGGCGCAGGCCGAGAATCACCGTGAAGATCGCACCGCCGACGGCGAAGTTGATCAGCGGCGCCTGGATCAGGACGGCACGCAGCAGCTTGTCCCGCCACAGCGCCTGCAGGCCCTCGAACGCCTCGGCCCAGAGCCCACGGCGCTCGCCCTCGGCCGGCGGCACCGAGAACTCCCCGCGCAGCCCGCGCGACGTCAGCACGGAGACCCCGTACGAGACGGCGTCCGCGATGAACGGGACCGCGCGGCCGATCCCGTACAGGAGCCCGCCGAGGGGCGGGCCGACGAGGTTGGCCGCGTACTGCCGTCCCTCGCTAACCGCCCATGCGGCCTCGAGCTGCTCGTCGGGGACGATGAGCGGCAGCGCCGCGATCGACGCCGGTGTGAAGAGCGTGTCGCCCGCCCGGTCGACGATCGCCACGGCCATCACCACAGGCCAGCTCACGGAATGCGTGAGGACGAGGGCTGCGAGCAGGCCGAGCGCGAGCACGCGGCCGCCGTCGACGAGGACCATCATGCGCCGCCGGTCGAGCCGGTCGGCGAGCGCGCCGGCCGGCAGTCGGACGGCGAAGCCGCTCAGGCTCGCGGCGGTTCCCACGGCTCCCGCGAGCAGTGGCGACCCCGTCAGCGCGAGCACGAGCAGCGGGTACGCGAGGTGCCCGATCTGCGTCCCGATGTCGGACAGGATCTGGCCGATCCAGAGCAGCCGGAAGTTGCGGTTCGCCCGCAGCGCCGCGAGCGGGGCCGGGGCGCGACCGCCGTCGGGGGCCGTCGTCAGTCGAGGCTCCAGTGCTTAAGGAAGCTCTTCGGCCGTCCTCAGCAGGCCGGCCCCGAGCAGTCCGAGCGCCGCGAGCAGGCTGAGGTACAGCCCGAAGCCGCGGGCCGTGGAGACGAAGTACGCATCGGGCACGGAGACGAGCCGGACGAGAACGAAGATCGTCGCCAGCGCGCCCAGCGCCACGAGCACGAGCCGGTCGGGCAGCGCCGCAGGCAGTGGGATCCCGGCTTCGCGGAGCGCCTCGAGGATCAGCGTCGCGAGCCCGACGAAGAAGACGAGCTTGCCGAGCGACCCCGTGTGCCAGCCGGTGACGGAGAGCGTCAGGCCGTTCGGCAGCGTCCCGGTGTACCAGTCCGTGAACGCCGACACGGCGAGGACGACGCCCGAGATCCACGCGAGCCGCTCGCCCCAGCCGACCGCCGCCGGCCCGGGGCGCGGCGCCCGCGACTCCCGGCGCCGCTCCCGGCGGAACGGCAGGTCCGACTCGGGCGTTTGCACGGGGACAGTATGGGCAAAGTCGTGCCGAGGGTGCAGGAAGCACCGCGACCGAGGAGGCAGTACAGCAGGTGGGGCTTGGGCTGGAGGACGAGGCGGCGGCACCGGTAGTCACGGCACGGCCCGAGGTTGGGGGACCGCCCGAGGATCCGGGATTCCTGGAGTTCGCCGTCGCCGGCACCATGGTTGCCGGCGAGTTCCGCTGCGCGGATTGCGGCTACGGAGCCGTCGTCCAGCGAGTGCTCCCACCGTGCCCGATGTGCGGTGGCGCGATCTGGGAGCAGCGCGGGCCGGTCGAGCGGCGCCGGGCCGACTGAGGGGCGCATCAGAGCGCAAGACGGACGCCCGTCGGAATACTTCCGGCGTGGGCTCTCTGCTCGACGCGGATCCCAGAGCCGTCCGGGTTCCGGCTCCGTCGCTCGCGGCCGTCGTCCGCGCCCTCGCCGCTGCCGCCGTCGCGGAAACCTCCACGGCTGCGCTCCGCAGTCTCGCCGAGGCTGCCCGCTTCGTGTCGGGTGCGGACGCCGCAGTCATCCGCGTGCTCGACGAAGGCGGAGAGAGGCTCGAGGCGGTCGCCGTCGCGGGGCCTCGCGCGCTCGCTGCGGAGCTGGAGGGAACCGTGCTCGCAGCGACCGACCTGCCCCACGAGCCGCTCGACGATCTCGCGCGGGCCCCCGAGGCGGTCCGGCGAGCGGCCGCTCGCGCAGGCGCGACCGCGCTCCTCCTCGTGCCGGCGCGGTCCGGCGAGTGCGCGGTCTCGCTCGAGCTGCTCGGCACGCGAGAGCCCTTTGGCGCCGAGCAGCGGCTGGCTGCCCAGCTCTGCGCCCTCGAGGGCGCTCTCGTCCTCCGCGCGTTCGCGGACGGCGACGGCACCGGCGTGGTCGGCTCGCTCGCGCGGCCGGCGCTCGAGCTCGCCGGCGAGGCGCTGGCGGCCGCGTTCCACGAGAGCGACGCCGCCGGCGAGGTGGTCCGGCTCGCTGCGGAGGTCGCCGGCGCGACGGCCGCCATCCTCTGGGAGAGCCGCGACGGCTCGCTCACCGCCGCCGCCGTGTGCGGGATCGACGCAGCGAGCGAGCTCGCGCGCGCACGAGTCCTGGCGGAACGCGCGCTCGCCGAGCCCGGTCCGCTGCACGCGCAGGCCGCCGACCTGCTGCCGCCGGGTTGCGGCGTGTCGACGGGGTTGCTTCTGGGGCGGCCGCCGCTCGGCGTCCTTCAGTTCCTCCATCCACCGGGTCAGGAGCCGGACGCGGAGCAGCTCACCCACCTCGCGACGTTCGGCGTCCGTGCCGCGCACGCCTTGCGAGCCGGGGAGCGGGCGCGCCTGCTCGTCCTCGAGCTCGACCGCACGCGCGCCCTCCTCGAGCTGATCGGGCAGGCGACTGCCGAGCTGTCGGTAGCTCATACGCTCGAGACGGCCGTCGAGCACGTCTCCCAGCTGCTCGAGGTCGACCGCGTCGCGATCTACCTCCGCGTCGGCGCAGAGGGCAGTCTCGAGGAGGCTGCCGCGCGAGGACTGAAGGGGCCGCACACGCGCGTTGCCGACCGCCTGCTCGACCTCGCGCTAGGCCCCGCCCGCGACAGCCTGGTGCTCGAGGTGGAGAACGTCCAAGACGACCCGCGGCTCGCGCAGGTCGCGGCGGCGGCACGCGAGACCGCGATCGACGCCGCGCTTGCCGTCCCGCTCGTCGCGCGGGGGGACGTCGTCGGCCTCCTCGCCGCCTACCCGTCGGCGTCGCCGGCCGCGGGCAGTCACGAGACGGCGCTGCTGGCCGCGCTGGCCGGCCAGCTCGCGGTCGCCGTGCAGAACGCGCAGCTGCACGAGGAGACGACCCGCCTCGGCGAGGAGCGCGAAGCGGCGCTCGCCGCCGAGCGCGCGGCCGCGCGGCGCCTGCGCGCCCTCTACGAGGTCTCGCGCTCGTTCGCGCAGAGCCTCTCGCTCGACGAGACGCTCGGCGCGCTGGCACGCACGGTCGTCGAGGTGCTCGACCTGGATGCCGCGCTGGTCCGGATGCCCGACGAGCGGCGCGACCAGCTGGTGCCGCGGGCGCTCCAAGTTCGCGACGCGCAGATCGAGGAGGCGATCCGCCCGATCCTCCTGCGGGCGCAGCCGTTCGGCGACCGGAGCGTGCAGCGGCTCTTCCGGCAGGCGCGCAGCTACCGCCTGACGGCTGCCGGCGCCTCCGGCGACGCCATGCTGCAGCTGCTCACGCCGTTCCTCGAGAAGGGCTGGACCGCGGCGGCCGTTCCCGTGGCGCTGGGGGCAGAAGTGCTCGCGTCCCTGCGGATCTTCTCCTTCCGGCCGGGCACCCCGATCTCGGACGAGACGATCGAGGCGGCCGCGACCATCGCCTCGCAGGCCGCGCTCGCGATCGACAACGCGCGCCTGTACCAGCAGCAGAAGCAGTTCGCGGACACGATGCAGCGCTCCCTCCTGCCGCGCTCGCGGCCCGTCGTTCCCGGGCTCGAGGTCGGCGAGGTCTACGAGCCGTCGGCGCGCGTGGACGTCGGCGGCGACGTCTACGACTACCTCCCGCTCGACGACGGACGCCTCGCGGTCGTACTCGGCGACGTCACCGGCCACGGGGTCGACGCGACTGCCGACATGGCGATGGCGAAGTTCGTGTTCCGCGCGCTCGCTCGCGAGCGACCGGAGCCCGCCTCCTTCCTCGCGGCCGCGAACGAGGTCATCTGCAGCGAGATCGGCAGCGGCAAGTTCATCAGCATGAGCCACGTCGTCGTCGACGGGGCCGGCGGCGTCGCCGCGGCGAGCGCCGGGCACCCGGCTCCGCGGATCGTCTTCCCGGACGGCACGACGGCGGCGCTCGAGGCGAGGGGGCTCGTGCTCGGAATCGACGCCGGCGAGGAGTACGAGGAAGCCCATGCGACGCTGCCCCGCGGAGCGTCCCTCGTCCTCTACACCGACGGTGTCGTCGAGGCGCGGCGCGGCGGCGAGCTCTACGGCGAGGAGCGGCTCGACGCGCTCCTCGCGGCGCGGCGGGAGCTGTCGCCCCGCGCGCTTGCCGAGGCGGTCGCGGAGGATGCGCGCGAGTTCGCGGGCGGCGATCTCTCCGACGACCTCGCCGTCGTCGTCATCCGCCGGAACTGATTTCGCCGGAGCTGCGGAGAACCCGCGTCTGCGGGCTAGAATCGTCCTCGTCCCGTGGCCCGCCGCGCCGGTTTCATCCTCTCGCTCGCCCTCGTCTGCGTCCTCGGCGCCGGCGCCGGAGCGGCGCGCGCCGACACGACCCCGCCCCCGGTCATCCCGGACGGCGTCCTGATCGGTCCGGTCGCGGTCGGCGGCATGGACGCGGGGACGGCCACCGCAGCCGTGCAGGACGCCTATCTCGAGCAGGTCGTCGTCCACGTGGGTCACCGGAGCTACCCCGTTTCGCCGCACCACTTCCACATCGTCCTGCCGATCGGTCCGGCTGTGCAGACCGCGCTCACGGCGACCGCCGGCACGACCGTGCCGCTCGCGCCGACCTTCGACGTGACGCTCGTCAAGAAGTGGGTGGCGGCGCTGGCGAAGAAGACGAACCTCGCGCCGGTCGCCGGCCAGATCGTCCTCCGGCGGGCACGGCCGGTCCTCGCGCACGGCCAGACGGGACGGACCCTGCGGAAGCTCGAGACGCGAGTTCAGATCCAGCAGCAGCTCGACAGCGGCACTCGGACGACGATCCTCGCACCGGTCCGGAAGCTCCAGGCCGGGGCGCTCAAGGCGGAGCCGATCATCGTGATCCATCGCGGCTCGAACCGCCTCGTGCTCTTCGACGGCACGCGCTGGGTGCGGACGTTCCCGGTCGCGACCGGGCAGGCGATCTACCCGACGCCGCTCGGCGACTTCCAGATCGTCGTCAAGGAGCTGAACCCCTGGTGGTATCCGCCGACGCAGGATGCGTGGGCGAAGGGATTGAAGCCCGTCCCGCCGGGGCCGGGCAACCCGCTCGGCACGCGCTGGATGGGCCTCAGCGCGCCCGGGGTCGGGATCCACGGCACCGACGAGCCCTGGTCGATCGGCCACTCGGAGTCGCACGGGTGCATCCGGATGCAGGTGCCGTCCGCGGAATGGCTGTTCGAGCACGTGCGGGTCGGCACGCCGGTCTACATCGTCGCCTCCTGAGGCGCACGGTGGGCCGCCGCCTGAAGCTCGGGGCGCAGGTGCTCGCCGTCGCCGGGGTCGGCGTTCTCGGCGGGATCCTCGGCTGGAACCTCACGCACCAGACGCCGCCGCCGAAGGTCGGCGCGCCGGCGCCGGCGTTCTCGCTGCCGCGGCTCGACGGCGACGGCCCGCTGTCGCTCGCCTCGCTGCGCGGGAAGACGGTGGTGCTCAACTTCTTCGCCTCCTGGTGCGACCCGTGCAAGCGCGAGGCGCCCGTGCTCGAGAGTCTGTGGAAGCAGGATCGAGCCGATCACCTCGTCGTCCTGGGCGTCGACGCGAACGACTCGCACGGCGACGCGTTGCGGTTCGTGCACGCGCACGGCCTCACCTATCCGGTCGTCTTCGACCAGAACGCGCTCGTAGCGGCAAACCGCTACGACATCGCGAACCTGCCGGTCACGTACGTCCTCAACTCGAAGGGGAGGATCGTGGGCGGCCAGATCCTCGGCCCGGTGAGCGACCACCCCTACGCCCGGACGTTCGACCGCTACGTCCACGCGGCGCTGAGGTCGTGAGCGGGCGGCTGAGGCTCGGCGCGCAGGTCGTCGCGCTCGCCTGCGTGGCGGGGTTGCTGGGGCTCCTCGTGTGGAAGCTCGCGCACCAGCAGCACGCGCCGAAGGTCGGCTCCGCCGCGCCCGGCTTCACGCTGCGCCGGCTCGGCGGGACGGGCTCCGTCTCCCTGGCCTCGTTGCGCGGCCGGCCGGTCGTGCTGAACTTCTGGGCTTCGTGGTGCAACCCGTGCAAGAGCGAGGCGGCCGTGCTCGAGCGCGACTGGACGCGCTATCGCAGCCGTGGCGTCGTCTTCCTCGGCGTCGACGACAAGGACTTCCCGTCGGACGCGCGCCGCTTCGTCACGGCGCACCGGCTCACGTTCACGATGCTCGAGGACGGCTCGGGGAGCGTGACCGGCAGCTACGGGATCTCGCAGGTGCCCGAGACGTACGTCGTGAACCGGACGGGGAAGATCGTCGCCCACCTCGCGGGGCCGCTCACCGATCCGGAGTTCTCCTCCGAGTTCCGCAGCGCGCTCGCGAAGGCGGGTGCGGCGTGATCGCGCGCATCCTCACCGTGTTCGTCGCGGCGCTCGTGCTGGCCGGACCGGCTGCCGCGGCGACCTGCGCACACCCCAAGACGTCGCTGCCGTATCTCGAGGGCCAGGTGATGTGCCCGATCTGCCACACGACGCTCGATCAGTCCGACTCCGCCGCGGCCCGGCAGATCGAGAACCACATCACGGTGCGGATCGACGAGTGCTGGACGACGAAGCAGATCGAGACGGAGCTCGTCGGCATCTACGGCAAGGGGATCCTCGCGGCGCCGCCCGACTCCGGCTTCGACGTCCTCGCGTGGTGGCTCCCGATCGCGGGTGTCCTCGGGGGCGCAGTCATCCTCGGCTTCGGGGTCTGGCGCTGGAGCCGGAAGCGCGAGGCGGAGCCGGAGCCGGCCGGTTCGAGCGGGCTCGACGAGGAGACGGAGCGCCGCCTCGACGAGGTACTGGCACGCTTCGAGTAGATGGGCGCCCGTCTCGCCGTCTCGTTCGCCGCCGGCTTCGTCTCGGTCGTGATGCCGTGCGTGCTCCCGCTCGTTCCCGGCTACCTCGCGGCGGTCTCCGGCGTCGACCCGGCGCGCCTCGGCCAGCGCGGCGCGGTCCGGCAGGTCGTCGTCTCGAGCATCCCGTTCGTGCTCGGCTTCACCGTCGTCTTCGTCGTCCTCGGCGCGGGCGCGGCCGCCATAGGCAGCGTCGTCTCGAAGAGCGCGCAGACGGAGATCGCGGGCTTCGTCCTCGTCGTGCTCGGGCTCGCGTTCGTCGGCCTGCTGCCGACCCCTGAGCGCATCGTTGCGCCGGGCCTGCTCGCCGGCGCCCGTCGCCGGGGTCCGGCGCGCTGCTCGGCGGCGCGTTCGCGGTCTGCGCCGCTCCCTGCATCACGGTCGTGCTCGCGTCGATCCTCGTCCTGGCCAGCACCACCGGCACGGTGCTCCGAGGCGCCGTGCTGCTCGTCGCCTACGCGCTCGGCCTCGGCGCCGCCTTCCTGCTCGCGGGAGTCGCCTTCTCCCGGGCGATGGGCGCCTTCCGCTGGCTGCGCGACCGCTACACCGTGATCCAGGTGCTGAGCGGGGTCGTGCTCGTCGCGCTCGGGCTGCTGCTCTTCTTCCACCGGGACTGGTGGCTGCAGGTCGCGGTGAACCGGACGCTGATCGACCTCGGCCTGGCCAAGCCCTAGGAGTCAGATCCGGGGCGGCTCGAGGTCGAGTGAGCCGCCCGCGACGCGCGCTCTTGCGTCCTCGAGCTGGGAGAGAACGCTCGCCACGTCGACGCCGCGATGCGAGGGCGCGAAGGGCCGCAGCCGCCGGTCGGCCTTCTCGAGCTGCCGTGCCGTCGCCACCGGACGCCCGCGCCCGGCCTGGTACCACGCGACAGCGACGTGGACGAGCCCCTGGAAGAAGTCGCGCTCCTCGGCCGCGGCCCTGCGCCAGGCGGTCTCGAGCTCTTCGTGGGCTGCGAAGTAACTTCCATTCCGGATCGCTTCGAGTCCGAGCTTGAACGAGTCCTCCACGGCGTTCTAACCTTCCTGCGTGGCGACGATCCTGCTGTGTGGGGTCGATCTCTTCATGCGGGGGAAACTCGATGCGCTCCTGCCTGCCCATCGTCTCATCACGGTCGACCACACGGAGGATCCCGACTGTGTGCTGGCCGACGTGTCCCGCATCGATCCCGAGGAGGTCGCGGACGCGTACCCCGACGTCCCGCTCGTGGGCTTCACGAACCACACCGACACGGCGGGGCTCCGCGCCGCGCACGCCGCCGGCTTCGACCAGGTGCTCGCGAAGTCGGCGCTCGAGGAGCGGATCGCGGCGCTCCTCGACGAACTGCTCGGCACTCCCGAAGCCTGAAGGTTCCGTGAAAACCCCTAGGTACGGTCATCTACAGTAGGGCGCAGTGACGTACATCATCGCCGAGCCGTGCATCGACATCAAAGACCGCTCCTGCGTCGACGTCTGCCCCGTCGACTGCATCCACGAAGCAGACCGCATCCTCGTGATCGACCCCGAGGAGTGCATCGACTGCGGAGCCTGCGAGCCCGAGTGCCCGGTGGAGGCGATCTTCCCGGAGGACGCGCTCCCGGACAAGTGGAACGCGTTCGTCGAGATCAACTACGCCTTCGATAAGGGCATGGGCGTCGTCGACGAGCTCACGCAGAAGTACGCGGACGACAACGACGTCCACAACGAGCCGATCGAATAGCCTCGCTCGCTAGGGTCCCGGGCTTGAGGCCGAAGACCCTGGACCATGTGGCGTACTGGCTGGCGGACCGCGACGCGCTCGCGGACTTCGCCGTCCGCCGGCTCGGCATGCATGTGGTCGACCGGACCGACGCCTTCACGCTCGTGGGCGGCGACGCGCGGCGCGGCAAGCTCACGCTCTTCGCCGCCGAGGGGCCGCGCGAGCGCGGGGCTCTCGAGCACGTCGCGCTGCGCGTGCGCGATCTCGAGCGGGCGCTCGCCGCGCTGCCGGAGGAGCTCGACGTCGAGCGGCGGCGGAAAGGTGAGGCGTACTTCGAGCTCGGCGAGGGCGTGGTGCTCGGTCTCGTCGAGGCCGAGACGGATCTCGACTACGACCTCGACCACGTCGCGCTCCGCTCGTCCGACCCGCAGGCGACCGCGTCCGAGTACGGCTCGCTCGGCTTCCGGCCGGCATCGCCCGGGCCGTCCGGCTGCCCGCGGGTCGAGGTCGGCGGTGCCTGGATCGAGTTCCAGCCGGGAGAGCCCGGCGCGCCGGAGCGGCCGCTGCTCAACCACATCGCCGTCCTCGTCGACTCTGCGGACGAGCACGTCGCGGCTGCACGCGACCTCGGCGTGGAGATCGACGACGTCGTCGACGCGCCGAACACGCGCGCCGTCTTCCTGCGCGGCCCCGAGCACGTGCGGATCGAGTACGTCGAGCACAAGCCGACGTTCTCCCTGACCTAGGTGAAGGCGACCATCGCGGGCGCCGGGATGGCCGGCCTCGTCGCCGCCGCACGGCTGCGGGAGCTCGGTCACGAGCCGCGCGTGCTCGAGAAGGGGACGCGGCCGGGCGGTTCGATGCTCCTCTCGTCGTGCGTCGTCTGGCGGCACATCGACTGGGAGCGCTTCCGCGCCGACTGCCCCGACGGCGACGAGCGCCTCCAGCGGCTGGTCTGGGAGCGGCTCGACGACTCGCTCGCCTGGCTCGAGTCGCTCGGCGCCGATCCCGTCTGGCGCGACACGGAGAACCCGCTCACCACGGGCCGCCGCTACGACCCGCGCGCGCTCACGCAGCTGCTGGTAGCCGCCGCGGGCGAGATCGTGCTCGAGTCGCCGCTGGCCGGCGCGCCGGCCGCGCCGCTGCTCCTCGCCACGGGCGGCTTCGGCGCGCGGCTCGCCCGCGAGCGCGGGCTGCTCCTCCGCGCGAATCCGTGGAGCGAGGGGGACGGGCTCGACTTGGCGCTGACTCGTGGCGCGGCGACGGCGGGCGACCCCGGCGAGTTCTACGGCCGGGTCATGCCGGCGCCGCCGGCCCGCATCCGGGAGGCGGACTTCGTCCCGCTCGCCCAGCTCTACGGTCGCGAGGCGCGGATCCTCTCGCCCGACGACGTCGACGTCACTCCGCCGCGAGGTCGCATGGCACGAGAACGACCTCGCGCGGCTCGTGAGCCGGTTCGGCGCGAGAGGCGCCTGGTACGTCGTCGAGCGGACGAACGAGCGGATCGAGGCCGCGCGCAAGGCCGGAGCGACGGTGGCCGAGCGGGAGGACGGGACGCTCGCCGTCCACGTCGTCGCTGCCGTCACCCACACGCTCGGTGGGATCGCGGTGGATGCCGACGCCCGCGTCGCCGGTGCCGACGGTCTCTGGGCCGCGGGGGTCGACGCCGGAGGAGTCGCGAGCGGCGGGTACGCGAGCGGCCTCGCCCAGGCGCTCGTGCTCGGCCTCGCCGCGGCCGAGTCGATCGCGGCGGGCTAGCCGCTCAGGTAGGCGCAGACGCGGCCGTCGCGCGGCAGCGGGGAAGGCGCGACCTTGGTCACCTGGTAGCGCTCCTCGCCGAGCTCGACCTCGGTGCCGACCGGCGGCACCTCGCCGTCCTGCTCGACGAGCTCGTAGCCGGATGGTCGCCAGACGAAGAGGAGGTGCTGCTGTCCTTCGCTCACGTCGAGCGCGAACCCTAGTCGGTCGGCGGCTGCGTCGGCAGCCCGAGACTCGTCGTCGTCGTGCCGTCGTCGTGTTCGACGGCGAGGGAGGCGCCGAGCGTCCGCGCTCGTTCCTCTAGCACCTGGATCGAGCGCTGCCGCCGCTCCGTCGGAGCGTCGTCGCGGATCACGAGCCGCAACGCCTCCGCCCCGCTGCCGGCGGTGGAGACCTCGAAGTGGGAGGGAGGACCGCGCCTGATCGCCTCCTCGAGCGCCTCCCGGACGATCTGGTAGAGCGCCGCCTGCGTGCGCGCCCCGAGCGAGTCGACGGCGGCGACGTCGAGCGCGACCTCGATCCCGTGCTCGCGCCCGCGCGACTGGGCGAGCGCATCGACCGCGATGGCGAACCCGTGGTCGCGGAGGGCGACCGGCTCGAGGTTGAACGAGAGCTCGCGCAGCTCGACGATCGTCTTGCGCGTCTGCGTCAGTGCGTGGTCGACGATGTCGCGTGCCCGGGCGAGTTCCCCGCGGTCGAGCAGGTCGAGCGAGGCGTCGAGCATCAGCGCGACGCCGGACAGCGACTGGACCGGCCCGTCGTGGAGGAACAGCGCGATCCGGCGCCGCTCGTCCTGCTCGGCTGCGAGGACCTCGTCGGCCAGCTCGCGGTCGGCGTCCGGGGACATCTCGCCCTCCAGGGGCATTAGTCGATGATCGCGTCGCGTAACGCGATCGCGACCGCGTGCGTCCGGGTGTCCGCCTCGAGCTTGGCGAGGATGTGCCGCACATGGCTCTTCACCGTCTCCTGGCTGATGTAGAGCTTGGTCGCGACGTCGGCATTCGACATCCCGTCGGCGAGGAGCTGGAGGATCTCGCGCTCCCGCGTCGTGAGCATGTCGTCCTTCTCGCGGCCGGTGAGGAACGCCGGCATGAGCGCGGGGTCGACGTAGCCTTCGCCGGAGGCGACCTTCTCGATCGCGCGGAGCAGCGTCTCGTGGGACGCCTCCTTGAGGACGTAGCCCTTCGCGCCGGACTCGAGGCCCCGGCTGAGGAGGCTCCGCTCGCTGTAGGCGGTGAAGATGAGGACGGCGCTGTCCGGCACCTTCTCGGTCAGCAGCTTCGTCGCCTCGAGCCCGTCCATGCCGGGCATCCGGACGTCCATGATCACGACGTCGGGCCGGCGCCGCTCGGCGAGCGCCACGGCGGCCTCGCCGTCGGCGGCCTCTCCGATCACGCGAATGTGCGGCACCCGGCTCAGGGACAGGCGCAGCCCCTCGCGCACGACCTCGTGGTCGTCCACGATCAGGCAGGTGATCTCCGGTGTCCCCACAGGCGCAAGATCATAGATAGGCAGGCAGAAGTCACCCGCCCGGTCAGAGGGCGAAGGCGAGCTGTTCGGCCGGCTGAGGGGGCTCGAGCCGGGCGCGGCGCCGGTCGCGGACGCCGTGCGTACGGGCGAGCGAACGGACGCGCTCGCGCACGGGCTCCGTCTCGGCGTGCGACAGGTAGGCGCCGCGGCTGTAGAGACGCTCGTACGTGAGGAGGAGCTCCGGCCAGTCGCGCTCGAGCGCGGCGAGGAAGTGCTCGCGCGTGCCGGCCCGGAGGTAGAGGAGGTTCGCCCAGATCCCCGTGGCGCCCGCGGCCCGGGCTTCCCGCACGACCTCGGCGAGCAGTTCGGGCCGGTCGGTCAGCCCGGGGAGGATCGGCGCCATCCCGACTCCTGCGTCGATGCCGGCCTCGACGAGGCGCGACAGCGCGCGAAGCCGCTGGCGCGGCGGCGCCGTTCCCGGCTCGGTGCGCCGCCAGATCTCCTCGTCGAGCGTCGGGACGGAGAACGTGACCGAGACGCGGGCCCGCCGGGCCGCCTCCGTCAGCACGTCGAGGTCGCGGACGACCAGCGGGCCGCGCGTGATGAGCGAGAACGGAGTCGACGCCTCTGCGAGCGCCTCGATGCACGCTCGCGTCAGGCGGTAGCGGCCCTCCGCCGGCTGGTACGGATCGGTCGCCGCGCCGAACGCGACCGTCTCCCGCTGCCAGGACGGCCGCGCGAGCTCCCGCCGCAGCACCTCGGCGACGTTCGTCTTGACGCGGATGCTCGCCCCGTACCGCTCGTCCGCCGGCCGGTCGGCGCGCGCCTCGAACGCGCGGACGTAGCAGAAGGTGCAGCGATGGGCGCAACCCATGTACGGGTTGAGGGACCACGCGAACGGCATCCCGCGCACGCGGTTGAGGGCGCTGCGGCACGGCTCCTCCCGGTATTCGGGGCGCATCCGCCGCCCATCCTATCGAACATATGTTCGTATTGCCAGGTACGACAGCAGCCGCTCGTATACTCCGCGGCGAGGCGTGGACGAAATCCCTCCTAGTACCCGCGCCCTCGAGGTGAGGGCGTGAGAATCCTTCTGGAGCTGATCGGGGTCGCCGCCCTGATCCTGCTCAACGCGTTCTTCGTCGCGGCGGAGTACGGGCTCGTCACCGCGCGGCGGACGCGGATCATCGAGCTGCAGCACCAGGGCAACCGGCGGGCGCGCGCCGTCCTGCGGATCACGAGCGACCCGCCGCAGTTCATCTCGGCGATGCAGCTCGGCGTCACGCTCACCTCGCTGGGCATCGGCGCCCTCGGCGAGAACGTGCTGGCGCACGAGTTCGACAACTGGATGGCGACCGCGCTCGCGATCGTGCTCGCGTACGCGATCCTCAGCTTCTTCCACGTCGTCTTCGGCGAGCTCGTCCCGAAGGGCGCCGCTCTCGGCCACGCCGAAGGGACGGCGCTCTGGGTCTCGGCTCCGGTGCGCGCCTTCTTCGCGATCTTCAAGCCGGCGATCTGGCTGCTACGGATCTCGACCGACACCGTCCTGCACGCGCTCGGGCTCGAGCAGCCGGGCGCCGAGCGCGAGGTGCATTCCGAGGCGGAGCTGCGGATGCTCGTCTCCCGCTCGACCCAGCAGGGGCAGATCGAGGAGGGCGAGCGCGAGATGATCGACAAGGTCTTCGTCTTCGCGGACAAGGACGTCGCCGACGTGATGGTGGCGAAGCCGGACGTCGCCGCGATCTCGATCGACCTGCCGCCGGAGCAGGCGCTCGCCGTCGTCCTCGACTCGCCGTACACGCGCTACCCGGTCTTCCGCGAGTCGCTCGACGACATCGCGGGCGTGCTCCACGTGCGCGACCTCTTCACCGCGATCCACGATCGTGGCATCGCCGACGTCGAGGTCGAGAAGCTGCTGCGGCAGGCCTACGTCGTCCCCGAGACGAAGGATCTCGCGTCGCTCCTGCAGGAGTTCCGGCGAACGAACAACCACTTCGCCGTGGTCGTCGACGAGTACGGGGCGATGGTTGGCGTCGCCACGCTCGAGGACCTCCTCGAGGAGATCGTCGGCGAGATCGAGGACGAGTTCGACGTCCCGGAGGAGCAGGTCGAGCAGGTGAACGAGGACACCTACCGGATCGACGGCATGTTCGCGATCGACGAGTTCAACGAGCGCTTCGGCACCGACCTCCCCGAAGAGGACTTCCACACGCTCGCCGGCTTCGTCTTCGGCCAGCTCGGGCGCGCCCCGGCGCCGGGCGACGACGTCTCCTACGACGGCATGCGCTTCGACGTGCTCGAGGTCGAGGGCAACCGGATCGAGCGAATCGCCGTCACCTTCCTCGAGACGCCGACACCACGGCCGGGTGCCGACGAGCTGCTCGACGAGGACGAGCTCGAGTAGCGGTCTGCCAGGCGAGAGGACGCTCGCCCAGGCGAGGCGGCCCCTCTTGTCAGTGGCAGCACGGCCGCTTACCGAGGTGGCGGTAGTTCTAAACGATTGAGTGCCTGCTGTGCCTCGGCGCGCATCGTGAGCGTCGGTCTTGACCCGAAGTAGACACGCACGAGTACCGCGTAGCTGTGATGACGAGCGGAGCCCGCAAGCTCGTACTCCCCGGCCGCGACCAGCCCCGCATCGCAACAAGCGAAGTGCTTCGCCTTGCTGAAGTCGAGCTGGATCGACTTGCCTCCCTTTCCGGTGTTGGCGATGACGGCCCAGACGATCACGGTGGTTTTCCGCAGGTGCGCGAGCGTCTTGGCGGGTGGATCGGCACGCGCGGGATCGCGATAGCGCACGTCGCGAGCCGTCCACACTGACGACTCGACGACCCCGTGGACGTACCCGGAGTGGGTGCCACTGGAGCCTGTGCGCCAACCCCCCACGGGCCGGACCGTTAAGGACGGGCCCATGGGGCCGTCACGGTGGCCGACGGCATCCTTTTGGAATGGCCAGCCACGGCCGAAGGAGCCGCCAGCACGGCACCGATCAAGACTCCGAGGCCGATAGCAACGATGCGCCTGCGTGTCATCGCACTCTCTACGTGTGGAGTGTCCTTAGCGGTCCCCACCAACCAGAGGATCGATCGAAGTGACGCCCCTAGTCGCCCGTGACCGCCAAAACAGCCGGCCCCGATCAGGGGACATTCCCGAACACTGGCCCAAGTGACCGGCGTCTTACTCGAGGATCTCCGACGCGTGGGCCAAGAACAGGGCGGGCACGTCTGCGGCTGGCTGGTGGATCGCCTCGATCAGCGACGCGATTCTCGGCGGCATCACGAGTAGGTACTCAGCCTCTACATCTCCGGCGTTCCGCCAGGTGTGGGGCGTCCCGCGAGGCACGAGCACTGCCGACCCTGGCCCGACGTCAAACAAGTCTTCTCGGACACGGAAGCCCAGCCTTCCTCGAAGCACATACCACGCCTCATCATCCTCGTGGTGGATATGGAGTGGCGCGATCCAATGGTCGCCAACCTTGGCCGTCCACTGCACGATGACGAAGTCGTCTCCCGATACCCCAAGAGCGCTTCCCGCTAGCGGCTCCGCCCGCATGCCGGAGAGGCTAACGAAGCTCAGGCGTCATTCCCGAACACTGGCCCAGGCCACCTCTCAGGGCAAAGGCTCACGCTTGCGGTGTCTGCACGAGAACGTGATGCGCGCCGAATGTCGCGAACATCCTTCGGAGTGCCGCCACGATCTTCTCGCGTCGGCTTCCAGTCTGGTACACCCAGCAGTCGACGTTCTCGTAGGCGACGACATACGCCTTGCCCGAATAGTTCGGTCCTTCGAAGCGTGTCGCCGGTCGAATCGTCTGCCGAGGCGGCGAGCGCATCTCGACCTCGCAGAAGAACGTCCACTCACTGAAGGTCAGACCACCCTGATTCGCTCCAGGGCCGGACCGTACGCACAGGCTCCGGTCGAGGCTGGTCTGGTAGCCCGCAGCTGCTAAGGCCCGCTTCGGGCTCTCAGACTGATCGGTGCGGCAGTTCCCCGTGCGCACCGCGGGTGAGAGGCAGCGGCCGACGTAGTACTCGCCGCCTGGCCCGATCCGCAGGCGACAAGCGGAGCGAGCGCAAGGAGCACGCCGAAGGTCGCGAGGCGCCTCACACTCGGACGGTGCACCCGCCGCGCATTGGATTCATCCGCGATACCCCGGATCCCTCAGGCGTCATTCCTGAACACTGGCCTACGTCACCATGCCTCCGTCAGAGGCGGAGTGAACGCGAGAAGCCGCCCTTTGCACGGCGCTAGACTTGGTTGCGCGGTGGCGTTCTTCCGAGACTTGAAGAGTCTGCTGATCACGGGCATGCGCCATCCGGGCGGAGAAGCCTGGTCCAGTGATCGTGAGGCTGATGCCGTGACTGCAGGAGCTGCGGCCGAGGCAAGCCATCCGGAGGTGCACCACGGCGAGATGTCGGCCGGTCCCTCATACCCGCCTGGATACGTCAAGGCATACGACGAGGGACGCCCGCGAAAGTAGCTTGTCGCTCAGGGGTCATTCGTGAACACTGGCCCAGGCGAGGGAAGCGCCTCTTGCCTCCGGGGGTCAGGTTGAGCTTTTGGGGGTTTGATCCAGAGGGATGCGTGGCTGGGCTGTATCGCCCCGGTGACAGCGGCGAGCATTTCGGTGTGGACGGTGTCGAGGTCAACGGCCTTACGGAGCCGAAGCGCGAACGCTGCCACGATTGCTTCGGCGTCGTAGCGGCTGCGGTTGAAACGCCGGTCGACAAACCGTTGCACCCTGAGCCGGAGCGGGTTGAAGAGTGCCGCGGCCGCGAGGGTGGAGGCGGCAACCCCAACGGGCGAGGAGAACGGCAGCACGTCGGTGGTGAGGACGACGATCCCGACGAACACGCCGGCGAGCAGGCCGGTGATGATCAGGTAGGAGAGGGTGCGGCTGATCAGCCGGTCGATCTCGTACAGGCGGTACCTCAAGACCCCGACACCGATCCCCGCCGGGAGCGCCGCAATCCCGAAGCCAAGCGACCGCCCCAACAGAGGTCGCGTTTGCGCCGATTGCAAGCAAGAGTCCGAAGACACAGATCGCGCCGCCGCTGAACAGCCACTTCAACTGCTGACGCTGCACCCCCGCGGCCCGGCGAAAGCCGATCACCTGGCGGATCACCCACCCAAGGAAGAAGACCGCATAGACCGGAACAAAGACGCGCTCGGCGATCTCCAGCGGCAGGTTCGGCGAGTTGCCGAAGATCGCCAGCTGACCCGTGGAGTCGATGCGGATGTGCGGCGCGAGAATCCCGCTGACATCCTGCCAGGTAAACACGGCAAGGAACATCGCGCAGGCAGCCGTGTAGCCGGTGAGTGTCCAACGCCAGCGCGGCGGCAACCTGCCGTCGGGGAAGAGCGCGATCGGCAGCGGCATCAGCAGGACCAGCAGGAACCAGTCTGGCGCGAAGAACACCGCGACCCGGGCCAGCGGCAACCCCCGATCACCCAGAAGAAAGGCACGAACCGCGTAGAAGCCGACGTCCGTGCTGAAGGCTCCCGCGAGAGCGATCGCGAGCAAGATCCAGCCGATCGGGTTACGCGGCACCCTCCACGCAAGCACGAGACCCACCACCGCGAACGGCGCAATCGGAAAGAAGATCCCCTCCCCGCCGAACGTCAACTCATGCGCGAACGCCGCAAGCGGCACCGAGCCGACCAGCAAGCCGAGCCACACCAACCCGACCACCAGCGCCGTCCGCGGCGACGCAAGCCGGGACAGGCCGGTCGCAACTCCGGGAAGCAGACTCGGGTTCGCGTTCACAGCGATCCTCGGAATCTAGACCTCGGCCCGTCCCGAGAACGTTACGGACCCCCGCTCAGGGGTCATTCCGGAACAATGGTCCACGCGAGCCGGACGCCCCTTGAACGAGCCTCCGCGCCAGTGGTCTCGGGGATGCACCCGGGTACCGGCCGACCGGCAAGACGGTAGCGACAGCCGTAAGTGCTCTCCGTCAGGGCGCGCGCGACAGGTGCGTACAATCATTGTTGAATCCAGGAGGCCCGGTGTCGAGCACGCTGAAGAGCTGTCTCAAGCGCGACGTCGTGACGATCGCGGAGGGTCGCAACCTCGGTCGGCCGACGGACATCTTCATCGATCCAGAGCAACATGCGGCTTCGCTCGTTGTGTTGGCTCGCGGCCACGTGCCTGACTCGACGCTGTTCGTTGCGGCGTCGGCGGTGCGGTCGTTCGACACCGACACCCTTGCGATCGACTCGCTGGATTCGCTTCAGATCGCGGCCACCAATGACGACGCGCTTGCGTTACTCGAAAAGGGGCTCAGATTTCGCGGGCATCCGCTGATCAATTCGCAGGGACGGAAGCTTGGCAAGATCGTCCACATTCGCCTCGACGAGCAGGGCAAGGTAGTCCAGTACGTCGCACGGAGCGGCTTGCTCGGTTGGGTCAAGCCGAGGAGCAAAATCGACCCGCACCAGCTCGGCACGGCTGGCGGCGAGATCGGCGTGATGCTGGAGAGCGAGCCGCCGCTGCCGCTCTCCCTCCCGGCCGGAGATACGCCCCCCGAACAGACGACAGACGAGTAACAGAGGCACGCGCGGTTCCCAATCGGCGGTGGTCGGCCCACTCGTGACTCCTCGGGTGAAGTTCGCAAGCTCTTCGAAGCCTCGAGCGAGGCCGATCGTGTCGTTTGTTCAGGCGTCATTGACGAACACTGGCGCAGGTCAGGGTGCTCGACCCAGGATGGCAGGCTGGAACGAGGGCGCGCTTTTCTAGGTTGCGAACCGTCGCGTTAGGCTCGCCCGGGTGTGGCTTAGAAAAAGCCGTCTAGCGGGGTTCCTTAGTTCGGTCGTCACCGAGGCGATTGGGCTCTGGGTCGGTGTTCTCCTTCTGCCCGGGACGACGATTGAACGCGGGGTTTCGCCAGGGGTCATTCCGGAACGCTGGCCCAGGCAAGTGACACCGCCCCCGAAGCGTGACGATCTTCTCCTCTGCCTCGTATCTTTCGCAGCGTGAGCATCATGAAGACCGCCGTTGTGCTTGGCCTCGTCGCGCTCGCCGTGAGTGGGTGCGGAAGTACTCATCGGTCTGCGGGCGCACTCGGGGCACCGGCCTCGGCCCACGCTCTCAAAGGCGTGGCCAGCACACTCGCCGCATGGCGCGCTCACGTCGGCCACGGCGTCGTCGCAGATGCGCGCCGCAGAAGGCTCCTGCAGATCGCCGAGGCGGCCGTTACCCCGACACATTCAGCGATCCTTCAGCAGGAGGTCATCGGCGGCTCGAACGGCCCCGCTATCTATCTCGACCTTGCCTCTCGCAAGCCTCTATGGACGCTGCGCCACGCTTCTGCATTGGTCCACCTGGTCGCCGGTCAGAGGTTTGGCGGAGGCTGGGCGATCCGACTGCGGAACGGGATGAATACAACCGTCTGGATCTCGGGATATGCAGGCAACGAGGGCTTTGTAGGCTCCGCCACACCTGCTATCGACTCTGCGTCGCCCGTCTCGCACGGGTAGTGCGTGCTAAACAATCTCAGGCGTCATTCCCGAACACTGGCCCAGGCATGAGACCTGACGCCTGATCGTTGATCAGGTGCGTTTCTGTGGGTAGATCGTCTCGCCGCGGGCCAGCATTTCGACGAACTGCATGATTCTGCGTTCTCGCGTTTCCGCTCGTTTGGCGGTACTGATCCGATAGAGGATCGCGTAGCGGTTCTGGCGGCTCAGGTTCTCGAACATTGCGAGCGCTTTCGGCTCGGCGGCCAGTGCAGCGCCGAGATCGTCAGGCACCTCGATGCTGGCAGAGCCCGCGTAGGCGGCTTCGCTTCGACCGTCGGCTCTCGCACTCTCCAGCTCGGCGATCCCGGCTGGATGCATGCGACCTGCTGCGATCAACCGCTCCGCGATCTCGATGTTCCGCTTCGACCAGGCGCTGCGCCTGCGGCGGCGACTGAAGCGCTGGTAGTAGGTGCCGGCGTCGCGGCCGCGGAGTTGGCCGTCGATCCAGCCGTGGCACAGTGCCTCTTCAAGCGCTTGATCGTGGTTGAGACTGGTCGGTTGGACCGTCTTCTTCTTGGCCAGCACGAGCCATATCCCCGCCGAGGAATCATGGTGCTTCGCCAACCAAGCGCGCCAGTGTGCTGCATCGCGCACCATCAGCTCCGGTGCATCCTCCACGATCCCATTCTGGCGATCGATGGCTCCATCAGGAACGCGACGAGTTCAGGGGGTCCGCGCGAACACTCGCGCAGCCCAGTGGCTTCTTCCCCTCATTCCTCCTACACTTCTTTCGACTCCGAGCGCGTGCGAAAGGATCTTGGATGCGCTTTCGGTGCAGGAGAGTCGTGAGGTTCGTCGCCATGCTGGCGCTCGTGGCGGGGCTGTCGTCTTGGCTGGCTCTTTCGGCGGCGGCCAAGTTCGGGCTGCAACTGTCTGTCTCTGAGTCGCAGCCTCACATCGGTCAGCCAGTGTCAGTTCTGATCCGCACGGGTCCCGTTGGGACGGGAGCCTGCCGGATGCGTCTGGTCGCGGTTGCGCCGGGGATCAACCGCTACCACGCGCTCGACGCCTTCATCCTGGGCGGTTACGCCGTCAACGGGCCGTTCGGGACGACGGTCCACCGTCTTCGGGCGACCCAGCGCCTTGGGTTTCTCGCCCATACGCGGAGGTCGAGCGCCACGAGCTGGCGAGCGACGGTGAAGTTTCCCCGTCCTGGCGCGTGGCAGCTGATCGTGCCGAACTGGTGCGCACCGGGCTACGCAAGCCCGCTCCCAGCTGTTCGCGTCATCACAGTCCGGTACAGCAGTTCGTCGTCCTTCCCGACTGGATGGGCAGTCGGTGGCGGCCTTGGAGCCGTCCTCCTCGTGGGCTTGATTCTCGGCGCGTGGCGCCCCGACCTACCCGCGCGTCTTCGGCGCCGCCGCTTTCGGCTCGCGCCGTAGGCTCCCGTCGGGTGTCATTCCGGAACGCTGGCCCAGGCGAACGGCGCACCTCTTGGGCAGCCCTTAGGAGCTCTTCAGTTCGACGCCGATGATGTGAATCTCAGAGGCGTCGACGTTCTCAAGGGTGTGCGGCGGTAGCGCATCACCCCAGATCGCACTGGCCGGCTTGGGGAGGGAGCCGCCGCTGCGGGTATCGACGAGGATCGCCCCCTCAGCGTCGCGACGTACGAAGTGGCCGATCGACAGGAGGTAGAGGATGCCCGGCCAGCGATGAGTGTGCACCGGCGTCGTCTGACCGGGTGCGATCCGGGTTTCCAGGACGCGGACGGCGTCGTTCTCGAACAGGAGCTGGTGTGACTCCGGAGCTGCTTGGAGCGCATCGAGCGATTCCGGCCACGTCCATCGCTCGGGCTCCATCGCAGCCGACCCTACGCCGCGGCCGGTGCAGCCGCAAATTGGTCAGGGGTCATTCCTGAACACTGGCCCATGGAGCGACCCGTGGCCCGCCGGCTCCTGCCGCCGACGGATAGGGCTCGCTCGCGTGGCGGCCGAAGCCATGGTGTCCTTTCGGATCCGTGTGTAGCCTGCGCCGATCAGCTGCGGCGTACCGGGATAGCGAGGGGAGTCGTCATGAGTCAGGAGGAGAAGACGTTCGAGGGGCAGTGCCTTTGCGGTGCGGTCCGGATCGTCGTGACGGGTGATCCGGTCGGCGCCGGCTACTGTCATTGCGCGAATTGCCGGAGCTGGTCGGCCGGACCCGTGAACGCGTTCACGTTGTGGAAGCCCGAGGCGGTGACGGTGACGCAAGGTGAGGAGCAGATCGGGGAGTACCACAAGACCGAGCAGAGCTACCGTCAGTGGTGCAAGGCCTGCGGCGGCCATCTGATGACGCGGCACCCGACCTGGGGCCTGGTCGATGTCTACGCGGCGACGATCCCGACGTTCCCGTTCAGCCCCGGAATACACGTCAACTATGCATCGACTGTCCTGCCGATGAAGGATGGCCTCCCGAAGCTCAAGGACTTCCCGACGGAGCTCGGTGGCTCCGGCGAAGCGATCGCGGAGTAGCCGGAACCCAACGCCGCCGAGATCGCAGCGGCCTGCCGATAGCGCTTAACATCAGACCGGTTGCTTCCCGAGGGCGTGTACCACTGGACCGCGACGCATCCCGAGTGGGAAGGGCCGGTGTCGGCGTACGCAATCGACGACGGCGCGCGGCTGGTCCTCATCGACCCGATCGCCGTTCCCGACGACGTGCGCGCGCTGTTCGGCTCGCGCGAGGTGGTCACGGTGCTCACCTCCACCTGGCACGAGCGCGACGCCGCAGCGCTCGGCTTTCCCGTGTGGGCCCCGGCGCCTGATCGCCCCGAGGACCAGCTCGTCCCGGCGACGCGCTACGCGATCGGCGACTCGCTGTTCGGGCTGGAGGCGTATCCCGGCCGTGAAGGCCAGCTCGACCTCGTGCTCTGGAGCGAGCGGATTCGCGCGGTGATCGCCGGCGACACGCTGGTCGACCTCGGCAACGGGCTCGAGATCCCCGCGAGCTGGCTGCCGGAAGGCGTCACGGTCGAGCAGGTCGCGGGCGGGTTGAGGCCGCTGCTCGACAAGCCTGTGGAGATCGTGCTGCCGACGCATGGCGAGCCCGCCGACCGCGCGGCTCTCGAACGCGCCCTCGCCTGATCCGTGCGCCTGCGACGTCGGGGTGAACCTGGCCTACCGCGTCGCCGGCTAGTCGGCCCACCAGTCGCGCCGGCCCTCGACGTCGTCTCGCTGGGCCTCGCTGGGGGCGGCGATGACGAGGATCTCGAGGCCCTCCGGCCCGGCCTCGTAGCCCCGCCAGGTACCGGGCGGGACGCGCACCGCGTCCCACTCCTCGAGCTCGACGATCTCGTCGTCGAGCTTCATCCGCCCGCTCCCGCGCAGGACCACGTAGACCTCCTCTTGCTTCTCGTGCGTGTGGCCGTACGGAAAGCGATAGCCGGACGGGACGCGCTGGTAGCTCAGGCCGGACTGCTCGAGCTCGAGGGCCGCGGTCGCCGCGCGGAACTCCAGATCCGGTGCGCCGTCGAACCTGGGGCCGATGTCCTCGAGGTCCTGCTTGATGTTCCTGAGCGTGAACGGCACGGCGCAATCGTACGGCGTCACTCCGGAATGCTGCGGTAGGCTCGGCCGGACAGTCGCGGTGGTGCAGATCAGGGGGGAGTCGTGAGCGAGCCGGCCGGGTCCCATGAAGACACGCTCGAGCTAGCCCTGAGGCGGCGCCTCGCCGAGGTTGTCGCCGGAGCGGGAGCGACGGAGGCCGAGCTGCGGAGCCTGGCCGAGCAGGGCGACGCGCTCGTGAAAGGGATCGAGGCCGCGGCCGAGGCGGGGGAAGCGCGTCTGGCTGCGCTTGCGTCGAAGCCCGACGCCTCGGTCGCCGAGCTGGCCTCGGAGCTGCGCCGAGTGGAGAGTCTCCGCGCCGAGCTGGACGGATTGCGCCCGATCCTGTCGGCGCTCTTCGAGCGGGCGCGGGAGCTGCGCGGCGGCTGGCTCAGCCAGAGCTGAGGCGCTGCGACCGTCCTTCAGCCGAGCTCGAGCGGCTCGAAACCGCCGTCACCGATCGTCCACGCCGCGAGCTCGTCCCGCGCCACGGAGTAGATGAGGTACGGCCGCCCTCCCAGAGGCCGACGTTCTCGACGTCCGTGCGCGACGGCCGCGGCGGCGCCGAGACGTGCGAATGGACGACCGCCAGCTCGTAGCCGTCGTCCTCGAGGAACCAGAGCTCCGGGTCGACCTCGAGCTCGAACCGGTAGGGCGAGGCGGCGCGTTGCGGCCCGGCTCGTAGCGCTCGGCGATCCCGTCGCGGAGGACGAGCAGCCCGCAGCTCTCGTTCGGCAGCTCCGTGCCGGCGTGCTCGACGACCGCCGCGCCGGACAGCGGCCGGGATCACCACCACAGCTTCGCTCTCGTCGATCTCGCCGCCCTGCCAGAAATCGGCGGAGAGGTACTTCCAGCCGGCGTCGGCGAGGACGCAGACGACGACCGCGCCTTCGGACTCGAGCTCGCCCGCGAGGCGGCGCGCGACGTGGAGGACGGCGCCGGAGGAGATGCCGGCGAAGATGCCCTCCCGCTCGAGCAGCGCGCGTACGCCCGCGACCGCGTCCTCGTTCGAGACGAGCAGCTTCCGGTCGAGCCGTCGACGTCGAGGATCGGCGGCACATAGCCGTCCTCGAGCGAGCGGAGGCCCATCACGGGATCGCCGGGCAGCGGCTCCGCGGCGGCGACGACGACGTCGGGGAAGCTCTCCCGCAGCCGCTCGCCGGCGCCCATCAACGTCCCGCCGGTGCCGAGCCCGGCGACGAGGACGTCGACGCGGTCGAGCGCTTCCGCGATCTCGGCGCCGGTGCCCTCGTGGTGCGCGCGCGGGTTCGCCTCGTTCGCGTACTGGAACGGCATGAAGAAACGTGGCTCCCGCTCCGCCAGCTCGAGCGCGACGCGCACGGCGCCGTTCGAGCCCTCGGAGCCCGGCGACTCGACGATCGCGGCGCCGTAGAGGCTGAGCAGCCGCCGTCGCTCCTCCGTCACGTTCTCGGGGAGGACGCACGTGACCGGATAGCCCTTGAGCTGCGCGACGAGCGCCAGCGCGATCCCGGTGTTGCCGGAGGTCGGCTCGAGCAGCTCGCGTCCCGGCTCGAGCTCGCCCGAGGCTTCCGCCGCCTCGACCATCGCGAGCGCGACGCGGTCCTTGATCGAGCCGGTCGGGTTCGCGCCCTCGAGCTTCGCGTAGATCGAGACACCCGCCGGCGAGAGCCTCGTCAGCTCCACCAGCGGCGTGTTGCCGATCAGGCCGAGGAGCGTCTTCGCACCACCACGTAGACGGTCGGACGCAGCTTCCCCAGCAGTTGGTAGATGCCCCACAGGAATCCGTTCCGCGCAGACGTCGACCGCGACCGGGCCGTAGCGCTCGACGAGCTCGGGCCGGCGGCGCTCGAGGCGCGCGAGTCGGAGCAGGTCCGCGGCGGCGTCCCAGTCTCCGTCCTCGAGCATCCGCTCCCGCCACTCGCGAGCCGACCCGCTCGGCGTGGCGCGTGGTCAGGCCGGCCGCGTCGGCCCCCGCCTCGATCTCGTCGGCGGTGCGGAGATGTGCAGGGCCTCGTTGCTCGGCCAGCTCCGCGGCCTCGCTCGGCTCGAGCCGCTTGGTCGGCGACGGTGACGTAGACGACCGCCGCACCGCCGGGAGCGAGCACGCGCACGAATTCCGCGAGCGCCCGCTCGACGTCGACGTGGGGAGGACGTCGCGGCACCAGATCCAATCGACGGAGTCGTCCTCGAAGGGCAGCGCCTCGGCGCGGCCCTCGACGACCTCGACGCTCGGCGCCGGCCTCGGCCACCGCCTGTCGCGCGAGATCGCAGTGGAGCGGGACCGGATCGAGCGCCGATCGCCGCGCAGCCCGTGCTCCCGCTCGAGCCGGATCGCGTGCCTCGCGTCGCGCGCGCCGACGTCGAGCAGACGCTGGCCGGGCTGCGGGTCGAGGCTCGCGAACAGCTCGAACAGCCACTCGGGGCCGCGCGGCTCGAGGCTCGCGACCGAGCTCCTCCTTGAGATCCGCATATGCCTCGCTGGCCCAGAGCTCGTAGAGCTCCTGGACCGTCGGCATCAGCCGGAGCCGCCGGCCATCGCCGGCAGGAGGATGACCGTCGCGCCCTCGTCCACCGGGGTGTCGAGCCCGTCGAGCGTCCGCACGTCCTCGCCCTCGACGTAGACGTTGACGAACGGCGCGATGCCGTCGTCCTCGAAGAGCTGCGGGCGCAGCGTCGGGAAGCGCTCCATCAGGTCGTGGAGCAGCTCGCGCACCGTGTCGCCGACCGCGGGCACCTGCCGCACACCGCCGACCTCGGAGCGGAGCTGAGGGGGGATCCGGACGGTGCTCATGCGTGCGCCGGCCTTCCACTGCAGAACTCGACGTAGTCGACGTACTCGGTGATCGTCGGGCTGTCGCCGCAGACGGGGCAGTTCGGGTCTCGGCGCAGCGTCACCTCGCTGAACTCGGTGGCGAGGGCGTCGAACAGGAGCAGCCGGCCGGCGAGCGACTCGCCGATGCCGAGACAGAGCTTGAGCGCCTCGTTCGCCTGCAGCGAGCCGACGATGCCGGGCAGCACGCCGAGCACGCCGCCCTCCGCGCAGCTCGGTGCGAGCTCCGGCGGCGGCGGCAGCGGGAAGAGACAGCGGTAGCAAGGGCCGTCGCCGGGCTTCTCGAAGACCGTCGCCTGGCCCTCGAAGCGGTAGATCGAGCCGTGGACGAGCGGGATCCCGTGCCAGACGGCGGTGTCGTTGATCAGGTACCGGGTCGGGAAGTTGTCGGCGCCGTCGACGATCACGTCCCAGCCGTCGCCGAGGATCCGCTCGACGTTCTCGGAGGTCAGCCTCTCGAGGTAGGGGACGACCTCGACGTCGGGGTTGAGCTCCTGAATCGTCCGCTTCGCCGACTCCGCCTTCCATTCTCCGAGCCGCGCCGTCGAGTGGAGCACCTGCCGCTGCAGGTTCGAGGCGTCGACGCGGTCGTCGTCGACGATTCCGAGGTGGCCGACACCCGCGGCCGCGAGGTAGAGCGCCGCCGGCGAGCCGAGTCCGCCCGCGCCGAGCAGCAGCACGCGCGAGTCGAGCAGCCGCAGCTGTCCCTCCTCGCCGACCTCCGGGATGAGGACGTGCCGGCTGTAGCGCTGGCGCTTCGCGGCGTCGAGCGAGCGGGGCAGCTCGGTCGGGAAGCCGCCGCGCTTCCATTCGGTGTAGCCGCCGGCGAGCGAGACGACGTTCTCGTAGCCGAGCTCCTCGAGCGATTTCGCCGCGAAGACCGAGCGGTTGCCGACCGCGCAATAGAGGAGGATCGGCTGCGCGCGGTCGGGCGCCGCCTGCTCGATCCTCGACTCGAGGTTGCCGCGCGGGAGGTGGATCGCGCCCGGGATCCGGCCCTCGCTCCACTCGTCGATCTCGCGCACGTCGACGACGAGCGGGCGGCTCGTCCGCAGCGAGGAGCTCGCGTGCACGCGCGCTGTCGACCTCGTCGATCTCGGTGCGGACCTGCTGAGGAGTTCCCGGTAGCTCGGCATCGCTTTCGTAAATGTAGCGAGGCGCTTCGGGGCTACGCTCCGGGCCGTGGCGAGCCAGGTGTCATCCCTCGCAGTGGTGCGGAACCGGCGGATCGTGCTCGTCGTCGCTCTCGCCGCGGCGGCCGCGGCGGCCGCCGTCGTCGGCGTGACCCTCCTCCAGACGCGCGGCCAGCGGACGTCGTTCCCGGTCCAGCCGGGGCGACCGCCGCTCGAGCTCGAGCTCGGCCTCCGTAGCGACGGCGAGGCGCAGGCCCTGGTGCGCGCCGAGCAGCTGCTCAACAAGGGCGCCGCTACGCAGGCGGCCGCGATCTTCGCCCGCTACCACTCCTTCGCAGCGCAGCTCGGCGCCGCGTTCGCGGGCTGGCGCGGCCCGGCGAGCCTCGGCACGGTGCAGGCGCTCGCGGCCGCCCATCCGCGCGACCCGGCGGCGCTCCTCGACCTCGGCTGGGCCTACTACTGGGCCGGTCGCGACGACGAGGCCGTGACGGCCTGGCAGCAGACCGCGCGCCGGTACCCGGACTCCCCGTACGGCGTCGACGCCCAGGACGCGCTCCACCCGGCCGACCACGCGGGCCTCCCGTACCTCGTGCTCGGCTTCCAGGCCCCGCCCGCCGTCCGGAAGCTGCCGGCGGCGCAGGAAGTGGCGGCGCTCGCGCGCGCCGCCAACCGGCCGGACGCCCGAGCCAAGCTCCTCTACGGCGCCGCCCTCTGGAACGATCTCAAGCGGCCGCGTTCGGCCGAGCGGGAGTTCGAGGCCGCCGCGAGGCTCGCGCCGACCGACCCGGTCGCGCGTACCGCCGCTGCCGTCGGCGCGTTCACGAAGGCCGACCCGGTGAAGGCCTTCGGCCGCCTCGGGCCGCTCACCGCCGTCTTCCCGCAGATCCTCGGTCGTCCGCTTCCACCTGGGCCTCCTTCTGCTCTGGACCGGCGAACGGAAGAAGGCGGTCGCGCAGCTGCGGCTCGCGGCTGCGGACGGCCCGCACACGGTCTACGCGGAATACGCCGATGCCGTGCTCGCCCGGTTGGCGAAAGATGGGCCGTAAGTAAGGAAGATTTGAGCCGAACGGCCCATGCGCCGCGAGTGGCGGCGTGACATGGTGCGGAATCGCGAGGGGGAGGGGGATATGGCTGTCGTCGTAGGGGACAGGGAGGACGCGCCCGCGCCTACAGACGTGCTCGCCGCGGAGCCGACACGCGTCCTCCTCGAGGCCGCCCAGGCCGCCGGCAGCATCAGCGTGGAGGAGATCGCACTCGCGCTCGACGAGCTCGATCTCGACCCGGCCCAGGTCGAGGACGTCTATCGCGCGCTCGAGGAGCTGCAGGTGGAGATCGTCAGCGCGTCCCCGGCCGGAGCGGCGGCGGAGGAACGGCGGCTCGACGACGAGGCGCCGGAGGTCTCGACCGACGCGCTCCAGCTCTTCCTCAAGGACATCGGCAGGGTCGACCTCCTCACGGCCGCCGAGGAGGTCGAGCTCGCGAAGCGGATCGAGCGCGGCGACGCGCGCGCGAAGCAGGAGATGGTCGAGGCGAACCTCCGCCTCGTCGTCTCGATCGCCAAGCGGTATCGCAACCAGGGCCTGCCCTTCCTCGACCTGATCCAGGAGGGGACGATCGGCCTCGTCCGCGCCGCCGAGAAGTTCGACTGGCGCAAGGGCTACAAGTTCTCGACGTACGCCACCTGGTGGATCCGCCAGGCGGTCGCGCGGGCGCTCGCCGACAAGGGTCGGACGATCCGGATGCCCGTCCACGTCGTCGAGAAGCTGAACAAGATCGTCCGCACGGAGCGGAAGCTCCGGGGCGAGCTCTGCCGCGAGCCCAGCCCGCTCGAGATCGCGGCGGACCTCGGGCTCGGCGGCGACGAGGTCGAGCAGATCCTGCGCAGCGCGCAGATGCCGGTCTCGCTGGAGAAGCCGGTCGGCGACGAGGAGGAGTCCGAGTTCGGCCACTTCCTCACGGACGAGAACGTGCCGCTCCCCGACGACGCGGCGGACGCCACGCTGCGCGCCGAGCTGCTGCGCGGGATCCTCGACACGCTCTCGCACCGGGAGCGGCGTGTGCTCGAGCTCCGCTACGGGCTCGACGGCGAGCAGCCGCGGACGCTCGACGAGGTCGGCCGCGCCTTCAACGTGACGCGCGAGCGGATCCGCCAGATCGAGAACCAGAGCCTGAAGAAGCTGCGCGCGCTCGCGGTCACCAACTCCCTCCGCGACGTCGCCTAACTCGCGCGAAGAGCTGCGCTCTTCGCGCGAATGGAACGGAACTTCGCGGGCCGGAGAGCGCGGTCTCCGGCCCGCTTCGTGCTGCTTCCTTCTGCCCGCCCGCGCAGGTCCTGCGGACGTGCGCGGGAGCGGGATTACCGGCCGCTAAGCCCTCGTCTTAGCGGCCGGACTCCTCGGCTCGGACGTCACCCGCTGTACCCCGCCGAGCTCGACTTCGCCTTTCAGCTGGGCTGACACCAGCGCAATGACCGGATGCGGCTCGGCCGGACGCCGGACGGCACCCAGCCGCGGCCGGCCGGAGCGAGGATGAGCGTACGGCCGCGTCCGCCGACGAAGGCGAGGCTGTTGGGCTCGTCGAGCGTTCCCCTCCAGAGGCGAAGGCCGAGTGCCGCGAGCGCGCCGAACATCTCCTTCCGGTCGCCAACGACGCCGAGCTCGGAGAGGCCGACGAGCTCTTCCGCGGCGAACGGGCCTTCGCGGCCGTTCTCCTCGAGCCCGCGGTGCGCTATCAGCTCGACGATGTTCCCGGCGGGGTCGAGGAAGTACACGGCCCGTGCGTCCCATGCCTCGAAGGCGAACACGCCGCCGAGCAGCTCGACCCGCTCCTCGGCCCAGGCATGCGCCGCGTCGAAGCGGTCGCCCGGGACGAGGAGGGCGAAGTGGTAGAAGGGCTCGCCCTCGCTCGGGCGGAAGCGCAGCCGTGTCTCTCCGATGACGACCGCGTCCCCGTCGAGCGGCAGCTCGAGCGTGCCGCCGTAGAAGTCCCGCAGCTCGAACGGCGCCGCGAGGGTCACCTCCACGAATCGCACGGCCGTCAGGTTAGTGTCCGGGTCGTGGACGAGGCCTGGCGGAGCGAGCTCGCGGAGCTCATCGCGATCCCGAGCATCAGCGCGGACCCGGCGCACCGCGAGGACGTGAAGCGTGCGGGCGAATGGGTGTGCGACTTCATCCGTCGCATCGGCGGCACGGCCGAGCTGACGCCGTTCGGCGAGCGGGAGCTCGCGCTCGGCGAGATCCGCGCCTCGACCGGCGCCGACGAGGCGCCCACCGTCCTCGTCTACAACCACTTCGACGTCCAGCCGCCGGCGCCGCTCGAGCTCTGGGAGTCGGATCCGTTCGTGCTCGACGTGCGCGGTGAGTGGGCGTACGCGCGCGGCGTCGCCGACGACAAGGGCCAGCTCTGGATCGTGCTCCGGGCCGCCCAGAGGCTCGTCGAGGCGGGCGCGCTCCCGGTCAACCTGCGCTTCGCGTGCGACGGCGAGGAGGAGATCGGCGGTCATACGATCGCCGACTTCCTCGCGCAGGACGAGCGCGGCGCCGACGCGGCCGTGATCTTCGACGGCGGGATGCTCCGTCGCGACGTCCCCGTGATCGAGCTGGCGACCCGCGGGCTGGTCGGCTTCGAGATCAAGGTGCGGACGGGCGAGCGCGACCTCCACTCGGGGATGTACGGCGGTGCGGCGCTCAACGCGATCCATGCGCTGATGCACTGCCTCGAGGCGGTGCTCGCCGGGCCGGACGGACGCCTGCCCGAGCCGCTGCGCCAGGGAATCGTGCCGCCGACAGCCGAGGAGCTCGAGGCGTGGTCGCAGCTGCCGTCCGGCGCCGGCTCCCTCTCGGAGCAGGGCGCGCGCCCACTCGACGCGAAGGCGGCCGAGGAGTTCTACGTCCGCACGTGGGCCGAGCCGTCGGCCGACGTGAACGGGATCCTCGGCGGCAAGCCCGGGCGTCCGCAACACCACGCTGAGCGTCGCCGCCTCGGCCGAGTTCTCGATCCGGCTCGCACCCGGACAGGACTGGCACACGATCGGCGCCGCCGCTGAGAAGCTGCTCCGCGAGGCAGCCCCCGCAGGCGCAGAGCTCGAGCATCTCCTGGTTCGGCTCGAACCCCGGGCTCGTCCGCGCCGACTCTCCGGCGATCCAGCTCGGCGTCGAAGCTTTCGAGCAGGCGCTCGGAGTGAAGCCGCTGCTCACGCGCGTCGGCGGCTCGATCCCGCTCATGCCGGCGCTGGCGGAGAAGGGCATCGACACGATTCTGTCCGGCTTCGCCCTCCCCGACTCGAACATCCACTCCCCGAACGAGCGCCTCCTCGTGCCGTATTTCGCCGCCGGGATCGACACGGCCGCGGCCGTCTTCACGGCCCTGGGCCGCCTGCCGCGCTAGCCGCTACAGGTCGTGCGGGTGTGACTGCCCGCAGGAGAGCCAGGCGTGCCCGAACTCGCGCATCGCGTCGATGATCGGCAGGAGCGACTCGCCCTTCTCGGTGAGCACGTACTCGACGCGCGGCGGAGTCTCGGCGAAGCTGTGGCGCTCGACGATCCCCTCGGTCTCGAGCGCGCGCAGCCGCTCGGCGAGCGTGCGGGGGCTGATCCCGTGGCAGGAGCGCTCGAGCTCGGAGAAGCGGCGCGGCCCCTCGGAGAGGTCGTGGACGAGCAGCGCCGTCCACTTCGCGCCGATGATCGCCGCCGTGGCGGCGACTGCGCACGTGGTCGCCTCGTGCACGGGGTTCATCGTGCGCATCGCCATCGCGTCGATTGTACGCCCGCCCCGAAGCGGGCCGGCCTGCGTCAGCCTCCTGCGAAGATCGATTCCGGAACGAAGCAGCCGACGACCCAGTTCGGCTGGTCGACGACCTCGTGGATGCGCAGGTCGCAGGCGACGCTCGCGACCGCGTAGGCCTCCTGGGGCTCGAGCCCGCGCGTCTCGCCGAGCCACGCGATCACCGCGCGGACGGCGTCGCGCGTCGCCTCGAGCAGGTCGGGCCCGACGCCGGTGCAGACGTGGAACCCGAACATGCGGTTGAGGAGCGACGCGTCGTGTGGTCCGTACGGCAGGTCGTACTGCGGCGCGTCGACCTTGACGTCCTTCCGCACGCTCAACCGCAGCACGACGTCCATCGCCGTCTCGATCGCGGTGCCGCAGACCTCGCCGTCGCCCTGCGCCGCGTGCGTGTCGCCGAGCGAGAAGAGCGCGCCCTCGACGCCGACCGGGAGATACAGCGTGGCTCCCGCGGTGAGGTGCTTGATGTCCATGTTCCCGCCCCAGCGCGACGGCGGCACGATCGAGTGGGTCCCGCGCTCGGCCGGCGCCACGCCGAGCGTCCCGGGGAATGGCCGGAGCGCGAGCGTCACCTGGTCGGAGAACCGGACGACGCTGTCCTCGATCCGCGAGATCCGCAGCCACGGGTCGGAGAACTCGTCGGCGAGCACTCCGAAGCCCGGGATGATCGCCGTCCAGCCCCAGCTCGGCGGCTGGAACTCGAGCAGCTCGACCGCGAGCGTGTCTCCCGGCTCGGCCCCCTTGACGTAGACCGGGCCGCTGACCGGATTGACCTTGCCGAAGTCGAGCGCGGCGACGGCGGCCGCGGTCGAGTTCGGGCCGATCTGCTCGTCCGACGCGTCGCGGACGTGGAGCAGCACCGTCTCGCCCGACTCGACCTCGAGCGCGGGCTCGAACGAGTTGTCCCACCCGTACTCGAAGGCATCCGGCCGAAGGTCGTGGATCGAGCCCGACTGCATCACGGGCGATCTTCACCCGACGGGCGCGCTCGGATCAATCCCAGGGCGGCGGGTTGTGCGTCCAGCGGCCGCCGAGCATCGTCGCGACGACCTGCACCTCGCGCAGCTCCTCCGGCTCGCACGCGAACGGATCGCGGTCGAGCACGACGAGGTCGGCGAGGCGGCCGGGGACGAGCGTGCCGCGCACGCGCTCGTCGTGCGAGAGCCACGCGGGGGCGACGCAGGTCGCGTGCAGCGCCTGCTCGAGCGTGAGCCGCTGGTCCTCGCGCCAGTGGTCGAGGACGGCCGCGACGACGCCCGCCCACGGCTCGAGCTCCTCGACGGGAGCGTCCGAGCCGTTTGCGACCAGTGCCCCGGAGTCGAGCAGCGAGCGGAACGAGTAGGCGCGGTCGAGCCGGTCGGGCCAGAAGCGCCTTGCGAGCTGCTCGTCGGAAGGTGCGTGCGTGAACTGGACCGAGGCCGCCACGCCGAGCTCGCCGAAGCGGGGCACGTCCTCAGGATCGAGACACTGGGCGTGCTCGATCCGCTGCCGGAGGCCGAGCGGCTCCCAGACGTCGCGGGAGCGCTCGAAGGCGTCGAGGGCGGCGCGGTTGGCGGCGTCCCCGATCGCGTGCACGGCAACCGGCCAGCCGGCCGCGGCCCCGTCGCGGACGATCGCCTCGAGCTCCTCGCTAGTCGTGATCGTGACGCCGCTTCCGTCGCTCATCCACGCCGTCCGGGAGCCGAGCGTGCCGTCCATGAACGCCTTCAAGTAGCCGAGTCGGAGAAGCGGCGAGCCCGCGCCGCTGCGCAGGCCGACTGCGCGGAGCTCCGGCAGCAACTCGGCGGGCGCCGACTGCCAGACGCGCAGCGGCAACGCGCCCTGCTGCTCGAGCCTTTGCCACAAGCCGATCGCGCCGAGCCAGCCGTCCTTGTCGTGGACGCAGGCGACGCCCCGAGACGCAGCGAGCCGGACGCCCTGGCGCATCGCCTCGACGTACTCCTCGTCCGGGATGCGGACGAAACGTCCCCTGAAGCGCCACGCCGCCTCCTCGTACAGCAGCCCGGTTGGCTCGCCGCGCTCGTCGCGGACGACCACGCCGCCCGCGACGTCGAGATCTCCCTCCGCGAGCGCGAGCGCCGCGGAGTTGAGCCAGAGGGCGTGGTAGTCCTTCGAGATCAGCACGGCCGGGCGGTCGGAGACGACCTCGTCGAGCGCCTGCCGCGTCGGCGGGCCGTCCGGCCAGTCGGCGTCGCGCCAGCCCTGGCCGCGCAGCCAGCTGCCGCTGAAGTCGGCGGTGCGGACGCGGTCGAGCGCCTCCGCGAGCGAGGCGCAGCCGTCGAGCCGCACCTCGCGCTGCGCGAGCGCCCAGCGTGGGGAAGTGGACGTGCGAGTCGGTGAAGCCGGGCAGGACGCACCGGCCGCCGAGGTCGACCGTGTCCGGGCTCGGCAGCGCGCTCTCGTGCGTCCCGACGCCCCCCGCGATCCGGTCGGCCGCGATCCAGAGGGCCGCGACGGTCGGCAGCGACGGGTCGAGCGTGCGGATCGTCCCGTTCCGGAGGATCATGCTCTGAGGCTACTGCGAGAGGAGAGAGAAGATGTTCGATCACGTCGGAGTCAACGTGCGGGACTTCGAGCGAAGCCGGGCCTTCTACCGGCAGGCGCTCGAGCCGCTCGGCCTGAACGAGACGGCCGCGTTCGAGGAGTGGAAGGCCGCGGCCTTCGGCCCCGAGGGGAAGTACGGATTCTGGGTCGCGCAGCGCGAGCCGTTCGGCACCGGGACGCACGTCGCCTTCGAGGCGCCCGACCGCGACACGGTGGACGCCTTCCATGCGGCCGCGCTCGCGGCCGGCGGCACCGACAACGGCGCTCCGGGGATCCGCGAGCACTACCACCCGACCTACTACGGAGCGTTCGTCCTCGATCCCGACGGCAACAACGTCGAGGCGGTCTGCCACAAGGGCTAGGACTCGAGCCCGAATAGAATCGCCGGATGCCCTGGGACAACCTGAGCGGCGAGCAGCGGGAGCTGCGCGACCTAGTCCGGCAGCTCGCTCACGAGCGGATCGCCCCGCGCGCCGCCGAGATCGACGCCTCGCACGAGTTCCCGTGGGACGTCGTCGAGCTGTTCCGCGAGAACGACATCTTCGGCCTCTTCTTCGCCGAGGAGCACGGCGGCCTCGGCACCGGCACGCTCCTCTCGCTCGTCGCGATCGAGGAGGTGGCGAAGGTCTGCGCGACCTCGGCGCTCATCCTCGCCGTGCAGGAGCTCGGCTCGCTCGGGCTCAAGCTCGCGGGCAGCGAGGAGCAGAAGGAGCGCTACCTGCCGAGGTTCGCCTCGGGCGAGTGGCTGCCCGCGTACGCGCTCACGGAGTCGGGCTCCGGCTCCGACTCGGCGGCGATGCGCACGACGGCCCGGCGGGAGGGCGACGAGTACGTCCTCGACGGCTCGAAGCGCTTCATCACGAACGCGGGCGTCGCGAGCCTCTACACCGTCTTCGCGAAGACGAACCCGAAGTCCCGCCATCACGGCACCTCGGCCTTCGTCGTCGAGGCGGACACGCCGGGCTTCGCGGTCGCGCGACTCGAGCCGAAGATGGGGATCGCCGGCTCGACGACCGGGGAGCTGACCTTCGACGACTGCCGCATCCCGGCCGCGAACCTGCTCGGCGAAGAGGGGGACGGCTTCCGGATCGCGATGCGCATCCTCGACCGCTCGCGGCCGGGCGTCGCCGCGCAGGCGCTCGGCATCGCGCAGGGCGCGACCGACTACGCGCTCGAGTATGCGAAGACGCGCGAGACGATGGGCCAGGCGATCGCGCACCACCAGCTGATCGCCGCGAAGCTCGCCGACATGGAGACCGAGTGCGAGGCGGCGCGCGGGCTCCTCTACCGCTTCGGGCGAATGGCCGACGAAGGCGTCGACGGGCACGGAGCTGACGAAGGCGTCGGCGATGGCGAAGCTCAAGTGCGGCGACGTCGCCATGGCGGTCACGACCGAGGCCGTCCAGATCCTCGGCGGCTACGGCTACATCAAGGAGTACCCCGTCGAGCGCTTCATGCGCGACGCGAAGATCACGCAGATCTACGAGGGCACGCAGGAGATCCAGCGGCTCGTGATCGCGCGCGAGATGCTGAAGGAGTCGCGCGCCTTCCTGCTGGCGGGGGTCGGCTGAAAGAGGCGCCGCTCCCGGAGGGGCTCGAGCCCGAGGCCGCGTCGCTCCTCGCCTGCATCGCGACGATCCTCGAGGTGCCGGTCGACGAGCTGCCGGCGACGGGCGAGGCGTGGGCGGTCTCGCGCTGGCTCGGCGGGCTCGGCCTCGGTCTCGCCGAGGTCGCCGACGCGCGCGAGTTCGCCTGGGCCGGGCCCTGGATCGGCCGCGTCGCGCCGGTGGACGGCGGGCGACGCCACGTCGTCATGTACGGCGTCCCGTCCGGCGTCGTCTGGGACCCCGCCGGCGACGGCTCGGCTCCGCGCGAGTCGGTCGAGCGGGGTTGGCTGCTCGCGGCCGGCGACGTGGCGCTGGCACGGCCGGCCCGTCCGGACGCGCCCGCGACGCCGGGCACGCTAGAGGGGATCCACGTGGCGGCTGCGGCCGGGGAGCCGGCGCGGAGCCTCGACATCGCCCGCGCGCTCGCCGGTCGCGGCCTCGACGGCGACAGGCACGTCCTCGGCACGGGCACGTTCCCCTCGGGGCGTCCGGGCAGCGCCTTGACCTTGATCGACGCAGCCGTGTGCGAGTCGTTCGAGCCGCCTCTCGGCCCCGACGAGCACCGCCGCAACCTCGTCACCCGCGGCATCGACCTGAACGCGCTCGTCGGCCGCGAGTTCACGGTGGGAGGCGTCCGGTGCCGCGGCATGCGGCTCTGCGAGCCGTGCACGGTCGCGGACGGCTACGCAGGGCGGCCGATCCTGCGCGCGCTCGTCCATCGCGGCGGCCTGCGGGCCGACATCCTCGAGGACGGCGAGATCCGTGTCGGCGACGCGGTCCGCGCTCTCTAAGATCCTCGCGAGCGTTGCCTGAGCCCGTCACCGTCGTAGTCACCCGCCGCGTCCTGCCGGGCCGGCAGCGCGAGTTCTCCGCCTGGTCCGAGCGACTCCTGGAAGCCGCCGGTGGGATCCCCGGCTACCTCGGCACTACGGTCCTCTCCGACGCGGCCGGGACGCGGCACATCGTGGAGCGATTCGCCAACGATTCGAGCCTCAAGGCTTGGGAGGAGGCGCCGGCGCGAGCAGGGCTGATTGTCGAGGCCAACACGTTCTCGACGGTCGAGCGCCAGAGCCTGACCGGGCTCGAGACGTGGTTCGACGTTCCCGGCGCGCCGCCGCGCTGGAAGATGGCCGTGACGACGTTCGCGGCCGCATATCCGATCGCGTACCTCGTGCTCCGCTTCGCAGGCCCGCACGAGACGAGTTGGCCGGCCTCGCTGCGGGCGCTCGTCACCGTGGCGATCCTCGTCCCGGCACTGACCTGGATCCTGATGCCTCGGCTGACGCGACTCCTCGGACGCTGGCTCCATGCCTGAGCTCTGGCGCTCGTCGGAGCACGAGCCGCTCGCCGCGGTGGAGTGGGACGAAACGCGGGTCCGCGCCGCGATCGCGGCGATCGTCGCCGACGCCGAGGCAGCGTTCGACGGGGCGCGCTGGCCGTGGCACCCGAGCGACGGCGACGACGACGAGGACTCGACGTCGCTCTACCTCGGCTCGGCGGGGATGATCTGGGCGTTGCACGAGCTCGGCTCGAGCGGCTGGGAGGACGCGACGGTTGCGCTCGTCGACCGCTACCGCGCCAAGCCCGACTTCGGCGAAGGCGCATCGCCGCCGAGTTACTGGATGGGGGAGTGCGGAATCGCGCTCGTCGCCTTCCGACAGACTGGCGACGCCGGGCTGGCCGACCGCATCCACGAGCTCGTCCTCGCCAACCTCGAGTCGCCGACGAACGAGGTGATGTGGGGCGCGCCGGGCTCGCTGCTCATGGCGGAGGCGATGCTCGCCTGGACGGGCGAGCCGCGCTGGGATGAGGCGTGGCAGCGGTCGCCAAGCGGGTGCTAGCCGGCGCGCGACGCCGACGGTCTCTGGACGCAGGATCTGTACGGGAGGACCTTCCGCTTCCTCGGCCCGGCACATGGCTACGCGGGCATCGTCCGCGCTCTCGCGAACCGCGGCCGGGCGCCTGCGCTCTCCGACCTCTCGCCGTACCTCGTCCGCGAGGACGGTCTCGCCAACTGGATGCCGACGACCGAGATCACCCCCGAGCAGATCCGCGTGCAGTGGTGTCACGGTGCGCCGGGAATGGTCGCGACGCTCGGCGACCTCCTCGAAGAGGCGCTCGCGCTCGCGGGCGGCGAGCTGACGTGGCGCGCCGGCCCGCTCGTGAAAGGCTCGAGCCTCTGCCACGGCACCGCCGGCAACGCATACGCCTTCCTCGTCCTCCACCGCCGCACGGGCGACGAGCTCTGGCTCGAGCGGGCGCGCGCCTTCGCCATGCACGCGATCGGCCAGGTCGAGCGGGAGCGGGAGAAGCTCGGCCGCGGCCGCTACTCGCTCTTCACGGGCGACATCGGCGTCGCGCTGTTCCTCCACGATCTGCTCGAGGGGCGCGACTGCTTCCCGACGATGGGGCCGTTCGCGTGACTGGCCCGCGTGCGTCTCGCGAGTCGTCGCAGCGGTAGTGTCTCGTGCGATGGACGAGCTTCGTCCTGGCCTCTGGACCTGGACGGCCGCGCATCCGGAGTGGATGCCGGCCTTCGAGTGGGGCCCCGAGGTCCGCTGCTACGCGATTCGCGCGGAAGACGTGACCGTGCTCGTCGATCCGGTGGCCCCCGCGCCCCCGGCGGACGGCATCCTGCTGACCGTGCCGTGGCACCGGCGGAGCGCAGACGAGCTCGGCCTGCCGATCCTCGACGCGCCGCCACCCGGGATCGAGGCGTACCCGGGCTTCTTCGCGGAGGAGGTTGCGTTCTACGTGCCGGTCCATCGCGCTCTCGTTCTGGGCGACGCGTGGATGGACGGCACTCCGGCGCCGTCCGAGTGGGCGACCGACGATCCAGAGGCGCCGGCGCGGGTCAGAGCGCTGCTCGGGCTCCCGTTCGAGCTCGTCCTGCCGACGCACGGGGACGTCGCCGACCGGGCCGCGTTCGAGGCCTCGCTCGGCGGGTAGAGGACCGACCGCGTGAGGCTCGACGGGATCCACCACGTCACCTGCATCACCGGCGACGCGCCGGCGAACGTCGACTTCTACACGGGCGTGCTCGGCCTGCGGCTCGTGAAGAAGTCGGTCAACCAGGACGACCCGACCGTCTACCACCTCTTCTACGCCGACGAGCACGGCACACCGGGCTCTGACATCACCTTCTTCGAGTATCCGGGCGCGCGGCCGGGACGCGCCGGGGACGGGATGATCCACACCGTGGTCTGGCGGGTCGGCTCGACCGAGGCGCTCGATTTCTGGCGCGACCGGGTCGGGGAAGTCCCGTTCACCGATCCGGACGGCCTGCGCCACGAACTCGTCGTCTCGGATGCCCCGGACGAGCCGCTCGTCTCGCACCACCCCGAGATCCCGCGCGAGCTCGCGCTGCAGGGCTTCGAAGGAGTCCGCGCCTACGGCCAGGAGCCCACCGAGTTCCTCGAGGCGCTCGGCTTCGAGGACGGCCTGACGCGCGGCGAGACGCGCCAGGGCTGGATCCGCTACGAGCCGCCGCCCGCGGAGCCCGGCATCGGCGGAGCCGGCACCGTGCACCACGTCGCCTGGGCGTCGACGATGGAGGATCACGAGGCGTGGCGCGGACGGGTGCTCGACGCCGGCGGGCAGCCGACCCCGGTCATCGACCGCTTCTGGTTCCGCTCGATCTACTTCCGGGAGCCGGCGGGCGTCCTGTTCGAGATTGCGACGCTCGGGCCCGGCTTCGCCGCCGACGAGGAGCCCGAGCACCTAGGCGAGACGCTCATCCTGCCGCCCGCGTTCGAGCACCTGCGTGAGCAGGTCGAGCCGCTCCTGACGCCGCTCCCCGATCCGCGCGCGGGCTGGACGGGCTAGCCGCCCGGGTGCGGCAGCGACGAGGTGTCGACGACCTCGAAGTCCGCTCCCGTCAGCCGGCTCAGCGAGTGGAGGTCGTCGTTCGACCAGTGCTTGTCCGGCGCGCCCGAGACGTACCAGGGCGAGCCGTTGTCGGCGAGGATCATCCCGTAGACCTGCAGCGCCCGCAGCACGACGCGCGCCTGCGGCGGGAAGGAGGAGACGTCGACGCTCGCCTTCAGCCGCACGCGCAGGCCCATCGGCGGTAGGGACGGGTCGGCCGAGCTCGAGGCGTAGTGCCGCGCCGGATAGACGTAGGCGCGGCGCGTTCGCGGCGCGGTGAAGCGGAGCGCGTGGTCGATCGTGCCGCGCGCCACCTCGTCCCAGCGGGCGAGCCCGGGAAAGATGGGCAGCCCGGCCGCATCGGCCGACGTCCAACCCGCCGGCCGGAGGTGGTTCGAGCGCAGGCTCCACGTCGCGCCCGAGCCCGCGTGCCAGTGGCCCGGGCCGCCGGTCAGGTCGTACAGCTCGTACAGGCGGCAGGAGCTCCGGTCGACGAGGATCGCATGCCGGTCGCCCGTCGAGTGCGGGCCGCCCTCGATGTGGACGCCGCGCGGGATGGGATAGCGAACGTGGTCGGACTCGTCCGAGTATTCGAACGAGACGTGCGAGAGCGGCGTCTTGCCCGAGACGACGTCGAACGGGATCCCGATCGGCTCGCCGTCGTACTTGCCCGAGCCGAAGTCGGGGTGGAGCGGTGCGTCGAGCCCGATCGAGGCGATCAGCTGCGCCGAGCTCGCCGCGACCGGAAGCTTGTCGACCCGCTCGTTCCACGGGTTGCTCGCCGGGAAGATCGCGCACTTCGGCGCCGACGGCAGGCGAAGCGCCTGCGCCGAGGCGCCGGCCAGCAGCGCGAGCGCGACGGCGGCGAGGACGGCGAGGCCGCGCACGGGTCAGGGTGCCAGGGAGATCGCCGGGTAGCGTCCCCGCACGCCGTCGATGAAGGCCGCGAGGCGCTCGGCGAGCTCCGCATCCTCGAGCTCGAGCACGTTCTCCGCGTTCAGCTCGCCGGAGTGGGAGAGGTTGAAGCTGCCGACGAAGACACGGTCGTCGGCGACCGTCACCTTCGCGTGCATGTAGTCGTGCACCGAGCCGGGCCCCCAGGGCGTCGTCTGCTTGCCGGAGAACGGCGCGCGCGTCAGCGCCGCCCGCAGGAGCGGCTCCTTCCAGTCGGCGTTCCGGTTCTCGCGCCACTGTGCGATCACCTCGGAGACCTGGGTCGCGTCGACGACCCCGGCAAGGTCGACCTTCCCGTCGGAGGCGACCTGCGCGAGCGTGCCGAGGATCGGCGCGGAGCTGATCACCGGCGACGCGATGCGCACGCGGCGGCGCGCGGAGCCGATCGCCTTCGCGATCCGGTGCGCGAGCCTGTCGCCGCGGCCCGGGCAGAACCAGGCGCGCACGCCGTCGACGGGCGCGGTGTCGACCTTGCCGCTGTGCGCGACGTTCCGCGTCGTCCAGAGCTGCTCGAAGTCGGCGAGGTAGCGGCCGGCGACGCCGGGAGACTCGATCGTCACGATCACGTTCTCCTCGCGCGTCCACGAGTCGGCGGTCCAGTTGGTCGAGCCCGTCCAGACGGACGCGCCGTCGCGCACCACGTATTTGTGGTGCATCAGGTCGGGGATGCCCGGGATCGCGGCCGTCGGGACCGGGAACGCCTCGACGAGCTCCGGCACCGTCTGCGGCGGCGGCGGCACCACCTTGGCGTGGTCGACGTTGTACGCGAGGCGGACGGCGACGCCGCGCTCTGCCGCGGCCGAGAACGCCCCGCCGACGATGTCGCGCAAAGGTGGTGGGAGGTGGAGGTCGTAGATCGCGATCTCGAGCGTCCGCTCCGCCGCCGCGACGAAGTCTGCGAGCGCGCGGGCCGTCGCCTCCGCCGGCTGGCCGCCGTCGGTCAGCGTGCGGACTTCGACGCCGTCCACTGGGCCTTGTGGGCCTTCTTAGCGGCCTGGTAGTCGACGAGCGCCTGTGGCGAGTCGACGTCGCCGAGGGTCGGATGCGACGGGACGAGATCCCGGGCGACGGCGACGTCGAACCGGTTCGCGAGCACCGCGCCGAGCGACTTGACCTTCATCTCGCCGAAGCCCGGCAGGGCGGCGATCCTGCGGCGCAGGTCGGCGCCGTCGGCCGCGTCGACCCAGAGGCGGGAGGCGTCTCCGCCGTACTCGTCCCTGACGAGCGATGCGAGCTCGCGCACGCGGCCGGCCATCGAGCCCGGGAAGCGGTGGATCGCCGGCTTCTCGCGGAAGAGCGGCTCGAGGTCCGCCTCGGCGACGGCGGTGGGCTCGAGGGTTCCGAGCCGCTGCTTGAGGCGCAGCGGTCCGAGGAACGCCTGCTGGACGGTGATCTGCTGGTCGAGGGCGAAGCCGACGAGGAGCGCGAACGGATCCTGTGCGAGGAGGCGGCAGGCCTCCTCGTCCTCGGTGAACCAGAGCGCGTCGGGCATGGCCCCGATCCTACGTAGAAGCGCTCAGTCGAGCCGGTCGAGGACGTCCCCCGGCAGCCGGCCGAGCCGGACGTAGCGCTCGAACGCCTCGCGCCAGCGCTCGTCGGCGGCTGCGAGCGGCCGCAGCCGGGCAGCAGCGGCGTCGAGGTCTCCGTGCTCGACGGCGACGAGCGCCGCCGTGAGCGCGACCTGGTCCTCGGGCAGGCCGGCCGCGCGGGCGAGCTCGAGCTCCTCCTCGAGATCCGTCTCGCCGTCGAAGCCGCTCCGCCTGCGGTACGCCGCGGCGAGCCGGTGCAGGCGCCGGAGCTCCTGGAGCGGCTCCGCATGGTTGTCCACGCGCAGGTCGAAGACGCGCTGCCACGGCTCCTCGGCCGGGTCGCCGGAGACGACGACGAGCGCGGCCGCCTCGCGACCGCGAAAGTCGCCTCCTGCCTCCTCCGCCGCGTCGAGTGCGGCAAGCAGCCGCTCCGCCAGGCTTCCCTCGGCACCGGCGAAGGTGTCGGCCGCGGCGTGCCAGACCGCCGGCGAGCCGAGCATGTTCCCCTGCGCGGAGACGTCCTGGCGCGCGACGTGCCCGCAGTCCGGGACGCAGGCGGCGCCGGTGTGGGCGGCGGTGCGGCCGTCGGCGGCTAGGAACGCGACCTGCCGGTAGTCGCGCTGCTCGTCCGCGGCGCGCAGCTCCGCCAGCGCGTCCGCCGGCGCGGCGCCCGCTGCGAGCAGGTCGAGGCCGCGTGGCCCGTACGCCTTCTCCGTGAACGACTGGGTCGCGACCGCGCCGACTCCCGGCCGCGCCCAGGCGCAGATACCGACGCCGAAGGCGCGCGATTGGACGGCGACGCCGAGCTCGCCGGTGGTCTCGTCCCGAGCGACGATCGAATAGGTCACCGGCTGGAAGTTACCCTGCTCACGTGGAACCGCTCGACGTCTTCAGCCCTGCGACGCGAGCGTGGTTCGAGCGCAACTTCGCGGCGCCGACGCCCGCGCAGGCTCTCGGCTGGCCCGCGATCGCGCGCGGCGAGCACGTGCTCATCCAGGCTCCGACCGGCTCGGGGAAGACGCTCGCGGCGTTCCTCTCCGCGATCGACCGCCTCACGGCTGCAAGCGTCGGCGGCGAAGCCGCCGACGCGCGGCCGAACACCGCCGCCGCCTCCGGCGGCGGCCTGGCCGCCGTACCCGGCACCGGGCTGCGCGTCCTGTACGTCTCGCCGCTCAAGGCGCTCAACTACGACGTCGAGCGGAACCTGCGCGGCCCGCTCGCCGGGCTCCGCTCCGACCTGCGCGTCGCCGTCCGCACCGGGGACACACCGCAGAGGGAGCGCGCGGCGATGCTCGCGCGAGCCACCGGACATCCTGATCACGACACCGGAGTCGCTCTTCCTCCTGCTCACGTCGCGCGCGCGAGAGCTGCTGCGGAGCGTCGAGACGCTGATCCTCGACGAGGTGCATGCGGTCGCCGGAACGAAGCGCGGCGCGCACCTCGCTCTCTCCGTCGAGCGGCTCGAGGCGCTCACGGCGCAGCCGTTCCAGCGGATCGGCCTGTCCGCGACCCAGCGTCCCCTCGAGGAGATCGGGAAGTTCGTGTCGGGCGGGCGCCCGATCCAGCTCGTCGATGCCGGCGTCGCGAAGGAGCTCGACCTCGAGGTCGTCGTCCCGGTCGAGGACATGCGCGAGCCGGGGGAGACGCGCGAAGAAGGCTGGGAAACGCGCTCGATCTGGCCCTCGATCTACCCGGCGCTCGTCGAGCTCGTCCGCGCCCACCGCTCGACGATCGTCTTCGTCAACAACCGGCGGCTCGCCGAGCGGCTCGCGCTCCGGCTCAACGAGGCAGCCGAGCAGGAGATCGCGCGTGCGCACCACGGCTCTCTGGCGCGCGAGCAGCGAGAGCAGATCGAGGAGGACCTCAAGGCCGGTCGCATCCCCTGCCTCGTCGCGACGTCCTCGCTCGAGCTCGGGATCGACATGGGCGCCGTCGACCTCGTGGTGCAGGTCGAGTCGCCGAAGTCGGTCGCGCGGGGGCTGCAGCGCATCGGTCGCTCCGGCCATTCGCTCGGCGAGGTCTCGCGGGGGCGCATCTTCCCGAAGTTCCGCGCCGACCTGCTCGAGTGCGCGGTCGTCGCGCAGCGGATGCAGGAGGGCCTGATCGAGGAAACGCAGATTCCGCGCAACCCGCTCGACGTCCTCGCCCAGCACGTCGTCGCGATCTGCGCCGACGAGGAGATCGAGGTCGCGGAGCTGCACCGGCTCGTCCGCCGCGCATACCCGTTCGCCGAGCTCTCGCGCTCGCAGCTCGAGAACGTCCTCGACATGCTCGCGGGCCGCTATCCGTCCGACGAGTTCGCGGAGCTCCGGCCGCGGATCGTCTGGGACCGCACGGGCGGGGTCATCCGCGGTCGTCCGGGCGCGCGGCGGCTCGCCGTGACGAACGCGGGCACGATCCCGGACCGCGGCCTCTTCGGCGTCTTCATCGCCGGCGAGGGAGGCGGCCGCGTCGGCGAGCTCGACGAGGAGATGGTCTACGAGGCGCGGGCGGGGCAGGTGATCATGCTCGGCGCCTCGTCGTGGCGGATCGAGGAGATCACGCGCGACCGCGTGCTCGTCTCGCCGGCGCCCGGAGTTCCCGGCGTGGTGCCGTTCTGGAAGGGCGAGGGCGTCGGTCGGCCGTACGAGCTCGGCGAGGCCATCGGGCGCTTCGCGCGGGAGCTCCTCGCCCGGCCTGAGCCCCGCGTCGAGGGGCTCGACGAGCGCGCGGAGCGGAATCTCGTCGCCTTCCTACGCGAGCAGGAGCGCGCGACCGGCGCGGTTCCCTCCGACCGCACCGTGGTCGTCGAGCGCTTCCGGGACGAGATCGGCGACTGGCGGGTCTGCATCCTCACGCCGTTCGGCGCGCGGGTGCACGCGCCGTGGGCGATGGCCGTCGGCGCGCGGCTGCGGGAGTCGCTCGGGCTCGAAGTGCAGTCGATCTGGTCGGACGACGGCATCGCCTTCCACCTGCCGGACGCCGACTCGCCCCCCGCGACCGACCTGCTCGTGCTCGATCCCGACGAGCTCGAGGAGCTCGTGCTCGCGGAGGTCGGCCAGTCGGCGCTCTTCGGCGCGCGCTTCCGCGAGAACGCGGCTCGCGCGCTGCTCATCCCGCGCCGGCGGCCCGGCGAACGGACTCCGCTCTGGCAGCAGCGGCTCAAGGCGCAGGGGCTGCTTCAGGTCGCGCGCAAGTACGCGAGCTTCCCGATCGTGCTCGAGACGTACCGGGAGTGTCTCCAGGACGTGTTCGACCTGCCGGCGCTGAAGCGGCTGCTCACCCGGCTGCGCGCGCGCGAGCTCGACCTCGTCGACGTCGAGACTCAGAGCGCCTCGCCGTTCGCCTCCTCGCTCCTGTTCGACTACATCGCGACGTACATGTACGAGGACGACACGCCGCCCGCGGAGCGGCGTGCGCAGGCGCTCTCGCTCGACCGCGACCTGCTCCGGGAGTTGCTCGGCCAGGAGGAGCTGCGCGAGCTGATCGACCCGGCCGCGCTCGCCGAGGTCGAGGCGTCGCTGCGGCCGTTCCCGCGCGATCCGGAGCACCTGTCCGACGTTCTCCGCCTACGGGGCGATCTCGCCGCGGGCGAGTTCGACGAGGCGCACGCAGCGATCCTCGAGGCCGAGCGGCGGGCGATCCGGGTGCGCGTGGCCGGTGAGGAGCGGCTCGCGGCCGCCGAGGATGCGGGCCGCTACCGCGACGCGCTCGGCGTCATGCCTCCGTCCGGTCTGCCGGACGCCTTCCTCGAGCCCGTCCCGGACGCTTTCGCCTCCCTCGTCGCGCGCTGGGCGCGCGGGCGCGGCCCGTTCACGACCGCCGAGGCCTCCGCGTGGTTCGGCGTCGAGGTCGAGGAGGAGCTGCGGGAGCTCGAGCGCCGGGAGAAGCTCGTCCGCGGGGAGCTCCGGCCCGGCGGGAGCGAGCGCGAGTGGTGCGATTCCGACGTCCTGCGCCGGCTGCGCCGGGCCTCGCTGGCCGCGTTCCGGCGCGAGGTGGAGCCGGTGGAGCAAGCCGCGCTCGGCCGCTTCCTGCCGAGTTGGCACGGCATCGACCGCGGCGGCTCGCTGCGCGAGGCGCTCGTTCCGCTGCAGGGCCTCGCGCTGCCGGTGTCGCTGTGGGAGTCGGAGGTCCTACAGCGGCGGGTGCGGGACTACCGGCCCGAGCAGCTCGACCAGCTCTGCGCCTCGGGTGAGCTGATCTGGGCGGGCGCGGGCCTCGACCGCGTCGCGGTCTTCTTCCGCGAGGATGCGGCGGTGCTCGGGCGTCCGCCCGCCGCGCCGGCGCCGGAGGGCGAGGTGCACGACGCGATCCGTACGGCTCTGGCGGGCGGCGCGCTCTTCTGGAACGACCTCCTGGCACGCACGGGCCTCGAGGACTCGGCCGCGCTGCCGGCGCTGTGGGAGCTCGTGTGGTCCGGCGAGGCGACGAACGACGCGTGGGCTCCGCTCCGCGCGGAGCGCCGTTACCAGCCTCCGCGTCCGGACCGACGGACGCGGCGCTTCGCCCGCACGCGCGCGCGCCGCCCCGACGCGACGCAGGGCCGCTGGTCGCTCGCGGAACGGCTGTTCGCGGACGCGGAGCCCGAAGCGCGCGCTCTCGCCGAGCTCCTGCTCGAGCGGCACGGCATCGTCACGCGCGACGCCGTCCGCTCGGAGGGGATCCCCGGCGGCTACACGACTGTCTACGGAGAGCTCCGCGCGCTCGAGACGCTCGGGTCCTGTCGGCGTGGCTACTTCGTCGAGAGCCTCGGCGGCGCCCAGTTCGCGCTGGCAGGTGCGGTCGAGCGGCTGCGCGAGCTTCGCCCGCGCGACGGCGACGAGCCGGAGCCGCTCGTGCTGGCCGCGGCCGATCCCGCCCAGCCGTACGGCGCCGTCCTGCCCTGGCCGAAGCGCTCGGGCGGTCGCGCCGCGCGCGTCGCGGGAGCGCACGTCGTCCTGCTCGGCGGCGAGCCGGCGCTCTACGTCGAGCGCGGCGGACGCTCCCTCGTCCCGCTCCGCGAACCGGAGGAGGAATGGCTGCGCCCGGCGCTCGCCGCCCTGGTCGCCTTCGTCAAGCGAGGCGGCGCGAAGCGGCTGGCGGTCGAGCGCTTCGACGGCGAGCCGGTGACGGACACCCTGCGATGCCGCTGCTCGTCGAGGCCGGCTTCCTCGCCGGCCCGCGGCGCGCGGTTCTGCGGGCCTAGGCGGGGACAGGGGCGGCACTCGCCCGCGCCGGTTACGCGAGCCTGCCAGTCACGGTACGCGGTGGGTCTCGCGATACGATGGGACTCGGCGATACCAGCTCCTGTCTACTACGAATTGCTGTCGGGGAGGCACGGAGAACATGATTCGGACGCGACTCACGGAGCTCGCCGGATGCATGGCGCCCATCCAGCAGGCTCCGATGGGTACGGTCTCCTCGCCGCACCTCGCGGTCGCCGTCGCCGAGGCTGGAGGCATCGGCTCGATCAACACCCTCGGCGTCTCGGCCGAAACCCTCAGGCAGCGCCTCGACGAGATGCGCGAGCAGACCGACCGCGTGCTCGCGGTGAGCTTCCTGACCAACGACATCGACACTGAGGCCGTCGCGGATGCTGCATCCCGTGTACGCATCATTGACTTCTTCTGGTGCGATCCTCGGCCGGACATCGTCGACTTAGCCCATGAGGGTGGAGCGCTGGTCAACTGGCAGGTCGGGTCGGCGGCGGAGGCGCGAGCGGCCGTCCGGGCTGGCGCCGACATGGTCAGCGCCCAGGGTGTGGAGGCAGGCGGTCACTGCCGCGGCGACACCCCCCTGTTGCCGCTGCTCTGCGAGGTGCTCGACGCCGTCGACGTGCCGGTCCTCGCCGCCGGAGGTATCGCCGACGCCCGTGGCGTCGCCGCTGCTCTTGCTGCGGGCGCCTCGGGCGTGCGGATGGGAACGCGGTTCATCGCCACAGAGGAATCGGGAGCGCACCCCGACTACGTCGCCGCGATCCTCGCAGCGGGCGCGAACAGCACGCGCATCACCGACGCGTTCAACGACTGTCCGCTGTGCGAGTCGTCGCCGCGCGCCCGTGTTCTCATCTCGGCAATCGACGCTGTCGAGTCACTCGACGTCGAAGTCGTCGGCACGATGCCGAGCGCCGACGGGGAGATGCCCGTGCCGCGCCGCTCCTGGATACCGCCGACCCGAGGGATGAGCGGGCACATCGAGGCGATGTGCATGTATGCAGGCGAGTCCGTCGCCCTCGTCAACACCGTCCTGCCCGCGTCACACCTCGTGCGCTCCCTCGCCGAAGGCGCCGAGGCTTTGCTCAAGACGGCGCAGCTGAACTAATTCACCGGCGGCTGGTCAAGAGGGGTGGGCCAGTGCTCGGGAATGTCCCTTGAGGGCCGGTTGCGGCGTTCACGGTTGAGGCGCCGACTCCGGCAGAGCGCCCGGGATACCGCCGCCGGGGTTGTGGTCGTGCGCCCTGTTGGGCTGTGGGTGCGTCGCGCTCTTCTGAGGCGGCGTTGCGGTGCAGCCGAACCGATCTGTCGCGGATGAACTCGGACCCTGCCTCGCGGCGAGCGTCACCTGGCTAAGAGTCTGAGCGAGATCAGGGGCGGTCTCAGCAAGCTCCCGGCCCTAACTCCTGCAGCTGGTGACAAGCGCGCCTGTACAGACATGCCCACTCAGATGATCGGATCTACTCCTTCAGCAGAGCTCATGAGTCGGCAATGCTCCTCCGTGCAGCGCCGCTACCGGCGCTCGACAAGCTCTCGCCAAGCACGGCCGCTCACCGAGCAGTGGCAGCGCGGAACATGCGCGCTCTCAAGGGGTACGCCCGAGTCAAGCCCATGACGCGGCAACTCGACTAGGCGGCCACAGACGTCCTGGCTCAACACGCTGGACGAGCTGCGGGACGCCACGATTCACCGCAACACCTCCAGACGGTTCGCGGCCCATGAATCGAGCGGACAGCCCTCGCTCGGCGGGTGCCGCTCGCCGAGGGCCGAGTCCTTGGGAGTCCCCCGGCCGCGCCGGTGCCAGGACCTAGTGACCCGGAGGTCGACGACGGCCGCGTCGACGATGTGGGTCGCCCGCTCGTGCTCGATGACCCACTTGCGCGAGCGGGCGAACAGGACCGTAGCCCGACCATGACGACAGCTCTGTCGGCGCAGGCAGGGGAGCGGGAGGGGCAGGAGCTTGCTGCCGGTGGTGGCGGGCAGGGCGCAGCCGAACGTGTCGTGTCGCGTAACGAGGTCCCTCCGCCTCGGGAAACCAGAGTGCAGCGGACGCCCTGTCTGCGCAGCGCCAGCCGCGGCAGGGCGCACGCGGCCGAGTTCGGGCTGTGCCAGCTGGCTGGCCATGACTGGTCTTCGTCGGGTACCGGGGTCGGAGACCGCGGAAAGCCAGAGTGCGTGGCCGAGGCGGCACGAGTGTTCGGTGAGGGCCTCCGGCCGGGCCGACGTGCAGTGGACTGGAAGCCCTGAGCGGCCGCATGCCGCGTGCGGAGGAATCGCGCCCTCGCGCCGATCCGCGTCGGAGCCGCCTGCCGCCGGGACAAGACCTGCGAGGTCACTGGCGTGCAAGCCCGGGAGATGACGGCGTGTGGCCCTCGGATGACACGGCTGGATGTCCCATGAGTGTGATTGTCCGCGCGTCTTCACCGACGACGCTCGCCTCACCGTCCCCGGCAACGAGCCTGCAGAAGAGGCACTCGCTGGTCTCTGTGGCATCCCCGAATGCTACGAGCAGCCATGACATTCGGCTGCGCGAGCCGCCCTCTCGCCCGAGTGCGAGTCCTCAGGCCGCGACGAGCTTGTAGCCGGAACCGCGCACGGTCAGCAGGCGCTCCGGCTGCGACGGGTCGCGCTCGATCTTGCGCCGGAGGTTCGAGATGTGGACCTCGCACGCGTGCTCATCGCCGACGTGCTCGCTCGCCCAGAGGTGCTGCATGAGCTCGCGCCGCGAGACGACCGACTCCGGCTGCTCGGCGAGGAGAGAGAGCACCTTGAACTCCGACAGCGTCAGGTGGACGCGTTCGCCGTCGACCAGCACCTCGTGCCGGGCGAGGTCGATCTGCAGGCCGCCGAGCTTGCGCAGCGTCCCGTTGCCGCCCGCCCGGTCGAGCTCCCGCCGCCGCAGGATCGCCCGCACCCGGCTCAGCAGCTCCGCGCTGGAGAACGGCTTCGTCACGTAGTCGTCCGCGCCGAGCTCGAGGCCGAGCACGCGGTCGGACTCCGCGTCCCGGGCGGTCAGCATGAGGATCGGCACGTCGCTCTCCGACCGCAGCGCGCGGCAGACCTCGACTCCCGAGAGGCCCGGCAGCATGACGTCGAGGACGACGAGCGAGTACGCGCCGGACCGGCCGGCCTCGAGCGCGGCGGGCCCGTCGCGCTCCTCGTCCACGGCGAACCCCTCGCGCCGCAGGGTGAAGGCGACGACGTCGCGCACGCCGGCGTCGTCGTCCACGAGCAGGATCCGCTCCGCCTTTGCGGCCGCGCTCACGCCGGCACCTCCGTGCGGACGCGGGCGCGCGCGAGGACGATTCGGAAGATCGTGCCCTCGCCGGGTGAGGAGTCGAGCTCGATCCTGCCGCCCAGCGTGCGCACCGACTCCCGCACGATCGCGAGCCCGAGCCCGAATCCGTCCGCGTCGCGCTCGCCTCGGTAGAAGCGGTCGAACACGTGGCGCTGCGCCTCCGGGCTGATGCCGGGGCCGGAGTCCTCGACCTCGAGCGTGATCGCGCCGGCGCGGTCGTAGGCGCGGAGGACGACCGAGCCGCGCGTGGTGTGCTTCGCGGCGTTCTCGCCGAGGTTGCGGAGCGCGTGCTCGAGGAGGTCGCGGTTCGCCTGGACCGTGAGCCCCTCCGGCGCCTCGACGTCGACCGAGACGTCGGACCGTGGCCGGAGTCCCGCCGCCACCTCCCGCAGGAGCGGTGCGAGCTCGACCGCCTCCGCGCGCGGCTGCTCCTGTCCCGCATGGGCGCGCGCCAGCGTCAGCATCGCGCGCGCCAGCCGCGCCAGCCGTCCCGGCCTCCCGTTCGATGTGGCCGAGGAAGCGGTCGCGTTCGGCCGGATCCTCCTTCGCGCCGGCCTGGAGCACTTCGACCGCGCCGATGATCGTCGTCAGCGGAGTGCGCAGCTCGTGGGCCGCGTTGGAGACGAACTCCCGTTCCGCGAGCTCGCGCCGCTCCTGATCGGTCAGGTCGTCGACGACGAGCAGCGCCCAGTCGGTCTCGGGCTGGGAGGGGATGCCGACGACGCCGTACGCGTGCTGCTCGTCGGGCGCGACGTGCACCTGCGTCGGCGTCGCCTGCTCGTCGAAGAGTCCCTGGGCGAAGTCGCGCAGGCCGAATGCCGGCCACGGCTCGGGGAGCGCGTCGCCCTCGCGCAGGCGGCCGCCGAGCAGCCGCCGCGCCTCGGCGTTCGCGAAGTGGACGACGAGGTCCTGGTCGATCGTGAGGACGCCCTCGTGCAGGCGCTCGAGCAGGAGCCGCAGACGGTCGCGCTCCGCCTCGACGCGACGGAAGGAGCGCCGCAGCTGGCGACGCATCCGGTCGAAGTTCTGCGCGAGCATGCCGAACTCGTCGCGGAAGTGGTAACGCAGCGGCGTCTCGAAGTCGCCGTGCGCGATCGCCTCGGTGGCCGCGCTCAGGCGACGCAGCCGCAGCGCGATCAGCTGGGCGAAGAGGAGGCCGACGATGACGCCGATCACGCCGGCGATCACGCCTGCCCGCAGTGCCTCGCCGTTGACGGTGTCGATTGCCTCCGCGACGTCGGGTCGCCGGCTGATCGCCACGAGCGCCTCGCCGCGATAGGGGATGGCGGCCACGAAGACGCCTCCGTCGGCGGTTCCCTGGACGAACTGGCGGCCGGCGAGCGCAGCACTCACGGCGTCGCTTTCGAGACCCGGCGTCGCGGGCCGGGCTCCGGCGGCCCCGAAGAGGCGGAGCCGGACGTTCAGCTTCGTCGCGATGCGGTCGAGACCGGCCGGAGTGCCGCTGCCCGCCGCCGCCTTCTGTGCGGCATCGAGCGCGAACCTCTCGCCGTTGTGTCGAAAAGCGTTCTCCGAGCGATCCGAGAACTGCGCGACGACGATCGCGGTCGAGGTGGCCGCGACGACGGCGAACGCCGCTCCGAGCCACCACCGCACGCCGATGAACGGCCGGATCACGGAGAAAGCGTAGGCATTGCGGCAAGCACGTCTGGATATTCCCGGTCGGTAGGAGGAACGCGTCCGCCGTCGTAGAGGTCAATCCGGGACCATGCGCGCGCCGCACCTCCACGACACGCTCCGCCGTTTCTGCCTCGGCGCCTTCGCCGTCTTCACCGGCGAGCTCGAGGACGGCGCCGACCTGCCCTTCGCCTTCGAGGAGCACGGCTCGTACGGACGGCCGACGCTCTACGAGTACCGCCCGCTCGTCCGCGGCTTCGTCGAGGCGCGGGCCGGCCGCCTGTTCGAGCGCCTCGACGTCCAGGACGCCGTCGCCGACCTGCTGCGCGAGCCGGCCGCGCGGATCTTCGCCCACGCGCAGGAGGGGGAGGTCCGGGACGAGGGTCGCGCGGTCTACCGCAGCGTGCTGGTGCCCCTCCTCGTCCGGACGGCGGAGGGGTGCGGCGGCTTCGACTGGGACGACTCGGCGTTCGAGAGGGCGTACGCGGAGATCGAGGCGTCGCTCTTCGGGGACGGCCACTCCTACGGCGCCGTCGCGCCGCTCGTCGGGCTCTCGGTCGGCGCGCAGATCGAGCTCGGCGACGGGATCCGCGTCCGGATGGCCGCGAGCGGCGAGCTGGCGGCGATGTGGCCGGAGGCACGGGGCCTGCTCCCGCGCGACTTCGGCCGCGAGCCCGACCGGCTCTGCGTCCTCGAGCTCGAGCGCTCGCTGGAGAGCGGCTCGGCGGAGGCGCCGGACGCGCCCGGGGAGCTCGCCGACGCCGTCACCGCCATCCGGCTCGCCACGTTCGCCCCCGTCGCCGCGGGGCCCGTGCTCTTCGAGCGCCTCGACTGGCGTCCGTACGGGATCCGGCCCGTGCTCCCGATCGCGGCGACGGCGCCGCCGGGGGAGCCGACGCGCCTCGATCCGTTCCGCGCCACCGTCGCCGCCGACCTTCGCGTCCGCCTCGCGGTCGCCGACGACGACGCCCGGCTGGGCGATGCGCTCGACCGCTGGGAGCTCGCGCTCTTCCAGTCGGAGCCGTTCCGCGGAGAGCAGCTCCGGCACGCGCTCGACGCCGCTCTCGGCGACGGAGACGGCGGCTGGGCGGCCGCGATGCGGGGTGCGGCCCTCCTCGGGGCGACGCCGGCGGAGCGCGGGGAGCTGCTCGAGCGGCTACGGGAGCCCACGTGCGAGCTCGTGCGGCGCCTGCTCGTAGCCGTGCTCCTGCACGGCGAGCGGCGGCAGCTCCTGCGCGAGCTCGACGAGGCGCTGCTCGGCGCTGTGCCGGTCGCCGCCGATCTCCAGCGGCGCGCGAGCTAACTGCAACAGACAGGCCACAACCTCCGGCCTACGCTCGGGGCATGGACGAAGCGCGCGCCGTGCTGGCCAGGCTCGAGCGGATCGAGGCGCTCGAGCGGGAGGGCGCCGACACGCCGTCCCTGCTCGCAGAGCTGCGCGAGCTCGTGCGCGAGGCGTCCGCCTGGGCCGACCGGGAGCGGGATCCGCGCGCCCGCGCGGCCGCAGCGGCCTTACTCCGTGTTCACGACCCGCTGCTACCGTCGGCGTCGCGCCGGCGGCCAGACCGAGTGACTCAACTTCGTATTCCTTATGCCGATAGCACGCTTGCGACTGCGGTGCTGCGGCTTCTCTCCAACCGGAAGGTCAAGCTCCTTCTCAACGGCGGCTTCGGGATCGGGCTGCTCGGGGTGGGCTACTTCAGCGTGCGCTACTTCGTCGGCGCAGGCTGGCCGATCCACCACGCCGACCCGGTCCTCGTCGTCGGCTCGGGCCTGCTCTTCCTCGCCGCCTACGCCTTCAAGGCCTGGGGCTGGCAGCGGCTCTTCCAGAGGAGCGAGCGGCCGGCCGCCCGCGCCCTCGCCGTCGCAGGCGGCGCGGCTTGCGTCGGCGGGATCGCGCTGCCGGGCCGCGTCGACGACGCGCTCCGGATCGCGATCGTGAAGCGCTACCCCGGGACGACGGTCGGTCTCGGAACGCTCGGATTGAGCCTGCTCGTGCTCGGCATGCTCGACAACGCGGCGCTCACGCCCATGGCCTCGGTGGCAGCGGCCGGCTCGAGCCACTGGACGACACGGGCGGGCTTCGCCGCGATCGCCGCCGCAGGCGTCGCGGCCGCCGGGGTCGTCGCCTTCCTGCCACGTATCGCCAAGTGGGGCCCCGTCGCCCGGTTCCGGCTCGGCCGCTGGCTCGGCGCCCACACCCAGTGCACGAAGGAGGCCTGGGCGGCCTGGCTGCTCGTCTCGGTCTCGTGGAGCCTGCGCGGCGTCGCCGTCTTCCTGCTCCTGCAGGCGCTCTCGCTGCCCGGATCCTTCGTCCTTGCGCTCGCCTTCCTCACTGCTTCCGCGGCCTCTGCGGCGTTGCCGATCGCGCCGGCGGGTGCCGCCACCCAGGCGGGCGCCGGGGCCGCCGTCCTCTCCCTCGGCGGCGTCGGCACCGCCCACGCGATCGCGTTCTCGATCGCCGCCCAGGGGCTCGTGATCGTCACGGGCGGGATCGTCATCCTGCTTGTCACGGGCTGGCAGCTCGCGTTGCGCCTGCGGCGGCCGCGGCTCGCGCCTGCGGCCTAGCTTCCGCCCTGGGCGCCCGGTCCGCTCGCGACGAAGTCCCGCCCCCGGACGAGGGCGAAGGCGAGGATCGCGCCGGCGAAGAGGACGAAGGCGGCCACGAGGAGGATCTCGTTCAGGCCGCTGATGAACGCCGCTGCGGCCCTCGGCGGTGCACGGCCGGCGGCGTCCACCGAGCCGCAATTGCGCCTGCGAAGACGCCCGCGCGAACGTGCTGGCGACGAGCCGAAGCGCGGGGAGATGCGACGCGATCCGGCTCTGGAAGACGGCGCCCAGGCCCGCGATCCCCGTCGCGATCCCGACCTGGCGGAACGTGTTGTTGACGCCGGACGCCATTCCGCCTGCCGCTGCTCGACGACGCTGACCGCGGTCGCGGCGAGAGGCGCGTTGACCATGCCGATCCCGATGCCGCCGACGAGGAAGCCCGCGAGCAGCGTCGTCCAGCTCGAGCCGAGCGTCATCCCGTGCATGAGCAGCAGCGCGACGCCGATGAGCGCGAGCCCGCCGCCGAGCAGGATCCGGACGGGCAACCGTGCCGAGAGTCGCCCCGAGATCGGCGCGGCGACGAACGCGAGCAGCGAGAGCGGCAGGAAGCGGACGCCGGTCGCGACCGCCGAGTAGCCGAGCACGTTCTCGATGTAGAGGGCCAGGTAGAGGAACAGCGAGAACATCCCGGCGGACATCGCGAAAGCGGTGATCTGCGCGCCGGCGAAAGTCGGGACGCGAAAGAGGCGGATGTCGAACATCGGCCGGGCCTGCCGCAGCTCGACGAAGGCAAAGGCGACGAGCAGCGCCGCCGCAGCGGCGAAGAGACCGGTCACGCGCCCGCTCGACCAGCCCCAGTCGTTGCCGCGGAGCAGGCCGAGCACGAGCGCGAACAGCCCGCCGTCAGCGTCACGAGGCCCGGCAGGTCGAAGCCGCCGTGCTCCTCGTCGCGCGACTCGTGCAGCTCGCGGATGCCGCCCGCCACGCAGGCGACTCCGATCGGGACGTTGACGAAGAAGATCCACCGCCAGCCCACGTACGTCGTCAGCGCGCCGCCGACGAGCGGCCCGATCGCCACCGCCAGCCCGACGGTCGCTCCCCAGATCCCGAAGGCGGTGCCGCGCTCACGGCCGTGGAACTCCTGGGAGATGATCGCGAGCGAGACGGCGAACATCCCGGCGCCGCCGATCCCCTGCGCGCCGCGCGCGATGATCAGCCAGAGCGGAGAGGTCGCCGCGCCGCAGAGCGTGGAGGCGACGGTGAAGAACCCGATCGCGAGGAGGAAGACGCGCTTGCGGCCGAGCAGGTCGCCGAGCGAGCCGGCGTTGAGCATCGTCGTGGCGAGCGTCAGCGCGTAGGCGTCGACGACCCACTGGAGGTCGCTGAAGGAGGTGTGCAGCTCCTTTTCGATCTGGGGTAGCGCGACGTTGACTACCGTGATGTCGAGGAGGAGCATGAAGACCGCGACGCACACCACGATGAGGACGCGCCATTTCCGCTCCATTCCGGGGAAACTAACGAAGCAGGAGTCAGCTATGGCGCTGCGAAAAGTGCGCCGGGATGGCGCTCACGCGGTTGCTGTCGCGTCCGCTGGCGCGGGCGGGGGATAGGGGTCCGGCTTTGGCCAGGATCATCGCTTTCGCGAACCAGAAGGGCGGCGTCGCGAAGACGACTTCGACGCTCAACCTCGGCGTCGCCCTCGTCGAGCAGGGGCTGCGGGTGCTCGCCGTCGACCTCGACCCGCAGGGGAACCTGACGATGTCGCAGGGCTGGAACCCGGACGAGATCGACCGCTCGATGTTCGACGTCCTCGTCCACAGGCTCCCGATCACCGAGATCGTCCGCACGAGCGAGCTCGACGTCGCCGTCTCGTCGATCGACCTCGCCGGCGCGGAGCTCGCGCTGTCCTCGATGATCGGCCGCGAGCGAGCGCTCGAGAAAGCGCTCATGCCGGTGCGCGAGAGCTACGACTTCGTCCTCATCGACACGCCGCCCTCGCTCGGGCTCCTGACGATCAACGCGCTCGTCGCGGCGGACGGCGTGATCGTCCCCGTCCAGTGCGAGTACCTCTCGCTGCGCGGGCTCGTCCAGCTCGAGAACACGCTCTCGATGATCCGCGAGAACCTCAACCCGCACGTGGGAATCCAGGGCATCCTCGCGACGATGTTCGACCGGCGGCTGCTCCATTCACGCGAGGCGGTCGAGATCCTGAAGGAGAACTTCGGCGACCTCGTCCTCAACACGAAGATCCGCAAGACGGTGCGTTACGCCGAGGCGCCGGTGAAGGGGCAGTCGATCCTGAAATACGACCCGACCGGCGAGGCGGCCGGAATGTACCGTGACCTGGCGAAGGAGGTGCTCGATGGCGCGTCGGCGCGCCAGCATGCGTGAGGGCCCGCTAGCGGAGCTCTTCCGTGCGACCGAGGCCGCCCAGAAGCAGGCGGAGCAGCGCGGCGAGGGCACCGAGCAGACGCCCGAGGACAGCGCGGCGGCGACGCCTGCCGCGCCGCCTGCCGAGCCAGAGGAGCGGACGGTCGAGCACGTGCCGAGCTGGGAGGAGGAGGCGGCCGTCGAGTCGCCGGAACCGCCGGCGCCGACCCCGGAGCCGACCCCCGGCCTGCCGCATCCCGATCCGCAGCCGCCTGCGCCGGCGCCGACCCCGGATCCGCTGCCGCCACCCGCGCCGCCGGATCTGCGGCAGGAGAAGTGGAGCGCGCCTCCGTCCGGCCCCCGTCTCGTCGAGCCGATGCCGGAGTCGCCGGCGCGGCTGCACCGCGTCGGCGCCGACTCGGACGTCTACCTCGCGGTGATCAAGGTCGTCGGCGTCGGCGGCGCCGGGATCAACGCCGTGAACCGGATGATCGACGCGGGCATCAGCCAGGTCGAGTTCGTCGCGGTCAACACCGACAGCCAGGCGCTCCAGACGAGCGACGCGCCGGTGAAGGTGCACATCGGGCGGGAGCTGACGCAGGGCCTCGGCTCGGGCTCCGATCCGGAGGTCGGGCGGAAGGCGGCCGAGGAGGCGCACGACCAGCTGAAGCACGAGCTGCGAGGAGCGGACATGGTCTTCGTCGCCGCGGGCGAGGGCGGGGGCACCGGCTCCGGCGCCGCGCCCGTCGTGGCGCGGGCGGCGCGTGAGCTGGGGGCGCTGACCGTCGGGATCGTCACGACGCCGTTCCGCTTCGAGGGCACGAAGCGGCGCAGCCAGGCGGAGCAGGGGGTCGCGGAGCTGCGCGCTGCCTGCGACACGACGATCGTCGTCCCCAACGACCGGCTGCTCGAGGTGCTCGAGCGCTCGACCTCGATGCTCGACGCCTTCAAGCTCGCCGACGACGTCCTCCGCCAGGGCGTGCAGGGCATCTGCGACCTGATCACGATGCCGGGCCTGATCAACCTCGACTTCGCCGACGTGCGGACGATCATCGCCGACTCCGACACGGCGCTGATGGGCATCGGCTTCTCGTCCTCGACGGGCGAGGGTCGCGCCCGGGAGGCCGCGGAGCGCGCGCTGCGCTCGCCGCTGATCGACGCGGAGATCACCGGTGCGAGCGGCATCCTCCTCTCGATCGCCGGCGGCGACGACCTCACGCTCGTCGAGGTCAACGAGGCCGCCGGGGTGATCCGCGGCGCCGCGACCGACGAGACGAACATCATCTTCGGCGCCACCCTCGACGACCGGCTGACGGGCCAGGTGTGGGTCACGGTCGTGGCGACCGGCTTCGGCGGTCGCGGTCGTCGCAGCCGCGGCGACGGCTGGACGCTGCCGAGCCCGCGCCGCCGCCCGTCCGAGGGCGACGACCAGCTCGACGTGCCGAGCTTCTTGAGAGACTGAGCCCCTGCGTGGAGACGTATCTCGCGATCGCGTCGAAGCGCGACGTACGCGCGTACGCCGAGACGCCGATCCCGGAGGAGCTCCGCGACCGGATCCTCGACGCCGGCCGGCTCGCCGGCAGCTCGAAGAACCGGCAGCGGTGGGAGTTCGTCCTCGTCGCCGGCGAGGCGCAGAGCCGTCTCGCGGAGGTCGTGTACGAGCCGGACAACGTCCGCACCGCCGCGCTCGTCGTCGCGATCGTCGGCGAGGCGAGCGGCTTCGACGCCGGCCGCTGCGCGCAGAACATGATGCTCGCCGCCTGGGAGCAGGGAGTCGTCTCGTGCCCGAACGGCGTCCGCGAGCCTGCCGCCGCCGCCGAGATCTGCGGCGGCGAGGTGCGAGCGATCCTCTCCTTCGGCCGGCCGGCGCGGCCCCGCGATGCGGCGGGCCGGGACGCCGCCGAGTGGTCGGCGCGCGCGAACCGGAAGCCGCTCGCCGATCTCGTCCGCAAGGTCGACTAGGGCGCGAACGTGATCCGGACGGTGGCCGCCGCGGTCGTTCGCAGCCCCGTCATCCCGGTCGGGAGCCGGTAGAGCCGTCCCGTCGAGGCGTGCCAGTACGGCGACCAGCGGATGGCGATTCTGTAGCCGCCTGCCCGCCGGACGCGGATGGCGAACGACGCATGGTGAAACGCGACGACTCTCGGTCTGTACAGGCCGGAGACGATCTCGTGCGGGTGCCGGACGGCGTAGATCACGACGTCCCGAGTGGAGAAGACGCGCCGCAGGCCCGCACGGCCGCTCCGCACGAGCTGCGCCTCGTCCCGTGACGTGTGATCCTGCGGAAAGCGCGTGAGGACGACGTACGCGATGCCGAGCCGATGGAGCCACGAGACGTAGCCGGACACGGTGAGCGGGCGATAGAGGAGCGCGTTGAACGGGAAGTCGTCCTGCCGGAACCAGCCGCGGGCGATGGGGATCCCGGCCTCCGCGAGGTAGTAGGCCGGCCAGTGCTGGCTCGTGTCGACGGCCTCGACGCGGTAGCCCGGACGCAGATGCGCCTTGAGGTAGGCGACCGGTGCCGTCCAGACCCTTGCTGCCGACGAGCCGTCCGCCGCACTCGCCGTCCAGCCCGTCGCGAGCGGCGCAACATTCCAGACGGCCGCGAGGACGACGGCCGCGAGCACGACCGGTAACGGCCGCCAGCGGCGGAGCGCAGCGAGCAGCAGCGCGACGGGGAGGGCGAGCAGTCGGACGCGGGCGACGTCGTGGCCGAGTCCGGACGGGATCGCCCACGTCGCCACGACCACGACGAGGTAGACGGCCAGGACACCGCGGAGCAGGTCAGCGCGCTCCACCCCGAGCGTGAGCCCGATCCCGCCGAGGCAGAAGGCGACCGCGGCGACGGCCTCGGCCCAAGGGAAGGCGAGCGTCCCGCCGGAGGGGAAGAGCCGCAGCAGGACGAGCTCGCCGACCGCGGCGACGACGATTGCGGCAGCCGGCACCGCGCTCTCGCGCAGCGAGGCGCGTCTCCCGACGACCGCTCCGACGAGGACGACGACCAACAGGACGAACGCCACAGGGCTCGCCGCGAGGACGAGCAGGATCAGTCCCGCCGCGGCCCAGCGCCGCCCGCTCTGCAGCGCGAGCAGCGCTCCGAGCGCCAGCAGGACGCCGAGCGCGAACGGGAACTCGCCCGTGATCAGGACGCCCGCCCAGAGCACGGCGAACGAGCGGCCGGCCCAGCGCGTTCTCGCTCCCCACTCGCGATCGAGCAGGAGGGCGAACGCCGCGGCCGCGAGCGAGACCGTGAGCACCGCGAGCAGCCGGATCCCGAGCAGGGCGGCGAGCGGGTAGTAGAGGACGCTGTAGCCGACGAAGGCGTACCGGCCGGAGTACCAGTAGTCGTCCCAGAGCGTGAGCCCGTGGTGGAGCAGGAGCCAGCGCTGGTACTCGTGCGCCGCGAGGTCGCCGCCGGCGGGCGCGAGCCACGCCAGCAGTGTGGCCGCCGTCGCTGCGAGGGCCGTGCAGAGGATGGCGTCGCGCGCGAGCCCGTGGCGCCACGGCATGCGGCAAGCGTACGCTCGCGGCGTGAGGGGCGCGATCGCGGCAGGGCACCCGCTGACGGCGCAGGCCGGCGCAGACGTGCTGCGCGCGGGCGGCAACGCGGTCGACGCCTGCGTCGCGGCGGCGGTTGTCTCCTGGGTCTGCGAGAGCCCGCTCACGGGGCCGGGCGGGGGCGGCTTCCTCCTCGTCCACGAGGCGCGCGAGCGGCGGACCCGCCTGCTCGACTTCTTCGTCGCCGTGCCGCGAGTCGCCGGCGGAGTCGGACGAGCTGATCGAGCTCGCGGTGGACTTCGACGGCGACACGCAGCAGCTCTTCCACACGGGCCCCGCCGCCGTCGCCGTGCCGGGGACGGCCAGCGGCCTCTGGGAGGCCCACCGCCGTTTCGGCAGCCTCGCGTGGCCGGACTTGCTCGCGCCGGCTGCGCGGCTCGCACGCGAGGGCGTCGTCCTCGACGAGCCGCGCGCGTACCTGCACCGGATCCTCGACGCGCTGCTCCGTCATTCCCCCGAGGGCGACGCCATGTACGGGCCGGGCCGCGCGCTCACGGCCGGCGAGCGGTTCCGCGCTCCGGAGCTGGCGGACACGCTCGACCTCCTCGCCGCCCGCGGGCCGGACGTCCTCTACCGGGGCGAGCTCGCGGACCGGATCGCGGCGCACGTTCCGCTCACGCTCGACGATCTCCGCCGTTACGAGCCGATCGAGCGCGAGCCGCTCGCGGCCAGCTACCGCGGCGGCGAGCTGTGGACGAACCCGCCGCCGTCCAGCGGTGGCCGGCTGGTCGCGCTCGGACTCGAGTCGCTCGGCGACGTCGAGCCCTCACCGCTCGCAGTCGCGCGCGCGATGGAGGCCCAGGACGAGGCCCGCGGAGCGGTGGGCGGGACGACGCACATCAGCGTCGTCGACGCCGCAGGCGACGCTGCCTCGCTCTCGTGCTCGCTGGGCTCGGGCAGCGGCGTCGTCGTCCCGGGGACCGGCATCCACCTCAACAACATGCTCGGCGAGACCGACCTCGCCGGAGCGCTCCGCCCGGCGGACGGCTGGCGTCGATGATGGCTCCGTCCGTGCTCCTGCAGGAGGGCCGGCCGCGGCTCGTGCTCGGCTCCGCCGGCAGCGCCCGGTTGCGCGGCGCCGTCCTCCAGGTCGTCGCGAACGTGGCCGGACTCGGACTCGGCGTCGTGGAGGGGGTCGACGCGCCGCGGATCCACCTCGAGGCGGGCGTCGCGCACTGTGAGGACGCGGCCGCGGCGGACGAGCTCGAGGCGGCGGGTTACCCGGTCGTCCGCTGGCGGGAGCGGAACCTGTTCTTCGGCGGCGTCTCGGCGGTCGAGGTGCGGGAGGACGGCTCGCTCGCGGCCGCCGGCGACCCGCGGCGAGGCGGAGCGGCCGTGGTAGTGGTGGACGCGTGAACTTCCGGATCCGTCACGCCGATCCCGTCGATGCCGAGCAGCTGGCGCGACTCGCGGACGAGGTCAGCTCCGAGCCGGAGGGGTGGCTGATCAGCATCGCCGGCGAGTGGCGGAGCGCGGGCGACGAGCGGCGCTATCTGAAGGCGCTGCGCCGCTACCCGCACGCCGCCGTCTTCGTCGCCGAGCGGGATGACGGGGAGCTCGTCGGCCGCCTCTCGGTCGGGCGTGATCCGCATCCGGCGAGCACCCATGTCGCGGACGTCGGGCTGATGGTCTCGCTCGACGCGCGTCGCGAGGGTGTCGGGACGGCGCTCCTGCAAGCCGCGGTCGACTGGGCGCGCGAGGCCGGGATCCGCAAGCTCGAGCTCCACGTCTTCCCCTGGAACGAGGGCGCGATCGCGCTCTACGACTCGTTCGGCTTCGAGCGCGAGGGCTACCGGAAGGGGCACTACCGCCGGGGCGGCGAGTACGTCGACGCGATCCTGATGGCCTACGGCGTCGAGTAGGAGGCCTCGACGGGGACGCCGCCCACGAGCGTCTGGTAGACGACGCAGTAGCGCATCGTCCGGTCGAGCAGCTTCGCAAGCGCCGCCTCGTCCTCGTCCGACTCGAGCTCGAAGCGGAGCCGGATCGCGGTGAAGCCGACCGGCGCTTCGCGGTCGACGCCGAGGGTGCCGCGGAAGTCGAGGTCGCCCTCCACCCGGACGGTGCCCGCGACCGCGAGCTCCATCGAGGTCGCGACGGAGCGGAGCGTGACCCCGGCGCAGGCGACGAGCGCCTCGAGCAGCATGTCTCCCGAGCAGGCGAGCGTGCCGCTGCCGCCGGTGGCGGGATGGAGGCCGGCCTCGACGAGCGCGCGGCCGGTCGCGACGGAGCACGCGATCTGCTGCTCGTCGAGGCGTCCCTCGGCGCGAAGCGTGACGAGCGCGGCTTCGGGCTCCGCCTGGTAGCGCTCCTTGAGCGGCCTCTGCAGCGCCTGCAGCTCAGCCCGGTCCACGGCTGGATCCTACGGCACTCACTCGCGAATCTTTGGTCGAGTGTCTTGGAGTGCGGCTGGCGACCGGGATGGCGTGTTTCCCGGAACGTCACGAGCCGGATTCGAGCCGGTCGGCTAGAGCAGCGTCCGCACCGCGCGCAGGAGGGAGGGCGTCGGCAGCACGGGATTGAGCGCGACGTAGCGCGGCGCCCAGTCCGTGGGCTGGAACTTGCCGAGGTAGGTCGTGAGCGCGTGGAAGCGGTAGCGGGCGTCGAACCAGGTGACCGCCGGCCGCACGACGCGGAAGATGACGCGCGCCCTCCGGTCGAGCTGGGAGTCGACGCCGCGCAATGGGGCGAGGTCCAGCCAGGCGCAGGCGGCGCCGCCACCTGCGAGGGCCTGCAGCGCGTGTACGACGACCGCCTCGGTCGCGCCGGTCGGCGCGTCCGGCCGACGGATCAGGTCCTCCAGCAGCCAGCCCTCGGCTGCCGGCACCGCCGAGCACGCCACGAGCGCCTCGATCCGTCCGTCGCTCCGCGCGAGAAACAGCCGCTTTTCGTCCGCGAGTACGAGAGGAGAGGCGCGGAGGAACGAGCTTGCCGACGCGCGCCCGAGCCCGTGCTGCCAGGCCGCGAGCGCGTCGCGCACCGCCGCCTCGTCGCGCGGCTCATACGCCTGCACGTGGACGCCGGCGCGCTGCGCCTTGTTCAGGCACCAGCGGAGGTGCTTCCCGGGGTCGCCGCGCGGCTGCCGCCAGGTCGCGAAATCGAAGAACGGCTGCTCACCGACCTTGAGCACTGCGTAGCCACGCGTGAGCGCGAGCCGCGCGAGCTCGTCGCCGATCAGCAACAGGCAGATCCGGAGCCCGCGCGAGCGCAGCTCGCGGGTGAGGTGCTCGAGGAAGGCGGCCGCGTCCTCGGCCAGCGGGTCTGCCCAGACGAGCGCGACGCCGGCGTGTTCGAGGAAGGCGGCTGCTCCTCCGTCCTGCATCAGCCACCGCCAGGGCGCGTCGTAGCGGGTGAAGACCGAGAACGGATTCCGCCCGAGCCTGCCAAGTAGCTCTGCAGGGTCGTCGTGCCCGTCGAATGCGGCGGTCGGGTCGATAGGACGAGCCTACGCCCGTGGCCCGATCAGCTTCCCCGCGTTTCCGGGCGAATCGGCAGCATCAGTGAGCTGTAGCCGGTGATCGGCGCGTAGCCGCTGCCGGTGTAGAGACGGAGAGCGGGGTCGTTGTCGTCCTCGGTCTGCACGACGAGGCGGAGTGCGCCCGACGCGATTGCAGCCGCTCGGACGGAGCCGAGAAGGGCGCGACCGACTCCACGGCGACGGTGCGTCGGCAGGACGAAAAGGTCTCTGATCTGCCAGAAGTGTGCGAGCCGCAAGGACGCGGGTACCTCCATCGTGATCGCGAAGCCGACGAACCCCCCACCGTCCTCGGCGACGAACGCGCGCAGATGGGTGCCGAGGTTCTGTTCCAGCCAACCTATTGCCCGGGAGGAGTGGGAAGCCTCGCCGTAGTGGACGCGATACTCGTCGAAGAGCTCGGCGAGTGCTTCGATCTCGCTGCGTGTCGGTGCGGTCAGAGTCCGAACCGAGACCGGCTCGCCGGCCGAAGGATTGGGTTGGGTGTTCTGACTCACGGCTCGCTCCACGAAAACGGTATCGCCAAACGGCGCTACCTTCGCCTGGCCCGGCGTCCCTCGGGTCCGAGCCTGTCGCTAGCGCCACGCGAGCCAGACGCCGGTGCCGGCTGCGCCGACCGCGGCGGCCGCGCCGGCCGCAGTCCAGACGAGCCCGTGGCCCGACGGGACGGCGCCGAGCGCGACCGCAAGTGTCGCAGCGGCCAGCCCGAGGAGCGCGAGCGCGCCGACGGCGAGACCTCGGCGCCAGTCGAGGGCTTCGTCGGAACGGATCCGCCAGCGCTCGTCGAGCGACCAGGCCGAGAGCTCGCCGCAGAGGAGGAGCAGGACGGCGACGAGCGGCGCGGTCGCGTCGATGTGCCCGCCGGCGATGACGATCGCGACGACGTACGTGACGCCTCCGAGCATGAGCGCGGCGCCGAGCGGCCCGCTTCCGCGCGCCAGCGCGACGAGGAGCACGAGCGACCCGGCGCCGGCACTCGGCGCCATCGCCCACGCGAGCGAGCCGGCGCGGACGAGCGCGTCGGCGAGGACGGCGCCGTAGGCCGCGACGGCTCCCACGGCGGGGACTACGCGGGCCGGGCGAAGTGCCTGTATGCGTTCACCTCCTCGAGCGCGGCAGCGAGAGGGAGGCCCTCGCGCCAGTCGATCACGGGCACGCCGACCTGCTCGTAGCGCCAGCGCAGCGTCTCCCGCGAGAGCTGCCAGAGCCGGTGCGCGAGCTGCAGCGGCGAGTCCGGGGCGGGCGCCAGGAGCTCGAGCGGCGAGACCTCGATCACGATCAGGTCGTAGCCGCGGGCGCGCAGGTCGAGCAGGGCCGCTGCGGTGCGGTCGTCGAGGAGCGGAGTGAGCGCGAGCACGAGCGCCTGCGGTGGGAGGGTTCGCGGGGGCAGCACGTCGACGTCGTGCAGGGCGAAGCTGAAGACGATGTCGCTCGTGAGGAGGGTGTCGACGATCGCGTAGAGCTGGCGCAGCCCGGTCTGGGGCAGGAGCCACGACAGGCTGCCGCCGAAGCCGACCAGCCCGACCCTGTCCTTTCGCTGCAGATAGCCGTGCGCGAGCGTCGCCGCGGCGCGGACGGCGCGGTCGTGCGTGCTCCGTCCCTGCGCGCGCACCTCCGCGAACGTGTCGAGGAAGAGGACGACGTCCGTGTTCCGCTCGGGATGCTGCTCGTTCACCCAGAGCGAGCCGCGCAGCGCGCTCGCCCGCCAGTTGACGCGCCGGACGCGGTCGCCGGGCTGCCACGCGCGGAGGTCGGCGAACTCGATGCCCTCGCCGCGCGCGCGAGAGACCTGGTTGCCGGCGAAGACCTGCGTCACGAGCGGAGGCACGAGCGATTGGAGCGTCTCCTCGCTCGGATAGACCCGCAGGAGCTGAGGCGCGCCCGCCGTTCCCTCCCAGGAGCGGAAGCCGAGGACGTCGCGCGTCCGGACGAGCAGCGGCCCGACCGAGAACGCACCCCAACGCCCGCAGCGGAGCGTGAGCTCGAGGGACCGCTCCTCGCCCGCGCGGAGGCGGACCGCCCGCGCCGAGCCGCCCTCGACGCTCAGCTCGGCCGGCAGCGGTAGGAGCAGCTCGCAGCGCTCGACGCCGGTCGTCGAGGCGAGCTCGACCGTCACCGTGACCTCGTCCCCCTCGAGCGAGCGCTCCCGGTCGAGCGCGAGTCGGACCGAGACGTGCGGCTCGCGACCGAGCAGCGCCGACGCCACGAGCGCGAGCGCGAAGGGCGCGGCGAGCGCCACCGGCTCCACCCGGCCGAGTGCGAGGCCCGCGACGAGGCCGGTCGCGGCGAGCGCCGCATAGGCGGCCACGCGAGGGGAGGTGAACCGGCTCAAGGGCCTGCGCGGTACACGGCGTCCTCCGCGGGCGGTGTCGGGACGGTCTCGAGCACCTCCGTCACGACGTCCTCGCCCCTCAGCCGCTGCACCCACAGCTCCGGACGCACGGTCAGCCGGTGCGCGAGCGCCGGCACCGCAATGGCCTTCACGTCCTCGGGCACGACGAAGTCACGTCCCGAGAGCGCCGCCTTCGCGCGGGAGAGCTTGAGGAGCGCGAGGCTGCCGCGCGGGCTCGCGCCCACCGCCAGCCGGCGCGACTCGCGCGTCGCGGCGACGACGTCGACGACGTAGCCCTCGATCGCGTCGGAGACGTGCACCTGCTCGAGCGCCTCCTGCATCGCGACGAGCGTCTTCGCGTCGACGACCGGCTCGAGCTCGATCTCGTCGACGCCGCGCTCGAGCCGGCGCCGGAGCATCTCGATCTCGTCGGCGTGCGCCGGGTAGCCGATCGAGATGCGGACGAGGAACCGGTCGAGCTGCGCCTCGGGGAGCGGGTACGTCCCCTCGTACTCGATCGGGTTCTGGGTCGCGAGCACGAGGAACGGCGGCTCGAGCCGATGCGTCGTGTTCTCGATCGTGACCTGGCGCTCCTGCATCGCCTCGAGCAGCGCCGCCTGCGTCTTCGGCGGAGCGCGGTTGATCTCGTCGGTGAGGAGGAGGTTCGCGAAGACGGGACCGGGGCGGAAGACGAAGTCCGTCGTCCGCTGGTCGAAGATCTGCGAGCCAGTCACGTCGCCGGGCATCAGGTCGGGCGTGAACTGGATGCGGGCGAAGCGGAGCGACGTCGCCTGCGCGAACGAGCGCGCGATCAGCGTCTTCGCGAGTCCCGGGAAGTCCTCGAGCAGGACGTGGCCGTCGCTCAGCAGCGCGAGCAGGATCAGCTCGAGCGGGCCCCGCTTGCCGACCACGGCCTTCTCGACCTCGGCCAGGACCCGGTCGGCGCGCTCTCGCAGTTCGTCGAGCGTGATCATTTCCCGCTCCGGCGCCGCACATGCCGGCGCCTCCGATCTCTCCCCGCTTCGGCGCCGGCCAAGCCGGCGCCTCCGCTCTCAGCGGGCTCCGTCGAGCCTACGCCGTCGGGCTCCGTCGAGCCTACCTCACAGCGACTCCAGGCGCTCGACGGCCGCGGCGACGCGCTTCCGCGGCACGCCGGGGCCGTGCCTGTCCTGCGGCTCCGGCCGGTCCGGACGCACGAGATCCCACACGTCGTCGCCGAGCAACGCGCGAGCGGCGTCGGGCCGGCGGTCGAGCTCGATCCCGTGCCGGGAGCTGAGCCGCGCAGCGGCCGCCGCCCGCAGGAGCGGCAGGAGCCGCCGGTGCGCATGCGCGGCGCTCGCAACCCCCAGCGCCAGTTCTCGCTCCGTGCGCACGAGCTCCGGGGACTCGACGACGGCCGCGGGCGGCCGTCCGCGCAGCGCCGCCTCGAAGCGGCGGGCGTGCTGCGGCCCGTCGCCGCGGCGGAGACGGCGGACGAGCACCGAGAGGGCGATCGCGGCGAGCAGCAGGATCCAGATCGCGAGCGAGCGCGACGTCGACAGCATCCGGGTCGCGAGCAGGACGACGAGGGCGACGGTCGCGACGCCGAGCGGGACCGCGATGCCGGCGCTCCTCCTCACGTGCGGGCAGGCTCCCCGGCCCGCAGCTCGTCGCGCACGGCGACGAGCGCGTCCACCGCCTCGTCCCTCATCGACGGCTCCGGCTCATGCTGGCTGAACCTAGCCCATTCGAACAGATCGGTGAGCCTGCTGACGGCGCCGGCGCTCGTGTCGAGAGCGAGCAGCGCCCGCTCGAGGTACTCGAGCGGCGCCTCCGCCGGCCGTCGCGGGAGACCCGCCGCGGCCAGAGTGGCCTCCATCCGGGCGTACGCGGCGACGATCGCGCGGCGCAGGTCGGGCTCGGCGCGCAGGTCGTCGATCGACTCGTCGAGCGCGGCCGCGAGCAGCTCCTCCGCGTGCCGCCGCAGCGGCCGGAGCGGCGGCAGCCGCGAGCGGGTGGCCGCGATCGCGCCGAGCGTGAGCAGAAGCCCCAGAACGACGACGAGCTCCTCCCACCGGAATTGCACGTGCTGCGTTCCGGGCTTGCCGAACCCGTGTTGCGGCGGCCCGGGGATCGGCGTCGTCGAAGTGGACTTGGTCGACGTCTTGTTCGGGTGCAGGAGGTGGTACAGGTCGATGTGCCGGCCGATGAGCACCAGGAGCGCGGCGAGCGCGAGGAGGATGAAGAGCGCCCGCGCGGTGCGGGTCTGGAACGCCTCCGGCTGGCGGCGGTCGTGGCGGAAGCGGAAGAACGCGGCGATCGAGACCAAGGCGCTGGCGAGGAGGACGATGACGAACGTCGTGAAGACGTAGTCCCAGAAGACCGCGGGCAGCCCACCGCCTTTCCCGCCGCTCGTGCCGAGCGGGCGTCCGCGCGCCGCGAGGGCCACGATGGCGAGCAGCGCAGTGACGACGAGGACGAGCGGGACGAGACGGCGCCGGGTCACCTGCGAAAGTGTCGCAGCCCGGAGCCTCTAGGCTTGGCTCCTGTCGTGACCGTCGAGTCCCTCCGGCTCAGGCTGCTGCTCGTCGCGCCGCTCCGGCTCGCCTCGAGCGTCGTCTGGCTCGTTGCGGCCCGCGTGGCCGGCGCCTCCGGCGGACCGGCGTTGCTCCTCTTCGCCGCCGGCGCGCTCGGACTGGTCTTCCTCCTGACGAACGATCCGCGTGCCCGCTTCCGGCGCGCCGCCGGCGAGCCGGCGCCGCTCCCCGCCGACGCTCGGGTGGCGCCGGCGTGGCTCCACGCAGTGCACGCGTCCATCCCGAGTACCTTCGGCGTCTCCGTCCTCGCGGCGGTCACGCTCGCCTTCCGGCCGACGCTCTCGGCCCTGCTCGCGGGAGTACTCGCCGGGCTCGGCGTCGCAGCCCTGCTCATGCTGCGCGGCGCCGACGAGCGGCTCTACGTCGACCCGCGCCGAGGGGTCGTCTACCGGGGCTGAATGAAGTCGATGCGTCAGCGGGGGGCGGTCAGCCGCCGACGTGGACGCCCTTGCAGTTCTGGTGCGCCCAGGTGGTGAGGTGCTTCTCCGCCGCCGTCACCTTCGCGGTGTTGAACGACTTCGCCGCCTTCGTGAGTGCTGCGATCTGCGCGGCCGTCGGGGGAGTGGTCGAGCCCAGCTTGTAGCCGGCCTTCTCGAGCGCGCCCACGAAGGCCGTGAACGCGGTCGCCATGGTCTCGAAGTCGGGACGGATGTCGGAGGGCGCCGAATTCGCCAGCCCCTGCAAGAGGGTCGCCTCGGTCTTCAGCGTCGACGCGGTATTCCCGCCCGACGCCGCCAGCGCGCTCTCCGCCTTCGCCGCCATGCCGGCGAGGTCCTGGCAGTTCTTCGCGCTCGCGAAGCTCGGCCCCGAGCCACCGGAGGTCGTGGTGGCCGCTGTGGTCGTCGTGCGTCGACGTCGACTGGGTGGACGGGCTCTTCTTGCCCCCACCGCCGCAGCCGGCCGCGAGCGCCACCAGTCCGGCGGTGAGCACGACGACGACCAGTATCGACCTCAGCCTCATCTGCCCGCGATCCTAAACTGTCTTCGCCGTCCGTGCAAAGGGCCGAGGACTCCGTCCATCTGAAGTTCTACGATCGGAGTCCGTGCCCGAAGCGCCCTTCGTCCACCTCCACGTCCACTCCGAGTACTCGATCCTCGACGGCGCGTGCCGGATCCCGGATCTCGCCAGGCGGGCCGCGGAGCTCGAGATGCCGGCGGTCGGGCTCACCGACCACGGCTCGCTCGCGGGCGCGATCGACCTCTACAAGGCGGCCCGCGCCGAGGGCGTCAAGCCAATCCTCGGCTGCGAGGTCTACGTCACCGACGACCGGCACGCCCAGCAGAAGGGGCAGGCGCACCTCACCCTCCTGGCCGAGACGAACGAGGGCTACGGGAACCTGATCAAGCTCTCCTCACTCGGGTACCTCGAGGGCTACTACTACAAGCCGCGCGTCGACTGGGAGCTCCTCCAGACCTATGCGCCGGGGCTCGTCGCGCTCTCGGGCTGCCTCTCGGGCCGCGTCTGCAAGGCGCTCGAGGAGAGCCGACCCGCGGACGCCGAGGCGGAGCTCGAGCGGCTCGAGCAGATCTTCGGCCGCGAGCGCGTCTACGTGGAGCTCCAGAACGCGCACCTCGACGTCCAGCAGCGGATCAACCCGCAGCTCCTCGAGCTCGCCGCGAAGCGCAGCCTGCCGACCGTGGCGACCGGCGACGTCCACTACCTCCGCCACGAGGATGCACAGGCCCACGAGGCGCTCCTCTGCATCCAGTCCGGCGACTCGCTCAAGAATCCGAACCGCTGGCGCTTCGAGACCGACCAGTTCTACTTCAAGACCCCCGCCGAGATGGCGGCCGACTTCCCCGGCCTCGACGACGCGCTCCGCCGCACGCTCGAGGTCGCCGAGCGCTGCAACGTCGAGATCGAGCTCGACCGGATCCTGCTGCCGAAATTCGACGTGCCCGACGGCCGGGACGCGTTCGAGTACCTCGTCGAGCTCGTCGAGGCCGGAGCCGCGAAGCGCTACGGGAGCGTGACGCCCGAGCTGCGGGAGCGCCTGCAGTTCGAGCTGAAGACGATCCGGGAGATGGGCTTCTCGGACTACTTCCTGATCGTCGCCGACTTCGTCGGCTTCGCGAAGCGGAACGGGATCAGCGTCGGCCCCGGCCGCGGCTCCGCCGCCGGCAGCCTCGTCGCCTACAGCCTCGAGATCACCGACATCGACCCGATCCGCTACGAACTCCTCTTCGAGCGGTACCTCAACCCGGGCCGCAAATCGATGCCCGACATGGACATCGACTTCGCCGTGGACGGCCGAGAGCGCGTGATCAACTACGTGCGCGAGAAGTACGGGCGCGATCGCGTCGCGCAGATCATCACCTTCGGAACGATGGCCGCCCGGGCCGCCGTCCGCGACGCGGGCCGCGTCCTCGAGCACCCCTACGGCGTCGTCGACCGGATCGCGAAGCTCATCCCGGAGGGGCCGGGCCAGACGCTCGACGAGTGCCTGAAGCCGGGCGGCGAGCTGCGCGTGGCCTACGACGCCGACCCGGCGGCGAAGGAGATCGTCGACCTCGCGCGGCCGCTCGAGGGGCTGACGCGGCAGGACGGCATCCACGCCGCGGCGGTCGTGATCGGTGCGGAGCCGCTCACGAACCTCGTGCCCGTCCAGCAGAAGGGCGCCGACCAGGAGATCGTCACGCAGTTCTCGGGCACCGTGATCGAGTCGATCGGGCTGTTGAAGATCGACTTCCTCGGCCTCCGCAACCTCGACGTGATCGTGAAGGCTGTCGAGCTCGTCCCGGGGCTCGACATCTCGACGATCCCGCTCGACGACGCGAAGACGTACGCCATGCTCGCGCGCGGCGAGTCGACCGGCGTCTTCCAGTTCGAGGGCTCCGGCATGCGCGAGGCGCTGCGGTCGATCAAGCCGACCGAGTTCGACGACCTGATCGCGATCGGCGCCCTCTACCGGCCAGGCCCGATGCAGTACATCCCCACGTATGCCGCGCGGAAGAACGGCCGGGAACAGGTCACGTACCCCGACGAGCGCCTCAAGGCGATCACCTCCTCCACGTACGGCATCTGCATCTACCAGGAGCAGTACATGGAGATCGCGAAGCAGCTCGCCGGTTTCTCGCCCGCCGAGGCCGACGACCTGCGCAAGGCGATCGGCAAGAAGATCCACTCGCTGATGGCGTCGCTCAAGAGCAAATTCCTCGAGGGTTGCGCCGCGTCGGGGACGGCGTCCGGCGTCGCCCAGCAGCTCTGGCAGGACATGGAGCAGGCGCAGGATTACTCCTTCAACAAGTCGCACGCCGCCTGCTACGCGCTCACCTCCTACCGCACCGCCTGGCTGCGCGCGAACCATCCGCGCGAGTACATGGCGGCGCTCATCTCCTCCGTGATGAACACGAAGGACAAGGTGCCGTACTACGTCGCCGCGTGCGACGAGCTCGGGATCGAGGTGCTGCCGCCGGACGTGAACGAGTCGCAGGTCGACTTCGCGGTCGTCGACGGCAAGATCCGCTTCGGGCTCAACGCGGTGAAGAACGTCGGCGAGGCGACGTGCAGGGCGATCGTCGCGGCGCGCGAGGCGGACGGGCCGTTCACGTCCGTCGGCGACCTCGTGACCCGGGTCGACGCGCAGCTCCTCAACCGGCGCGTGCTCGAGGCGCTCGCCAAGTCGGGCGCGCTGGACCGGATCACGCCGTCCCGCCTCGGCGTGCTCGAGGAGCGGACGCTCGACCAGCTCGCTCGCCTACGGCCAGCGCCACCAGGCCGACCGGCTGCTCGGCCAGGCCTCGATCTTCGACCTCGGCGACGCCGACACCTCCTCCGTCGACCACGAGCCGAAGATCCCGCTGCTCGAGGCGGACAAGGCGACGCTGCTCAAGATGGAGAAGGAGAGCCTCGGCCTCTACGTCTCCGAGCACCCGCTGAGCGGAATCCGCGACCAGTTGCGGCGGCGGACGGACTGCACGCTGGCGGAGCTCGAGCGCCGGCGCGACGGCGAGACCGTCCTCGTCGGCGGCATCGTGGCCGCGCAGCGCGTGGCGACGACGAAGAAGGGCGAGCCGATGGCGTTCGTCCAGCTCGAGGACGTCACCGGCTCGGTCGAGGTCGTCGTGTTCAACTCGACGTACGCCGCGGCGCGCGAGCTGCTCGTCGGCGACGCAGTCCTCGTCGTCAAGGGGCGCGTCGACCACAAGCAGCAGGGGGAGACGAAGCTCGTCGCGCTCGAGGTCCTGCCGTTCGCGGCGACGCCGGAGCGGCACGAGGTGCGGCTCAAGGTGGACGCCCGCAGCGCGCGCGCCGGCGTGATCCGCGAGCTCGCGCACCTCGTCCGCGACTTCCCGGGCGAGGCGCCCGTCTACGTCGACCTCGTCACCTCGGTCGGGCCGAAGCTCCTCGAGCTCGGGCCCGACTACCGCGTCGACCCGCAGCCCGACTTCTTCGCGACCGTCCGGACGCTGCTCGGCGAAGCGGCCGTCCAGTAGCTCGCGAGAGCTGCGCTCTCGCTCGCTCGTAAAGGAACTCCGCCGGCCGGAGAGCGCGGTCTCCGGCCGGCTCCGTGCTGAGGGCGTATTGGGCCAGGAGGCTCCGAGGCCACTCCCGTCGCGGGCGCGCAGGGCTACGCCGTGCCCGCCCGCTACTCCGGCGTCGTCGTAAGCCTTCGGTTCCCTCGTCTTACGGCGCCGCCATTGCCGTTCCGTGGTTGAGGGCCAGCGCCCGCCGTCGTTCCCGGATACCCTGCGTCGCCGTGAGCGCGCTCCTCGCGTCCATCCCCTCGCCGTCGAACGGCGCCTTCGACCTGGGGCCGCTGACGCTGCACATGTACGGCGTCATGCTGCTGCTCGGGATCGCCGGCTGCATCTGGCTGACCGGCCGCCGCTGGGTCGCGTGGGGCGGCGACTGGGATCTCGTCTTCCGCGTCGCGCTCTGGGGCGTGATCGCGGGCATCGTCGGCGCGCGGCTCTACCACGACATGACGAGCTGGAACCAGGATCCGGCGATCCACGAGCACTGGTGGGGGTTCGCCGCGGTCTGGGACGGTGGGCTCGGCATCTGGGGCGCGATCCCGGCAGGCGTGGCCGCGGGCGCCTGGGTCGTGCGCCGCTCGGGCAACAGCGTCCGGCTGATGATGGACGCAGTGGCGCCGGGGCTCCTGCTCGCCCAGGGGATCGGCCGTTGGGGCAACTACTGGAACCAGGAGCTGTACGGGAGGCCGACGAGCCTGCCGTGGGCGCTGCGGATCGACCGGGCCCACCAGGCCGGGATCCTCGCCCGCTATCAGTCGAAGGGGAACTTCGGCTACTACCAGCCGACCTTCCTCTACGAGTTCGCGTGGGACCTGATCGGCGTCGGCGTCCTGCTCTGGCTCGACCGCCGCTTCAAGATCCGGCGGCCGGCGCTGTTCGCGCTGTACGTCGTCTGGTACACGACCTTCCGCACGTTCGAGGAGATCCTGCGGATCGACCCGTCCAACTACTTCCTCCACATGCGGGTCAACTTCTGGGTCTCGCTCGGCGTCTGGATCCTGGCGAGTGCGTTCTTCATCTGGTGGCAGTTCGTCCGCGAGCCGTCGGCGGCGGCCAAGCCGAAGGCGCGCCCGATTCCGACCGGGCCGCGGATGGCCGTCCCCAAGGGCCGCGTCCGGTAACGCCGCTAGCGTCCGCCTTGTGATCGTCCGGGAGCTCGAGCTCGACCTCGACGCGTTCGAGGGGCCGTTCGACCTGCTCCTCGCGCTCGTCCTCAAGGAGGAGCTCGACCTCCGCGACGTCGACCTCGCCGGCATCGTCGTCGCCTTCCTCGAGCGGCTGGCCGACCGAGAGGAGCTCGACCTCGACGCCTGCGGCGAGTTCCTCGTCCTCATCGCGGCGCTGCTCGAGCTGAAGGCGCGCGGGCTGTTCCCGGAGGAGGCCGCGGAGATGAGCGAGCTCGAGCCCGAGGAGGCGGCGGAGGAGCTCGCGCGACGGCTCGCCGAGTACCGGCGCGCGAAGGAGGCGGCGGCGTGGCTCCGCGAGCGCCTCGCCTCGGTGGGCGACCGCTTCTTCCGGGTCGGCCCGGCGCCGCTCGCGCCGAAGCTCGAGACGCCGCTCGCGCCGCAGGATCCTCAGGCGCTCGCGGGGGCGATCCGCCTGCTCGCGCAGGAGCCGCCGGACGTCTCGCTCGCGCACATGGCGCTCCGCTTCCCGCCGGTCTCGCAATTCCTCGAGCGGTTCCGCGCGCTGCTTCGCCGGCGCTCGCGCTTCGACTTCGACAGCGAGGTGCGGGAGCTGACGCGGCTCGAGCAGGCGTCGGCGTTCCTCGCGGTTCTCGAGCTGCGGCGGGCCGGCGAGCTCGCGCTCGAGCAGGCGGCGCCGTTCGCGCCGATTCGCGTGTCGCGCAGGACGGAGGAGAAGGACCACCGAGACGAAAGGACCGAGCAATGGAAACGGACCGCCCGCTCCGCCTGATCGTTGCTGATTTCGAGGGGGCCGACCCGCTCGACCGCCTTGCCCGGACGCTCGAGGCGCTGCTCGTCGTCGCCTCGGCGCCGCTGTCGGTCGACGAGCTCTCGGCGGCCGCCGACGACGACCCGGAGCGGGTCGAGGCTGCGCTGCGCCTCGTCGGGGACCGGTTCGCCGAGGAGCGGAGCGGGATCGTGCTCGAGCACGTCGCCGGCGGCTGGGCCTTTCGCGCGGCGCGCGAAGCGGGGGAGGCATGTGCGCGGCTGTTCGAGCGTCCCGCGCAGCGGAACCTCTCGCAGGCGGCGCTCGAGACGCTCGCCATCGTCGCCTACGTCGGCCCGTGCTCGCGGCCCGACATCGCCCGGATCCGCGGCGTCGCCGCCGACTCCGCCGTCGCGAACCTCGTCGAGCGCGGCCTGATCACGGAGGCCGGCCGGGACGCCGCCGCGGGAGGCGCCGTCCGCTACCGCACGACGACGCTCTTCGAGCGGGTCTTCGGGCTCGAGAGCCTCTCCGAGCTGCCGCGCCTCGAGGAAGTCGGGACGGGCGCCGAGGAGATCCGCGACCGCCTGCACGCGGTCGCCGAGAAGCGCTCCGCCTGATCCTCGCGAGACGCTTCGCGTCTCGCTCGGGATAGCCGTGCTCCGCCCGCGGCAGAGCGTGGTCTGTCACGGACTCGCGCGCTGAGGGCTCTGCCGGCGCCTCGTCGAGTGCTGGCGCCTGCGTCGCGGCTCTCGTTCCCGGAACTCTGCGCCGACGCGAGCGCCGCCGGTTCCGGCCCGCAGGGCCGCGACCGGCCGCTCACGACGACTGTGTGCGGCACGCCGAGGAACGACAAGCCCACCGTGCGGAGTGCGAGCGAGACCACGCTCTCGCTCGCGCGAAGCGCCTTTGCCCCGAGCGAAGTCCGCAGGACTTCGCGAGGACTAGAGCTTCTTGATGATCTCCTCGGCCTCCTCGCGGGTGAAGGCTCGCAGCGTCTCCGTCTGCTCGGCGCCGTGGCGGCTGAGCCTGGTGACGATCTCGAGCGCCGTCTCGTCGTCCGGCGCCTCGAACACCTCGACGACGTCGTAGCGGCCGAGCGTCACCCAGACGCCGACGAGCCGGCCGCCGGCCTCCTCGATCTCGCGCTCGCCGTCCTCGATCCGGTCGCGCCAGGCGGGCAGGCCGACCCGTCCCTGCGACGTCCAGCGCATGAGCGAGACGTAGTGCGGCATCCGGCCTATCTTCTCAGGATGCGTCTGAACGCGTATCTCGCCCGGGCCGGGGTCGCCTCGCGCCGTCGTGCCGACGAGCTGATCAAGGCGGGCCGTGTCGCCGTCAACGGCGAGCCGGCTCAGCTGAACACCTTCGTCGGCGCGCGCGACCGGGTCGAGGTGGACGGGAGGCTCGTGGCGCGGCAGCGGCTCGCGTACGTCCTCCTCCACAAGCCGGCCGGCGTCGTCACCACGGCCCGCGACCCGCACGGGCGGCCGACCGTGGTCGAGCTCGTGCCGCACGAGCCGCGGGTGGTGCCGGTGGGACGGCTCGACGCCGACACGACCGGCGCGCTCCTGCTCACGAACGACGGCCCGCTCGCGCATCGGCTCGCACACCCGCGCTACGGCGTCGAGAAGACGTACGTCGCGGAGGTCGACGGCGACCCCGGCGAGGACGCGCTGCGCGCGCTGCGCGAGGGGATCGAGCTCGAGGACGGCCCGACCGCGCCGGCCGGGGCACGGCGCCTCGGCCCCGGACGCGTCGAGCTCGTCCTCCACGAGGGGCGCAAGCACCAGGTGAAGCGGATGCTCGCCGCCGTCGGCCATCCCGTCGTGCGGCTGCACCGCAGCGCGTACGCCGGCCTGACGCTCGAAGGGCTCGAGCCCGGTGCGTCGCGCGAGCTCGAGCCCGCCGAAGTCGCGCGGCTGCGGCGTGCCGTGAACGCGCCGTAACGCCTACGGCCGGACGAAGCCCATGCGCTCGTACATGAGCGCGAGGGTCGGCGCCGAGGCCGCGCGTGCCTTCTCCGCGCCGACGGCGAGCAGGCGCAGCAGCTCGGTCTCGTCGGCGCGCAGCGCCCGGTACCGCTCCTGGATCGGCGCGAAGAGCTCGACCACCGCCTCGCCGACGTCCTCCTTGAACTGCCCGTAGCCCGAGCCGTCGTACCGGCCCTCGAGATCGGCGACAGGCTCGCCGCTGGCGACGGACATGATCTCGAGCAGGTTCGAGATCCCCGGCTTGTCCGGCGCCCGTCTGACCTCCCGCCCCGAGTCGGTCACGGCCGACTTGAACTTGCGGCGGACCACGTCCGGCTCGTCGAGGACGAGCACGGTTCCCTGCGGCGTGCCGCCGGTCGTCGACATCTTGTTCGTCGGCTCCTGCAGGTCCATGATCCGCGCCCCGACCTCCGGGAAGACCGCCCGCGGCACGGTGAAGGTCTCGCCGAAGCGGGAGTTGAACCGCTCGGCGACGTCGCGCGTCAGCTCCACGTGCTGGCGCTGGTCCTCGCCGATCGGGACGATGTCGGTCTGATAGAGGAGGATGTCGCCGGCCTGGAGCACCGGGTACGTGAACAGGCCCGCCGAGACGAACTCCTGGTGCTCCGCCTTCTCCTTGAACTGCGTCATCCGGCGGAGCTCGCCGAAGCTCGTCACCGATCCGAGCAGCCACGCCGCCTCGCCGTGTGCGTCGACCTGGCTCTGCACGAACAGGGTGCACCGCTCCGGATCCAGTCCGGCCGCGACGAGCAGGGCCGCGAGCGAGAGGGTCGACTCGCGGAGGTCGGCGGGCTCGTAGCCGACCGTGATCGAGTGCAGGTCGACGATGCAGAAGAAGGCATCCCCCTGCTCCTGCGTCGCGACGTACTGGCGGATCGCGCCGATGTGGTTGCCGAGGTGCTTGGCACCCGTCGGCTGGATGCCGGAGAAGACGCGCGGTTTGGGTTCGTGTTCGGTCATCGAGTGCTCCTGACGATACGAAAAGACCTCCCGGCGGGAGGTCTCGAGGAGCGGGCACGGCTGGACGGCCGGGCTACCGCTCGGACTGCGACCACCAGCTGCCGGCGACCTGTTGCATTGGCGGCGAGGATACCGGGGTACCCTTCGCTTCGCCAATGGCAGTCGTCGGTGCACCGGAGCTCATCCTCGTGATGGGGGCGAGCGCCACCCAGGAGCAGGTGGACGAGGTCGTCGCGCGCCTCGAGGAGGCCGGCTGCTCCGCGCTCGTCACCCCCGGCCGCGAGGTCACGGTGATCGGCGCCATCGGCGAGCGGGAGCTGCTCGCGACGCTGCCGCTCGAAGGCTATGCGGGGGTAGAGCAGGTCCTGCCGATCCTCAAGCCGTACAAGCTCGTCTCCCGCGAGCTCTCGCCGGATCCGACGGTGATCGACGTGCGGGGACGGCGGATCGGCGATCGCTGGTTCGGGTTCATCGCGGGCCCCTGCACGGTCGAGACGCGGGAGCAGACGCTCGAGACCGCGCGCGCCGTAGCCGCCGAGGGCGTGACGATGCTCCGCGGGGGCGCCTTCAAGCCGCGCACCTCGCCGTACGCGTTCCAGGGGCTCGGGGAAGAGGCGCTCGAGATCCTGAAGGAGGCGCGCGACGAGACCGGCCTGCCGCTCGTGACGGAGCTGATGGACCCGCGCCACGTCGAGGCGGTCGTCGAGGCGGCCGACGTGATCCAGATCGGCGCCCGCAACATGTCGAACTTCTCGCTCCTCTCCGAGGTGGGGCGCGCGCCGAAGCCGGTGCTACTCAAGCGCGGCCCCTCCTCCACCGTCGAGGACCTGCTGATGGCGGCCGAGTACATCGTCAAGGAGGGCAACTCCGAGGTCATCCTCTGCGAGCGGGGGATCAAGACCTTCGAGACCGCGACGCGCTTCACGCTCGACATCGGCGCGATCCCGGTGCTCAAGCAGGAGACGCACCTGCCCGTGATCGTCGATCCGTCCCACCCTGCCGGGCGGCGCGACCTCGTCCTGCCGCTGGCGCGCGCCGCCGTCGCCGCCGGAGCCGACGGGATCATCGTCGAGGTGCACCCGCGGCCGGAGGAGGCCCTCTGCGACGCCGCGCAGCAGATCCCGGCCCACGAGTTCGGCGAGTTCGCGGCCGAGATCCGCGCCTTCGCGTCCCTCATGGGACGCACGATCGGCTAGCCAATGCACGTCGAGCCCGCGACGGCGGTCGTCGGCCACGTCGCGGTGCCCGGCGACAAGTCGATCTCCCATCGGGCGGTGCTGCTCGGCGCGCTCGGCGAGGGGGAGACGGACGTCCGCGGCTTCGGGCGCTCCGGTGACACGCAGGCGACCCTCGACGCCGTCCGGGCGCTCGGCGTCGAACTCGACGACGTCGCCGAGGACGAGGTCGTCGTGCACGGTGTCGGCCTGCGCGGGTTGAGGGCCGGGGAGGTGGACTGCCGCAACTCGGGAACGCTGATGCGGCTGCTCGCCGGGGTCGTCGCCGGGCAGGAGGGCGAGTTCGCACTGACGGGCGACGAGTCTCTCTCGACGCGGCCGATGGAGCGGGTCGCCGAGCCGCTGCGTCGCATGGGCGCCGAAGTCGAGACGACCGACGGCCATGCGCCGCTCGTCGTCCGGGGCTCGGCGGGACTGCGGGGGAACGAGTTCGAGCCCGCGGTCGCGAGCGCGCAGGTGAAGTCGGCGATCCTCCTCGCCGGCCTCAATGCCGACGGCCCCACGACGGTCGTCGAACGCATCGCCACCCGCGACCACACCGAGCTGATGCTGCAGGCGGCGGGCGTGCGGGTGCGGCGGCGTGCAGGCTCGGTGTCCGTCGACCCTGCAGGCGCCCTGCGGCTCGACGAGGTGCTGGTCCCCGGCGACTTCTCCTCGGCGGCGCCGCTGCTCGCGGCCGCAGCCCTGGTTCCCGGCAGTGACGTGACGATCCACGATCTCGGGGTCAACCCTCGCCGCACGGGGCTGCTCGACGTGCTCCAGCGGATGGGCGCACGGGTCTCCGTCTTCGACCGCCGCCGCTCAGGCGGCGAACCCGTCGCCTCGGTCCAGTTGCAGGCGGGCGAGCTCGTCGCCACCGAGATCCGCGGCGCGGAGGTGCCTGCGCTCGTGGACGAGCTGCCTCTCGTCGCGCTCCTCGCCTCGCACGCCCGGGGCGAGACGCGGATCGGCGGCGCGCGCGAGCTGCGCGTGAAGGAGACCGACCGGATCGAGGCGGTCACCGATGGCTTGCGCGCGCTCGGCGCCCGCATCCACTCGCGCGAGGACGGCTGGACGATCACCGGCGTCCCGGTGCGTCTCCGCGGCGGTCGGATCGACGCACGGGGCGACCACCGGATCGCCATGCTCGGAGCCGTCGCCGGTCTCGCCTCGCGCGAGGGCGCGACGATCGAGGGCGCCGAGGTAGCAGCTATAAGCTTCCCCGGCTTCTACGAGCTGCTGGAGTCGGTGACGAGGCGGTGAAGCACGGGTGATAGTGGCAATCGACGGGCCCGCGGGCGCGGGCAAGAGCACGGTGGCGCGCGCTCTCGCGGAGCGGCTCGGCTTCCGCTACCTCGACACGGGCGCGATGTACCGCGCCCTCACCTGGCTCGCGATGCTGCGCGGGCTCGACCTCGGCGCCGCGGAGGGGCTCGCGCAGCTGGCGCGCGAGCAGCCGGTCCGGTTCGCCGACGGGGAGCGCATCTGGATCGCCGGGACCGACGTCACATCCTCCATCCGCGACACGCGAGTGGACCGGATGGTGCCGGTCGTCGCACGCCATCCCGCGGTGCGCGAGGTCATGCGCGAGCGGCAGCGCCAGCTCGCGCACGACGGCGACGTGGTGATCGAGGGCCGCGACATCGGCACCGTGGTGCTGCCCGACGCGGAGGTGAAGGTGTATCTCGTCGCCGACCGGGACGAGCGGGCGAAGCGGCGCATGGCCGAGCGGCCCGGCATCGGCGCGGACGCGCTCGCCACCGATCTGCGGTTGCGGGACGAGAGCGACGCAGCCCGGATGCAGCCGGCCGACGACGCGACCGAGATCGACACCACGAACCTCGAGGTCGGCGACGTCGTCGACCGGATCGAGGCGCTCGTGCGCGAGCGCTTCCCCGCCGCGTGAACGCCCACGACGTCGCCTGGGTCTTCGGACGTCCGGTGCTCGGTCTCCCGGCGGCGCTGGCGACGCGACTTCGTTCGTACGGCGACGAGCGGATCCCGCGCAGCGGCGGCGTCGTCCTCGCGTTCAACCACTTCAGCTGGATCGACATCCCGTGCGTCGGCTACGTGTGCCGGCGTCACCTCTACTTCCTCGCCAAGGTCGAGGCTCATGTCGTGCCGGGCCTCGGGCAGGTCATCCGCGCCTTCGGCACGCTGTCGGTGCGGCGCGGCGAGTCGGACCGCGAGGCCGTGCGGCGGATGCGCGAGGTCGTCCGTGAGGGGGAGGCGCTCGGCGTCTTCGTCGAGGGGACGCGACAGCGGAGCGGTGTTCCCGGGCAGGTGCAGCCGGGCGCCGCGCTGGTGGCGCTGCAGGAGGACGTTCCCGTGATCTGCGGCGCGATCCACGGCTCGCAGACCTGGAAGCTCGGCAACTTCGCGCCCGTCTCGATCGCGTGGGGCGAGCCGATGCGCTTCGCCGGCCTGCCGCGCGGCGCGAAAGGCTACCGCGAGGCCTCGCAGGAGATCGAGGCGGAGCTGTACCGCCTCTGGGTCTGGCTGCGCGACTTGCACGAGGCGGGCCGGCCGCGCGTCGCGGAGCCACCGCGGCGCCCCGAAGCCGCGCACGTCACGCTGCCCGAGTGAGCAAGGAAGCGGAACAGCCCGACGCGGCCGAGCTGCCGGCTCCGCCTCCCTCGCCGCTACTCGGGGCCGTGGCGATCGTCGGCTTCCCCAACGTCGGCAAGTCGACCCTCGTCAACCGCCTGACGGAGTCGCGCGCCGCCGTCGTGCACGAGACGTCCGGCGTCACACGCGACCGGAAGGAGCTCGTGTGCGAGTGGACGGGCAGGCGCTTCGTCCTCGTCGACACGGGCGGCGTGGACATCGCCGACCGGACGCCCCTGACCAGGGCGATCGCGACGCAGGCGCGGGAGGCGGTCGCGGAGGCCGATCTCGTTCTCTTCGTCGTAGACGCCCGCGCGGGCATCACGCCGGGCGACGAGGAGGTCGCCCAGATCCTGCGCGAGGCGCGCAAGCCGGTGCTCGTCCTCGCGAACAAGATCGACGAGCCGGGCCAGGAGCCGCTCGCGCTCGAGCTCCACCGTCTCGGGCTCGGCGACCCGATTCCGATCTCGGGCCTCCACGGCACGGGGAGCGGCGACCTGCTCGACCGGATCGTCGGCGAGCTCGAGCGGATCGCCCCGGCGCAGCGGCCGACGGTGCCGGACGACGCCATCCGCGTCGCGATCCTCGGGCGGCCGAACGTCGGCAAGTCGAGCCTCGTCAACGCGCTCCTCGGCCGCGAGCGCGTGCTCGTGAGCGAGATCCCCGGCACGACCCGGGACGCCGTGGACACGGTGCTCGAGCGTGGCGGGCGCACCTACGTGCTCATCGACACGGCCGGCCTGCGCCGCAAGCGCCGGCACCGCCAGGGGATCGAGTACTACTCGGAGCTGCGCTCGCTCGAGGCGGCCGAGCGGGCCGACGTCGCGCTCGTCCTGATCGACTCGTCGGAGGGGATCGTCGAGCAGGACATCGCCGTCGCCGATGTCGCGCCGGCGCGCGGACTGCTCCACGCTCGTCGTCTTCTCGAAGTGGGACGCGACGACGATCATGGTGGACGACGTCCGCGGCGAGCTGCGCCGGCGCCTGCGCCAGCGGCCGCCGTTCGTCGCCGTCTCCGCGAACACGGGCCGCGGGCTCGAGCGGCTCCTCGACGGGATCGCCGAGCTGTTCGACCGCCACACGGCGCGGGTCCCGACAGCCGAGCTGAACCGCGCGCTCGCCGAGCTGCGGGAGGCGCGGCAACCGCCCAGCGGGCCGCGCGGGCGGAGGCTCAACCTCCTCTACGGCGCGCAGGTCCGCGTCCGCCCGCCGCGTTTCCGCCTCTCGGTCAACGATCCGGGTCTCGTGACCCGCGATTACGGCTACTGGGTCGAGAACCGGCTGCGCGAGCGCTTCGGCCTCGAAGGCGTTCCCGTCTCGATCGACTTCGTGCAGAGGTCGTAGGCTCCGCGCATGCGCTTCCTGGTCGTCGGGGCTGGCTCGTGGGGCACGGCGTTCACGCGCGTCCTCCTCGATCGCGGCCACGAGGTCGTGCTCGCCTGCCGCTCCCGCGAGCAGGCCGAGGCGATCGCGCGGACGGGCTGGAATCCGCGCCACCTGCAGAGCGTCGACCTGAGCCAGGCGGAGGCGGTGGCGCTCGCCGACGCGCCCTCAGACACGGACGTGGTCGTCATCGCCGTCCCGAGCCATGCCTTCGGGAAGGTGGCCGAAGCGCTGCCCGGCAACGCGCCGGTGCTCAGCCTTGCGAAAGGGCTCGACCCGGAGACGGGCGAGCGCCTCTCGACCCGCGTCCGCGGACGGTCGGTGGCCGTGCTGTCCGGCCCGAACATGGCGGAGGAGATCGCCGACGGCTTGCCGACCGCGGCCGTGGTCGCGAGCGAGGACGGCTTCTTCGCCGGCCAGCTCCAGCACGCGCTCAACTCGACCCTCTTTCGTGCGTACGTCAATCCGGACCTCGTCGGAGTCGAGCTGTGCGCAGCCGCGAAGAACGTGATCGCGCTCGCCGCCGGCGCCGTCGACGGGTTGCGGCTGGGCGACAACGCGAAGGCATCCCTGATCGCGCGGGGGCTCGCGGAGATGACACGGCTCGGTGAGGCGGCGGGGGCCCGGTCGGAGACGTTCGCCGGCCTGGCCGGCATCGGCGACCTCGTCGTGACGTGCTGGAGCCGGTACGGGCGCAACCGCCACGCCGGGGAGCTGATTGCGCAGGGGTTGACCCCCGACCAGGCGGTGGCGGAGATCGGCCAGACGGTCGAGGGTCTGACGACCGCGCCGATCCTCCGCGACCTCTCGCACCGCCTCGACGTCGAGCTGCCGATCACGGAAGGTGTCTGCGCCGTCCTCTCCGGCCAGACGATCGCCGACCTGCTCGCGCGCCTCATGGGGCGTGAGCCGACCGAGGAGTGAGCTCGCGAAGCCTGCGGCTTCGCTCGCTTTTGAAGGGACTGCGCGGGCCGGAAAGCGTGGTTTCCGGCCCGCTCCGTGCTGTTTTCTCTGGGGGTGATCTGGATGGGGGGCTGCTGTGGTGCGCTCGCGCGCGGCGGAGGCCGGCGCGAGCGCGGTGCGGCCTGCGGCTAAGTCTGCTGCGCGGGCCTTAGCCTCCGGCCCTGGACCGAAGGATGGTTGAAGGCTTGGAACCCTCTTGGCGTTCGGGCGGCGGCGTAACGGCGCGTTACGCCGCCGCGAACCAGCGGGTGAGCACGCGCAGCCTGCTCGCCCGCGCCGGGAGAAGGCTCAGAACCCAAACGGCCCCAATACGCTCTCAGCACGGAGCCGGCGGGAGACCACGCTCTCCCGTTGGCGCAGTTCGATCCCTACCGGCGAAGAGCGCAGCTCTTCGCCGGTAACCTGCGGCCATGGCGCATCGTGACTTCTCGTTCACCTCGGAGTCGGTGACGGAGGGCCATCCGGACAAGATGGCCGACCAGATCTCGGACTCCGTCCTCGACGCGGTCCTCGCCGAAGATCCCGAAGGGCGGGTCGCCTGCGAGACGCTGATCACGACCGGCCTCGTCGTCGTCGCCGGCGAGATCACGACCGACATCTACGTCGACATCCCCCGGCTCGTGCGCGAGCGGATCCACGAGATCGGCTACACGCGCGCGAAGTTCGGTTTCGACGCCGACACGTGCGGCGTGATCGTGGCGATTCAGGGACAGTCGCCGGACATCGCGCAGGGCGTCAACGCGTCCTACGAGAACCAGCACGGCGACTCCGACCCGCTCGACCGGCTCGGCGCCGGCGACCAGGGGATGATGTTCGGCTACGCGTCGAACGAGACGGAGGAGCTGATGCCGCTCCCGATCATGCTCGCCCACCGGCTCGCGCGGCGGCTGTCGGAAGTGCGGAAGGCGGACGTCCTCCCGTACCTGCGGCCGGACGGGAAGACGCAGGTCACGGTCCGCTACGAGACGGACGAGCACGGCCACCAGCGGCCCGTCGAGATCGAGCGAGTGCTGATCTCGACGCAGCACCGCGAAGGGCTCGATGTCGACACGCTGCTCAAGCCCGATCTCGTCGAGCACGTGATCGAGCCGATCCTGCCGAAAGATCTCTACGACCAGCGCCGGCTCGAGCACGACCGCGACTTCGTCTACTGCAATCCGACGGGGAAGTTCGTGATCGGCGGGCCGATGGGCGATTCCGGTCTCACCGGGCGCAAGATCATCGTCGACACGTACGGCGGCGCCGCTCCGCACGGCGGCGGGGCCTTCTCCGGCAAGGATCCGACGAAGGTCGACCGTTCGGCCGCGTACGCCGCGCGGTGGGTAGCGAAGAACGTCGTCGCGGCGGGGCTCGCCGAGCGCTGCGAGCTCCAGGTGGCCTACGCGATCGGGGTCGCGCACCCGCTCTCGGTGCTCGTGGACACGTTCGGCACGGAGGCGATCCCGGTGCTGCGGATCGAGGAGCTCGTCCGCGAGCAGTTCGACCTGCGGCCGGCTGCGATCCTCCGCGATCTCGACCTGCGCCGCCCGATCTACGCGAAGACGGCGGCCTACGGCCATTTCGGCCGCGAGGAAGCCGACTTCACCTGGGAGCGCACCGATCGCGCCGCCGCCCTGCGTGCGGCCGCCGGCCTGGCAGCCGAGTCGGCTACGCCGGCCTGACGAAGAGCCCGGCCGCCGCCTTCTCCGAGATTGCCCGCGTCCCGCCGTGTGCGCGGACGACGAACTGGTCGGCGGCCGGGTCGGCTCGCTCGACGACGAGCTCCGTCCCGGGTACGAGCTCCTGGTCGTAGAACCAGTGGAGGAGATCCCCGTCGTGCTCGGCTAGGCGGACGATCGTGGCGTGCGAGCCGCGGTCGAGCGTGGCGAGCGGCGCGAGCTCCGCGTTCTCGGTCTGCTCGACCTGCGGGTCGACGGGCCAGCCGTGCGGGCAGCGGTCGGGGTGACCGAGCCTCTCGTCGATCCGCTCGATCATGTCGTCGTCGAAGGTGTCGCCGAGCTCGTCGGCGCGCTCGTGCGCCTCCGCACCCGTGTAGCCCATGAAATCGGTGAGCAGACGCTCGATCAGCCTGTGCTTGCGCACGACCCGCTCGGCCCGCTCGCGCCCCGACTCGGTGAGGAGCGCCTCCTTGCGCTCCCCACGCACGATCAGCCCCTCCGCCTCGAGCCGCTTCAGCATCTCCCCGGCCGACGCGCGAGAGACGTGGAGCATCTCGGCGACGCGCGAGGCGAGCGGGGGCGAGCCGGCGCCGCGCGGCGTGTACTCGCCGATCGGGAAGGCGAGGAAGTAGATCGTCTCGAGGTACTCGTCGACGGAGTGTCCGGCGGCCGGCATGCCGCTATATTGCCCCGGACGTTGCGTGTAAGGGTTCCCTTACACGCGGGGATGCGCCACCAGCCGTATGTCGACCGGACACATCTTCCTGCTCGGTGCCGTCGCGGGCGCGACGATCTTCCTCGGCCTGCCGGTCGCGCGGATCCGCGGCCTCGGCGCCGGCACACGCGTAGGGCTCTCGGCGCTCGCCACCGGGATCCTCGTCTTCCTGTTCTGGGACGTCATGTCGAACGCGGTCGACCCGATCGATTCCGCGCTGCACGCGCACCACTGGGGGCGCGTCAGCGAGCTCTCGGCGCTCGGCATCGTCGGCTTCGTCGGCGGGCTGATGAGCCTCGTCTACTACGACGCCTGGATGAAGCGGCGCGGGGAACGGCGCGCGTCGACGCTCGTCGGCCCCGGCGCGGCCGCGGTGGAGGAGTTCGTCGCGCGGGAGCGCCTCGACCTGACGAATCCGGCGGTCAGGCTCGCCTTCCTGATCGCGGTCGGGATCGGCGTCCACAACTTCGGCGAGGGACTCGCCATCGGCCAGGCTGCGGCTGCGAGCGAGATCGGGCTCGCAGTCACGCTGATCATCGGTTTCGGCCTGCACAACGCGACCGAGGGGTTCGGGATCTGCGGCCCGCTGAGCGGCGCCGGGATCCGGCCGAGCTGGCGGCTGCTCGGGCTGCTAGGCCTGATCGGCGGTGGTCCGACGTTCCTCGGAACCGTCGTCGGGCAGGCGTGGGCGAGCGACGCCGTCGCCGTGGTCTTCTTCACCGTCGCCGGGGGCTCGATCCTCTACGTCGTGCAGGAGCTGTTCGCCGTCAACCGGAAGTACGGGCACCCGGTGCTCGTGACCTGGCTCGTGCTCGTCGGCGTCGTGCTCGGCTTCGCCACCGACTTCGTGGTCACCGCGGCCGGGGTGTAGCACCCGCCGCGGCCGTACCCGACGGGTTGCCGGGCACGGCCGCGCTCGAGCGCAACGGAGCTACCCGCTGATCGACGAGACCGGGAAGACGACGAGACTCGCCTCGGTGACACTGGGCAGCGGGCCGGTCGTCTCCTCGGGCCAGCAGTCGAGCCGCGCCCGCGCTGGGCTCGTGAGCGTGCCCGCCAGCAGCAGGCTCACGCTCTGGTCCTCCGAGGCTCCCCTCTTGATCCCGACCGTCGTGGAGGTGTTGTCGACGAGAGACCCCGGCGGCGGCGGGAAGGTCGAGACGCCGAGCTCCACGCTGCAGACGACACGGGAGTAGGTGCGCCTCCCGCCGAACGCGACGAGCTTGGCGGTGATCACGTAGGACCCGGCAGGGAGCGTCGTCGTCGTGATGACGTTGTTCGGTGAGGCGCTCGATCCGGTGAGCGTCAGGATGTCGTCGAACCTGTACGCGTACACGTCGCCCGAGGTGACTTCCGCCCGCGTAACCGAGCCTTTCGCGGCCGGAGAGAGGTGCGTCGCGGCGAGAGCGACCGCGGCGAGCGCTGCCAGTACGAGTCCCACACGCAACGGCTGGCGCATGGCTTCCTCCTTCTTGGGGGTAATCGGGCGAGCATAGGAGAGCGACAGTGCCGCTGTCATGCCCCCAAACGGGCTACGACTCGCCGGGCAGATCGGCCTCGATCACCGCGAGGTCGCCCGCGACCCAGGCGGCGCGCGCCTCGAGTCCCGCGTCGGCGAGCCACGCGAGCTGGTCGTCGAGCCGGTCGGGGCGGTCGTAGTCGGCGGTGAGCGGGATACGCGCGTCCACCGGATCCTCCGGGACGATGACGTCCGCGAGCACGAACCGGCCGCCGGGCGCGAGCACCGCCGCGACGCGCCGGAAGAGATCCTGCTTTCCCGCCGCGTCGAGATGGTGGACGGCGAGCGCCGACACGACGAGGTCGAACGGACCCTCCGGCAGCGGCTCCTCGAGCCGCTGCGCGCGCAGGTCGGCTCGCGGCAGCGCCTCGCGCGCGACCGCGAGCATCGGCTCGCTCTCGTCGATCCCGACGATTCGCGCATCGGGATGGCGCTCGAGCAGCCGTCTCGTCGTCTCGCCCGTGCCTGTGCCGAGCTCGAGGATCGCCGCCGCCGCAAGGCCGTCCGTCGCGCGCGCCGTCTCCTCCTGGAGCTCGTCGTAACGCGCGATGTCCTCGTGGATCGTCGCCAGGTACGTCACGGGATCGAACTGGAACTGCGACATCGCCCGGCTCCGACCATACCCCTGACTACGCTCGGGACCGTGGCGCGCCTCGCCTCCGTCTACCCGCTCGTCAGCGCTCGCGCCCTCGCGCGTCCCTTCACGTACGAGGTCCCGGAAGGCACGGAGAAGGGCGCCGTCCTCGCCATTCCCTTCGGCCATGCGCGCCGTCGCGGGGTCGCCGTCGAGCTCGACGTCGAGGCGCCGGAGGACGTCGACCCGGTCGCGGCCGAGCGCATCGTCGAGAGCCTTCCACCGGCGCTCGTCGACCTCGCCCTCTGGCTCGCCGACTACTACGGCTCGACACCGGCGCGCGCGCTCTCGCTCGTCGCGCCGGAACTGCCCTCGCGCCGGGGCGAGCGCCGGAACGTCACGGCGGCGGCAGCCCTTCCGGCCGAGGCCGCGCCGACGCGGCTCTCCGACTCGCAGGAGCGCGCGCTGCAGCGGATCGAGGAGCTCCTCGCGCGCGGTGGCGGCAACGTCCTCCTCGCCGGTGCGACCGGGAGCGGCAAGACGGAGGTCTACATCCGCGCGTGCGGGGCCGCCCTCGCCGCCGGCCGCGGCGCGATCGTCCTCGTGCCGGAGATCGCCCTCACGCCGCAGACCCTCGGCCGTTTCCGCGCGCGTTTCGGCGACCGCGTCGCGCTGCTTCACTCGGGCCTGAGCGAGGCCGCGCGGCGGGACGAGCGGGAGCGGATCCTCGAGGGCGAGGCCACGGTCGTCGTCGGCGCCCGTTCCGCGGTCTTCGCGCCGCTGCCGTCGCTCGGCGTGATCTGCGTCGACGAGGAGCACGACGCCTCGTACAAGCAGGACTCCGACCCGCGCTACGACGCCCGAACGGTCGCCGCCAAGCGCGCCGCGCTCGAGGGGGCGGTCGCCGTCTTCGGCTCGGCGACGCCGCGGCCCGAGTCGTGGCACGCGCTCGAGCGGCTCGAGCTCGGCGGCCGCATCGCGGCCCCCATGCCGACCGTCCGCGTCGTCGATCTGCGGCGCGAGTCGGGGTATCCGCTCTCCGCGCCGCTTCTCGCGGAGCTCGGGCGCCTCGCGGAGGACGGCGGGAAGGCGATCCTCCTCCTCAACCGGCGGGGAGTCGCGCCCGCCCTCCACTGCCGCGCCTGCGGCGCCACGCGCCGCTGCCCCAACTGCGACGTCGCCTTCACGCTCCACGGTGACGGCTCGCTCCGCTGCCATCACTGCGGCGCGCGCGAGCCCGCCGGAGACACCTGCCCGGCCTGCGGCTCGCCCGAGCTGGCGCGGATCGGGGCCGGCACGCAACGGCTCGAGCGCGAGCTCTCCAAGCATGTGCCCGAGCTCGAGCGGATCCGCCTCGACGCCGATGCCGTCGCCAAGCCCGCGGAGCTGCGTGACGCGCTCGAGCGTTTCGCGCGCGCCGACCGTGCCGTGCTCCTCGGCACGCAGATGGTCGCGAAGGGGCACCACTTCGCAGGCGTCGAGCTCGCCGCGGTCGTCGACGCCGACACGGGGCTGGGACTGCCGGACTTCCGCGCCGAGGAGCGGACGTTCCAGCTGCTCACCCAGCTCGCGGGCCGCAGCGGCCGCGACGCTCCGGGCCGCGTCCTCGTCCAGACCTTCCAGCCGGACTCGCGCGCCGTCGAGCATGCCGCGCGGCACGACGTCGCCGGCTTCCTGGCCGGCGAGCTCGAGCGGCGGCGGGCGCTCGGCTACCCGCCGTTCCGCCATCTCGTCCGCATCCTCGTCTCCGGACCGGAGCTCGCGCCTGCGACGCGGGCGCTCGAGGAGCTGAAGGCGCGCCTCGACGGCTTCGAGCTGCTCGGACCTGCGCCGCTGCTCCGTCTCCGCGGCCGGCACCGCGCGCAGCTGGTCGGGAAGACGGATCAGCCGCGGGCGCTCGCGTCCCGCGCGGCGTCGTTGCTCGCCGCGGCGGCCCCCGCCATGCGCCGCGCCGGCCTGACCGCCGTGGTGGACGTCGACCCGCAAAGCCTGTAGTACTAGGCTCGCATCATGAAGGACTTCAAGGAGTTCATCCTCCGCGGCAACCTCGTCGAGCTCGCGGTCGCCTTCGTGATCGGCGGCGCCTTCGCCACCGTCGTCCAGGCCCTCGTGCGCGACTTCATCACGCCGCTCATCGGCGCCATCGTCGGCAGTCAGGCCTTCTTCAACCTCACGTTCACCGTCAACCACAGCGTCTTTCGCTATGGCGACTTCCTCAACTGGCTGATCGCGTTCGTGCTCATCGCAGCGGTCGTCTTCTTCCTCGTCGTCAAGCCGACGAACGCGCTGCGAGCACGTCTGAAGACGGAGCCTCCGGTGGACGAGACGGTGCGGCAATGTCCGCACTGCCTGAGCCAGATCCCGGTCGAGGCGAGCGTGTGCGCGTTCTGCACGCGCGACGTCGCCGCGTCGTCGGCGGGCTAGCCGCGCAGCGCTGCGGCGCGCTCCGGCGGGAACCGGTCGAGGATCCAGTCCGCGTCGAGCGGCTGCCGCTCGTAGGAGCGGCCGTTGACGCGGACGAAGTCGCGCGTGCGCGGATCCATCGCGAGGCGCGCCTCCGCCGGGAAATTCCGGTTGTGGCGCTCGACCAGCTCGTTCACCTGCGCGAAGCTCCAGTTGCCCGCGAGCTCGCGCCAGGCGGCCGCGAACTCGGCCGGATCGCGGAGCTCCTCCGCCAGCCTTCGCCACGTCTCCGCGAGCTGCAGCTCGTGCTGTTCGGTCGCGTCCTCGATCGCCCGCAGCCGGCGCATCCAGATCGTCGGCCCGCTGAGCGCCCGCACCGCCGACTCGGCATCCGGACGAAAGTTCCGGATCCGCTGCCGCAGCGGCGTCCCGCGCACGGGGCTCGACTCGAGATCCGCCTCCAGCGCCTCCCGTTCCCGCCGTTCGCGCGGCGTCTCCGGGCTCGTGGCGCCCTGGCCCATGATTTCCCGGAGCGTCCTGGGATCCACCTGTGCGAGGGTACTCTGCCGACCGATGACGCAGATCGAGGGACAGGTCAAGGAGGAGGAGCTCGACCCCGAGCGCGAGGCGCGGCGACGGCTCGCTCTCGCCCAGATCCGTCAGTACCCGGACGCGGCGCTGAAGATGGTCGCGCGGCCGGTGGAGGAGTTCGACGACGGCCTGCGCCGGCTCGCCGAACGGATGAAGCTCCTCATGCACGACGCGAACGGGATCGGCCTCGCCGCCACGCAGGTCGGCGTCCTGCAGCGAGTGTTCGTCTTCCACGTCGGCGAGGACGAGGTGGCCGTGGTCGCCAACCCCGAGATCGTCGAGCGGAGCGACGAGACGACCGTCGAGGACGAGGGCTGCCTCTCGATCCAGGGCGTGCTCCTGCCGATCGAGCGTCCCGCCACGGTCACGATCGCGGGCCAGGACGAGCACGGCGCCGGCGTGCGGTACGAGCTCGAGGAGCCCTACTCGCGCGTCGCGCAGCACGAGTCCGACCATCTCGACGGCGTCCTCATCCTCGAGCGGACGACGCCCGAGGCGCGACGCGAGGCGCTCGCGAGCCTGCGCCCGCGCATCGTGCTCGGGTAGCGGACCGATGGCTGGGCGGCGGATCGCGGTCGCCGCAACCGCGCCGTTCGGGGCCGACGTGCTCGTGCGACTAGCGGCGCAGCACGACGTGGTGCAGTTGCTGACTCGCCCGGACTCGCCGAGCGGGCGTGGCCGCCGGATGACGGCGCCGCCCGCGAAGGAGGTCGCAGAGCGGCTCGGCATCGCGGTCTCGCAGCCGGCCCGGCTCGACGCGTCGGTCGAGCTCGGGGCCGACACCGTCGTCGTGTGCGCCTACGGGCTGCTCGTCCCGAACGAGCTCCTCGAGCGCGGCCTGTGGCTCAACGTCCATCCGTCGCTCCTGCCCCGCTGGCGCGGCGCAGCGCCGGTCGAGCGCTCGCTGATGGCGGGCGAGGAGGAGACAGGCGTCACGATCCATCGCACAATCGAGGCGCTCGACGCCGGCCCCGTCGCGGCGCAGGAGGCCTTCCCGATCGCGCCGGACGACGACGCGGGCAGGGTCTACGCGCGGGCGGCGGAGGTGGCGGCGCGGCTCCTCGACCGCGTGCTCGCGGAGGGCTCGCCCTCGTTCGTCCCCCAGGGTGAGGACGGGGTCACGTACGCCGAGAAGATCGGACCGGCCGACCGCGAGCTCGATCCGGCCGCGCCGCCGCAGGAGCGCGTGAACCGGGTGCGCGCCCTCTCGCCCCACATCGGCGCCCGGCTCGGCGACCTGATCGTCTGGCGGGCGCGCGTGGGGGAGGACGGCTCCTTCGAGCCGCTCGAGGTGCAGCCGGCAGGCGGCCGCCGCATGGCGTACGACGCGTATCTGCGAGGCCGCAGATGACCTGGTGGCATGCCGTCGTCGAGTCGGAGCACGAGATCCAGAACCCCACGAGCGCGGAGAAGATCCGGCTGCTCGGGCAGCGGCTCGGTCTCGGGCCGGAGTCGCACGTGCTCGACGTCGCCTCCGGCCGTGGCGGGCCGGCGCTCCTGCTCGCACAGGAGTTCGGCTGCCGGGTCACCTGCGTCGAGCGCGCGCCGGAGTTCCTCGCCGCCGCGCGGCAACGCATCAGGGAGGCGGAGCTCGAGGATCGGATCGAGCTCGTCGAGGCCGACGCTGCAACGTTCGAGCTCGGCCGCTACGACGCCGCGCTCTGCCTCGGTGCGACGTTCGTCTACGGCGGCCTCGTCCCGACCCTCGAGCACTTCCGCGCGGCAGCGCCGCTCCTCGGGGTCGGCGAGCCGTATTGGCGCAGCTGGCCGCTGCCGCCGGAGCCCGGGTTGGACGCAGACAAGCGAATTGACGAAGAGGACTGGCTCCCGCTGCCGGAGACCATCGAGCGCGCCGAATCGACCGGCGTGCGCGTCGTCTCGCTCATCGCGTCCTCCGAAGACGACTGGGACCGCTACGAGTCGCTCCACTGGCAGACGCTCGATCGCTGGCTCGAGGCGAACCCGGACCATGCGCAGGCCGACGAATTCCGCGCCCTCGGCGCCGCTTACCGCGACCGCTACGTTCGCTGGCAACGCGACGCGCTCGGCTGGGCGATCCTCGTCTGCCGCTCGTGATCAGCCCGGCGCGGCTTGCGGCGTACGAGGTCCTCCTGCGCGTCTTCGAGCAGGACGCCTACGCCGATCGCGCCTTCCGCAGCGCGGCGGAGCGGCTCGACGAGCGCGATCGTGCGCTCGCCCAGCGGCTCGCCTACGGCTCGGTCCAGCGCGTGCGGACGCTCGATCACGCAATCGAGACGCTGGGCCGGCGGCCGGTGCGGAAGCTGGACCCGCCGGTGCGGGCGGCGCTCCGGCTCGGCGCGTACCAGCTCGGCTATACGGACGTGGCGCCGCACGCGGCCGTGCACGAGTCGGTCGAGCTCGTCCGCCGCGCAGGGCTCGAGCGGGCAGTCCCCTTCACGAACGCCGTGCTGCGGCGGCTCGCCGAGGGGATCCGGCCGCTCCTCGCCGCCCTGCCCGACGGCCCGCTGAAGGAGTCGTATCCGGACTGGATCCACGGGACGTTCGTGCGCGTCGTAGGGGAGGCCGGCGCGCTCGCGCTGATGCGGGCGATGAACGAGCCGCTCGAGACGGTCGTGCGGCTCGTAGGTGGCGAGCCCCCGCCGGGCGCCGAGCGGACGGACGTTCCCGGCGCGTTCCGGGTCGGGCGCGTGGACGAGACGCTCGTGGCGCAAGGGCGGATCTGGCCGCAGAGCCGCGGCTCGCAGCTCGCGGCCCTCTGCGTCGGCTCGCGGGACGGCGAGCGCGTCCTCGACCTGTGCGCGGCGCCGGGCGCCAAGGCCGGACAGCTGCGCGGCGAGGTGACGGCGGTCGACGTCGATCCCGGCCGCGCCCGCGAGCTGCGCGTGAACCTCGCGACCATGGGCCGTCCCGACGTCGAGGTGCTCGAAGCGGACGGGACGGCGCTGCCGCCGGAGCTCGGCGGCTTCGATTGCGCGCTCGTCGATGCCCCGTGCTCGGGACTCGGCGTCCTCGGCTCGCGCCCCGACCTCCGCTGGCGCGCGAGACCGCTCCCCGAGCTCCAGCTCGCGCTCCTGCGCTCGGCCGCCGAACGGGTGCGACCCGGCGGCACGCTCGTCTACTCCGTCTGCACGCCGAACCCGGACGAGTGCGAGGCGGTCGTGGACGCGAGCGGGCTCCGCGTGCTGCCGCTCGCGGAGGAGTGGCCGCAGTTCGTCCATCCGTCGCGGCCCGAGTTCCTGCTCACGCTCCCGCACCTGCACGGCACGAGCGGCTTCTTCGTCGCCCGCCTCGCCCGGGACTGAACAAGGCCGTACGATCGTCTGGCCGTGGCCTGGCGTGACTGGATCCGGACAATGGAGATCGAGCCGTCGCTCTACGCGGCCGACTTCACCCGGCTCGGAAAGCAGGTCGAAGCGCTGTTGCGGGCCGGCTGCCGCGTCTTCCACTTCGATGTCGGCGACGGTCACTTCGTCGAGCCGGTGACGATGGGCCCGATCGTGCTCGCCTCGATTGCGCCGCTCGTGCACGAGCTGGGCGGCGTGCTCGACTGTCACCTCATGGTCGACAACCCGACCCGGCACTTCCCGCAGATCGCGAGCGCAGGCGGCGACAGCGCCACCTTCCACTACGAGGCCGTCGAGGACGTTCCCGCGACGATCGTCGCAGCGCGCGAGCACGGGCTCCAGGTCGGAGTCGCGTTCAGTCCCGCGAGCGAGCCGGAGGACGTCGCCGCCGTCGCGGCGGAGGCCGACCTCGTCCTCTGTATGAGCATCCATCCCGGCTACAGCGGGCAGAAGTTCATGCCGGAGGCGGTCGACCGGATCCGGCGCCTGCGCGCGGCACTGCCGGACGGTGTCCACGTCCAGGTCGACGGCGGGATCGAGGAGCAGACGATTCGGCGACGTGCGGGACGCGGGCGCGACGCTGTTCGTCGCCGGCGCCGCGATCTTCGGAGGCGAGGACCTGGCGCGGGCCTATCGCAGCCTGGTCCAGGCGCTGGCGTGAGCCACTTCGAGCGGGCGCTCGAGCTCGCCGAGCGCGGGCGGGGCAAGGTCGGCGACCACCCGCTCGTCGGCGCGGTCGTCGTCCGCGACGGCGCGGTCGTGGGGGAGGGATGGTACGAGTACGACCTCGTCCGCCACGCCGAGGTGGCGGCGCTCGAGCAGGCGGGAGGGCAGGCACGCGGCGCGACGCTCTACGTCACGCTCGAGCCGTGCTCCCACCAGGGTCGCACGCCGCCGTGCGCGGACGCGGTCGCCTCGGCCGGGATCGCGCGCGCCGTCGTCGGCGCTCGCGACCCGAACCCGCTCGTCGACGGACGGGGCATCGAGCGGCTCCGCGCCGCCGGAATCGAGGTGGAGCTCCTCGACGACCTCGCGGCGCGCCGCCAGAACGAGGCGTGGCGCGTCTGGAAGTCCCGCGGACGCCCGTTCGTCACCTACAAGGCGGCCGTGACGCTCGACGGGCGGGTCGGCGGTTCCCGGCCGCCGCTGGGTCTCCGGCGACGAGTCGCGGCGGCGGGTGCACGAGCTCCGCGCCGCCTCGGACGCGGTCGCGGTGGGAATGGGGACGGTGCGGGCCGACGCGCCGCGACTCGACGCGCGCGGCGTCGAGGCGCTCCACCAGCCGCGGAGGCTCGCCTTCGGGCGCGGCCCGCTGCCCGAGGGATCGGAGCTCGAGCTGCGGAGCGGGGGGCTCGAGGACGAGCTGCGCGCGCTTGCCGCGGAGGGCGTCCAGTCGCTCCTGCTCGAGGGCGGGCCGACGCTCGCGACTGCTTTCCTCGCGGCGGGGCTCGTCGACAAGCTGCTCCTCTTCGTCGCGCCCGTGCTCGCCGGAGATGGCCCGCACGTGCTCGGTGAGCTCGCGTCTCCGCTCGAGCTGCTCCACCTGCATGCCGAGCTGTCGGGCGAGGACGTGCTCGTCGAGGCGTACCTGCACGAGCCGTGAGCAGAAGCGGCGGGCCTGTGGGGAGTCGCAGCCACAGGCCCGCCTGCGTCCAGCAGCATCCCTCCCGCGGGCGGGCGGCGCCTCCGCGCGCTTGCGGACGCGGGTACGGCAAACCCGCACCGTTACGCTAGTGGGGATGTTCACCGGAATCGTCCGTGAGGTGGGGTCGGTAGCCGCATTCGACGGGGCCCGGCTCGTGCTCGAAGCTCCGGAGACGGCCACCGGCGTGGCGGTCGGCGACTCCGTCTCGATCGCCGGCGTCTGCCTCACGGTCGTCGAGGCCGGCGCCGACCGCATCTCCTTCGACGTCGTCCCCGAGACGCTCTCGCGTACGACGCTCGGGCGGCTCGCACCGGGAAGCCCTGTCAACCTCGAGCCGGCTCTGCGGGTGGGCGAGCCGCTCGGCGGCCACTTCGTGCAGGGCCATGTCGACGCGGTCGGCCGTGTCCTCTCGAGCGAGGACGGCGACGGCGGCCACCGCGTCAGGTTCGACGTCCCCGAGGCCGTCCTCCGCTACTGCCTCGAGAAGGGCTCGATCGCCGTGGAGGGTGTCTCGCTCACGATCGCGGCGCTCCACGACGACGGTTTCGAGGTCGCGCTGGTCCCGCACACCCTCGAGGAGACGACGCTCTCCGGGCTCGACGCCGGCGACGAGGTCAACCTCGAGGCGGACGTGCTCGCGAAGGTCGTCGAGCGGCTCCTGCCGGCGAGGCTGCCGTGAGCTCGGCCGTCACTCCCTTCGCGACCGTCCAGGAGGCGATCGAGGAGATCCGCAACGGGCGGATGGTCGTCGTCGTCGACGACCCCGACCGCGAGAACGAGGGGGATCTCGTCGCGGCGGCCCAGTTCGCCACGCCCGAGGCGATCAACTTCATGGCCACGCACGCGCGCGGGCTCGTCTGCCTCTGCCTCACCGGCGAGCGCTGCGAGCAGCTCGGCCTGCCGCCGATGACGCCGCGGAACGAGGCGCGTCTCGGCACCGCCTTCACCGTCTCGGTCGAGGCACGGGAGGGCGTGACGACCGGAATCTCGGCGGCCGACCGCGCCCACACGATCCAGGTCGCGATCGATCCCGCCTCGACTCCGCACGACCTCGTCCAGCCGGGCCATGTCTTCCCGCTCCGCGCGCGGGACGGCGGCGTCCTGCGCCGCGCGGGCCAGACCGAGGCGGCCGTCGACCTCGCCCAGCTGGCAGGGCTCGTCCCCGCCGGCATCGTCTGCGAGATCATGAACGAGGACGGCACGATGGCCCGCGTCCCCGACCTCGTGCCGTACTGCGAGCGCCACGGGTTGCGGATGATCACGGTCGCCCAGCTGATCGAGTACCGGCGGCGGACCGAGAAGCTCGTCGAACGCGTCGTGACGGTGCACCTGCCGACCGAGCACGGCATGTTCACAGCGACGGCGTTCCGGGAGACGCTCACCGGCCGCGAGCACCTCGCGCTCGTGCTGGGCGAGGTCGGCGAGAACGTCCTCGTCCGTGTCCACTCCGAGTGCCTGACGGGCGACGTCTTCCACTCGCTCCGCTGCGACTGCGGCGAGCAGCTCGGGGCCGCCCTCGCGCGCGATCGCGGGGGAGGGGCGCGGCGTCCTCCTCTACATGGCGCAGGAGGGGCGCGGGATCGGCCTCCTGAACAAGCTTCGCGCGTACGAGCTGCAGGAGCACGGCCTCGACACCGTCGACGCCAACCTCGCTCTCGGCTTCGCCGCCGACGAGCGCGAGTGGGGCATCGGCAACCAGATCCTCGCCGAGCTCGGGATCACGACGATGCGGCTGCTCACGAACAACCCGAAGAAGGTCTCCGGCGTCGAGGCCTACGGGTTGAAGGTGACGGAGCAGGTGCCGATCGAGATGCCGCCGCGTCCGGAGAATGTGCGCTATCTGGCCGCCAAGCGGGATAAGCTCGGCCACAAGCTGCATCACCAGGATCTCAAGTTCGAGTCGGAGGGCGAATGAGTTCAGGCGGTTTTTGGCCGGGCGATCCGGACGAGGAGGACGCGCAGGAGCCGGCGGCGCCGCCTGCGCCGTCGACAGGGTGGCCGCAGCCGCAGCCCGTTCAGGAGCCGGAAGCGGAGCGCGCGCCCGAGCCCGAGTCTCACCTGGAGCCGGAGCCATACCTGGAGCCGGAGTCATACGTGGAGCCGGAGCCTGCCCCGGTCGAGGAGACGGCGCAGGAGCCCGCCTTCGTGCCCGAGCCCGCCCCGGAGGTCGAGCCCGAGCCCGAGCCGGTGCTCGAGCCGGAGCCGGCAGTGGAGGCGGAGGCGGAGCCGGAACCGGCCCTCACCGCCCACATCCCCGGCGAGCTCGTGATCCCCGGCGGCGTCGCGGTGCTCGAGGGCTCGCCGTCGGGTTCCGACCGTACCGTCGGCGTCGTCGTCTCCCGCTTCAACGGCGAGATCTCCGACCTCCTGCTCGCAGCGGCGCTTCGTGCGCTCGAAGCGGCGGGCGTGCTGCAGGAGCGCATCACGGTCATGCCCGTGCCGGGCGCGTTCGAGCTACCGATCGGTGCCATGGCGCTCGCGAAGACGCGCCGCTATTCGTGCGTCGTCGCGCTCGGCTGCGTCGTCCGCGGCGAGACCCCGCACTTCGACTACATCGCGAGCGAGACCGCCTCGGGGTTGCAGCTCGCCGGCCTCGAGACCGGCGTCCCGGTCGCCTTCGGCGTTCTCACGGTCGACGACGTGGAGCAGGCGCGGGCGCGGACGGAGAAGGGTGCGGAGGCGGCGCGCACGGCGCTCGAGATGGCGGACCTGTTCGGGCAGCTCCGAGCCCAGTCGAACAAGGCGTGACGTCTCCGGTAGAGCCGGTCGAGATCGCACACCGCTTCGTCGAGCTCTGGTACGCGCCGGAGCGTGAGAGCGAGCTGCGGTCGCTGCTCGCGGACGACTACGTCCACCACGCGCCGAGGGCCGATCTCGACGCCGACCAGTTCCTCCGCCAGCTCGCCGCCGTGAACTCGGCGCTCTCGGACGTCGAGTATCGCGTCGTCCACGCGCTGGTCGAGGCCGACATGGTCGCCGTCTACGTCACGGCCGAAGCGACCCACGCCGGCGACTTCTTCGGCGCGCCGGCCACCGGAAGGCGCGTCTCCACCGCGGGCGCGTGCTTTCTCCGCGTCGAGGACGGGCGCATCGCCGAGGACTGGGACGCGTGGGCGCTCCACACGATCCTCCTCCAGGGCTCGTAAGAGGCCGGGACCCTTCGGCTATCCTGGGCCGCCGATGTCCAAGGTCTGCTCGATCTGCGGCAAGAAGCCCGGCTTCGGCAACCACCGGAGCCACTCGATGGTGGCGACGAAGCGCCGCTTCGAGCCGAACCTCCAGCGCGTCCGCATGCTCTTAGGCGGGAAGCCGACGCGGGCGTACGTCTGCACGCGCTGTCTCAAGGCCGGCAAGGTCCAGAAGGCCCTCTAGCGCTGTCCGAGCGACCGAGCCGGTCGCGGAAGACGCAGTCCTCCAGCCATATGTGGGCTTCGGACGTCTCTGGCGCAACCGCCTCTGCAGCAATAGCGTCGAATCAGAACGATGGAGGCGGCGCGCACGCTTGCTTCTCCGCTCGGCCGGATCACGATCGCGAACGAGGCGATCGCCCAGATCGTGGCCGAGACGGCGCTCGAGTGCTACGGAGTCGTGGGGATGAAGGGCTCTCTGCGAGGGCGGCTCGCGCGTGGGCGCCGCACCCGGACGCGCGGGATCTCGATCCGGCGCGACGACGGCGACGTGACGATCGACCTCCACGTCGTCGTCGAGTACGGCCTCAATCTCGCCGAGGTCGCGTCGAGCGTCCGCAACCGTGTCGCCTACGAGGTCGAGCGCCTGACCGGACTGCCCGTACGCGCGGTCGAGGTGCACGTCGACGACGTTCGCACCGGAGCATGAGCGCAGTCGCCGACCTTGAGCGCGTCCGCGGCCTCGTCGGCGCGGCCCTCGCCTCGCTCGAAGCGAGCCGCGGCCGGATCGACGACCTCAACGTCTATCCCGTCCCCGACGGCGACACGGGAACGAACCTCGTCCTCACGGTGCGCGCGGTCGCGGAGGCGGTCGCCGAGTCGAAGGCCTCCGACCGGCCGGCGCTCGCGCATGAGGTGACCCGCGCCGCGCTCATGGGCGCGCGCGGCAACTCCGGCGTGATCCTCTCCCAGATCGTGCGAGGTGCCGCCGACGTGCTCGCGGAGGCGACCGACGGCATCGAGGCACAGCTGGCGGCTCGGGCCTTGCGAGGAGCCTCGGACGCCGCCTACCGGGCCGTCCGGCGGCCGGTCGAGGGGACGATGCTCTCGGTCGTCCGCGAGCTAGCGGAGGAGGCGGAGCGGCGCGCGCGGCGAGACTGCCCCGATCGGCGACCTGCTCGTCGAGCTCGTTCGCACCGGCGAGGATGCGGTCGCGCGGACGCCCGAGCAGCTCGAGATCCTCCGGGACGCGGGGGTCGTCGACGCCGGCGGCGCCGGGCTCGTGGAGCTCCTCCGCGGCGTCGCGTCGGCGGTGGCCGGCGAGCCCGTGCCCGAGGCGCCGGAGGTCGTCGCCGAGATCGCCGGCCCGGACGCGATCCACCTCGAGCCGTCTCGCTACCGCTACTGCACCGTGTTCGTCGTCGAGGGGACGAACCTCGACCGCGAGGCGCTCGAGGCCGAGCTCGAGCGGCTCGGCGACTCCTTGCTCGTGGTCGGCGACGAGAGCGCGCTGAAGGTGCACGTCCACACCGACGACCCCGGCGCCGCGCTCTCGCTCGGCACCGTCGCAGGGACGATCGAGGGCGTCGAGATCGCGAACATGCAGGAGCAGCAGGAGCGGCGGGAGGCACGGCTGTCCCTCGTTCCGGCCCGGCTCGCGCGCAGCGGCGTGGTCGCCGTCGTCGCGGGCAAAGGCAACCGGCTCCTGTTCGAGAGCCTCGCCGAGCCCGTCGGCCCCATCCGGATCGTCGAGGGAGGCCAGAGCGCGAATCCGTCGACCGCCGAGCTTCTCGCGGCACTGGGTGAGCTAGAGGCGGACGAGGGGATCCTCCTCCCGAACAATCCGAACGCGCGCCTGGCCGCCGAGCAGGCGGCCGAGCACGCGGACCGGCCCGTCGAGGTGGTCGCGACCGACTCGATCCCGGCGGGCCTCGCCGCCCTCGTCGCGTACGACGGCGGGCGCGACGCCGCCGAGAACGCAGCCGAGATGCGCGACCTCGCCGCGGCGGTGGGGGCGGGAGAGGTCACGCGGGCCTCACGCGACGTCGAGCTGAACGGCTTCGCGATCCGTGACGGCGACTGGCTCGGCCTGGCGTACGGCGACCCGGTTGCGGGCGGCGAGCTCTTCCTCGACGTCGCGCTCGCCGTCGCAGCGCGGCTCCTCGACCGGCCGCGCTCGCTCCTCACGCTCCTCGCGGGCGCCGAGGCGCCGCCGCTCGACGAGCTCCTGGAACGCCTGCGCGCGGCTCATCCGCAGCTCGAGATCGAGGTGCACGAGGGCGGGCAGCCGCACTACCCGCTCCTGCTCGGAGCGGAATAGTCTGTCCAGACATGCGGCGTGTGCGGGTCCTCCTCGTCGAGGACAACGAGGTGTTCCGCGAGGCGCTCGAGCTGCTGCTCGGGCTGCGAGCGGAGCTAGAGGTGGTCGGGGCCGTCGGCGACGGCGGGGGCGCGCTGGCGGCCGCGCTCGAGCACCGGCCGGACGTCGTCCTGATGGACTACCGGCTTCCCGCGGTCGACGGCATCCAGGCGACGGCGGCGCTGCTCGACGAGGTTCCGGGGATAGCGGTCGTGGCGCTCACCGCTACCGCGAACGAGCATGAACGCGAGGCGCTCGTCGCGGCCGGAGCCGTCACCTGCCTGACGAAGGACCAGGAGCTCGACGAGATCGTCGCCGCCATCCGTGACGCCGTCCCGGCATGAAGCTGACGGCAGCGAACACGGCGATCGTCCTCGACTCCACGGCAGATCTGCCGGATGCCGAGGCCCGCTTTCCGAACTGGCGCGTCGTGCCGCTCTACGTCCGCTTCGGGGACGACAGCGCCCGCGACGGCGTCGACATCTCGGCGGAGGAGTTCTATCGGCGCCTGCGTGCGGAGAGCGACTTCCCGGCCACCTCGCAGCCCACGCCCGGCGACTTCCTCGCCTGCTACCGCGAGCTCTCCGCCTACGAACGGATCATCTCCCTCCACATCTCGGGCAAGGTTTCCGGGACGCTCGCGAGCGCGGAGACGGCGGCCGCCGAGCTCGACGACGGCCGGGTGCGGGCGATCGACTCCGAGACTGCGTCCGCGTCGATCGCGCTGCTCGCCCTCGCCGTCCAGCGACGGCTCGAGCGCGGCACGACCGACGAGGAGGTGGACGAGCTCGTGGCCCGCTACCGGCGGGAGCGCGGGCTCCTCTTCACGGTCGACACGCTCGAGTTCCTCGCGCGCGGCGGCCGGATCGGCAAGGCGGCAGCCTTCGCCGGCACGCTGCTGCAGGTGAAGCCGATCCTCTCGATCCGCGACGGCGAGGTCGTACCGGTGAAACGGGTGCGCGGGGAGCAACGGGCGTTCGCGGAGCTCGTCTCGGCCCTCGAGACGGAGACGCGGGACGGGCCCGAGTGGCGGCTGGCCGTCGCGCATGCCGCTGCGCCGGAGCGGGCTGCGGAGCTCGAGAGGCTCGTCCGCGAGCGGCGGCCGCGTGCCCAGCTCGAGCGCGTCGTCGAGCTCGGAGCCGTGATCGGCGCGCACGCCGGCCCCGGCACGCTCGGGCTCTTCTGGGTCCGTGACGACGGCGCGCCTCTCGGCTGACGTCCGGTCCGGCGGGGATACTCCGCTCGCTCGGTGCCGCGGACGATGACAGCTGCCCGTCGACAGACGGCCTTTGCCGGCCTGGACCCGCCCGGGGCCTGGCCGCGGACGCCGCGTGCGCCGAGGCCCGAGCGTCTCGAGCTCGGCCTCGAGTCGCTGCCGGGCGTCGGGGCGACGCTGCGCCGGAAGCTCGGGCAGCTCGGCCTCCACACCGTCCGCGACGTGCTCGAGCACCGTCCGCGCCGCTACGAGACGGCGGCTGACGAGGTACCGATCGCCGAGCTCCGGCAGGGGGAGGAGGTCGTCGTCTCGGGGCAGGTGCTGAAGGTCGAGAAGCGGCCATCGCGCGGCCGGAGGACCCGCGTCGTTGCGCGCGTCGACGACGGCACGGCCTCGGTCGGCGTCACGTGGTTCAACCAGCCCTGGCTCGCCGACCGGCTCCTGCCCGGCACGCAGGTCCGCGTGCGCGGCAAGCTCGGCCGCTTCGGCTTCGAGCCGCGCTCGTACGACCTCGGGGAGACGCGCGCCACCGCCGACTTCGCGCCCGTGTATCCGGCGGCGGAGGAGATCGCCGCGCCGACGGTGCGCCGCGTCGTGGACGCGGCCCTTCCGCTGGCCGCCCATCTCCCCGATCCGCTCCCCGCCGAGCTGCGCGATCGCGAGGGACTGGCGCTGAAGCGCGACGCGCTTGCCGCAGTCCACCGCCCGCGCGACCTCGGCGAGGCGGAGGCGGCCCGCGCGCGGCTCGCGTTCGAGGAGCTGCTCGTCCTCCAGATCGGGATCGCCCGTCGCGCCGCGGAACGGGAGCGGACGCTCGCGCCGGCGCTCGGCGAGCCGGGCGAGTTGATCCACCGCTACCGCGAGGCGCTGCCGTTCGCCCTCACGCCGTACCAGGAGCGCGCGATCCGGGAGATCGACGGCGACCTCGCGCGCAGCGTCCCGATGCAGCGGCTCCTCCAGGGCGACGTCGGCTCGGGGAAGACCGTCGTGGCGCTCTACGCGCTCCTCCGGGCCGTGGAGAACGGCCGCCAGGGAGCGCTGATGGCGCCGACGGAGACGCTCGCCGAGCAGCACTTCCTCACGGTCGCCGACCTCTGCCTCGAGCTCGGCGTCACCTGCGCGCTCCTCACGAGCTCGTCGCCGAAGCGCGACCGCGCGGTCGCCGCCGGCGTGGACGTCGTGGTGGGCACGCACGCGCTGATCCAGGAGGGAGTCGAGCTGCGCGACCTCGCGGTGGCCGTCGTCGACGAGCAGCACCGCTTCGGCGTCGAGCAGCGCTCGGCGCTCGCCGCGGCCCGCTCGCCGCACGTCCTCCACATGACCGCGACGCCGATCCCGCGCACGCTCGCCCTCACCGTCTACGGCGACCTCGCCGTCTCGGAGATCGAGAAGCCGCCCGCCTCGCGCAAGCCGGTGATCACGAGCTGGATCGCCGAGGAGCGCGCGTCGGAGGCGTACACGCGCCTCACCCGGCTGCTCCGGGAGGGCCGGCAGGCGTACGTCGTCTGCCCGCTGATCGAGGTGTCCGAGACCTCGCTCGCACGCGCGGCGGAGGCCGAGACGGAACGGCTGCGGCGCGCCGAGCTGCGCGACTTCCGTGTCGGCTGCCTGCACGGGCGCCTCAAGACGGCCGAGCGGCGCGAGCTCATGGCGCGCTTCAAGTCGCACGAGCTCGACGTGCTCGTGGCGACGACGGTGATCGAGGTGGGCGTGGACGTGCCGAACGCGACGGTGATGATCGTGCAGGAGGCCGACCGCTTCGGGCTCGCGCAGCTGCACCAGCTCCGGGGCCGAGTCGGGCGCGGCGCGGAGCAGTCCTACTGCCTCCTCGTCTCGCGTGCGAAGGAGGAGCTGACGGACTCGGCCCAGGCGCGCCTGCAGGCGCTCGTCGACACGACCGACGGGTTCGAGCTCGCCGAGGTCGACCTCGAGCTGCGCGGCGGCGGCGCCCTGCTCGGCACGCGACAGTCCGGGCTCTCCGACCTCCGCTTCGCCCACCTCCGCCGCGACCGCGGGCTGCTCGAGCGGGCGCGCGCGGCCGCTCCGTCGGTCGGGCCGGGCCCGCTGCTTGACGCGGCCGATGCGCTCTTCGCCGAGGTCGAGCGCGAAGCGCTCGCCTAGGCCAGCGAGTCGAGGATCACTGCGAGCTCGCGCGGGCTGTCCAGCATCGGCATGTGACCTGCGGCGAGCTCGATGGGCTCGATCTCGAGAACGTCGCGGGCGAGATGCCGCTGCCAGTCGGGCCGAATGACCGCGTCCTCGGTGCAGACGACGTACTCCGGCCGCTCGACCGGCCGCGGCTGCGGGCCGTAGGGCGCCTGGTGCCGAAGGAGCGTCGCGAGGTGCGCGTGCTCCGGCGGGTACTGCATCTCCGCCGCGGCGACCGCCGGATCAGGGTAGTAGGAGCGCCCGAGCTCGTCCCGCTCGCGGCCGGCCGCGAACCCCTCCACGAAGATCTCGTCCCAGGTGCCGGTGTCGCCGACGAGCGCGCAGAGGAAGACATGCTTGCCCGCGGCTACGTACGGGATCGTCAGGCCGCCGAGCGAGTGGCCGACCACCACGTCGCACGCGGGAACGGCGGCCACGTACTCCTCGACACCCGCCTCGATGTCCTCGCACGGCATGTCCGGCGTGAACACCTCGTGCCCTCGCGCCTCCAGTTCGGCGTGGACCAGGTCCCACTGTAAGCCGAGACCCCACGCTCCATGGACGAGGGAGAACGACGCCATGCGGGGATCCTCGCATGCGCGTCGTGGACCGCATGAAAGAAGATGTGACCGGGTAGGCGCGCCTGGCTCATTCCTTTGACGTGAGGAGGATCCAGATGAAGCGCTTCCTCGTCGTGCTCGCGATCGTCGCGGTGGCGTGCGCAACGTACGTTGCGGCCGCGCCCGGTAGCCAACGGCACGCAGGGGCCACGGCGACGCAGATTGCCGGGCTCAACAAGAAGATCGCGGCGCTGAGCACGAAGGTCAAGACGCTGCAGAGTCAGGTGAACAGCCAGGCCTCGACGGTCGCGACGCTGAACACGACCGTGACGAGCGACGACACGTTCATCACCACCTGCCTCAAGGCAGAAGGGGTGATCGGGATCCGGCAGTACGGACTCGCCCCAGCCGGCTACGTGTACACCGAGGACAACGGCAACACCTTCGGGCTGACCACGGGCCTCGACGTCACGACCTCGCCCGAGTGGTACATCCAGGGGGTCGAGGCGAGCTGCGTGACCGCCGGCGGTGGGGCGGCCGCGTCGCACGTGGGCGCGCAGTCCGAGCCTCGCCAGCCGGTCAGCTCTCGCAACCACTGACCTGCGTAAGGAGGGCGGCTGCCCGGCCGCCCTCCTTACGATCCGCGTTCGTGCGCGTCATCGCCGGCAGCCGCAAGGGGCACACGATCGCCGCGCCGCGCGGGCAAGGACACCCGTCCGACGTCCGACCGCGTGCGCGAGAACGTCTTCAACCTCGTCGGCCCGGTCGACGGGGCGCGCGTGCTCGACCTCTTCGCCGGTTCCGGCGCGCTCGGAATCGAGGCGCTCTCGCGCGGCGCCGAGCGCTGCGTCTTCGTCGAGCGCGATCCCGAGGCCGCGCGCACGATCGAGCGCAACCTCGACAAGCTGCGCCTGACGGGAGCGCGGGTCGTGCGGGGCGACGCGCTCATGGCGGTGGAACGGGAGGCCGCCGCGGGCGCCGAGTACGATCTCGTGCTGGTCGACCCCCCCTACGGCATGCTCACCGAGATCCAGCCACGCCTCGCCCGCCATCTGCCGGCGCTGCTCGCCCCCGACGGCCTCGTCGTCGTCGAGACGGACGCGCGCGTCGAGCCGGAGCTCCCGCTGCAGCTGCGCACGAGCCGCAAGTACGGGCAGACCCGTGTCACGCTCTTCGAGGCGAGCGGCGTAGGCTCGACGGAGCCGCCCAGGAGCGGAGGCGCCGACATGCGCGGCGCCGGAGCGGGAAATTGATCACCGCGATCGCGCCCGGCTCGTACGACCCGGTCACGAACGGCCACGTCGACGTGATCGCCCGCGCGGCCGGGATCTTCGACCGCGTCGTCGTCGGCGTCGTCGGCAGGCCGCACCACAAGGAGCCGACCTTCAGCGTCGAGGAGCGGGTCGAGTTCCTCCGCGTGGCTCTCTCCGGCCTCGCCAACGTCGAGATCGACGTCTTCCGCGAGCTCGTGGTCGACTTCGCCCACAAGTGGGACGCGAAGGCGATCGTGAAGGGGCTGCGCGTGATCTCCGACTTCGAGTGGGAGTTCCAGATGAACCAGCTGAACCGAACGCTGGCCCCCGACGTAGAGACCGTGTACGTGATGGCGAGCCCGCAGGTGAGCTTCGTCTCCTCGAGCGGCGTGAAGGAGATCGCGTCCTTCGGCGGCGACGTGTCCGCGCTCGTGCCGGAGCCCGTGGCGCGCCGGCTGGCCGAGCTCTTCCCCGACGGACGGCCCGGGACGCCGGAGCGGCCGGAATGAGCGAGCTCGACGTCGCGCTCCGCGACGGCCGCACGCTGCACGTCTACGACGAGGGCGATCCCGGCGGCAACGTCGTCGTCCAGCACCACGGCACGCCCGGCTGCGGCCTCGGCTACCCGCCCGACCTCGCGCTCGCGCAGCGAGCGCGGCCTCCGGGTCGTGACGCTACGACCGCGCCGGCTACGGCGAGTCGACGCCGAAGCCAGGGCCGGTCCGGTCGCCGACGTCGTCGCCGACATCGAGGACGTGCTCGACGCGCTCGAGGTCGAGCGCTATGTCTCGTTCGGCGGATCCGGAGGCTGTCCGCACTCCTTCGCCTGCGGCGCGCTCTCCGACCGCTGCGTCGCCGCCGGCGCCGTCGCCTCGCCGACGCCGTATCCGGCGGACGGGCTCGACTGGATGGCCGGCATGGGGGAGGCAGAACGTCGCGGAGTTCGCGGCTGGCGCTCGAAGGCGCGGAGCAGCTCGAGCCGTATCTCGAGAGGGAGGCCGCCGAGTGCCGAGCGGCCGAGCCGGAGCAGATCAAGGAGCTGATGGCGTCGCTGCTGCCGCCGGTCGACGCCGCAGTCCTCACCGGCGACCGCGCCGTGCATGCGAAGGCAGGTTTCGAGCGCGCCGTCACGCAGGGGATCGCGGGCTGGCGCGACGACGACATCGCGTTCACGAAGCCGTGGGGTTTCGACCTCGACGCGATCCGCGTCCCCACGCTCCTCTGGCAGGGCGTCCAGGACATGATGGTTCCCGTCGCGCACGGTCGCTGGCTTGCCGAGCGAATTCCCGGCGTCGAGGCGCACATCAGCGAGGAGGACGGGCACCTCTCGATCTCCGTCGGGCGGCTCGGCGAGATCTACGATTGGCTCGCAGCCCGGTTCTGATTGCGCCCGCCGACGCGAGGGCTACACTGCAAAGCCCATGGACGTACTCGTTCTAATCGACAAGCTCGACGACCTCGTCCACAACGCGAAGGCAGTTCCCCTCACCGACCAGGTCCGCATCGACCGCGAGGAGATCTACGACATCCTCGACCAGATGCGCGCGACGATCCCCGAGGAGATCAAGCAGGCGCGCTGGATCGTCAAGGAGCGTCAGGAGATGCTCGCGGAGGCGAAACGCGAGGTCGACCGGCTGCTCGCCGAGGCGCGGGAGCAGGCCGTGCGCGAGGCTTCGCAGACGGAGATCGTCAAGCTCGCCGAGCGGCAGGCGGACGAGATCGTCGACGAGGCGCGGCGGAACGCGCGCGAGATGAAGCTCGAGATGGAGGATTGGGCCGACAACCAGCTCGCCTCCCTCGAGGTCAACCTCGAGCGCTTCCTGACCGCCGTCCGGCGCGGCCGCGAGCGGCTCCACGAGCGCTCGCAGGAGTCCGTCGTCGCCGGCCTCGGCGCGAACGGCGACATCGCCGAAGACGAGCGCTTCTAGGCCCTAGCCCCGCAGCCGCAGCGTCACGGTCGTTCGCTTCCTTTGCCGGTACGGGATGAGCGTGCCGCGGGCCGGCCTCTGGGCGATGACGACTGCGTTGCAGCGGCCACGTGGGACCTTGCGCGTGTTGAGGCCCGCTTCCAGCGCGATCCGCTCGGCGTGACACGCCTTCAGCCCGACGAAGTTCTGGATCACGAGCGAGCGGACAGGCTGAGGAGCCTGCACCGTCGCGATCGAAACCGAGCTGACGCCGAACACTGCGCCGACCGACGCGGCGACCAGGGCGAAGAGGAGGACCAGACCGACCGCGAGCCAGATCCAGAAGCGCTTCCGGCTCTTCCGCGGCGGTTGTTCCGACACGAGCCCGCGCTCCGTGGCCCACGTCGTGGCAAAGCGGCGCGGATCGCTCTCGCCGAGTATCTCGGTGGCGGAGACGCCGTCGGCCTGAGCCTCTGCGAGGTCGGATTCGAGCTCCGTCGCCATCTCCTCGGCGAGGAGATCCGGCACGCCGAGCCGTCTCCACTCCTGCCGGCACTCCTCGACGAACGCGGTCATCACGCCACCTCCGCCTCGATCGTCGCCAGCACCGCGTCGACCTCGCCGCGGACGTCGCGCCACGCGCGCACTCCTTCGGCGAGGGCGCTGCGTCCGCTCTGGGAGGCGCGGTAGTACTTGCGCGGAGGGCCTCCGTCGCTCGCCGCGCGGTGCGTTACGACGAACCCGTCGCGCTCGAGCCGGCCGAGCAGCGGATAGATGGATCCCTCCCCGACGGTTGACAGGCCTCGCTCGCGTAACCGTCGCGTCATCTCGTAGCCGTACGCGGGCTCGTCGACGACGACCGCGAGGAGGCACAGGTCGAGCACTCCGCGGAGCATCTGGCTGCGGCGGCTCTCGTCTGCCATGCACTGCATGGTAGTTCAATCTGTCTTGCGGCGCAAGGTAGTCGGCGACATCCGACCGCGAGCTCGACGAACGCCTCTGCCGCAGGCGACCGGTAGCGGTCGCGGTGCCACGCCAGGACGATCGTCCGCGGGGGGATCCGCGATCCGAACGGCAGCGACTTCACGCGGCGGTCGCGCGGGTCGACGACGAGGCGCGGCTCGATCGCGGCGCCGAGCCCTTCCGCGACGAGCGCGGCGAGGGTGCCGTTGTCGTCGGTGCGGAAGACGACATTCAGCGTGGGTGCGCGGCCGGCGAGGAATCGCTCCGGTTCGCCGGTGCTGCGACGGCCGAGCAACGGAAGCTTCGCCACCTCGCGTAGCGGCGGCGCCGCATCGAGTGCGGCCAGCTCGGAATCGGCGGCCACGAGGAGGACGTAGGGGTCCTGCAGCAGCTCCGCCCACTCGAACGGGCCCGCGGGCAGCGGCAGGTCGGCGAAGGTGAGGTCGAGCTCGCCGTGCTCGAGCAGAGGGAGGAGGTCGGCGGCGTCGCTCTCCTCGCGCACGCGCACGCACGACGCGCGGCCACTGTGCGCGGAAGCGCCGGACGAGGGCGGGGAGGAGGCGTGCGCCCACGCTCTGGTAGATGCCGACGCGCAGCGTGCCGGCGGCTCCCTCTGCGAGCGCCGCCATGTCCGCGCGGGCGGCGTCGAGCCGCGCGACGATCGCGTTGGCGTGGCGGAGCAGGAGCAGCCCTGCCTCCGTCGGCTCGACGCGGCGCGGGCCGCCGGGACGGTCGAAGAGCCGCTGGCCGACCAATCGCTCCAGCTGGGCGATCTGCTGGCTCACCGCCGACTGCGTGTAGCCGAGCTCACGCGCGGCACGACCGAAGGAACGTGTTCGAGCCACCGCCTCGAGGGCGGCGAGATGGCGCAGCTCGACACCCAGCCATTCATTAGCAGGCATGATTGAAACGAACGATAACTCAACTTGTCCTGATGGCTAGCCCACGGCACGATGAAGCCATGAGGACGAGGGTTGCTATCGCGCTCGGGACCGTCTACGTCGTGTGGGGATCGACGTACCTCGCGATCGCCGTCGCCGACCGGACGCTGCCGCCGCTGCTGATGCTCGCGGTGCGCTTCGGACTCGCGGGCGGACTCCTCTACGGCTGGTCGCTCTGGCGCGGCGATGTCGCCGCCGCGCGGCCCGGCCGGCGGGAGTGGGCTGCGGCCGCGATCGTCGGGGGGCTGCTGCTCTTCGTCGAGACCGGGGCCGTCGCGTGGGCGGAGCAGCGAGTCGCCTCCGGCCTCACGGCGCTTCTCGTCGCATCGGTGCCGCTCTTCACCGCGCTGCTCGACCGGACGATCTTCGGCGTCCGGCTGTCGCTCGGCGCGCTCGCCGGCATCGCCTGCGGCCTGCTCGGCGTTGCGGTGCTCGCCGGCCCGAGCGCCCACATCGACCCGGTCGGCGCTGCGGTCCTCCTCGGCGGTGCGTTCGCCTGGGCGGCAGGCTCCGCCTATGCGCGCGTCGCGCCTCTGCCCAGCGCGCCCTTCCTCTCCACGGCGATGCAGATGCTCTGTGGCGCCGCGCTGCTCGGGGTGGCGGGTGCGGCTACGGGAGAGGTCGGACAGGTCCATCCGGGAGCGATCTCGGCCGGCTCGCTCGCCGCCTTCGCCTTCCTCGTCGTCGTCGGCTCGATCGGCGCCTACACCGCGTACGGCTGGCTCTTGCGGAGCAGCACTCGGAGCGTGCTGTCTCGACCTATGCGTACGTCAACCCGGCGATCGCGGTGCTGCTCGGCTGGCTCTTCGCCGGCGAGGCTGTCGGCGGCAGGGAGCTCGCCGCCGGCGCGATCATCCTCGCCTCGGTCGGGATGCTCGTTCTCGCGCGCGCCCCGCAGGCGCGGGGACGGCGCATGCTGGGAGTCGCGACTCTTCGCCGCATCGTTCCCTGAGCAGGACCCTCGGCCACGCTACGGTGGCGGGATGACGAGCTTCGACTTGCGCAAGCTCCGGCTTCGCAGCGGCGATCAGGCGCGCGAGCGCGTCGAGATCGAGCTCGAGCCGCTCGCGCTCGGCGGCCAGACGTACGAGCCGCGGCCGAATCCCGCCTCCGCCGAGCTCGGCGTGACACGCGCCTCGAGTGGGACGGTGCTCGAGCTCGAGCTCGACGTCTCGCTGGCAGGTCCATGCTTCCGCTGCCTCGTCGACGCCGAGCTTCCGCTCTCCCTCCGCCTGCGTGAGTACGAGGCGACGAAGCCGAAGGGCGACGAGATGCGGACCGAGTACCTCGAGGGCGACAAGCTCGACCTTTCGGCCTGGGCGCGCGATGCGATCGCGCTCGCCCTGCCGGACAAGATCCTCTGCCGCGCCGACTGCGCCGGCCTCTGCCCGGTGTGTGGCAAGGACCTCAACGCCGAGCCGCACGAGCACGCCGAAGAGATCGTCGACCCGCGCTGGGAGAAGCTCAGCGAGCTGCGCGGGGAATGAGGAACGGCGTCGTCGTCGTGATCGCGACGAACCCCAGTCGCTCGAGGATCGGGCGGCTCGTCGGCAGCGCGTCGACATACAGCCAGCGGTAGCCGGCAGTCGCGCGCGAGCTCCGCCCGCCGCGCCACCGTCGCCCGGTAGAGGCCGCGGCCGCGGAACTCCGGCAGCGTGACGCCTCCGAACAGGCCGGCGAAGTCGACCCCCTCCTCGAGATCCACGCGACCGCCGGAGACCGGCTGTCCGTCGACGAACGCGACCACCGCGACGGCCTTGTCCGGGAGGGAGCCGTGACCCCGGCCGAACACGCGCTCCGCGAGCTCGGCAAACACCTCCGGCTCCTCCCGCAGCTCGACGTCCGGGGGCGGAGGCGGGATCGACCCGGACTCCGCGACGACGACCGTCTCCTCGTCGTCGGGCTCGAGGCCGGCAGCGAGCAGCCGGTCGCGCAGCTCCGGGCCGTCGTGCGAGTAGTACTTCCACTCGACCCAGCCGGGAATCTCGCGCATGCGGGCGACGAGCGGCTCGACGCTCAGGTCGGCCGGCGGCCAGAGGACGGCGCTCCAGCCGTCGCCGACGAGTAGGCCGTCCGGCCCGGCCGGCTTGCGGCGCATCTGCTCGTCGAAGCGCGAGAGGATCTCGGTCGTGTCCACGGGCGCAGGCTATAGTGGGCCGCCGGCATGGCGGTTCCGAAGCGGATAACCTCGAAGTCCCGCCGCGACAAGCGGCGCGCGACGCACGCGATCAGCGCGCCGAAGGTCAACGTCTGCCCGACCTGCGGTCAGCCGAAGCGCCCGCACCATGTCTGCCCGACCTGCGGCACGTACAAGGGCCGCGAGGTCGAGCCGCTCCGCATCCAGGCTCCGTAAGCTCTTCGGCCATGATCAGGGTTGCGGTCGACGCGATGGGCAGCGACCGCGGCGCCGACGCGGTGATCGAGGGCGCGCTCGCAGCGGCCACCGCCGACGTCGTTCCCGTCCTCTTCGGCTCGGCGGATCTCGACACCCGTGGGCTCGAGCTCGTTCCCACGACGCAGGTCGTCGGCATGGAAGAGAAGCCGGCGGACGCCTTCCGCAGCAAGGGCGACAGCTCGCTCGTCCGCGCGGTGAAGGCCGTCGCCGACGGCGAGGCCGACGCAGTGGTCTCCCCCGGGAACACCGGGGCGATGCTCGCGGCGGGTCTCGTCTTGCTCCGGCGCGTGCCCGGTGTGCGCCGCCCCGCGATCGCCGTCCCGATTCCCGCCCGCCGCGGCCCCTCGGTCCTCGTCGACGCCGGGGCGAACGCGGACTGCCGGCCCGAGCACCTGCTCCAGTTCGCCACGATGGGCGCCGTGTTTGTCGAGGAGATCCTCGGCGTCGTACGGCCACAGGTGCGACTCCTCTCGATCGGAGAGGAGGCGGAGAAGGGAAGCCGGCTCGCGCTCGCGGCACACGAGCTTCTCGCCGCATCCGACCTCGACTTCCGCGGCAACGCCGAGGGTCGCGACATCCTCGCGGGCGCCGCCGACGTCCTCGTCACGGACGGCTTCACCGGCAACGTCGCGCTCAAGACCGTCGAGGGCACGATCCGGACGCTGCTCGAAGGGCTGCGGGAGGAGATCGGTGCGACGACGCGCGGCGCTGTCGGCGGCCTCCTGATCCGCCCAGCCGCCCGTCGGCTGCGCGAGCGCCTCGACCCCGACACGTACGGCGGCGCCTATCTCCTCGGCCTGCGCGGGCTCGTCGTCATCGCGCACGGGAACTCGTCTTCGACGGCGATCGCGAACGCGATCCGCCTCGCCGCCCGAGGGGTCGAGCACGACGTCGTCGGACGTCTCGCTGCCCGGCTGCGCCAGGGAGCGGAGACTGTATGATCGCGGCGCTTTCCAGCTCCGACAACACAACGAGGTGACATGGCAGCGTCGCGCGAGGAAGTCTACGAGCGGGTCAAGGAAGTTCTCACCGAGCAGCTCGGCATCGACGAGGCGGACATCACGGAGGAGGCTTCCTTCCAGGAAGACCTCGACGCCGACTCGCTCGACCTCGTCGAGCTGATCATGGAGCTCGAGGATCAGTTCGGGATCAAGATCTCCGACGAGGACGCACAGAAGATTCAGACCGTCGGCCAGGCCGTCGACTACGTCACCGCGCACCAGTAGCCGCGGACGCGGACCTCGCGCAGCTGATCGGAGCCCTACCGCCGGATCGGGCGGCGACGGTCTTCACGCACGTGTCGTGGGCGAGCGAGCGCGCGGAGTCGTACGAGCGGCTCGAGTTCCTCGGCGACAGCGTGCTCGAGCTCGCCGTGGCGCACGCGCTGTTCGAGCGGCATCCCGACTTCCCCGAGGGACGGCTGACCAAGGCGCGCGCGCACGTCGTCTCGCGGGAGACGTGCGCCCGGGTCGCGGAGGAGCTCGGTCTCGGCGAGCGTCTCGCGGCGCACGCGGCGGAGGCGCCCGCCGAGGAGGTCGAGAGGCTGGCCGAGACTCCGAGCGTGATCGGAGCCGTCCTCGAGGCGGCGCTCGGCGCGCTCTTCCTCGAGCACGGCTTCGCGGTCATCGAGGAGGCGGTCGTCGGCGCGTTCTCCGCGCACATCGACCGCGCAGTCACGACACGTGTCGACCACAAGACGGAGCTCCAGGAGACGCTCGCGCGGAGCGGCCGGCGTGTCGCCTATGTCGAGATCGCGGCGGAAGGCCCGTCCCACGAGCGGCGCTTCACGTGCGCCGCCGTCGTCGACGGCGAGGAGCTCGGGCGCGGGGAGGGCAGGACGAAGAAGGCGGCCGAGCAGGAGGCGGCGAGCAAGGCGATCGAGAGCCTGGAATCGGCTACCCGGACCGAGTAGGTTCGCGCTCATGCCCGACTTCACGCTCCTCAAGCAGATGCAGTCCGCCGTCTGGTCGGCGGGCGCCTTCGAGGAGGTCGCCGACTCGATCGGCGACATGCACGTCGCCCTCGTCGAGGCGCTCGAGCCGCAGGCCGGGGAGAGCTTGCTCGACGTGGCGTGCGGCGCGGGCAGCGTCGCCGAGCTGGCCGCGCGTGCGGGCGCCCGCGTCACCGGCATCGACCTCTCGCCGCGGCTGATCGACGTGGCGAGGGCGCGAGCCGAGGCGGGCGACTACGACATCGACTACCGGGTCGGCGACGCCGAGCAGCTGGATGTCGGGGATGCGAGCTTCGACGCCGTCGTCTCCTCGGTCGGGATGATCTTCGCGCCGGACCACGAGGCAGCGGCGCGCGAGCTCGCGCGCGTGACGCGCCCCGGTGGGCGCCTCGCCTTCTCCGCCTGGACGCCCGAGAGCACGATCGGCGAGATGTTCAGGGTGTTCGCCCGGTTCCAGCCGCCCCTTCCGCCCGGTGCGGGCATCCCGCTCGCCTGGGGGCAGGAGGACTACGTCCACGCCCGGCTGGCCGGCACGTTCGAGCTGTCGATCGAGCGGCGGATCTCGCGGCAGGAAGACGAGTCTCCCGAGCACGCCTGGGAGTTCTTCGCGCCGCGCTTCGGACCCGTGAAGACGATGCTCGACAACCTCGACGGCGACCACCGAGCCGAGTTCGAGCAGGCGGCGCGTCAGCACTTCCTGGAGCGGAAGCAGCCCGACGGCTCGTTCCTCGACGAGCGCGAGTACCTGCTCGTGACCGGCGTTCGCAGGTAGCCGCCGCTTCTGGCACTCTGTCCCGCTCATGGCAGAGCGGCGGCCGAAGAACAGCGAGCTACGCCTGCGGCGGCTCAGCGCGACCGAGGAGTCCGAGGCGGCTCCGCGCGGGATCCTCGAGATCTTCCCCGACGACGACGAGCAGCCTGCGGACGCGGATGCGGCACTGACGCGCTCCGACGACGACTCGCCGCGCCAGTAGCGTCCTGCCGCGCCTTTAGGGTCCCAGCGGTGCATCTGCGCGCCGTCAAGCTGCGTGGCTTCAAGTCGTTCCCCGACTCCGTCGAGATCCGTCTCGAGCCGGGCGTCGGCGTCATCGTCGGGCCGAACGGCTCCGGCAAGTCGAACGTCTCCGACGCCATCCGCTGGGCTGCCGGCTCGCTCAGCCCGAGCGAGCTGCGGGCGGAGAAGCCCGACGACGTCCTCTTCGCCGGCGGCGGCGGCCGCGGCTCGGCCGACTTCTGCGAGGTCGAGCTGCTCTTCGACAACGCCGACGGGACCCTGCCGGTCGACTACGCGGAGCTGTCGGTCGCGCGCCGGCTCCATCGCGGCGGCGAGGGTCAGTACCTCGTGAACAGGACCGCGGTGCGGCGAGTCGATCTCGTCGAGCTGCTCGCCGACCTCGGGCTCGGCCAGGGCATGCACTCGATCATCAGTCAGGGCAAGGTCGAGGCCATCCTCGCCTCGCGCCCGGCCGAGCGGCGCGCGCTGATCGAGGAGGCCGCCGCGCTCGGCCGCTTCAAGGCGCGGCGCCATCGAGCCGAGCTGAAGCTCGCACGAGTAGCCGTCCAGGTCGAGCGGGCACGCGACGTCGAGCAGGAGGTACGCAAGCGGTTGCGGCCGCTCGCGCTGCAGGCGACAGCGGCCGAGCGGGCACAGAAGCTGGCGGTCGAGATCGCGCGGCTGCGCGCCCGAATCGCCGAGCTCGACCTCGCCGGGCTCGAGGAGCGGTTGCGCGGGATCGAGGCGCGGCGGGCGGCGTCCGCGTCCGACCGTGCGGGGGTGGCGTCGCGGCTCGAGGCGCTGCTCGCCGAGCGTGGGCGCGCCGAGGAGGAGCTCGCCGACGCCGCCGGCGCGCGGGAGCAAGCGCTCCAGGCGCTCTACCGGCTCCGGAGCGCGGCCGAGAGGCTCGAGCTGCGGCGTGAGTCGGCGACCGCCTTGCTCGAGCGGGGGCGCGCGCGGCAGGGGGAGGCGGCGGAGGATGCCGGCGAGCCGGGCTTCGCCCTCGCAGAGCTCGAGCGGGCAGCGGACGCAGCGGCGGAGGCGGCGCGCGGCGCCGCCGTGGAGCGGGAGGCGGCGGCCGGCCGCGCCCGCCAGGCGCTTCTCCTTGTCCTCGCCGCCGAGCGAGGCGCGCGCGCAGACGCCGAGGCCCGGCTCGAGAGCGTCCTCGCCGAGCGGCAGGAGATCGAGCAGGAGCTGACGGGCGCGGCCGGGGCCCGCGAGGAGGCGCTCGCCGTCTCGTACGAGCTGCGTGCGAGGACCGCGGCCCTCTCTCTCCAGCGGGAGGCGGCCGAGCGGCTCGCGGCGAGCCTACGCGCCGAGCTCGCCGAGGCCGAGGCGGAAGCGGCGCGGGGCGGACCTTCGCCACAGGAGCTCGAGCAGCGGACGCTGGCAGCGCGCGCGGCGGCGAGGGAGGCTGCACACGAGCGCGACACGCTCGCCGAGCGGGCGCGGACGGCGGCAGACCGGCTGGCGACGCTCGAGCGGTCGCTCGCCGAGCGGGAGGGGATCCCGCCCGCGGCGCGCGCGTTCGCGGAAGAGGGTGAGCGGCTCGTCCTCGCGGAGCTCGTGGTCGAGGCGGGAAGCGAGCGCGCGGTGGCGGCGGCTCTCGGCCCGCGGGCGGCGGCTCTCCTCGCGGACGACGCGCAGGCTGCGCTTCGTCTGCTCGAGCGGGCGGCCGCGCTCGGCCTCGGCTCCCTCCTCGTCGTCACCGGCCGCGACCCGCGCACGCTGGTCGATCTGCCGGTCGTCGCGAAGGACGAACTGCTCGCGTCGCCGACGCCCGCGGTCACGCGCGAGGGCTTCGGCTACGACCCCGGCCGGGGCGAGCTCTGGTACGCGGGCGAGACCGCCGAGGCGGTGCTGCTCGAGCTCGACGTGCGGAGGCGAGCTCTCGCGGAAGAGGCGACGGCGCTCGCCGAGCAGGCGCGGTTCGCCGAGCGCAAGGCCGTCGAGGCCGAGGAGCGGGCGGGGGAGGCGGAGGCGGCTTTCGCGACGGTCGCTCCGCGGCTCCGGATCCGTCGCGCCGACGTCGCGACCCTGTCCGCGCTCCTCGACCGCGCGCGACGCCTGACGCGCGCCCTCGACGGTCTCGACGCGATCGTCGACCGCGTGGAGGCTCCCCTGCGGGCGCGAGGCGAGGCAGGCGCAGAACGGACGAGTGGGCTCGGCGAGCGGCTCCGCAGGCTCGGCGAGAGCGAGGCTGCTGTGCGCCGGGAGCTTGCAGAGGTCGCCGAGAGCGCGGCGGAAGCCGAGCGGGATCTCGTCCGCTTCGGCGGCCGCAGCGTCGTTGCCGAGGCAACCGCCGGCGATCTGTCCGCCCTGCGCGGGGATGCTCGCAGCCGCGTGGCCGCCGCCGACGCGGCGGACGAGGCCGCCCGCGCGACTGCCGAGCGTGCGCGGGCAGCTGACGCCGCACGGGTCGAAGCGGCAGTTCGAGCAGGGCGGCGGCATGCGCGTCCGCACGAGCTCGGGCGGGTCGTCGCGGCGGCCGAGCGGCTCGACGGCGCGCTTCTGGCGGCCGTCGCGGCCGCTGCGCGCTTCGAGGCGCCGCTGCGCGAAGAGGTCGAATCCGGGGCGGCGCGGTCCGGCGAGCTCGGCAGCGAGCTGCGCCGCCTGGGCGCCGCCGAGGTCGAGCTGCGCCAGGAGCTCTCGGCGGCCTCGGATGCCGTCTCGGCGGTCGACGTCGAAGCGGCCCGGGTCGAGGCCGAGGCAGACGAGGCGCGGCGACGGCTCGAGCATGCGAATGCAGACGAGCCGGCCGAGGGCGACGACCGCGACGCGCTCGCGGGAACACTCGAGCGGCTGGAGCGGCGGCGCGAGACGCTCGGCCAGGTCAACCCCCTCGCGCAAGAGGAGTACGAGGCCGAGAAGGCGCGACTCGACGAGCTCGCGGCCCAGCGCGCCGACCTCGAGGCGAGCCTCGAAGAGCTCGAGAAGCTCCGTGCCGAGCTGACCGAGACGGTCGAGCGCCGCTTCGACGAGACCTTCACCGCCGTCGAGCGTCACTTTGCGGAGGTCGCCGCGACGCTCTTCCCCGGCGGCGAGGGCCGTCTCCGGCTGACCGAGGCCGACGAGGAGGGCGAGGAGTCCGGGGTCGAGGTCGAGCTGCGTCCGGCGGGAAAGCGCGTCCAGCGGCTGTCGCTGCTCTCCGGGGGCGAGAAGGCGCTCGGCGCGATCGCCTTCCTGTTCTCGCTCTTCCTCGCGCGGCCGTGCCCGTTCTACCTCCTCGACGAGGTCGAGGCCGCGCTCGACGACACGAACATCGGCCGCTTCGTCGAGCTCCTGCGCCGCTACTCCGACCGGGCGCAGTTCGTCGTCATCACGCACCAGAAGCGGACGATGGAGGCCGCGGACATCCTCTACGGCGTGACGATGGGCGGCGACGGCGTCTCGCAGGTGGTCTCACGCCGCCTGCCGCGCGACGAGGCCCGGGCGGCGAGCGCGGCCTAGTCGACGACCAGCGCGCGCTCGAGGGCGGTGCGGTCGGTCGGCTCGCCGTGCGCAGGCAGGACGAGCTCGACCGGAAGGTCGAGCAAGGGACGGAGTCGCCGGGCGACATCGTCGCGCGTCACGTGCTTCCGCCCGCCGAGCTGGATGTCGAGCCCCTCCCCGAAGTCCGAGAGCGAGTCGCCCGTGACGATCGCGCACACCGCCGGCAGCCAGAGAATCAGATCGTTGTCCTCGCGGCCCGCGTACGCGGTGATGCCGAACGGCCACGTTCCGGGGCCGTGGAAGTGCCCCTCGCCCTCGCCCGCCCTCAGCCAGGCGAGGTCGTCGCTCTCCATGCCGCGCACGCGGTCGGGATCGACGCCGAACTTCTCGACCCAGTCCTGCCACGTGTCTACGGGAGGTGTGTGCACCGGGAGGCCGAGCCGGCGGGCGTCGCGCTCGTGGTACGGAGCGGTCAGGACGACGGCGGTGGCGCGCTCGCGCAGCTGGTCGGGAACGGAGAGCGGGTCGAAGAGCACGAGCTCCCCGCCGAGCTCGATCGCGTACGAGGAAACCTGCGGCGGCCACCAGTCGTCCTCCGACCACTCCGGATGGCGAGCCTGCCAATGCCACACACCGGGACGGAGCTCCTGCATGCCGCGATCCTAGAGAAGAGGTCCACGTAGGATCGCCGCATGGACGACCGTCTCGAGCGCTACGCGGACCTCGTCGTGCGCGTGGGCGCGAACGTCCAGGAGGGCCAAGAGGTCTTCCTCTTTCCCGATCTCGAGCACCACGAGCTCGCGCGTGCTCTTGCCCGCCAGGCCTATCGCGCCGGGGCGTCGTACGTGCACGTCCTCTACGGCGACGCACACGCGCGGAAGGCGATGATCCAGTTCGGCCCGGACGAGGCGCTCACGTACACGTCGGAGTGGTTGAAGGTGTTCGTCGGGTCGTTCGGCGGCAATGCGCTGATCGCGAGCCTCGGCGACGCCGAGCCGGATCTCATGGCCGACGTCGACGGCGAGCGCGTAGGCCGGGCTGTGCAGCAGGAGGTCATGCAGATCCGGATGCAGCAGATGGCGGAGAGCTCCGTCAACTGGTGCGGCATCGGCGCTCCGAACGAGGGTTGGGCGCGCCAGGTCTTCGGCGAGCCGGACGTCGAGCAGCTCTGGGAGAAGCTCGCCTTCTGCATGCGGCTCGACGAGGACGATCCCGTCGAGGCCTGGCGGCAGCACCTCGCACGGCTCGCCGAGCGAACGTCGCAGCTCAACGATCTGCGCGCCGATGCGCTGCGCTATCGGGGGCCGGGTACCGACCTGACGGTCGGGCTCCTTCCGTATGTCCACTGGATGTCGGGCGTTTCCGAGACTGCCGACGGCATCCGGTACGTGGCCAACATGCCGACGGAAGAGGTCTTCACCAGCCCCGATGCTCGGCGCACCGAGGGAACGGTTCGGATGACGCTGCCCCTGCCGCTCGCGGGGCAGATCGTCCGCGGTCTCGAGCTGACCTTCGAGGGAGGGCGCGCCGTCCGCGTCGAGGCGGAGACCGGCGCCGAGATCGTCCGGAGCCATTTCGCGACGATCGAGAACGCCGACCGGCTCGGCGAGGTCGCGCTCGTGACGAAGGAGTCCCGCGTCGGCCAGACGGGGACGATCTTCTACAACCCGCTCTTCGACGAGAACGCGACCTGCCACATCGCCTACGGGGCGGCGTTTCCGTTCCTGCTCGACGCCGAGCCCGACGACGGGTTCAACGTCGCGAACATGCATCTCGACTTCATGGTCGGGGGCCCGGAGCTCGAAGTCGACGCCGTTCTCGCCGACGGTTCCGTCGTCGCGCTGATCCGGGAGGAGACATGGCAGCTGTAGACGACAGGATCGAGCGCTACGCGGAGCTCGCAGTCCGCATCGGCGCGAACGTCCAGAAGGGCCAGCAGGTCTTCGTCCACGCCCGGCTCGAGCACGCCGACCTCGCGCGTGCACTCGTGCGGGAGGCCTATCGGGCCGGCGCGTCCTACGTCTATCTCCTCTACGAAGATCCGCACGTGAGGCGGGCGATGATCGAGCTCGGCCCGGACGAGGCGCTCACCTACTCGCCGGCGTGGCGGAAGGCCCTGGCCGAGGCTCACGGCGGTCAGGCGCTCCTCGCGACCGTGGGCGAGGCCGAGCCCGAGCTCTTCGCGGACCTCGACGGCGAGCGGGTCGGTCGGGCGATTCCGCTCGAGGTGGCCGAGATCCGGCAGCGCCAGCACCGGGAGCAGTCCGTCAACTGGTGCGGGATCGGCTGCCCGAACGAGGGCTGGGCGCAGCAGGTGCTCGGCGAGCCGGACGTCGAGCAGCTGTGGGAGAAGGTCGCGTTCTGCATGCGGCTCGACGAGCCCGACCCGGTCGCCGCCTGGCGCGAGCACCTCGACCGGCTCGACGCGCGGGGCGCGGCGCTGACGGCATTGGAGCCGCAGGCGCTGCACTACCGGGGCCCGGGGACCGACTTCACGGTCGGCCTCCTGCCGGACGCGCACTGGGGGAGCGCCCGCTTCCGCACCTCCGGCGGCATCGACTACGTGGCGAACATGCCGACGGAGGAGATCTTCACGACTCCGGACTCGCGGCGCGCCGACGGGACGATCAAATCGAGCATGCCGCTCTCCTTGGACGGGCAGCTCGTGCTCGGCCTCCAGCTCACGCTCGAGGACGGGCGGATCGTCGACGTCCAGGCGGAGCAGGGAGCCGATCTCATCCGCGGGCAGCTCGCAGCGGTCGAGAACGCGGACCGGCTCGGCGAGCTCGCCCTCGTGACCGGCGAATCCCGCGTCGGGCAGACCGGGACGCTCTTCTACAACACCCTTTTCGACGAGAACGCGACCTGTCACATCGCCTACGGCGCCGGTCTTCCCTACAGCTTCGACGGCGAGCCCAGCGAGGGAATGAACCGCGCGAACATCCACGTCGACTTCATGGTCGGCGGCCCGGAGCTCGAGGTCGACGCCCTCCTGGCGGACGGCAGCGCCGTGCCGCTCGTCCGCGCGGAGACCTGGCAGCTCTGATGGCTTCGTTCGTGCTCGTACACGGCGCCTGGCACGGCGCCTGGTGCTGGGAGAAGGTCGTTCCGCTGCTCGAGGCGGAAGGACATCGCGTCGACGCCGTCGACCTGCCCGGCCACGGCTCGAACCCGTCCGACGTCGCGGGGATGACGCTCGACGCGTACGGGCGTGCGGTCGCGGCTCGAGTCGAGGCGGCAGGAGAGCAGGTCGTGCTCGTCGGCCACAGCATGGGCGGGATGGCGATCACGCAGGCCGCCGAGCACGTTCCCGAGCAGATCGCCGCGCTCGTCTATGTCTGCGCCTTCCTGCCCGCCGGCGGCCAGTCGCTGCTCGCTCTGGCGGACAACGACCCCGAGGCGCAGGTGCTCCCGAATCTCGAGGCGGACGAGGCGAGCGGCCTCTGCGAGGTCGCCATGGAGGCGCGACCGATGGTGTTCTACGGAGAGTGCGCGCCCGACGAGGCGGCCGCGGCGTCGGTGCGCCTCGTCCCGGAGAGCCTCGCGGCCTTCGCCGCGCCGGCCCAGGTCACGGACGAGCGCGCCGGCTCGGTGCGGAGGATCTACGTCGAGTGCCTCCGCGACCGTGCGATCTCGATCGCCAGGCAGCGGGAGATGGAGGCGGCGCGGCCCTGCGAGCGCGTGCTGTCGCTCGACACCGACCACTCGCCGTTCCTGTCGCGTCCCGCAGAGCTCGCCGCGCACCTGCTTTCGGCCTGAGGCGATGGCGAGGAGCTGGGCGGAGCTGCTGGGCGAGGCGGACGCCGCGCCCGAAGCCGAGGAACAGGGCGGGCGCTTCTTCTCGCGGCTCCGAGAGTCGCTCTCGAAGTCGCGGCGGGCGCTGACGGGGGAGCTTGCGGCCGCCGCCTTCGATCCCGGAGACGAGGCCGCCTGGGAGAAGCTCGAGGAGGCCCTGATCGCGGGCGACGTGGGCGTGCGCGCCACGGCCGAGCTCGTGCAGAGGCTCGAGGCGCGGGGGGATCTCGGAGACTTCGAGACGGCGCTCGCGGAGGAAGTGGCCGCCCTGTTCGGCGAGCCGCCGCTCCTCGACATCGCCCACAGCCCCACCGTGATCCTCGTCGTCGGCGTCAACGGCACGGGCAAGACCACGACGATCGGGAAGCTCGCCGCGCGGCTCGCGGAGCACGGGCACTCGGTCGTCCTGGCGGCGGCGGACACCTACCGGGCCGCGGCGGAGGAGCAGCTCGAGATCTGGGCGCAGCGAGCCGGGGCCGACTTCGTCGGGTCGGAGCGCGGTGGCGATCCGGCCGCCGTCGCCTACGACGCGGTGGAGGCGGCGATCGCGCGCGGGCGCGACGTGGTCGTGGTCGACACCGCCGGGCGGCTCCACACCCAGACGAACCTGATGGAGGAGCTCGCGAAGGTGCGCCGCGTCCTGGCCGGCCGGCTCGAAGGAGCGCCGCACGAGACGCTCCTCGTCGTCGACGCGACGACGGGCCAGAACGGCCTGCAACAGGCGCGGCTCTTCGGCGACGCGGTCGGCGTGACGGGCGTCGTGCTGACGAAGCTCGACGGCTCCGCGAAGGGCGGAGTCGCGATCCCGATCGCGTACGAGCTCGGCCTGCCCGTGAAGCTCGTCGGCGTCGGCGAGACGCTCGACGACCTGCAGCCGTTCGACGCCCGCGACTATGCGCGGGCGCTCGTCACAGGCTGAGCCCCGGCCGCGCGCCGGTACTCTGGCCCCTCGTGTTCGACGCTCTGACCGAGAAGCTCCAGAGCGCGCTCGGCGATCTCCGCGGGCGCGGCGTCCTCGACGAGGAGGCGATCTCCCGCGCCATGCGCGAGGTTCGCCTGGCGCTGCTCGAGGCCGACGTCAACTTCGGCGTCGTCAAGGACTTCGTCGCACGCGTGCGCGAGCGCGCGCTCGGCGAGGACGTGCGCAAGAGCCTCACGCCGGGCCAGCAGGTCGTCAAGATCGTCCACGAGGAGCTGACGGAGCTCCTCGGCTCGAGCGACTCGCGCCTGGCCTGGTCGCCGCGGCCGCCGACGACGATCCTCCTCGCGGGCCTGCAGGGCTCGGGGAAGACGACAGCCGCCGCGAAGCTCGCTCTGCTCCTGCGCAAGGAGGGCCGGCGCCCGGCGCTCGTCGCGGCGGACCTGCAGCGGCCCGCCGCCGTCGAGCAGCTCGTCCAGCTCGGCGCCGAGATCGAGGTCCCCGTCTATGCGGACGAGCGTGCGGATCCCGTCGAGGCGGTTCGGGCAGGGATCGAGCGGGCGCGCGCCGACGGCCGCGACGTCGCCATCCTCGACACGGCCGGCCGCCTGCACGTGGACGAGTCGCTGATGGAGGAGCTCGCGGCCGTGCGGCGCGAGGCGAAGCCGACGAACGTCCTCCTCGTGCTCGACGCGATGACGGGCCAGGAAGCCGTCAACGTCGCGCAGGCCTTCCAGGAGCGGATCGACTTCGACGGCGTCCTCCTCACAAAGCTCGACGGCGACGCTCGCGGCGGCGCGGCACTCTCGGTGCGCGCGGTCACCGGCCGGCCGATCAAGCTGGCGTCGCTCGGCGAGAAGCTCGACGCGCTCGACTGGTTCCACCCGGACCGGATGGCCTCGCGCATCCTCGGCATGGGCGACGTCCTGACCTTGATCGAGCGGGCCGAGGCGGCGATCGAGGTGGAGGAGAAGGAAGAGCTCGAGCGCCGCATGCTGAAGGGGGAGTTCAGCTTCGACGACTTCCTCTCCAGCTACAAGATGCTGCGCCGCATGGGGCCGCTGCAGGGTGTGCTCAAGATGATCCCCGGCCTCGGCTCCCAGCTCGACGGCCTCGACGAGGTCGATGAGCGCCAGCTGGGCCGTGTCGAGGCGATCATCCTTTCGATGACCCCGCACGAGCGGCGCGTGCCGCACGTGATCGACGCCTCGCGGCGGAAGCGGATCGCGGCCGGCTCGGGCACGACCGTCGAGCAGGTCAACCAGCTGATCGATGCGCGCAAGCAGATGGCGAAGCTGATGAAGATGGCTGGATCGGGCAAGATGCCTTCGTTCCCGGGGATGGCGGCGGGAGCGCCTAACATGGGCGGCGGTCCGCGACCGAGCGCGACCCGCAAGGCAAGCTCAAAACGGAAGAAGAAGAAAGCGAAGAGGTAATCAATGGCAGTGAAGCTCAGACTGACACGGGTCGGCTCCAAGAAGAATCCGATCTACCGCGTCGTCGCCGCCGACTCGCGCTCGCCGCGCGACGGCAAGTTCATCGAGATCGTCGGCCGCTACAACCCGCAGTCGAATCCGTCCCTGATCGAGCTCGACGAGGAGAAGGTGCGCGGCTGGCTCGAGAAGGGCGCGCTGCCGACCGATTCGGTCGCGAAGCTCCTCAAGGCTCAGGGAATCAAGTAGCTCGTGGACGAGCTCGTCGCGGAGCTCGCCCGCCGGCTCGTCGACGAGCCCGACGCGGTGCGGGTCGAGCGCCTCGAGGGCGAGGACGGGACGCTCGTCCTTCGGCTCCACGTGGCCGAGGACGACATCGGCAAGGTGATCGGCCGTCAGGGGCGCCTCGTGCGGGCGTTGCGGACGATCGTCCGCGCCGGAGGGGTTGCCGCGGGCCGGCGGCTCCAGCTCGAGATCGCCGACTGATGGCGCCGGTAGCGGCGGCCCTGTACGACATCCACGGCAATCTCGCCGCACTCGAGGCGGTGCTCGCGGAGGTGCCCGCCGACGCGACGATCGTCGTCGGCGGAGACATCTGCGCCGGCGGCGAGCAGCCGTCCGAGACGCTGGCACGGCTGCGTGGGCTCGGCGACCGCGTGCGGTGGCTTCGCGGCAACGCCGACCGCGAGCTCTTCCCCGGCGAGGGCGGGCTCGTTCCGGAGCCGCTCGTCGAGGAGACACGGGACCGGCTGAGCGAGGAGGAGATCGCCTTCCTGTACGAGCTGCCGGCGACGCAGCGGCTCGGCGACGTCCTCTACTGCCACGCCTCGCCGCGCAACGACGTCGACATCTTCACCGAGCGGACGCCCGAGGAGCGGATCGCCTTCCTCTTCGCCGGGCTCGACGTCCCGACCGTCGTGTGCGGGCACACGCACACGCAGTACGAGCGCGCGGTCGCCGGCGTCAGCGTCGTCAATGCCGGCAGCGTCGGGATGCCGTACGAGGAGGAGCCCGGCGCGTACTGGCTGCTCGACCTCGCCCACCGGCGGACGCCGTACGACGGGGCCGAGCTCGGGCCTCGCGCGAGGAGGCGGTGTCAGAGTTCACGGAACGTGGACTCTGAGCTCGTCCGTGTGGGGCGGGTCGGCAGGCCGCACGGGCTCGACGGCGCGTTCTTCGTCGACGACGCCAGCGAGCGGGAGGACGCGTTCGCGCCGGGCGCCGCAGCTTCAGGTCGCGGGCGAGACGGCCACCGTCGTCGACGTGCGGCGCGGCTCCGGCGGGCGGCCCGTGATCCGTCTCGACCGGGCCGTCCCGCGCGGCGCAGAGCTCGCAGTGGCGCGGGCAGACGCTGCCGGCGCTCTCGGACGAGGACGAGTTCTACGTCTTCCAGCTCGTCGGGCTGCGCGTCGAGGAAGAGGGCGAGGGACGGCTGCTCGGGCGGGTGCGGGACGTGCTCGAGTACCCTGCCAACGACGTGCTCGAGCTCGACTCCGGCGCGTCGCTGCCCCTCGTCGAGGCATGCGTCCGGCAGGTGGATCTCGCCGGCGGACGGATCGTCGTCGCCGCGGGGTTCGCAGACCCCGCCTAGCCAAGCCCGTGCTCATCGACGTCTTCACCCTCGTGCCCAACGCCTATGCGTGGCTGACAGAGCAGCGGCCGGTCGCCGCCGTGCTCGGCGGCGAGCTCGAGCTGCGCCTCTTCAACTACCGCGACACGACGCCGCTGCGCGCGGGCCAGGTCGACGACGAGCCCTACGGCGGCGGCGCGGGGATGGTGCTCCGCGTCGACGTCGTCGCCGCCGCGCTGGACGCGGCCTACGGCGGCGACGCGCCCGGACCGGTGATCGCGCTGACGCCGAAGGGCAGGCCCTTGACGCAGGCCGTCGTCGAGGAGCTCGCCGCGGAGCCCGCGGTCACGCTCCTGTCGGCGCGCTTCGAGGGCTTCGACGAGCGGGTCGTCGAGCATCTGGCGAGCGACGCGATCTCGGTCGGGCCGTACGTCCTCTCGAACGGCGACCTCCCCGCGATGGTCGTCGTCGACGCGGTCGCGCGACGTCTGCCCGGCGCGCTTGCCGAGGGCTCCGTCGAGCTCGAGAGCTTCTCCGCGGAGCTCGGCGGAGGGCTCGAGTACCCCCAGTACACGCGTCCGGCGGACTTCCGCGGCTGGAGCGTGCCGGAGGTGCTGCTTTCCGGCGACCACGGCCGGATCGAGTCCTGGCGGCGGGAGCGGGTGCGATGAGCTCCGGCTGGGACGACCCGGGCGGCACGGACGGCAAGGACGAGGCGGAGCCCACTCTTCCGCCCGAGGCGGAGTACGGATGGCCGGAGCGGTATCAGTGGCCCGAGTCGGGGCCGGAGCCGGGACCGTGCCGGAGTCTCCGGCCGAGCCCCTCGAGCAGCCGCCTCACCGGGCGCGCGACCCCCTCGCCCGCGTCTTCCCGAGTCTCCCGCACGGCGTGCGCGTCACGCTCGACTGGGTCCTGACGATCGCCGGCGCCGTCGTGATCGTGCTCGCGCTCAAGGCCTGGGTCGTCAATCCGTACCGAATCCCCTCCTCGTCGATGGAGCCGGCGCTCCACTGCGCGAAGAACTCGGGCTCGCCGGGCTGTCTCGGCAGCGCGTCGGACCGCGTGCTCGCGTGCCGCGTCTGCCTCGACTTCAGCGCGCCCGCGCGCGGCGACATCGTCGTTTTCAACACTCCGTCCGAGGCGGCGCTCAAGTGCGGCGAGGGAGGCACCTTCGTCAAGCGCGTGATCGGGCTGCCCGGCGACACGGTGCGCGAGGACGACTCCGGCAACATCTGGATCCGCGGCCCGGACGCGAAGAAATTCGTGAAGCTGAAGGAGTCGTACGTCTCGCCCCAGCGGCGCCTCGCGGACTCGATCCACTTCGGGCAGGAATGGCACGTCCCCAAAGGCGAGTACTTCATGATGGGCGACAACCGCGCCGAATCGTGCGACTCGCGCTCGTGGGGCTCGGTCCCGCGCGGCAAGCTGATCGGCACCGTCTTCTTCGTCTACTGGCCGCTGAACCGGATCGGCTTTAAGTAGCTCGCGAGTCCTGCGGACTCGCTCGCTGGGCAGCTCGGAAGCGCTTCGCGTTTCCCTCCTTCACCAGCGAGCGAAGCCGCAGGCTTCGGGAGCTCTTTCCGCTACATTGGCCGTCGGCCGTCAGGCTCTCTTTTCATGAGCAACGTCATCCAGGATCTCGAGCGCGCCCAGATGCGCAACCTCCCGCGCTTCAAGGCGGGCGACACGGTGCGCGTGCACTTCCAGGTGATCGAGGGCTCGCGGCGGCGCGTGCAGGTCTTCGAGGGGATCGTGCTCAAGCGGCAGGGCGCCGGCGCGCGCGAGACGTTCACCGTCCGCAAGCAGTCGTTCGGCGTCGGCGTCGAGCGGACGTTCCCGCTCCACTCGCCGAAGATCGAGAAGATCGAGGTCGCCGCCATCGGCGACGTCAACCGGGCGAAGCTCTACTACCTCCGCGGCCGCGTCGGCAAGAAGGCGCGCGTCCGCGAGCGCCGCTACGGCGCCGGGTCGGAGCTTCCGCAGGCCGTGGAGACGACACTCGCCGAGACGGACGGGGTCGAGTCGGTCGACGAGCTCGAGGCGGTCGAAGCCGAGGAGACCGTGACGGACGAGGCCGAGTCCGCCGCAGCGGAGCCGGAAGTCGAAGCCGAGCCGGAGCCCGCGCCTGAAGCCGAGGCCGAGCCTGCAGCGGAGCCCGAGGCCGAGCCGGCGCCAGGAGGCCGAGCTCGAGCCGGCCGAGTAGCGCCTTCGCGCCGACTTCGTCACGCTCCCGGTCCGCGGCCGGTGGCCGCGCTATCGTCGGCGCGTGCAGAAGCGGACGGGCCAGAGGCTGCTGCGCTTCGATCGCCGCCTCGGCGCGCGCTTCGTCGCCGGCGCGGACGAGGCGGGCCGCGGCTCGCTCGCGGGGCCGCTCGTCGTCGCCGGCGTGCTGCTCGATTACGGCTCCCTCCGCGACCATCGCGTCCGGCCGCTCGCCTTTCTCAACGACTCGAAGCAATGCTCGCCCGAGCGGCGGGAGGAGCTGTTCCTCGCCGTCGTCGGCTGCGCCGAGCGGGTCGCAGTGCGGGTCATCCCGCCGGGAGAGATCGACCGCAACGGCCTCCATCGCTCCAACCTCGCCGGGCTGCGCGCGATGCTCGACGCGCTGACGCCGCCGGCGGAGGCCTGCCTCGTCGACGGGTTCCGGCTCGGCCCGGCTGCGCCGGAGCACACCGCTGTCGTCGACGGGGACGAGAAGAGCGCGGCGATCGCGGCTGCGTCGATCGTGGCGAAGGTGACGCGCGACCGGCTGATGCGACGGCTCGATGCCCTCTATCCCGCGTACGGGTTCGCACAGCATGTCGGCTACATCACGCCCGGCCACGCCGCGGTCGTGCGCGAGCGCGGCCCTTCCGCCGTCCACCGTCTGAGCTTCCAGGCGCTCTGCTACGGCGACCTCCAGGCTGTTGCCTAGAGGAGGCCCGGGCGAGGCGGCCGAGCGGCGTGCAGTGCTCTGGTACCGGCTGCGCGGCTGGCGGATCCTCGGCGAGAACGTCTGGGCCGGAGGAAACGAGCTCGACCTGATCGTGCGTCGCGGCTCGACGCTCCGCTTCGTCGAGGTGAAGGCGAAGAGCGGCTCCCGCTTCGGCGACCCGCTCGAGATGGTGACGGCGGAGAAGCAACGCCGGCTGCGGCGCGCGGCCGAGGCGTGGCTCGACCCCAGACCCGAGCTCGCACGGCTGGCCGTCGGCTTCGACGTCGTCGCGGTGCGAGACGGGCGCGTGCGCCGTCTGCCGGAGGCGTTCTAGACAGGACGTCGAAGTCCGGCGGATGGCCGTCACGCAGGACGAGCTGTACGCGACGCTGGACCTCGATCTCTCGTGGTCGGAGGCGGAGCTGCCCGAGCGCGAGCGGACGAAGCACGTCCACCGGCTCCACCCGTACCACGGGAAGTTCATCCCGCAGCTCGTGGAGGCGCTGCTCGACCGGTACCTCGCGCCCGGAGACCACGTCCTCGACCCCTTCGCCGGCTCCGGCACGACCCTCGTCCAGGCGCTCGAGTCGGGGCTCGACGCGACCGGGGTCGACGTGGCCGCCTTCAACTGCCTCCTCATGCGGGTCAAGACGGCGCGGTACGACCTCCCGGAGCTGGGCGACGAGCTGCGCGACGTCCGGACGAGGGTGGAGGCGCTCGCGCCCCGGCGACCGAGGAGGCCGCGCGAGCCGTACCTGCGCGCGTGGTACGCGCCGGGCGCGGCCGCAGAGCTGCTCGCCTTCCGCGACCTGATCCCGGAGTACCGGCACCAGGACGTCCTGCGCGTCGTCCTCTCGCGGGCCGCGCGCTCGGCGCGACGGGCGGCGCACTTCGACCTCGAGGCGCCGCGCGAGCCGCAGGTGGGCGAGTACTGGTGCCACAAGCACCGGCGTGCCTGCCGTCCGGTCGAGTCCGCGGCCGGCTTCCTGCGCCGCTACGCGCTCGACACGCTCGCGCGGATCGAGGAGTTCGCGCGCGTGCGGGACAGCGAGCGGGAGGCCAGGGTCGTCCACGGCGACGTCCGCGAGGCCATGCCGGCGCGGCCCGTTCGACGGCATCGTCACCTCGCCGCCGTATCCGGGGCTGATCGACTACCACGAGCAGCACCGCTACGCGTACGAGCTGCTCGGGCTCGACGACCGGCGGGAGCGGGAGATCGGCGCCGCCGCAGCCGGGACGTCGGCCGCGGCGCTCGAGGCGTACCGGGAGGGCGTGGCCCGCGCGCTCGCGCGCGCGTCGGCAGCGCTGCGGCCGGACGCGCCGGTGCTCGTCGTCGTCAACGACCGCCGGAACCTCTACCCGGAGATCCTCGCCCGGGCGGGACTCAGGCTGGAAGAGCGGCTCCGCCGTCACGTCAACCGACGAACGGGTCGAAGGGCGGGCGAGTACTTCGAGGACGTCCTCGTCGCCCGCCCCTCGTGACGGCCGGCTCCGGCCGAACCGCTACTTCCCGGCCCAGGGCAGCTCGTCCCAACGCTGCGGGCGCTTGACCTCCCACTTGCCGCGGCGCTCGGGATCCGGCGTGTCCACGGGCGAGCCGGCGTCGTAGCGCAGCGCGACCTCGGACCGGCCGTAGATCCGCTCGAGGTCCTCCCGACGGTTGCCGGTGGCCACGAGGACGCACGGCGTGTCTCCCGTGTTCACGAACGTGTGCCCGGTCAGCGGCGGGCAGTGGACGAAGTCCCAGGTGCGCAGCTGCCGCTCCTGGTCCTCGACGACGAGGATGCACTCGCCCATCACGACGAGGAAGTTCTCTTCGACGGATTCGGCGTGGTAGAGGCCCGCCGGCTGTCCGGGCTGGACGACGCGGATCGTGAAGCCCGCATCCTTCTCGTACTCGGTGAGATCCGGCCGTCCTTGCAGGACGAACTCGTCGGACTCGAAGATGCAGACCCCGCACCACTCGTCGTTCGTCACCCAGGCGGCGTCGGCGACGTTGACGACGAACCAGCCGGGGGTGACGGGGGTGAGCCCGGAGGCGACGGCCCCGAGGCGTGACTCGGCGATCATGGTTCCTCCTTCTGATCAGGATTGGGCACGTCCAGCGGGCGGCGCGAGGCCGCCTGAGAGCTCGGAGTCGAGGAGTCGCTACGCCGGGTACGCCACGGTCGGATCCTAGACGGTGTTCGCTGGGTCGCGACGAAGCCGGGACAGACGCGTCACGCCTTCGGCCCTAGCCTCGACGCGTGCTCGCACGCGCGCTCACCCATGCCCTCGTCGGCCTCGAGCCGCGCCGCGTCGACGTCGAGGCCCACATCCGAGACGGCGTTCCCGGCTTCGCCATCGTCGGGCTGGCCGACCGCGCGTGCCAGGAGGCGCGCGAGCGCGTCCGCAGCGGCATCTCCGCCGCCGAGCTGAGCTTCCCGACGGGACGGATCACCGTCAATCTGGCGCCTGCCGAGCTCCGCAAGGAGGGGTCCGGATTCGACCTGCCGATCGCGCTCGCCGTGCTCGCCGCGTCGCAGCAGCTTCCGCGGAGCGCGCTCGAGCGCTCCGCAGCGGTCGGCGAGCTCGCCCTCGACGGGCGGCTGCGCCGTGTCGGCGGCGTCCTCGCCGTCGCCGAGGGAGCGCGGCGGCTCGGACTGGAGCGGCTCCTCTGCCCGGCCGACTCCGCCCGCGAGGCGGCGCTCGCCGGCGTCCCCGCCGTCCCCGTCCGGCACCTGGCCGAGGCGGTCGCGTACCTCCGCGGCGAGCTCGAGGTCGAGCCGGAGCAGCCGCGTCCGGCGAGCCGCAAGGGCGCCGCGGCGGAGCCCGACCTCGCCGACGTGCGCGGCCAGGAGCGGGGGCGCCGCGCGCTCGAGCTCGCCGCCGCCGGCGGGCACAACCTGCTGCTCGCCGGGCCGCCGGGAACGGGGAAGACGATGCTCGCGCGCCGGCTGCCCGGCATCCTGCCGCAGCTCGACGCCGCCGCGGCGCTCGAGGTGACGCGGATCCACTCCGTCGCCGGCCTCGTCGACGGCGAGCACCCGCTCGTTGCCTACCCGCCGTTTCGCGCTCCGCACCACAGCGCCTCGACGGCCGCGATCGTGGGCGGCGGGCCGTCGTTGCGGCCCGGCGAGGCGAGCCTCGCCCATCGCGGCGTGCTGCTCCTCGACGAGCTCGCGGAGTTCCAGCGGCCGGCGCTCGAGGCGCTGCGCCAGCCGCTCGAGGACGGCTTCGTCTCGGTCGCGCGGGCGGCCGGGCGGATCGTCTTTCCGGCCCGCTTCCAGCTCGTCGGGACGATGAATCTCTGCCCGTGCGGCGGCCGCGGCGACCCCGGGGCGCACTGCACCTGCTCGGCGCAGAGGCTCGCCCGCTACCGCGACAAGCTCTCCCGGGCGCTCCTCGACCGCTTCGACCTCGTCGTGGCGATGCCCCGCATTCGCGGCGACGAGCTCGCGGCGGCACCCGCCGAGCCGTCGGTGGCGGTGCGCTCGCGCGTCGAGGCCGCGCGCGCGCGTCTGGTCGCGCGGCCGCCGACGCGGAACCCCGAGGCGGACGAGCTGCTGCGGCGGGCCGCCGACCGGCTCCATCTCTCGGGCCGCGGCTACTCGCGCGTCGGCCGCGTCGCGCGGACGATCGCGGCGCTCGCCGGCTCCGACTCCGTCCTCGCCGAGCATGTGGCCGAGGCGCTCTCCTACCGATCGCCCGACGAGCTCTCGTGAGCGACCTCGCGCTCGCGGTCTTCGCGTCGGAGACGGGGACGCATCTCGTGCGACCGCCCCACGGCGGGCGCTGGCGTGCTTTCGAGAGGCGCTTCGACGAGCGTGCCTACCTCGAGCGGCTCGCCGGGGACGGCTTCCGCTTCCTGCCACGATCCTCCGGCGAGTTTCCGCCGCTCCTACGTGCGATCCACGATCCACCGGCCGGGCTCTTCCTGCGCGGCCAGGCGGAGTCGGAGCTGCTGAGGCGGCCGGCGGTGGCGGTGGTCGGCGCCCGCGCCTGCTCCGGTTACGGCGCGTCGGTCGCGCGCGGCATGGCGCGCGAGCTCGCGGGGGCGGGGCTCGTCGTCGTCAGCGGGCTCGCGCGCGGCATCGACGGCGAGGCGCACCGCGGAGCGCTGGAGGCGGGTGGCCCGACCGTCGCCGTCCTCGGTTGCGGCATCGACCGCGACTACCCCGCGGCGCACGCGGAGCTCGCGCGGCGCGTGGCCGAGTCCGGGCTCGTCGTCTCCGAGTACGCGCCAGGAGTCGAGCCGGCGCCCTGGCGCTTTCCCGCGCGCAACCGCATCGTCGCCGGGCTGTGTGCCGCGACGACGGTGGTCGAGGCGCGCGACCGGAGCGGCGCCCTCATCACCGCCGACCTCGCGCTCGAGGAGGGACGGGAGGTGTTCGCCGTCCCCGGCGAGATCACGTCGTCCCTGTCCGCCGGGACGAACAACCTGCTCAAGCTCGGCGCCTCGCCGCTCACGGCCGCCTCCGACGTCCTCTCGTCCTTCGGCATCGAGCTCGAGCCGGAGCCGCAGGAGTCGTCGCCGCTGCTCGAGCTCCTGCCGGCGAGCGCCGACGAGCTCGCGCGGCGGACCGGGCTCTCTGCGGGCGAGATCGCGCGTGCGCTCGTCGAGCTCGAGCTGGTAGGGCGTGTGGCCGTCCACGACGGCGTCTACCGTTCGACATCCTGAACCCGTACTGGCTCGAAGATCCGATTCCCCAGCGCGCGGAGCGCGGCCATGACGGCCGCGTCGACGTGGCGATCGTCGGCGCCGGCGTCACCGGCTGCTCGGCGGCGCTGCGGCTCGCCGAGGGCGGGCTGCGTGTGCGCGTCCACGACGCCCGCGGTGTTGCGGAGGGAGCGAGCGGGCGCAACGGCGGCTTCGCGCTGCGCGGCGGCGCCGCCCGGTACGACGTCGCGCGCGAGACGTACGGCGCCGACCGCGCGGCCGAGTACTGGCGGTGGACGGAGCGGGCGCTCGACCGCATCGAGGAGCTCGCCGGCGACGCGCTCCGGCGGCCGGGCAGCTACCGGCTCGCCGCCGACGAAGAGGAGCGCGAAGGCATCCGGCTCGAGTACGAGGCCCTGCGGGACGACGGCTTCGAGGCCGAGTGGCTGGACGACGTCCCCGGCGCCGCGGCCGGCCACTTCCAGGGCGCGATCGCCCACGCCGCCGACGGCTCGATCCAGCCGGCGCGGTTCGTCCGCCGCCTCGCGGCTCGCGCGGCCGAGGCGGGCGCCGAGTTTCGCGAGCACGACCGCATCGAGGACCTCGAGACGCTCGAGGCCGACCGCGTCCTCGTCGCGACCGACGGCTATGGACACGGTCTCGTCCCCGAGCTCTCCGGCCTGATCTGGCCGACGCGTGGCCAGGTCGTCGTGAGCGAGCCGGTCGAGCGCGTCCTCTACGACCGCCCGCACTACGCGCGCCAGGGGTTCGACTACTGGCAGCAGCTGCCCGATCGCCGGATCCTGCTCGGGGGCTTCCGCGACGTGTCGATCCTCGACGAGCTGACCGACGTGGAGGAGATGACGCCCACGATCCAGTCCTCCCTCGAGGCGTTCCTCCACGAGCTCGCCGGCGGCCTGGTCGAGGTCACGCATCGCTGGGCCGGCATCTTCGGCCTGACGCAGGACATGCTGCCCCTCGTCGGTCCGGTGCCGGGCCGGGACGGCCGCCTCTGGATCGCCGGCGGCTACTCGGGCCACGGCAACGTCCTCGGCTTCGCCTGCGGCGAGCTCGTCGCGGACGCGCTGCTCGGGCGCGACTCCGCAATTCTCACCCTGTTGGATCCCGTGCGGTTCGCCTAGCTTCGAGTCGTGGCGGCGATCCGCGTCCAGCAGCTGCGTGTCATCCGCGGTGGCAAGGTCGTCCTGCCCGGCCTCGACTGCGAGGTCGCGGCAGGAAGCGTCACCGGCCTGCTCGGGCCGAGCGGCAGCGGCAAGTCGACGCTCATCCGGGCCATCGTCGGCGTGCAGCGGGTGGCCGGCGGCGGAGTCGTCGTCCTGGGAGAGCCCGCCGGCTCGAAGCCGCTTCGTTCGCGTGTCGGCTACATGACGCAGGCGCCGTCCGTCTACCGCGACCTGACAGTCCGCGAGAACCTCCGCTTCTTCGCGCGCGTGCTCGGCGCGCCGAACGGAGCGGTCGAGCGGGCGATCGGCGACGTGTCGCTCGCCGACCACGCGAACTGGCTGGTCGGCCGCCTCTCCGGGGGACAGCTGACGCGTGTGTCGCTCGCGGCCGCCCTCCTCGGCCGTCCCGACCTGCTCGTCCTCGACGAGCCCACCGTCGGTCTCGACCCCGTGCTGCGCCGCGACCTCTGGAACCTCTTCCACGAGCTGGCGGCGCAGGGCAAGACGCTGCTCGTCTCGAGCCATGTGATGGACGAGGCGGACCGCTGCGACTCGCTGCTCCTCCTGCGTGAGGGCCGGATCCTCGCCGCGGCGACGCCCGCCGAGCTGCGCAGCCGTACTGGCACCGAGCGGCTCGACGACGCGTTCCTCCGCCTGATCGACGACGCGGACGCGGCATGAGCGTCCGCGCAACCTCGGCCGTGGCGGTGCGCGTCCTTTCGCAGCTGCGGCGCGATCCGCGCACCATCGTGCTGATCGTCGGCGTGCCCTGCCTGCTCGAGACGCTGCTCGAGCAGCTCTTCGTGGGCCGCTCCGACATCTTCCAGCACGTCGGTGCACCGCTGCTCGGGATGTTCCCCTTCGTGACGATGTTCCTGGTCACCTCGATCACCATGCTGCGCGAGCGGACGAGCGGGACGCTGGAGCGGCTGATGACGCTGCCGCTCGGGAAGCTGGACCTGCTGGCCGGGTACGGGGTCGCGTTCGCCGTGCTGGCGGCGGTTCAGGCCACCGTGGTCTCGGCGGTGACCTTCGGGCCGCTCGGGCTCGAGCCCGCGGGGCCGCGCTGGCTCGTCGGGCTGCTCGCGGTCGCGAACGCGGTGCTCGGCACGGCGCTCGGGCTGTTCGTGAGCGCGTTCGCGCAAACGGAGTTCCAGGCGGTGCAGTTCATGCCCGCCTTCGTCCTGCCCCAGATCCTCCTCTGCGGCCTCTTCATCGGGCGCGGCTCCATGGCGACCTGGCTCCGCTGGATCTCCGACGCGCTGCCGCTCACGTACGCCTACGACGCCCTCGCCCACACGGCCGCGGACACGCTCGACGCCCGCTTCGCCGCGGACGTCGCCGTCGTCTGCGGCTGCATCCTGCTCGCGCTCGCTCTCGGCGCCGCGACGCTGCGGCGCAGAACGCCGTAAGAGAAAAGCTCGAGGTCGCTCGCCTGAGTTCGGTAGCGTCGTGCTGGTGGCCGCTTCGTTGCGTGAGGCGAAGGTCGAGGATCGGGGCGAGCTTGGACTGCTCCTTGCGGACTATCTCTTCGAGTTCGATGGGCGGACGGAGCGCTACCCGTACCTCGACGCGTATTGGGAAGAGCCGGAGCGTCTGCCGTTCTTGATCGAGACCGATGGGGAGATCGTCGGCCTCTGCCTGATTCGGCGGCGTGGCGAGGGTTGGAGCATCGCCGAGTTTTCGGTCATTCCGAGCCGCCGCCGTAGTGGCGTCGGCGCTGCAGCGGTCGAAGAGCTGGCGGTGCGGGCCCGTTCGGAGGGGGCTACCTACCTGGAAGCGAAGGTTCATCCCGACAACCACGGAGCATTGCCGTTCTGGCTCGCCGCCGGCTTCAGCGAGGTGGAACCTCTGGAAACGGGCGTGACCGTGACGCGTCGGCCTCTGTAGCTGGACAGCTCACGGCACAAGGAACGCCGTCCAGGGCAGTTCGTCTTACTCGGACCGGTCGCCGCCAGTTCTGAGCGGCCCGTAGAACTCGACCAGGTTTCCCTCGGGGTCGCGCACATAGACCGTGCGCATTCCCCACGGCTCGTGATCGGCCGGCGGAGCCTTGAGCTCAACGCCAAGGGCTTGCAGACGTTGCGCTTCGTCATCAACGTCCGCGACCGAAATGCAGAGCAATGAATGATCGTCCGAAGTTCGCTCAAACTCTGCCGGCCGTCCAATCGCCTGGAGCATCAGCGCGCGGTCGAACAGGCCGAGATACTTGTCCCCACCAAGCTCGAACTCGGCATACGGCCCGGTCGCATCGGGCGGGTACTTCGTCGGTAACCCGACCACCTCTCGGTAGAACCGAAACGTCTCGACGAAGTCGCTCACGAGCAGCCGGAAGTGAGACGCAGTCACCCGATACATATAGCGCGCCGTTGCTCTGCGTCACAACGCAAAGGGCCTAAGAGCAATGCCCTCTCGCCAGGGCCAGTGTTGGCGAATGTCCCTTGACTCCGTCCCGGGACGAAGGTGACTGCGTTCCCGGTCGTCCTCCAAGCACACCATCGGCCCGCTGAGCGGGCCGATGGGTCGCCTTCGTCGGCGTCACCTTTGTCGTTCTGCCTTGGCGCGGCAGTGCGTGTAGAGGACAGCATCGATGCAGCTCCTTGGCCCGGGCATCCGTGGTTCACCGCGGAATGCTTGGCCGGCTGCACTGACCGCCTTGCCGCTGGCGCGTTACTTGAGGGTCTTGAGGTAGGCGACCAGTTCCGCGATCTGCTGGTTGGAGAGGATTCCGCCCCAGTGCGGCATGCTCACGATCGGCGCGCGGCCGATCACGCTGCCGCTGCGGATCACGGCGGCGATCTTCGCGTCGGTGTTGAACTGGTGGCGGAAGGCTTGGCCGGAGAGCACGGGGATCACCGTGTCCTGCGAGAGTGGGTTCGGCACGCCGCCGAGGCCGTTCGGGCCGTGGCAGTTGATGCAGCCGTAGCGAACGTAGAGGGCTGCGCCGGCGACTGCGGCCCCCTGACCCTGCGGGACCACTACCGACTGGGTGTCGGCGACGGCGGGGAGGCCGGCCCGGATGTAGGCGACGAGGTTCGCGACCTGCGTCTTCGAGATCACCTCGCCCCAGACCGGCATGTACGGCTGCTTCGGATTCGCCGACTCCCCGAGGCCGTGGTCGATGATGTGGGTGAGTTGAGCGACGGTGAGGCTTTTGCCGACCGTCTTCAGCGCGGGAACGGCTGGATCGACGCCGCCGCTTCCCAGGGCGCCGTGGCATTGCGCGCAGGCGAACTGGACGAACGTGTGCGCCCCGGCGGCAATCTGTGGCGAGACCTTGGGAAGTGTCGCCGCCGTCGTGCCCGGCCCTGCCGCCTGCGTCGTCACCGTTTTCGTCTGCTCGCCGTAATGGCCGGCGGCGTAGGCCACGACGCCGACCGCAATCGCGACAGCGACACCGGCGCCGATCAGCGCCGGCAGGATCCGCACCTCGCGCCGGGAGTCGTGCTGCTCAGCCATTGACGCATCTTCTCATTCGGGTCATCGACTCGTCGCGCGTAGTTTCCCTTATCGCCCCGGGGTGGGGCTGCTAAGTAGAGCTGCTGACCAGCGATCAGGGCCGCCCCGGATGGCGGCAGCCGCTTTCGACGGTACTTTCATCTGTCAACAGGAAGGAGCGGTCATGGGCATGCTCTTTACCGTCCTCTCGATCGCTTTGGTCGTTGTTGTGCTCGGGTTGGTCACGTTCGTGCTCCTCGTAGAGCCGTTCGTCGGCCACACCGAGCGCTTCCGCGACTCGCGCGGCCGAAAGCTTGGCTCGAGCCCGCACCTCGATTGAGCGGCGGGACAACATAGGGCTCTCTGCCACCAGTCCCGCTACGACTCACTCGTGCGCGGGTGTCGCTGTCGCCTGGAGCTTCGCGTCGCGGCCTGGCGACCGGTTCGAGCGGCCCCGAAACCGAGCGACGGGGAGCGCGGCCCGAGGTCTTTGACTCAGCAGCGAGGCGCAAGCTTCGCGAGCTAGAGCGTCTTCACGTCCTGGATCAGCTTCGTGATCGAGGCCTTGGCGTCCCCGAACAGCATCACCGTCTTCGGGTTGTAGAAGAGCGGGTTCTCGACGCCGGCGAAGCCGGGGTTCATCGAGCGCTTGAGAACGACGACGGCCTGGGCGTCGTCGACGTCGAGGATCGGCATCCCGTAGATCGGCGAGCTGTGGTTGTTGCGGGCGTCGGGGTTGACGACGTCGTTCGCTCCGACGACGACGGCGACGTCGGTGCGCGAGAACTCCGGGTTCGCCTCGTCCATCTCCTTCAGCTGCGGATAGGGGACGTTCGCCTCGGCGAGAAGCACGTTCATGTGACCGGGCATCCGCCCGGCGACGGGGTGGATCGCGTACGAGACCTCGACGCCCTTGCTCTCGAGCAGGTCGGCTAGCTGGCGGACGTCGTGCTGGGCCTGTGCGACTGCGAGGCCGTAGCCGGGGACGAAGACGACCTTGTGCGCGTAGGCGAGCATCACCGCGACGTCCTCGGCGCTCGCGCTCCGCACGCTGCCGCCGTCGCCGGCCGCGACTGCGGCGGCCTCCGCGGTGACCTGGCCGAACGCACTGAAGAGGAGATTGCCGATCGACCGGTTCATCGCCTTGCTCATCAGCATCGTCAGCAAGGTGCCGGAGGCGCCGACGAGCATGCCGGCGACGATGAGGACGTTGTTCTGCAGCTCGAAGCCGCCGATCGCGACCGCGAGGCCGGTGAAGGCGTTCAGGAGCGAGATCACGACCGGCATGTCGGCGCCGCCGATCGGGAGGACGAAGAGGACGCCGAAGAGTGCTCCTCCGCCGACGACGATCCAGAGCAGCCACTGATCCTGCACGCCGACCGCGAGCGCGGCGCCGAAGGCGACGAGCGCGACGAGTAGGGCGACGTTCGCGACGTTCTGGCCGGGATACGTGATCGGCCGGCCGCCGATGAGCTCCTGGAGCTTGGCGAACGCGACCATCGAGCCCGCGAAGGAGATCGCGCCGATGAGGCCCGACAACGCGATCGCGGTGGAGACGTCGTACGTGGGCCGGCCGGACGGCGGCAGGATCCTGTGCAGCTCGGCGAGGGCGATGAGCGCCGCCGCGCCGCCGCCGACGCCGTTGAAGAGCGCCACCATCTGCGGCATCGCCGTCATCCGCACCTTCCGCGCCGCGACCGCGCCGAAGCCTCCGCCGATCGCCATAGCGATCACGAGCGCCCACCAGGTCCCGCCGCCCGCCTTGACCCACGTGACGACGATCGCGACGAGCATCCCGGCCGCGCCGATCTGGTTGCCGCGCCGCGCGTGGGCGGGGCTCGAGAGGAAGCGCAGCGCGAGGATGAACGTGACGATCGGGATCAGGTAGAGGAGGTCGCTGAGGTTCGTGCTCACGGCTTGCCGCTGCCGTTCTGCGACGAATCAGGCTGCTTCGCCGGCTCGCGCTTCTTGAACATCTCGAGCATGCGGTCCGTGACGACGAAACCGCCGACGACGTTGGCCGACCCGAGCACGACCGCGAGGAAGCCGACCACCCAGATGAACGGCCCCTTGTGCCCGGCGGCGAGCACGATCATCGCGCCCGCCACGACGATGCCGTGGATGGCGTTCGTCCCCGACATCAGCGGCGTGTGCAGCAGCGTCGGCACTTTCGAGATCACCTCGAAGCCGAGGAAGATCGCCAACACGAGAATCGTCACCTCGAAGACGAGCAGCATGTTGTGGCTCACGTCCCTGACCGCCTTTCGCTCCCGCCCCGCGGAGCGGGGCTCCGCGAAAGGCTGACGACGCTGGCTGCGCGATCCTGCACGCGCGTCGCTTGGCCGTACCCAGATGTACTGTCCTGCGCGCCGCGCGCTTGGCTCGCTTCCCAGCGCCGCCTCAGGAACGTGAGCGAGCTCACGCGGTCACCTCCTGCTTGCCGGCGACGCACGCGCCGGCCGTGATCTCGTCGCTCCAGTCGAGCGTGAGCTCGCCCTCGGGCGCCAGGTGGAGCAGCAGTGCCTGGACGTTGCGGGAGTAGAGCGTCGAGGCGTGGTACGGCATCGTGCTCGGCAGGTTCGTGAGACCGACGATCGTGACGCCCTCCGCCTCGACGATCTCACCCGGCTGAGTCAATTCGCAGTTGCCGCCGGACTCGGCGGCGAGGTCGACGATCACGGAGCCCGGCCGCATCGCGTGCACGGCCGAGGCGGGAATGATCTTCGGCGCGGGCCGCCCGGGGACGGCCGCCGTCGAGATGACGACGTCGAAGCCCGAGATCCGCTCCTCGAGCGCAGCCTGCTGCGCCTGCATCTCCTCCGGCGTCAGCTCGCGGGCGTAGCCGCCCTCGGCCTCCGCGCCCGTGACGCCGAGATCGAGCCAGTTCGCGCCGAGGCTCTCGATCTGCTCGCGCACGACAGGACGCACGTCGAAGCCGGTCGTGACCGCGCCGAGCCGGCGCGCGGTGGCGATCGCCTGCAGCCCGGCCACGCCCGCGCCGATCACGAGCGCCTTCGCCGGCGGGACGGTGCCGGCGGCCGTGATGAGCATCGGGAAGAAACGCGGAAGGTGCTCGGCGGCGAGCAGCGCGCCCTTGTAGCCGCCGACCGTCGCCTGCGAGGAGAGCGCGTCCATCGACTGCGCGCGTGTGATGCGCGGGATGGACTCCAGCGCGAACGCCGTCACGCCGCGCTCGGCGAGCGCCTCGATCCCGGCCGTGTCGGACAGCGGCTCGAGCAGTCCGATCAGGGTCTGTCCCGAGCGCAACCGCGCGATCTCGTCGGCCGACGGCTTGCGCACCTTGACGACGGCGTCCGCCTCCCAGGGCTCGCCGAGTGTCGCGCCCGCCTCGACGTACGCGGCGTCGGGGAAGGACGCGGCCGACTCCGGCGCCCGCCTCGACGACGAGCTCGAACCCTCCTGCGGAGAGCTTGCCGACGGTCTCCGGGACGAGCGCGACTCGGCGCTCGCCTTGCATCCTCTCGCGCGGAACTCCGACCCTCATCTGCACCTAGCCTACGTCAGCCCCCGGTGGGGACGATCCGTGATCTGCCGCAGCCGCCATCCGAGATAGCCTCGACCCGACGTGACCCACTTCGTCGCGAATTACGGGCTCTGGGTCGTCTTCGGCGTCGTCTTCCTCGAGGTGGCGGGCCTGCCGTTCATCCCTGGGGAGACGGCGCTCATAGCCGCGGCGGCGCTCGCGTCGCAGGGGCACGGAAGCATCGTCTGGATCGTCGTACTCGCCGTGACGGCGGCCGTGACCGGCGCGCTCTTCTCCTACTTCCTCGGGCGGCGCTGGGGACGCGAGCTGCTGACCCGCTGGCGGTGGTTCGAGCGCGTCTCGCACGAGGGGGTCGACCGCTCGCAGCAGTTCTTCGACCGGCACGGCTCGAAGGCGGTGTTCCTCGGCCGGTTCGTGCCCGTGTTGCGCGCGACCCTCGGCTGGATGGCCGGCGTGGGGAGGATGCGCTTCGGGCGCTTCCTCCTCTGGAACGTGCTCGGCGCCGTCGCCTGGGGCTGCCTGATCGGTCTCCTCGCCTACTACGTCGGTGAAGCGGTGATCAAGGCGGTCGAGCGGGATCTCGCGATCGGGGTCGGCGCCATCGCCGCGATCCTGCTCGTGCTCGCCGGCATGCACGTCCTGCGCAGGCGCGTCGGGCCGTGAGCCGACGCGACGCCCGCCTGCCGGAAGGGATAGCAGCGCCCGCGCGGAATCCCGTGCGGGCATGCTCGTGTCCATCTGCCGCGCTGTCGAGCAGCGTGACCGGACGACCGGCCACGGCGCCCGCGTGGCGGCCCTCGCCGAGCCGGTCGCGGTGGAGCTCGACTGGGATCGCGCCCGGCTGCGCGCGCTGCGCGTCGCCGCACCGCTCCACGACATCGGCAAGGTCACGGTGCCGCCGCAGGTGCTCGCGAAGCCCGGACCGCTGACGCTCGACGAGCAGGAGGAGATCCGCCGGCATCCGAAGGCGGGAGCTCAGCTCGTGCTGCCGCTGCGCCGCTTCCGGGAAGCGCTGCCGTACATCCTCTTCCACCACGAGCGGTGGGACGGAGGCGGCTACCCCGCGGGACTGCGCGGGCGCTCGATCCCGATCGAGGCGCGGATCCTCGCCGTCGCCGACGCGTTCGACGCGATGATCTCGCCGCGCCCCTATCGCGGCCCGCTCAGCCACGCCTACGCGCTCGCGGAGGTCGAGCGCGGCGCCGGGACGCAGTTCGACCCCCGCGTCGCCGAGCTCTTCGTCGAGGCCTGGGCGGAGGGCTGGGACACCTGGCTCGCCGCGGCGTCCTAGCTACAGCGCCGACCAGACCTCGAGCTTCGCCTGCACGCGGGCGATCACCTCGTCCGTGAACTCGCTCGTGCCGAGGTCGCCGGAGAGATCCGGCGTACGCGCGCCCTGCGCGACGGCCTCGAGACACGACTCGCGGATCGCCCGGCCCGCCTGCTGGGCCTCCTCGCCGACATGGGAGAGGAGCGCCGCTCCGGCGAGAATCATCGCCATCGGATTCGCGACGTTCTTCCCCAGCAGCGACGGCGCCGTGCCGTGCGCGGCCTCCGCCATGATCGCCGCCGGCTCGAAGTCGGCCTCGAACGCGACGAGCAGCGACTCGGAGCCGGCGATCGAGCCGAACAGCGGCAGCACGAGGTCGGAGAGGATGTCGCCGTCCCGGTTGAGGGCGGGGATCACGAGCGGGTCGCCGGCGGACGAGAGAAGGAGCGCAAAGGTCGCGTCGATCAGCTGCGGCTCGTACGGAACCTCCGGATGGCGCGCGGCGGCGGCGTCCATCTCCTCCTTCAGCATCCCCTCGTACGTGGGACTGACCGTGTACTTCGGCCCGCCGAAGACCTTGGCGCCCGTCCGCTCGGCCTGGCGGAAGGCGAACTCGGCGACGGCGTGACAGATGCGGCGCTCGATCCGCTCCGTCCGGTACGCGACCTCGTCGTCGCCGTCCCCCTCGCGCCACTCGTGCGCGCCGTAGGCGTCGCCGACCGCCATCCGGACGATCGAGATCGGAGCGTGGACGCCGCCGAGGGGCGCGACGCCGGGGATCCGGCGGCCCGTCCTGACGATCACCTTCCCGCCGATCTCCTCGCGCAGGATCCGGTTCGGGGAGCCGACGTCACCGCGGCCTTCGGGCGTGATCGTGGCGGCCTTCAGCCCGAGGCCGTGCTCGCGGATCGCCGCGGCGGCCTCGTGCACGACGCCGTTGGAGGTCGCACGGCGATGGTCGAGCGAGAGGTCGAAGCGCGGCAACTCGAGCTCGACCCCGATCACGTCGGGCGCGAGCACACGCAGGCTCTCCTCGAGCAGCTCCTGACCCGTCTCGTCTCCCTCGAGGACGACGATCGTCCGTTCGTCGCGCATCGGCGCGCACTCTAGTGTCGTCCTGACGAGGCATGGCGACGAGAGCCGGACGCAAGGGAGCCTTCCGCTACCGCGACTCGCGCGGCCGCGAGATCCGCGACGCGGCGATCCTCGCGCGAATCGAGTCGCTCGCCATCCCGCCGGCGTGGAAGAGCGTCTGGATCTCTCCGCGGCCTTACGCGAAGCTGCAGGCGACGGGCTACGACCGCGCCGGCCGGAAGCAGTACCTCTACCACCCCGACTTCCGCGCCGCGCAGGCGCGCGCGAAGTACGACCGGCTGATCAGATTCGGCGAACGGCTGCCGGCCCTGCGCGCGGCGATGGCCGAGCATCTCGACCGCGACGAGCTCGACCGGGAACGCGTCTCGGCCGTCGCGCTGCGCCTCATCTCGCTCGGCTGGTTCCGCGTCGGCTCCGAGCGCTACGCCCGCGAGGGGACGTACGGAGTGACGACGCTGCTGCGTCGGCACGTCCGCGTGCGGGGACGGCGAATCCATCTGTCGTTCCCGGCGAAGGACGACATCCGGGTGCGGTCGGAGCTCGTCGACGAGGAACTTGCCGACGCCATCCGCGGCCTGCTGGCGGTGAAGGGCGGCCCGCGGATCTTCAAGTACAGGTGGGAGGACGGTCACTACAACCTCACGAGCGAGCGACTCAACGACTACGTGAAGCTCTATCTCGGCGCCGAGTTCTCCGCGAAGGATTTCCGGACGTGGGGCGGGACGCTTCTGGCCGCGGTGCACTTCGCCGAGCGCGTCGAGCGAGAAGGCTTTCCCGACAACGACACCGCGCGCAAGAAGTCGGTCACGGCCGTGATGCGGCAGGTGGCGGGCCAACTCGGAAATACGCCGGCGGTCTGCCGTGCTTCGTACGTCTCTCCGGCAGTCGTCGAGGAGTACCGCGACGGAAGAACGATCGATGATTTTCGGCCGCGCCATTTCCGGGTCGTCAACGCGCGCGATCTCGGGCTCACGATCGAAGAGGAGACAACGCTCGGACTGCTTCGCTCCTGGCGTAATCGGCGGGCACGACGGGCCGCATAGTTCTTGTAAGCTTTTGCAAATCGTTTTTCCGACTCTCAGGAGGAATCGTGGCTCGTAAGACCGTTCTCGTTTGCGACAGTTGCGGCAAGGAAGTCGACGAGGGGAGAGGCGCCGCAATGCGCATCACCTATACCGACGCCCGCCGCGGCGCGAAGCAGGCCGATCTCTGCGACACGTGCTCGGCCAAGATGCCCGGCCGCCCCACCGCCCGCCGCGGCCGCCGGCCGAAGTCCGCGTCGGCCGCATAGAGCCCGGAGGCGTTCCGCGCTAGCGTAGGCGGGTGCCGCTCCGGCTCATCGCGGGACCCGCCAACGCGGGCAAGGTCGAGCTGCTGCTCGACCGCTATCTCGACTCGCTGGCCGCTGCGAACGGCCGCGAGCCGGTGCTCGTCGTCCCCAACCGTGCCGACGTCGACCGCGTCGAGCGGGAGCTCCTCGACCGGAGCAGCGCGCTGCTGGGCGGCGCGATCGGCACCTTCGAGGACGTGTTCGAGCGGATCGGCAGGGATTGCGGCGACGTGCGGCCGCTCCTCGGGCCGGTCGAGCGGGCGCTGCTCGTCCGGCGCGTCGTCGGCTCGGCGCAGCTGGACGCCTTCGCGAGCTCCGCCCGGCACGGCGGCTTCGCCGAGTCGCTCCTGCAGGCGCTCGACGAGCTCGAAGCGGGGCTGCTCGCCCCGGCTGCCGTCGAGGGGGAGCTCGGGTCGCTCTATGCCGCGTACCGGGACGAGCTCGACCGGCTCGGGCGCTGGGATCGCGATGTCCGCCGCCGTCGCGCGGTCGAACGTCTCCGCTCGGATCTCGACGCGTGGCATGGCGAGCCCGTCTTTGCGTACGGCTTCGAGGACCTGACGGGCGCCGAGTGGACGTTGCTCGAGGCGCTCGCCGCACGCGCGGACGTGACTGTCTCGTTGCCGTACGAGCCGGGGCGGCCGGCGTTCGCGTCGCTCCGCCGGACGGCCGAGGATCTCGCCGGTCTGGCCTCCGGGGCGGTGGAGGAGCTTCCCCCGCGGTATGCCGCCATCGCGCCGCCCGCTCTGGCCCACCTCGAGCGCTCCCTCTTCGCCGATACCCCGGCCGAGCCGTCGCCGCCGCTCCAGGGGGCGATCCGCTTCTTCGAGGGCGCAGGCAGCCGCGGCACGCTCGAGCTGGTCGGCGAGGAGCTGCTCGGGCTCATCCGCGGCGGCACCGAGCCGGAGCGGATCGCGCTCGTGACGCCCAGCCCGGAGCGGATCCGCGGCGCGCTCGAGACGGTGCTCGGCTCCTTCGGGGTCCCGTACGCCGTGGAGGGCGGGCTGCGGCTCGTGCAGACGCCGCTCGGTCACGCGCTGACCGCGCTCCTGCGGTTCGCGTGGGCAGGAGGGACGCGCGGCGACCTCTTCCAGTACCTGCGCTCGCCGTTCTCCGGACTCGAGCGGCGCTCGGTCGACTTCGTCGAGGGACGCCTGCGCGGCCGAGCGGTGCAAGCGCCGGAACGCGTCGTCGAGGAGGGTGAGCGGCTCCGCGGCGCGCCGCTTCCCGCTCTCGACGAGCTGCGTGGGGCGAGCGATCCGGTGGCCGCCGTGCGGGAGCAGGCGGTGCAGATGCTCCGGGCGGCCTACGGCGTCGAGCGGCCGCCCGCGGACGAGGGCGCCCGGCTCGACCTGCGTGCGTACGAGGCGGTCGTGCGGCTCCTCTCCGAGCTCGAGGGCTGGCAGGAGCTGAGCGGCGAGCTGAGCCGCGAGGACGTCCTCGGCGCGCTCGAGCGGGCGATGCTGCGGCCGCGCGCCGGCGACGACGCGGGCCGGGTCGTCCTCCTCGATCTCCTGCGGGCGCGCACGCGCCGCTTCGACGCCGTGTTCGTGCTCGGGCTGGAGGAGGGGAGCCTGCCCCGGCGCGGCGCCGGCTCGCCGTTCCTCGACGACGACGCGCGGCGCGCGCTCGACGAGCAGGGGGCACGGCTCGTCCGCCCGGATCCGGTGGCGCGGGACCGCTACCTCTTCTACACGGCGTGCACGCGTGCGTCGCAGCGGCTCTACCTCGTCCGGGAGGCTGCGGACGACGACGGCAGTCCTCGCGAGGCGAGCCCGTTCTGGCACGACGTGCAGGGCCTCTTCGCTCCCGAGGACGTGCGTCGCTGGACGCGCCGCCGGCCGCTCTCGGCGCTCACGTGGTCGCTCGAGGAGGCGCCGACCGAGCGGGAGCGGGTCCGAGCGCTCGCCGAGCTCTCCAGCAGGGATCCGGCCGCCGCGGACGCTCTCGCGCGCGCCAACGGCTGGGAGCGGAGGCTCGAGCGGGCGTGTGGCGCGTTCGTCCGGCCGACGCGGCTCACGCATCCCCTCGTGCGCGAGCAGCTCGCCTCGCGCGCCTCCTTCGGGGTCACCGAGCTCGAGCGATTCGCCGACTGCTCCTCCGCCTGGTTCGTCGAGCGCTTCCTCTCGCCGAGGACGATCGACGCGGAGCCGGACGCGCTCCAGCGCGGCATCGTCGCGCACGGCGCGCTCCATCTCTTCTTCACGCGCATTCCGGCGGAGCTCGGCGTCGAGAAGCTCGAGCCGCAGCACGCCGAGGCCGCGAGTGCGCTGATGCGCCGCTGTCTCGACGAGGCGCTCGGGCGCGTGAGGATGGACCTGACGGAGATGCAGGAACGCGAGCTCGACCAGGGGCTCTGGCGCGATCTCGCGGCATTCGTCGAGGAGGAGTGCGAGTCGGAGCTGTCGCTCGTGCCGCGGCGCTTCGAGGTCTCGTTCGGCAACGATCGCGCCGCGCCGGAGCTGCAGCGCGGCCTCGAGCTCGCCCCGGGGGTGACCCTCTCCGGGAAGATCGACCGGATCGACGTCGACCCGCACGCGGCGCGGGCGATCGTCCAGGACTACAAGTCCGGCAAGAGCGCCCATTCGGCGCGGCAGATCGAGAGCGAGCTGCGGCTTCAGATACCGCTGTACATGCTCGTCCTGCGCGACATCGTCGGCCTCGAGCCCCTCGGCGGGCTCTACCGGCCGCTCGCGGGCGCGCGCCGCCCGCGCGGGCTCGTCCGCGCCGCAGAGGCCGACACGCTGCCGGGCTACGTCTCGCACGACTACCTCGACGAGGAGGCGTTCTGGGCCGTCGTCGACTCGGCCCGCTCCACCGCTGCCACGCTCGCCGGGCGCATTCGGGACGGAGACGTGGAGCACGACCCGCTCGGCGGCGAGTGCCCCAGCTGGTGCGACCTGTGGCCCATCTGCCGGATTCCGAGACCGTGAGCGGGTACGCGCTCAACGAGCAGCAACTCGCCGCCGTCGAGGCGGAAGGCGAGGTCTTCGTCTCCGCCGGGGCGGGGACCGGCAAGACGGCTGTGCTCGTCGAGCGGGTCGTTCGCGCGCTCTGCGACCGCGGGCTCGACGTCGACTCGCTCCTCGTCATCACCTACACGCGGCGCGCCGCCGGCGAGCTGCGCACACGGATCCGCGCGGCGCTGGCGGAGCGCGGGCGCCACGACCTGGCGCGTGAGCTCGACAGCGCCTGGATCTCGACGATCCACGGCTTCTGCAACCGGCTCCTGAAGGCGCACCCGCTCGCCGCGGGCCTCGACCCGAGGTTCCGCGAGCTCGACGACGCGCAGGCGGCGGTGCTGCGGTCGGAGGCGTTCGCGGAGGCTCTGGCGGCGTTCTGCGCGAACGGCGACCCGCAGCGGCTCGAGCTGCTCGCGACGTACGGGAGCGCAGGGCTGAGGCGGATGCTGACGACCGTCTACGAGACGCTGCGCGCAGCCGGCCGCGACCTCGACCTCGCGGTCGCGCCGCGTCCCGAGCTCGGCGAGCGCGTCGAGGAGCTACGCGCCGCCGCTGGTGCCCTCGCCGGCGACTCGGAGGCGACCGAGGCGCAGCGGCGGACCGCGTCCGACCTGCTCGAGCTGCTCGCGCGTGACACACGGCCCGACCGGCTGATGGGCCTGACCGGCTTCAAGGCGCGCGGCGACCGCGCGTCCGCGTACGGCGAGGCGCTGACCGCGGTCGAGCAGGCGGCGCTCGACGAGGCCGCGGCTCGTGACCGCGCCCTCCTGCAGGAGCTCCTGACGGAGTTCGCGGCCCGGTACGCCGAGGCGAAGGCGCGCGAGTCGGCGCTCGACTTCGAGGACCTCCAGCTCGAGGCGCGCAACCTCCTCCGCTCCCGGCCCGAGATCCGTGAACGCGAGCGTGCGCGCTTCCGCTCGATCCTCGTGGACGAGTTCCAGGACACGAACAGGCTCCAGACCGAGATCGTCGAGCTGCTGCGCGGGCCGGCTACCGAGCTCTTCTTCGTCGGAGACGAGTTCCAGTCGATCTACGGCTTCCGCCACGCCGACGTCGAGGTCTTTCGCGAGCGCCGGGAGCAGGCGGAGCGGCTCCTGTCGCTCACGCTCAACTACCGCTCGCGGCCCGAGGTGCTCGCCGCCGTGAACGAGCTCTTCGGCTCCCACTTCGGCGGGGAGTTCCAGGAGCTCACGGCCGCGGTCGACTTCCCCGATCCCGTCTTCGGCCGTCCCGTGGAGCTGCTCGTCACGGACAAGGCCGGCTACGCGGACAGCGGCGTCCACTGGCGGCGTGGAGAGGCTCGTGCGGTCGCCCGGCGCGTGCGCGAGCTCGTGGACGCCGGGGCGGCGACACCCGGCGAGGTCGTCCTCCTCTTCGCCGCCGGGACCGATGCGGAGTGGTACGAGGACGAGCTACGTCGCGCAGGGCTGCCGACGTACCGCGCGACCGGGAAGGGATATTTCGGCCAGCAGCAGGTGGTCGACCTGCTCTCCTATCTGCGGCTGCTCCAGAACCGCTACGACGACGTCGCGCTCCTCGCGGTGCTGGCGTCGCCCTTCGTCGGAGTCTCGAACGACGCGCTCGCGCTGCTGCGCCGGGCGGCTCCGGCCAAGCCGCTCTTCGCCGGTCTCGAGCACTCGCTGCCGTCGGGTCTCGGTGAGCGAGACGAGCAGCTGATCCGTGCTTTCCGGCAGCGCTACGACCGTCTCGTCTCCGCGCTCCCGCGGCTCTCGCTCGAGCGGCTGTGCGAGCGGATCGTCGCCGAGCACGACTACGACCTCGCCGTGCTCGCGCAGTGGGACGGCCGCCGCCGCTACGCGAACATGCGCAAGCTCGCCCGGCTCGCGCGCTCGTACGAGGAGCTGCGCGGGCCGGACGTCGAGGGCTTCGTCCGCTTCGTCGCCGAGCAGGAGGCGGTCGGCGCGCGCCAGCTCGAGGCCGTGGCCGAGGAGGAGGGAGCGGACGCAGTGCGCCTCCTCACGATCCATGCTGCGAAGGGGCTCGAGTTCAAGGTCGTGATCGTCGCCGACGCGGGCCGCGACCGCGTGCCGCCGTCGCCGGACGAGATCCTCGCGCTGCCCGACGGGCGATTCGGCTTCCGTGTCGCCGACCCGGTGACCGCCAAGCGGCGCGGCGCGTTCGACTACGAGGCGGTGAGGGAGGCGCGCCAAGAGGCGGAGCGCGCGGAGCGGCTGCGCCTCTACTACGTGGCCATGACCCGCGCGAAGGAGCGGCTGATCGTCTCCGGCTCGGTCGACCTCGGCAGCGAGCGCGACGGGGCGACCCCGATCGCGTGGGTGCTCGGCCGCCTCGCGGCCTACGCGGAGCTCGAGGCGGCCGGCGACTTGCCGGTCGAGCTCGTCCGTGGCGATGCGACGCTGCTCGTGCGCGTCGACCGCTTCCGGCCCGAGGAGAGACCGCAGGAGCAGCCGGCCGCCGAGGAAGGCCAGCTGGCCCTCTTCGCCGCGCTCGAGGACGGCGCCGCGCCCGCGACGGCGCCGGCGCCTGTCCTCGCACCGCTCGCCGAGGTGCCGGCACCCCCGCTGCACCGGTTGCGGCGGCTCTCGTTCACGGCGCTCTCGACCTTCGAGCAGTGCGCCTACAAGTACTGGACGCGCTACGGGATCGGCATGAGCGAGCAGCCCGCGCCCACCGGCGAGGACGGGATGAGCGGGACGCAGGTCGGAAGCCTCGTGCACGGACTGCTCGAGCAGATCGATCTGGCGGCTCCCGCCGTGCCCGAGATCGAGGACGAGCGCGTGCGGGGGCTCGTGGCGGCGTACTGCGACTCGGAGCTCGCCCGGCGCCTCGCCGCGCTCGGAAACGTCGCGCAGGAGCGGCACTTCACCTTCGAGCACGACGGCGTTCTCGTCCACGGGTACCTGGACGTGCTGCAGCTGCAAGACGGACGTGCCCTCGTGGTCGACTACAAGACGAACCTGCTCGGCGACGCGTCGCCCGAGGAGATCGTCGAGGCGGACTACCGGCTGCAGCGGCTCGTCTACGCGCTGGCGTGCTTCCGGGCCGGCGCGGAGGAGGTCGAGGTCGTCTACCAGTTCCTCGAGCGGCCGGAGGCGCCGGTCGTCGCCATCTTCTCGGCGGCCGACGTGACGGCGCTCGAGGCCGAGCTGTCGGCGGCGATCGCGCGGATCCAGGCGGGAGAGTTCCCGCCGACGCCGAGTGAGTTCGCCTGCGCCGGCTGCCCGGCTCTCGACGTCGTCTGTGCCGGCCCGCGCCTTCGCCCGCGGTTGCCGGAGGCAGTTGCCTCGTAGCTACCTGCAGGAGGCCCGCCGCCGGGTCGGGCCGAAGAGGGAGCGCATCGGGCCGATCATCGGGCGGCTCGCGACCGAGCACGCGGACGCGGCCATCGCCCTCCGCTTCCGCAACCCGCTCGAGCTGCTCGTGAGCGTGATGCTCTCGGCGCAGACGACGGACGTGAACGTCAACCGCGTCACGCAGACGCTGTTCGAGAAGTACCGGCGGCCGGAGGACTACCTCGCCGTGCCGCAGGAGGAGCTCGAGCGGGACGTCTTCGCGACCGGCTTCTACCGGCAGAAGGCGAAAGCGGTTCGCGGGACGATGCGCATGCTGCTCGAGGACTTCGACGGCGAGGTTCCCCGGCGCATCGGCGAGCTGACGCGGCTGCCCGGCGTCGCGCGGAAGACGGCGAACGTCGTCGCCGCGGAGCTCGGGGAGCCGCAGGGAATCGTCGTCGACACCCACGTCCGCCGTCTCTCTCAGCGACTCGGCCTGACGCGGCAGGAGGATCCGGTCAAGATCGAGCGCGATCTCGTCCGGCTCGTGCCGCGCGCCGACTGGGGACGCTTCCCGCACCTCCTGATCTGGCACGGCCGCCGCGTGTGCGACGCACGCAGGCCGAAGTGCGAGGATTGCGTCCTGGCCGATCTCTGCCCGGCCTCCCGTGTCTGACGCTCGCGCCCACGGCTTCGAGACGGTCGCCTCTCGCGGTGCTCAGTTCACGCGCGGATCCTCGGGCATCCGCGCGACGAGCTCGTAGATGCCGCCCTTGCGGCGCAGGACGTCGCCCCACAGCTCGTCCGGCTCCTCGGTGAAGGCGTCGTCGGGCAGCGCCGGCTCGAGGATCCAGTCCTCGCCTGCGAGTTCCGCTTCGAGCTGGCCCGCGCCCCAACCGGCGCAACCGGCGAAGACCCGGCGCCGCGTCGTCGCGGGAACGACCTCCTCCGGCTCGGCCAGCGACGGAAAGCCGAGCGAGCCGAACAGCGGGATGGCGGCGTCGTCCGGGTCGCGGAACTCGCCCAGCACGAGCACCGCCTCGGGTTGCACGGGCCCGCCCACCCACACGGGCTCGCCGTCGTCGACGAGCGGCTCGAGCTGGGGCACGGCCGAGGAGACCGCGACCGGCGAGGGCCGGTTGAGGACGAGCCCCTCCGCGCCCTCCTCCGTGTGCTCGGTCACGAGCACCACGGTCCGCCGGAAGTTCGGGTCCAGCAGGCCCGGCGAGGCGACGAGGAGCTGGCCGCGCAGCGAGTCCACGCTCTCCATTGTGGCGGACGCAGGTACGATCTCGGGTCGCGGGATGAGGCTCCCGCTCAACCGCTCCTTCCAGGAGCTGATGGCCTCTAGCAGCGAGACCAACCTGGAAGGAGATGGTTTTGAGCGATCTTGCGCTAGCTGCAGTCCTCGCCGGGGCGATCCTCCTCGCATCGACCGTCTCGGTCGAGCTCGGGCTCTCCGTTGCCCTGATCGAGCTGGTCGCGGGCGTCGTCGTCGGCAACGCGGCGCACGTCGTCGTCCCGAGCTGGCTCAGCTTCATCGGCTCCTTCGCCGGCATCGTCCTGACGTTTCAGGCCGGCGCGGAGGTGGACGTGCCGCAGCTGCTCCGTGAGTGGAAGGCTTCGGTCTCGATCGGGCTCGTCTCGTTCTTCGCGCCGTTCGCAGTCGTTGGGCTCGTCACGTACTACGGCCTCGATTGGTCACGACGCCAGGCGGAGATCGGCGGGCTTGCGCTCTCGACGACGAGCCTCGCGGTCGTCTACGCCGTGCTCGTCGAGACCGGCCTCAACCGGGAGCTCGTCGGCAAGAGATTGATGTCCGCGACCTTCGTCACGGATATCGCGACGGTCACCGGCCTCACCGTCCTCTTCCTCAAGCCGACGATCTGGGTCGTACCGTTCGCCGTCGTCTCGCTCGTGCTCATCTTCGGTCTGCCGCGCGCGGCGGGCCTGTTCTTCCCGCGCTACGGCAATCGCGTCATCGAGCCCGAGATCAAGCTCGTCTTCGCGTGTCTCTTCCTGCTGATGTGGTTGGGGCAGCGGGCGAACTCGCAGGCGGCGCTGCCCGTGTTCGTGCTCGGCCTCGCGATGTCGCGCTTCTTCACGTCACACCGGCTGGAGCAGGATCGGCTGCGCGTCGTCTCGTTCGCCTTCCTGACGCCGTTCTTCTTCCTCAAGGGCGGGCTCAACGTCTCGACCAGCGCACTGTGGGCGAACCTCGGGATTCTCGGAGTCCTCTTCGCGGCGAAGATGGGCCCGAAGCTCTTCAGCGTCTATCCGCTCGCGCGGCGCTTCACCGCGCCGCACGCGGCTTTCACGACGCTCCTGATGTCGACGGGGCTCACGTTCGGCACGATTACGTCCCTGTACGGCTTGACTTCCGGGATCATCGACCGGACGCAGTTCTCGCTGCTGCTTTCCGTCGTCGTGCTCTCGGCGGTCGTCCCGACGGCGATCGCGCAGCGCTTCTACCAGCCGGATTCCGCGGCTCACCGCGACCTCACGGCTCCGGTTGCGCCGGCGCCCGCGGACTAGCTCTGCGTCGGAGTGAGGGCGACGAGGAGGCCGCCGTCGTCGTCGAGGGCGGGGAAGAAGTCGCCGACGACGCGCTTCAGCTGGCCGCCACGTGTCCGCAGCTCCAGCCGTTCGTTCAGGCGCCGCACACCCCACTCGAGCGAGAGCCGGACGGGGTTCTTCTCCTCCTCGAAGCCCTGGAGCCCGAAGGCGTCGACGACGTGGCTGCCGAGGACGTCCTGCTCGCTCCAGCCGCTCAGCTCGAAGACGCCGCGTCCGACGGCGAGGACTCGTCCCTCCTGGTCGCACGTGACCAAGCCGGTGGTCGGCGCCGGGTAGTAGTCGTCCATCAGCTCGAACAGGAAGCCGAAACCGCAGTGGTGGCAGGCGACGGCCTCGTCGAACATCCCCTCCTTGCGGTCGACGTCGATCGACCGCTCCTTGCAGTTCGGGCAGATGAAATGGGGCACGCGTTCAGCGTAGCGGCGGTCAGAACCAGCGCCTGCGGCGGAACCACCAGAGCTGCAGCACGGTCGTGCCGAGGATCACGCCCCAGCTGAAGGCGTAGCCGTAGTGCCAGCGGAGCTCGGGGATGTCGGCGAAGTTCTGGCCGTAGAGCCCGACGATGAAGGTGGGGAGGAGGAGCAGCGAGGCGATCATGGTCAGCCGCTTCATCACCTCGTTCTGGTCGTTCGCGATCTTCGCCTGGCTGTAGTCGCGGACGCCGGCGAGGAGGTCGCGGGCGAGGTCGAGCCCGTCGGAGGCGCGGAGGAACTTGTCGTAGGCGGCGTTGAACGAGATCTCGACGTCGTGGGGGAAGACCTCGGGCCCGTCCTCGACCTCGACGGAGTTGTCGATCACCCGGCGAACGGAGTCGCGCATCGGCGTAAGCGTGCGGCGGATGTGGAGGAGGTCGTGGCGGAGGACGCCGATGCGCGCCCGCGTCTTGCCGGCGGCCTGGGCCTCGACGAGGTCCTCGAGCTCGTCGATCTCCTCATCGAGGTCGTCGACGAGCGTGAGGTACCGCTCCGCGATCTCGTCGATCAGGCGGTAGGCCATCATCCCGGTGGAGTCGTCCGGCTTGACGCCCTTCTTGACGACCGCGACGTCGCACGCCGGGTGTCCGCCGGCGGGCGTCTTCCGCACCGTGAGCAGGGTGTCGTGGGTGAGGACGACGTCGATCTCCTGGTAGTAGACGCGGTTCTCCCCGCGCAGGACGACCGCGACGAGGAAGACCCCGAAGACGTAGTCGCCGTGACCGACGAGCGTCGGGCGGGGCTCGTCCTCATGCTGCGGCGGAGCGAGGAGCCGGGCGAGCGCCGTGTCCTCGAGCTCGCGCGGCGCGTTCGCCCGCAGCTCGTCGGCGCCCGGGTCGAGCAGGTCGATCCAGGTTGCGGCCATCGCGCGCGGATTCGCCGCAGCGCCCGCGACACCTGCGTCGATCCCACTGCAGTCCGTACCTTCTACCCTCCGGAGTCAGGCACGACCCCGATGACACCGCGGCCCCCAGGTTGTAGAGCGGGGCCAGCGATCCGGAGGTGTTTCATGAGCAGGTTTGTCGAGGACATCACGACGACGAAGCCCCCCGCCGACGTCGAGAGGGACGTGTCGGGGTACCTCACCAAGGAGGGTTTCAAGCGCGTGACGTACAGCGGGGAGGAGGTCTGGAAGAAGGGCCTGGGGCTGATCAGCGGGCCGCAGTACATCACGGCCACTCCCGTCGACGGGCACGTTCACCTCGAGGCGTGGATGAAGTTCGCCGTCCTGCCGGGGCTGTACGTCGGCGAGGCGGGGACGAAGGGCGTCTTGGGCGGCCTGCCGAAGAGGAAGCTCAGGGAGCGGGTCGAGCACATAGAAGAGATCCTGCGCTGACCCCGCGCGAGTTCTCGGCCGACTAGACCTGGGTCGGCTCGGCCTCGGGCCGCGGCGCGGTGAGCGCCGTCTCGGCGTGGCCTTCCTCGGCGGCGAGGAAGCGCTCCGCGTCGAGGGCGGCCATGCAGCCGCTGCCCGCGGCGGTGACCGCCTGCCGGTAGACGTGATCCTGGACGTCGCCCGCCGCGAACACGCCCGGGAGGTTCGTCTCGGTCGAGCCGGGCTTCGTGACGAGGTAGCCGTTCTCGTCGTGGTCGAGCTGGTCGACGAAGAGCTTCGTATTGGGGTCATGCCCGATCGCGACGAACAGCGCGCCCGCCTCGACCTCCTCCGCCTCGCCCGTCGCGACGTTCCGGAGCAGCAGGCCGCTGATCGACTCCTCGCCGAGCACGTCCTCGACGGCGTACGGCGTCTTGAACTCCACCTTCTCGTTCGCCCGGGCGCGGTCGACCATGATCTGCGAGGCGCGGAACTCGTCGCGCCGGTGGACGAGCGTGACCTTGTAGCCGAAGCGCGTGAGGAAGAGCGCCTCCTCGAAGGCCGAGTCGCCGCCGCCGACGACGTAGATGTGCTTGTCGCGGAAGAAGGCTCCGTCGCAGGTCGCGCAAGCCGAGACCCCGCGGCCCTGCAGGCGCCGCTCGTTCTCGAGGCCGAGCCAGCGGGCGCTCGCCCCGGTTGCGACGATCACGGCGCGGGCGCGGTACTCGTCGTCCTCGATCCACGCCCGGAACGGCCGCTCCGAGAAGTCCACGCGGGTCACGTTGTCGGTCACGAACTCCGCGCCGAAGCGCTCGGCCTGGCGGCGGAAGTCCGCCATCATCTCCGGCCCCATGATCCCGTCGGGATAGCCGGGGTAGTTCTCCACGTCGCTCGTGATCATCAGCTGGCCGCCCCAGGTGAAGCCCTCGAGCACGAGCGGCCGGAGGTTCGCCCGCGCTGCATAGAGGGCAGCCGTGTAGCCGGCCGGGCCGCCGCCGATCACGATCAGGTCGCGTACGTCGCTCATCGAGTCCTCTCTCGCAAGAATGTCCAACTTATTAAACGCTCCAGCCCGGAGGGACGTTCCCGGCCGGTCTCGGCGTGCTGGAGCGGTTCTAGGCCGCGTCGAGCGCGCGGGGCAGCGCGGGGGCGTCGGCGGGCGTCGCCTCGACCTCGAGGTCGGCTGCGCGCTCGAGCTTCGTCTCGAAGCGGTCGAGCCGCTTGTCGGCGTCCGCGTACTTGCTCTGCGCGCGGGAGATGTGCGTGCCCACGAGCTCGAAGTCCTCGCGGAACCTGCCGAAGTCCTGCTGGAGAGCGGCGCAATACGCCATCACCTCGTGCGCGGTCTGCTCGATCTGCAGCCCCTTGAGGCCCATCGCGATCACCTGCAGGTACGCGGTGAACGTCGTGGCCGAGACCGGGAAGACGCGCCTCTCGTGCGCGTACGTGAGCAGCTGCCCGGTCTTGCCGGAGACGAGCTCGTAGTAGATCGCCTCCGCGGGCAGGTACATGAGCGCGAACTCGTATGTGCCCTCGGCGGGGAGGATGTACTTCGTGGCGATCGCGTCGATATGGCCCTTCACGTCCCGCGCGAACGCCTTCTCGTGCAGCTGACGCTGGGCGTCGTCCTCGGCCGCGACCATCAGCTCGAAGTTGTCGAGCGGGAACTTCGAGTCGACCGGGACGAGCTTGTCCACGCGGATCACGGCGTCGACGCGGTCGCCCGTCGAGAACGTGTGCTGCATCGTGTAGGCGTCGGGCGGCAACCGGTCGCGGAGGAGGTTCTCGAGCAGCAGCTCGCCGAACCCGCCGCGGGCCTTCGGCGGCCGCAGCGCCTGCTCGAGCCGTGCCAGATCCTGGGCCCTGGCGATCATCGTCTCGGTCGCCTTGGTCACTTCGCCGAGGCGCTCGTGGATCCGGCTCGTCGTCGCCGTCGACTCGGTGAGGCGGGCGTTGAGCGTCTTCTCCATCCCCTGCAGGCGGAGCTCGACCTGGGCGTTCCGCTGCGAGAGATCGTTCGCCGTCTGCTCGCGCAGCGCGCCGAGCTCGCCGCGCAGGAGCCGCGGGAGCAAGAGCAGCCCGCCACCGAGTGCGGCGAGGGCGACGACGATCGCGATCAGTCCGGTCATGGGGCGCGGAACCCTACAGACGCCATCGGACGGAACCCGCCCGGACCAATGAGAAGCCGGCTCCGACGAACCCGTGAGTCCATCGGAACCGGCTCGCAGAGCCTAATCCGGCGGGGCCGTCGCGGTCAAGCGGGAAAAAGCCGCTGTTTGCGGGCTTTCGCCGCGACTGCTGCTACTTGGCGCTCGCGAGGGCGGCGTTGAGCGCCTCCTCGGTCTGCTGCAGGGTCGGCGCGGCCTGCGGCAGCGTCACGTTCTGCAGCTTGCCGCGGTAGGGGCCGACGAGCACGGTCGGCGTGCCCTCGGCGCCGACCTTGCGCGCTTCCGTGTCGACCTCCTTGGCGATCGTCGTAGCGCCGGAACCGTTCTTCGCGGCCCACCAGTTGTGGATGTCGAGGCCGTTGACGCTCGACGCCATCTGGAGCATCTCGGAGTCGGTCAGCCAGCCGGTGTTCTCGCTCCCGTCCGGCTGGTTGTCGTAGTTGACCTTCGCGTACTGGAAGGCCCTGTTCTGGAAGGACGCCGCGATGAGGCCGAGCCGGCCGGTCAGCGACTGCGCCCCGATGATCGCCCACGGCTCGAGGTGGAGCTGTACCTCGCCGGTCCGGATGTACTTCCCGACGATCGTGGGCAGGTCGTTGAGCTCGTAGTCCTTGCAGACGGGGCACTGGACGTCGATGAACATCACCATCTCGACCGGCGCGGTCGGCTTGCCGAGCACGAGTCCGCGCTGCGGGATCCCCTGGAAGAGCGCGTTGGCCGCCGCAGCCCCCGGCAGGGCGACCGAGCTGTGCGCGCTGCCCTTCGTCGGGTATTGCGCGAGGAGTTTCGAGCCGGACGGCCCGCTGCTGCCGCGGGTGAGGACGATCGCGAGCACGATCGCCACGACGGCGATCCCGACGACTCCGCCCGCGATCGCAAGGGCCCGCGGCGACGCCTGGCGCGGCCCGCGCACGCCGCCTTTCGAGCGCACGGGCGGAGGCGTCCGCCCGGTCGCCGCAGCCTCTCTCCGCAGTTGCTTGGCCCTCTTACCGCTCGGCATGCGCGGGAAGGGTAGCGGCGTCGGGCTCCCCCGCCGCGCCGAAGCTCGCCAGGAGCAGGAACCCGATGATGAGCAGGAAGCCCGTGAGCGCGAGGGTCGGGATCGTCAGGTAGCCGAACGACTCGGGCTTGATCCAGTTCGTCCCGCAGCCGACCCCCGGCGCTCCGATCTGGCAGGACGTCGGCTCGGTGATCGCGCCGTACGCGATCAGCATGTGGTAGATCGAGACGCCGGCGCCCACGACCGGGAGCGGAAGCAGGTACCGGGCGGCACGGTTGTCCCCGTGCCAGGCGAGGACGAGGACGAGGATGGAGAGCGGGTACATGCAGATCCGCTGGTACCAGCAGAACTCGCACGGGGTGAAGCCGGCGATCTCCGAGTAGAAGAGGCTGCCGCCGGTCGCGAGCGCCGCGACGACGAACGCTCCCCAGAGCTCGTAGCCCCAGAGCCAGCCGCTCACGGTCTCGAGCGGGCCGCGGAGGCCGGCCAGCCCGAGCAACCCGACGAGGAGCAGGAAGCCGACGAGCACCTGTCCGGCGACCCCGAGCCCGGAGTACGCGTAGATCACGTCGCGGATCGTCGGTGAGAGCGCGGCGACGGTCATCGGGCGCCCAGCGTATCCGACGCGACGCGCGAGCCCAGCGCCGTTCTGCATGGCTGAGCGATGCCGGGGGCGGGACTTGAACCCGCACGGCCCGGAGGCCACCCGATTTTAAGTCGGGCGCGTCTGACCAGTTCCGCCACCCCGGCGGCAGTGAGCCTACAGTCGCCTACTCGTAGCCGAGGTCGCGGAGGCGCTCGACCATCTGCCGCTCCTCCTCCTCGGAGTAGACGGGCTCCTCGCTCGCCTCGTGTGTCGCAGCCGCCGGAGTCACGCCGGCGGCCCGGGTCGCCGTCGCCTCGAGGATCGCCGCCAGCGGCTCGCCGTCGAGCCCCTGCGCGGACAGCCCCAGCAGCTGGAGGATCGTCGCCGGCAGCTGCACGATCTCGGCTCCGTCGGGAAGGTCGGCCGCCTCGATTCCGGGACCGGCCGCGGCGAGGATCCCGGTCACGCCGTGGTGGCCGGAGTAGCCGTAGGACACCTCGGGATCGAGCCGCTCGTGCCGCTCGAAGACCTGCGTCCAGCGGCGGCGGGACGGGTCGACGTTGATCCGCTCGTCGTACGGGATGAGGAGGAGCTCCGGCGCCTTGTCGAGGAACGGCCCCGCGTAGAGCTGCTCCTTGCGCAGCACCTGGAAGGCCGGCTCGCCGGTCTCGGGATGCGGGATCTCCGCCAGTTCGGCCGCCAGCGCGTCGATGTAGGCCGCGTCGTTCCGCGCGCCGGTCAGCTCGCCGAGGTAGAGCTGCCCCTGCGACGCGAAGCCGTACGCGCGCGTCGCCCCGAAGTCGATGTCCGCCAGCACCCGGTCGGCGGCCGGACGCGGCAGGAACGGGATCGCGTCGAGCGCGCGGCCGTACCAGCGGAGCGTCCGCACGAGCTTCTGGTCTACCCGCGCCACGTAGTCGAGCCTGCCGCGCCGCCACGGCTGCAGCGACCGCTTGCGGAAGCGCAGGTGCCCGCGCTCCTCGAGCCAGCGGTCGAGGTGGAACATCCAGTAGATCGGCTTCATCCCGTGGTCGGAGAAGAGGAGGACGGTCGGCTCCTCGCCCCAGCGCTCGGCGGCCGCGTCGACCAGCTCGCCGCACAGCTCGTCCACCCGCTCGTAGACGCGCAGCAGCTCGTCGCCCGCGCCGCTTGCGGCGTGCGCCGGATGCTCCGGGTCGAAGCGCGCGAAGCCGAGGTGGCCGACGTGGTCGGTGCTCATGAAGTCGACGCAGAGGACGCCGAGCTCCGGCTCGAGCTCGTAGACGAGCTTGCAGACGCCGGCGATCTGCTCGGCGTGCTCGAGCAGCCGCCTGGTGTAGGCGGGGAAGTCCTCCCACCAGCGCTCGGCCAGCGGGTGATGGGCGGTGACGAGGTCCGGGTATGCAGCGAGGATCCGCTCCTCGGCGCTCGCCGGCAGGATCTGCGGCCGCTCCGGCCCGCCGTAGCCGGTGACGACGATCCCTTCGATCGGCTCCGCCGGATACGTGAACGGGACGCCGACGAAGGCGGAGCGGACTCCGGCGGCGCCGAGCAGGCGCCAGAGCGGCGTGCCTCCGCGGCTCGCCGCGCTCTCGAGCTTCTGCGTCCCGCGGTTCGGGTTCGTGGAGAAGTTGAAAATGCCGTGGCGGCCCGGGTTGAGCCCGGTGAGGAAGGTCGACCAGGCCGTCGGCGTGAAGGCGGGAATCGTCGACCGGAGCGGCCCGAAGGTTCCCTCGCGCGCGAGACGGGAGATCGTCGGCAGGCGGCCCTCGCCCATCAGCCGGCGGACGAGGTCGTAGTCGGCCCCGTCGAACGCGAGCGCGAGGATCCTCCTCACCGGCCGAGTACCTCGAGGTAGAGGTCTTCCAGCTCCGCGGACGGATCCCCGAAGCGGGCGTGGACCTCGCGGAGGTTCCGCTCGCCGTAGCGGCGGCGCAGCTCCGGGTCGCGCGCGAGGCGGACCATCGCCTGGCCGACCGCAGTCACGTCCTGGCGCCCGACGATCTCGCCGCCCTCGCCTTGCTGGATCCACTCCTCCATCGAGGGTGCCCGGCCGACGACGAGCGGCACGCCGCTGGCCATCGTCTCGAGCAGCGAGGCGGGGGAGGAGTCGACGTCGGCGAGCGTCACCGCGAAATCGGCCGAGGCGGTGACGGACGGCAGCTCCGCGGCAGGTACGTCCCGGACGGCCAGGTACGGCTCCAGTCCGAGCTTCGACGCGAGCCGGTCGAACTCGGTGCGCGTCCAGCCCCCGCCGGCCGTTGAGAAGAGCCGCAGCTCGGGCACTTCCTTCCGGGCCGCGGCAAAAGACCTCAAGACGACGTCGAGGTTCGAGTAGGGGCGGAAGTTGCGGAGGGAGAGGCAGACGATCGCGTCGTCCGGCCAGCCGAGCTCGCGCCAGCGGCTCCGGTCGGCGAGCTCCGGCGAGTAGCCGTCGATGCGCGCATGCCAGTAGATCCGGTGGAACTTCGCGCGGTCGGCGCCGAGCCGTACCGCCGCGTCCTCGAGCGCCTGCGAGTTGACGACGTAGGCGAGCGCGTGGTCGGGCGCGATCGCCACCCGCGCGCGCTCCTCGGCCTCGGGCGACTTCCACGCATCGACGATCGCGTCCTTCCCCCACGGGCTGACGACGAGCGGCCCGAGCCCGGCGCGCGCCGTCCAGTAGCCGTACGGGAGCAGGTAGTGCGAATGGACGAGGTCGGGCCGGATCTCGCGCGCGAGGCGCCGGAGCGCAGGCGCGACGCGGAAGCGCCGCACGAGCGGGATGCGGATGAGCGGGTCGAGCTCCTCCCACTGATGGACGTGGAGGCGCTCGAGCTCGCCGCGCGGGTTGACGCGCCCGGAGGCGACGTGCACCTCGTGGCCGCGTTCCGCGAGTCGGTTCGCCCAGCGGGCGAAGTGGCGTGACTTCGCGTCCCCGATCCCGAGGATGCGGAGCGTGGAGCTCACGACGGAGTGATCACGCGTCGACTGGGGGCGATGGGCGAGTGCGCTGCAAGGACGCAGGGAGCGTGAATAGCAGCGCTATTCACGCGACTGAGGACGCCGCAGAGTGCCGCACATCGCGTCCAGGCGGCCCGTGCGTTACTCCGTTGCGAGCTCCTAGCCACGCTGTCCCGCTCCCGTCATCGTCCGCATCCCTCGGCGGACGTGCCTGCCGATCTGGACGAGCGCCGGCTTCGGATCGTCGCGCGCGAACACCGCGTCGACGTACGGCGGCTTCTCGATTGCGTGACCCGAGCCGGCCATCAGCGTGATCGCCCAGCGCTTCCCGTCGGCGTGGCGCCCGGTCGGCGGCAACGGCTCGCCGATCAGGTCGCGGTACGCGATCCACGGCAGGTCGACGCCGCACGCCGCCGCGAGGCTGTGCCACTGCCAGAGGCGCGGGTTCACCTCGAGGAGCTTGTAGCGGCCGTCGCGCGGGTCGCGCATCACCTCGACCTGCGAGATGCCGTGGAAGTCGAGCGCGCGCAGGAGCGCGAGCCCCTGCTCGACCACCTCGTCCACCCAGAGCGCCTCGCCGACGCGGGCGCTGCCCATGAAGCCGCGCGTCTGGCTGAGCTTGCGCCCGGAGAAGAGCCCGAGCGCCTGGCCCTCGCGGTCGAGATAGCTCCCCAGCGTGTACATGTCCTCCGGGGTGCCGGGGATGAACTCCTGCACCATCGGCTCGTACGGCTCTGCGAGCTCGAACGCCTCTGCGAGCTCGCCCGCGCTCTCGCAGCGGAAGAGCTGGGCCTTGTGGTCGCGCCGGAAGCCGATGTTGGCCGACGGCTTGACCACGAGCGGGAAGCCGACCTCGTCACCCGCGGCGAGTGCCTCTTGCACCGTGCGCGGGTGGAGCGTGCGCGGCACCGGGAAGCCGATCGCCTCCGCCGTGTCGAGCTGGTGGCGCTTGCTCTGGATCTTCTCCAGCACCTCCCAGCCCGGGAACGGGAAGCGGTAGCGCTCGGCCAGCTCGGCGCCGTGGCGCGCGATCGCGTTCAGGTGCTCGTCGTGGGTCGGGAACACGGGGAGGACGTCGTCGGTCTCCTCCGCGATCGCCCGCAGCGCCGCGATGAAGCCGTCCTCGTCGACGAGCGGGTCGGGGGCCAGCCGCGGCGCCGCGTAGCGGGAGCGGAAGCCGAGCGCGAAGGGACGGTGGTCGAGCGCGACCACGCGCAGCCCCTGCCTGCCGAGCGATCGGATCGCCGCGAGGCCGTTGACCCAGCCGACCTCCGCGACGACCGCGGTCCCCTTACCACCAGGCATCCGGGCGAGTCTAGTTATGGGCCGGAAGCAGTCGCCTCAGCCGCTTCCGTTCCGCCGGCAGGTAGAAGCCGAGCGCTGCGAGCACGAACGGATAGGCGGCCGTCAGGGCGAAGGCGAGGACGAGCGAGTGGCGGAACGCCTCGCCGAGACCGGTCAGCGCGCCGGCGGCCAGAAGCAGGATGACGACGCGCCGCCACTGGTACTCCACCGGGTAGAGCTTCTGCGCGTTCCACGTCCGCACGAGCATCAGGAGGACGTAGGCGGCGAGGGTCGCGTACGCCGCGCCGAGCATCCCGTAGGCCGGGATCAGCCAGAGGTTCAGGCCGAAGTTCAGGATCGCCGCGGCAGCCGCCGCGATCCAGTTGAACTGGGTCTGCCGCGTGCGGCCGATGGCGATCGTGACGACGATGAAGCCGGCGTAGAACACGCTCGAGTACACGAGCGCCGGCACCGCGTTCGCGGCGGGCCAGTATCCCGGCTTGCGCCCGACCACGTGCACGATCCACGGCGCGAAGAGGCTCAACCCGACGGCGGCCCACGCCGCGATGAACATCAGGTACGTGAGGACGTAGGCGTACGCCCTCTTCGCCTCCTCGTCGTCCTCGATCGAGTACGCGAACGCTGGCCAGGCGATCTGGAAGGCGGTGAAGACGAGCACCATCGCCGAGGTGATCTTGTAGGCGATCGAGTACTGGCCGAGCTGGTGCAGCGCGTACGAGCCGTGGAGCAGCTTCCGGAGCATGAAGCGGTCGCCGAAGTTCGTCACCCACATGGCAAGGGCGGCCGCCATCAGCGGCAGCCCGAAGCGGTTGAGCGCCCGCAAGAGGCTCCGGTCGAACTGCAGGCCGAGCTGCTCGCGCCGGTACGCGAGGAGGATCAGGTAGATCGCGAGCGTGCCGCTGAAGTTGCCGACGATGATCCCGAGCGGGCCTTCGTGGTAGACGACGACGAGGATCACCGTGAGCAGGACCGTGACGCCGACGTTCGCGAGTGTCGCGATGGAGAAGGCGACCGAGCGCTGCTCGACGCGGAACAGGTTCGTCATCTGGAGGTAGTTGACGTTCGCCCAGAGGAGGACGGCCGTCGCGATCACGAGCCTCGTCCCGCTTCCCTGCAGCTGGGCGCCGGGGTGGTAGGCGACGCCCAGCAGGTCGGCGAGCTGCGGCGAGAACACGACGCAGAGGACGAGCGCAGACGTCGAGTACGTCATCTGCGCCCAGAAGACGGTGCGGATGAGCCTGCGCCGGTACTCGGGTTCCTTGTGCAGGAAGTAGAAGCGGACGAAGCCGAAGTTGGCGCCGCCGCGCAGCACGACGACCACCACCGCCATCACCGCCATGAGCAGCTCGATCCGGCCATAGTCGTTGGTCGAGACGTAGCTCGTGTAGAGGGGCAGCATGAGAACCGAGAGGAAGCGCGAGACGAGGCCGCCGATCCCGTAGACCGCCGAATGGCGCGTGAGCTCGAAGAGCTGGGAGGCGAGCGACCGCGGACGTGCGGCCGGCTGTGGCTGCGGCTCGTCGGTCACGGACCTCGATGGTACGTAGAGTGGCGGCGATGCCCGGCGCGGTGCCGTTTCCCGAGCGGGTCGAGCGGCGTGCCCGCTGGATCCTCGACACGCTCGGCGCGTCCGGGCTGCGGCTCGGCGACGACCTGCCGTACCGCCCGGAGGCGTGGGAGGCGGTCGAGCGCGGGGAGCGGCCCGCGGGAGACGAGCTTGCGGACGCGTTCTTCCACCTCGCGCGCGTGGAGGAGCGTGAGGCGCCGCGCGACGCGCACGGGCGCTTCGTCGCGGGCTCGTCGTGCCTCGACCCGCTCGATCCGCCACTGGAGCGGCTGCGGCGCACGCTCGGCGCCGAGCCGCCGCGGTATCGCGGCGCACGCTTCGCGGTGGCGCTCACGCACGACGTGGACGTCCCGTGGCGCTGGACGCGGATCGGGGTCCGCGGCGCTGCGGCGCGCCTGAAGGGCGGAGCGCTGCACGAGGCGCGCGGGCTCGCGCGCGTGCCGCTGCACAAGCTGCGCGGCACCGATCCGAACTGGCGCTTCGCGGACATCGCTTCGGCAGAGCAGGAGCGCGGCGCGCGCTCGACGTTCTTCGTCATGGCCGGGCACGGCCATCGCGCCGACGGCGCGGCGCCGGAGGCGTACGAGCGACTGCGTCCGCGGCTCGTCGAGACCCTCCTCGCCACCGGCTCCGAGGTCGGGCTTCACGGCAGCTACCTCGCCGCCGACGACCTCGAGCGGCTGGCGCGCGAGCGCGCGCTGCTCACACAGCTCGGCGGGCCGCTCGCCGGCCACCGCTACCACTACCTGCGCGTCGACCCGCACCGGAACCTCGTGCCGCTCGCCGGCCTCGGCTTCCGCTACGACACGACTCTCGGCTTCCCCGACGCGCTCGGCTTCCGCGCCGGCATCGCGCACCCGTTCCGCGTCTGGGACTTCGAGCGGGACGAGCCGTCCGAGCTCGTCGAGGTGCCGCTCGCGGTGATGGACGCGACGCTCGCCGAGGAGCGCTACGCGGGGCTCTCGGCGGCGCAGGCGAAGCCGCGCGTCCTCTCGCTGCTCGACTGGGCCGCGGAGCATGGCGGAGGCTTCTCGATCCTCTGGCATCCGGAGCGGTTCGACGCCCCGAGCGCGCGAGGCTGGGATCGCCTCTACTTCGACGTGATCGACGCGGTCCGCGAGCGCGGAGGCGTCTGCCTGTCCGCCGGAGAGCTCGCCGCCTGCCTCTACGATCGGTAGGTGGCCAAGCGCGTTCTCGTGATCGGCCTCGACTGCGCGGCGCCGCAGCTCGTCTTCGACCGCTGGCTGCCCGAGCTGCCGACGATCCGCGCGCTGACCGAGCGCGGCTCGTTCGGCGTCCTTCGCTCCTGCGACCCGCCGATCACAGTGCCGGCGTGGTCGGTCATGACCTCGTCGCGGAGCCCCGGAGCGCTCGGCTTCTACGGCTTCCGCAACCGTCGCGACCACTCCTACGACCAGCTCGTGTTCGCGGACTCGCGCTCGGTGCGTGTGCCCCGCGTGTGGGACATCCTCTCGGCGCGAGGGCGGGACGTGATCGTGCTCGGCGTGCCGCAGACCTATCCGCCGAGCCGCGTCAACGGCGCGCTCGTCTCCTGCTTCCTCACGCCCGACACGCGGACGAGCCGCTACACGTACCCGCCCGAGCTGAAGGACGAGATCGAGCAGCTCGTCGGGCACTACATGGTCGACGTCGAGGACTTCCGCACCGAGGACAAGGATCGCCTCCTCGCGCAGATCGAGGAGATGACGGAGAAGCGCTTCCGGCTCGCCGAGCACCTGCTCGAGACCCGCCCGTGGGATCTGTTCTTCATGGTCGAGATGGGCACCGACCGGATCCACCACGGCTTCTGGCGCTTCACCGACCCCGAGCATCGCCTCTTCGAGCCGGGCAACCCGTACGAGCACGCGATGCTCGACTACTACCGGCGGCTCGACGAGAAGATGGCGCGTCTGCTCCGCTTCGCGGACGACGAGACGGCGGTGCTGGTCGTCTCCGACCACGGCGCGAAGCGGATGGACGGCGGCATCTGCGTCAACGAGTGGCTGCGCCGCGAGGGCTACCTCGTGCTGCGCGAGGAGCCGGCGGGGCCGATGCGGCTGACGCCCGAGATGATCGACTGGTCACGCACCGTCGCCTGGGGCGAGGGCGGCTACTACTGCCGGCTCTTCCTCAACGTCGAGGGCCGCGAGCCCGAGGGCGTCGTGCCGGCGGCCGACTACGAGCGGGTGCGGAGCGAGCTGAAGGAGAAGCTCGAGGCGCTCGGCGACGACCAGGGGCGGCCGATCGGAACCGTCGCCCACCGCCCGGAAGAGCTGTACGCGGAGGCGCACGGCGTCGCGCCCGACCTCCTCGTCTACTTCGGCGATCTCTACTGGCGTAGCGTCGGCCAGGTCGGCACAGGCACGGTGCACGTGTTCGAGAACGACACAGGCCCCGACGACGCGAACCACGCCCACGAGGGGCTGTACGCGCTCGTCGCGGGCGGCGTCTCGACGGGACGGGGGCCGGAGCGCGACCTGCGCGACGTCGCGCCGACGCTGCTGGAGCTGCTCGGCGAGCCGGTGCCCGCCGAGATGGAGGGCCGTAGCCTGCTCGCCGATCTTCTCGTCCGCTAGCGGACACCCCTAGACTGCGCCGCGTGACCGAGGTCGACGCGTCGGCGGCGGAGTCGCGGCTGGAGTGGGACACGCCTCTCTTCCGCATGGCCCAGGCGCAGTACGAGCAGGCGCTGCCCTATGCCGGCGTCTCGAACATGGTGGCGGAGCGGCTCAGCTTCCCCGAGCGCGCGGTGATCGTCAGCGTTCCGCTGCGCAGGGACGACGGCTCGATCGAGATCTTCCCGGGCTACCGCGTCCAGCACTCGACGGTGCTCGGGCCCACGAAGGGCGGCATCCGCTACGACCCGGAGGTCTCCCTCGGCGAGTGCGCGGCGCTCGCGACGTGGATGACGTGGAAGTGTGCGCTCCTGCGCCTGCCGTACGGCGGCGCGAAGGGCGGCGTCCGTTGCGACGTGAACACCCTCTCGCTGCGTGAGCTCGAGAAGCTGACGCGCCGCTTCACGTCCGAGCTGATCCGGGAGATCGGCCCCCAGACGGACATCCCGGCACCGGACATGGCCACGAACGCTCAGACGATGGCCTGGATGATGGACACGTACTCGATGCAGACCGGCTACGCCGTGCCCGAGGTCGTGACCGGCAAGCCGATCTCGATCGGCGGCTCCGTCTTCCGGCGCGAGGCGACGGGCGCAGGCGTCGTGATGGTCGCCGACCAGGCGTGCCGCCGGCTCGGCTACGAGCTGGCCGGGCACTCGTGCGTCGTCCAGGGCTTCGGGAACGTCGGCGGCGTCGCCGCTTCCGAGCTGCACGAGCGCGGGGTCCGCGTGGTAGGGGTCTCGGACGTCTCGGGCGGCGTGCACGACGAGCGCGGGCTCGACGTCCCGGCCCTCCACGCCTACGCCGCCGAGAACGGCTCCCTGGCCGGCTACGACCGCTGCGAGCGGGTCACGAACGAGCAGCTGCTCGAGCTCGAGTGCGACGTCCTCGTGCTCGCCGCGCGGGAGGACCAGGTGACGGGCGCGAACGCGGACCGGGTTCGCGCCGCGCTGATCGTGGAGGGGGCGAACGGGCCGACGACGATCGAGGCGGACGAGATCCTGCGCGAGCGCGGGATCCCCGTCGTTCCCGACATCCTCGCGAACGCCGGCGGCGTCACGGTCTCGTACTTCGAGTGGGTGCAGGACCTCGGACGGCTGTTCTGGGACCGGGACGAGATCCGGCTCCGGCTGTCCGACAAGATGAGCACTGCGTTCGACCGCGTCTACTCGGTCGCGGCGGAGAAGGCGATCACCCTGCGGCAGGCGGCGATGGTGGCCGCGATCCAGGAAGTAGCGGGTGCGCTGGAAGCCCGCGGGATCTATCCCTAGGCGAGAATGCGCGGATGATGAGCCCGGAGACCGTGCGCGACGCGATGCTGCGCGATCCGACGACGCTCGCCGCCGGCGCGAGCGCGCAGGAGGCCGGCCGCTGCCTCGCCGACCGCGAGGTGCGCGCGATCTTCGTCACGGAGGACGGCGGGCGGCTGCTCGGCGTGGTGACACGGAAGACGCTCGTGCGCGAGGTCGTGGCCGCGGGGCTCGACCCGCGCGCCGTCACGTTGCACGAGATCGCGGAGCCGCCCAACTTCACGCTCGACGCCGGCCTCGGGCTCGAGAGCGCCTTCCACGTCCTCGAGGAGCGCGACCTCGAGCGGGTGCCGGTGGTCGAGGAAGGCGGACGCCTGGTCGGCGTCCTCTCGCGAGCGGTCGTGCAGCGCCGCCTGGCCGAGGACGAGCCGCCCGAGGGCGAGCCGGAGCCCGGCTCCCTCGTGCTCTAGTAGTAGCTAGCAGCAGGTGTACGCGCCGGGCGGCGCGGCACCCTCCTCCGGCTCCGGCAGCTCGGCCGCCGCGAACGCCGCGCCGTGGAGGAGATCCCGCTCGCTCGCACGGATCCCGTCGAGCGCGTAGCGGTCGAGGATCGCCACGAGGATCGCCGCGCCGGCCACGATCACCGGCGCCCGCCCGGGCTCGAGCGCCGGCACCCGCCGCCGCTCCTCGAGCGGGAGCGCGGCGAGCCGCTCGAGCTGCGCCTGCGCGGCGTCGCGGGTGAGCACGTGGCCGTGCACACGCTCGCGGTCGTACTGCTCGAGGCCGAGGTCGAGCGCGGCGAGCGTCGTGATCGTGCCGGCGACGCCGACCGCCGAGATCGGCGCGAGCTCCGGGAGCAGCTCCCGCGCGGCCTGCTCGCTCGCGGCGGCGTCCTCGCCGTAGCGCTCGGTGAAGCGGACGGATCCCATCGCCAGGCTCGTGTCGAACTCGTCGAGCACGAGCTCGGTCGAGCCGCCGCCGATGTCGACGAGCAGCGTCCCGGCCTCGAGGCCGCCGACGCCGCGGCGCATCATCGCCGCCTCCTCCTCGCCGGAGAGCAGCCGCGTCGCGAAGCCGTAGCTCCACTCGATCTCGCCGAGGAACGCCTCGCCGTTCTCTGCGTCCCGGACCGCGCTTGTCGCCACGAGCAGTGCCCGCTCGGCGCCGAGCGACTCGGCGGTGCGGCGGTAGTCGGAGAGGACGTTGCGGACGCGTGCGATCGGGACGGGGAGGAGGCGCCCGCGCTCGTCGACGCCCTCGCCGAGGCGCGTGATCCGCGTCTCCCGCTCGACCTCCTCCAGCCGGCCGTCGTCGACGTCGGCGACGAGTAGGCGCGTCGTGTTCGTCCCGAGATCGACCGCCGCGACTCTCACTTGCGCGGCATGACGGCCGTGACCCGGCCGACGAGGTCCTCCGCCTCGCCGAGCGCCTCGCGGAGGACCGCGAGACGGGCGAGTGAGACCCGCAGGCGGGCGACGCTCTCTTGCAGCTCGACCGTCCCGCCGGCTGCTGCGGCTTTCTCCGCCGTCTCCCCACCCTTCGCCTCGAGCTCGCCGAGCTGCCGGACCAGCTCCCGGCGGGCGCCCTTGAAGGCGCGCCACGCCTCGAGCACGCGCGTACCGAGCAGCGCCAGCGCCGCGACGACGGCGATCCCACCGCCGATCACGGCGACCCAGATCGCCCAGTCCCACATCGGGACGATGGTAATGAGGGTGCTACAATCCGGGCCGCGACGCGGGGTGGAGCAGTCAGGTAGCTCGCCGGGCTCATAACCCGGAGGTCGCAGGTTCAAATCCTGCCCCCGCTATGAAAGAGGCCCGCTCTTGCGGGCCTCTTTTGCTTCTCGGGCCTTCGGTGCGATGGGCCGACCGGCGACCGCCGGACGCCGTATTGGCGCGGACGGCGGCTCGTGGTCGTACCGCGGTGGCAACCGGTACATAGGCGCAACCGGTCTACGGGCACTGCCCGTTACGAACCGGTCGGAGCGTCGGCACGATTGCCCCATGAGCGCCGTGGGCGTCTTGGAGAAGGTGACCGAAAGCGATCCGGTACGTCGCTGGAGGTTCGAGGAGCTGGTGCGGGCCGGTTACGAACCGGCTGAAGCACTGGCTCTGAGTGGTCGGTTGGAGATCGATCTTCACGTCGCGATCGGCCTCGTGAGGCGCGGCTGCAATCCGCGCACGGCCGTCCGGATCCTCATCTGAGCGAGAGCGCCCGGTAGAACCGGACCTCGCCGCCGGTCGGCGAGCTGCGGGATTCGAGTCGCTTGCGGCGGGTTTTCGCGGATTCGGCCGGGCCGCGAGGAGAGGAAACTGAAAGCGTGGACGTCATCGTCGTAGGCGTCGACGGCTCGCGCGACTCCCTCGCCGCCTTGCGCCATGCGCTGCGGCAGGCACGAGAGTCCGGAGCGACCGTTCGCGTGGTCAACGCCTGGCGCATTCCCGCACTCGCGTACGACGCGCCCGTGGGGGTCGACGACCTCTCGGCGGACATGATCGAGGGCGCTGCCGCAACCATCGAGGAGGCGCTCGCCGCGGTTGCCGACGTCGTCGAGGGAGTCTCCGTGCAGCGGGTGATCCGGGAAGGCGAGGCGGGACACGCGCTCGTCGCGGAAGCCGAAGGAGCGAAGCAGCTCGTCGTGGGGTCGCGCGGCCACGGCGCGCTCGGTGAGTTCGTGGCCGGCTCGGTCAGCCACTACTGCTGCCGCCACGCGCACTGCCCGGTGACCGTGATCCCGCACGGCTGTCCGCAGACGGACTGACCGCCGCCGGTCGTCGGCCGCGCGGTGGACGATGATTGGCGGCGTGTCCGCCGCGGCCGTCCCGCCCGAGCAACGTCGCCTGCACGGCTTCCTCTTCCCGTCGCTGCGCGGCTATCGCCGGTCGTGGGTCGTTCCCGACGCCGTCGCCGCACTGACGCTGCTCGCGATCGCGGTGCCGGAGCAGCTCGCCACCTCTCGCCTGGCGGGGATGCCGCCGATCACGGGGTTCTACGCGTTCATCGCCGGCAGCGTCATGTTCGCGGCCCTCGGGTCGAGCCGGCTGCTGTCGGTTGGCGCCGACTCGACGATCGCCCCGCTCTTCGCCGCAGGCGTCGCTTCGCTGGCTGCGGTCGGCTCACCCCGGTACGGGGAGCTCGTCGCGATCCTGGCCGTGCTCGTCGGCGTGATCGTCGCGCTCGTGTGGCTGCTGCGCCTGGGCTGGGTGGCGGACTTCCTGTCTGCGTCGATCATCACCGGCTTCCTCGCCGGCGTGGCGGTGATCATCGTCGTTCACCAGCTCCCGGACTTGCTCGGCCTCCAGCCGGCGAGCGGGAACACGCTGCACCGGTTGGGCTCGATCCTCCGGAGCCTCGGCTCCACGAGCGGGACGACGTTCGCGATCGGCGCCGGCGTGCTCGTGCTCGTCGTCGCCGCGGGCCGCCTGGACCGCCGGCTCCCGGGACCGCTGCTCGCGCTCGTCCTCTCGGCCTCCGCCGTGGCCGCGTTCGGCCTGCGCGACCACGGCGTCGCGGTGCTGGGCACAGTGGCGCACGCAGCACCGCACGTCGGGTTGCGCGGGCTCTCGTTGCACGCGATCGGGAGCGTTGCGCCGCTGGCGGGCCTGGTCGCCCTCGTCGTGCTGAGCCAGTCCGCGGCGACGTCACGTGCGTTCGCCGATCCGGAGGGTCACGACGACGTCGGCCGGGACTTCCTCGGCGTCGGCGCCGGCAGCATCGCGGCCGGTCTGTTCGGCGTCTTCCCGGTCAACGCGAGCCCGCCGAGGACGGCGGCCGTCGCCGCGTCGGGCGGCCGCACCCAGGCGGCGGGACTGGCCGCGGCGGCTGCGTTGGCACTGCTCGTGCCGGCCGCCGGAGTGCTCGAGGACGTTCCGCTCGCCGCTCTCGCCGGCATCCTCGTCTACGTCGCCGGCCGGATCGTGCGTGTCCGTGACCTGGTGGCGATCGCCCGCTTCGACCGGGTCGAGCTGGCGCTCACGCTGGTCACGCTGCTCGCCGTGGCCTTCGTCGGCGTCGAGCAGGGGCTCGGCGTCGCGGTCGGGCTCGCGATCCTCGACCGCACCAGGCGGAGCGCCCGGCCGCAGCTGCACGTGCTCGGCCGGATCCCGGGAACGACGAGCTGGGTGCCGCTGAGCGCCGAGCCCCGTGCCGAGCAGGTGCCGGGCGTCCTCGTCGTCCTCTTCGCGACACCGCTCTGGTACGGAAACGCCGCCCATTTCGGTGCCGAGTTCGAGAAGTCCCTCGCCCGTGCACGCGGGGCGCCGCACACCGTGGTCCTCGACGCTCTCGGCATGAGCGACGTCGACTTCACCGGCGCTCGCGCGCTCGCCCGGGCCATCGACCACCTCGACGAACGGCACGTCTCGTTCGCGGTGGCCAGGGCCGGAGGCACCCTGCGGCGCGGCCTCGCCCGCAGCGGCCTCCTCTCCCGGATCGGCGAGAACCGCCTGTATCCGTCGGCCGGAGAGGCCGTCGCCGCGCTGCAGGGGGGAGACGCCTAGACGAGCCCGAACGTCTGGGCGAGCAGGAAGACGTTGAGGCCGGTGATGAGGGCGGCGATCGCGCCCGCGACGACCGTCGTCGAGAGCCGGTTGACGTGCACGCCCATCACGTTGCGGCGACTCGTGAGCATGACGAGCGGGATGAGCGCGAAGGGGATGCCGAAGGAGAGGACGACCTGGCTGAGGACGAGCGCGCTCGTCGGGCTGACGCCGATGGCGAGAACGACGAGCGCGGGAATCATGGTCACGATCCGCCGGACGTACAGCGAGATGTTGATGTTGATGAAGCCCGCCATGACGACCTGGCCGGCGTAGGTGCCGACGCTCGACGACGAGGCGCCCGAGGCGAACAAGGCGACGGCGAAGACGAGCGCGGCGCCGCCGCCGACGAGGTTGCCGAAGGCCATGTGCGCGCCGGTGATCGTGTCGAGGCCCGTGAGGCCGGCGCCGTGGAAGAGCTTCGCCGCGACGGCAAGCATCGCCATGTTCACGACGCCGGCAAGGCTGAGGGCGATGATCACGTCGGTGCGCTCGAACCGGAGTACGCGTGTCCGTTCGGCATCGTTGTGGACGGGCATCCGTCCCTGCGTCAGCGCCGAGTGGAGGTAGATCGCGTGTGGCATCACGGTCGCGCCGATGATCCCGACCGCGAGGTAGATCGCCTCGGTCGAGCCGAGATGAGGCGGCAGGAAGCTCTGGAGGCTGGCTGGAGGCGGACGGGCCGATCTTCAGCGTCTCGTAGAGGAAGCCGAGGAAGATGATCCCGAGCAGCGCCGTGATCGCCAGCTCGAAGGGACGGAAGCCGTGGCGGCGGAGCTCGAGGATGCCGAAGGCGATGAATCCCGTCATCACGCCGGCGACGACGAGCGGAACGTGGAACAGCAGGTTCAGCCCTAGCGCGGCGCCGAGGAACTCGGCGATGTCGGTCGACATCGAGATGACCTCCGCCTGCACCCACATCCCCCAGGACAGCCAGCGCGGGAAGTGGTCGCGGAAGCTCTCCGGCAGGCTGCGGTCGGTGGCGATGCCGAGCTTGGCCGAGAGGTACTGGATCAGCATCGCCATCAAATTCGCCGCGAGCACGACCCAGAGCAGGAGGTAGCCGAACTTCGCGCCGCCCTGGACGTTGGTGGCGAAGTTGCCCGGATCGACGTAGGCGATCGAGGCCACGAAGGCCGGGCCGAGCATCATGAGCGTGGCGCGCACCCGGCCGCGGCGAAGCAGTGCCTCGAGCGGTGTGATGCCCGCCTCGCGCGCCTCGAGGGCGAGCGTCTCGGTGGGCGTCATGCCGCCTCCACGTGCATCGCGCGGGCGAGCGTGGCCCCGAGGATGTGCACCTCGCCGCCGGCCCGGACGAAGAGCGGCCCGTCGAACGGCTGCCGCTCGACGACCTCGAGGCTCGTTCCGGGCACGATGCCCCTCTCGCCGAGAAAGCGGAGCATCTCGGGGTCGGAGTCCGAGATCCGGACGAAGGTGGCGGTCTCGCCCGGCTCGAGCTCGGTGAGCGCCGGGCCGGACGTCTCGGCCAGCAGCAGCTCGCGGCTGGGGATCGGGTCGCCGTGGGGATCGACCGTGGGGTTGCCGAGCTTCGCCGCGATCAGCTCCTCGAGGTCCTCCGAGAGCGCGTGCTCGAGTACCTCCGCCTCGGCGTGCACCTCGTCCCAGGTCATGCCGAGGCTCTCGACCAGGAAGAGCTCGAGCAGCCGGTGGTGGCGGACCACCTCGAGCGCGACACGCCGGCCGCGCTCGGTGAGCTTCACGCCGCGATAGCGCTCGTGCTGGACGAGGCCGAGGGCCGAAAGCTTGCGGAGCATCCCGGACACCGACGCCGGGCGCACCTCGAGCAGGGCCGCGAGGTCGTTCGTCGACGCTGAGCCGTCGCGCGTCTCGAGCGTGTAGATCGCCTTGGCGTAGTCCTGCACGGCGACCGTGAGGTCATGCGCCTCCGGCGGAGAAAGTTGAGAAAGTTGAGCCACGCCTAAATTATAGGTTAGGCATGCGTGTCGAGGCAACCCGCCTGTCAAGATGCGCTCGTGCACGACCACGCGCACGGCGACGTGACGGATGCGCGGCGGCTCGCCACGGCGCTGGCGCTGATCGTCGCCTTCATGGCGGCCGAGGTCGCGGCGGGGATCCTCGCCCACTCGCTTGCGCTTCTCTCCGACGCCGCGCACATGCTCACCGACGCAGGCGCGCTCGCGATGTCCCTCGCAGTGCTGCGGCTCGTCGCGCGTCCCGCGGGGGGAAACCGGACGTTCGGCCTGCGCCGGGCCGAGATCCTGTCGGCCCAGGCGAACGGCGCCTCGCTCCTGGTGCTCGCGGGACTGATCGTCTACGGCGGCGTGCGCCGGCTGGTGACGCCACCGCATCCCGGCGGCTGGACGATCCTCGGCGTCGCGCTCGCCGGCATCGGCGTCAACCTCGTCGCAACCTGGCAGCTCGCGCGCGCGAACCGCGAGTCGCTGAACGTCGAGGGCAGCTTCCAGCACGTGGTCACGGACCTGTTCGCGTTCCTCGCGACGGCGGTTGCGGGCGCCGTGATCCTCGTCACCGGCTGGGCGCGCGCCGACGCGGTCGCGGCTCTCGTCGTCGCGGCCCTGATGCTCCGCGCCTCGGTGCGGCTGCTGCGCGAGTCGGGCCGCGTCCTGCTCCAGATCGCTCCGGCGGGGCTGCCGGTGGAGGAGATCGGCACCGCGATGGCGGCGCGGCCGGGCGTCGTCGACGTGCACGACCTCCACGTCTGGGAGGTGACGCCGGCCTTCCCGAGCCTCTCGGCGCACGTCCTCGTCGAGCCCGGAGCCGACTGCCACCGCATCCGGCTCGAGCTCGAGCGACTGCTGCGCGAGCGCTTCCGGCTCGAGCACACGACCCTGCAGGTCGAGCACGCGCCCGCGAAGCTCGTGCAGATCCGCTAACCTCACGTAAACGTTAGATTTGCCGAGGAAGGGGTCGCCTGTGCGGCTGCACCTGCACAAGCTCGACTACAAGTGGGTGGCGCTCTCGAACACGACGCTCGGGATGCTGATGGCGACGATCAACGCCTCGATCCTGCTGATCGCGCTGCCCGACATCTTCCGCGGCATCCGCATCGATCCGCTCGCGCCCGGCAACACGAGCTACCTGCTCTGGCTGATCCTCGGCTTCCTCGTCGTGATGGCCGTGCTGCTCGTCAGCCTCGGCCGGCTCGGCGACATCTACGGCCGCGTGCGGATGTTCAACCTCGGCTTCGCCGTCTTCACCGTCTTCTCGATCCTGCTCTCGGTCACCTGGATGCACGGCAGCGCGGCGGCGCTCTGGCTGATCGCTGATGCGCGTCGGCCAGGGCGTCGGCGGCGCGCTCCTCTTCGCGAACTCGAGCGCGATCCTCACCGACGCGTTCCCGCACGACCAGCGCGGGCTCGCGCTCGGCGTCAACAGCATCGCGGCGATCGCCGGCTCGTTCCTCGGGCTCGTGCTCGGCGGCGTGCTCGCGCCGATCTCGTGGCGGCTCGTCTTCCTCGTCTCGGTGCCGGTCGGCCTCTTCGCGACCGTCTGGTCGTACCACTCGCTGCGCGAGCTCGGCGAGCGCCGGCCCGCGCGGATCGACTGGTGGGGCAACGCTCACCTTCGCGCTCGGCCTCGTCGGGCGTGATGGTCGGGATCACCTACGGCATCCAGCCCTACGGCGGCCACACGATGGGCTGGACGTCGCCGTTCGTGCTCTCGATGCTGCTCGGCGGCCTCGCGCTGCTCGTCGCTCTTCTGCGTGATCGAGCTGCGCGTCGACGAGCCGATGTTCCACCTCGACCTGTTCCGGATCCGCGCCTTCGCGGCCGGCAACCTCGCCGCGCTGCTCGCGGCGATGGGCCGCGGCGGGCTGCAGTTCATCCTGATCATCTGGCTGCAGGGGATCTGGCTGCCCGAGCACGGCTACGCCTTCTCGCAGACGCCGCTCTGGGCGGGCATCTACATGCTGCCGCTGATCGCCGGCTTCCTCGTCGCCGGGCCCGGCCTCGGGCTGGCTCTCCGACCGCTTCGGCGCGCGGCCGTTCGCGACCGGCGGGATGCTGATCGCCGCGCTGCAGCTTCGCTGCTCCTGATCGTGCTGCCGGTCGAGCTTCTCGTACGTCTGGTTCGCGCTGATCCTGCTCCTGAACGGGATCGGCATGGGCCTCTTCGCCTCGCCGAACAGCGCCGGCGTGATGAACGCGCTGCCGCCGGCGCAGCGCGGCGCCGGCGCCGGGATGCTCGCGACCTTCATGAACTCGGCGAGCGTGCTCTCGATCGGCGTCTTCTTCTCGCTCATGATCGTCGGCCTCGCCTCGGCGCTGCCGCACACGCTGCAGAGCGGCCTCGTCGCGCACGGCGTGCCGGCCGCCGACGCGGCGCGCGTCTCGCACCTGCCGCCGGTGGCGACGCTCTTCGCCTCGTTCCTCGGCTACAACCCGATGCGCGACGCTGCTCGGGCCGCACGTGCTGCACGGGCTGCCGGCCGGGCAGGCGCCGGACGCTCACCGGCCGCGGCTTCTTCCCGCACCTGATCTCGAGCCCGTTCCACACGGCGCTCGTCTACGCGTTCGTGTTCGCGATCGCCGCCTGCCTGATCGCGGCGGTCGCCTCGCTGCTGCGCGGCGGCAAGTACCACCACGTCGAGGCGACGTCGCCGCGGTCGACTCCGCTCGAGCCGATGGAGGAGGCCGCGTGAGCGTGACCGGACGCACAGCTGCGGATCGGCGAGGTCGCCGAGCGCGTCGGCGTCACGACGCGCACGATCCGCTACTACGAGGAGCTCGGCCTGCTCGGCTGCGACGCCGTGCGCGAGAAGGGCGCCCACCGCCTCTACAGCGAGGCCGACGTCGCGCGGCTGCGAGGAGCTGATCCGCCTGCGCGACCTGCTCGGGCTCTCGCTCGAGGAGCTCGTCGAGCTCGCCGAGGCCGAAGAGGCGCGCGCCGCGCTGCGCGACCAGTGGGAGCAGGACCGAGCGACGAGGAGCGGCTCCGGATCGTCGGCGAGGCGATCCCGCTCGTCGAGCGCCAGCTCGAGCTCGTGCGCAGTCGCCAGACGACGCTCGAGGAGTTCGCGCGCGAGCTCGAGGCGAAGCTCGCCCGCCTCCGCCGCAGGCGGCGCGAGCTCGGCCGCTGAAGAGCGCTGGCGAGAGAGCCGCCGCGTCAGCGGAGCCAGGGCTCGAGCTCCTGCTCGAGCTCTCGGCAGCCGCGCGGCGCCACGACCCGCCGCTGCAGCTTGCGATCCTCCACGACACAGATCGTCGGCACCTCGCGCACGCCGAACTTCTCGGCGAGGTGGGGGTGCTCGTCGACCGACACCCGGATGAGGCCGAAGGTGTCGTGGTTTCGACGCCGTTGCAAGACCTGGGCGAGGAAGCCCTCCACGCGGCGGCAGCGGCCGGAGCGGGGTGAGTGGAAGAGGACGAGCCGAGGCTGATGCGGCTGGGGCCGGCGTTCCGGCTGCCGCTGGGCGAGGACGCTCACGACCGGCTGTATTCCCCGTCGGGACCGGAGAGCAACCTCGGAGTGCCGGTTTACCGACCGCCACTCGAGTAGGTTGGCCGGTGTGCCTGCCCTGCCCCGCCGGCTGACCTTCGGCGCGCACGCCGGCGAGTACGAGCGCGCGCGGCCCGCCTGGCCCGAGGAGGCGGCGCGCTGGCTCGTGCCGGAGGATGCTCGGCTGGTCGTCGAGCCCGGCGCCGGGACGGGGAAGCTGACCCGCGCCGTTGCGGCGCTCGGCGTGCGCGTCGTGGCGGTCGAGCCGGACTCGCGGATGCTCGGAGTGCTCCAGGGGCTCGGACTCGAGGGGGTGGAGGGGTCGGCGGAGGTGATCCCGTTCGGGGACGGGGAGGTAGACGCGGTCGTCGCAGGCTCCGCCCTGCACTGGTTCGACCTCGAGACGGCACTCCCGGAGATCCATCGCGTCCTGCGGCCCGGCGGCCGCCTGGCCTTCGGTTGGAACCACCGCGACGAGAGTCATCCCACGATCGCCGCGATGTCGGAGGCGATCTACGCGAGTCGTCCGTCCGGGCAGACCTCGGGCTGGCGCAGGCGCGACTGGCGTGCGGCGGTCGTCGTGGAAGGCTTCTTCCGCGACGTCGAGCGTGCCCAGTTCCCGCACGTCCACGAGCTGCCGCGCGAAGCGCTCGGCGACCACCTGCGCTCCTACTCCGGGCTCGCCTCGCTGGAGGAGATGGATCGGGGACACGTCTTCGAGCGGGTGGCAGAGATCCTCGACGCGGACCCGTCGCTGCGCGACGGCGACCTCCTGCGGCTCCCGTTCGTCGTCGACGCGTACCGCGCGACGCGAGCCTAGGTCCGCGAGGGGTTGCGGATCCCGATCGCGCCGATCAGACCGCCGCAGACGAGCAGTCCGGCGACGACGGCCATCGTCACGTGGAAGCCGTGGGCGGTCAGGTGGTCGCTGCCGCCGGCCGCCGTGATCCCGAGCACGGCGACCGCGAGCAGGCCGGCCACTCGCGCGACTGCGTTGTTCACGCCCGAGGCCACGCCGGCGTCGCCGGCGACGGCGTCGGAGAGGACCGTCGTCGTCAGCGGCGCGACCGTCAGCGACAGCCCGACCGAGAACGCCAGCAACGCCGGGAGAAGATCGAGCACGTAATCGGGGTGCGCGGGCAGGCGGGTGTAGACGAGCACCGAGAGCCCGGCGATCACCGGACCGACCGCCATGAAGAGTCGCGGCCCGTGCTGCATCGAGAGCCGCCCGATCCGCGGGGAGAAGAAGAACATGACGACTGTGATCGGCAGCAGGGCGACGCCGGCGCGGAAGGCCGTGTAGCCGCTGAACTCGATCAGGAAGAGCGTGAGGAAGACGCTCAGTCCCGACAGCGCGCCGTAGACCGACAGCGTCTCGATGTTCGTGACCGAGAAGTTGCGCAAGCGGAACAGGTGCAGCGGGAGCATCGGCAGCGGCGTGCGCAGCTCGTAGGCGACGAAGGCGGCCAGGAGCGCCGCGCCTCCGGCGAGGCCGCCGGCGACGAGCGGGTCGCTCCACCCGAGCCGCGGCTGCTCGATGAAGCCCGCCACGAGAAGCCCGAGGCCGGCGACGCAGAGCAGGGCGCCCTGGTAGTCGACCCGGAGGTCGGTGCGCCGCGTCTGCCGCAACGCTCCCAGCCGGTGCACGAGCAGCAGCGTGACGATGGCGATCGGGACGTTGATGAGGAAGATCACCCGCCACGTCGACACGTCGATCAGCCAGCCGCCGATCGTCGGGCCGACTACGAACGAGATCCCGCTCCAGGCCGTCCACTGGCCGATCGCCGCGCCGCGCTCCGGCCCGGAGAAGGTCGCTGTGAGCACCGCGAGCGAGGCGGGCGTGAGCAGGGCGCCGGCCATGCCCTGGATCCCCCGGAAGACGATCAGCGTCGTCGCGTCGGGCGCGGCGGCGCAGAGCACCGAGGCGGCCCCGAAGCTCGCCACGCCGAGCGCGAACACCCGCAGCTCGCCGAAGATGTCGCCGAGGACCCGCCGACGAGGATCAGCGCGCCCAGCGTGAGGAGGTAGGCGTCCACGATCCATTGCTGCGCGGCGAGCCCGCCGCCGAGGTCGCGCTGGATGTACGGGAGCGCGACGTTGACGACCGAGCCGTCGATGAAGGCAATCGAGGAGCCGAGGATGCTCGCGACGAGCGTCCAGCGTCCGACGGCCGACATTGGCGCGATCCTAGATATTCCCTGGCGCAGCGCCCGCTGCTCGCGTACGCGGCACGCGCTACAGGGAGGCGGCGCGCGGCCCGGAACCCCGAGGGAGGGTGGTGGCCGCGCGCCTTGCGCAGGAAGCTAGGACGAGGGTGAGGCGGGCTGGACTCCGAGCGTCACGGAGATCTGCTTCGTGGCGCCGTTCCGGCGCACCGTGAGCGTCACCTTCTGACCGGGCTTCGCCGTCGTCACGTCCGCAGTGAGCGCGTCGGAGTCGGCGACCGACGTGCCGTCGAACGCGGTCACGACGTCCCCCTTCTCGAGTCCGGCGCGCGCTGCGGGCGTGCCGGAGGCGACGGACGCGACCGTCGCGCCACCGCCGGGCGCGTCGGTGATCTCGACGCCCATGTAGGCGTGGCGCACGGTGCCCCCGGCGACCAGCGTCTGCGCGACGCTCTTGGCGGCGTCGATCGGGACGGCGAAGCCGATGCCCGCGTTGTCGTTCGTGTCGCTCGCGATCTGGTCGTTGATCCCGATCACGGTGTTCGTGGCGACGTCGATCAGCGGGCCGCCCGAGTTGCCGTGGTTGATCGCGGCGTCGGTCTGGATGGCGTTCGGAATCGTGAAGCAGCTGCCGTTCTGGGTGCAGCTCTGACCGGTGATGTCGCGGTTCGTCGCGCTCACGATTCCGCCGGTGAGCGTCTCGGTGAGGCCGAACGGGCTCCCGATGGCCGCGACGGACTGACCCGGCTGCACCGAGGCGGAGTTGCCGAGCGTGAGCGGGTGCAACTTCGCCGCCGGCACGTCGACGTGGATCACCGCCGTGTCGGTCGACTTGTCGCTACCGACGAGCGTCGCCGTGACGGTCGAGCCGTCCTGGAACTGGACCTTGATCGAGCTCGCGCCCGAGACGACGTGCTCGGCCGTGAGGATGTCGCCCTTCGTGTCGATCTCGAAGCCGGTGCCCTCGGCCTCCTCCTTCTGGCTCCCGAAGGGGTTCTGCGGCGGTCCGAAGGGGTTCTGGCCGAAGCCCCCGGAGGAGCTTCCGCTCGTGGTCGTCGCGACCTTGATGTCGACCACGCCCGGCGCGTCCTGCTTGTAGAGCTGTGTGAGCGAGTCGACGGTCGAGGTTTCGGACGCCGGCTGGGACGGGACGACCACGGTGGACGTGACCGGCTTCGTGGAGCCGCTGTCGGTGAGAGCGTAGGCGCCGACGCCGACGCCGGTGCCGACGGCGATCCCGACTGCAAACGGAAGAGCGCGCCGTGCGGCGCCACGGAGTTTCATCGTCTCGGATCTCCTTGCGTCTCGGTTTCCTCGGCCAGAGTGCCTGTCGCGCGTGGGACGAGGGTGAGGGACCCCTGTGGGTTCGCTGAGAGCAGGCACCTCTCAAGCAGGCGTGCCTCTTTGCCGATGTGACGGGCATGGTCGAGGAGACGGGCCTGGTCGAGCAGGACGCGGCGATCTTCCATCGCTACGCGGAGTATCTGTGGCGACGCTCGAGCGGCGTCCTCGTGCGCTGGACGGCCGTCGGGGCCTTGCTCGGGGCAGCGCTCGGCGCCGTCATGCTCACGCCGTGGGCCGACTGGCCGCTGCCGCGCCGCGAGGTGTATCTCCTCGTCGCGCTCGGCGCCGTCGCCGGCGGCTTCCTTGGCCGGTCGCTCGGCCTGGGCCGGGCGCTCGGGTTTCGGCTGCAGGCGCAGCTCGCCCAGCACCAGCTCCAGTTCGAGCGCTCCACCCTCGGGCGGGCCGCGCCGGTGGCGGCGACTCCGTCCCCCGAGCCGGCCACCCACAGCGAGACGCCGGCCGCCGTCGCCGCGCCGTACGTCCCGGTGGGCGCGCCGCTCGTCTCCGCCGCCTTCGACGCCGCCGTCGTAGCGTCGCCCCTCGACGACTACGGCTGGGCGGGGATCGAGCCCAGCGGCTCGTAGGACCGTCCCACCGCGCTTCGGTCTGCGATGCTGTGGCGGTGACCGCTGTCCGCGGCGCCGCGCTTCTTCTCGGGGTCTCGGCTGCGCTCCTCGCCGCCGGGTGCGGGGGTTCCGGCACGTCGCCCGCCCCCACGGAAACGAGCCGGTCGACAGGTGGGGAACCGTCTCTTCCGTCGCCGGGCCGCTTCCTCAGCGTCGACACCCCCGCACACGCGGTGACGATCACGCTGATCGCCGGCTACGACGGCTCGAACGGCGGCTTCAACTTCGACGGCTACTCCCGCGAGCTGCTGTGGACGGTGCCGCTCGGCTGGACGGTGCACGTCGTCTGTGAGAATCGCGGTTCGCTCCGCCACTCGTGCGCCGTCGTCGACGGCGCCGGCGCGACCCAGCCCGCATTCCCCGGTGCGTCTACGCCGCAGCCGGCGATCGGGCTCGAGACCGGCCACACGGCGCAGTTCAGCTTTCGCGCGACCCGGACGGGAGTCTTCCGCTTCGCGTGCCTCGTGCCGGGCCACGAGCTCGCGCGAATGTGGGATCCGTTGAAGATCGTCGCGCGCGGCCGCCCGTCGGCCGTCAGCCTGCTCGCCGGCTAGCCGTCCCGGCTCTACTCCTCGCCCGAGCGGCGCCGCAGGATCACGAGCCACCAGATGGTGATCGCGACCAGCAGCGCGATCGGCAGCGCCCAGCCGAGAATGGCGCCGGCGAGGAAGGACGAGATCAGGTCCATGACAGCTCCTCCGGTCGGGGCTCGTACTCGGTCGGCGCGGGGGCCGCAGCGGGCTCGAGCCAGCGATAGACGTACACGAAGAAGGCGACGACGTTCGCGGTCGAGCCGGGCACCCACATCACGCCCGCCCCGATCTGCTGGTCGCCCAGCGGAGACAGCCCGAAGGCCCGGTGCGCGAGCGTCGCGTAGTACGGGTAGAGCGGATGCGAGGCGTAGGCGAGCACGATCGCGAGGATCCAGCCGGGGGCGGCGCCGGCCGCGAACCAGCCTGCGCGGCGCAGGTGGTCGATGCGCGCGCGGACGGGCGGCGCCTCGAGCAGCGGGCCCCAGAAGAGGAGTGCCGCCGCGACGAAGCAGAAGTGCTCGAGGAAGTGGACACCCTCGTTCCGCACGGCGATGTCGTAGAGAGCGGGCAGGTGCCAGAGCGCGAGCGACGCGGCCAGGGTGGCGACGGCGACCGGCGGCTTCGTGAGCACGCGCGCCGCAAGCCGCAGCGGCGCCGACCAGCGCCCGCGGGCCAGGCTGCGCGCGACGTTGCGGCGCGCCTGCGCAGGGAAGGGCATCCACATCCGCGGCCACGGCCGCCCGAGCACGAGTAGCGGCGAGGCGACCGAGATCAGCAGCACGTGCTGCGTCATGTGCAGCGCGAAGGACGTGTCCGCCCAGTTGTCGAACGGCGGCTCGAGCGCGACGAGGACGGTCGCGACGCCGAGGTAGAAGCAGGCCTCGCGCCACCGTCGGCCCCGCGGGCCAGAGCCGGCCCGTCCCATCCCGCCGAGGGCGTACAGCGCCGCCGCGACGGCGCACGCTACGAGCGGCGGAACCGACACGCCCTTCTAGACCAGGTAGAGGACGATCCAGGTGAGGATGGCGATCCCCGCGAGGAACGTCCAGTAGAAGCTCAGCGCGACGAGCTCGCCGCGCACGAGCGAGAGCGGGTCGCGGATGTCGTGCGCCATGCGGTGCCGGTCGCCCGACGCCTCGCCCGGCTCGGGCGCGCCGGTCTCGGTCTTCCGGTAGCGCAATGAGGTCGCGAGCGTCGTCTCGAGCCAGATCATCGTCCCGAGCACGAAGAGGAACAGGAAGGCCGTCCAGCCGAAGTAGACGCTCGCATAGCCGCCGTCGGCGGGGCCGAAGCCCTGCTGCGTCCAGGCGACGACCTGCAGGACAAGCCCGGCGACGCCTGCCAGGAGCGCGACCGCGCCCTTCTGACGCCACTGCCTGCGCCGCAGGGCGCGATGGTCGACGAGCCCGAGCCGTACGAGCACGGCGCTGACCACGTAACAGACGACGACGACCGACCCCCAGGCGATCGACGCGTCCACGCCTTTCGGCTTCCACATGCCGCCGTTGTCGAGCGAGCGGAGGTAGAAGAAGGCGAAGAGGAACGAGACGAAGAAGAACGCCGTCGCCCCCGCGAGCAGGTAGCCCGCGGAGACGAGGTTGCGGCTCATCACCTCGGGCGGCTCGAACTCGACGACCTCGTAGCCGGTCTGCTCGGATGCCAGCGGCTCGGCCATCGCTCAATCCCTCCCCGCCGGCGCTCCGGCCGGAAGCAGGGCCGGCATCGGCCCCTCGCCGTAGCCGTACGGGTCGCTCGAGAAGACGGGGATGCGGTCGAAGTTGTGCACCGGCACCGGCGAAGGCAGCTGGAACTCGATCGAGCGCGACGCCCACGGGTTGGCAGCTGCCGGCTGCTTCCGGAACGCCAGCGACCAGATGAGGTTGAAGAGGAAGACCAGCATCGAGACGCCGAGGAGGAAGGCCGAGACCGAGACCCAGTCGTTGAGGAACTGGAGGTTGCTCGGGTAGGTGACGACGCGCCGCGGCTGTCCGAGGAAGCCCGCCGCGAACAGCGGCGCGAAGGTCGAGTTGAAGAAGATGAACATCATCCAGAAGTGGATCTTGCCGAGCCCCTCGTGCAGCTCCCAGCCGGTCATCTTCGGCACCCAGTAGTAGATGCGCGGCGAAGAACGTGAAGACGAGCCCGCCCATGATCGTGTAGTGGAAGTGGGCCATCGTGAAGAAGCTGCCGTGCGTCGTGACGTCGCTCGGGGTGTCGGAGAGGAAGACGCCCGAGAGTCCGCCGAGAGGAAGTTGAAGAACCACGCGAGGCAGAACAGCATCGGGACGGTGAAGCGGATGTTGCCTCGCCAGACGGTCATCATCCCGCACAGGAACGTGAACCCGGTCGGGATCGAGATCAGCTCGGTCGAGAGCATGTAGAACGGGCGCAGGTCGCCGTTGATGCCGCTCACGAACAGGTGGTGCTGCCACACCATCCAGGAGAGGAGCGAGACGCCGAGCAGGCCGGCGACCGCGAGGCGGTAGCCCCAGAGCGGCTTGCGCGAGAAGACGGGCAGCAGCTCGAGCACGATCCCGAAGCCCGGCAGGGCGAGGATGTACACCTCCGGGTGGCCGAAGATCCAGAACAGGTTCTCGTACAGGTAGTTACTGCCGCCGCCGGCCGGGACGAAGAACGTCGTCTGCGCCGTCCGGTCGAGCGCCTCCATCGAGAGGGTCGCGATCAGCACCGGCGCCGCGAGCACCATGAGCACGCAGGTCGAGAGGATGCCCCAGACGAAGATCGGCAGCCGGGTCCAGGTCAGCCCCGGCGCGCGCATCGTCAGGATCGTCGCGACCATGTTCAGCCCGAGCAGCGTCATCGAGATCCCGACGAGGGCGAAGAAGAGGATGTAGCAGTCCATCCCGGGGTTCGACTGGTTCGACAGCGGCGCGTAGCCGGTCCAGCCGGTCGGGAAGCCGCCGAAGAAGACGGTGGTCTGGAGGATCGTCGCCGCGGCCATCAGCAGCCAGAACGTGAACGCCTCGATGCGCGGGAACGCCATGCGCCGCGCGCCGATCATGATCGGGACAGGTAGTTGGCGAACGGGCCGACGATCCCGCTCGACATGATCCCCATCATCATCGTCCCGTGCACGCCGACGATGGTCAGGTACGTCCCTGCGGGGAAGACCTGGCTGTGCGGGCTCAGCAGCTCGGTCCGGATCAGCATCGCGTTGAGGCCGCCGACGAAGAAGAACAGCCCGATGCCCCAGAGGTACTGGATGCCGACGACCTTGTGGTCGGTGCAGAGGGTGAAGTAGCGGCTGAAGCCCTCGGTCTCCTTCTCCCGCAGTGACGGCGGGTAGCCGAGCAGCCGCTTGACCGGGTAGTTGAGGAAGCCGAGCCCGACGAGGAAGCCGACGACGCCGCCGAGGTAGGCGAGGAAGACCGAGAGCTCGTTGTAGTCGATGTCGCCGAAGTAGTCGATGCTCGGCCCGACCACTGCGTGGGCGCCGAACCAGCCCACGTACCAGCCGCCGATGCCGAGGACGATCCCGGTCAAAAGGTTGAAGCCGATCAGGCGACGCCAGAGCGGCGGCGCGGGCGCGACGGCGGCAGCGGTCATCCGGCTCTCCTCAGCGGAGTCGGGGAGGTAGGTGTGCGCGTACGGCGCCCCGCCCTGCCCCTCGGGCTTGTTCATGTACGGCTCGATCGAGGCGTAGAGCTTCTTGGCCTGCGTCGCCCAGCTGTCGAACTGCGCCTGGTCGACCACGCGGCCGTTGTTGAACATGTAGCCGTGCCACAGGCCACAGAGCTCGGCGCAGCGGACGTGGAACGTCGTCGGATTCTTCGTCTCGACGTAGGCGACGTTGTCGACGCCGGGGTTCGCGTCGGCCTTGACGCCGAGCTCGATCGCCCAGAAGGAATGGACGACGTCCAGCGAGGTGACGTGGAGCTCGACGTCGGTGTTCGCGGGCAGGACGAGCTGGTTCGACTCGATCCCGCCGAGCGACGGGTAGCGGTAGGTGAACTGCCACTGCTGCCCGATGACCTGCACCTGGAACGGATCGTGTCCCGACGGCGAGGCGATCGGGTTCGGCCCCTGGCCGCCGCCGGCGCCGTCCTTGAGGAGCTCGAACGTGCCGAAGCCTGCGAGGAACAGCACCATCGTCGTCGTGATCACGATCCAGAGGAGCTGGACGCGGGAATCGTGCCGAAGCGGCGGGCCGTCGAGGATCGCCTCGTTCCGAGTCGCGTGGAACTTGACGAGGCCGTAGCCGAAGAACACGGCGAGCAGGCAGAGGATCGGCGTGATCAGGCTCGTCATCACCTGGTTGTCGAAGACCTGTCCCTGTCCCTGCACGCTCGCGTTGCCCGGCGGGATGAGCGGCCCGACGTAGATCGCGACGAGCGGCGTCGTGATCGGCGCTCAGAACGAGCCAGGCGACGATCACCCGGAGGCCGTGGTTCGTGGAGTCGGTCGGGGCCGCCCGTGCCGCGTTCGGATCCGCTGCCATCAGGCCTTCACGTTGAGGAAGCCGTCCATGTAGCCGATCGTCTGCATCGGCCCGCCGAAGCCGTCGATCCAGCCGGCGGCGCAGGGGACGAAGCACTGCCAGCGGTAGTGGCCGGGCGCCGTCGTGTGGAAGGTGAACTTGATCGTCGTGTGCGCGTTCGACAGCGGGCACGGGGCGTAGCCGCACTGGTTCTTCGCGTTGTCCCCGACGCCGGGCGCCGCGACGATGACCCCGAGCTGAGGCACTGCGAAGGTGTGCGAGGCGTCGTTCGGGTCGATGTGGTTCACCGGCTTCCCGTTCACGAGGACACGGTCTCCGTCGATGCCCTGGTAGCGGGCGAGGAATGGATTCCGCAGCCCGCTCGCGCCGTCGAAGTTGAACCAGGTGACGTGGATCGTTGCGTTCGCCGGCAGGTTCCAGACCGTCTCGCGCTTCCAGGCGCCGCTCTGCGTGTGGATCAGGTACGAGACCCAGTCGGGGTTCTCGCTCAGCGTCGGGCCGACCGCGGCGACCGTCTCGAACTCGAGGTTGACGACGGTGTGGCCGTTGACCTGGTGGACGGGGACGGAGTACGCCGGCGAGCCCGCAAGCGTGGTCAGCTTCGAGACGTAGAAGCCGATGAGGATGCCCAGGGCGGCCACTCCGGCCACCACCAGCAGAAGCTTTCCCCCGAGCCGCATCGAATCGGTTTCCTATCAAGGACCGCCGGCTGAGTCGGTCCGGATGACAGAGGTGTCATCTGCATGTCACGTCGGGGTCATCGGGGTCCGGTGTAGATTCCCCGACCTAAAGCGATGCGCATCCTGGTGATCGAGGACGAGGCCCGCATCCAGGCGTTTCTCGCACGAGGGCTGGAGGCCGAGGGCTATACGGTCATGGCGGCGGCCGACGGACGGGCCGGGCTCGAGCTCGCCACGGGCTCGCGCTGGGACCTCGTGGTCCTCGACCTCCTCCTGCCGGGATTGAACGGGCTGCAGGTGCTACGCGAGCTGCACCGGTCGAAGCCGGAGTTGCCCGTCGTGATCCTCTCCGCTCGCGGCGACGTCCAGACGAAGCTGCGAGGCTTCGAGCTCGGCGCGGCGGACTATCTCGCGAAGCCGTTCTCCCTCGACGAGCTGCTCGCGCGGATTCGCGCCCGCCTGCGCGGTCCGGCCGCGTTCGGAGACGAGCACGTCCTCCGCGCCGGCAACGTCGTGCTGGATGTGGCGCGCCGGCAGGCTCGCGTCGGCGAACGCGGCGCCGACCTCTCCGACCGCGAGTTCCGGCTCCTCCACCACCTGCTCGTCCACGCCGGCGAGGTCGTCAGCCGCGAACGGCTGCTCGCCGAGGTCTGGGGCTACGACTTCGACCCGGGCTCGAACGTCGTCGAGGTCTGCGTGCGCAGGTTGCGCCAGAAGCTCGGTCCGGGCGCTGCCATCGAGACGATCCGTCATGCGGGCTATCGGCTGGCTGCGGCATAACGCGATCGAGACCCTTTGCGGCCTCATCGGCGCGGTGGCGCTGGCCGCGATCGTGGTCGATCACCCGTGGGACGAGATACTCGGCGGGCCGCTCGTCGTCGTGATGGTCATCACGATCGCCTGGGGAGGGCGCCGCAGGCATGCCGCGCTGGCCGAGGTGCAGGGCGTCGCGGAGATGCGGGCCTCGCTGCTCGGGCGGCAGGAGCTCTTCCTCCACGACGCCTCGCACGAGCTGCGCACGCCGGTCACGATCGCGCGCGGTCATCTCGAGCTGCTACGGCGCGAGCACCCTGACGCGCCGGAGCTCGAGGTGGCGCTCGACGAGCTGGGCCGGATCGAGCGGATCGTCGACCGGCTGCTCCTGCTCGCGAAGTCCGAGCAGCAGCGCGTGGCGCTCGAGGAGATCGACCTCGAGACGTTCCTGTCCGACCTGTTCATGCGCTGGTCGGAGGTCGCACCGCGGGCGTGGCGGCTCGACGTCGATCTCGCGGGGCGGCTCCGCGCCGACCAGGAGGCGCTGCGCTACGCGCTCGACGCGCTGCTCGAGAACGCCGTCAAGTACACGGATCCGGGCGACACGATCGAGCTCGCCGCGCGCGCCAACGGAGCCGGAGCCGTGGTGATCGAGGTCTCCGACTCCGGCTCGGGCGTCCCGCCGGAGGCGCTCCCGCGCATCTTCGACCGCTGGGCCCGCGCGGACGGTGCCCGCACGCGCGAGCGTGGCGGGGCCGGGCTGGGGCTCGCCATCGTGGCCGCCGTCGCTCGCGCTCACGGCGGACGCTGCTCGGTCGAGCCGCTGCCGCGAGGTACGGCCTTCCGTCTCCACCTGCCGGTGCGAACAGGCTCGCTCGGCGCGCCGAGCCCGACGCCGGCCGGGAGTGAGGGGGAGTTGGCCGGCGCCGGGCCTGAGCTGGCGCTGTCGTAGGAGGGTGAGCTAGGCCGCTTCGGCCAGCTCCTCCGCCTCGCGGGCTGGTGGGTCGAGGCGAAGCGGAGTGGAGCGCAGGGTCACGCGGGCATCGTCCCGGCGCGGAATGAGAGGCGCCTGAGCCGGAGCTGTGAGGTCACTGTGACCGCTCGCGAAGCCTGCGGCTTCGCGAGCGCCTGAAGGAACTCCGCGCGGCCGGAGAGCGTGGTCTCCGGCCGCGCTCCGTGCTGAGGGCGAATTGGGCTGCCGTGGGTTCTGAGCCTTCTCCCGTCCGGGCTGCGCTGCGCGTGCTCGCTCGCTACTTCGCGGCGGCGTAACGCGCCGTTACGCCGCCGCCCGAACGCCAAGAGGGTTCGAAGGCTTCAACCATCGTTCGGTCCAGGGCCGGAGGCTAAGGCCCGCGCAGCGGACTTAGCCGCAGGCCGGACCGCGCTCGCGCCGGCCTCCGCCGCGCGCGAGCGCACCAGAGCGGCCTCCCAACCAGACCACCCAAAGACAAACAGCACGGAGCGGGCCGGAAACCACGCTTTCCGGCCCGCGCAGTTCCCTATCCCAGCGAGCGAAGCCGAAGGCTTCGCGAGCTCGCTCAGGCGGCGAAGACGTGGCCGGCGCCCTCGAGCACGTCGGCGGCCCTGGCGAGGTCGGCCGAGCGGACGAGGACGTAGTCGGACTCGAACGTCGAGATCACGAAGATCGGCATCTCCGCCTCGGCGAGCGGCACGACGAGTGAGGCGACGACGCCGCTGAGCGAGAAGTCGAGCGGGCCCGTCACCTCGAGCACTGTCCAGCCGCGGTCGACGCTCTCACCCTCCGGCACATCGTGGTCGCGACAGACGACCGAGACCTCGTGCTCCGTGCGGGTGACCGAGCGGAAGGGGCCCTTGTCGACCCACTCGGGCAGCTCGGCGCCGGGGTGGAGGCGCACGACCGCGTAGCTGTCGGGAAGGGTCCGGAGCTGCACACCGTGACGCTAGCGCCAAGCCGAGCCGGACGCGTAGGTAGGCTCGCCGCCGATGCCGTCGGTTCCCGAGCTCCTCGAGCGCCTGCTGACGACGCCCGGTCCGTCCGGGCACGAGCGCCCCGCGGCCGCTGTCTGGCGGGAGGCCGCGGCGGCGGTCGGCGAGGTCTCGAGCGACGTCCTCGGCAGCTCGTGGGTGCGCGTGCCCGGCACCGGCGGCGGGCCTTCGCTCGCGCTCCTCGGCCACATCGACGAGGTGGGCGCCGTCGTCACGCACGTCGGCGACGACGGTTTCGCCTCGCTGCGGCCGCTCGGCGGCTTCGACCCGAGCGTGATGGTGGGTCAGCGGGTCGACGTCCTCACGCGGGAAGGGCCGCTTCCCGGGGTCGTTGCGGCACGCCGGCAGCAGCCGAAGCGGGGGCAGGAGCGCAAGGCGCACGACTACGACGACCTCTTCCTCGACGTCGGCGCGAAGGACGGCGACGAGCTGCGCGGGCTCGTGCGGCCCGGCGACGCCGTCGTCTGGCACGGCGCGCCGCTTCCCCTGCGCGGCGGCCGCCTCGCCTCGCGTTCGCTCGACAACCGGCTCGGCTGCTACGTCGTGCTCGAGACGGCCCGGCGGGTGGTCGAGCGGGGCGGCGCCGCCGGCGACCTGATCGCGGTCGCGGCGGTGCAGGAGGAGGTTGGCGACTACGCCGGCGCCCGCACCGCGGCCTTCGCGACGGAGCCGGACCTCGCCGTCGCCGTGGACGTCACGCGTTCGACCGACGTCCGGGGCGGCGACCCCGAGGAGGAGGGCAAGATCGTGATCGGCGGCGGGCCGGTGCTGACGCGCGGCCCCTCGCTCAACCCGGACCTGTTCGAGCTCCTCCACGAGACGGCCGAAGCGGAGGGAATCCCGTTCGGGATCGAGGTCTCGCGCGGCACGACGTACACCGACGCCGACGCCGTCTACCTCAGCCGGCGCGGCGTCGCGACCGGCCTCGTCTCGCTGGCTCTTCGCTACATGCATTCGCCGGTCGAGACGGTCGACCTCGAGGACGTCGAGAACGTGATCCGGCTGCTCACCGCCTTCGCGCTCCGGCTCGAGCCCGGTACGACCTTTGCTGGCTAACGTGACTGCGTGAGCCGCTCCGTCATCGTCTCGGCCGTGCGCACGCCGTTCGGGAAGCTGAACGGCGGGCTAGCCGCGTACCCGGCGACCGCGCTCGGCTCGATCGCGATCCGCTCTGCGCTCGAGCGCGTCGGGCTCGAGGGGAGCGAGGTGGACTACGTGATCATGGGACAGGTGCTGCAGGCCGGTGCCGGCCAGGCGCCCGCCCGGCAGGCTGCGGTCGGAGCCGGGATCCCGGTCGACGTCCCTTCCGACACGGTCAACAAGGTGTGCGCCTCCTCGATCCGCGCCGTCGAGATCGCGGACTCGATGATCCGCGCCGGCGACGTCGAGCTCGTCGTGACGGGCGGCATGGAGTCGATGACGAACGCTCCCTACGCGCTGCCGAAGGCGCGGCAGGGTTACCGGCTGGGCGACGGGACGCTCGTCGACCTGATGATCTGGGACGGCCTCCGTTCGACGTTCGACGAGCTCCACATGGTGCAGCAGGCTGCACTTGTGGCGCGCGAGCTCGGGATCTCGCGCGAGGAGCAGGACGCTTGGGCGCTGCGCTCGCACGAGCGGGCGGCGGCCGCGCAGGACGCAGGGCGGTTCGACGACGAGCTCGTCCCGGTCGGCGAGGTCACGGCCGACGAGTCCGTGCGCCGCGACACGACGCTCGAGAAGCTCGCCGCGCTGAAGCCGGTGATGGATCCGGAGGGAACCGTGACCGCGGGCAACGCGCCCGGCGTCAACGACGGAGCCTCCTGCGTCGTCGTCTGCTCCGAGGAGTTTGCGCGGCGGCGCGGGCTCGAGCCGCTCGCCGCGATCGTGGCGCAGGGTTACGTCGCGGACGAGTTCGCGTGGCTCGCGCGGACGCCGGCGAACGCGGGAAGCCAGGCGCTCGAGAAGGCGGGGAAGAAGATCGGCGACGTCGAGCGGGTCGAGGTGAACGAGGCGTTCTGCTCGGTGGCGCTCAACTCGCTCGCCATGCTCGGCGCCGACCCCGAGACCGCGAACGTCAACGGCGGCGCTGTCGCGCTCGGACATCCGATCGGCGCGAGCGGCGGGCGGATCCTCGGCACGATGGTGCACGAGCTGCGCCGCTCCGGCGGCGGCCTCGGCCTCGCCGCGATCTGCTCCGGCGGCGGCCAGGGCGACGCCCTCTTGATCGAGGTCTGAGCGACCTCGATCAACGAGGCGGAACTGCGCCGACCGGAGAGCGTGGTCTCCGGTCGGCTCCGTGCTGTTCTTGCTGGGGTGGTCCGGCTGGAAGGCTGCTCTGGTGCGCTCGCGCGCGGCAAAGGCCGGCACGAGCGCGGCACAGCCTACGGCTAAGCCGCCGCTAGAGCGGACGTCTTAGCCTCCGGCTCTTTGCGCCGCTCACTGGAGGAAGTCAAGAAGGGTCCGCGCGACGAGATCCGGCTCGCGCAGCGTGACGTAGTGGTCGGAGTCGAGCTCGACGTGGCGCGCGTTCGGCGCCGCGCGCGCGACCAGCGGGCCGATCTCGCGGAAGCCGCGCGGGTCGTGCGCGACCGTGACGACGAGGGTCGGCACCGCCAGCTCGCCGAGCCGCTCCTTGGCCGGCGTGCCCGGCGGCGGCAGCGGCTCGACGCCGTGCGGCAGCGGGTTCGCGTCGGGTGTCGCGTGCCAGAGGCGCCGCATCCGCTCGTCCGCGCCCAGCGGCGCCCACACCTCGAGGTCGATCGCCAGCAGCGCCTCGAGGTCGCCCTCTGCCTCCGCCGCCTCGTAGCGCGCGTCCTGCTCCGGCGAGTACGCGGCGCCGTCGTGGCCGCCGAGCCCGGGCGCGACGAGGGCGAGCGCCCACAGCCGCTCCGGGTGCGCCAGCGCCACGTCCAGCGCGATCCGCCCGCCCAGCGACAGCCCGGCGAGCGCCGTCCGTTCGATCCCGAGCGCGTCGAGGACGCCGATCACGTCCTCGTGCCACGACCACGGCGCCGCCGGCCCGGTCGAGCGGCCGAAGAAGCGAAGGTCGGTGCGGATCGTGCGGAACGACTCGGCGAGGAACGGGACGACCGGCTCCCAGAGCTCGGAGTCGCCAAGGCCGCCGTGCAGCAGCAACAGAGCCTCGCCCTCGCCGGCCTCGTCGTACCAGAGCCGGGCGCCGTTGACTTCGACCACGGACATGCGGCGACGATAGCCTCCTCGCAGCATGGATTTCGAGCATGTGCTCGTAGTCGGCGCGGGACAGATGGGCGGCGGGATCGCGCAGGTCGTGGCCGCGTCCGGTCGGCGCGTCTCGCTCCACGACGCAGCGCCTGGCGCCACCGACCGCGGCCTCGCCGCGATGCGCCGCAGTCTCGAGAAGCTCGCGGAGAAGGGCGGCGCCGATCCCGACGAGGTGCTTGCCCGGGTCGAGCCGGTGGATGACGTCGTCGCCGCCGACCTGATGATCGAGGCGGTGATCGAGGACGCGGCGGTCAAGCAGGACGTCTTCCGCCGCGCCGACGAGCTCCTGCCGCCGGCGGCGATCCTCGCGTCGAACACGTCGTCGATTCCGATCACGTCCCTCGCCGCAGTCACCTCCCGCCCGCAGCTCGTGATCGGCATGCACTTCTTCAACCCCGTGCCCGTGCTGCAGCTCGTCGAGGTCGTGCGCGGGCTCGAGACGTCGGACGAGACCGCAGCCGCCGTCACCGCGCTCGCAAGCGACCTCGGCAAGACGCCGGCCGAGGCGCGCGACCTGCCCGGCTTCGTCTCGAACCGGATCCTGATGCCGTTCATCAACGAGGCGGCGTACGCGCTGCTCGAGGGTGTTGCCGAGCCGGAGGCGATCGACACGATCGCGAAGCTCGGCTTCGCGCATCCGATGGGGCCGCTCGCGCTCGCCGACCTGATCGGCCTCGACACGTGCGTCGCGATCATGGAGGTTCTCCACGAAGGCCTCGGCGACCCGAAGTACGCGCCGTGCCCACTCCTCCGCCAGTACGTCCAGGCCGGGCGGCTCGGCCGCAAGTCCGGCCGCGGCTTCTACGAATACCAGAGCTGACCGTGGACTTCGAGCTCTCGCCCGAGCAGACGGAGATCCAGGCGCTCGCGCGCGACTTCGTCCGCGCCGAGATCGAGCCGCACGCGGCCGAGTGGGACCGCGAGCACCATTTCCCGCACGAGCTCTACGGCAAGCTCGCGGAGCTCGGCCTGATGGGCGTGTGCGTGCCGGAGGAATACGGCGGCGCGGGCGCCGACTTCCTCTCCTACATGCTCGTGCTCGAGGAGCTCTCGCGCGGTGACGCGGGCGTCGGCGTCACGGTCGCCGTCCACACGAGCGCCGTCACGCTGCCGCTGCTCCGCTTCGGGACGGAGGAGCAGCGCGCGCGCTTCGTCCCGCCGCTCGCCCGCGGCGAGGCGATCGGCGCGTTCGCGCTGACGGAGGCCGAGGCGGGCTCCGACGCCGCAGCCCTCCGGACGTCCGCGCTGCGGGAGGACGGCGGCTGGCGGATCTCGGGCGCGAAGCAGTGGATCACGAACGGCCGAGTACGCGGGCACGTTCCTCCTCTTCGCCCGCACGGATCCGGACACGCCCGGAGCGCGCGGCATCTCGGCGTTCGTGCTCGACGCGGATCACGTTCGCGTCACCGGGCGGGAGGAGAAGCTCGGGCTCAACTCGTCCACCACCAACTCGATCGCCGTGGACGCCGTCGTCGACGCCGACCGGCTGCTGCACGAGGAGGGCAAGGGCTTCCGCGTGGCGATGGCCACGCTCGACGGCGGCCGGATCGGGATCGCGGCGCAGGCGGTCGGGATCGCCCAGGCCGCCTACGACGTGGCGCGCGAGTACGCGAAGGAGCGGCACGCCTTCGGCCAGCCGATCGCGAAGTTCCAGGCGATCCAGCACAAGCTCGCGGACATGTCCACCGAGATCGCAGCGGCCCGTCTGCTCATGTACCGGGCGGCGTGGCTGAAGCAGAACGACCTGCCGCACACCGAGGCCGGGGCGAAGGCGAAGCTCTTCGCCTCCGAGATGGCGCGGCGGCAGACGGGGGAGGCGATCCAGATCCTCGGCGGCTACGGCTACACGAAGGAGTTCCCGGTCGAGCGCTACTACCGCGACGCGAAGGTCACCGAGATCTACGAGGGGACGAGCGAGATCCAGCGGCTCGTCATCGCCCGCTCGATCCTCGGGCAGCAGGCGGCCGCCACTCGTACCTGACGTCAGGGGTCCGCTCCTCGTTGCCGGAGCCGTCGGTGAACTCGACGGCCACCGCGCCGTGCTCCTCGTAGAAGCGCCGCGCGCGCTCGTTCTGCTGGAAGACCCAGAACTGGAACCCGTCCGGTCGCAGCCTCGTCACGTGCTCGAAGAGCTCGTGGCCGACGCCGCTGCCGATCTCATCCGGATGCACATAGAGGTGCGTGAGCCAGTCGCGGTGGAGGATCGCGACGCCGCGGCCGAGGATGTAGGCCTCGCCGTCGCGGACGCAGCGGCCGAAGAAGGCGAGACCCTCTTCGTGCGTGTGCAGCTTCGGCAGGAAGTCGAGCAGTGCAAACGAGGGCTCGATGATTGCCACGATCTCCTCGACGTCGTCGGCAGTCGCACGCCGGATCATCGCCGTAGGCTACGGACATGCGGAAGCGCGACGAGCCCGTTCGCCTGACGCGCATCTACACGCGCGGCGGCGACGAGGGGGAGACGAGCCTCGGCGACGGCTCGCGCGTCTCGAAGCTCGACCCGCGCGTCGTCGCGATGGGCGACGTCGACGAGCTCAACTCGCTCGTCGGCTGGGCCGGCGGTCTCGACCGTCTCCAGAACGAGCTCTTCGACCTCGGCGCCGACCTCTCCGTCCCGTACGCAGCCGACGACGCCCGCCTACGCGTCACGCAGGCGCGGTCGACCGGCTCGAGCACGAGATCGACGAGCGTGAACGCGTCGCTGCCGGAGCTCAAGAGCTTCGTCCTGCCCGGTGGGAGCGAGCGGGCGGCCCGGCTCTTCCTGGCCCGCGCCGTCTGCCGCCGGGCCGAGCGCGCGGTCCTGGCGGTGCCGGCTGCGAACCCGCTCGCGGCCGTCTATCTGAACCGGCTCTCGGATCTCCTCTTCGTCCTCGCGCGCGCCGCGAACGCCGGTCGCGGAGCCGCTGTGGAAGCCCGGCTCCTACACTTCCGGCGATGGCGACGACGCGGAAGCCTGACGCGGGCGGCGCCGCCGACTGGCGCGAGGCATACGAGGCGACGCCGGAGCGCGAGGGCGAGCTCTTCTCGACCATCTCCGGCGTCGAGAACGAGCCGCTCTACTCGCCGGAGAACGTCGAGCTCGACCACGAGCGCGACCTCGGCTGGCCGGGCTCGTATCCCTTCACGCGCGGCGTCTACCCGTCGATGTACCGCGGCCGGCTCTGGACGATGCGCCAGTTCGCCGGCTTCGGCGGGGCCGAGGAGACGAACGAGCGCTTCCGCTACCTCCTCGAACACGGGCAGACGGGCCTCTCGACCGCCTTCGACATGCCGACGCTGATGGGCTACGACTCCGACCATCAGCGCTCCCTCGGCGAGGTCGGGCGGGAGGGCGTGGCGATCGACTCGCTCGACGACATGGAGACGCTGTTCGCCGGCATCCCGCTCGGCGAGGTCTCGACCTCGATGACGATCAACGGTCCGGCCGCGATGCTGCTCGCGTACTACGCCTGCGTCGGCGAGGAGCAGGGCGTGCCGCTGGAGCGGCTGCGCGGGACCGTCCAGACGGACATCCTCAAGGAGTACATCGCCCAGAAGGAGTGGATCTTCCCGCCCGAGCCGTCGATGCGGCTCGTCGTGGACATGATCGAGTGGTGCGCGGAGCGGCTGCCGCTCATGCACCCGGTCTCGATCTCCGGCTACCACATCCGCGAGGCGGGCTCGACCGCCGCGCAGGAGCTCGCGTTCACGCTCTCCGACGGCTTCGCGTACGTCGAGGCGTGCCTCGAGCGCGGCCTCGACGTCGACGCGTTCGCGCCGCGCCTCTCGTTCTTCTTCAACGCGCACCTCGACTTCTTCGAGGAGATCGCGAAGTACCGCGCGGCGCGGCGGATCTGGGCGCGGCAGATGCGCGAGCGCTACGGCGCCCGCGATCCGCGCTCGTGGCTGATGCGCTTCCACACGCAGACGGCCGGCGTCTCGCTGACGGCGCAGCAGCCAGAGGTGAACCTGATCCGGACGGCGATCGAGGCGCTCGCCGCCGTCCTCGGCGGGACGCAGTCGCTGCACACGAACTCCTTCGACGAGGCGCTCGCGCTGCCGACCGAGCACGCAGTCCGGCTCGCACTGCGCACGCAGCAGGTGATCGCGCACGAGACGGGCGTCGTGAACACGATCGACCCGCTCGGCGGCTCCTACTACCTCGAGCACCTGACCGGCGAGCTCGAACGGCAGGCGTACGACTACTTCGAGCGGATCGAAGCACTCGGCGGCGTCGTCGCCGCCATCGAGCAGAACTTCCAGCAGCGCGAGATCGCGGAGGCGAGCTTCCGCTACCAGTCCGAGGTCGAGCGGCGCGAGCGGATCGTCGTCGGCGTCAACCGGTACGAGGTCGCGGAGGAGCAGCCGATCGAGATCCTCCGCATCGACCCGGCGCTCGAGCAAGAGCAGATCGAGCGGGTGCGCGCGGTGCGCGAGCGGCGGGATGCGGCCGTGGCCGAGGCCGCGCTCGCCCGGCTGAAGGAGGATGCGGGCCACGACGACCGCAACCTCATGGAGCCGATCATGGCCGCGTCGCGGGCGTACGTGACGATGGGCGAGATGTGCGACGCCCTGCGCGAGGTGTGGGGCACGTGGCGGGAGACGCCCGTCTTCTAGCGGGCGGCCGCCGTTAGAGCCTCGTTTGCGGCCCGGAGTACCGTGGGAGCCATGCACGGGCCGCGTGTCCTTCGCGGAGTGCCCATCGTGGTCGTCCTTCTCTTCGGCCTCGCGCTCGGAGGGTCGGCGTCGGCCGGGTCCACGGCCCTCCGGATGGTGCCGCTCGTGGAGCACTGGAACGGAAGCTCGTGGACGCAGGTGACGGTCGCGCCCGGAGGCCCTCAGCTCGACGAGCTCGTCGCGGTCGTGGCGCCGTCGGCGACGGACGTCTGGGCCTTCGGTTACACGCGCTACGCCCAGCACTGGGACGGCACGGCGTGGCAGCGGGTGAAGCTGCCGGTGCCGAAGGGCGCGGAGGGGCCCGAGTTCAGGGGCGCGGCGGCCGTCTCCCCCGACGACATCTGGGCCGTCGGCGACGCCGAGCTCGCAGGGAGCTCGTACGCCTCCCATGCCATCGTCGACCACTGGAACGGCCGGCGTTGGAGCCAGGTGCCGACTCCGCCTTCGGGCGGCTACTCGGGGCTCGTCGGCGTCACCGCGCTTTCCGCCGACGATGTCTGGGCGGTCGGCTCCGTCGGCGTCGACACCGGAAAGCGCATCACACTTCGCACGCTCACGATCCACTGGGACGGCACGGCGTGGACGCGACTGCCGAGCCCGAGTCCGGCGACGCCGTACACGCCCGCGGACTCGGTCGACGACTCGCTCGCGGCCGTCGCCGGCGTCTCCTCGCAGGACGTGTGGGCCGTTGGGGCGTACTACTTCGTCGCGGCGGACGGCAACCACGCGCTCCACCCGCTCGCGCTCCACTGGGACGGCAGCCGCTGGAAGCAGGTTCCGGCCCCCGACCCCGGCGGCCCGACGCACCGGAGCTTCCTCTCCGGCGTGGCGGCACCCTCGGCGACGGGCGTCTGGGCGGTCGGCACGTTCGGTCGCAACGGGGCGCAGCACGCGCTCGCCGAGCGTTGGGATGGCACGCGCTGGCGCGTCCTGACGGCGGCCGGCGGCTCACCGCGCGCTGGCGTCTCCGCCCTCAGCGCCGACGACGCCTGGACGGTCGGCGGCCTCGACCGCGGCGACGTCACGCACTGGAACGGGACCGCCTGGACCGTCCAGACGAAGCTCGATCACCTCTACGGGCTCACCGCCGTCGCGGAAGTCTCGCCGACTGACGTGTGGGCCGTCGGCGTGCAGTTCACCTACTCCTAGGAGGGCTCCTGTTCCACCGGCCCATAGTTCGAGCAGTGACCGGGCTGCGTCTCCTGCCCGGCGCGGCCGTCCTGATCTTCCTTGGCGTCGGCCTTGCACTCGGTAGCTCCGCGTCGGCGCGATCTCTCAACGTCATCCCGCTCGTGGAGCACTGGGACGGGACCTCGTGGACCGAGGTTGCGGTCCCGTCCGGCGGTACCTGGCTGGACGCCGTGGTCGCACCGTCGCCGACCGACGTCTGGGCCTTCGGTCCGTCGGGCATCGCCGAGCACTGGGACGGCACGTCGTGGCACCGCGTGACGCTGCCCACCCCGAAGGACGCCGCAGCTCCCGCGTTCCACGGCGCTGCGGCCGTCTCTCCCGACGACATCTGGGCCGTCGGCGACGTCTCGCCGACCCACGGCGCCTCGCACGCGATCATCGACCACTGGAACGGCGAGCGCTGGCAGCTCGTTCCCGGCCCGCCGGCCCGCTCGGAGCTCTACGGGGTCGCTGCGCTCTCGGCGAACGACGTTTGGGCGGTTGGCGACGTGAGCGTCTCTACCGCGAACGGCTTCGAGCGCCTCGCGCTCACGCTTCACTGGAACGGCGCAGCGTGGACGCAGGTGCCGACTCCGAATCCGGCTCCCGCCACGATGCCGGCCGCGTCCCTCGCCAACATCCTCGCCGCCGTCGCCGGTAGCTCGTCGGGGGATGTATGGGCCGTCGGTTCGTACTACCTCTGGGCGAACGGCGTCCGCGGGACCCGCTCGCTGGTGCTCCACTGGGACGGCACCCGCTGGACGCAGGTTTCGACCCCCGACCCGCTCACTCCCGGGCATGCGGGCTCCCTCGACGGTGTGTCGGCACCCTCTGCGACAGGTGCCTGGGCGGTCGGATGGGTCAATCGCCACGGGGCCCGGCACGCGCTCGCCGAGCGTTGGAACGGTGAGCGCTGGAGCATCGTGCACACGACCGGCGCTGCCCTGGGCGGCGTTTCCGCCCTCGCGGCGAACGACGCGTGGGCGGCGGGCGCTCCCGACGGCGGCGGCGTCGTCACGCACTGGAACGGCCACGTCTGGACCGTCGCGGTGAAGCTCGACCGCAGACGAGGGCTCAGCGCCGTCGCCGAGGTCTCGCCGACGGACGTTTGGGCCGTCGGCGGGTTGATCAAGCACTAGCCGAGGTCGACTAGGCTCCGGGCCGATGGCAGGGAAGATTCGCGTCGTCGTTGCGAAGCCGGGCCTCGACGGGCACGACCGCGGCGCGAAGATCATCGCGCGGGCGCTGCGCGACGCCGGCATGGAGGTCATCTACACGGGCCTCCACCAGACGCCCGACCAGATCGTCGAGACGGCAATCCAGGAGGATGCGGACGCCGTAGGAATCTCCATCTTGTCCGGCGCCCACATGACCCTCGTGCCGCGCATCCTCGAGCTCCTGCGCGAGAACGGGGCAGACGACGTCGTCATCGTGGTCGGCGGGACGATCCCGGAGGACGACGCGGAGGAGCTACGGAAGCTCGGCGTGGCCGGCGTCTTCGGCCCGGGCGCGCCGACGGGGGAGATCGTCGAGTTCCTGAAGGGCGCCGTGTCCGAGTGAGCGTCCTGGTCGAGCGCCAGGATGCAGTCGCGGTCGTCACCATCGACCGGCAGGAAGCGCTCAACGCTCTGAACGTCGAGACGCTGACCGAGCTCCGCGACCGCTTGCGCGAGCTCGCCGAGGACGACGCGGCGCGGGTCGTCGTCCTCACCGGCGCGGGCGAGAAGGCGTTCGTCGCCGGCGCGGACATCAAGTACATGGGCGGCCTCGGTGCCGACGAGGCGAAGGCGTGGGGTGCGCTCGGCCACGAGGCTGCGCGGCTGCTCGAGGAGATGCCCAAGCCCACGATCGCCGCGATCAACGGCTTCGCGCTCGGCGGAGGCTGCGAGCTCGCGCTCGGCTGCGATCTCCGCTACGCCTCGAGTCGCGCGCGGCTCGGCCAGCCCGAGATCGACCTCGGCATCGTTCCCGGTTGGGGCGGCACGCAGCGGCTTGCCCGCGTCTGCGGTCTCGGCGTCGCGAAGGAGCTCGTCCTCACCGGCCGCCAGGTGGATGCGGAGGAGGCGCTTCGGATCGGGCTCGTGAACGCGATCGCGGATCCGGTCCTCGAGCACGCGCTCGAGGTGGCGCAGAGGCTCGCCGCCAAGAGCCCGGTGGCGCTGCGCGTCGCCAAGCGGCTCCTCAACCTCTCGCCGGGCGCGCTCGAGCGCGAGGCGGAGGAGTTCGGGGACCTGTTCGCGAGCGAGGACGCGAAGGAAGGCCTGGCCGCGTTCGCCGAGAAGCGCCCGCCGCGCTTCGTCGGCAGGTAAACAGCTCGTAGCGCGCGCAGGAGTTGGCGCGGCAGGGACGTAGTCCTGTCGCATGCGCGTGCGCCTCCTCGTCGCGGCGCTCGGTGCGGCTGCGGCAGCGGCCGTGCCGTCGCACGCTCTCGCCTCCCCCGGCTTCGATCCGCAGGTGGCCGGCCTCCAGGTCGCCCTGCGCGCCCAGGGGCTCTACCGCGGTGCGATCGACGCGATCCCAGGCCCGCGAACGGCCGCCGCGGTCCGTGCATTCCAGCGCGGGCACCGGCTGCGGGCAACCGGGGTCGCCGGCGCGCGAACACGCCGCGAGCTCGGGCCCGCTGGGCCGGCCGCTCTTCGGCGCGAGGACGCTCAGGAGAGGAGCATTCGGCTGGGACGTCGCCGTGCTCCAGTTCCTGCTCGTCCGGGACGGAATCGACGTCCCGGTGAACGCGTACTTCGACGGGCCGACGCTGCGCGGCGTGCGCCGGCTGCAGCGACGGGTCGGCCTGAAGGCCGACGGGATCGTCGGGCCCCAGACCCGCGCGGCACTCGCGCGGCGGGAGACGGTCTCGCGCACGGCCGGTCCAAGTCACGCCAGGTCCCGGCCCCGGCTCCGGATCCACGTCGTGCGGCAGGGGGAGTCGCTGTGGGTGCTCGCCAAGCGCTACGGGACGACGATCGCGCGTCTCGCCCGGCTGAACCACCTCGATCCCGCGCGCTCGCTGATCATCGGCACGCGGCTGCGCGTCCCCGTCGCGCGAAAGACCGTCACGCACACCCAGCCGATCGCGTTCCGCACCCAGAGCATCGCGTACGTCCGCACGCTGCTCGACCGCTGGGCGAGGCACTACGGCGTCAGCGTGCATCTCGTCCGCGCGGTCGCGTGGATGGAGTCCGGGTACAACAACTCGGTCGTCTCGCCGGACGGCGCGCACGGGATCATGCAGCTCCTGCCCTCGACCTGGCGCTACGTCGAGCAGGTGCTGGTCGGACACCGGGTGAGCCACGACTCCGCCGGCAACGTCCACGTCGGCGTGGCGTACCTCGCACACCTGCTTCGCGACTTCCACGGCAACCGGCGGCTCGCGCTCGCCGCGTGGTACCAGGGCGAGGGTGCGGTGCGGCAGGACGGGGTCTTCAAGGTGAGTCGCCACTTCGTCGCAGACGTGCTCGCCCTCGAGCAGCGGGTGTGAATCAGCGCCCGCGTGGCGGGACTAGAGTCCTGCCGGGATGAGGATCGCCGTCTGCGTCAAGCACGTGCCTGAAGGAGCGAGCCGGCTCGATCCCCAGACGAAGCGGCTCGACCGCTCCGGCGAGGGGGCGCTGAACCACTTCGACGCGAACGCGATCGAGGAGGCGCTGCGGCTGAAGGGCGATTCCGACACGGAGGTCGTGGCCGTCTCCCTCGGCCCGCAGAAGGCGCTCGACTCGCTGCGGAAGGCGCTGGCCATGGGCGCCGACCGGGCCGTGCTCGTCTCCGACGACGCGGCGTCCGGCTCGGACCTCGTCGCGACCAGCCGGCTCCTCGCTGCGGCGCTCGCGCGGGAGGAGGCGGATCTCGTCCTCTTCGGCCAGCAGGCCTCGGACGCCGACGGCGCCGTGCTCTGGGCGGCGGTCGCCGAGCGACTCGCGCGGCCCGTCGTGTCGCAGGCGATGGAGCTGTCGGTCGCCGACGGAGCCGTGCGCGTGAAGCGGCAGACGGAGTTCGGCTACGACACGATCGAGGCGCCGCTGCCCGCGGTCGTCGCGGTGAGCGACGCGATCAACGAGCCGCGCTACCCGTCCCTGAAGGGGATCATGGGAGCGAAGAAGAAGCCGCAGGACGTTCTCTCGCTCGCAGACCTCGGCCTCGACGCCGGCGAGGCGGGCGAGGCGGGCTCGCGCACGACGGTCCTCGCGCTCGGCGACCCGCCGGCGCGCGGCGATGCGCGCAAGATCGAGGACGACGGCAGCGCGGCGGAGGCGATCGTCGAGTTCCTCGCCGAGAAGAGGCTCGTGTGAGCGCGCTGGTCTTCCTCGAGCACCACGGCGACGAGGTGCAGAAGGGCTCGCTCGGCGTCCTGACCAGGGCGGCGCAACTCGGCGGCGCGGACGCCCTCCTCGCCGGTGACGGCGCGAAGGCGCTCGCCGCGGTGGCGGCGAAGTTCGGCGCCGGCAAGGTCTGGGCCTGCGAGGACGAGCAGGTGCGCCAGCCCCTGCCGCAGCCGCGCGTGGACGTCCTCGCGCACGTCGTCGAGCAGGGCGGCTACGACACGGTGCTCTTCGCGAACTCCGTTCTCGCAGCCGACATCGCCGCCGGCCTCGCCGCGCGGCTCGACGCCGGTCTCAACTGGGACCTCGTCGACGTCGAGCTCCGCGACGGCGAGCTCGTCGGGAAGCGTCCCGCCCTGCAGGACTCCGTCTACGTCGACGTCGGCTGGACGGGGACGCCGCGGCTCGCGCTCTTCCGCGCCGGCTCGTTCGACGCGGCGGAGGGCGGCGGCGGGGAGCCCGAGGTGGCCGACGTCTCGGTCTCCTACGCGGAGCACTCGACGGCCGTCCGTCTCGTGGCGCAGGACGCCGAGGAGTCGAGCGGGCCCTCGATCGAGGACGCCGACGTGATCGTCGCCGGCGGCCGCGGCCTCGGCGCGCCCGAGAACTTCACGCTCGCCGAGGAGCTCGCGCAGGCGCTCGGCGGCGCCGTCGGCGCGACCCGTGCGGTCGTCGACGCCGGCTGGTATCCCTACTCGGCCCAGATCGGCCAGACCGGCAAGACCGTCGCGCCGAAGCTCTACGTCGCGCTCGGCATCTCCGGAGCGATCCAGCACAAGGTCGGGATGCAGAGCTCGGGCACGATCGTCGCCATCAACAAGGATCCGAACGCGCCGATCTTCGAGTTCAGCGACCTCGGCGTCGTCGGCGACGTGCACGCGATCGTCCCCAAGCTGACCGATCTCGTCCGCGCTCGCCAGGGATGAGTCGTCCGTCGAACTTCCCGCCGCCCTTCGCTTCGGGCGAGTTCGTCGCCGAGCCCGACGGACCCGGTCGACGAGCGGATCGAGGTCGGGGTGCTGATCGTGGGCGCCGGCCCGGCCGGCCTCGCCTGCGCGATCCGGCTCGGCCAGCTGCTCGACGAGCACCCCGAGGTGGCCGAGCGACTCGGCGACGTGCCCGTCGCGCTGCTCGAGAAGGGGAAGCAGCCGGGCTCGCACCTCCTCTCGGGCGCGGTGGTCGACCCGAGAAGCCTGCGCCGGCTGTTCGGCGAGGGGTTCCGGCTCGAGGACGTCCCGTCGTTCGGCCCGGTGCGCGGCGAGGCCGTGTACGTGCTGACGCCGCCGCGCGGCGCTCCGCATCCCGCCGCCGCCGCCGATGCAGAACCACGGCAACTGGATCTTCTCCCTCTCGCAGCTCGGCCGCTGGCTCGCGGAGCGGGCGGAGGAGGGCGGGACGACGCTCCTCCCGGAGACGGCCGCGCAGAAGCTTCTCGTCTCGCACGGCCGCGTCGTCGGCGTCCGCACCGGCGACAAGGGCCGCGGCCGCGAGGGGCAGGAGCTCGGCAACTTCGAGCCCGGCTCCGAGCTCGTCGCCAAGGTGACGGTGCTCGCCGAGGGGACGCAGGGACATCTGACGGGCGTCGCGCTCGACCGCTTCGGCCTGCGGGGCGAGGAGCCGCAGGTGTGGGAGCTCGGCGTGAAGGAGGTCTGGAAGGTCGCGAAGCCGCTCGACCGGATCATCCACACGATGGGCTGGCCGCTCCGGCTCGGCGCGCGTACCGCGAGTTCGGCGGCTCCTTCGTCTATCCCGATGGGCGAGGACATGGTCACGATCGGCCTCGTCGTCGGGCTCGACTACCGCGACGCCGAGCTCTCCGTGCACGATCTCCTGCAGGAGCTGAAGACGCACCCGAAGATCCGGCGGATCCTCGAGGGCGGCGAGCGGGTCGAGTGGGGGGCGAAGACGATCCCGAGCGGCGGGTTCCACTCGCTGCCGCGGCGCCTGCACGCGCCGGGTCTGCTCCTCTGCGGCGACGGGGCGGGGATGGTCAACATCCCGCGCCTCAAGGGCGTGCACTACGCGATCGAGTCCGGCACGGCTCGCGGCGGAGGCCGCGTTCCGGGCGCTGCAGCGCGGCGGGACGCCCGCGACCGCGCTCTCGCTCCTACGACGACGCGGTGCGGGAGAGCTTCGTCTGGAGCGACCTCTACGAGGTTCGGGACATGCGCCAGGTCTTCGGGCGCGGCTTCTTCGTCGGCGGTGCGCTCGCCAGCGCGATGACCGCTCTCGAAGGGCCGGGTCGAGCTCGGCAAGCTGCGGGCGGAGCCGGACGCCGACCAGTCCCTCCTCACGACGGGCCGCGCCGCGAGCTATCCCGGCGCCGGACGGCACGCTCACCTTCGACAAGCTCTCGTCCGTCTTCGCCTCCGGCAACAAGACGCGCGACGACCAGCCGAACCACATCCGGATCGAGCGGCGCGTGCCGCGCGAGGTCGCCGAGCTGTGGGCGCGCATGTGCCCGGCGCAGGTGTACGAGGTCGGCGCGGCGACGGCGGCGACGGCACGGTCAGCGTCGAGCTCGCGCCGTCGAACTGCGTCCAGTGCGGCGCGATCACGGCCAAGGGCGGCCGGCTCACGCCGCCCGAGGGCGGCTCCGGGCCCGAGTACACGCGCACGTAGAGCGCGGCGTTTTACAGCCGGCTTACGTGGACGACCGGTCGCGCGGGAACAATGGAACTCGTGCGCAGCAGGCGCTTGACCCTCCTCACGTGCGTCGTCGTGGCGCTCAACCTCGCGCTGTGGCTCGTGCCGCAGGGCCTCGCTCTGGGGACGGCGCTCATCACCCGGGTCGTCGGCCCCAAGCTCGTCCGGGCCGAGGTGATCGAGTCCACCGGGGCTCGACCGCCGACTGGCGTATCGACCGCGGCATCATCGTCGTCGACGAGCGCGGCCAGCTGACGCTGCGGGAGGCGGACGGGCCGCGTGCAGACCATCGGGCTCGGTAGCTCGACTCGCCGTCGTCTCCGGCTTCCGAGATCCGTTTCTCTCCCTTCGCTCTCGCCCCGGCTGGCGCGTCCTCGTCACCTGGCCGGCGAGCGGGGGGAGGTCGACCGCGGCATCGTCGTCTCCGCGCAGCGCCGGCCAGCTGACGCTGCGCGAGGCGGACGGGCGCGTGCAGGCGATCGGGCTCGACAGCTCGACGAGGTCCTCTTCGGCGCGCGCCGGCTGCCGCTCGGCTCGCTCAAGCCGGGCTGGCGCGTCCTCGTCACCTGGCCGGCGAACGGCACCGCCGACATGGTGCAGGTCGAGCACCGCGGCGCCAAGAGCGCGACGGCGTACGGTTCTTCGCTGCGCGGCAACCTCGCGCCCGCGACCCTCGACCTATCCTGACGAAATGACAGCCAAGGCGACCGGGGGTGTCCTCCTGCTCGTCGAGGACGACGACTCGATCGGGCGCTCGTCAAGCAGTACCTCGAGCAGCAGGACGGCTGGCGCGTCGTCTGGCTACGGTCGGGCGAGGAGGCGCTCGCCGAGCTCGCGCGCCACCCGGTGCGGCTCGTCGTCCTCGACATCGGCCTGCCCGGCGTGGACGGCTTCGAGGTCTGCCGCCGGATCCGCGCCGGCTCGAAGGTGCCGATCGTGATGCTCACCGCCCGCGACGAGGAGCCCGACCGCGTCGCCGGGCTCGAGCTCGGCGCCGACGACTACGTCTCGAAGCCGTTCTCGCCGCGCGAGCTCTCCGCGCGGATCAAGGCGATCCTCCGCCGCGCCGAGCAGCGCGACCGAGGACGAGGTGCTCGCCGCACGCGAGGTCGTCCTGCGCCGCGACGTCGCGCGAGGTCACGGTCGCGGGAGCGCCGGTCGAGCTGACGGGCAAGGAGTTCGACCTGCTCGCGTGCTTCCTCGAGCAGCCCGGGCATCGTGCTCTCGCGCGAGCGCCTGCTCGACCTCGTCTGGGGCATGACGTACCCCGGCGGCACGCGCACGGTCGACGTCCACGTGGCCCAGCTCCGGCGCAAGCTCGGCGACCCGGAGGCTGATCCGCACGGTGCGCGGCGCCGGCTACAAGCTCATCCCGGCGACGTGATCGCGCGCGGCCGGCCTCCGCTCGCGGCTGTTCCGGGCGATCGGCGTCGTCGTCGCTCATCTGCGTCGCGCTGACGATCGGCCTCGGCGCTCGTCCTCACGCGCCGGGCGGTCGAGAGGGCGACCCTGCAGCGACCTCGCGCAGCAGGCGGACGCTGATCGCGGCCACGCAGTCGAGCGGCGTCTCGCCCCTGACGAGCCTCGCCCAGGCAGCTCCAGCAAGACCCTCGAGCGGCAGCACGAGCAGGTCGCTGACGAAGCCGCCAGATCCTGCCGGTGCGAGCGCGGCACCGTCTCGCGCGGCGAAGGCAGTGCAGGGCACGGTCGACTATCGCGGCGACGTCGTACTACTTCGCCGCGCGCATCGACGAACCCCGGCGACGCTCGTCCTGCTGCGGCCGGAGAGCACCGCAGGCCGCTGCTGGTCGCCGTACGTCTGGGGCCTGCTCGTCGCGGCCGCCGCCGGCGGGCTGCTCGCGGCGCTCGCCGCCTTCCTGCTCGCGCGCCGGATCTCGCGGCCCGTCGACCGCGTCGCCGCCGCCGCGCCGCAGCCTCGCGCAGGGCACGCATCCCGAGCCGGTGCCGGTCGAAGGCTCGGCGGAGATCGCCACCCTCGCCGCCGCGTTCAACGACCTCGCCGCAGCAGCTCCAGCAGGCGCAGGAGGCCGAGCGGAACTTCCTCCTCTCGGTCAGCCACGAGCTGAAGACGCCGCTGACCGCGATCCGCGGCTACGCCGAGGCGGTCGAGGACGGCGCCGTCGACCCGCGCGAGGCCGCGGCGACGGTCGCGCCGGAGGCGCGGCGGCTCGAGCGGCTCGTCCGCGACCTGCTCGACCTGGCGCGGATGAACCGCACCGACTTCAGCGTCCACAACGCCGAGATCGACCTGGCCGAGGTCGCCGAGGACGCCGCACGCCGCTACCAGCAGCAGGCGCGAGGCGTTCGGCGTGTCGCTCGAGGCGCGTCGCGGACGGGCCCGCGCCTGCCGTCGCCGACGCCGACCGCGTCCTCCAGGTCGTGTCGAACCTCGTCGAGAACGCGCTCCGCCTGACGCCGCGCGGGCGGCGAGGTCCGCGTCGTCGCCGGCCCGGCATGCTCCGCGTCGAGGACAGCGGGCCGGGTCTCGCCGAGGGCGACCGCGAACGCGCCTTCGAGCGCTTCTACCTGCACGAGCGGTACGGCCGCGAGCGGCCGGTCGGGACGGGCCTCGGGCTCGCGATCGTGAAGGAGCTGACGCTCGCGATGGGCGGCAGCGTCGACGTCGAGAGCCATCCGGGCCGGCTCACCGTGTTCAGCGTCCGGCTGCAGCAGCCAACGCGCCGCGCGCGAGACCCTTCCGGCGGTGGATTCCGTCACTCGAGGACGTCGAGCGGGCGAGGGCGCTCCTTGCCGGGCGGATCCACCGCACGCCGACCTTCTCCTCGCGCGCACGCTCGGCGTCTCGCTCAAGGCGGAGCTGTTCCAGAAGACGGGCTCGTTCAAGGCGCGCGGCGCGCTCAACCGGCTCGCGGCCCTGACGCCGGAGGAGCGGGCGCGCGGGGTCGTCACCTGGTCGGCCGGCAACCACGCGCAGGCCGTCGCCTGGGCGGCGCGCGAGGAGGGTGTCGACTGCCTCGTCGAGATGTGGCAGGGCGTCAGCCCGCTCAAGGTCGAGGCGACGCGCGGCTACGGCGCGACCGTCGACCTCGACGCGCCGGACGCCGCCGCGGCGTACGACCGCGCGCTCGCGGCCGTCGAGGACGGGCGGCGTCTTCGTCCACCCGCACTCAGACCCGCTCGTGGTCGCCGGGCACGGCACGCTCGCGCTCGAGCTGCTCGAGGAGGTGCCCGGGCTCGAGACCGTCGTGGTCGGGGTCGGCGGCGGCGGTCTCGTCTCCGGCATCGTGGTCGCGCTCGACGGCCGCGCCCGCGTCGTCGCGGTCGAGCCGGAGCGTGCGCCGGCGTTCAGCGCCGGTCTCGCGGCCGGCCGCAGCGTCCGGGTCGAGACGGACACGATCGCCGACGGGCTTGCGCCTCCCTTCGCCGGCGCGCTGCCGCTCGAGATCTGCCGCGACCGCGTGGAGGTCGTCCTCGTGAGCGAGGAGGAGATCGCGCGAGGGGATGCGCTTTCTCTACGCGCGGGCGAAGCTCGCGTGCGAGCCGGCCGGCGCGGCGGCCGCCGGTGCGGTGCTCGCAGGCCGGGTCGCGCCGGGCTCCGGGGTCGCCGTCGTGGTCTCGGGAGGCAACGTGGATGCGAAACAGGCCGCTGCTATCTTGGGATTGTCATGAAGGCCGGCATCCACCCCGAGTACGTCCTCACGGCCGTGACGTGCTCCTGCGGAAACACGTTCCAGACCCGCTCGACGAAGCCCGAGCTGCACGTCGAGATCTGCTCGCAGTGCCACCCGTTCTACACGGGAAAGCAGAAGCTCGTCGATACCGGCGGCCGCGTCGAGCGCTTCCAGCGCCGCCTCGAGCGCGCCGGCCACTCGCGCCGCGGCTAGACCGGCTCTCCCATGGCGAACATCGGCGGACAGGCGGTCCTCGAGGGCGTGATGATGCGCAGCCCGGGGAACTGGTCGGTCGCCGTCCGCACGCCGTCCGGCGAGATCGCACAGGTCTCGCGACCGATCAACTCGGCCATGGCGCGCCACCTCGTCTTCCGGCTGCCCATCGTGCGCGGCGTGATGGCGCTGGGAGAGTCCCTCGCGATCGGCTTTCGCGCGCTCGCGATCTCGGCGAACTACGCCGCGCAGCAGGAGGGGGACGACGGCGAGGTCGAGACCGAGCTCTCCCGCGGAGCGCTCATCTTCGCCTTCGTGGTCGCGATCGGCTTCGCGGTGATGCTGTTCAAGGTCGGCCCGGCGCTGATCACGGACCTCCTGCCGATCCGCAGCGGCGGCTGGTTCGTGATCGTCGAAGGCCTGATCCGCGTCACGATCTTCGTCCTCTACCTCGCGCTCGTCTCGCTCCTGCCCGACCTCCGGCGCGTCTTCCAGTACCACGCCGCCGAGCACAAGGCGATCAACGCCTACGAGGCGGGGGAGCCGCTCGAGCCGGCGATCGTGCAGCGCTACTCGCTCATCCACCCGCGCTGCGGGACGGCGTTCCTGCTCTGGGTGATGGTGGTGGCCGTGTTCGTGTTCGCCTTCTTCGGGCGGCCCGCCTGGTACTGGCTGATTGCGACGAGGATCCTGCTCCTGCCGCTGATCGCGGGGATCGCGTACGAGCTGATCCGCTTCGCCGGCAAGCACCAGCGGAACCGTGTCCTGATGACGGTGCTCGCGCCGGGGCTCTGGCTGCAGCGGCTCACGACCCGCGAGCCGACGCTCGACCAGCTCGAGGTCTCGATCCGCGCCCTGCGCGAGGTGATCGACCGCGAGGCGGCGGGCGCACCCGACGCGCGGCCCGTCGAGGTCATGGCGTAATTCCTCTCGCAACCGACGGAGGAGAAGAGATGGCAACGGATAGGCGAGCTGAGGTGCGGTGGCAGGGGAGCCTGATGGAGGGCTCCGGGACGATCGTCTCGACGACGAGCGGCGCGATCGGGGAGCAGGCGGTGAGCTGGCCGAACCGGGCCGAGGACAGCCCGACCGCGACGAGCCCCGAGGAGCTGATCGCGGCCGCGCACGCGGCGTGCTTCTCGATGGCGCTCTCGAACGGGCTCGCGAAGGACGGTCATGCGCCCGACGAGCTCCGGACGTCCGCGACCGTCACCTTCCAGCCGGGCGAGGGCATCACGCGGATCGCGCTCGCGAGTCGAGGGCCGAGTCCCGGGTCTCGACGCGGAGGCCTTCGAGCAGGCGGCGCAGACGGCGAAGGAGAACTGCCCCGTGTCGAAGGCGCTCGCCGCCGTCCCGGAGATCAGCCTGGAGGCGCGCCTCGCGCCGTGACGTACCCTGCCGTCGCCATGGCGACGGACTTCGAACAGCTCGTCTCGGAGCTCGAGCGCTCCTACGGGGAGCTGCAGGCGCGGCTGTCTGATCCCGCCGTCTACAACGACCACCGCGAGGCGGCCGACGTCGGCCGGCGCCTGAAGGAGCTCGAGCGGCCGTACAAGCTCGCCCAGGAGTGGAAGGCGACTGCCGACGACCTCGCGGCGGCGCGCGGCGACGCCGACCTGCGCGAGCTCGTCCCCGAGCTCGAGGAGCGCAGCGGCCGCCTCGAGGAGGAGCTGCGCCTCGCCCTCGTCCCGACCGATCCGGCCGACCGGAAGGACGTGATCGTCGAGGTCCGGCAGGGCGTGGGCGGCGACGAGGCCGCGCTCTGGGCGGGCGACGTCTACCGCATGCTCGGACGCTATGCCGAGCGTCGTGGCTTCAAGATCGAGGAGCTCGAGGCGAGCCCATCGGACGCCGGCGGCTACAAGGAGGTCACGTTCGCGGTCAAGGGCGACGGCGCCTACTCGATCTTCAAGTGGGAGGGCGGCACGCATCGCGTCCAGCGCGTCCCCGAGACCGAGAGCGCAGGCCGGATCCACACCTCGACGGCGACGGTCGCCGTGATGCCGGAGGCGGAGGAGGTCGAGGTCGAGATCGACCCGAACGACCTCAAGATCGACGTCTACCGCTCGACCGGCCCCGGCGGCCAGTCGGTCAACACGACCGACTCGGCCGTCCGGATCACGCACCTGCCGACGGGGGTCGTCGTCTCGATGCAGGACGAGAAGTCGCAGCTGCAGAACCGGGAGAAGGCGATGCGCGTGCTCCGCGCCCGCCTCTACGAGCGCGAGCTCGAGCGGCAGCGCGCCGAGCTCGACGCGGAGCGCCGCGCGCAGATCGGCGGCGCCGAGCGGGCGGAGAAGATCCGCACCTACAACTTCGCCGAGAACCGGCTCACGGACCACCGGGTGAAGCTGACCGTGCACCAGCTCGACCGCGCACTCCAGGGCGAGCTCGACGCGTTCACCGAGGCGCTGGCGACCGACGAGCGGCGGCGCGCGCTCGGGGAATGACGGTTCGCGACGCGCTCGCCGAGGCCGAGCGGCGGCTCGCGGCGGCGGGCGTCGACACGCCGCGGGTCGACGCCGAGTGGCTCCTCGCGCACGTGCTCGGGACGACGCGCTCCGGAATTGCGGCGCGACTCGACGACGAGGTGGACGGCACTCGAGCCGCTTCTCGTCCGGCGCGAGGCACGGGAGCCGCTCGCCTACGTCCTCGGGGACTGGGGCTTCCGCCGGCTGACGTTGAGGACGGACGCCCGCGCGCTCGTGCCTCGACCGGAGACCGAGGTGCTCGTAGAGCGCGCGCTCGCCCTCGCGACCGGGTTCGAGCGGCCGCGCATCCTCGACGTGGGCGTCGGCTCGGGCGCGATCGCGCTCGCCCTCAAGGACGAGCGGCCGGAGGCGGCGGTGACCGGCGTCGACGTCTCGGCAGAGGCTCTCGCGCTGGCGGGCGAGAACGCGGAGCGGCTGGGGCTCGAGGTCGAGCTGCGGCACGGCGACGGGGTAGCCGCGGCGGCGGAGGGGTGGGATCTCGTCGTCGCCAATCCGCCGTACGTCGCGAGCCTCGACGGCCTCCAGCCGGAGCTCCGCTGGGAGCCGGAGGTCGCGCTCGTCGGCAGCGGCGAGCACGAGCGGCTCGCGCGCTCCGCGAACACGCACTACCTCGTGTTCGAGGTCGGCGACGGCAGGGCAGCCGACGTCGCGCAGCTGCTCGAGGAGCTGCGGCTATGCCGACGTGACCATCACCGCCGACCTCGGAGGCAGCGATAGGGTTGTGGAAGGGAGGCTGCCGTGAGAGAGACGTTCACCACGCCCGACGGGCTGACCCTGTCGTACGAGCGCCGAGGCAGCGGGCCGCTCCTCGTCTGCCACCCCGGCGGTCCCGGCGGCTCGGCTGCCGAGTTCCGGGACTTCGCCGGGCTCGACGACACCCTCGAGCTCGTGCTCCTCAGTCCGCGGGGGTCGATCGGCTCCGACGCGGCCGGCGACTACCGACTCGCCTCCTACGCCGCGGACGTCGAGGCGCTGCGTGAGCACCTCGGCGTCGAGCAGCTCGACCTGCTCGGCTTCTCGCACGGCGGGATCGTCGCGATGGCGTATGCGGCCGCTTACAGCTCCCGCGTTCGCCGGCTCCTGCTCGTCGACACGCTCGCGGTCTGGGGCGACGAGGCGACGGCCGCGATGGAGAAGGGGATCGAGGCGCGCAGCGGCGAGCCGTGGTTCGCAGAGGCAGCCAAGGCGATCGAGGAAGAGCAGGCGGGCGCGTTCTCCTCGGTGGAGGAGCTGATCGCGAACGCCGGGCGACAGGCTCCGCTCTACTTCCACCGCTGGGAAGGCAACGAGCAGATCGGACGCGAGCTCTTCGCGGATTTCGCGCAGTCGGAGCCGCTCCACCACTTCAATACGGTCGAGTTCCCGACCTTCGACCTCCGCGCCGAGCTGAGGACGATCGAGGCCCCGACGCTCGTCGTCGTGGGCGACGACGACTTCATCGCAGGTCCCGTCTGCGCGGACACGATCGTGCGCGAGCTGCCGAACGCCCGGCTCGTGACGATTCAGGACTCGGGCCACTTCGTCTACATCGAGCAGCCCGAAGCGTTCCGTACCGCGCTGGCCGACTTCCTGCTGTGAGCGAGGCCGCGGTCGCGGCGTTGCGCGCCGGCCGCGCCGTGATCCTGCCGACCGACACGGTCTACGGACTCTGCGCGCTGCCGGAGTACGAGGACGTCCTCTACGAGCTGAAGGGTCGCGACCGCTCGAAGCCCGTCGCGCTGCTCGCGGCCGACGTGGACGCCCTCCTGGCGGCGGTGCCGGCGCTCGACCGGTCGGTGCTCGAGCGATACCTGCCGGGGCCGTACACGCTCGTCTTCGGGACCGTCGGCGTGCGCGTCCCCCACTTGCCGCCGAGCGCGGCCGCCGTCGTCCGCGAAGTCGGCGTCGTCGTCGCGACGAGCGCGAACCTCACGGGCGGTCCCGACCCGCGCCGGATCGAGGACGTCCCCGAGGCGATCCGCGCCGCCTGCGGCGCGATCGTCGACGCGGGCGAGCTGCCCGGCGTCCCGTCTACGGTGCTGGATCTCACGGACGGGGAACCGCGGGTTATTCGGGAGGGCTCCGGCCCTCTCCCCGAGTAGCATCCCCGTCGTGGCGACGACGCAGGCGACGTTCAGTGAGCTGAAGCACGCGGGTCTCGACGCGATCGACCCCGAGATCGCGGGACTGCTCGGGAACGAGCTCGAGCGCCAGCGGGGCCAGATCGAGCTGATCGCATCTGAGAACTTCACCTGGCCCGCCGTGCTCGAGGCGGTCGGCTCCACGGCGACGAACAAGTACGCCGAGGGCTATCCGGGCCACCGCTACTACGGCGGCTGCGAGGTGATCGACGAGATCGAGCAGCTCGCGATCGACCGTGCAAAGGAGCTCTTCGGCGCGGAGCACGCCAACGTCCAGCCGCACGCAGGCGCGCAGACGAACATGGCCGTCTACTCCGCCGCCCTCGAGCCGGGCGACACGTTCATGGGCCTGAGCCTCGACCACGGCGGCCACCTGACCCACGGTCATCCCGTCAACTTCAGCGGCCGCCTCTACCACCGCGTCTCCTACGGCGTCTCCCGCGAGACGATGACCGTGGACTACGACGAGGCGCTCGCCCTCGCGAAGGAGCACAGGCCGAAGCTGATCGTCTGCGGCGGCTCGGCGTACCCGCGGACGGTCGAGACGGACCGGTTCCGCGCGATCGCCGACGAGGTCGGCGCGCTCCTCCTCTGCGACATGGCCCACTTCGCCGGCCTCGTCGCCGCGGGCCTCCAGCCGAACCCGGTCGAGCACTGCGACTTCGTCACCTCGACGACGCACAAGACTCTCGCCGGGCCGCGCGCCGGCTTCATCCTCTGCCGCGAGGAGCACGCGAAGGCCGTCGACAAGGCGGTCTTCCCCGGGATGCAGGGCGGGCCGCTCGAGCACACGATCGCGGCGAAGGCGACGTGCTTCCGGATCGCGATGACCGACGCGTTCCGCGAGTACCAGACACAGGTGCGGCGCAACGCCGACGCGCTCGCGGCGTCGCTGCTCGAAGGTGGGCTCGCGCTCGTCACCGGCGGCACCGACACGCACCTCCTGCTCGTCGACCTGCGCGAATCGGAATGGACGGGGAAGGCCGCCGAGGAGCGGCTGCACGAGGTCGACGTGACCGTGAACCGCAACACGGTTCCCTTTGACGAGCGCTCGCCGTTCGTCACCTCCGGCGTTCGGCTGGGCTCGCCGGCGATGACGATGCGCGGCTTCGACGAGGACGACTTCCGCGAGGTCGGCGCGATCATCTGCGCCGCGCTGACCGAGTCGCCGGACCTCGAGGCGCTGCGCGGGCGGGTCGCGTCGCTCTGTGCGAAGCGTCCGCTCTACGAAGGCTTCCGCGGCTACACGACCTTCGTCGCTTGAGTGAACCACGCCTGACGGTCGTCGAGCACCCGCTCGTCCAGCACAAGCTCAGCTACCTGCGCGACAAGGAGACGCCGACCGTCCACTTTCGCAAGCTGGCGAACGAGATCACGCTCCTCCTGACGTACGAGGCGACGAAGGACATGCCGACGGAGCCGGTGGAGATCGAGACGCCGCTCGAGCGGATGACGGGGCAGCGGATCCACGGGAAGAAGGTCGCCGTCTGCCCGGTGCTGCGGGCCGGCGTCGGGATGCTCGACGGCGTGCTCTCCCTCGTCTCGAGCGCGCGCGTCGGCTTCATCGGGCTCTACCGCGACGAGGAGACGCTCGAGGCCGTGCAGTACTACCTCAAGCTCCCCGACGACCTGAGCGAGCGCGACGCGATCGTGCTCGACCCGATGCTCGCCACGGGCCACTCGAGCTGCGCCGCGATCGACGTCGTCAAGGCGGCCGGCGCGCACTCGGTCAAGCTCGTCTGCATCGTCGCCGCCCCGGAGGGGATCGCCGAGGTGCAGCGGCTCCATCCCGACGTCCACATCGTGTGTGCCTCCGTCGATCGCGCCCTGAACGAGCGCGGCTTCATCCTCCCCGGGCTCGGCGACGCCGGGGACCGCCTCTACGGGACGAAGTAGCCCGCGTCCGACTCGCCGGGTCGGCTGCAACCCGGGCGGTGTCCCTCGCTGACGACGTTGCCGCACTCGGGGCAGACGAGATGCGCCCAGCATGCCGCTTCGCCGCCTTCGCGGCCGGCCGGCGGCTCCACTTCGACGCGTTTCTCCGGTGCGCTGGGTCGGCGCTCCACAGGGGCAGGGTAGCCCGGGCGGAGGCTCCGGAAACGCAGGCGGGCGCGTCCCGGGGGCGAAGTAGGCTGGGATCGTGCTCGGTACGAGCATTCCGCACCTCAGCGTCCTCGACCAGCTCGGAGACAACCTCGACGTCGTCTGGGGCGCGCTCGTCGCGTTCGCGCTCGTCGTCCTCCTGACGCCCGCGGTGGGCGGGATGGCCAGACGGCTCGGGATCGTCGACCTTCCGGGCGGCCGCCGGGTCAACCAGCTGCCGGTGCCGCGCCTCGGCGGGCTCGCGCTCTTCCTCGGCCTGCTCGTGCCGGCGCTCGCCTTCCTCCACACCGGCCGCGAGAACCGGGGCCTGATCCTCGGCGCCGCCGTGGCGGTCACGGTGGGGATCGTCGACGACTTCCGCGGCCTCCGCTGGTACGCGAAGCTCGCCGGACAGGTGGCGGCCGCAGCCGTACCGACCGATCTTCGGCGTCTGGATCGACCGCTTCACGCTGCCGTTCGTCGGCATCCATACGCTTCCCGAGGCGGCCGGGATCGCGCTCACGATCCTCTGGATCGTGGCGATCATGAACATGGTCAACTTCCTCGACGGGCTCGACGGGCTCGCCGCCGGAGTCGCCGCGATCTCGGGACTGACCTTCAGCGTGATCGCGCTCTCGCTCGGCAAGGTCGACGCCGCCGTCCTCTCGGCGATCGTGTTCGGCGCCTGCGTCGGCTTCCTCCGCCACAACTTCTATCCGGCGCGGATCTTCATGGGCGACTCAGGCGCGCTCCTGCTCGGCTACGTCCTCGCGACCGTCGCCGTGCAGGGTTGCTCAAGACGGCCGCGACCGTCGCGCTCTTCTTCCCGCTACTCGTCCTCGCCGTGCCCATCGTGGACACGACCTTCGTCGTCGTGCGGCGCCTCAAGCACGGCCAGTCGGTCTTCGAGGGAGACCAGGCGCACCTGCACCACCGCTTCCTGCGACGCGGCTTCTCGCAGCGGCGAGCCGCGCTGACGATCTGGGGCTGGTGCCTCTCGCTCGCCGCAGCGGCGTTCGCGACCCGCTTCGTCCCCTTCCGCGCGCACGGTGTCTGGCATCCGTGGTGGACGCTGCTCGCGGCGGCGATCGGTCTCTCGGCAGTCCTCTTCTCCGTCTACGTCGTCTACGCGCTCGAGATCGTCAAGCTCGGCAACCGGATCCAGAGACGGCGCAAGCCCGACGACCCGCTCAGGAAGACCGCGTAGCCTCGGCGCGGGCGACGAAGTCCGCCAGGAGCTCGTTGAACGGCTCGCCGAGTCGCTGCACGGAGTGTCCGGCTCCGGCCAGGACGGCCCGCTCGGCGCCGAGCCGTTCCTCGAGCACGTCGCAGACCGCCTCGAACGCGTCGTCGTGCCCTCCCGAGACGACGAGCTTCGGGAACGGCGCCCGCGCTAGCTCGTCGAGCGGGATCTCCGCCTCGACCGTCGAGCGCTCGACCATGAGCGTCCGCGCGCCCTGGAGCAGCTCCGGTGTGAACGTCCCCGGCGGGATCGAGGAGCCGACGCGCGCGAGGAAGCCGCGCAGGAACTCGGCGGGGTCGCGCGGCCCCTCGCTCCAGTGCGCCTCGATCTGCTCGACGAACTGCTCCACCGCGGTCGTGCCGCGGGCGATTCCGAACGCCGGGGGCTCGATCACCGTGAGGGAGCGCACGAGCTCGGGCCGCCGCGCGGCCGCGAGCAGCGCGATCACGCCGCCGTAGGAGTGTCCGACCACGTGCGCGCCGGGCTCGAGGAACGGCTGGAGCCAGGCCGCCTCGTCCTCGAAGTCGACCCGCTCGACCTCCGGACCGGGCGGGAATCCGCGCCGGTTGGGCGCCACGATCTCGAACCGGTCCGCGAGCGGCTTCTGAGCGTGCCAGGTCACGTCCGCATTGACGACGGAACCGTGAACGAGCAGGAGGCGAGGGTGTCTTTCCATCAGGGATTCCGCTGTCACAAAGTAGCCGCGGCGAGGCTGCTATTCTCGCGCCCGGATGCAGGGGAGACCTCGCTCGTCGTTCCAGCCCGTGGAGGCGGGCGCCGTGCTCGCCGGGACCGTCGGCGCGTGCGGTGGCGCCGGCGCGCTCGCCGGCTGGGCGGCAGGCAACACAGGCTACGGGGCGCTCGCGGGCGTCGCCGTCGGGATTCCCGCCGGCGTCTACGCCGTCTACCGCAGGTTCAAGGGCTACTTCTCGTGATGCCAGGACTCCTGTCCACGCCGCGGCCGGTTCCCGGCCGCCGGGCCCCCGCGCTCGCGGGAGCCGCTGTCGTCCTCCTCGCCCTGCCCGTCTTCCTCGTCGCCGGCTTCCGGCTCGGCGGCTGGGCGCTCGCCGCCGTGCTCTGGCTCGCGGGGGAGGCACTCGCGCTCTGGCTCGCCCGCCTGCCGATCGGCGCCGACCACCTCGGCATGTCCGGCCTGGTGGCGCTCGGCCACTCCTTCCGGGGCATCGGCGTGATGGTCGTCCTGCTCGCCGTCACCGTGGCCGACCGGCACGTCGGCCTCGCGGCGCTCGCGGTCTACGCGCTCGCGTACTCGCTCTCGCTCGGCGTCTCGCTCGTCGCGTACTTCAGCGGGGAGAAGATCTCGGATGACCGGCCTCCTCGCCGGCACGTTCAACCCCGCGAACGAGTTCGAGCTCAAGCAGTGGGTCGGGATCCACCTCGGCCCGATCGACATGTCGATCAACAAGGCGGTCGTCTACCTCGCGATCTCGGCGCTGCTGACGATCCTGCTCGGGATCTTCACGATGCGCAGCCGCCTCGCGCTGCTCCCGGGGAAGCGGCAGACGGTCGGGGAGGCGATCTACGAGCTCGCGCAGACGCAGATCGCGGAGCAGGGGCTGCCCTCGAAGGCGATCGGGCGCTGGTTCCCGTACGTCGCCTCGCTCTTCCTCTTCATCTTCACGATGAACATGGTCGGCTTCATCCCGCTGCCGCTGACCGGCGACACGTGGCACGGCGTCCCGACCTGGGGGATCTACGCGGTGACGTCGCAGCTCTCGGTGACGCTCGTGCTGGCCGTCCTCAGCGTCGTGTTCACGCACGTCGAGGGCGTCCGCTACAACGGGATCGGCTACTTCAAGAGCTTCGTCCCCGCCGGCGTACCGAAGGGGATGGTGCCGGTCATGGCCATTCTCGAGACGATCTCGCACGTCTTCCGCGTGATCAGCCTCAGCGTCCGGCTCTACGCGAACATGCTCGCCGGGCACATCCTGATCCTCGTCTCGATCGGGCTGCTCTTCATCCTGAGCGGCGTCACGTTCTGGATCGTCGCCGTCTTCTCGTTGCCGATCGGGATCGCCTTCTACATCTTCGAGGTCGTCATCGTCGTCACGATCCAGGCGTTCATCTTCTCCGCGCTCACCGCCATCTACATCGGCACGGCGATCGAGCCGGCCCACTAAGGAGGAAACGTGCACCTGCTGCTCGCTGCAACCTCAAGCACCATCAAGGCCGCCCAGGCGCTCGGCTTCGGCCTCGGCATGGGCCTCGGCTCGCTCGGCGCCGGTATCGGCATCGGCACGGTCTTCGCCTCGATGATCCAGTCGGTCGCCCGCCAGCCGGAGCTGCGCGGCGAGCTGCAGGGGATCATGTGGCTCGGCTTCGCCCTCACCGAGGCCGTCGTGTTCTACGGGCTCGTCGGCGGCTTCCTCGGCTTCGTCCTCGTCAAGTAGATGCTCGTCGCCGCCTCCAGCCCGCTCACCCGGATCATCCCGGGGCTGATGATCTGGACGATCGTCTTCTTCCTGATCGTCTTCCTCGTCCTGCGCAAGTACGCCTTCGGGCCGATCCAGAGCATGATCGACAGCCGCCGCGAGTCGATCCGGCACGCGATCGAGGCGGCCGACGAGGCGCGCGACGAGGCGCAGCGGCTGCTCGAGGAGCACAAGAAGCTGATCGGACAGGCCCGGAGCGACGCCGAGTCGATCCTCGCCGAGGCGCGCAAGACGCGCGAGTCGATGGAGCAGCGGATGCGCGAGGAGACCGAGACCGAGCGGCAGCGGAGGCTCGAGGAGACGCGCAAGGAGATCGCCGCCGAGACGGCCCGCGCGCTCGACCAGATCCGCTCGGAGGTCGCCGACCTCACGCTCGAGGCGGCTTCGCGTGTCGTCGGGCGCACGCTCGACGCCGCGAGCGACCAGGCCCTCATCGAAGAGGCCATCGCGGGCCTCGACTTCTCACGTCTGGAGGAGTCCGCATAGCCGTCGCGCACCACATCTACGCCGAGGCGCTGTTCGGCGCGGCGAAGGACGCCGGCCGGCTCGCGCAGGTGCACGAGGCGCTTGCGGACTTCGCGGCCGCGGCCGCCGAGTCGCCGGATCTGCGCGCCGTCCTGCGCAACCCACAGCTCGAGCCGAGCGCGAAGTCCGCGATCCTCGCCGACATCGCCGGCGTAGAGGAGCCGCTGTTCACGCACTTCCTCCAGGTCGTGGCGGAGAAGGGCCGCGCGGGGGAGCTCGAGCAGATCGCAGCCGAGTTCGAGCGGCTGATGGCCCGCGAGGAGCGGCGGCTGACCGTCGAGCTGACGACGGCGCGCGAGCTGAGCGACGCCGAGGCGGAGGCGATCCTGAAGCAGATCGAGGAGGCGGCCGGGCGCAAGGTCGAGGCGACGCGCAAGGTGGACCCCGCCCTCGTGGGCGGGATCGTCCTCCAGGCGGGCTCGCTGCGCGTCGACGCGAGCGTCCGCGGGAGACTCGAGCGACTGAGACACGAACTCGTGCAGACATGAGGAGAGAGCCTTGAAGCTGCGTCCCGAAGAGATCACGTCGATCCTGCGCCAGCGGATCGAGCAGTACGACGTCGAGACCGACCTCGCCGAGGTCGGCACCGTCCTCCAGATCGGAGACGGCATCGCGCGCATCTACGGCCTCGAGAACGCGGTCGCGATGGAGATGCTCGAGCTCGAGCACGGTGTGACGGGCCTCGCGTTCAACCTCGAGGAGGACGACGTCGGCGTCGCGCTGTTCGGCGAGTGGGAGAAAGTGAGCGAGGGCGAGCCCGCGCGGCGCACGGGCCGCGTCGCGAGCGTCCCCGTCGGCGAGGCGCTGCTCGGCCGCGTCGTCGACCCTCTCGGCAACCCGCTCGACGGCCGCGGTCCGATCGAGACGGACGAGACCCGTCCGCTCGAGTTCAAGGCGCCCGGCGTCGTCGCGCGGCAGCCGGTGAAGGAGCCGCTCCAGACCGGCATCAAGGCGATCGACGCGATGACGAACGTCGGCCGCGGCCAGCGCGAGCTGATCATCGGCGACCGCTCGACCGGCAAGACGGCGATCCTGATCGACACGATCCTCAACCAGCGCGACACCGACGTCCACTGCATCTACGTCGCGATCGGCCAGAAGGCGTCGACCGTCGCCGGCATCTACGAGCGGCTGCGGGACGAGGGCGCGATGGAGTACACGACGATCGTCACGGCCGCCGCCCACGAGGCCGCGCCGATCAAGTGGATGGCGCCCTTCGCGGGCTGCGCGATGGGCGAGCACTTCCTCTACAGCGGCAAGCACGCGCTCGTGATGTACGACGACCTCTCGAAGCACGCGGACGCCTATCGCCAGCTCTCGCTGCTGCTGCGCCGCCCGCCGGGCCGCGAGGCGTTCCCCGGCGACGTCTTCTACCTCCACTCGCGGCTGCTCGAGCGGGCGTGCAAGCTCAGCGAGGAGAACGGCGGCGGCTCGCTCACCGCGCTGCCGATCATCGAGACGCAGGCGGGCGACGTGTCGGCGTACATCCCGACGAACGTCATCTCGATCACCGACGGGCAGATCTACCTCCAGTCGGAGCTCTTCTACTCGGGCGTCCGTCCCGCCGTGAACGTCGGCATCTCGGTCTCGCGCGTCGGCACGTCGGCGCAGACGAAGGCGATGAAGAAGGTCGGCGGCCGCCTCCGCCTCGACCTCGCCCAGTACCGCGAGCTCGAGGCGTTCGCGCAGTTCGGCTCGGAGCTCGACCGCACGACCCAGCAGGCCCTCACGCGCGGCGAGAAGATGGTCGCCTCGCTCAACCAGCCGCAGTACCAACCGTGGCCGATCGAGGAGCAGGTCGTCGCGATCCACGCCGGCAACCAGGGCTACCTCGACGACATCCCGACGCCACAAGTGCCGCGCTTCCAGGACGAGCTGCGCGAGCATCTCCGCGCCGAGGAGTCGATCTACAAGCAGATCCGCGAGAGCGGCGAGCTGCCGGACGAGCTCGCGGAGAAGCTGAACGGCGAGATCGCCAAGTTCAAGCACTCCTTCAACGTCCAGGAAGAGTCGGCGCGGACCTGATGCGCCCACCGGCAATGGTCGGCGTACTTCCAGCGGCTGCAACACGTCGCGACTCCTCGCTTCGCTCGGCGGCCGGCTTCGCCGGCTGCGGCGTCCTCGGTCACCCCGATAGCTTCGGCTATCGAGGCTCCCTGCGTCCTTGCCTCGCTCGCGTTTCGCTCGCCGGAAGCACCAGACCATCACCGGCAGGCGCATAAGTGGCCTCGCTCCAGGATCTCCGGCGGCGGATCAACTCCGTCCGCAACACGCGCAAGATCACGAAGGCGATGGAGCTCGTCGCCGGTGCGCGGCTGCGTCGCGCGCAGAGCCGGATCGAGGAGATGCGCCCGTACGCCGACCGGATGCAGGAGCTGATGATCGGCACGGCGCGCGCGGCGTCCTCGTTCCGCAACCTGGCCCTGCTGCAGCAGCGCGACGTGGTACGGAAGGTGGCGTTCGTCGTCGTGACCGGAGACCGCGGCCTGGCCGGCCCGTTCAACGGACAGGTGCTGCGGCGGGGCTTCGAGCTCGAGCGGCACGCGCGCGCCGAGGGTCAGGAGGTGCGGTGGCTCGTCGTCGGGCGCAAGGGCGCCTCGACGCTCCGCTTCCGGCGCTACGAGCTCACCGGCCAGTGGGCCGGGTTCGCCGACAAGCCGACGTACCACGACGCGCAGGCCGTCGGTCACCGGCTCGCCGAGCTCTACGAGGCGGAGGAGGTCGACCGCGTCGTCCTCGTCTACAACCGTTTCGAGTCGGCGCTCGTGCAGCGGGTGACGACGACCGACCTGCTGCCGATCCGCCAGGAGGTGCTTGCCGCCGGCGAGCCCGAGAAGAAGGCCGGCCCGAGCGCGGACTTCATCTACGAGCCCGAGCCCGAGGAGATCCTCGCAGCGGCTGCTACCGGTCTACCTCGAGACGGAGATCTACAGGGCGCTGCTCGAGTCGGCCGCCGCGTTCCTCGCCTCGCAGATGACCGCGATGCGCAACGCGTCGAAGAACGCCGGCGAGCTGATCGACACGCTGACGCTCTCGCTGAACCGCGCCCGCCAGGCCGAGATCACGCAGGAGATCCTCGAGGTCGTCGCGGGCGCGGACGCCCTTACCGGGTAGCTCGCGACCGCTGCGCGGTCGCTCGCTGAAGAAAGGAACTCCGCGCCGCCGAGAGCGCGGTCTCGGCGGCGCTCCGTGCAGTAGGGCTTGTCGGTCTGATTCGAGCTGTCATGGACGCTCGCGGACGTGCGCGCTTCCGCGCGCAGGTCCGCAGTCGCTCGTTCGGCGCGGTCGTAAGCCGCCTATGGCTGTCTTACGCCGCGCCCTGCGGCAGTCGTCGACGATGCCGTTGAAGCGGGAGGGACTCTCGCCCAGTCGAGGCGGATCGCTTTTCCCGGCCATCTCGCCGGAGGCGTATAAAGGTTTCGATGGGCCGCTTCCGCGCTGCGCCGATCCTCCTACTCGCGCTCAGTGCCGTGGGTTGCGGTGCGGCTCACCAGACCAACGGCCTGCCGCGGTCCACCGTCACGTTTGTCGATCAAATCGCTCAGAAGGTCGCCCGAGCTTACGGCGACCCTCACCTTCGCGAACCCGCGATTGCCGAGGCGGGCGACGGAACGATCGACGTCGTCTTGCACGGGAAGTTCACATCTCACTGCAGCAAGCTGACCCCGGGGCCGGAAGAGCCCGCCCGGATCACCACGATCAGTTTCGCGCTCTATCCGCACACGCTCCAGATCCTCAGTCCGGTTTTTGCGGGATCCGCCCACGGAGGCTCGGGCGGCGAGGCGGTGGCGACGAACGCCGCGCAAGCGAACGCGTTTCTCTCCTTCAACGTCGTGCTCCCATCGAACGCGACGCGTATGTGTCTCGCCATCATCGGGGCGCCCCAGGAGGGGGTCTACGGTCACGTCGATTCCTCCACGGACGGCTCCTACGTCCTCGACGAGGCGCAGAGCAGCGTGACGCTCGCTGACCTTCAGCAACAGGGTCAGCGCCGGCGGAACAGGGTTGTGGTCGTGAACGGCATTCTCGTCCTCATCCAGACCTGGAGGGACGGCTCACTGCAAGCTGCATGGCTGCGCGGCGACGGGGCGGACCAAGTACTCACTTCGGTCGAAGGCCCAGACACCACCCAACCCCAGGCCAACCACCAAACCTTCAGCAAGCAACAGGCGCTCTCCATCGCCTCCGACATCATCAGCCAGGGCGGATGAGCCAACCATCAGGGGACATTCCCGAGCACTGGCCGAAGCCAGTAGCCCCCACCTAGCAGCGAAATCGTGCCTACTAGCCCTGCCTGGCTTGGTGATTTGGAGGTGGAGGTGGCCCGTGGCGGGTCATGCCAAGAGCGAGCTCTACTGCTTGGATCCGCTCAGCGGGGACGCGCGGCCCGTCCGTGGGCGGTTGCAGCCACGGCCACTGTGCAGGTTCGGCCAGCGCATTGACGTATTCCTCGACGCCGGCGGGAGTGCTGAGGAAGAGCATCTTCGCCGTGTCCGATTCGACCCGAAAGGTGTGCGGTGTCCCACCTGGTGCGAAGGCAACCATGCCGACCCCGCCCCGCTGCGCGCAGGCGGCCACCCAGGCTGGCGGTTCGCCTCGATCCTCAGCCTGTCCCAGTTCGACGATCCATGCGGTGACTTCCCCGTCCAGCACGTAGAAAGTCTCGTCCTGGGGATGGGAGTGCAGCGGCGGTGCCGCCCCGCGCGGAAGCACGCCTTCCCAGAGCGCGAAGCGGCCATCCGTTTGTCCACCGTCGAGCTTCAGTCGCTGAAGCGTGCCGAGAAACCAGACCGGCTCCTGTCCGCTCAACACCACCTGCCCGACTGCCTCCGACGCGGTCAACCCGCGTCTGTTCCGGTCTCGACCGAGCCGATCCCGATCCAGGTCAATCCTTGGTCGCCGGCCACCATCTGGCGTCTAACGCTGGGCGGGCAGTAGACGAAATGACCGGGCCGCAGGGGGATCTCCTCCCCGTCTGCACGCAGCACGCCGCCACCGCCGATCACCGCGTACACCTCCTCCTGTTTGTTCTCCAAGTGATCGTGCTCCGGCCCTTCGCCGCCGGCCGCCAACTCCAGTTGATTGATCCGAAAGCCCGCCACCCCAAGCTGGTCGGTCAGCGCCCGAAAGACGCCGTGGTGCGCTTCCACATCACTCGCATGAACTACCTGGTGTGAGCTCACCACTCCTCCGTTCGTTACGCGGTTCGACCCCTGAACCTTCGGTCAACGATTCTCCGCCCTTGGACGCTGCCCCGTCAACGGCCGCCCAGAACCCGACTCCTAACTCGAGCGCATGGGGGACACTCTCGAACGCTGGCGCGTGCGAGCGCCTCAGTCCGAGTGCGCTTCGGTGCGGCGTGGTTATGGTCGTCCGCGATGGGCGACAGGCTTCGTCCCTTGTGGGATTTCGACGACCTCGATGCGACCGAGGGGCGTTTGCGGGCGCAACTCGAGCTGGAGACGGCGGACTCCGGTCGGGCCGAGGTGTTGACGCAGCTCGCGCGGGTCGAGGGTCTGCGCGGCCGGTTCGAGGAGTGCGACGCGCTGCTCGATGCCGCGGAATCGCTCGGCGGGGCGGAGGCTCGGGTGCTGCTCGAGCGCGGCCGGCGGGAGCGCTCGTCCGGGCGATCGAGGGCGGGCCTCGCGCAGTTCGAGCAGGCGTTCGAGCTCGCGCGCGCGAACGGGGAGGACGTGATCGCCGTCGATGCGGCGCACATGCTCGCGATCGTCGGCGACAGTGAGGCATGGACGGCACGCGCGGTCGAAATCGCCGCCCCGGCCGATGACCCGGGTGTTCGCTACTGGCTCGGCCCGCTCTACAACAACCTCGGTTGGTCGCGATACGAGGCGGGCGACGCGGCGGGTGCGCTCGAGGCGTTCGAGCTTGCGCTCGCATCCCGTGAGCGTGACGACCCGCGCCCCTACGCGCGCGAGACCGCTCGTTATGCGGTCGGCAAGGCACTCCGCGCACTCGGCCGCGCCGGTGAGGCGGCCGCGGCGCTCGAGCAATGCCTCGCCTGGGCCGCGGCTGCCGGAGTGGCAGACGGCTACTTCCACGAGGAGCTGGCCGAGGACTACGATGCCCTCGGCCGCCAGGCCGAAGCGCAAGAGCACGCCCGTCGCGCGCTCGAGCTCATAGCCGACGACGACGCCTCGCGCGTTCGCCGTCTACGCGAGCTCTCGGGCGCGACCGATGTCCGTCGTGGTAACCCACTGATGAGGTCCTGGTAGCAGCCGGATAGGCTCGCGGCGTGGATGTGGTGCGTGTCCTCGCGGCGGTCGTGGGCGGATTCGCCGTCGCCTGGTCTCTGCTCGAGGCGATCCGCGCTTTCGTCATCCCGCGCGGGATCCAGCTCCGCTCGCGCGTCGTCTTCTACTGGGTCTTCCGCCTGCTCCACTGGGTCACGCGCCTGCGTGGCGCAGTCGATCGGGAGGCAGTGGACGAGATCATGGTCTACGGCGCGCCGATCGCGGTGCTCGGCCTGCCGCTGCTCTGGCTGATCACGACGCTGCTCGGCTTCGCCGGGATCTTCTGGGCGATCGACGGCGGCGGTTTCGGGAACGCGGTCGTCGTCAGCGGCTCGTCCCTGTTCACGCTCGGCTTCGAGCGGCCGGACGGCGTGGGCGGCGCGATCGCGGCGTTCGCCGACGCGACGATCGGACTCGGCCTCCTCGCGCTCGTGATCACGTATCTGCCGACGCTGAACGCGGCCTTCTCCCGCCGCGAGGCGGTCGTCGCGATGCTCGACACGCGCGCCGGCTCGCCACCGGACGCGTTGACCCTGATCGAGCGCCACAACGTCTTCGCGGGCATCGAGACGCTCGACGCGCTCTGGCCGGAGTGGGAGCGCTGGATCGTCGACGTGGGGGAGACGCACTTCACGCACCCGATGCTCGTCTTCTTCCGCTCGTCGGAGCCCTGGCACTCCTGGGTGACGGCGATCGCGACGCTGCTCGAGGCGGCGAACTTCCGGCTCTCGGCGATCCAGGCTTCCGGCGCCGGGAATGCGGCGGCGTGGATGTTCTACCGGGCCGGACTCAATGCGGTCGGGCGGCTGCGCACGTTCTTCGACTACCGGATCGCGGACCGCGAGGTGGAGCCGATCGACCGGGTCGCGTTCGAGGGCGTCCTCGTCCATCTCGCGGAGGTCGGCGTGCCGATCGTCGACGACCACGATCTCGCGTGGGAGCGTTTCTGCAGGCGGCGCGCGGACTACGAGCCGGTCGTGGACGGGCTGGCCCGGCTCGTCGACGCGCCGGCCGGGCTCTGGCCGGCCCACGAGCACGTCGAGAAGGTCGCTTCAACGTAAGCCGGCAGCGGGCGTTGGGTTACAGTGCGGCCGCTTCCGCCCTCACGTAGCAGGAGATTCAGTGGCCGACAAGAGCAAAGACAAAAACACGGGAAAGATCGTCGAGATCAAGGGCGTCGTGCTCGACGCCGTCTTCCCCGATCGGCTTCCCGAGATCTACCACGCCCTCAGCATCCAGGTGCCCGAGGACGGCGGCACGCGCGAGCTGATCGCGGAGGTGCAGCAGCACCTCGGCGACGATCGCGTCCGCGCGGTCGCGATGGACACGACCGACGGCCTCGCGCGCGGGATCGAGGTCGTCGACACGCAGCAGCCCATCTCCGTGCCGGTCGGCGACGAGACTCTGGGGCGGCTCTGGAACGTGATCGGCGACCCGGTCGACGGCAAGGAGCCGGGGCAGGGCGAGCGCTGGCCGATCCACCGCGACCCGCCGGCTTTCGTCGACCTTTCGCCGAAGATCGAGATCTTCGAGACCGGCATCAAGGTGATCGACCTGATCGCCCCCTTCATCCGCGGCGGCAAGGTCGGCCTGTTCGGCGGCGCCGGCGTCGGCAAGACGATCCTCATCCAGGAGCTGATCCACAACGTCGCGCTGCAGCACGGCGGAGTCTCGGTCTTCTGCGGCGTCGGCGAGCGGACGCGCGAGGGCAACGACCTCTACCTGGAGATGCAGGAGTCGGGCGTGATCGACAAGGTGGCGATGGTCTACGGCCAGATGAACGAGCCGCCGGGAGCGCGTCTGCGCGTCGGCCTCTCGGGCCTGACGATGGCGGAGTACTTCCGCGACCAGGGCCAGGACGTGCTCCTCTTCATCGACAACATCTTCCGCTTCGTCCAGGCGGGCTCGGAGGTGTCGGCGCTGCTCGGGCGCATGCCGAGCGCAGTCGGCTACCAGCCGACGCTCGCGACCGAGATGGGGCAGCTGCAGGAGCGGATCACGTCGACCCGCACCGGCTCGGTCACCTCGATCCAGGCGATCTTCGTGCCTGCCGACGACTACACCGACCCGGCGCCCGCGAACACGTTCGCGCACCTCGACTCGTCGGTGAACCTCGAGCGCTGCGATCGTCGAGAAGGGGATCTATCCGGCCGTGGACCCCCTCGCATCCTTCTCGCGCGCGCTCCAGCCGGGGATCGTCTCCGACGAGCACTACACGACGACGCGGCGCGTGCAGGAGGTGCTGCAGCGCTACCGCGACCTGCAGGACATCATCGCCATCCTCGGCATCGACGAGCTCTCGGACGAGGACAAGCTCGTCGTCGCGCGAGCGCGGAAGATCGAGCGGTACCTGTCGCAGCCGAACTTCGTCGCCGAGCAGTTCACCGGCACGCCCGGCGAGTACGTGAAGCTCGAGGACACGATCCGCGGCTTCACCGAGATCCTCGACGGCAAGCACGACGACCTGCCCGAGCAGGCCTTCTACATGGTCGGCGCGATCGAGCAGGCCGTCGAGCGGGCGAAGCAGCTCGGCGCGGAGGAGCCGGAGGAAGCGGCGCAGCGCGAGGCGGACGAGCAGGCCGAGGCCGAGCCCGCAGGCGCCACGGCATAGGTAGGCGCCGTGCCCGACCACCCGCTCTTTCCCGTCTCCGTGGTGACGCCCGAGGGTCCCGCGTTCGAGGGCGAGGCGGAGATGCTGATCGTCCCCGGCGCGGCCGGCGAGATCGGCGTCCTCGCGCGCCACGCGCCGCTCGTCGCGATGCTGCGCGCCGGCTCGACGCGCGTCCATGTGGGCGACGGCGACGTACGGGAGTTCGCGACCGGCCCGGGCTTCTTCCAGGTGCTCGAGAACAGGGCGATCGCCCTCGTCGACGACGCGATCCCCGCGGGCGAGATCGACGAGGAGCGCGCGAGGCGGCAGCTCGAGGAGGCGCAGGAGGAGCTCGCTCGCGTCGATGCGGGCGAGTCCACCGCCGACCGCTGGCAGCTCGAGCAGCGGATCCGGCACGCCGAGAACCAACTCGAAGTAAGCGGCGCGAGCTAGCTCGGGTAGCTCGCGGGTGCTACGCACCCGCTCGCTGGGGAGTAAGGAACTGCGCGGGCCGGAAAGCGCGGTTTCCGGCCCGCTCCGTGCTGTTTCTGCTGTGGTGGTCCGGGTGGGAGGCTGCTCTGGTGCGCTTGCGCGCGGCGGAGGCCGGCGCGAGCGCGGTCCGGCCTCCGCGTACGCTCGTGCGTACGCTGCGGCCCATTGCGCAGCGGGCGGTTGAAGCGTTCGAACCCTCTTGGCGTTCGGGCGGCGGCGTAACGGCGCGTTACGACGCCGCGCACCAGCGGGTGAGCACGCGCAGCCTGCTCGCCCGCGACGGCACAGCGGTCGGAACCATCCCAGCCCAATACGCCCTCAGCACGGAGCGGGCCGGAAACCACGCTTTCCGGCCCGCGCAGTTCCTTCAAGAGCGAGCGAGTCCGCAGGACTCGCGAGCTATCAGTAGCGATCGAGCTCGAGCAGGCGCTCGTCGCTGATCCCGAAGTGGTGCGCGATCTCGTGCAGGACGGTCCGCCGCACCTCGCGCCGTAGCCGCTCGGGGTCGCCGCGGGCGATCCGCTCCAGCGGCCTGCGGTAGATCGTGATCTTGTCGGGGAGCACGCCGGAGTAGTACGGGCCCCGCTTGCCCCAGGGAATCCCCTGGTACAGACCGAGCAGGTTCTCGCCCGGCGCCGGCTCGTCCTCCACCGTCACGGCGACGTTGGTCATCAGGTCGCGGATGTCGTCCGGCAGCTCGTCGAGCGCCTTGCCCACGAGCGTTTCGAACTCCGCCTCGTTCGCGGCATCGTCCGGCGGCGCAACCATGGCAGCTCGATTGTACGGGGCGCTCTACACGCGGCTCTGCGCCCGCGACGCCCCCTCGTGCGCCGGCAGGTACAGCCGCTCGACGTACTCCGCGACCATCCGCGCCGTCCCGAAGCGCGGTCCGAGCTCGGCGATCGACTCCCGCATCAGCGCGAGCCAGTGCTGAGGCAGCCCCTGTTCGTCCCGCGTGTAGTACGCCGGGAGTACCTGCTCCTCGAGCACCGCATAGAGCGCCTCCGCGTCGGCGTCGTCCTGCTCGACATCGCTCGCCGCTTCGGCGTGATCTCCGATCGCGAACCCATATGCGGGCGAGTACGCCTCGGCCCACCAGCCGTCGAGGATCGAGCAGTTGATCCCGCCGTTGAGCGCCGCCTTCATCCCCGAGGTGCCGGACGCCTCGAAGGGGCGCCGCGGCGTGTTCAACCACACGTCGACGCCCTGCACGAGCCGGCGGGCGAGCGTCATCTCGTAGTCCTCGAGGAAGACGACCCGTCCGGCCGCAGCGGGCTCGCGCGCGAAGTCGACGACCTGCTGGATCACGTCCTTGCCGCCCTCGTCCGCTGGGTGCGCCTTCCCGGCGACGAGCACCTGGATCGGCCGCTCCGGATCGGCGAGCAGCGCAGCGAGCCTCTCCGGCCGGCTGAAGAGGAGGCTTGCACGCTTGTACGTGGCGAAGCGCCGCGCGAAGCCGATCGTGAGTACGTCAGGGTCGAGCTCGCGTGCGCCGCGCGTATCGACGATGAAGTCGAGGAGCCGGGCCTTGGCGCCCCGGTGCGCCGTCCAGAGCCGCTCGGCCGGTACCGCTCGCGCGAGCTCGAAGTGCGGATCGGTGTCGCCGAGCAGCTGCTCGATCTCGCCGGCGAGCCACGTCCGCTGGTGGACGCCGTTCGTGATCGACGTGATCGGCACCTCGTCGACCGGCCGGTCCGGCCAGAGCGGATGCCACATCTTCCGGGACACCGTGCCGTGCAGCTCCGAGACCCCGTTTGCGTAGCAGGACGTCCGGAGCGCGAACGGAGTGAGCCCGAAGCGGGCGTCCCCGGGCTCCACGGTGCCGAGTGCCGCGAACTCCTCCCACGTGAGGCCGCACCGCTCCACGAGCGGCGCGACGTTGCGCCGGACGAGCTCCGCGTCGAAGACCTCGTTCCCCGCCGGCACGGGCGTGTGCGTCGTGAACACGGTCGACGCCCGCAGCCGCTCGAGCGCGTCCTCCGGAGCGAGATCGTCCTCCTCGACGAGCTCCCGCAGGCGCTCGAGCTGGAGGAGCGCCGAGTGCCCCTCGTTGAGGTGGAAGACCGTCGGCTCGAGCCCGAGCCGCCGCAGCACGCGGACCCCGCCGACGCCGAGCACGATCTCCTGTCGCAGCCGGTTCTCGCGGTCGCCGCCGTAGAGGATGTCGGTGACGTCGCGGGCCCAGTCGGCGTTCCCCTCCACCTTCGTGTCGAGGAGGTAGAGCGAGACGCGGCCGACGCGCGCGTGCCACACGCCGAGCCGAACCGGCACGAGCTTCCCGTCCGCGTCCGCGAGCTCGACGACCGGCGCCATCGGCACGAGCTCGAGCGGAAGCCGGCTCGTGTCGTTGCGCGGATACCGCTCGACCTGGCGATCGTTCTCGTCCAGGCGCTGGCGGAAGTAGCCCCGCCGGTAGAAGAGGCCGACGCCGACGAGCGGCACGCCGAGCTCGGAAGCCGCTTTCAGGTGGTCGCCGGCGAGGATGCCGAGGCCGCCCGAGTAGACGGGCAGGCTGGCGTCGAGCCCGAATTCGGCGGAGAAATAGGCGACGAGGAAGTCCTCCGGACCGTTCTGCTCCCGCCACCACGTCTCGTGGCCGCGGTCGCGCATCAGCCGGCCCTGCACGCGTTCGAGCCGCTCGAGGTACTCCGGCGTGAGCGATCGCTCCAGGTCGGCGTCGGTGAGCTCCGTGAGCAGTGCGGTCGGGTTGTGGTGGAGCTCGGCGAACCGGCGCGGATCGAGGTCGTGGAAAAGGCGCCTCGCCTCGGCGATCCAGGTGAACGAGAAGTCGCTCGCGATCGCGAGTAGCGCTGCGCGGAGCGTCGTGCCGTCATCTGGCTGACCCACGAAGCGGCACCCTAACGGCGGGGTGCGACGCCGCGCTGCACATCGGGCGCCCCGGTACCGTCCGGGTCGTGGTCGACCTCGCTTCGATCCTGCGCGAGCGCATCGCCGTCCTCGACGGCTCCTGGGGCGTGCTGATCCAGAAGCGTGTGCGCGGGGAGGAGGCGTACCGCGGGGAGCGGTTCCGCGACCATCCGCGTGACGTCGCCGGCGACCCCGACCTGCTCAACCTGACCCAGCCCGACATCGTGGCCGGCATCCACGACGAGTACTTCGCCGCCGGAGCCGACATCGCGACGACGAACACGTTCACCGCGACGCGGATCGGTCAGGCCGACTACGGGCTCGAGGACGTCGCTGCGGAGCTGAGCCTCGCAGGCGCCCGTCTCGCCCGTGCTGCCGCCGACGACTGGACGGCGCGGACGCCGGAGAAGCCACGCCTCGTCGCGGGCTCCGTCGGGCCGCTCAACGTCTCCCTCTCGCTCTCGCCGCGCGTCGACGATCCCGCCTACCGCACCGCCACCTTCGACGAGGTTGCGGCGGCGTACGCCGAGCAGATCCGAGCGCTGCGCGAGGGCGGCGTCGACCTGCTCCTGATCGAGACGGTGTTCGACACGCTCAACTGCAAGGCGGCGATCGTCGCCGCGCAGGAGGAAGCGCCCGGCCTGCCGCTGTGGCTCTCGTTCACGGCGGTCGATCGCAGCGGTCGCAATCTCTCGGGGCAGACGGTGGAGGCGTTCTGGATCTCGGTCGAGCACGCCGCGCCGCTCGTCGTCGGCGTCAACTGCTCGCTCGGGGCGGCCGAGATGCGCCCCTACGTCGAGGATCTCGCGCGGGTTGCGCCGACCTGGGTCGCCTGCCATCCGAACGCCGGGCTGCCGAACGCGCTCGGCGAGCACGACGAGCGGCCCGAGGACACGAGCCGCCACCTCGGGGAGTTCGCCCGCGACGGGCTCGTCAACGTCGTCGGCGGTTGTTGCGGAACCACTCCGGAGCACGTCCGCCGGATCGTCGAGGCCGTGGACGGCGTGCCGCCGCGCGTCGTCCCCGAGCGGCGGCCGGCGACCCGCTTCAGCGGCCTCGAGCCGTTCGAGGTCCGCGACGACTCGGGCTCGAACTTCACCATGATCGGCGAGCGGACGAACGTGACCGGCTCGGCGCGGTTCCGCCGGCTCGTCGAGGCGGGCGACTTCCAGCAGGCGCTCGACGTCGCGCTCGAGCAGGTGCGCGGCGGCGCGAACCTCCTCGACGTGAACATGGACGCCGACCTGCTCGAGGGCGAGCGGGCGATGACGACGTTCCTCAACCTCGTGGCGACGGAGCCCGAGGTGGCGCGGCTCCCGATCGTGATCGACAGCTCGCGCTGGTCGGTGCTCGCCGCGGGGCTGAAGTGCATCCAGGGCAAGGGCGTCGTCAACTCGCTCTCGCTCAAGGAGGGGGAGGAGCCGTTCCTCGAGCAGGCGCGGCACGTCCGCCGCTACGGCGCCGGCGTCGTCGTCATGGCCTTCGACGAGCAGGGCCAGGCCGAGACGGTGGAGCGGAAGGTCGCGATCTGCGAGCGGGCCTACCGGCTGCTCGTCGAGCGCGCGGGCTTCGCGCCCGAGGATCTCATCTTCGACCCGAACATCCTGGCCGTTGCGACCGGGATCGACGAGCACCGCGGCTTCGCGAAGGCCTTCCTCGAGGCGCTGCCGCTGATCAAGGAGCGCTGCCCCGGCGTGCGGACGAGCGGAGGCATCTCGAACCTCAGCTTCGCCTTCCGCGGGAACGACGTCGTGCGCGAGGCGATGCACTCGGCCTTCCTCTTCCACGCGATCCGCGCCGGGCTCGACATGGGGATCGTCAACGCGGGACAGCTCGCCGTCTACGAGGACATCGAGCCTGAGCTGCTCGAGTGCGTCGAGGACGTGATCTTCGACCGGCGGCCGGACGCGACGGAGCGGCTCGTCGAGTACGCCGGGCACGTGCGCGGCGAGGGGACGCGCCGCCAGCTCGACCTCTCCTGGCGCGAGGCGCCCGTCGAGAAGCGGCTCGAGCACGCGCTCGTGCACGGGATCGTCGACTTCATCGAGGAGGACACCGAAGAGGCGCGGCAGCGGGCCGAACGGCCGCTCGAGGTGATCCAGGGGCCGCTCATGGCCGGCATGCAGGTCGTCGGCGACCTCTTCGGCGCCGGAAAGATGTTCCTGCCGCAAGTCGTGAAGAGCGCGCGGGCGATGAAGCGGGCGGTCGCCTACCTCGAGCCGTACATGGAGGCCGAGCAGGCCGCGGGCGGGACGGCCCGCGTCCGGGGGAAGGCCGTTCTCGCGACGGTGAAGGGCGACGTCCACGACATCGGCAAGAACATCGTCGGCGTCGTCCTCGGCTGCAACGACTACGACGTGATCGACCTCGGAGTGATGGTGCCGGCGGAGCGGATCCTCGACACGGCGGTCGAGGAGCGCGCCGACGTGGTCGGGCTCTCCGGCCTGATCACGCCGTCGCTCGACCAGATGGTGGACGTCGCGCGCGAGATGGAGCGGCGCGGGATGGAGTTGCCGCTGCTCATCGGCGGCGCCACGACGTCGCGCCAGCACACGGCCGTGCGGATCGCGCCCGTCTACTCGCAGCCGGTCGTCCACGTGCTCGACGCGTCGCGCGTCGTCGGCGTCGTCTCCAACCTCCTCGACGGTGAGCGGCGCGAGCTACTAGCGGCCGAGAACCGCGCCGAGCAGGAGCGGCTGCGGGAGCTCCACGCCCAGAAGGAGCGCAAGCCGCTGCTGCCGCTGCCGAGGGCGCGCGCGAACCGGCATCGGGTCGCCTTCGACGATCTGCCCGTGCCGGAGTTCACCGGGCGGCGCGTGGTCGAGCCGGCGCTCGAGACGCTCCGGGGCTATATCGACTGGCAGTTCCTCTTCCACGCCTGGGAGCTGAAGGGACGCTTCCCGCAGATCCTCGAGCAGCCGGCGGCACAGGAGCTCTACGACGACGCGCAGCGACTGCTCGACAGGATCGTCGCCGAGAAGCTTCTCTCGGCTCGCGGCGTCTTCGGCTTCTGGCCAGCATCGTCCGACGGCGACGATATCGTTGTCCGAAATGGCAACGATGTCGAAACCCTGCGCTTCTGCTTCCTTCGTCAGCAGTCCGAGTACGGCGACTCGCGGCCGAACCGCTGCCTGGCCGACTACGTCTCGGCGCAGGCGGACCACCTCGGCGCCTTCGCGGTCACCGCCGGCATCGGCGCCGACGAGCTCGCCGCCGGCTTCGCGGCCGAGCACGACGACTACCACGCGATCATGGTCAAGGCGCTCGCCGACCGCCTCGCCGAGGCATTCGCCGAGTACCTGCACGAGGTCGCCCGCCGTGCCTGGTACGAGACCGGCCCGCGCCTCGCGCCCGAAGAGCTGCTAGCGGAGGGCTTCCGCGGCATCCGTCCCGCGTTCGGGTATCCCGCCTGCCCGGACCACAGCGAGAAGCCGAAGCTGTTCGCGCTGCTCGACGCGGAGGAGGTGGGACTCGCCCTCACGGAGACGTTCGCCATGACGCCCGCGGCGAGCGTGAGCGGCATCTACCTCGCGCACCCCGATGTGCGCTACTTCTCCGTGGGGCGGATCGGCCGCGACCAGCTCGAGGACTACGCCGCGCGCAAGGGCCTGCCGGTCGGCGAGGCCGAGCAGTGGCTGCGACCGAATCTCGCCGACGAGGCGAGGGGGAAGGAGTCCGCCGCGGAGCGCGAACAGGTGGCTTCGGCCTCTTCCGGGCGCTGAGCTATCCTCGCCACAGGCGCCGGGGTGGCGCCGCTCTCCTATGCGGACGACGCTGAAGCGCAGCATCGGGCAAGTCGACGGCCTCAACGGGAACGGCCACTCGCCGCTGCCGCCGCTCGTCGGGCCGGTCGCGCGCTACCGGCAACCCGGCCCGCCGAACCGGTCGCTCGTGGCGCTCCTCTTCCGCGGGCTCGGCTGGCTCGTGCTCGCGATCGTCGTGGTCGCGCGCCGGAGTCGGCGGGCGGCCTCTACCTGTACGGCCACGAGACCCTCTAGGAGCTCAACGGCGGGGCATACGAGATTGGGCAAAAGGGCCGGCCAACTTGCGCATTGCCGCCCGGTGCGCGCCGCGATCGCGCTCGTCGCCGGCTACGACCACCGTTCGGGAACGGGCACGAACGCATACGCGGACTCGAACTCCGACACGCTGATGCTCCTCCGCGCGGACCCGAAGAACCGCACGCTCTCGCTGCTCTCGTTCCCGCGCGACCTCGCGGTCAACATCTACTGCAAGGGCAACACGGTCCGACTCCAGGACCGGATCAACGCTGCCTGGGCCGACTGCGGCACCGACGGACCGGCCGCGGCGCCGTCGACACGATGGAGCACCTGACCGGTCTGAACATCAACTACCTGATCACGCTCGATTTCCGCGCCTTCAAGCAGATCGTCAACCGGCTGCACGGCGTGTACATGAACGTCGACCAGCGGTACTACAACCCGCTCCACACCGGCTGGTCGGCGATCAACCTCCAGCCGGGCTACCAGAAGCTCGACGGCGGCGCAGGCGCTCTCGTACGTCCGCTTCCGGCACTTCGACTCCGACATCTACCGGAACGGCCGCCAGCAGCTGTTCATGCGAGGCGCTCAAGAGCCGGATCAGGATCGAGCATCTCGCTCTCGAACCTCACGCTGATTCCTCAGCTGATCGGCGCGCTGAAGGGCAACCTCCAAGTCGCCAAGGCCGACGGGAGCGCATGTCGGCCGGGGAGCTCAAGTCATACCTCGACCTCGCGGACACCCTGCCACCGGGGCACCTCGTCCGGAACGCGATCCCCCTCACCGACCTGCAGACGTACATCACTTCCGGTGGCGCCGACGAGTTGACCGCCTCGCCGCAGGCGGTCGCCGGCGCCGTGCACAGCTTCCTCCATCCGGTCGTGCCGGGGGCGCCCACCAAGAAGAGCGGGAGCTCGAAGCACCTGAAGAAGCTGCCGCACAAGGACATCTCGGTGCTCGTCCTCAACGCCGGCACGATCCCCGGCCGCGCCGCAGACACGACGTACCTGCTGACCAAGCACGACTTCGCGACGAAGACGCTCCCCGGCTCCACGCCTGCGAACGCGCCGTCGCCGAGCGAGGACACGATCGTCTACTACGACCCCGTCCAGCCGCACGCGAAGCAGGCGGCGCAAGAGCTCGCGCCGCTGTTCGGCGCCCACAGCCGGATCGAGCAGATGACGTCTGCAATCGCCGCCTTCGCGCAGAAGGCGGGCAATCCGTCGACGGTCGTCGCCGTCGGCAAGAGCTTCGGCGGCAAGCTGACGCTGCCGCGCCCGTCGCAGTCGACGACGGGGCCGAAGATCCCGCCGCAGGTCACCCCCGGCCTTCCCGTCACGCTCTCGGCGGTTCGCGGGGAGAACGGCCCGGCGCACTTCCCGCTCATGGTCCCGGGCCAGGTCGCGCTCGGCTCGGAGCTCTCGACGAACGAGGGAGTCCGGCTCTTCAGGCCGCTGCACGGCAAGCAGGAGCTCGTCCTCACCTTCAACGTCTCGGGCGGGGTCGAGTACTGGCAGATCGAGGAGTCGGACTGGAGCTCGGCGCCGATCCTCCAGAGCCCGACCGCCGTGATCCCGTACCACCACGAGAAGCTCTACGTCTACACCTCGAGCGGTGCGATCCAGATGGTCGCGATCAGGAAAGGGAAGGCGGCCTACTGGGTCGTCAACACGATCCTCAACCAGCTGTCGAACTCGACGATGCTCGCGATCGCGGAGAGTCTCAAGCCGCTGGGCCGCTGAGCGGCCGACTACCCTAGGCGCGTGGCGAGAATCGCGATCTTCGGGGCCGGTTACGTCGGCCTCGTCACCGGCGCCTGCTTCGCGGATCTCGGCCACGAGGTCGTCGTGCGCGACGTCCTGCCCGAGCGGATCGAGCATTTGCAGGCCGGCGAGGTGCCGATCTACGAGCCGGGCCTCGACGAGCTGCTCGAGCGCAACCGCGACCGGATGGCGTTCACGCTCGACGTGCGCGAGGCGGTGGACGGCGCCGAGTTCCTCTACATCGCCGTCGGCACGCCGCCGACCGCCTCCGGCGACGCCGATCTCTCGGCCGTGTGGACGGTCGTCGACGAGCTGCCGGAGGACGTTCAGGGGCGGCCGCTGCTCGTGATGAAGAGCACCGTGCCGTCGGGGACGGGCGAGCGCGTGCGGGCGAGGCTGCACACGCGAGGGCTCGACCACGTCGGTTACGTCTCGAACCCCGAGTTCACCGCGGAAGGGACCGCCGTCGCCGACTTCATGTATCCCGACCGCGTCGTCGTGGGGTCCTTCGAGCCGGAGGACGCGGAGCGCGTCGTCGAGCTGCACCGGGGGATCGAGACGGAGTTCGTGCGCACGGACGTGCCCTCGGCCGAGCTCGTCAAGCTCGCGGCGAACGCCTTCCTCTCCACACGGATCAGCTTCGTCAACGAGATCGCGAACATCTGCGAGCTCGTCGGCGCGGACGTCGTCGACGTCGCCCGGGGCGTCGGCCTCGATCACCGGCTCGGCCCACACTTTCTCCGCGCCGGGATCGGCTTCGGCGGCTCGTGCTTCCCGAAGGATCTGATGGCGCTCAAGCAGCTCGCCGGCAACTCCGGCTACCCGTTCCTGCTCCTCGCCGCGGTCTGGGAGGTGAACGAGCTGCAGAAGCGGCGCGTCGTGCAGAAGCTCCAGCAGCGGCTGGGGAGCCTGCGCGGGTGTACCGTCGCCCTCCTCGGGCTCGCCTTCAAGCCGAACACCGACGATACGCGCGAGGCGCCGAGCCGCGTGATCGCGCACCGGCTGCTCGCCGAAGGCGCCGAGGTGCGCGGCTGGGATCCCATCGCACGGCCGACCGACCTCGAGGGAGTCGAGATCTGCGAATCCGTCCTCGAGGCCGTCAGCGGGGCCGATGCCGCCGTGATCGTGACCGAGTGGCCCGAGCTGCGGGAGCTCGTCGGGCCGGAGGTCCGCGAGGCGATGGCGCGGCCGCTCATCGTCGACGGACGGAACCTGCTCGATCCCGCCGCCGTCGCCGCCGCCGGCTTCGAGTACGAGGCCGTCGGCCGGCCGACCCGCTCCACGCCGGGGAGCGTGAACGGCAACCCGCGGGCGGCCCAGCGGGAGCTCGAGCGCTGATGGAGGCGTTGCTGCTCGCCGGCGGGAAGGCTGAGCGGCTCGGCGACGCGGCGCAGGGCCTGCCGAAGCCGCTCGTCCCGGTGGCCGGATTCCCCTTGGCCGAGTACGCCGTCGGCCGGCTGGTCGAGGGCGGCGTGACGCGCGTCATCGTCGCCTGCCGGGCCGGGCACGAGGATGCATTCGTCAACGCGCTCGCCGGTCTCGGGGCCGAGATCGAGGCGGTGGGGGAGGAGGAGCCGCTCGGCCGCGGCGGCGGCCTGCGGCTGGCCGCCTCCCGCCGCATCGAGGCGGGACCGGTGCTCGCGCTGAACGGCGACGAGCTCCTCGACCTCGACTTCCGCGCGCTCGTCGACGAGCACGAGCGGAACGGAGCGGCCGCGACGATCGTCGTGGCGCAGGTGCGGTCGCCGTTCGGAGTCGTCGAGGTCGAGGAGGACGGGACGGTCACCGGCTTCCGCGAGGGCCCGCTACTCGAGCAGTGGGTCAACTCCGGGGTCTACGTCCTCGGCCCTGCGGCCCTCGCGCTGCTGCCCGAGCGAGGCGACCACGAGCAGTCGACGTTCCCGCAGCTCGCGGAGGAGCGGCGCCTGCACGCGCACTGCCACCGCGGGGTCTGGCTGACCGTGAACACGCCGAAGGATCTCCGCCGCGCGAACGAGTTTCTGGCGGAGCACCCGGAGTGGCGCCCGCAGAGGCAGCTCGCTTGAGCGTCGACTCGCCGAACTACGGCTCGCTCGACCGGTTCTCCTTCGAGCCGCGACGGGTCGAGAAGCCCTGGGGCTGGGAGCTGATCTGGGCCGCGACCGATGCCTATGTCGGCAAGGTGCTGTTCGTCCGGGCGGGCGAGTCGCTCTCGCTCCAGTTCCACCGGGAGAAGGACGAGAGCTGGTACGTCCAGGACGGGCGCGCACGGCTCGAGCTGGGCGAGGCGGGTCAGGAGGCGCTCGACGAGGAGATCGTCACCGCCGGCGCCTGCTTCCACTTCCGCCCCGGAACCGTGCACCGCGTCTCGGCGCTCGAGGACACGACGATCCTCGAGGTCTCGACGCCGCACCTGGACGACGTCGTCCGGCTCGAGGATCGCTACGGACGCGAGGGAACGAATGATCCCTGAGCGTAGGCTCGACGGAGCTCAGCAAAGAGCGGAAGCGCCGGCTGTGCCGGCGCTGGGAGCGGACATAGAGCGGGTCCTCCGCTGGGACGGCTGCATCAACGTCCGCGATCTCGGGGGGCTGCCGCTCGCGGACGGCGGCGAGACCGCGTACCGCGTCGTCGTCCGCGCCGACTGGCTTCCCGGCCTGAGCGAGGAGGGCCGCCGCGCCCTGGTCGACTACGGCGTCTCGCTCGTCGTCGACCTCCGCCCCGACCGGGAGCACGAGGACGACGGGCTGAACCCGCTGCCGGTTCCGGTCGTGCGGCAGGGGATGGATCCTCGCCCCGTACCTGCCGCGTGGGACTGGCCCTCGATGAAGGAGGCGTACCTCGCCCTCGCCGACCACTACCGTGGCGCGCTGGCGCAGGCGCTGACGCTGCTCGGCAACGCGGAGCCGCCGGCCGCCATCCACTGCGCGGGAGGCCGTGACCGCACGGGCATCGCGTGCGGCATGGCGCTCTGGCTCGCCGGCGTCGAGCCCGACGCGATCGCCGCCGACCACGCGCTGAGCGACGAGAGCTGGGCGCCGTTCAACGCGGACTGGCTCGCGGAAGCTCCGGACGAGGCCGAGCGCGAGCGCCGGCGGCGCATTTCCGTGCCCGCCGGGCGCACGCTCGCCGAGGTGCTCGAGGAGATCGAGGAGACGGAAGGAATCCGCGCGCGACTGCTCGGCGCGGGCGCCGACGCCGCCGCCCTCGACCGGCTGGTCGCGCGGCTGCGGGGCGAGGCATGAGCGAGCGGGAGAAGCTCCAGGAGCAGTACGCGACGAACGCGAACCTGCGCGCGCGGATCGCGCTCCACGACCGTTATTCGCGCACGCCGGTCCATTACCCGCACTGGATCTTCGACGGCTACGCCTTCGGAGACGAGGCCGACGTGCTCGAGGTCGGCTGCGGCGACGGGAACATCTGGCGCGAGAACCTCGACCGCATCCCGCCGGGCTGGCGCCTCACGCTCACGGACTTCTCCCCGGGCATGGTCGACGCGGCGCGCGAGGTGCTCGGCGACCGGGCGGAGTACGCGGTCGCGGACGTCCGGAGCCTGCCGTTCCCCGACGCCTCGTTCGACGCCGTGATCGCGAACCACATGCTGTTCCACGTCGACGATCGCCCGCGGGCGCTCGGCGAGCTCGCGCGCGTGCTGCGCCCGGGCGGCACGTTCCGCGCGACGACGATCGGGCTCGATCACCTGCGCGAGCTGCGCGAGCTCGTGCCCCCGCCGCCCGACAGCCAGTGGGCGAGGACGCGCGAGCGCTTCACGATCGAGCAGGTGGAGGAGGAGCTCGCGCCGTTCTTCGTCGACGTCGTCGTCGAGCCGGTGCCCGGGCCGCAGGAGCTCGAGGTGACGGAGCTCGAGCCGCTGCTGGACTTCGTTCGCTCGCGCGGCGACGTCAGCGAGGACGATCTCGGGCCGCTGCGCCACGCGGCAGAGAAGGACCTGGCGGAGCGTGGCTTCTTCCGCGTCTCCCGCGCCTCGGCCCGGGTTCGCGCGCGCAAGCCTTGACATAACTCTGTTAAGGTTTGCCTCTAGATGGACTCGCTCCACGTCGGCCACGCCGCCGCCCACACGGGCTGGTCGGCTCGCATGCTTCGCTATCTCGAGCAGGCCGGCCTCGTGCTTCCGTCCCGCAGCGCCGCGGGCTACCGGGTCTACGGCCTGCGCGAGCTGAACCAGCTTCGCTCGCTCGCCGAGCTCCGGAGCCGCTTCGGCCTCGGGATCGGCGACATCGCCTTTGCCGCGCGGCTGCGCCGGGAGCCCGAGCTGCGGGAGGCGCTCGACGGCTGGCTCGCCGGCGCCGCCGACACGACCTGGGTCGAGTGGGAGCAGCGCAAGCACGAGCGGCTTCTCGCCGCCTAACGCAACGAAAGGAATCCATGGCAGCAACGCAGCGCTACGACGTGAAGGATCTCGCCCTCGCGGAGGAGGGCAAGCGGCGGATCGAGTGGGCCGACCGGCAGATGCCGGTGCTCGCGGCGATCCGGGAGCGGTTCGCGCAGGAGCGGCCGCTCGAGGGCTACCGCGTCTCGGCGTGCCTCCACGTGACGACCGAGACCGCGAACCTGATGCGGACGCTGCAGGCGGGCGGCGCCGACGTCGTGCTCTGCGCGTCCAACCCGCTCTCGACGCAGGACGACGTCGCTGCGGCGCTCGTGTCCGAATACGACGTGTCCGTCTTCGCGATCAAGGGCGAGGACAACGACACGTACTACGCCCACATCGAGGCAGCCGTCGATCACAAGCCGCACTTCACGATGGACGACGGCGCCGACGTGATCGGCGTCCTCCACTCGGCGCGGCGGGAGCAGATCGGCGAGATCATCGCGGGCACCGAGGAGACGACGACCGGCGTGATCCGGCTCAAGGCGCTCGAGGCGGAGGGCAAGCTCGGCTTCCCGATCGTCGCCGTCAACGAGGCGATGACGAAGCACATGTTCGACAACCGGTACGGCACGGGCCAGTCGACGATCGACGGGATCATCCGCGCGACGAACGTCCTGCTCGCGGGCAAGCGCTTCGTCGTCTGCGGCTACGGCTGGGTAGGGCGCGGCGTCGCGTCGCGGGCGCGCGGGATGGGCGCGCTCGTGGTCATCACCGAGGTCGATCCGCTGAAGGCGCTCGAGGCGTCGATGGACGGCTACGAGGTGCTGCCGCTCGAGCGGGCGGCCGAGATCGGCGACATGTTCTGCACCGCGACCGGCGACAAGCACGTGATCGCCCGGGCACACATGGAACGGATGAAGGACGGCGCGATCCTCGCCAACACCGGGCACTTCAACGTCGAGATCGAGATCCCGGCGCTGCGTGAGCTGGCGGTCTCCACGAGGAAGGCGCGCGAGTTCGTCGAGGAGTTCACGCTCGCCGACGGCCGCCGCCTCTACCTCGTCGCCGACGGCCGGCTCGTCAACCTGTCGGCCGCCGAGGGTCACCCCGCGCTCGTGATGGACATGTCCTTCGCGAACCAGGCGCTGTCGCTCGAGTACGCGGCCCGCCACGCCGGCGAGCTCGAGCACAAGGTCTATCCGGTGCCGCCGGAGATCGACAAGGAGATCGCGAGGCTCAAGCTCGAGACGATGGGCGTCGAGATCGACCGGCTGACCGAGGAACAGGCGCGCTACCTCGCCTCGTGGGACGAAGGGACCTAGGCGACGCCCGAGAGAGCATCGTTCGGTTGGAGGAGGACGGCCCGGCGGTCGTCCTCCTCGACCAGCGCCGGCTGCCGGACGAGATCGTCCACGTGCGGTGCGCGACCGCCGCCGAGGTCGCCGACGCGATCCGGGCGATGGTCGTCCGCGGCGCGCCCGCGATCGGCGTCGCCGCCGCCTACGGCCTCGCGCTCGCAGCGGTTCGCGGCGACGACCTCGCCGAGGCCGAACGCGTCCTCGCCGCCTCCCGTCCCACGGCCGTGAACCTGCCGTGGGCGCTCGCCGCGATGCGGGACGACCCCACGCCCGAGCGCGCTCGGGCGCTGCACGAGGAGGAGGTCGCCCGCTGCCGCCGGATGGCGGCGCACGCGGCCGAGCTCTTCGCGCCCGGCACGCGGGCGCTGACGCACTGCAACGCCGGCGGCCTCGCCACCGCCGGCTACGGGTCCGCCGTCGGCGCGCTGCGCGCAGCCGCCGAGCGCGGGCTCCTCGAGCGCGTGCTCGTCGGCGAGACCCGGCCGCTCCTCCAGGGTTCCCGCCTCACCGCATGGGAACTCGAGCAGGCGGGTATCCCTCACGCCGTGATCACCGACTCCGCCGCAGGCTCGCTCATGGCCCGGGGAGAGGTCGATCTCGTCGTGACCGGCGCCGACCGGATCGCGGCGAACGGCGACACGGCGAACAAGATCGGGACATACTCGCTCGCAGTGCTCGCCGCCCACCACGGGATCCCCTTCTACGTCGTCGCGCCGAGCTCCACCCTCGATCCGGCCACGGCCGACGGCTCGGAGATCCCGATCGAGGAGCGCGACCCGGCCGAGGTGACCAGCCGCTTTCCGGCGCGCAATCCAGCCTTCGACGTCACACCGGCGCAGCTGATCGCCGCGATCGTGACCGAGCGCGGAGTCCACCGCCCGCCGTACGCGGAGTCGCTCGCGTGAAGGTGGTTCTCCTCGCGGCCGGCTACGCGACCCGGCTGCGACCGCTGACCGACGACGTACCGAAGCACTTGCTGCCCGTCGGCGGCCGGCCGATGCTCGACTGGGTGCTCGATCGCGTGGGGGAGGTCGAGGAGGTCGACGAGATCCACCTGGTCACGAACAGCCGCTTCGCAGGCCACTTCGCCGGCTGGGCGGCGAAGCACGGGGTCGCCGTGCACGACGACGGCACGACCTCGAACGACGACCGGCTCGGCGCCGTCGGAGACCTCCGCCTCGTCGTCGAGGAGGCCGGACTCCAGGAGGACGAGCTGCTCGTCCTCGCCGGCGACAACTTGTTCGAGCTCTCGCTGCCGCGCTTCGTCGAGTGGTGGCGTTCCAAGCCCCGGCCCGCGAGCGCGGTGCCGCTCCACGACGTCGGCGACCTCGAGCTCGCCACGCACTACGGGATCGCCGCCACCGATGCAGACGACCGCATCGTCCACTTCGTCGAGAAGCCGAGCGACCCGCCGTCGACGCTCGCCTCGACCCTGATCTATCTCCTGCCGCCGGCACACGTCCGCCTCGTCGGGCGCTATCTCGAGGAGGGACACGGCGGCGACAACGCCGGCAGCTTCCTCGGCTGGCTCACGCGACGCGAGCCCGTGTACGGCTACCGCTTCGAGGGCCGCTGGTACGACATCGGCAACCACGACCAGCTGCTCGAGGCGGACAACCGACTGCGGAGGCTGGCCGGTCTGCCCGAGCGCGAGACCTACAGCCTCGACTGATCCGGCACAGAGGCGGCACGCCGCGCGCTCTAGCGTGGCTGGGTGCTCGACCTCCTCCTGCCGCAGCGGTGCGTCGTCTGCGAGCGGGGCGGGAGCCAGCTCTGCGCGGGCTGCCGCGAGGAGCTCGTGCGCCTCGAGTCGCCGCTCTGCGCCCGCTGCGGCGCCCCGACCGCCTGGCCGGTCGAGCGGTGCAGGGAGTGCGCGGGGAGGAGGCTTGCCTTCGCGACGGCTCGCGCGGCCGTCGCCTACGACGAGGCGGCGCGCCGGCTCGTCCACGCCTGGAAGGAGCGCGGGCTGCGGCGGCTCGCGGTCTCGGTGGCGGAGCTCGTGGCGGAGGTGGCGCCGGCGCCGGAGGTCGAAGCCGTGACGTTCGTCCCGGCCGACCTGGGCCGGCGGCGCGAGCGCGGCCACAACCCGGCGGAGCGGCTCGCGCGCGAGCTCGCCGACCGCTGGGAGCTGCCTTGCCTACCGCTCCTCGAGCGCACCCGTGGCGGCCGGCAGCGCGACCGTTCGGCGGTCGAGCGCAGGACCGTGCGCGGCGCGTTCCGGGCGACCACCGCTTCGCCGCGGCGCGTGGCGCTCGTCGACGACGTCTACACGACCGGCGCGACCGCCGCGTCGGCCGCGTCCGCCCTGCGCGCGATGGGAGCGCGGCAGGTGCACGTCGTCGCCTTCGCCCGCACTCTCCGGCGCAGAGGTTAGGGCTACCCGGGAGTAGGCTTAGGTCGACGATTTGGCACCGACAAGGAGGGGCCATGCGGCTCGACGTCAAGGGCAAGAACCTCGAAGTGAACGACTCCATTCGCCGCTATGCAGAGCGGAAGCTCCGCAAGCTCGAGCGGCGCGTACACGACTCGACTCGGGTCGAGGTCGAGCTCGCGGTCGAGCGGAACCCGTCCATCGCGGAGTCGCAGGTGGCGGAGGCGACGGTTCACGTCAAGGGCCGCACCTTGCGCGCGCGGGAGGCTGCTCGCGACATGAAGGCCGCGATCGACGAGCTCGCCGACAAGCTCGTCCGCCAGGTCACGGACCTCCAGGACAAGCGCGTCCACGACCGCAAGCATGTGGACGAGCCGGAGCCCGGCGAACCGGCCGAGAACGAGCTTCCGGAGAGCTAGAGCGGGTGGCCCTCCTCCGCAGGAAGACGTCGGCCGAGCAGCTCCTGCGCGACGCCGGCCTCGATCGAATCCAGCTTCAGCAGCCCCTCCTCGAGCGGCTCGGCGTGCCGATCGGCAGGGCCGTCGGCGCGCCCGGGTGGGACGCGTCGGTGACTGCGACGGCCCCCGGGCTCGCGGGGGACCGGATCGCGTTCACGAGCCTGCCGAACGGCGACGTGCTCGTCGACGAGGAGCAGGGGGACGCGGACGTCTCGGCGCTCGCGGACGCGGTCGAGCGGGAGCTCGCACCCCCGTACCGGGCGCTGGCCGGCCGGCAGGCCGACGACCTGTGGGGCGTGCTCGCGCAGCGGATCGAGGTCGAGCGGATCGACTGGACTCAAGGCGACATGCTCGAGCTCTCGCGGAAGGACTCGTGGCAGGAGCTGCGCGTGGACGGCGAGCCGACGACCGCGCGCGCCCCGGCCCTCGAGCGGCTCGGCGAGCGTGTCGGAGCGGACTTCTTCGTCAAGGCCGAGCGGCTCGACGGCGATCTCTGGGAGGTCAGGGTCTCAGCCCTCTGACGGGCGGAAGCAGCATCGCCTCGTAGTAGCCGCACAGCCAGGCTTCGTATCCGTCCGCGTCGAGGCCCGCGAGCTCGGTGAGGGTCCGATACGTGCCCCAGTCGAGCGCGACCCAGAAGACGGGCAAGGCTGTCTCTCGACTCAGACCCCGGCGACGGCCGGGCTTCGCGAGCAGCGTCTCGGTCGCCCAGTCCACCGCGTACTCGCGATTGCGGTTCATCCGTCTCCAGAGCGCCGCCACGGCACGATCCGCAGGCGCAGCGTGCTCGACGACGGAGGCGATGCGGGCCGAGCGCGAATTGACGTTGCGGAGATGTCGTGCGTGGAGGCGGAGCATGCTCGGGGCGTCGGAGGCCTGCTCCATCTCCGCGATCGCCTGACGTTGGGGCATCGGCAGGGGCTCGACGTCGCCGCGGATCGCGTAGCCGACCGCCGCCTCGAGGAGCGATGCCTTCGTGCCGAAGAGCGCCTCGACGGTCTTCTGGGACGCGCCCGCCAGCCGGCTCACGTCGCCGACACGCGTGCCGGCCCAGCCGCGCTCCTCGAAGAGGGAGCGCGCGGCGGCGATCACGACGAGCCGGCGCTGCGCCGCCGCAGCTCTCCGCCGGCTCGCGTCGTAGCTCCGCTTGCGTGGGTTGTCCGTTCCGGCCATATTTGTTAGGGTGCGCCCCTATTCAATATAGGGGCTGCAGCGGACGACACCCCGCTGCGCCTGCGGCGCGTCGATCGGTGTCGGAGGAGGGGACTGATGAAACGGTTGATCATGGTCGGGGTGGCAGTGGTGGCATTCGGCGCGTTTCCGTACGCCGCGGCCGCGGAGGGCGTCTGGGTGGCCGGGAAGGTTCACGGCCTCGTCACGGGGCCGCCGTCGTCGTCGAGCACGAAGCGTCCGGCTCTGCTGTACGTGATCGCGCCCGTCCGGCGGCGCCACCCGCTACACCCGCTCGCGGACGCCCGCGCGGTGGGCTACGGCGCACACGATCACGTGGCGGCGACGGTCTTCTCCGGGCCGTGCGACCTGACGCTGCTCGTGCCGGGAGCGGATGGGAAGGGAAACGTCCGGACGCGGAGGACCGAGACGCCGATGGGGCCAGAGCCGCTCGTCTACGCGGCGCGGCTCGGAGGGCGGATGCTGCCGCTCACCTCGGTGGCGAGGATCCGGCGGGCGACGGCGGCGCACCTCGTCAAGGCCATCGACACGCACAACGTCATCTCCTGCACCGTGCAGCCGTAAGCGGGGGCGGTCGCCGCCCGGCGGCCGCCCTATCCCGACGTTGTAGGCCGCTACCCTTGGCTCGTGGAGATCGGCAACCTCGAGAAGGTCCTCCGCGTCGGCGAGGGCCGGCGCATGAAGAGGCTCCAGGAGCAGGCGGCCTACATCACGTCGCTCGAGCCGGAGTTCGAGAAGCTCTCCCCGGCCGACCTCGCCGCGAAGACCGCCGAGTTCCGGCAGCGGCTCGAGAACGGGGCCGGCCTCGACGATCTCGTCTTCGAAGCCTTCGCGGCCGTCCGCGAGGCGCGCAAACGCGCCTCGAGCCAGCGGATGTTCGACGTCCAGCTGATGGGCGGGATCGTCCTCCACGAGGGCGACATCGCCGAGATGAAGACCGGCGAGGGCAAGACGTTCGTCGCCAGCCTCGCGCTCTACCTCAACGGCCTCAGCAGCCGTGGCGCGCACCTCGTCACCGTCAACGACTACCTCGCCCAGCGCGACGCCGAATGGAACCGGCCGGTCTTCGAGTCGCTCGGCATGACCGTCTCCTCCCTCGAGAACATGCAGCCGTTCGAGGACAAGAAGGTGGCCTACGAGGCGGACGTCACGTACGGGACGAACTCCGAGTTCGGTTTCGACTACCTCCGCGACAACATGGCCGTCTCGCTCGAGGGCTGCGTCCAGCGCGGCCATCCCTACGCGATCGTCGACGAGGTCGACTCGATCCTGATCGACGAGGCGCGGACGCCGCTGATCATCTCCGGCGAGCCCGAGACCGCGGCCCAGATCTACTACGACTTCGCGCGCATCGCCGGACAGCTGAACGGGTTCCGCTCGACGCCCGGCGATCCGAAGCGCGCCGCCGAGGCGGCCGGCGCCGACTTCGAGTACGACGAGAAGTTCAAGACGGTCGGCGTCACCGAGCAGGGCGTGGCCAAGGTCGAGCGGGCGCTCCGGGTCGACAACCTCTACGCGCCGCAGAACACCCAGCTCGTCAACCACCTGATCCAGGCTCTCAAGGCGGAGTCGCTCTACCACCTCGATGTCGAGTACGTGATCCAGGACGGCGAGGTGAAGATCGTCGACGAGTTCACGGGCCGGATCATGGAGGGCCGCCGCTGGAGCGAGGGCCTGCACCAGGCGGTCGAGGCGAAGGAGGGCGTGAAGATCCAGGAGGAGTTCCAGACGCTCGGGACGATCACCCTCCAGAACTACTTCCGCCTCTACGAGAAGCTCGCCGGCATGACCGGCACCGCGAAGACCGAGGAGAAGGAGTTCGTCGAGATCTACGACCTCGCGGTCGTCGAGATCCCGACCAACGTCCCCGTCGTCCGCGCCGACGAGAACGACTTCGTCTTCAAGTCGAAGGAGGGGAAGTTCGCCGCAGTCGTCCGCGACATCGGGGAGCGCGCAGAGAAGGGTCAGCCCGTTCTCGTCGGCACGATCGCCGTCGAGACCTCCGAGTACCTCTCCGAGCTCCTCACGCGGAAGGGGATCAAGCACAACGTCCTCAACGCGAAGGAGCACGCGCGCGAGGCAGAGATCATCACGGGCGCGGGCGAGCGCGGCTCGGTCACGATCGCGACGAACATGGCGGGCCGCGGCGTCGACATCAAGCTCGGCGACGGCGTGCTCGAGCGCGACGGCCTCTACGTACTCGGCACCGAGCGGCACGAGTCGCGCCGGATCGACAACCAGCTGCGCGGCCGCTCCGGACGCCAGGGCGACCCGGGCGAGACGCGCTTCTACCTCTCCGGCGAGGACGACCTCGTCCGCCTCTTCGCCGGCGACCGGATCAAGGGGATCATGGAGCGCTTCAAGATCCCGGACGACCAGCCGATGGAGGCGAAGATCCTCTCCCGGCAGATCGAGGGCGCGCAGAAGAAGGTCGAGGAGCAGAACTTCGTCATGCGCAAGAACGTCCTCAAGTACGACGACGTCCTCAACCGGCACCGCGAGCGGATCTACGAGCAGCGCCGGCAGGTGCTCGAGGGCCAGGATCTCTCCGAGCAGATCAAGCTCTGGATCGACGAGGTCGTCGAGGACACGGTGCGCCTGTTCACGGAGGAGGAGTACGCGCAGGAGTGGGACCTCGAGGCGCTCACGAACGCGATGGCGGGCCTCTACCGCACCGAGATCACGGCCAAGGAGCTGCGCGAGGACCTCGCCGAGATCTCCCGCGAGGCGCTGATCGAGGAGTTCCAGACAGACGCGAGCGACGAGTACGAGGCGAAGGAGGAGGAGTTCGGCGCCGATCTGATGCGCGAGCTGGAGCGGTTCGTCGTCCTCCAGGTCGTCGACATGCGCTGGCGCGAGCATCTCGAGAACATGGAGGCGCTCCGCGAGGGCGTGCACCTGCGCGCGATGGCGCAGAAGGATCCGCTCGTCGAGTACACGGCGGAGGGCGAGCGGATGTTCACCGACCTCGGCCGCGCGATCCGCAGCGAGGTCGTCCTCCATCTGTTCCACGCCGAGCTCGCGCCCGAGGAGGCGCAGCAGCAGCTGGCGCAGTCGCAGACGACGAACGGGAACCTCCACTACGAGCACGAAACGGCGGCCGGCGCGGCGGCGATCGCGGAGGCCGGCGCGGGGGAGGCGGTCATGGCAGGAGCGCCGTCGGCGGTCGGCGTGCAGACCGTCCACGCGAGCTCGCACGAGAAGCTCGGCCGCAACGACCCCTGCTGGTGCGGCTCCGGCAAGAAGTTCAAGAAGTGCCACGGCGCGTAGGCCGCGCCCGAAGCTGCGCTTCGGTCGCGGTTGAGCGGAACTCCGGCGCGCGCCGGGGGGCGGGGAAAGCCTCCGGCTGAGCCTGCTGCGCGGGAGCCTTAGCCTCCGGCCTCTGGTCGCACGTCGGATCAGGTGAAGGGACGCTCGCCCAGGCGATCGTCAGTGTTCGGCAGCCCACCGAGCGGTGTAGTCGATGAACTGCTGCGTGCGGCGGAGAAGGACGGGATCGGCCAGCTCACGCACCTTTGTCCACGGGTCGGGGCGGTCTTCGAGTGCCCAGCGGATGAGGGGTGCCCATTCTGGGTCAAGCGCATGGAGAGCCCATTCCCCCGCGCTTCTCTTTGAGCTGACCTCGCCGATCACCAGCGTGTGCAGGATCCGGGCCTGCGAGAGCACGGCCACCGCGAGCGCACGCCGGTTGATCGAGCCGACCGTCTGAAACCACGTTTGCCAAAGGCCGAGCGCCCAGTGCATTTCGGCCCGTAGATCGTCGGCTGTGATCGGATCGACTAGCTCGCGAGGATCCGGCCCGGCAAGAACCACGCCGCACTCCCGAAGCAACCAGCGAACTACGACGGTGTTGTCGTGACTGTCGAACGCGAACTCGGTTGCGCCGTTGTCGAGATAGAGAAGTGGGCGGCGCTCCGGATCCAGCCGCCGGAGAACCTTCCGGGGAATGTAGGAGCCTTCCAGGTGCTGTGCCCATGAGGTCGGCAGCGCATAGAGGCGTCTGGTGAAGTGCTTGAAGTTCGGCTTGCTGCTCCGGTGTCACCTCGTCCTCGGTGACGACGATGAAGTCCACGTCGCTGTGCGTGTCGGCGTCGCCGACGGCGAACGATCCCTGGAGGTACGCGCCACAGAAGCCGTCGCGAAGTACGCCCTCGGTTCCGACCACAAGCTCGACGAGTAGCCGGTTCAGATCGTCAAATCGTGTCGCGTGAGCTCGCTCTCGCTTGCCAGGAGACTCGGCGTTCACCCGCGCGATCCAGGCGATGTCACTCCTGCATGACGGGGTCGGAGGACATCAGCGCAGGCGCTTGAGGCCCTCGGCGACCCAGGCGCGCAGCTCGTCGGAGCCGGCAAACGGAGCGTCGTCCGCCTCCGCGCGCGCGAGAACGTCGTTCGCGGAGGCGCCGCTCCGAAGGCCTCCATAAAGGTAGATCAAGGCAGACGAACGAGGTCCCGTCCGGCAGGTGACGAGGGTCGGCCTCGGCAGTTCGTCGAGGGCATCGATCTGCCGTCGGGCGAGATCGAGGTTGAGTGGAGTCGGCGGATCGGACACGACGTTCGCCGACACTGGAACCGCACGCTGGACATCGGAGTATGAGATCCCGCCCTCCATGGACGCGAACGCCTCGCCACACAGGTACAGCCAAGACGCCGCCCCACGCACGCGCGCATACGCCACCGGGTCAGCGATGAGCCCTCGGTTGTGCATCAAGTCGGTTGGCGCCTCGAACCCGGTCACAGGCCGATCCTATGTCTCCACCTCGGTCAGGGGTCATTGCGGAACGCTGGCCCAGGCGAGAGCTAGCGCACCGACTCGGCACCCGCGCGACCTTGCCCTACGATGGCGGCGCGATGGCGGACGAGCAGCAACTCTCGCTGCAAGAGCAGCTCGAGGAGATCGGGGCCCAGCTCGACTGGGTCCGTGGTTACCTTTGACCCCGCTGCCCTGAAGGTCCGCCTCGACGAGCTCGAGCAGGAGCTCGCGCAGCCCGATGTCTGGAGCGACCAGCAGCATGCCGCCGGTATCTCCGCGGAGCACCAGAGGACGCAGCAGAAGCTGCAGCGCTACGACGAGCTCGTCTCGAACGTCGAGTTCCTGCGCGAGGGAGCCGGCGCCTTTCCGGACGAGGAGCTGCAGCCGGTGTTGCGCGAGGTGCGCGGCGAGCTCGAGCGGCTGCAGGAGAACGCGCTCTTCTCCGGGGAGTACGACGCCGGCGACGCCGTCGTCACGATCCAGTCCGACGCCGGCGGCACCGACGCGCAGGACTGGGCGGAGATCCTCCTCCGCATGTACCTGCGCTGGGCCGAGCGCCGGGGCCTGGCGACCGAGATGATCGAGTCGAGCCCGGGCGAGGAGTACGGGATCAAGTCGGCGACGTTCACCGTCCGCGGCGAGAACGCCTACGGGATCCTCAGGGCCGAGCGGGGGAAGCACAGGCTCGTCCGCCTCAGCCCCTTCGACCAGGCGCACCGGCGCCATACGAGCTTCGCGCAGGTGATCGTCGCGCCGCTGCTCGAGCAAGCCGGCAAGATCGTGGTGGACGAGGACGATCTCCGCATCGACACGTACCGCTCCTCCGGTGCGGGCGGGCAGCACGTGAACAAGACCGACTCCGCCGTGCGGATCACCCACCTGCCGACGGGCATCGTCGTCTCGGTCCAGAACGAGCGAAGCCAGTCGGCGAACAAGGAGACGGCGCTCAAGATCCTCCGCTCCCGGCTCGCGGAGAAGGCGGAGGAGGAGCGCGAGGCGGAGCTCGCGCGCGAGCGCGGCGGCGTCTCGATGGGCTTCGGCGGCAACGCGATCCGCAGCTACGTGCTCCACCCGTACCAGCTCGTCAAGGACCACCGCACCGAGCTCGAGGTCGGGAACACGCAGGGGGTGCTCGACGGCGACCTCGACGACTTCATCCGCGCATACCTCCTGCAAACGGCGGGAAGCGCCGCAGGAGACGGTTAGTGGTTCGCCGAATGCTGCGCTAGAGTTGGGCTTCCCCGCTCGGGCCGGTGCACGACGGCAGGCCCGCACTCCGCTGAACCCATAGACGTGACCGATCTGCAGATAGAGCCGACCGCCGACGACACGCAGGCTCCACAGGCTACGGAGGCTACGGAGGCTCAGCAGGGGACGCTCGCTCCCCCGGCCACGGGGTCGATGATCCTGTTCGAGAACGTGACGAAGGTCTACGAGCCGGACGTCGTGGCGCTCGGCTCCGTCTCGTTCGCGATCGACAAGGGCGAGTTCGTCTTCATCGTCGGCGCCTCGGGGTCAGGGAAGACGACGCTCGTGCGGCTGCTGCTGAAGGAGCTCGAGCCGACCGACGGCAGGATCATCGTCGGCGGTCGCGACCTCGCGAGGCTGCGCTACTCGCACGTGCCGCTGCTGCGGCGCAACATCGGCTGCGTCTTCCAGGACTTCAAGCTCCTCCCGAGCCGGACCGCGGCCGACAACGTCGCCTACGCGCTCAAGGTGCAGGGCGAGAGTCGCGCGTCGATCCGGCGGAAGGTGCCGGAGGTGCTGACGATGGTCGGCCTTTCGAGCAAGATGAACTCGCATCCCGACGAGCTCTCCGGCGGCGAGCAGCAGCGCGTCTCGATCGCCCGCGCCGTCGTCAACCACCCGCCGCTGCTCGTCTGCGACGAGCCGACCGGGAACCTCGACCCCGACACGAGCGTCGGGATCATGCAGCTCCTCTACCGGATCAACCGCGCCGGCACGACGATCCTCATGGTCACCCACGACCGCGAGATGGTCGACAAGATGCGCAAGCGCGTGATCGCGCTCGAGGACGGGCGGCTCGCCCGCGACGAGCGGCGCGGCGGGTACACGTCCGAATGAGCCGCATCCGTCTGCTTCTCTCGGAGTCGTGGTCGTCGATCCGGCAGAACCTCTCGACGACCGTCGCGGCGACGATGACCGTCCTGATCGGGATGTGCCTGCTCGGGCTGTTCATCGCGCTCGGGACGTGGGTGCTCTCGTGGAGCAACCACATCCAGAAGGAGCTGCAGGTGCACGTCTACTTCTGCAGCACGGTCCTACCCGAGGGCGGCTGCAAGCAGGGAGCGACGCCGGCGCAGGAGCAGGCGGTCGGCGCCAGGCTGCGGCACGACCCACGCGTGAAGCAGGTCGTCTTCGTCTCGAAGGCGGAGGCGCAGAAGAAGATGGAGAAGCAGTTCAAATACATGTACCAGGGCGGCGTCGTGATCTCGAACCCGCTGCCCGACTCGTGGACGGTGACGCCCGTGCGGGCGAGCGACACGCCGCAGCTCGGCAAGCAGATCTGCCTCGCCCACTATTCCGGCGTCGAGCCGTGCCCGTCGCCGAAGTCGCACGACTTCGGCAACACCGGCGGCGTCCACTGGGGCAGCACGGTCACGAAGCGCGTGCTCACGATCGCGAAGGTCATCTCGCTCGTCTTCCTGATCGCGGTCGTCCTGCTCGTCGTGGCCTCGACGCTGCTGATCGCGAACACGATCCGGCTCTCGATCTTCGCCCGCCGGCGCGAGATCGAGGTGATGAAGCTGGTCGGGGCCTCGAACTGGTTCATCCGCGGACCGTTCATGCTCGAGGGACTCCTGTGCGGGCTCGCGGGGTCGGTGCTGGCCGTCATCCTGCTCGTGATCGGCAAGTCGGTCGCGCTGCCGTCGATCCTGCCGCACCTCGGCGGCAACAACTCGGACGTCCACTCGTTGCCGTTCACGCTGAACGCCCTCGCGCTGCTCGGCGCGGGCCTGCTGCTCGGCGCGAGCGGGTCGGCCGTGACGCTCCGCCGCTTCCTTCACGTCTAGTGGCTCGCGAGCGGGGGCGGCAGAAGCGCCCCAGCCGGAGCGAGCGACACCGGCGGGCGCAGCCGCGGCGGAAGCCCGCCTCGGAGCTGACCGTCCGGCTGCCCGAGCGGCACGTCGAGCCCGAGACGGTGATCGCTCACCTCGGCCCGACGAACTCGGGCAAGACGCACGACGCGCTCCGCTTCCTCGTCGAGAGCGGCAGAGGCGTGTACGCGGCGCCGCTACGGATGCTGGCGCAGGAGGCGCACAGGCGCCTCGCGGCCGAGCTCGGCGACGAGCGCGTCGGCCTCGTCACGGGCGAGGAGCGCCTCAACCCGGACGCTCCGATCGTCTGCTGCACCGCGGAGATGGCGCCGGTGCGGGGCGAGACGCTCGTCCTCGACGAGGTGCAGTGGGCGGAGGACGAGGAGCGCGGCTCCGCGTGGACGCGGCTCCTGCTCGGCGGCGAGTATCGGAACATCCTCCTGCTCGGCGCGGTCGAGGCGCTGCCCCTCGTCCGCCAGGCCTTTCCGCAGGTCGAGATCCGCTTCTTCGAGCGCAAGACGCCGCTCGACTGGGTCGGTCGCCGCGGCATCGTCGGGCTCGGCGCCGGAACGGTCGTCGTCGCCTTCAGCCGCCGCGCCGTGATCGGGCTGGCGGGCGAGCTCAACCAGCTCCATCCGGGCCGCGTCGCCTGCCTCTACGGCGCGATGCCGCTCGCCTCGCGCCGGGAGGAGATCGACCGCTTCGTCGACGGGCGCGCGGAGGTGTGCGCCGCGACCGACGTCCTCGGCCACGGCGTCAACCTGCCGTGCGAGACGCTCCTCTTCGCCGAGACGACGAAGTTCGACGGCAAGGATCGCCGCGACCTCGAGCCGTGGGAGGTGGCCCAGATCGCGGGCCGCGCGGGCCGCTACGGCTTCCACGAGCGCGGGCACGTCGGCGTCCTCACGGGGCTGCCGTGGGCGGATCCCGATCCCGATCTCGTCCGGGCGGCGCTCGTCCCGCACGTTCCGATCGAGGACGGCCACCTCGGCTATCGCGTCGTCGACAGCGGCCGGCTGCGTCCGCAGCTCTCCGACCTGAACGTGGCCGGCGTCGACGAGCTCGAGCCGGCCCTCCATGCCTGGCGGCACGCCGCGCTGCGCTACTGGAGCGTCGACGGCTGGCTCGAGGTGGAGTCGATCCAGCCGCTGCTCGCGCGTCTCGACGCGGTGCGGGAGGCGCTCCACCACGCACGCCGGCGGCTCGAGCTGGCGGACGTGTGGAAGCTCGTGCAGGCGCCGGTCGACGAGGACGGGCTGCAGCTCCTCGGCACGCTCGCCGCGGCGCTCGCCGGGGACCGCCCGCAGCGGACCGTGCTCGCCTGGCTCCTCGATCCGCGGCGGCTCGACGCGGCGGGGCTCGAGGAGGCGGAGCATGCGGCCCGGGAGGCGTCGGTCCTGCGCTGGTTCGCGCTCCAGTACCCGGGCGTCGCCGACGTGACGATCGAGCGCGCGGCGGCGCTCGAGGAGGCGGCGGCGGAACGCGTCGTCCGCGAGCTGCGGGCCGAGATCGAGGATCCGACGATCGGCCGCTGCCGAGCGTGCGGGGCGCGGACGGCGCCGTGGGCGACGCTCTGCGAGCGGTGCTTCATGGCGCGCGGCTATCGCGCTCGTCCAGCACGCCGCTAGGCCAGGGGGATAACCCGCACCGCGACTCGTGGCGCGCGCCGATGCCGGTCGCAGCGGCCCGGGGCAGGATGCCGCCATGAGCGAGAAGCAGTTCAAGGCGGCGCACGAGGGCTTCAGAGCGTGGACGGACGAGCTGCGCGTCGCGGCGCGGCGCCTCCCCGACGTCGACCCGGGGGAGCGCCTTGCACTCGTCGCGGATCTGATCGCCTTCCTGCACGAGGAGATCGAGCCGCACATGCGGGTCGACGAGGAAGTGCTCTATCCGATGGGCACGACGCGGCTCGGCTCACCGCTCGCGACAGCGGCGCTCGCCTACGACCACCTCGCCATCCGGACCTGGATCGCGAAGCTCGCGGAGGCGGACGACGAGGACGTCGCGCTGCTGCAGGAGCTCCTGTACGGGCTGGACGCCCTCATTCGCGTCCACCTCTGGAAGGAGGACGAGCTCCTCCTCCGGCCGCTCGACTCGTCGACCTGGCCGGCATCCGGCGCCTAGCGCCGCCGGTACGGGCCCATCTTCTGCAGCCGGGCGAGCGTGAGCTCCTCGGGCGCGACCCTACACTTGGGCTCCATGGCCGAGAAGCTCATCGTCGACAACCGGCGCGCGCGGCACGAGTACCACCTCGGCGACCGCGTCGAGGCCGGCCTCGTGCTCACCGGCACCGAGGTCAAGTCGCTGCGGTCCGGGGAGGCGACGCTGCAGCAGGCGTACGCGGAGGTGCGCGACGGCGAGGCGTGGCTCTTCGGGCTCCACGTGCCCGAGTACAGCGAGGGCAACCGCTCGAACCACGACCCCGACCGCGCGCGCAAGCTCCTCCTCCACCGCAAGGAGATCGACCGGCTCGCCTCGCGTGTCGCGGAGAAGGGCTTCACGCTCGTGCCGACGCGGCTCTACATCAAGGACGGCCGCGTCAAGGTCGAGCTCGCGCTCGGGCGCGGCAAGGAGCTGCGCGACAAGCGGCGCGACATCGCGGCCCGCGACGCGCGGCGGCAGATCGAGCGCGAGCTGAAGTCGCTGCGGCGCTAGCCGGGCTGCCGGCCGTCGAGCCGGATGTCCCACGGCTCGACGCTCTCGAGGATCAGGTGCGACTCGTGCCACGGGTCGCGCGCCCAGATCGCGCGGACCTCCTCCTCGGAGGAGGCCTCCATCGCGTGGGCCGTCCGCAGGTCCGGGAGCAGGCCGCCGAGGACGATGTGCCCGTCCTCGACGAGCGAGTCCATGTAGGCGGCGTGCTCCTGCCAGCCCGACTGCCGATCGAGCGGCAACGCCGGATCGAACTCGGGGCCGGACTGGCGCAGACGGACGAGGAACGTCGCCACCGCTACAATTCCTACACGAACATACGGGGGCGACCTGGTTTCGACGTGGTCGATCCATCCGGATGAGCTGCAAGCCGAGGTCGCCGGTTGGCCTCGTAAATCCACCGGCACAAACGCAAGTGCGAAGAACGAACTCGCACTCGCCGCCTAGGGAGACCTAGCTGGCGACGCCGCCCCGGGATTGCCCGCGGCTCGGAGGCGGCGCCAACGAGCGGGCTCGGCGCCGAGGGAGAGCTGATCGCCCGGAGCGCGACACTGAAGGATCGGCTAGTCCGGCGGTAGGGCGGCTGCACCCCGGCCGGCGGGCGAAACGAAAGGGCAGCCTAAGCTTGTAGACGCTCAGCCGGTGCGGCTGCGGACGCGGGTTCGATTCCCGCCGCCTCCACTATCCCCGCAAATCGGTGCTTTTCGATCGGAACGGTTGATCGAGAAGCACGTCGATCGGAATAGTTGTCCGCACGAAGCCTGGCGACCGCGCGAGGAGTGCCGGTCACGCGGGGGCGCCCCTCCACCGGGGCGGCTCCCCGCGTGACCGCCCATCCCTCTAGGCGACCCGCCAGGCATCCCGCGCTGGAGCAGCTGCCTCCGGCCCGTCGATACCCCCGAAGGCCGTTCGATCGAGTTCAGGTGAGAGGACGCTGGCCCAGGCGAGAGGCTGGGTTTCGTTCAGTCGGCTAAACAAACTGACGGTTTCGCGGCATCGTATGAGTAGTGAGACGGCGCGGCGCCAGCATCGGTGAGATCGAAGCGCTCTACCGGCAGCAGCTGCCGCGGTTCCTGCGCGCGACCGCCGCGGTCGTGGGAGACGAGGGATTGGCGAGCGACGCTGTCCAGGACGCGTTCGCGAGCGCCGTCAAGGCGCGGTCGAGCTTCCGCCGCGACGTGCCGCTGGAGGCCTGGCTGTGGCGAATCGTTATCAATGCGGCGCTACAGGTCCGGCGCGGCCTGCGCGATGAGGTTGAGCCAGCGGCCGACGTGCCTGTCGAAGCGAACGGGCAGCCTGTCGAAGACCTGGCCGTCCGCCGCTGGGTGGCAGTGCTGCCGGAGCGGCAGCGACTCGTCGTCTTTCTTCGCTACTTCGCGGATCTCGACTACCGCTCGATCGCTGCGGCGCTCGATGTCGAGGTCGGAACCGTCTCAGCAACTCTTTCGGCGGCGCACGCTGCGCTGCGGCGTTCAGCCCAGGAGGTGGAACGATGATTGATGTCGAGCCGCTGATCGTGTCCTCGTTCGAGCGGATATTCCCGCAACCGGAGGCGGAGGCGGATTGGGACGGGGTTCTCCGCCGCGCTGGTGTGCGCAGCCGCCGCTACGTCGTCGCCTTGGCGCTGGCCGCCGCGCTTGTGCTGGCCCCTGCCGCCTGGGCGATCACGCGGGCATTCGAGGGAACGCCTGCTCCGCCGTCCGTCAAGTCCAACTTCCAGCTCAGCAACGAAATGGCCGCGAAGTTCCCCAAGACTTTCGGAAGAAAGTTCCCGAAGGCGATCGTGAGCAAGGCGTACGGCGTCATCCAGGTGAAGACGGCGGACGGCCCACTCGACCTCTGGGCCGCCCCCGCAAGAGGCGGCGGCACCTGCGACTTCGTCGGCTGGCAGTCGGACTTGAACCACGCGCATGCCGCCGGGGGCGGTACCTGCTATCCCGCCACCGCCAAGCTCAACAACGCGCAGAGCTCGAGCTCGGCTCACAACCTCGACTTTGGGACATGGGGTGACTACAAGCATCGGAACTACAAGATCGTCAACGGCTACGCCTACGGCGCTGCCACGACCGTCCGGGTGACCCTCAGCAACGGTCACACGAAGACGCTGCCCGTAGTCGAGCACCTGTTCCTGGGCGCGTTGCACCAAAGCACGCACTGGCGCCTACGCCCGAAGATCGTCTCGGTCACCACCCGAAACGCGCACGGCCAGATCGTCGGCTACTTGAGGAAAGCAGCCGGATAAGGACACCCCAGGCGCCGCGATCGTCAAGGGACATTTCCGAGCACTCGCCCAGGCGAGCGGCGAGTTGCAACCGCCATCAGGAAGACGCAAACTCCCCACCGCGATATGACAAGCGCAGCAAGCATCGTCGTGGTCGCACTCACGGCATTCAGGATCGTCGGACTTGGGCATGCGCTCCCGAGCGAGATCGACCGCGGGCCGTGTCCGCAGGGACGATGGTCGCAAGCGCTCTATGCCGCACACGCTCCACGCCGGATAGGAACCATGTACGGCTGCGGCCTCAAGATCTCGAAAGGCAACAGTGCGTCTCTCGACCCGGCGTGGATCCACCAAAAAGCACGAGAGCGCTTCGTCCTGCCCGGAGGGTCGATCACCGCCGTGTGCGACGAGCGCTTCCGCTGGCGGGATGCCCACCATTCTCACGCGACCTTCCGGTGCCGAATCCGAGGCGGCGGCACCGTCAGCGGCAAGGGCAACGCGACCAACGGCCGCGCGAATTACCTGCTGAGAATCACGCGCCCCTAACCAGCAACCTCAGGGGTCATTCGGGCACACTGGCCCAGGCGACTGTCGGGGTTGGCGCGGGCCCCCGCGCCCGAATCGCAGACCCCCACCCTCGTCGCTGCGCTCCTCAGCGATTCGGGCTTCCCCGCACCAACCGAGCTGCTGCACTCGACTCGACTACTCGCCCCAGACCTGATCGAGCTTTCGCTCCAGATCAGCGGGTGATCCCTGGACGTAGATGTTCGCGGTCGTGCTTACGTCGGCGTGGCCGAGCAGTTGCTGTGTCGCGTAGATGTCGCCGGTCGCCAGGTAGAACTCCGTTCCCGCCGTGTAGCGGGCGCCATGCATCTTCCTGCCACTCGTTGTCCCTTTAGCGACAACACCCGCGCGCGTCAGGCACCGGTACCACCATCGGTGCATGGCAGGCCCCGATAACGGCTTCCGCCGGTCCTCCCACAGCAGCCGTCCGCCTGGCCCGCGCTTCTGCGGGTAGAGCAGGTGCTCCGTTGGGTCTCGCCGCAGCGAAAGGCCCGCGATCTCCTGCCGAAGCTCCTCGGTCGGGATGGGCGTGTTGCGGATCTTCCCGCCCTTGCCGTGTACGCGGAGTCTGCGCCTGCCAAGGTCGAAGTCGCGGAACCGCACAGCGGCTAGCTCGCCCTTTCGCAGACCCATCATCAGCAGGAGCTTGAGCGCGACTCGATCCTTTAGCTCCTCCTGCGCTCGGACGATGCGCCGGATCTCCTCGGCAGAGAAGAGCTCGCGCTCCACATCGCGCACGCGCGGCGTCCTGATCGCAGCCACGGGATTTCCGTGCAGCTTGAACTCGGCCTGCGCCCACTTGAAGAACGACATCAGCACCGACCGAACCTTCTTTCGCGTCCGCGGGGACGCATCACCCCAGCGCCGGTCGATGAACTCGCGCAGGCGTGTCGTACCCACTGGCGGCTCGAAGTCGCGTACCTCCAGATCGGCGTGGTCGATCGCAAGCTTGGCAAGGATCGCCTCATAGTCGCGAATTGACTCGGAGGTAGCGCCGTACTCGTTCCGGAACCAGCGGATGTAATGCGCGACTTCAAGGCCGAGGGTCGTCCCGCGATAGGACTTGTCCTTCACAGCCTCGCGCATCATCCGCGCGGCCTCAGCCAGAGTCAACTCCTCCGAGTGCCGGCGCGACTCGTCAGAACGGGGACTCATCGTCGTAAACGCCCGAATTCGACCCGCTCGGCCCAGCAGGTTGCCACTTCTCCCGCCAGAGCACGTGCCCGCACTTATCGCACCGCGCACCAACCGCACGATTCACACGCCCTGCCCGGACGTACAGCGTCCGCAGCCGTCCGTCGCAGGCCAGATCCTTCGCGTACTGCAGGTAGGCCCGCGGATGCGCGTTCGGCCCGAGCAGGCGTCGCAGCCCGTCCCCGTGAAGCGGCAGCTTAGACACCTTCGACCTGCCGCATGCCAGGACTCAAATGGCGCTTACCCGCTCTCACGCCCCGAAAAGCCCGCTCAACCATGCGGGTTTGCGCGCCTGTCTGACTTTTGCGCATATAAGACAAGAGCGCCGTCGCTCCGCTCCGGCGCTTCACTCCTGATACCTGGATCGTCACGCCAACCTCCGAAGCCCGAAATGACCTGACTTCGGAGGGCCCCGGGTGGCTAGGCGGCTACTCCTCCAAGTTGCGGTTCACCATCGGCCCAGCTGCTCTTAGCGGGCTACCCGGCCTCTTACGTGTCACGGACCGATGGCATCAAGATCATGACCCAGCGTTCGGACGGTACCCAGGGCGGCCCGGCCTCGCGGGCGACCTCCGGGTCGCGCCGCGCCCCCCGCGCCGGGCCGCGCTGCGCAGGCCCTCTGTCGTGCCGCGATGGGCCACACACGCGAGGGGGGCTCTCGACGAGCGACTCGTGAAGTTCGCGTCGAGATCAGTCCGAGACCGCCGATACCTTGGCCCCGTGAGATCAGATTTTCTCTTCGAAGAGAACTACCTGACCGAGTATCTCGGCAACATCCGGATGAAGGCTGTGGCATTCGTCGGGAAGATCCCCGAATCCACACTCGCCGCGAACCCGGATGACGAGATCGCCGCTGAGGTTGCCGAGAGCTTCCGAGTTGAGATGGTCGAGCTGGATCGGGAAGCAGCGGAGTTCAGCACCGAGGACATTCAAGTCGACGTCAGCCAGGACTTCCGCCGCGCAGTTCTAGACCCTTCGCGCCCCTTCTACGTTAAGGGCACGCGCTGGATCCTGCACGTGCCCTTCACCGGTGACCGCAGCCTCTTCCGCTACCAGCCCTCTCAGCACTTCCTCTCGCGCTTTGCCGGAAAGATCAAGGACGACGAGTTGCTTGTCTCCTACGATCAGACCTGCCGGTGACGAGACGGACGTGCAAGCCGAGACGCTTGGACAGCTCGGCAAGATCGAGCAGGTGATCGCTTTCGCGGGCTCGGATGTCGAGTCCCACAACGACAACCTGCTTCCGAGCGAAATCATGGCGGCGCTCGGCCGAAGACGCGCTGAGATTGCCCGCGATAACGAGCAGCGGAGCAGGATCACAGTTCCGATCCGCCGTGCGCCGCAGCCTGAGGCACGTCCGGCGGCCACTGTGCAACGCCGAGCGGCGAGACCACGTCGGACGCCACAGATTCCCTCGGCAGAGACTCGGGCGACCCTTGGCGCGGAATACGAGCACATCATCGACGTGCTTCGCACCTACGGGCGCCAGATGGAGCGGTCGCCGAAGTCGTTTGCCACGACCGAGGAGGGACGGCGGGACGCAATGCTCGGCGCCCTCGCGACGCACTACAAGGGACAAGCATTTGCCGAAGCCTTCAACCGGCGCGGCAAGACCGACATCCTTCTCCGCGAAGACGACGAGAACCTCTTTGTCTGCGAGTGCAAGGTCTGGGAAGGAGCCAAGGCATTCTCCCGCGCTATCGACCAGCTACTCGGCTACGCAACTTGGCACGACACGCGGCTAGCCATCATCAGCTTCGTCGAGCAGAAGGATCTGTCCCGAGTGATCGGAGCCGGACATGACGCCCTTGGCGGACACGAAGCGTTCGGCGCCTGGCGCAAGTCTGACCACGAGACCGAGCTGCACTGTGAGCTGAGGTTCCCTGGTGACGAAGCGAAGAGGCTTCAGCTCGCCGTGCTGTTCGTGCACCTCGTCTAGCAGTCTAACCCCCGAGAAACATCGCCAGTCCCGAACCGAGACTGGAATGTTGCGCGGGTTCCATTCCCGCCGCCTCCACCTCCGTCCCGGCGCAGTCGCTGCTGTCGCCGGGACGCCGTCTTCGGGGTTCGTCGTCTCGCCTCGGAGGACGAGCGTGAGACCTACGCTTCGATGTAGACCGTGAAGGGAGGGACGACCCCGTGCTCCTGCATCGTTGCCGCGGCCTCAGGAGACGGGGAGGCCAGCATCGCACCCATTGCCGCGAGATCGCTGACGTCGGCGGAGATCGCGATCTTGTTGCTTCCGTCCTGAGCGACGTAGTCGGTCACGTTGCTTCCGGACCCGGACTCGATGGCTGCGGCACGAGCGGCCTTGCCCTTCAGCCAGCGCTGCACGTCCTCGACGGCGTGGGTGACGACGACTCTTGGCATGAGAGGTTCCTTTCGGTGCGGGGAAAGTGTCGGGGCGGCGAGTCTACGTCTTGCGCGGCCGACGACGTGGGCAGTTGCAGGCGGAGACGTGGATCTTCGTCCATGTCGAACCGGCCGCCTCCAGTTCGGCTCAACCCATGCGAGGTCTTATGAGGCGACGCTCGTCAGGTACTGGTGCACGAAGGCGATCGCCATGCTGCCCTCGCCGACTGCCGCAGCGACGCGCTTCACGGGGCTGAACCGGACGTCGCCGCAGGCGAAGATGCCGGGGACGCTCGTCTCCAGAAGGTAAGGGTCCCGCTCGAGCTGCCACCGTCCCGCGGCGCGCACGTCGAGGCCGGTGAGCACGTAGCCCTTCGGGTCGAGTGCGATCTCCGGTGGGAGCCACGACGGTCTCGGCGTCGGCGCCGATGAAGATGAAGAGGCCGCCCGACTCGAGCCTGCGTCGTTTCGCCCGGTCGCGGTGTCGCGGACGTCGATCGCCTCGAGCGAGATGTCGCCGTGCGCGGCGACCACCTCGGTCCGGTATTGCACGTGGATGTTCGCCCGGGTGGCGAGCTGGTCGACGAGATAACGCGACATGCTCTTCTCGAGGCTGTCGCCGCGGTAGAGGATGGTCACGCTCCGGGCGTGGGCCGAGAAGAACATCGCGGCCTGGCCGGCCGAGTTTCCGGCGCCGATGATGTGGATGTCCAGCCCGTGGGTGTTCGCTGCTTCGCTGCGCGCGGCGCCGTAGAAGATGCCCTTGCCGGCGAGGCGCTCGAAGCCCTCGATCGCCAGGTGCCGCCAGGTGACGCCGCAGGCGAGGATGATCGTCCGCGCCCGCAGGACGTCGCCACCGTCGAGGTGCACCTGGTGAGTTGCGGCGTCGATTCGCGTGATCGACCGGGTGACGAGGATCTCGGCGCCGAGCCGGCGCGCCTGCTGAAGTGCCCGGCTCGACAGCTCGTCGCCCGAGACGCCCGAGGGGAAGCCGAGGTAGTTCTCGATGCGCGAGGACGTGCCCGCCTGGCCGCCCGGCGCCTCGTCGCTCCACCACGATCGTCCGCAGTCCCTCGGACGCGCCGTAGACGGCGGCGGCCAGGCCGGCCGGCCCCGCCCCGACGATCACCGTGTCGTACTCCGCTGCCGCCGGCTCGGTCGGGATGTCGAGGAGCTCGGCCACTCGCCGGAGCTGCGGTCGCACGACGGTCTTGCCGTCTACGACGCGAAAAGCAGGGAGGTCGCCCTCGGGCGGCAACGCGCCCGGCCACTGCTCTGCATCGGCGGGCACGTCCGGCTGGAGCCATCTGAACCGGATCTGGTTCCGCTCGAGGAAGTGCCTCAGCTCCGCGCAGGAGGCATCCCGCCGATGGCCGAGGACGAGCGCCCGGAACGGGGCCGGTGCCGACGCACGGGCCTGCAGGCCCTTGGGCCCCCCGAGCCGGTCGAGCGCAGCGAGGCCCACGCGCTCCCCGACCTCCGGCGCGGCAGCGACGAGCGCCTGGTAATCGTCCAGCTCGAGCCGGAATACGCGCGTCGTCTCCACGGCTTGGAACCCGCCGGGGTGGAGCATTCCGAAGGCGATCGACATCTCCCCGAAGATGTCACCGGGCTTCCGCTCTCCGATCACGCTTTCCACGCCGTCGACACGCCTCAGCACCTGGATTCGACCCGTCAGAAGCGCCGAACAGCGCCCGCCCGTCACCCTCGTGTACCGCGAACTCGCCGGGAACGAGCGTGATGTCCGCCACCACTCGGGCCAGCCGCTCGCGCTCGGTCGGCTCGAGGTCCGCGAATACCGCGAACCGCCCGATCTCCTCCGCCGTCACCATGAACTGCGCGGCCGCGGCCGGTTGGGCCATGGGTCGTAGTCGATGGCCGGCGCTCCGGAAGCGGCCAAGCAGTCCTCGCGTCCGGCGCCTGCCACGGCCATACGCTAACTGCGTCGGGTGGTGGCGCCCCGCAGTAGTGGAGGAGAGCTCAATCTTCGTCGCCGCCAGTAGCCTCGAGCATCGAGCGAGGGAAGGCGACGTCCCCGAACTGGACGTTCCCGGCGGGGACCAGCCACGTCAGCAGCTCGATCGAGAGCTGTCCCGCCTGCACGGCCGGGTCGTCCTCGTAGAGCCGGCGGGCTTCCGCCGCGTCGACCGACAAGAAGGCGATGCCGCGCAGGCGCTCGTCGTCCTGTCCGACGAGCGGCCCTGCCGCAACGAGGAGCCCGCGCTCGTGGAGCTGTGCCTGGCTGGCGAGGTGCTCGTCCTGGAGCGCGTCACTGGCCTCCTCGGAAAGCTCCGGTGCATCGGCCGGGCGTACCAGCAGCACGATCGTGTGCTGATCGAACTCCATGCTCAGAGTCCGAGGCCGAGCCCGGCCCAGAGGAGTGTGATCGTGATCACGCTCGCCGCTGCGAAGCCGAACGCGTAACCGGTGTGTCCGGCCCGGCGCGTGCTCCCTGGGCAGGACGCGGAACGCGAGCAGGACGAGGAAGCCCAGCGCGAGCGGGAGCAGGAGCGCGTTGAGGATCTCGACGTGGATGGCGAGCCGCGACGAGCGAGTGGGCGCTGAGCACGAGCGTGGCGCCGATCCCGATCATCGCCGCGTAGAGCGCGTAGAAGAGCGGCGCCTTCCGGGGCCGGTCGTCGAGGCTGCGGCTGGAGCCGGCGACCTCGGCCACCGCCCAGGCCGCCGCGAGAGACACGACGACGCTGGCGAGGAGGGCGGCGCCCGTGAGGCCGAGCGTGAGCAGAAGCCGGGCGCTCGTGCTGCCGAGCGCGACGCTGAGCGCGCCGGCGAGCTGTCCGACCGTGTTGAGCGAGTGGTGGACGCCGTGCGCGGCCGCGGCCGTGGCGACGAGGACGGCGATCATCACCAGCTGGGTGAGGATCGCGCCGATGGCGGTGTCCCACTGGGCGGGACGCAGGTCGCGCAGGCTGAGCCGTTTGTCGATCACGGCGCCCTGCTGGTAGAAGATCATCCACGGCATCACGACCGCGCCGACGTTGGCGGCGACGAGGGCGAGGTAGCCGGTGTTGCCGAGCGGCTGCGAGCCGGTGAAGCCCGCCCGCGACCGCGTGCGCGCTCGGGTGCGCGAGCAGCGCCGCGGCGAGGAAGGCGAGCTCGAAGAGGCCGAGGCCGATGCCGATCACCTCGACCCGGCGGTAACTGCCCGAGCAGACGACCGCGAGGAGAAACAACGCTGCGGCGGGGACGGTGACCGTGGCCGGGATGCCGTACTGGCGGCCGACGCCGGCGATGCCCGCGAACTCCGTGACCAGGGCGCCGCAGACGCTGACGAGGAGCGCGCCGACGGAGACGAGGGCCCAGGGCCGGCCGAACTGCTCGCGGATCAGCTGCGCGTGCCCTTTCCCGGTTGCGAGCCCGATCCGCACCGTCAGCTCCATCACGAGGTAAAGGACGGGGATCAGGAGCACCTCGACGAGCAGGAGCCGATAGCCCCAGCGGGCTCCGGACTGGCCGGCCGTGATGATGCTGCCCGCGTCGGTGTCGGCGAGCATCACCATCAGACCCGGGCCGACCAGCGCCAGCGAGAGCGGCAGAACGAGGCCGAACCGGCGGCGTCTCGGCGGGGGAGCGGCCGCGAGATCCGTGGTCGAGGTCATCGCGGTCCGGGGCCGGGCCGGATCAGCGACCGTCGGCGCTCGGGTCGCTCGCCAGCAGGAACAGGAGCACCAGGAGGTGGAGTGGATTCTCGAGTCCGCTGAGCATGTCGACGAGCGTAGAGCCCCCGCCGCGACCCGGAATCCGCGGGGGTTACCCGTCCGCCGTGCGGTTTCTCCGCCGATGGTCAGGGTCTGCTCCGTGAGTGCTGCGGTCTTCTACCCGACCGAATCCGCAGCCGTTGCCGATGCCCGCCCTCGCGCGAGGCGGAATGGTCTGCGTCATTGAGCCGCTCGGCCCTCCAGTCGAGCGGGGGGAGCATTCCGCCTCGAGGAGGGATGGCCAGGTGCACGAATTCACGCGACGGAGGTTCGTCCAGGGCGCCGGGGCGGGGGTGGGTCTGCTCTCGGTCGGCGGGACGCTTCGCTATCTCGAGCACGCCGCGCCCGCGCAAGCAGGGCAGGTGGTCGGGAAGGAGCTCGTCTTCCGCACCGGCCATTCGAACAACTGCGACGGCGCCTGCGGCCACCAGGTCAAGGTGGTCGACGGCCGGGTGAGGATGGTCAGCGGCGCGGGGTGGTCGCCGAAGACGATCGCCGGCAAGGACGCGCCGAAGTTCGACCCGCGCATCTGCCTGCGCGGCATCTCCCAGATCCAGAACACCTACAGCCCCGACCGCATCAAGTACCCGTACAAGCGGGTCGGTCCGCGCGGCTCGGGCCAGTGGGAGCGGATCAGCTGGGAAGAGGCGACGGCGACGATCGCCGAGAAGTTCAAGGAGACCCAGGCGAAGCACGGCAAGAAGTCCGTCTGGATCGCTCCGTACACCGGCTCGCTGGCAGTGCTCGAGGGCGTCGTCGGCGCCGGGTTCCGCTTCGCAAGCGTGATCGGAGCCTCGGCCGGCGACTTCGAGGGCGACAACGAGGGCGACAGCGCGACTCCGGCCGGCTGGAACTACGTGCTCGCCGACCCGGACGCGACCGCCGGCGGGATCTTCGACGGCCACGAGATGACCGACTTCCTCAACGCGAAGGCGATCGTGCTCTGGGCGAACAACGTCGCCGAGACCTCGCTGCCGGACTGGCGGATCATGGCCGACGCGCAGCGCAACGGCGTGCAGATCGTCTCGATCGACCCGCGCTTCACGCCGACCTCGGCGAAGTCGGACGTCTGGCTGCCGATCCGGCCTGGCACCGACACCGCCCTCATCGACGGCGTCATGAACTACATCCTTCAGCACAACCTCTACGACGCCGCCTATCTCAAGGCGTACACGCGTCGCGCCGTTCCTCGTCGACTCGAAGACGAAGAAGTTCCTGCGTAGCGGCAAGTCGTATCTGGTCGTCGACGCTGCCGACGGGCAGGTCAAGCCTCTGGAGCAGGCGAAGGACCCCGACCTGTTCGGCCAGCACGACGGCGCCTCGTCCGCTCTGAAGCTGCTCCGGGACGAGATGGCGCAGTACACGCCGAAGAAGGTCGCGGCCATGACCGACCTCGAGCCGCAGCAGGTGGTGCAGCTCGCGGAGCTGTGGGCGAAGAACTCGCCGGTCGCGGTGCGCGCGGGCTTCGCGCTCTCGCACTGGGGCCGCGGCGACCTGACGATGCAGGCGCTCGTGACGCTGCAGGCTCTGACGGGCAACATCGGCGTCCACGGCGGCGGGATCACGACCTTCGCCGGCGGCCTGACCACGACGGCGTTCGACCTCGGCAACTGGTGGGCGCCCAAGGGAACCGAGATGTTCTCGGTGCTCGAGCCGATGGACGCGTGCGACGCGATGCTCGACGGCAAGCCCTATCCGGTGCGCGCCGCCTGGTTCATGGTCGACAACTTCGCGCAGCAGATGTCCGACCGGAACAAGGTCGTCGAGGCGCTCAAGTCGCTCGACTTCCTCGTCGTCTCGGACTACGTGCTCTCGGCCACGGCCGACCTCGCGGACATCGTCCTGCCGGCCTGCACCTACCTCGAGAAGACGGACCTGCTCTCCTCGAACAACTTCTACCTGCAGTACATGCCGAAGGTGATCGAGCCGCTCTGGGAGTCGAAGTCCGACCTCGAGGCGATCACGCTCGTCGCCGGGAAGATGGGCGTACGGCGACTACTTCGACAAGAGCCCCGACGAGTACCTGCACGAGATCCTCCACATCGGCGACCCGCAGGCCGACGCGAACGTGAACGGCCTGACCTGGGACCAGCTCACGACGTCGGCGCCCCATCTGAACACGCCGACGATTCCCTACGTGCCGTTCTTCGACAAGCAGTTCCCGACGAAGTCCGGACGGATCGAGTTCTACGTCGAGCTACTGATCCCGTACGACCAGCAGCTTCCCGGCTACAAGCCGCAGCTCGAGGCCTACAAGGAGAACCCGCTCGCGAAGAAGTACCCGCTCACCTTCCTGTCCACGCACACGCGGTTCCGGACGCACTCGCAGTTCGTGAACCTGCCCTGGCTGAAGGAGATCAACAACGGCGGACAGGGCTTCCTCGAGATCAACCCCGTCGATGCGGAGCAACGCGGGATCGCGGACGGCGAGGTCGTCAAGGTGTTCAACGACCGCGGCTTCATGAAGGTGCGGGCGCGCCTGACGGAGGGGATCAAGCCCGGCGTCGTCAACTGCTACCAGGGCGGCTGGGACACGATCAAGGTCAAGCACTACATCGAGGGCCACCCGAACAACCTGACCCACCAGATCGCGAACCCGGCCCAGTCGGTGATCCCGAACTTCCGCTCGAACGCCGCCTACTACGACTGCCTTGTGCAGGTGCAACGGGAAGGAGCGTGATCGGCGATGCCCGCCACTGAGACGCCGAAGAAGTGGGGGATGGTCGTCGACCAGAACCGCTGCATCGGCTGTTGGACGTGTGCGCTCGGCTGCAAGGAGATCAACAACGAGCCGCTCGGCTTCTTCTGGAACCGGATCCTCACGACGGCTCCCGGCGACACGACCGGCGAGACGTCGGACGCGCTGAACGCGCCGGCGAGCGACAACATCGACGTCCCCGACGGGACGTTCCCGAACGTCGCGATGGCCTATATGCCGGTGGCGTGCCAGCACTGTCAGGACGCCCCCTGTGTCAAGGTCTGCCCCGTCGGGGCGACGTTCCGCCGCGACGACGGCGTGGTGCTCGTCGACTACGAGCGCTGCATCGGCTGTCGTTACTGCATGGCGGCCTGCCCGTACGGGATCAGAGTCTTCAACTGGGGCGACGCCGAGCAGCCCGTCGACTTCACGGTCGGCTACGGCAAGGACTACCGCACGAGCGGCGGCAGACTCGTCTTCACGCCGGACCGCCCGCGCGGCGTCGTCGAGAAGTGCACCCTCTGCGTCGAGCTGATCGACACGGGCGAGGATCCGTTCTGCGTCCAGGTCTGCCCGACCGGCGCGCGCATCTTCGGCGACCTCAACGACCCGGAGAGCGAAGTGAGCCAGCTCGTCGAGCAAGGCGGGGCGACCCAGCTGCTGCCCGACCTCGGCACCGACCCGCGCGTCTCCTACGTCCCAGTCGAGCATGGAGAAGGGAGCGTCAGATGACCACGCGCGCCGAACAGATCGCGCCACGCCGGTTCGGCCTCCGCAGGCCCGGCGACGCCTGGCTCGCCCTCCTCGGCATCCTCGTCTTCTGGGGCCTGTCGGCGTGGATCTACCAGCTGACCCAGGGCCTGATCGCGACGGGCATGCGCGACGTGGTCTCGTGGGGCCTCTACATCTTCACGTTCGCCTTCTTCGTCGGCCTCTCGGCCGGCGGCCTGATCGTCGCCTCCGGCGCGGAGGTGTTCGGCGTCAAGGCCCTGAAGCCGCTGTCGCGGCTCGGAGTCATGACCGCCGCCGCCTGCGTACTCGTCGCGGCGATGACGATCATTCCCGACCTCGGCAACCCGCAGCGGGTGTGGGAGCTGTTCCGCTACCCGAACTGGTCGTCGCCGCTGGTCTGGGACGTCCTGATCATCCTCGTCTACTTCGTCTTCGCCGTCACCGACCTGGCCGTGATGACCCGGCGCGGGACGGAGCCGTCGGTGCGGGCGCGGCGCCTGCGCATGCTCGCCTACCTCGGGCTGCCCGCCGCCGTGACGCTGCACTCGATCACGGCCTGGATCTTCGGTCTGCAGATCTCCCGGCCCTGGTGGAACACGGCCCTGATGGCCCCCTTGTTCGTCACCTCCGCGATCCTCTCCGGCACCGCACTGGTCACGCTCGTCGCGCTCGCCGCCCAGCGGTTCGACCGCTTCGAGCTCCAGCCGGAGACCCGCAACGCGCTCTGTGGCCTCATGGCGGCCGCGATCGCCGTCGACCTCTTCCTCGTCGCTTCGGACTACATCACGATCCTCTGGGGCAACGTCCCACGCGAGCGGGCGGCCCTCGACATCATCCTGCCCGGCGGCTCGTGGCAGTGGCTGTTCTGGCTCGAGTGGATCGTCGGCGGTCTCGTTCCCTTCGTCATGCTCGTCGTCCCGCGCTTCCGGGTCCGGCCGCTGTTCGTCGCCGCTGCCTCGGTGCTCGTGATGGTCGGCGTCTACGCCTTCCGCATCGAGCTCGTCGTCGGGGGCATGCTGCGGCCGCTGCTGCACTTCGCCCCGGGCAACGCGATCGGCAGCTACACGTTCGGCGTGACGTCGTTCCAGTTCGACGGGATCTATCACCCGACCTGGGTCGAGTACGCGATCGTGACCGCCCTGTTCGCCTTCCTCGGCGTGCTGATCAGCCTCGGCTACCGGCGGCTGCGCGCGGTCGACGCACCCGGCGAGGGCGGATGAACACCGCGGCCCAGCTGCTCTCGCACTGGTGGAGCCGGCCCGGCGCCGAGGAACGGAGCTGGTGGGCGGAGGCGTGGGCTGCCGCCGCCGCCAGCGAGGAGGCCCTGGGGACCTGCCTCGTCGACGACCTGCGCAGCGCCGCCGAGGCCGGCGGCGACGCGCTGCTCGAGGAGTACGAGCGCCTCCTCGTCGGCCCCGGCCGCGTCCCGTGCAATCCGTACGAATCGCTCTGGCGCACCGGTCAGCCCCGACTGGAGCAGGGCCGGCTGATGGCCGCCGTCGCCGGCGAGGTGGCGCAGATCTACCGGGAGCTCGACCTTCAGGTAGCGAGGGGGCACACGAGCTTCCCGACCATGTCGCCGTCGAGTGGGAGGCGCTCGCCTACGCAGCCGACTGCGGCGCCGACGAAGAGGCCGAGCAGCTTCTGCGCGGGCACCTCGCCCAGTGGATGCCCGACTTCTGCGAGGCGGTCGAGACCGAGACGACGCTCGCCTTCTACCGGACGCTCGCACAGATCACCTCCGCCTGGACTGCCGCTCTGGCGGCATGAACCGGACCGCCGTCCTCGTCTGCAGCGACGCCGGCGTCGACTCCTCGCTCGACGGCCTTCCCACTGTCGTCGTCGACGACCTGTGCCACTCACCCGCTGCCGCCGCGAAGGCGCTGGGCGAGCTCGGTGCGACCCGGGTCGTGCTCGGTCTCTGCGACACGCCCCGCCCGGCGAGCGGTCTCGTGGCCGCCCTGCGCGCCGCCGGCGCCGAACCCTTCGGGATCGAGACGGTCTCGCTCGGGGAAACGAGCCAGCCGCTCCGCCTGCTCGCGGCCGCGGCAGCAAGGCTCGGACGGCTGGCTCCCGACGAGCCGGGCAGGCCGGTGCTGTCGGCGCAGCGGCTCAATCGCCGCGCGCTCTTCTCCCGCAACGGCGTCATCGACTATCGCCCCGTCGCGGTCGTGGACGAGGCTCTCTGCCTCGGCAGTGCCCGGTGTGGTTTGTGTGTCGACGCCTGTCCCGTCGACGCGATCGACAGCGGCAATCGCCACCCGCGCGTCGCGGTGACGGCGTGCACGGCCTGCGCCGACTGCGTGCGGGCCTGCCCGACCGGCGCGATCCACCTCTCGGGCGCGGCGCCTGCCCAGATCGCAGCGCAGCTCGAGCAGCTGCTCGAGTTCGCGGACGGCGTCGTCCTCGCGTGCGCCCAGGCCGAGCCAGCGCCTGTGCCCGACGGCTGGGCGCTCGTCGTGCTGCCGAGCCTCGCGGTCGTGACGCCGGGCTGGATCCTCCAGATCCGGACCCGCGGACGAGAAGTCCAGCTCGCCGGCTGCGGCGGCCCGTGCTGCGCCGGAGCGGCGGCCACCGAGGCGTTCGCGCGGCGAGTGCTCGGCGACCGGCACTGGCCGGTGCCGGCACGCGCTACGCCGTTGCCGCTGAGCGACCCGGCCGCGACCGTCGAAGCCTACGAGCGGATCGCGACTGACGCCCGCCGCGCCGACGATCGAGTCCGACGTCTCTCCGCTCGGGCTCATGGCTCTCGACGCCGCGCGGTGCACGCTCTGCGGCGCGTGCGCGACGAGCTGTCCGACGGACGCGCTGCAGCTCGACGAGGACGAGGACGAGACGGTCCTCCGCTACGAGCATTCCGCCTGCAACGGCTGTGGGCGCTGCATCGGCGCATGCCCGGAGGACGCGCTCGACCTGACCCGGGCGATCTCGCCCTCCCTCCTCGAGCGCGGCAGATTCCCGCTCCTGAGCTCGCCGCACGAGACCTGCAGCGAGATGTGGCGCGCAGCTTCCGCCCCTGCCGCTCCGCCGGCGACTTGGTGAGCTGCTGCCCGACATGGCAGGATCACAGCTCGGCATGTGCGCCGCCTGCGCCAGGCGCGCGGGCGCCGCGACCTCGGATCACGCGTAAACCGGAGGAGGGACTGACCATGGCGAAGACGAGAGCTGAGCTGGTCGACGGGCTGGCCGAACGGGCGGGCGTCCCCTCGCTCACGGCCGGCGAGATCGAATCGATCCTCGCGCTGGCCGCAGTCGCCGCGCACGGCACCGGCGACCGGACGAGCGCCCCGCTCGTGTCCTTCCTCGCCGGCCTCTCGGCCGCGGGCACGGACGACCGGACGCAGGCGCTCGACTCGTTCCGCCGTCTGGCCGCCGAGATCGCTCCCGAGCAGTAGCCTTAGCCCGCTTCCACCCGGGTCTCGGGCGCGTGGTATAGCCTTCCCCGCCATGTCGGGTTCCGATTCCGTTGCTTCGTTCGCGGCCACGACGCCGGATGCCCAGACTGTGACCCCGGAGGGGCGCCCGGTCCAGGAGCTCCTCGACGGCGTCCGCGTCAGGCCCGCCACGATGCAGATCGACGAGCGCGGCAGTGTCTGCGAGATGTACAACCCGGCGTGGGGCTTCACCGACGAGCCGCTCGTCTACGTGTACGAGACGAGAATCCGCCCCGGCTGGATCAAGGGCTGGGTGCTGCACCTCGAGCAGGACGACCGGCTCTTCTTCTCGATCGGCCACGTGAAGGTCGTGCTCTACGACGCACGTTCCGACTCGCCGACCTTCGGTCGCCTGAACGTCCACTACTTCGGCGAGGCGAACCGGGCGCTGCTCCGCATCCCGGCGGGCGTCTACCACGCCGTCCAGAACATCGGGCAGCAGGACGTCGTGTTCGTCAACATGCCGACCCGCCCCTACCGGCACGAGCAGCCGGACAAGTACCGCCTGCCGCTCGACACGCCCGAGATCCCCTACACGTTCTGATGTCCGTGCGCAGGGCGCTCGCCGCCCTGACCCCTCGGCCGGTGCGGCAGGCGCGGCGGGGGATCCTGGCGCTCGCTCCGTTGCCCGGGCTCGCCCGCACGACTCGCCTGCGTGCCGGCTTCCGAGAGACGGAGGATGCGCCGCTCGTCTCGGTCGTGATCGCGACGTACAACTGGAGCAGCGTCCTGCGCTACTCCGTCGCGTCGGCGCTGGCGCAGACGTACCCCAGGCTCGAGGTCGTCGTCGTCGGGGACGCGTGCACGGACGACTCCGAGGATGTCGTCGCGTCGTTCGGCGACCCGCGCGTGCGCTGGCTCAACCTGCCCGAGAACTCGGGCAGCCAGTCGACTCCGAACAACGCCGGCATCGCCGCGGCTCGCGGCGACTACGTCGCCTACCTCGGCCACGACGACCTCTGGCTCCCGAGCCATCTCTCGCTCCTCATGACCGCCGTGCTCCGCAGCGGCGCGGACGCCGGGTACGCGGTCGCCGAGCAGCTCGGTCCGCCGCGGCAGCGGCTATCGCGGCCTGCGGGCCGTCGACGAGGCGGATCCCGTGCCGCCGTCGGCGCTCGTCCATCGCACCGGGCTCGTGGGCGAGATCGGCCCCTGGCGGGACTACCGGACGATCGTCACGCCGCCCGACGAGGAGTTCGTCGAGCGTGCGCGCCTGCACGGTGCGCGCTTCGCCGCCTCGGGAGCGCTCACGGCCTTCAAGTTCCCGTCGGCCTTTCGCCGCAACAGCTACGTCGACAAGCCCTGCGAGGACCAGGCGCGGTTACAGCCGCCGGATCGAGAGCGAACGAGGCTTCGTCGCGCGCGAGCTCGCGGCGCTCGCGGCCGCGCTCGTGCGCTCCCAGTTCCGGCCGCCGCATCTGCCGCAGCTTCCGGAGCCGCCCGACGAGATCCCGCCCGGCTGGTACGTCACCCAGTGGCGGCGCATCCGCGGCCTCGAGCCCTGAGCTTGGTCAGGGGGAATCGGCGGCCGCCACGCCGCCTTCGAGCGGTTCGCTGTGGAGCGTCCGCCCGGGTGAGGTCAGGCAGCGCCCGGTGGCGAGCTCGAACTGCCACCCGTGCATCGAGCACGTGAGGATGCCGTTCTCGACCGACGCGAATTCCGGCAGGTCCGCCTTCAGGTGCGGGCAGCGCCGCTGGATCATGTAGCCGGCGCACTCCCAGAGCTCGCCGGGATCCTGCTCCTCGGCGAGGTAGCCCTCGACGTACTGCAGGCGCTCGTCCGTCAGCGCCTTGAAGAAGTGGAAGACGTACTCGTTGTACGGGCGGTCGCGCTCCGACTCGAAGCGGCACGAGAGGAAGGCGGAGTTGACCCAGTCGACCTCCTCGACGGCGAGGACGTCCTCGAGGACGCCTTCCTCGAAGAAGAAGCGGAAGTCGCACTTCTCGCCCTGCCAGGCGTAGACCTTGCGCTCGACGAAGTCGACGACGAACGCGCGCTCGCCGGACGCCATGAGGACGCGTCCGTCGATGCCGGCGCAGAGCCTGTGGGCCCGCTGCAGGTGCGGCTCGAGCTGCTCCTTCGCCGCCGCGACGAGGTCGATCCCCTGCCCGGACCAGCGCGCCCGCGCCGCCTCGATCGCCGGCCGCATCCGCTCCTGGTACGCGCGGAGGTACTCGAGCTTCCGGGAGAAGATCGCCGCCACCTCCGCGTCCGGGCGGTCGTGCTCGACCGCGCAGCTCCCGGGCGCGAGCGTCACCCGGCTGCCCGGCACGAGGAGCTGGGAGCGGTGGTCACCTCGCTCCTCCATCGCGTTCATGAAGTCGATCTGGTCGAGGAAGATCGTCGGTTCCTCGTTGCCCTCGTAGTCGTTCAGCCGGAACAGCGAGTCGTCGAGGAAGCACGGCGGCCCGGCGGTGGGGAAGATGTACGGGGCGCCCACTCCGTCGGCGTACCGCGCCGCCCGCTCGCGCAGTTGCGCGCGCTTCTTCGTCACGATCTTCGCCTTGGCCTTCGGCGGCCAGCGGTACGTCATCGGATGCCAGATCGCGCCGGAGAACTGGAGGAAGTGGCCGTCGAACGAGCCGAGCTTCCGGAGCTCGACCGTGTCGAGCGGATGCGCGTCGTTCTGGTTGAAGATCCGCGTCTCGCCGTCGTAGACCATCGAGGGCGGAGTCGCCGATCGGCCCGTCGGTCGGCGACGTGAGCGCGACGATCGCGATCTCGATCCCGTCGAGGTCGATGGGCTCCATGTTCTCCGTCTGGACGAAGCGGTGGAAACCGAGCTCGGTCAGCTCCTTCCGCAGGTCCTCGACCGGGTAGTCCGGCAGCAGCACCGTCGTGTCCTTCGACACGTTCTCCTCGAGGAACTCCGGGTCGAAGTGGTCGTGGTGCAGGTGCGAGACGTAGAGGTAGTCCGGGCTCGCGAAGCGGGAGACGTCGAGGTGGTCGTTCGCGGGGAACGGGAACCACGAGGCGTAGTACGCGGGCGAGAACCACGGATCGCAGAGGATCGTCGTCCCGTCCCGGCAGGTCACGAACAGGCCGGCCTGCCCGAGAAAGGTGATCTCCATGCCTACTCCAACAATCGTTTGCGGGGCGGCCCACACGCTACCCGCCGTCTGCGCGAGTCGCTGCGCACCCGGCGCGGGGAAATCGCTGTAACAAAGGGCGCCCGCCGGAGCGGGCGCCCTTGCGTGCGAGGACGGTGCAGGGTCAGACCGTCACGGCCGTCTTCGGCTCGGTCTCGAGCGGCGTCCCCCTCTGAGGCGGGATCGCGAGCACGGGGCAGCGCGTCTTGTGCAGGAGCCCCGTCGTGACGCTGCCGAGCACCGCCGCAGCGATCGCGCCGTGGCCGTGCGTGCCGACGACGATCAGGTCGGCGCCGATCTCGTCCGCCGCCTTCGCGATCAGCACGGCGACGTCCTTGCCGCCGCTCGGCAGCTCGAGCTCGACGTCGAAGCCGGCATCGCGGAGATCGACGACCTGCTGCTCGATCTTCGCGCGGAGGTCGGGCTCGTCGGCGAGCAGCGGCCCTCCGCCGGAGCGGCCGACGAGCACCTCGTTGGCATGCACGGCGACGATCCGCGCCTTGTGCGCCGTGGCCAGCTCGGTCACGTGCCGCAGCGCCTGGTCGGCCAGGTCGGACCCGTCGGTTGCCCAGACGATGGTCTCGAACATCGGACAGTCCTTTCCTTCGGGCGGCGGCACCGTGCCGCACGCCGACAGGACCAGATTGCAGTGCGGCCGTCTGTGAGGCATCCGTCGTAGCCCCGATCGTGCGGGCCGGAACTACCGACCCGCACGATCGGGGAAGATGCGCCTACGCCTGCGGCGCCGGCGTGCCCAAGGGAGCGTCGAAGCCGGCCTCGATCCGCTCGAGCTCCGCCTCGGTGCCCTCCCGCACCGGGCCCTTGAACCACTTGCGAGCCGAGACGACCCACCAGATCCCCGTGAGGACGAACACCCCGCCGACCGTGATCGGGGCGTAGTTGACGAGGTTCCAGTTGAAGTCGGAGTGCCACGGGATCCCCTGCGGCACCGTCGGCATCAGGAACAGGATCACGATCAGGATCACCCAGGAGAACGCGATCGGGTTGATCCACTTGTAGTGCTTGCCGAGCGACCAGGCGCCCGGCTGGAACGAGTCGCCCGCCCGCCAGCGCAGGTAGACCGGCACCGCGTAGGCGATGTAGAGGCCGATCACGGCGATCGACGTGCCGACGAGGTAGCCGATCGCGCCGTTCGCGAGCGTCGGGAGCATGAGCGCCCACGAGAGAACGGCGATCGCGATCACCGCGTTCACCGGGACGCGGTGCGTCCGGCTCACCTTGCGGAAGATCGTCCGGCCGCCCGGCACCGCGCCGTCGCGGGAGAACGCGAACATCATCCGCGACGCGGCCGTGATCGAAGCCGTGCCGCAGTAGAACTGCGCGCAGCAGACGATGAACAGGAGGAACTCCGCCCAGCGTGTGCTCGTGGCGTTCTGCCAGATGTACGTGATGTCGAAGGCGCCGGCTCCGATCGTCCCCTGCACGTCGGGGATCGCGAACGTCACGGCGACGAGCAGGATGAAGCCGAAGATCACCGACATCACCACGGACATGACGACGCCGAGCGCCGCCGCGCGCGACGCCTTCCGCGTCTCCTCGCTCATGTGAGCCGACGCGTCGTAGCCGGTGTACGTGTACTGCGCCATCAGCAGGCCGACCCCGAACACGAACCAGAAGACCGGGCTCGCGAAGTTGTGGCCGCTGAAGCCCGACGCGTTGATCGTCCTCGTGAAGACGAACGAGGCCGACTGGTGGTGATCCGGGACGATCACGAGCACGAGCACGATCACCGCCACGCCGAGCATGTGCCACCACGCCGAGATCGAGTTGAGCGCGGCGAGCAGTCGCACGCCGTTCAGGTTGAGCAGCAGCTGCGCCGCCACGATCGCACTGAACGTGATGAAGATCGTGTGCGTGTCGGTGCCGACGCTCGGGAACCAGAGGTTCATCAGAGCGGTCCAGAAGATGGCGGCCCCGTAGCTGATCGCGGCGGTGACGCCGATCTGGCCGATCAGGTTGAACCAGCCGGTGAACCACCCCCAGGCCGGCGAGCCGAGCTTCGAAGACCAGTAGTAGATCGCGCCGGCAGTCGGCATGGCCGACGCCACCTCGCCCATCCCGAGCGCGACGAGCGTGACGAATCCCCCGACGATCAGCCAGCCCCAGACGACCGCGACCGGGCCGCCGTCGTTGAAGCCGATGAAGTACGACGTCAGGCAGCCGGCGAGGATCGAGATGATCGTGAACGAGATGGCGAAGTTCGAGAAGCCGCCCATCTCGCGGAACAGCACCTGGGCATAGCCAAGAGCGTGGAGCTGGCGCTCGTCCTCGTCGTGCGGGACGGCGTCGGGTGGTGCTGAGCTCACGTGCGCCTCCTTCGATTGACGTGCTTGGTTTTGCGCGACGCTAACGCCCTGTGGCGGACGTTGCAACCGCGCCGTCGGTGTAGTCTCGGCGCCGATGCTGACCATGGACGAGCTCCGTGCGGACGTCGAGTCGGGCGCGGTGGACACAGTCGTCGCCTGTTTCACCGACATGCAGGGTCGGCTGATGGGCAAGCGGCTCGACGCGGAGTTCTTCCTCGACGAGCAGGCGGCCGGGCACTCGGGCGAGGGCTGCAACTACCTGCTCGCGCTCGAGATGGAGATGGATCCGGTCGCCGGCTACGCGATCGCGAGCTGGGAGCGCGGCTACGGCGATTTCGCCCTCGTCCCGGACCTGGCGACGCTCCGCCGCATCCCCTGGCACGAGGCGACGGCGATGGTGCAGTGCGACGTGCACTGGCACGACGGGAAGCCGGTCGGGCCGTCGCCGCGCCAGGTGCTGAAGGCGCAGGTCGAGAAGGCCCGTGGGCTGGGCCTCGAGCCGATGTTCGGCTCCGAGCTCGAGTTCTTCCTCTTCCGCGAGAGCTACCTCGAGGCGCACTACAAGCACTACCACGACCTCACGCCCTCGGTGCCGTACATCCTCGACTACCACATCCTCGGCTCGAGCTTCGACGAGCCGTTCCTGCGCGAGGTGCGGACGTCGATGAAGGGCGCCGGCATGATCGTCGAGTCCTCGAAGGGCGAGGCGTGGGCCGGGCAGCACGAGATCAACTTCCGCTTCCAGGACGCGCTCCGCGCCGCCGACGACCACGCCGTCTACAAGACCGGCATCAAGGAGATCGCCTTCCAGCGCGGCTGCTCCGTCACGTTCATGGCGAAGCCGCACCACGAGTGGGTGGGCTCTTCGTGCCACATCCACTCCTCGCTCTGGCGGGACGGGAAGAACGCCTTTGCCGACGAGTCGGAGGAGTTCCGCCACTACCTCGCCGGCCAGATCGCCTGCCTCGCCGACCTCGCGGTCTTCGTCGCGCCCGTCGTCAACTCGTACAAGCGCTTCGCGGCCGGGAGCTGGGCGCCGACCACGCTCGCCTGGGGCTACGACAACCGCACGTGCGGCTTCCGCGTCGTCGGGCACGGCTCCTCCGTGCGGCCGGAGACGCGCATCCCGGGTGCGGACGCGAACCCGTACCTCGCCTTCGCCGCGCTGCTCGCAGCCGGGCTGTACGGGATCGAGCACGAGCTCGAGCTCGCGCCTCCGCTCGAGGGCAACGCGTACCTGTCCCATGAGAAGCGTTTCCCGCACGCGCTGCGCGTGGCGATCGAGCGGCTCGAGTCGAGCGCAGTGGCGCGTGAGCTCCTCGGCGACGAGGTGATCGACCACTACCTCAACTACGCGCGCACCGAGCAGGAGCTGTTCGACAGGACGGTGACCGGCTACGAGCGCGAGCGGATGTTCGAGCGCGGCTAGGTGGCGCGGAAGCCCCTCATCGGAATCACGACCTACGTCGAGGCGGCGTCGTGGGGTCACTGGCAGCTCGAGGCGGCGCTCGTCCCGTACGACTACGTGCGAGCCGTCGAGCGCGCGGGCGGGCGTGCGGTGCTCGTGCCTCCCGACGACGAGGGCGTGGACGAGCTGCTCGACGCTCTCGACGGCCTGATCTTCTCGGGCGGCAACGACCTCGTGCCGGACGTCTACGGGGCAGAGGCGCACGCGGCCACGAACGGGACGAACCCCGCGCGCGACCGTGGCGAGCTCGCCTTGCTGCAGGCGGCGCTCGAGCGGGACCTGCCCGTGCTCGCGATCTGCCGCGGCGTCGAGGTGCTGAACGTCGCCCGCGGCGGCGATCTCGTCCAGCATCTCCCGGAGGTCCTCGGACACGAGGAGCACCGCGCCGTCGTCGGCGACTTCTCCGAGCACGCCGTCCGCGTCGATCCCGACTCGCGGCTCGGCGAGGTCGCCGGCGCCGTCAAGTCCCACCACCACCAGGGGCTCGGCCGAATCGGTGACGGGCTGCGGGAGGTCGCGTGGGCCGACGACGGCACGGTCGAGGCGCTCGAGGATCCGGCGAAGCCGTTCGTCGTCGGGGTGCTGTGGCATCCGGAGGCCGGGGAGGACCAGCGCCTGTTCGAGCAGCTCGTGGAGGCCGCCCGCAAGTGACGGCGATCGTCAACCCGGCCAGCGAGGAGATCCTGGCCGAGGTCGAGGCGGCCGGCGTGGAGGAGACCGACGCCGCGGTGGCGCGCGCGCAGGAGGCGTTCCCGGCGTGGCGCGCGGTCGCTCCGCCCGACCGGGCCAGGCTGCTGCGGCGCCTCGCCACACTCGTCGAGGAGCACGGCGAGGAGCTGGCGCGGATCGAGTCCCGCAACGTCGGCAAGCCGATCGCCGGCGCGCGCGGCGAGGTGGGGATGGTCGCGCAGGTCTTCCACTACTACGCCGGCGCGGTCGACAAGCACTTCGGCGAGACGATTCCGGTCGCGGGCGGGATCGACCTGACCTTTCGCGAGCCGCTCGGCGTCGTCGGTCTGATCGTGCCGTGGAACTTCCCGCTCAACATCGCGTCCTGGAAGCTCGGCCCGGCGCTCGCCTGCGGGAACACGGTCGTCCTCAAGCCTGCGGAGCTGACCCCGCTCTCGGCCCTCCGGCTCGCCGAGCTGGCCCTCGAAGCCGGCATCCCGGAGGGCGTGCTCAACGTCGTCCCGGGCAAGGGCTCCGTCGTCGGCACGCGGCTCGTCGAGCATCCCGCGGTCGCGAAGATCGGGTTCACCGGCTCGACCGAGGTCGGGCAGGAGGTGATGCGCGGCGCCGCCGGGACGATCAAGCGCGTCACGCTCGAGCTCGGCGGCAAGTCCGCGAACGTCGTCTTCGCCGACGCGGATCTCGAGCGAGCTGCCGCCGCCGCGCCGTACGCCGTCTTCGACAACGCGGGCCAGGACTGCTGCGCGCGCTCGCGGATCCTCGTCGAGGCGAGCGCCTACGACCGCTTCACCGAGCTGCTCGTCGAGGCGACGCGCGGCGTGCGCGTCGGCGATCCCGCGGCGGACGAGACGGAGATGGGGCCGCTCATCTCGTCGGCGCACAGGGCCAACGTCGCGAGCTTCGTCGAGGGGGAGCCGCTCTTCCGCGGAGACGTGCCGGAAGGCCCGGGCTTCTGGTACCCGTGCACGCTCGTCGAGGCGCGGCCCGAGGACCGGATCGCGCGCGAGGAGGTGTTCGGTCCTGTGGCGGCGTTGATCCCGTTCGCGGACGAGGCCGAGGCTGTCCGGATCGCGAACGACTCCGAGTACGGCCTCTCGGGGTCGATCTGGACCGAGAGCGGCAGCCGGGCGCTGCGGGTCGCGCGCGCCATCGAGGCGGGCGTCCTCTCGATCAACTCGAACTCGTCGGTGCGCGTCTCGACGCCGTTCGGGGGCTTCAAGCGGAGCGGTTTCGGCCGCGAGCTCGGCATGCACGGGCTTGCCGGGTACAGCGAGGTCAAGAACGTCTACTACTCGACGGAGGGCTGATGGCGGGTCGTCTCGAAGGCAAGGTCTGCGTGATCACCGGCGCCGGCGGCGGGATGGGCGCCGACGCGGCCGTCCGCTTCGCGGAGGAGGGTGCGAAGGTCGTCGTCGCAGACGTCGACGGCCGGGCGGCGGAGAACGTCGCGGCAGAGGTGGCAGGTCTCGCGGTGCAGGTCGACGTCGCGGACGAGGCCTCCGTCGAGGCGATGTACGCCGCTGCGGTGGAGCGGTTCGGCGGCATCGACGTCCTCTACAACAACGCCGGCATCTCGCCCGCCGACGACGCGTCGATCCTCGAGACGGATCTCGAGGCGTGGGAGCGCGTGCAGGCCGTGAACACCCGCGGCGTCTTCCTCTGCTGCAAGCACGGCATCCCGCACCTGCTCGAGCGCGGCGGCGGCTCCGTGATCAACGTCGCCTCGTTCGTCGCGCTCGTCGGGGCCGCGACGTCCCAGATCTCGTACACGGCGTCGAAGGGAGCCGTGCTCTCGCTGAGCAAGGAGCTCGGCGTCCAGTTCGCGAAGCAGGGCGTGCGGGTGAACGCACTCTGCCCGGGGCCGGTCGAGACGCCGCTGCTGCTCCGGATCTGGAGCGAGACGCCCGGCGCGGCGGAGCGACGGCTCGTGCATGTGCCGATGGGGAGGATGGCGCAGCCGCGGGAGATCGTGAACGCGGCGCTCTTCCTCGCGAGCGACGAGTCGAGCTACGTGAACGCAGCGACGTTCGTGGTGGACGGCGGGCTTTCGGCCGCGTACGTGACGCCCGAGTGAGCGCGCGCATCGACGAGGGGCGGATCCCGTTCCGGGGCTACGAGACCTGGTACCGGACTGTCGGGGAAGGCGGCGGGCTGCCGCTCGTGCTCCTGCACGGCGGCCCGGGCGGCACGAGCCGCGGCATGGGCCTCCTCGAGTCGCTCGCCGACGAGCGGCGGCTCGTCTTCTACGACCAGCTCGGTTCGGAGAGATCGTCGCAACCGTCGGATCCGTCGCTCTGGACGATGGAGCTCTTCCTCGCGGAGCTCGCCAACCTGCGCGACGCGCTGGGCCTCGACCGGATCCATCTGCTCGGCCATTCGTGGGGAGGGATGCTTGCGCTCGAGTACGCGCTCACGCAGCCGGAGGGCCTCGAGAGCCTCGTCCTCTCGTCGACGCTGTCGAGCGCCGCGCTCTGGCGCGAGGAGTCGCTGCGCCTCCGCGCCGAGCTGCCGCTCGAGATCCGGCAGGTGCTGGACCGGCACGAGGCGGCCGGCACCACCGACGATCCCGAGTACGAGGAGGCGATGCAAGCGTTCCTCCACCGGCACCTCTGCCGGCTCGACCCGTGGCCGCCGCTTCTCGAGGAGTCGCTGCGCGCGACGAACCACGAGGTCTACAACGCGATGTGGGGGCCGAGCGAGTCGCTCCCGACCGGCGTCCTCGCCGGCTGGGACGTGACGCCGCGGCTCGGCGAGATCGAGGCGCCGGCCCTCGTCCTTTGCGGGCGCTACGACGAGGCGACGCCGCGCCAGGCGGAGACGATCGCCGCTGCCCTGCCGCACGCGGAGCCTCGTCGTCTTCGAGGAGAGCGCGCACACTGCTCTACTCGAGGAGACGAACCGCTACCTCGCAGCGGTGCGGGGCTTCCTCGCTCGGGTCGAGTCGGCTCGCTAGGTCCCGACGACCTGGACGAGCCAGCGCCGGTCGCGTTCGCGGTCGAGCTCGATGAAGAGGACGCGCTGCCACGTCCCGAGCAGCAGCTCGCCCTCGCGGACGGGGACGGACTCGCCGGCGGTGCCGAGCAACATCGCCATGCAGTGCGAGTGGCCGTTGCCCTGGTCCATGTCCTCGGGGCAGATGTTCTCGGTGCGGCGGTCCCAGTCGTCGTGCGCGTAGTACGTGTCGTGGGGGACGAGCTGGCGAAGCAGGCTCGTGAAGTCCTCGAGGAACCCCGTCTCCATCTCGTTGACGCGCACGCAGCAAGTCGTGTGCGGCGAGTAGACGCAGGCGATCCCGTCGGTGACGCCGCTCTCGCGGACGGCGCGCTGGACGTCCTCGGTGATGTCGGTGACGGTGAGGCCGCCGGCGGTGCGGAGACGCGTCTCGTGCTGGAAGACCTTCATCGTCGCCGCCATTCTGCGCCAATGGCTACCCCGCGCCGGAGGTGAACCATCCCTCCCTCAGTGGATCCTGCAGGTCTCTGTGGCCCGAGCCGCGACCGACATGGCGGGCGTGGCTCATCCGCAAGCGGAAAGCGGAGCGCTTGCGCACGTGAGCGAAGCGAGCCTGCGCCGGCGGAGCGGGCGAGCGGAACACGATGGGCCCGCCTGGATTCGAACCAGGGACCGACGGATTATGAGTCCGCTGCTCTGACCGCTGAGCTACGGGCCCGCGCGTCTTTGCGGTCAGCGTAACCCGTCGCCTGCGCCACGGCTGCGGCGGTCGCCACGTCGCGTGGGTACGTCCGGCGGGCCTTGAAGAGGAGCCAGGCGCTCGCGGCGAGCGGCACGAGCATGACGACGAACGTCCACTGCAGGCCCGAGCGGCCGCCGCCGAAGACGTTGTCGGAGACGGCGCCGAAGATGAGCGGCGCCAAGGCCATGGCGAGAGAGCGGAGCAGCGTCCGCACCGACTCCGCCCGGCCCCAGAGGGACGGCGGCATGATGTCGAGCTGGCTCGCGGCGACCGCCGGGTTCTGGAGCGTGAGGAGCAGCACCGCCGCCACGAGATAGGGGAGGGCGGTGAACGCGCTCCGCGTGAGCAGCGCCGGCAGGAACAGGAACACGGTGCCGGCCGCGCCGACGACGGCGGTCCAGATCCTTCCGGTCAGCCGGCCGGACCGGAGCAGCGCGTCGCCGATCGCGCCACCCGAGAGGACGCCGACCACCGCACCGCCTCCGATCCCGAGCAGGAGCAGGTTGGCGAGCGCCTGGTCGATCCCGTACTGCTCCTTCGCGAACTCCGAGCCGAAGGTCTCGATGCCGGCGAGGAAGTAGTAGCCGCAGGCGGTCGCGCCGATGAGGAACAGGTTCGTGCGCACCCCCAGCACGTAGCGGAAAGCCTGGGGCAGGGATGCGCGGCGCAGGTCGCGGCTCGTCACGAGCGCGGGGTCCGGTTGGATCCCGCGCTCCCGGGCAAGCTGCTGCGCGAGGGTCTCGTGGGTCTCGTCGGCCTCGACCGATAGCGGTTGCGTCTCGGACGCGAGCGCGCCGCCCCCGCCTCGGGCCGGCTCGCGGAGCCGCAGGACGAGCCAGGCGAGCACGAACGCCGGCAGGGCGAGGATGACGAAGGCGGCCCGCCAGGACAGGGCCGCGATGTCGCCGGTGACCGCGAAGCCGAAGCCGGCTCCGAGCAGCTCGCCGGTGAGGATGAAGCCGTAGATGCGGCCGCGTTCCGCCCCGGCGAACCAGTCGCCGACGAGCGATGCGACGAGCGGGCCGGCGGCGGCGACGACCGCGCCGAGGAAGAGCCGGGCGACGAGGAGCTCGTGGAAGTTCGGGACGGTCGCGCTCCACAGCATCGCCCCGCCCCAGAGGAAGATCACGAGGCCCAGCGTCGTCGTCCGGCGGACCCGGTCCGCGAGGACGCCGAACGGGAGCGTCGCGACGGCGCCGACGAGCGCCGTCACGGACACGAGCAGGCCGATGTCCGTGTTCGTGATGTGGAGGCCGTGCCGCAGCTCGGTCGCCGAGGCCCCGACCGTCGCCGCGTCCGCGCCGGCGAGCCCGAGCACGCAGGCGAGGAGGACGACCACGCGCGTTCGTTCGGCGCCTCCGAGGATGTGCGTCAGGCCCCGCGCGAAGGAGCTCGCGGCAGCCGAGCTCATCGCGGCCGCGTCCGTGAGGACGCGAGCGGTGCGGCTCTCCTCGGTCACGCCTGCATGGTCGCAGGCGAACCGGTCTCTAGTGATGCAACCGGAAACGTTCGCCGGGCAACGTTCCCGATTACACCACTAGACGTCGCGGCGCACGAGCAGCAGCGCGGCGAGCGCGACCGCCGCGGCGCAGTACCCGGCGAAGACGAGGCCGCCGGCGACCGGCGTCAGCGTGTGCGCGCCGTGCTGGAGCGAGAAGATCTGCCGTCCCGCCTCGCTCGGCAGGTACTGGCTGATGGCGTTGTTCCAGCTCTGTGGCAGCGTGAACATCAGCGGCGGCAGGACGAAGAAGATGCCGGCGAAGGTCGCGATCCCGCCCGCCGTGTTCCGCACGATCGCGCCAATGGCGAGAGCGAAGATTCCGACCATCATCACGTAGACCGCGCCGAAGAGAACGGAGCGGGCGATGCCCGGGTGGCTGAACGGGACCTGGAGGATGTCGTGCCGGGCCAGGATCGCCTGGCTCGCGAAGAAGCTGATGAGCACCGCCGGCACCATCAGCACGAGCGAGACTGCCGCGTAGTCGAGGAGCTTCGCCCAGAACACGGGCAGGCGCTTCGGGACGGCCGTGAAACTGGCGCGGATCGAGCCGGTCGAGTACTCGGCGGTGATCACGAGCACGCCGAGCACGGCGATCGCCAGCTGCGCGACGTTGACGCCTGCGAGCGCGATGTCGAGCGGATGGCGGCTCGCACGCTCGTGCGGAGACATCGTCCCCCAGTGCGAGGAGGTGACGAAGGAGAAGACGACCGGGAAGGCGATCGTCAGGAGGAAGCCGGCGCCGAGCGACCACGCCGTCGAACGCACCGAGCGCAGCTTCGTCCACTCCGCCAGGAGGACACCGCGGAAGGTGACGCGGCCCGGGCTCTCGAGCCGGGGCAGGCGCACGGTGGGCGTGACCGCGGTCACGCTGCCACCTCCTCCACCTCGGCGGCGAACTCGAGCTCGTCGCGCGTGAGGTTCATGAACGCCTCCTCGAGAGACGCCTGCTGTGGCGTCAGCTCGTGCAGCGCGATCGAGGCCGCCGCGGCCGCGTCGCCGACCTGCTCCGCCGTCAACCCGCGCACCTCGAGCGCTCCGCGCTCGGCCGGAACGAACGAGACGCCGGGGCCGGCGAGCTCCGTCCGTAGCCGCTCGAGCTCGGGCGTCCGGACGAGCACGACCTTCTCGGAGGCTCGCTCGACGAAGTCCTCGACGCTCGTGTCGGCGATCAGCTTGCCGCGGCCGATGACGATCAGGTGGTCGGCGGTGAGCGCCATCTCGCTCATCAGGTGCGAGGAGACGAAGACCGTCCGGCCTTCCGCCGCGAGACCCTTGAGGAGATTGCGCACCCAGTGGATCCCTTCCGGGTCGAGCCCGTTCACCGGCTCGTCGAGCATGACCGTCTTCGGGTCGCCGAGCAGTGCCGCCGCGATCCCGAGCCGCTGGCCCATACCGAGCGAGAACTGCCCGGCGCGCTTGCGCGCGACCTCGTGCAGCCCGACGAGGTCGATGAGCTCGGCGACACGCCGCTTCGGGATCCCGTGGGTCTGCGCGAGCGCAAGGAGGTGGTTGTACGCCGAGCGTCCGGTGTGGACGGAACGCGCCTCGAGCAGCGCTCCGACCTCGTGCAGTGGCGCTGCGTGGTCGCGATAGTGGCGTCCGTTGACGGTGACGTCGCCGCCCGTGGGCCGGTCGAGGCCGAGGATGAGCCGCATCGTCGTGGACTTACCCGAGCCGTTGGGGCCGAGGAAGCCGGTGACGATTCCGGGCCGGACGGTGAAGCTGAGGCCGTCGACGGCCCGCTTCTCGCCGTAGTCCTTGGTCAGATCGCGGGCCTCGATCACGACGCGACGGTATCCGCGTCTCGTGAGCGCCCGGTGAGACGCGGTACGTAAGCTGGCGTCATGTTCCTCTTCGCGAAGAAGGTCGAGCAGGTCGGCCCCGACGAGGCGCTGCCGGGGCGCGACGAGCCGATGCCCGTGCCTGAGCGGCACGAGGTGCTCGGGACGCCACTCGTGCCACCATTCCCCGAAGGCACGGAACAGCTCGTCGTCGGCATGGGCTGCTTCTGGGGAGCCGAGCGCGTCTTCTGGCTGGCTGACGGGGTGTTCACGACGGCGGTCGGCTACGCCGGCGGCTACACGCCGAACCCGACGTACGAGGAGGTCTGCTCCGGCCGGACGGGGCACGCCGAGGTCGTGCTCGTCGTCTTCGATCCGCACGTGCTCCCGCTCGAGGGAGTCCTCCGCCTGTTCTGGGAGAACCACGACCCGACGCAGGGGATGCGCCAGGGCAACGACCGCGGGACGCAGTACCGCTCGGCCGTCTACTGGGCGGACGACGTACAACGCGCAGCGGTCGAGGCGTCGCGGGACATGTTCCAGGCGGAGCTCACGCGCGCCGGCTACGGCGCGATCACCACGGAGCTCGCAACCGCCGGCCCGTTCTACTACGCGGAGCCGTACCACCAGCAGTACCTGGCGAAGAACCCGAACGGCTACTGCGGGCTCGGCGGCACCGGGGTCGCCTGTCCGATCGGCCTCCCGACCTAGCACAGGCTCGGCTTCTCCGGTTCGGCCGTAACGCTTTCGGGACGGGCGGAGTCTAGATTCGCGGGATCCCAGCAGAACGCGAGATCGAGGATGCGTCGGAGGCCACGACCAGCTTGGCGTGGTTGGCCTCGTCGCGCGTGGCGCGCGTGCTGGGCGTCGCGGCGCTGCTGTCGATCCTGGCCTCCATGGCTCTCACGCCCCTCGGGGGCAAGGGCGGCTTCATCTCCATATTCATGATTCCGTTCGGGATCGTCGGGGCACTCATCGCACGGCGCCAGCCGCGGAACCCGGTCGGCTCGGTCCTGCTGTTGCTGACCTTCACAGTCGCCGCAGCGGACGATGCTGCGCAGTACGCCATTCTCCGCTACCGGCACGGCTACCACGGGTTGCCGCTCGGCCGCGTCGCCGTCTTTCTTGCCACGCCTGGCGCCTGGATGTGGCTGGTCGTCCTCCTCCCGTTGCCGGTTGCGCTCTTCCCCGACGGCCGGCTCTCGCCCGGCTGGCGCCGGGCGCTCTGGGGCTACCTCGCATCGCCGCGATCTTCGTCGCGACGAACTGCTGGCAGGACCGCGGATGGCATCTCCGCACGGCGGATCGAGGTCGACTCGCAGGGCCAGCTCGCCTCGACGGGTGCCACTCCCGGGCGGCACCATCGCAACCGCCGTCATCGTCGTCGGCTACCTGGGGTTCTGCCTGGCCTGGGTGCTCCGGCTCGTGCTCAGCTACCGGCGCTCGACCGGCGACTATCGCCAGCAGCTCAAGTGGCTCAGCGGCGGCGGCGCGCTCGGGATCACCGGCCTCTTGCTCGTGACGGCCCTGAGCGCTACGTTCGTCGACGCTCTTGCACGTCATCGGAGGTGTCGGCTTGGTCGTCGGCTTGATCGCGCTTCCGATCAGCTTCGGCGTCGGGATCTTGAAGTACCGCCTGTACGAGATCGACCGGCTGATCAGCCGCACCCTCTCCTACCTGATCATCACCGGGCTGCTGGCCGGGGTGTTCGTCGGGATCGTGGTGCTGGCGACCGACGTGTTGCCGTTCTCCTCGCCTGTCGGGGTCGCCGCCTCGACCCTCGCGGCCGCGGCACTCTTCAACCCGCTCCGGCTCAGAGTGCAACGGCTGGTCGACCGGCGCTTCAACCGCGGCCGCTACGACGCCGAAGCGATCGTCGCAGCGTTCGCGCTTCGGCTCCGCGACGCCGTCGACCTCGACACCGTCCACAGCGAGATGCTCGCCGCTGTCACAGGGGCGATACACCCGAGCCACGCATCCCTCTGGATCAAACCCTCAACGACGTCAACCTGAGACACACCCCGAGGCGAGCGGCGGCCGCGGGCTACGGCGCGCCGATCCGGCCGAACGGCCAGTACGTCAGGACGACCGGGCCGATCAGGTTCGCACGCGGGACGGAGCCCCACGTGCGCGAGTCGCAGGACGCGCCCCGGTTGTCTCCCAGCATGAAGTACTCGCCCTGCGGGACGTGCCATGTCTTGCCGAAGTGCGCGGCGTCGGAGAGGCGGTGCTGCCGGGTCACGTACGGCTCGTCGAGCTCCGTCCAGCGAGACGAACCGGGCCGGCGGATCCAGATGAAGCCGCGCCTGTCCTCGCGCACCGTCTCGCCGGGCAGTCCGATCAGCCGCTTCACGAACGTGTTTCCGCCGTCGCCGGCCTCGCAGTTGGCGGCCCTCGGCGGGGCATGGAAGACGACGATCTGCCCGCGCTGCGGCGACTCGAAGTCGTACTCGAGCCGGAGTGCGAGGACGCGGTCGTCCGCCGAACCCACACAGCCGTAGCCGGGCCGGGCGCAGTCGAGCGTCGGCTCCATGGAGGAGGAGGGGATGCGGTACGGCTTCGCGACCTCGGCCTCGAAGACGAGGACGACCACGATTGCGATCCCGAGCGTGAGCAGCCAGTCGACGATCTTCCGCCACGGCTGCGGAACGCGGCCCAGCGTGCGATTCGCGATCCCCATCGAGGCCGGGGAGGGTACCGCGCTCCGGCCGGGTCGGCGTTACCTCGGGGAGAAAGCGAGGCGGGAGCGGGGGATGTCCCAGGTGACGGCGTGTCTGCTCAGGAAGGCGTGTCCGAGCAGGCCGTCGTGGATGATCGACTGGAACATCACCTCCGGTGTGTCCTGGGCGAGCTCGGGCGCTCCCGCCGGGTGGATCGCCCCCGCCAGGCGCGTGAAGCTGCGGACGTAGCGGTTGCCCGTCTCGTCGACGCCTTCCTCGCGGCGCACCTCGGCGGCAGCGAGGTCGACACCCGTCTCGGCGGCGAGACGCTCGTCGAGGATGAGCGAGTCGCTGCCCATGTCGACCTCGACCTCGATCGTGCGGCAACCGGGGATCGTCAACGGCATGAAGGCGGTCACGGCCGGCCCGTCGACGTCCACCCGCACCGGGATCTCCCTCCCGGTCGCGCCGGCCGGGGTCGCGGACGACCTGTCGCTCGTAGTCGACCGTGAACGGCCGCTCGCGGAGGAAGGCCAGCGAGAGGAACCCGTCGATCTCGGCCAGCGCCGGCGGGAAGCCGTCCATGTCGAGCAGCCCGACTTGAGCGTCCTCGACGAGAACGTCCGCGAAGGCGAGGCTCGGCACGGTCGCGAGCGGCAGTGTGACCTCCTGCCCCGACATCCGCCTGCCCGTGAACGACGAGCCCGTCGGCGCGCAGCCGTCCAGGTCGGCGCGGACGAGGTTCAGGCCGATGCCCGAGTCGAGGACGAAGCGTCGTTCGACCTCGTTCAGCAGCACCGGCACCACGACCAGGTGGTGCAGATACTCGAACTGCGTCTCCCGCACGGCCGGCGACACTACCTGCCGTTAGCCTCCCGGGATGCGCAGGATCCTCCTGACCGGCGTCGTCGAGCGGCTGGTGGAGATCGGAGCAGAGCAGTGACGGTGCTCGACCACGTCGGCTTCGCCGTCGCCGACTACGAGCGGAGCAAGGCGTTCTACGAGAAAGCTCTCGCGCCGCTCGGATACACGCTCCTCATGGAGTTCTCCGGAGCGGCTGCCGGGTTCGGCAAGACGGGAAGGCCGTCGTTCTTCCTCGAAGGCCACGGCGAGCCTGTCCGGGGCCGGCTGCACGTCGCGTTCGCGGCCGAGACGCGCGCTCAGGTCGACGCCTTCCACGCGGCGGCGATCGAGGCGGGCGGCACCGACAACGGCGCGCCCGGCCTCCGGTGGTATCACCCCGACTACTACGGCGGCTACGTCCTCGACCCCGACGGCAACAACGTCGAGGCCGTCTGCCATCGGCCGGCCTAGTCCCGATTCATCGCGAACCTATTTGCGTCCGCCGCGGTCCGGCGATGAAATGCGGGGCGTGACGGCGGTTCTGCGTGGCATCTCGATCCCGCAGCGACTGCCCATCGTCTCCGCACTCGCGTACGGCGGGGTCTTCGCGCTCCTGCTGGCGTACGGCCGTCCGGGTCTCGGTCTCGGCCAGGGCTTCTACGTGCCCGTGATCCTCGCGGCAGCGGCGACGAGCGCCCCCGCCGGTGCGTTGGCCGGCGCTCTCGCGCTTTTCCTCTACGAGCTCGGGATCCGGGGCGGCGTGCTCGTCTGGAGCGATTTCATCCAGCGCCGACGCGCTCACGCGGCTCGTGAGCTACGTCGCCGCCGGCCTCGTCGTCGGGTACCTGGCCGGGCGCGGCCGCCGGATGCTGGCCCAGTCGTTGTTCGTCCTGGAGGACCTGCTCGAGCTCGCTCACGGCCGGCTCGAGGAGCCGGGAGACACCGGCCGCGGGCCTGTCGGCGAGTCGACTCCCTAACCCGCCCTGCCGATCAGGCGGCAGGCAGCGACACCCGCAGCATCCACAGCTGCTTCTCGAGCTCGCGGACGACCTCGACGAGGACGTCTTGCGACGCGAGGTCGATCTCGCCGAGACGGTCCATGCGAGCCCGGATCCGCTCGGTGACGTCCGCCAGGCGCGGGACGAGCTCGCGCAGCGCCGCGTCGGTGTCGAGGGCGCCGGCGTCGATCGGCTCGATGCCGGAGGCGCCGTCGACGGTTCCGGCTCGACCGTCGGGGGCGATGCCGAGCGCGACCGCCCGTTCGGCGACCGTGTCGGACAGCTCGCGCCAGGAGTCGACGAGGTCGTCGAGGTGCTCGTGGAGCGGCTTGAACGGCCGCCCGTAGATGTTCCAGTGCAGCTGCTTGCCGATCAGCGACAGATCGACGAGCTCGACGAGCGTCGCTTGCAGCTCGCTGCCCGTCTCGCGGCGGTGATGCTCGTCGAGCGCGGGGAGCTGCGCCTCGTGTGTGTCGGTTGCCATTGCGTGCTCCTTTCCAGGTCAGTTCAAGAGCGGTGAGGGCGGGATCCGCGTCGTGCCTCGTAGCCCTTCGAGGACGAAGCCGACCTCGTCGAGGTAGCACCAGCACCATTCCTCGCCCGGCTCGAGCGAGCGGATGATCGGATGCGCCGTCTCGTGCTGGTGCGCGGCCGCGTGGCGGCTCGGGGAGTCGTCGCAGCAGCCCACGTGGCCGCACGTGAGGCAGATGCGGAGGTGCAGCCACTTGCCGCCGTCGCGCAGGCACTCCTCGCAGCCGTCGACGGATCCGGGCAGCTCGCGCAGCTCGACCTGGTCCAGGTGGCTGCAGACGTCGGTCATCCGACCGGAGCCTTCGGAGCTGCGAGGTGCTGGTGGACGAACTGGACGGCCATCGATCCTTCGCCGACAGCGGTTGCGCAACGCTTGGTCGAACCGTAGCGGACGTCGCCGGCCGCGAAGATGCCGGGCACGCTCGTCTCGAGCAGGTTGTCGGCGCCGGCACTCCCACCCGTGAGGATGAAGCCGTCGGCAGCGCGCGCGACTGCGTCGTCGAGCCATTCCGTGCACGGTCTCGCGCCCAGAAAGAAGAAGAGGAAGGCGAAGGGGAGGCGCTCGCCGTCCTTGAGCGTGACGGCTTCGAGCTTCCCGTCCGTCCCGTGCAGGGCGGCGATCTCGCTCCGGTCGCGGACGGCTACCCCGACGCGATCGAGCTCGCGGAGCAGGTAGTCCGACATCGTCTCGCGCAGGTCGTCTGCGGCGGTGGAGCAGGGTGACGAGCGCTCCGCCTCGCGCGAGCCAGACTGCGGCCTGTCCGGCGGAGTTGCCGCCGCCGACCACGGCCACGCGGGACGCGCCGCACAGCTGAGCTTCGGGCGGCCCGGCCGCGTAGAACACGCTCACACCCTCGTAATCCGCGAGGTTGTCGAGCGGAAGTCGCCGGTACTCGGCGCCGGTTGCGAGGACGACGGCCCGCGCCGCGACTTCCTGCCCCTCCTCGAGCCGTACGACGTGCCGCCCGTCGCCGGGCTCGAGCGCGATCGCACGGTACGGCGTTGCGGGTCGAGCGCCGAACTTGCGCGCCTGGCTGACGGCGCGGCCGGTCAGCTCGCTGCCGGTGATCCCGGCCGGGAAGCCGAGGTAGTTCTCGATCCTGCGCGACGAGCCGGCCTGGCCGCCGAGCGCGGTGCCCTCGACGATCAACGTCTCGAGCCCCTCGGAGGCGCCGTAGACGGCCGCGGCGAGCCCGGCGGGGCCGCCGCCGACCACGAGCAGGTCGACTTCCTCGTGCGGCGCGAGCTCGCGGCCGACCCCGAGCGTCCGCAGCACCTCGCCTTCTGTCGGGTGCTGCAGCTCCGTGCCGCCCGGAAGCCTGACGAGCGGCGGCTCCGCTCCGTCCGGCGGGCGGGCGTCCTGCCAGGTGAAGGGGAGCCGGTTCGCGCGGATGAAGTCGAGCATCCGCATCGTCGCCTCGGACGACCGCGGGCCGACGATCTCCAGGCCGATCCCCTGGACACGCTGCAGCGCCTCCCGGCGGGCGATGAACGTCGAGAGGACGAGGTCGCTGAGCGGTCCGTCGTCGAACAGCGACGCGCGGATACGTCGCGGTCGACTGCGACGTAGCGCAGCGGCTTGGTCACGACCGCCGTCAGGAAGACGGTCTGTCCGGAGAGGAGGTTCAGCTCGCCGAGGAAGCTCGAGGCGCCGTGCCGGATGATCTCGTTGCCGGCTGCATCGAGGATGGCCACCTCGCCCTCGCGGATGGCGATGAAGGGGTAGGTGGCGTCTCCGACCCGGAACAGCACGTCGCCCACGGCTGCAGTCCGTTCCTCTCCCAGACCTGCCAGCTTCGCCAGCTGCGACTCGGATAGCGAGGGGCTGGGGGGTTTCGTCGCCATGCCGGCGAATGTATCCGCGCGCTGTCGCTTTCCGTCGAGCGGACGACGCCTGGTCGGCCCGAGCCCCGCTAGGACGTCACGGCCCAGAAGGTCAGCCAGTTGCCGTCAGGATCGGCCATGGTGAACTCCGACTGCCCCCACGGCCGCGGCAGGAGCGGGTCGACGACCTGCACGCCCGCGGCCCGCAGCGCCTCGTAGTACGACTCGACCTCCGGAACCTCGATGTACAGCGCGTGTGGGGACACCGTTCCCATCCGCGCACGAATCGCCTCGTTGTACTCCGGCGAGTAGAAGGCGCTCGCCGCTTCGAGCATCAACTGCTCGTCGCCGAGGGCAAGGGAGACGTGCCCCTCGCTGGAACGAACGACCTCGAAGCCGAGCTTGTCGGTGTAGAAGCCGACCGCGCCGGTGACGTCGGCGGTTCGGATCGACGGGATCATGTGCGCCTCCTGACGGGAGGCTGGCCGAAGTCGCGCGCCCCGGCAGGCGTGGTTATCTCCGGTGCGCGGCGGCCGATCCGCCGATCGACAGCAGCGCGACGATGAGCACGATCACGACCCACCACGCGATTGCGAGCGTGCCGTCGTGCCAGGTGAGGACGTGCCACATGCCGATAGCCTACGCCGACCGCTCGAGGTGTGGACGACTACGCCCTCCGCGGCGGACGCGCCGGGTTAGTTGACGTCGCGGCGGGCTGCGAGTGCGACGCCGGCGAGCGCGAGGGCGATGGTCCAGGCGATGAGTATCAGTCCGCCGGCGGTTGCGTGGAGGAGGTGTTTGGTGGTGAGGCCGATCAGTGCGTCTTGATGCGTGGACGGGTGCGAAGCGGCCGGCGGAGGGGACGAAGGCGAAGAGGAGGTTTTCGGCGACGAAGCCCCAGGCGAGCAGGCCGATGATCGCGCCGACCTGGCTGCGGACGATCGCGCCGAGTCCGACGCCGATCGCTCCCCAGAGCGCGGTGCCGGCGAAGGTGCCGAGCAGGAGGAGGGTGATCTGGTTGCCGTTGAGGGCGAGGTGGATGCCGCGGCCGGCGAGAGCGGCGTAGCCGACTGCGAAGCCGAGTCCCTCGGCGACGATGCCGAAGACGAGGCCGGCGAGCAGTCCGGCCGCGAGTTTGGCGGCGAGGACGCGCGACCGTTTGGGTGTGAACAGGAAGGTCGGCCGGATGGTGCCGTAGCGGTATTCGCTGGTGATGAGCATGATTCCGGCGAGGGCGGAGAAGACGCCGGCGAGGCTGCCGACGCTCAGGAGGCCGCGTTGGTCCTCGGCGGTGACGAGGTTCGGCGCCTTGGTCAGCAGACCGGAGAGCAGCGAGAAGAGCAGGATCAGCGCGATCATGCCGAGCACGAGCCCGATCGTGGTGCGGGTCGAGCGGATCTTCAGCAGCTCGGCTTTGAACTGGCCGTTCACGCCGGCTGCTCCGAGGTGAGCTCGAGGAAGACGTCCTCGAGCGAGGAGCTCTCCGCGATCAGTTCGTGGATTGGCACCTGGGCGGCGAAGGCGAGATCGCCGACGCTGTTCGCTGGTTGTTCCGTGCGCCAGCACGGTGTGCTCGTTGCTCGGTGTCGTCTCGATGCCGGCGCCGCGAGAGCGGCGATGAGCTTGTCGGGTTCGGGGCTGCGGACGCGGACCGAGCCGCCGACGCGGGCGGTCAGCTGCTCGAGCGAGGACTCGACGACGAGCCGGCCGTGGTTGATGATCAGCACCTGGTCGACTGTTTGCGCGACCTCGGCGAGGACGTGGCTGGAGACGAGCACCGTGCGCTGGCCGGCCGCGAACGCGCGCAGAAAGTCGCGGAGCCAGCGCACCCCTTCCGGGTCGAGGCCGTTCGCCGGCTCGTCGAGGATCAGGAGCTCGGGATCGCCGAGCAGCGCCGCGGCGAGACCCAGCCGCTGCCGCATCCCGAGCGAATAGCCCTTGACGCGCCTGCCGGCGGCTTCGGTCAGCTCGACCAGCTCGAGCACCTCCTCGACGCGTGAGCGCGGCAGTTCCACCGCGTCGCTGAGCATGCGCAGATGATCGCGTCCGGAGCGGCCCGGATGAAAGTCGGTCGCCTCGAGCACCGCCCCGATTCGCCGAGCAGGCCGCGCAAGCGTGCGCATATGGCTCGCCGAAGACAAGCGCCCGGCCGCTCGTCGGCGCCGCGAGCCCGAGCAGCATCCGCAGCGTCGTCGTCTTGCCGGCGCCGTTCGGGCCGAGGAAGCCGGTGATCGTCCCAGGCTCGAGCGCAAACGAGAGATCGTCGACCGCGACGAGCGTCCCGAACCGCTTCGTCAATGATTCGGCTACGACCGCCGGCGCCACGTCTCATGTCTTTACCCACTCGAGGCTTCAAGTCCTCTGGACGTTCGTTCTAGCGATGTCCCGCGGAAGGCTCGTACGAAGAGCGAGCCATCGAATGGTCCATTGCGAGTCGCGTGGGCCAGTGCTCGGGAATGTCCCCCGAGCCAGGCGATCTTGACTCCGGTGGCTCACAGGTAAAGGATCGGCTCGTGGGCTATGGGAGTCCCGTCGCAATCTTGTTCTTCGTCGCGCTCTACTTCGTTCCGACGATCGTTGGGGCGGTGCGGGGTGTGCCCAACATTGGCTCAGTGATCGTGATCAACGTCTTCCTCGGGTGGACATTCATCGGCTGGGTCGTAGCTCTCGCCATGGCCGTCAGGAGCGTTCCCGCACGGCAGAGCTGACCGGCCTGGGCCAGTGCTCGGGAATGTCCCCTGAGCAGACCGCGCAGCTCCTACTTGTGCGTGTGGGTTCCCGCCGTGAGGAAGCTTCGAATCGCCAGAACGACCTGCGTTCGCTGATCGGGCGGCAGTGACCGCAGGGACGGGGCGAGGATGGCGCTGCACTTCTTCGCGCTGCCCTTTACGCCGCAGGCTCTCTCGGAGCCCCTGGGAAACGCGGCAAGGTGAGCGACCCTGTACGTGGTGGTTGCGGCCGACGGCCGGCCGGACGCACCGCAAGCCGCGAGGAGCGCGGCAGCAAGCACGGCGAGAGTCGAAGCTAAAGCGGAGCGGCGCACGCCCCTCGTTGTACAGCGTCGGCGCACAAACCGCGAACCGACTGGCCTGGGCGAGCGTCCCTCTCGCCCGACACCGAGATCTGACTCGTGCCCAGAAATGCCAAAGCCCGCGAACCGCTTGCGCAGTCCCCGGGCTCTGACGCCCCCACGCTCCCACATCCGCCGCGACCCGTCAACCGGGAACCCCGACCGGCGGCGGCCGCCGCTCGGGACACCCAGGAGGCAGGACGCTTGGGGGGACAGACCCCGCCATCGACCTGGAAATCATGCTGGCGAACGCGGAGGATCAGGCGCCGGGAGTGAGAGCTCAAGCTTGGGCGAGCGTTCGGGAACGTCTTTGAGGGTGCGTGGTTCCAACGGATGTAGGCGGAACACTCCAGCAGTACTGTGCGGTGTTCGCCTAACTGGGTAGCGCGAGCTGCGGCGGAGGGTGCGGGTGCTGTGAGCGGAGTCCGGCGAGCGATGGTCTTGGGGGGTCTCGCGGTGCTCCTGTGGGTTCCTGCGGCGGGGGCGGTCGTTTTCGCTCCGACTCCCGCGTCGCCGTACGGGGTTTCGATTCCCGCTCCCATGGCGGGGGGGCATCCCGCGGCGGTGGCGGCTGCGGACTTCAACGGGGATGGCCACCGGGATCTCGTGGTCGTGACCCAGCAGGCGTGCGCGGACTTTGTTTCGGTCCTGCTCGGCACCGGCGACGGCGGATTCAGTCCGGCGGCCGGGTCGCCGTTCGCGCTCGGTGAATACGAGTGCGGGTCGTTCAACGAGCCGGACACGGTGGCGGTCGCCGATTTCAACGGTGATGGCCATCCCGACCTCGCCGTCACGACGCTCGACGCGCTCCACGTGCTGCTCGGTGACGGCAGCGGCGGCTTTACCTCGGCGAGCAAGTGGCTTCCCCCAGGGGGTTTGCCGGCCTGGCCCAACCCGAATTACCCGTCGTCCGTCGCGGCGGCTGACTTCAACGGTGACGGCGAGGTCGATCTTGCCGTGGGCACGGAGCAGGGCGTGGGAATCCTGCTTGGCGACGGCGCCGGCAACTTTACGGAGGCGCACTTCTATGGCGGTGGCAGTGGTGCAGGGCGGGGTGTCACGGTCGCCGACTTCAACGGCGACGGGATGCCCGATCTCGCGGTCACGGATTACACCGATGGCGACGTCTCGGTCCTGCTGGGCGATGGCAGTGGCGGCTTCGCGCCTGCGAGCGGGTCACCCTTCCCGGTGAGCGGCGACCCGGTCGCAGTCACCGCCGCCGATTTCAACGCTGATGGCCACCTCGACCTCGCCGTCGCCCTCGCGCTCTCCAGCACCTCGTCCGGGGGTGTGTCGGTACTGCTCGGCGATGGGAGCGGAGGGTTCAGCGCGGCCAGCGATTCGCCGTTCGCCGCTAGCTGGAACTCGTCAGGAATCGAAGCGGCGGATGTGAACAAAGACGGCCACCCGGATCTCGTCGTGCCAGGCGGCAGTCCCCCGCCCAGCTTCATCCAGGGCGTCTCGGTCCTGCTCGGCGACGGCAGCGGCGGCTTTACGCCCTTGAGCGGGTGGCCTCAACTCTCCGACGACGGGGCAATGTGGCCCGATTCGGTGGCGGTCGCAGACTTCAACGGCGACGACGCCCCTGACATCGCGACCAGCTTTAGTTCCGGCATCAATTCGGGTGGGTTGTTCGTGTTTCTCAGTGTGCCGCCTGATACCTCGATCAGCGACGGCCCAGCTACGACGACGAGCTCGACGAGCGCGACGTTCAGCTTCTCGTCCACTGACTCCTCCGCCAGGTACCAGTGCAAGCTCGACAGCGCAGACTGGACGCCCTGCACCGCTCCGATCACGTATTCGGACCTGGACGCCGGAGCGCATGCCTTCGACGTCCGGGCCACCAACGACGTCGGGCTGACCGATCCGTCGCCGGCAGTACAGACCTGGGCGGTGGATGGCCTCTCGGTCGACGACGGCGACTACGCCACGAACACCCCGGACGTCACGCTCAACCTCGGTTGGCCCGCCCATGCCTCAAAAGCGCTGATCTCGAACGATGCCCGCTTCGGTTCAGCCGGAGGAACCAAGACCGTTCCCCTAGCCGCGAAGGTTCCATGGAAGCTCGCCAAAGGCAGCGAACACGGCCCAATAACCGTCTACGTGCGCTTCCCAGACAGCGCCCACCCGACGCGGACCTACACGGACGAGATCATCCTCGACACGACAAGTCCCCTCATCCAAAGCGCGACCTTGGCGGTCGCAGCGAGGACCACCGCGAGGCTGCTGCAACCGCAAATCTACAACGTGCGGTTACAGGCAACGGAAAAGCGTTCCGGCATCTCGCTGGTGCAGTTCTCCCGCCATCCCCGGGGCGGCACCAACGTCGTGCTTACTAACCCGAAGCGCCGAGGCATCGTCCGTCTATCGCGCCTCATCCGCGTCACGATGCCAAGCCCACCGAAGTGGGTGCGCATCCGCAGCGCCGCTGGCAACTGGTCGAACTGGCACCACATTCACTAACTCTTCGGCCCAATCGCTGACAAAGAGGCCAGCGGGTGATCGCTCGCCTGGGCCAGTGTTCCGGAATGACCCCTGAGTATCGGGGCGTGAGCCGCGCTACTGATGATGCCGAAGACGGCCCGCTAGTAGGACGCCTGCGGCTACGGCGACGGCGAGCACGCAGAGGGCAGCAGCTGTTGGGTAGACCCACCACGGCCTGTAGATGTCCATTGACGTTGGGCGGAGGACGCGCTCCACTCGATGGCCTTGAAGGGCGGCCCCGCCCCCAACGGCCGAGCCGAGGATCAGCAGGGCGATTGCAAGCCTCAGGGCAACTGGCGTGCTTTGCAGCGCGTGGGGCTGGTACAGGAAAAACGCGACCGCGAGTCCCGCGAGCCCCACGACGACCGCAAGGGCGATCGCCCACGGCGGTGAGCCCCAGTAGTACCAACGCATGCAGGCACCGCTGCTTGGGTCGAGGCACTTCGCGAAGCGATGGGTGCGAATGGGGAGTTCCGCCGCGACCACGACAGCCACCCCAGCGACCAACACGGCGAGGGCGCGTCGCGGCACCGGGGGAAGTGGCCGGAGGATCATCACGGTCGTAACGCGATCCCTTCGCATCTCACCCGTTTATACGGCACGACCCACCGATCTGCGACAGACCAAGCGACAGGACGCTCGCCTGCCCCAGTGTTCGGGAATGTCCCCTGAGGCGGGCTAGTGGATGTGTTTGATGTATGCCACGAGGCGAGCGAGGTCTTGCGCGTCGTGGAGTCGCCTCGGGGTGTCGAGTGAGTCATCGCCCGAGATTGAGCGACCCGCCGTGATGACGACAGAGACGTGGCTGCGCGTGAAGCAACGCCACGCCTCCTGATCCTCGTATGTGCCGCCCCACCGAATTCGGACGCCGTTCATGCTGAAGATGTGCATCGCGGCCCCCGGACAGTGAGCCTTCGTGACGTCGTAGCCAAGCTGGTCGGGCGTCTCTCCCGGCTTGCTGAACCAAAGGTCGAAGCCGTTTCGGCTGAGGGCGTGGCCGGTGTAGTGATAGCCAGCCGGAAGATCCGTCGGGACGTAGGCGAGGAGTGGGGTCGTCGCAGCGATAGCGCGCTGCAGGTGGTGCGGAAGGGCGGGCGAGAACGCGGAACCTGAGCCGCAGCTGGTGACCGTCGCCGCGAGACCGACCAGAGCAAGGAGAAGTCCAGACCTTCTCACCTCGCCGACGCTACAACCACAGCACAAGCCGGACCAGGCTTCGGGCGCACTCGCTTGCGCCAGCGTGCCTCTCGCTCGAGGCGCCGCGGTTACTGGAGCCGCTCGGCGAGGTAGCGGATCGCGCCCGGGTACCGGTACTCGATCCCGCCGTGTCCGGCGTCGAAGAGCTCGAAGAAGACGTCCGTGATCCCCAGGGACTCGAGCTCCCGCCGGAAGGCCTCCGCGCCGAGGTCGAGGAAGAACTCGTCCTTCTTCCCCGCGTCGATGTAGATCGCGCGCAGCCCTCGCAGTGCCTCCGCGTGACGCCGGGCCATGCGGACGGGGTCCCACGCGAGCCAGCGCTGCCAGACGTCTTCGCGCAGCAGGCCGGTCTCCGGCTCGAACGGCAGGTCGATCGAGCCGTCTTCGTTTGCCGAGTAGCACGCCGCCATGCCCCAGGTGTTGAGGAGCGGGTAGTCGGACTGCTTCGTGAAGGCGGGCCGGGAGCGGAAGTCCTCCCAGAACTTCTCGTACGAGCCGTCGTACTCGTCGCGCAGCGCGCGAGCGACGTCGGCGAAGTCGCGGAGGTAGCACTGCTCGAACAGCGCGTCGCCCGCATGGGTGGCAAGGCCGCCGAAGACATCCGGTCGCAGCATCGGCACGACCATCGCGCCGTAGCCGCCGCTCGACTTGCCGGCGATGCCGCGGTGCGCCGCCTCCGCGAGCGTCCGATAGCGGGAGTCGACGAAAGGAACGATCTCGTCGCAGAGGTAGTCGAGGTAACGGCCCGTCCCGGGCGAGTCGATGAACTGCGAGCCGCCGTACGACGTCCAGCAGTCGACGAAGACGACGAGCCCCGGCGGGCAGCCCTCCTCCGCGAACAGCCGGTCGACGAGCTCACGCACGTTCGGACGGAAGGCGGCGCGGTTCCGCCACATGTCGAGCTGCCCGGTCATCCCCTGGATCAGGTAGATCGAGGGGAAGCGCCGGTCGGGCTCGGCCTCGTAGGCGGGGGGGAGATAGACCCAGAGCGGGCGGACGTGCGGATCGCCGAGGGGGTTGCCGCGCAGCAGCTCGCTCTCGATCTCGAGCTCCTCGAAGCGCCCCAGCGGCTCCCGCGACCACGGTTCCACGAGGCCCGTTCTATCAGGACGCGCCTGGCTACACTCAGGGTGATGGCCGAGTACGGAACCATGCGGGTCAAGAGCGGGCTCGCCGAGATGCTCAAGGGCGGCGTGATCATGGACGTCGTCGACGCCGAGCAGGCGAAGATCGCGGAGGCGGCGGGCGCCGTCGCCGTGATGGCGCTCGAGCGCGTCCCCGCCGACATCCGCCGCGACGGCGGCGTCGCGCGCATGTCGGACCCGGAGAAGATCCGCGAGATCCAGGAGACCGTGACGATCCCGGTCATGGCGAAGTGCCGGATCGGCCACTTCGCCGAGGCGCAGATCCTCCAGGCGCTCGAAGTCGACTACGTCGACGAGTCGGAGGTGCTGACGCCGGCCGACCTCGAGCACCACGTCGACAAGTGGCAGTTCACGATTCCGTTCGTCTGCGGCTGCACGAACCTCGGCGAGGCGTTGCGCCGGATCGGCGAGGGCGCCGCGATGATCCGCACGAAGGGCGAAGCGGGCACCGGCGACATCGTCAACGCCGTGACGCACATGCGCGCCGTCTTCGGCGGGATCCGCCGGCTCGGATCGCTCCGCGAAGAGGAGCTGTACGCCGAGGCGAAGGAGCTGCGGGCGCCGTACGAGCTCGTGAAGTGGGTTTCGGAGAACGGGAGGCTGCCGGTCGTCACGTTCACCGCGGGCGGGATCGCGACGCCGGCCGACGCGGCGCTCTGCATGCAGCTCGGCGCCGACGGCGTGTTCGTCGGCTCCGGCATCTTCAAGTCGGGCGACCCGGAGCGCCGCGCGAAGGCGATCGTCGAGGCGACGACGCACTTCGGCGACGCGGAGATCCTCGCCCGCGTCTCCGCCGGCCTCGGCGAGCCCATGGTGGGCATCTCGACGCAGACGCTCGACCCGAGCGAGCTGCTCGAGACCCGCGGCTGGTAGCCCCCGGCGACTCCGTCCGGCGCGGAGGCCATGATCCTCCCTCGTGCACGGACACGAGACGAAGCCGATCTGGACGTCCTCGACCTTCCTCGTCTACGCCGGCGGGCTGACTGTGCTCGGCGGCGGGATCGCCGCCCTCTCCTACCTGTCGGGCCAATACCACGGCGCCGGTCAGGGAGCTGCATGGTCGCTGCTCATCCTCGTGATCCTCTACGCGATCGCCCACGGCCTGCGCGTGCGAGACCGCCCGATCGCGGCAGGCATCTTCGCCTTCTCCTCGGTGATCGCCTGGGGGATCTTCGTCGCGCTCCTGTTCAACTGGTGGGGCTGGACGAACGGCTCGTTCGACAACTTCCGCCAGTGGTCCTGGGCTCGCCTGGCGCTCGAGCTGCTCATCCTCGTCGCGGCGTGGGACGACCGCCGCCGCTTCCGCTTCCCGTTCATCCGGCTCATCTCGGCCGTCGTCGGCTGGGTCTTCGTCATCGACCTGATCACGTCCGGCGGGAACTGGACGGCGACCGTCACCCTGGTCGTCGGGCTCTCCTACCTCATGTTCGGCCACCTGCTCGACCGGCCCTCCAGCTTCTGGCTCCACCTCGTCGGCGGGGCGCTCGTCGGCGGGGCGATCCTCTACTGGTGCCACACGAGCGACGGCGACTTCGCTGTCGTCTCGATCTTCTCGCTGCTCTTCGTCCTGGTCGCCTTCGCGACGCGGCGCTCGAGCTGGGCCGTGCTCGGGACGATCGGCTTCTTCATCGCGACGACGCACTACGTCGTCGGCTCGCCGACGGGCATCGCCGGCGGCCTCGTCAACGGCAGCGGGACCGGGACCGGCATCAGCGGCTGGTCGCCGGCGCTCGCCTTCGGCCTCCTCGGCTTCTGGCTCGTCCTGCTCGGCGTCCTCGGCCGGCGGCACCGCCAACCGGCGAGTACGACCGCCACCTAGGACCCTAACAGCCTCCGTCCGCGCTGCCAGCGAGCTCGGTGTGCTTTAGATTCGACCGCCGGATGGAGCACGTCCTCTGGATCGGCGGCCCGCCCGGAGCGGGGAAGACGACGATCGCGCGCCGCTTCGCGCTCGAGCACGGGCTCCGCTACTTCGGTGTCGACAAGCTCATGCAGGCGCACCACGCGCGCGGGCTCGAGCGGGGCCTTCCCGCCATGACGCGCTGGAACGAGCTGACGCCCGACGAGCGCTGGCTCGGCGACCCGCGCGAGATGGCCGAGCTGTCGCTCGCAGCGAACGACGAGCGTTGGACACTGCTGCTCGAGGACCTCCGCGAGCTGCCCTCGAGCGTCGGGCTCGTCGTCGAGGGGCCGCCCCTCCGGCCCGCGAACGTCCAGCCGTTCGTGGGCGAGCCGCCGAACGCAGTCTGGATCCTCCCGGCTGCCGAGGCACAGGAGCGGAACCTCACCGTTCGCGGCGGCAGCTCATTCAGCACCACCTCCGACCCGCCACGTGCGGCCCGCAACCGCGTCGAGCGGGAGATCCTCGTCGGGCAGCGACACGAGGAGGAGGCGCTGCGGCTCGGCGCGCCGGTCGTGCGCGCTGCACCCGGGGACGATCTCGACCGGGTCTACGCTGCCGTCGAGGCGGCGCTGCTCCCAGCCCTCGCCGGGATGCCGCGTGCCCGCACCGCGCCAGAGCGGTTCCAGCTCCGTCGTGCCGAGAACGACGACCTCGCCGCGCACCTCCACGCGTTTCTCGAGGAGCGCCCGGATCTCGGGACGCCGGACACGCTGCGGGGCCGCTTCGCCTGCGAATGCGGGGCGGAGCGCGACTTCGCCGAGGTCGAGCTGACACTCGCCGCGTACGCACGAGCCGTCGCCGGCGGCGGGAGCGTCGTCGCCCCCGGCCACGGACCGGCCGCCGCCTAGCCCTCGTTACCATCAACGGCGATGGAGAACCGGCTCCGGATCGGCGTCCTCTCCGTGCAGGGGAACTTCCGCGAGCACGCGGCGGTGCTGCGCCGGCTCGGCGCCGAGCCGGTCGACGTGCGCCTGCCCGAGCAGCTCGAGGGGCTCGACGGGCTGATCATTCCCGGCGGCGAATCGACCGCGATCGGCCGCCTGATGCGCCTCTACGGGCTCGACGAGGCCGTACGCGACTTCGCCGGCCCGATCTTCGGCACCTGCGCCGGCATGATCATCCTCGACCGCGACCACCTCGGGCTCGGCGCCTTCTCCACGCGCCGGAACGCCTTCGGCCGCCAGGTGCACAGCTTCGAGGCGGATCTCGTGCTGCTTGCTGACGGCAGCGGCGACGGCGAGGAGCCTCTCCGCGCGGTCTTCATCCGCGCGCCCTGGCTCGAGGACCTAGGGCCCGACGTCCAGGTGCTGGCGGAGGTCGACGGCCATCCCGTGCTGGCGCGCGACGGACGCGTCCTCGTCGCGGCCTTCCACCCGGAGCTGACTGACGATACCCGCGTGCACGAGCGGTTCCTGAACATCGTGAGGGAGGCGGGAAGTGTCCGGGCATAGCAAGTGGTCGTCGATCAAGCACAAGAAGGGCGCAGCCGACGCGAAGCGCGGCAAGCTCTTCTCGAAGCTCACGCGGGCGATCATCGTCGCCGCGAAGGAGGGGGGCGGCGATCCGACCGGGAACCTCGCGCTCCAGAACGCGATCGAGAAGGCCCGCTCCAACTCGATGCCGAAGGACAACATCGACCGGGCGATCGCGAAGGGCGCCGGCACCGACGCCGACTCCGCGGCGTACGAGACGGTCGTCTACGAGGGCTACGCCCCGGCCGGCGTCGCGGTGATCGTCGAGGCGCTGACCGACAACCGCAACCGCACGGCGAGCGAGGTGCGCCACATCTTCGCGAAGAACGACGGCAACCTCGGCACCTCGGGCGCGGTCGCCTGGCTGTTCGAGCGGCGCGGCGTCGTGCTCGTCGCAGCGGACGGCGCGGACGAGGACGAGCTGACGCTCGCGGCGGCGGAGGGGGGAGCCGACGACATCTCCCTCGACGGCTCGAGCTTCGAGGTGCTCACGGCCGCCGAGTCGCTTGCGGCGGTGCGTGAGGCGATCGCGGGCGCCGGCTTCGAGATCGAGTCCGCCGAGCTGACGATGCTCCCGAAGACGACGGTCGCGGTCGAGGACGAGAGCGAGGCGAAGAAGATCCTCCGGCTGATCGACCAGCTCGAGGACGACGACGACGTGCAGGAGGTCTACGCGAACTTCGACATCCCGGAACGCGTCCTCGAAGCGGTCGCGGGCTAGCTACGAGACGCTGATCGTCTTCGTCGTCGTCGTGCTTCTGCCGCAACAGGAGACCTTGACCCGGACGACGTAGCTCCCTTGCTTCAGGGCGTGCTTCGGCCGTAGCTTCAACTTCAGCTTCGGCTTGCCGGGCTTCGTGTCTCCGGCGGCGCGCGCGAGGAGCTTGCCCTTGTGGCTGAGCGTCGCGACGGCACGCGTGAGCTGGTTCGTCTTGAACGTCACGACCACGAGGTTCTGGGTGGCGTGCACGCCGAGGATGTGGACCTTGAGGGGACCACCGCCACCGCCGCCCGTCGTGGTCGACGTCGTGGTCGTCTGCTGCGTCGTGGTCTGACCGGTCGTCGTCTGCTGCGTCGTGGTCGGCACGGTCGTCGTGGTCGACGTCGTCGACGTGCTCGTGGACGTGCTCGTCGACGTGCTGGTGGAGGTGCTGGTGGAGGTGCTCGTGGACGTCGAGGTCGTCCCGCCGGTCACGGTGAACGATCCCTTCAACTGGCTGGGGTGCATGTCGCAGTGGTACGTCCACGTGCCGGGCGTGAGGGTCACGTCCCCCATGGACTCGCCTGTGCCCGAAATGCTCGTCTTGAAGACCGAGGTGCCGCTGGGATTGATGAGGTCGAAGTTGTGGATCGTCGCGTAGTCGGTGATGTCGAAGGTGTAGTCGCCCGGTGCGACGCTCGAGCCGCTGATCGAGAGGGAAATCGCGAACGCGTTGGGGGTGCCGGACGTGCCGACGCTCCCGGTCACCGTCGTGGCGAGGGCGCGCGCCCCCGCTCGCGGGCTGACGAGGAGGACCGCGGTGCCGAGCCCGAGGCTGAACAGCAGAAGGGCGAGGAGCAGCCTGCGCACGACCGTCTCTACGTGCGCGTGGCCGGATCGGTTTTCGCGGCTTCCGGAGGAACATCCGACGGCCCGCCTAACGTCTGTGCCGTGAAGGTCGTCGGCATCGACCCCGGGACGGCTGCGTGCGGGTACGGGATCGTCCACGAAAGCGGAGGGCGCCTCGAGGCCATTCTCCACGGGTGCTGGTCGACGCCGTCCGGCGAAGACCCGGCGCTCCGCCTGAAGACGATCTACGACGGCGTGGCGGACCTCATCGCACAGCACGCGCCGGATGCCGTGGCGCTCGAGGAGTCGTACGTCGGCGCAGACGCCCGCATCGCGCTCTCCGTCGGGCAGGCGCGCGGGGTCGTGCTCGTCGCGGCCGCCAACGCGGGAGTCGCCTGCTGCGAGTACGCGCCCGCACGCGTGAAGCAGTCGATCTGCGGCTACGGGCGGGCGGACAAGCAGCAGGTGCAGCGGATGGTCAAGATGATCCTCTCGCTGCCGGAGTTGCCGACGCCGAACCACGCGGCCGACGCGCTCGCCGTCGCGATCTGCCACGCGCTCGCGCCGCCGCTCCTGCGGCTCGCGGCCGGCTGAGCAGCTCGCGGGTGCCGCGCACCCGCTCGCTCTAGATCGAACTGCGCCGACCGGAGAGCGCGGTCTCCGGTCGACTCCGTGCTGAGGACACATTGGGCCGGGAGGGGCCAAGGCAAGTGCTGTCGCGGGCGAGCAGGCTCCGCGTGCTCGCCCGCTACTCCGCGGCGGCGCAACGCAGCGTTACGCCGCCGCCCCCGCGCCGGTGAGGGTTCTGACCGCCAGAGCAATTCGGCGAGCACGAGAATCGACCACAGGAAGTCGGAGAGCTCGTGCGCGAGTGCGGCGGGAACGTCCGTTCCCGTGCGTACTCTCGTTCCGTGATCGCACGCCTGCGAGGAAGACCGCTGGCCTTGACTCCGGAGGGGCTCGTGCTCGACGTGGGCGGGGTCGGCTACCTCGTGCACGCCACGCCGGCCGCCGCCCGCCAGGGCGACTCCGCGGACGAGATCTCCGTCGAGACGTACCTCCACGTCCGCGAGGACACGCTGCAGCTCTATGGCTTCGCCGACCGGGAGGAGCGCGAGCTCTTCGTCCAGCTCCTCACCGTGAGCGGCGTCGGCCCGAAGGTCGCGCTCGCGGTCGTGTCGGGCTCGCCCGTCGCCGAGCTGCGGCGCGCGATCGCGCGGGGAGACGCCGTACGCTTCCAGGCGATCCCCGGTATCGGGAAGAAGACCGCCGAGCGGATCGTGCTCGAGCTGAAGGAGAAGCTTGGCGACCCCGGGCTCTTGCCGGCCGGGGAAGCCGGCGGTGACGCGCACATCGTCGCCCGTGACGCGCTCGTCGAGCTCGGCTGGTCGCTGCTCGACGCCGAGCGCGTCCTCGCCGACGTCGATCCGGAGCTGGCGCCGGAGGAGCGGGTGCGGCTCGCGTTGAAGAGGGCGGCGTGAGCACGCAGTTCCTGGCGCCCGACCTGCGCGACGAGGACGAAGAGGTCGAGCGGACTCTCCGCCCGCGCCGGCTCGACGAGTTCGTCGGGCAGGAGCGGGTGAAGGAACAGCTCGCCATCGCGCTCGACGCCGCGAAGGGCCGCGGCGAGGCGCTCGACCACGTGCTCCTCGTCGGCCCGCCCGGGCTCGGCAAGACGAGCCTTGCCCACATCATTCGCGAGGAGCTCGGCGTCGGCATCCGCACCGTCGCCGGCCCGGCGCTCGAGCGGAAGGACGTCGCCGCGATCCTCACCGCGGTCGAGGCCCGCGACGTCGTCTTCGTCGACGAGATCCACCGGCTCAGCCGGGCCGCGGAGGAGATCCTCTACCCGGCGCTCGAGGACTTCCGGCTCGACATCGTGATGGGACAGGGAGCGGCCGCGCGGACGCTGACCCTCGACCTGCCGCCGTTCACGCTCGTCGGCGCCACGACGCGAACGGGGCTCCTCACCTCACCGCTCCGCGACCGGTTCGGGATGACCTTCCGGCTCGACTACTACGAGCCCGCCGAGCTCGCGACCATCGTCCGCCGCTCGGCCGGAATCCTCGGCGTGGCGATCGACGCCGACGCGGCGACCGAGATCGCCGGCCGGGCGCGCGGCACGCCGCGCGTGGCGAACCGGATCCTCCGCCGCGTGCGCGACGTCGCCGAGGTGCGCCACGAGGGAGCGATCACGATGGCGATCGCACGCGAGGCGCTCGAGCTGCTCGAGGTCGACCAGGCGGGGCTGGAGCGGCTCGACCGCGACCTTCTCCGGGCAATCGTGGAGAAGTACGGTGGCGGGCCGGTCGGGGTCAACACGCTCTCGGCTTCGCTCGGCGAGGAGCCGGACACGATCGAGTTCGTCTACGAGCCATATCTGCTCCAGCTCGGCTTCATCCAGCGCACGCCGCGTGGACGGACGATCACCGCCCTCGGGCGAGCGCACCTCGGGGCCGCGCCCGAGCCCGAAGCGCGACTGTTCTGACGCGCTAGGCTCAGGTTCGTGCCTGAGCTCTGGACACCCGTCAACGAGCTGCCGCACGAGGCGTTCGTCGAGCGGGTGCTGCGTTCGATCCGTGCCTTTGCCGAGGCCACGGGAATCGAGAAGCCGATCGTCGAGATCGAGCTCGCCGACACGTCGCGGTTCGTCCTCGAGCGGATCGAGCCGGAGCCCGGCTTCGGGATGGTGACGCTCTACCTCAAGAACCCGCGCGAGGACGATCCCGACGCGCTCATCATCCCGATCGGATCGCTCCGCCGGATCGAGCTGCGGACGGCGCCGGAGCGGAGCGCGCGCTTCGGCTTCAACGTCCCTCCGGCCACGTAGACGAGCCAGGGCGCCACGAGGAGCGCCATCACGTCGAACCAGACGTAGCCGCTCGCGACGCCGCTCGGCGGGTTCCCGTCCGGGATCCCGAGCCCCGGCAGGGCCGGCGCCCAGCGCCACGTCCCGATCCCCGTCCCGTAGAGCTCGAGCGCGCCGACGACGAGGAACACGCCGGCGTACGTCGCCCGCCAGCGCGACCGCCAGAGGAAGACGAGCAGAAGCGGGACGCCGAACGCGCCGGCGGCGTCGAGCCGCGGCAGCACGGTCACGCCGGCGATTCCCCAGACGGCGGCCCCGGCGCCGGCCAGCCAGACGAGCGGGCGTTCGCGCAGGCTTCTGCTCAGCGAGAGGCCGCTCAGGTAGACGAGCCCGTGCGCCGGCGGGATGAACGGCGGGAGGTTGTGCAGCCGGTAGTGGTAGACGCCCCAGACGAGCGACCCGGTCACCTCGCCGACGGTCGCGAACAGGACGACACCGAGCGCCTGCGCCCGCGCGAGCGGGGGCAGCGGCCGCAGGGCGAGGAGCAGCACGGCGCCCGTCAGGACGCCGAGCCCGAGCTCTCCGCTCCGCCCGACCTGCGTGTCGACGGCGAGCAGCGCCGCGAGGTAGGCGGGCAGCGCCGCTGCGTACCAGCGTGGGACCGTCAAGGCCTGTACTGGAGCTCGTGCCAGCTCGGCGTGGGGAGGAGCTCGAGCAGCGCCCGCCCGCCGTTCGTGTCGGCGTACGTGAAGTCCTGGTTCGCCTCGTCCCAGTCGACCTCGAGCAGACCCTCCTTCACGCGGTGGTCGAGCCAGGCTCCTCGGAAGACGAGCTTCTTCAGCCAGTAGACGAGCGACTCGCCGCGCAGGAGCGCGAGCGCGTCCCAGTGGCGGACGAGGTACTCGCCGAGCGCGCTCCGGGGCGTGGCGATCGCGTCGCTCTCGACGAGCTCCACGAGGTCGGCTGTCTCGTCCTCGTCGAGCTCGGCCCCGGGGACGAGGCCGAGCTTCACGGCGGCTGCAGTCACGCGCTCCTCGAAGTCGAGGCTGTTGAAGGAGAAGCGGTAGCCGAGGAACTCGACGACGTAGTCGCCGCCGGAGCTGTAGTTGCCGGCTGCCTCCACGGGCGAAGCGTACCCTGGTGCCGTGCGGGCATTCCGGTATCCGGCCGCCCTCGCGGTCGTGGTCGCGCTCGTCGCGCTCACGGCGTGGCTGCTCGCCTGGCCGTTCGAGAAGGCGGCCTATCTCGCGCCCGTGATCGTCGTCGGCGGTGCGGCGGCCGTCGGCCTCGTGATCCTGTGGGGAAAGATCGCCCTCAACTCCCTGCGGGAGTCGCAGCATCCGCGACGCATCGTCGCCTTCTGGCTGCTCGGGCTAGGGCTGCTCTTCCTCCTGACGGTGCTCGGCGTCAAGCTCCCCCGCGAGGGCTGACAGCAGCCGGTCGATGTCGTCGCGGGTCGTGTAGGCGGCGACGGACAGGCGGAGCAGGTCGCGCGCAGGGCCCGTGACCGGGATCTCGACCCGGTGCGCGTCGAAGAGCCGGTGGGTGAGCTCCGGAGCGGGGCGGGGGAGGCGAACGGCCGCCATCTGGCCGAGCATCTCCTCCGGTGCGAGCGGTTGCGAGCCGGCGAGCACGCACAACTCCTTTCGCGCCTCGCAGGCGAGCGAGTGGCAGCGTGCGCGCACCGCGTCCCAGTCGCGCTCCGCCTGGAACGCGATCGCGTCCGGTACGGCCAGGCAGGCCGCGGGATCGCGGGTGCCCTGCTGCTCGATCCGTTCGGAGAACGTCGCTCCGGGCTCGTATCCCCAGCTGACGATCGCGCCGTCGACGCGCTCGTGGTGCTCCGGGCGAGCGTGGAGGAAGCCTGCTCCCTTGGGGCTGCAGAGCCATTTGTGGCAGTTGGCCGAGTAGTAGTCGGCGCCGAGCCGGGAGAGGTCGACGGGCACGTGGGCAGGCGCGTGGGCGCCGTCGACGATCGTCACGAGTCCGAGCTCGCGGGCCCTGGTGACGATCTCCTCCACCGGCAGGACGAGGGCCGTCGCGGAAGAGACGTGGCTGACGTAGACGACACGCGTCCGTTCGGTCGCGGCGGCGAAGAGGGCATCGACGAGCTCTGCGGCGGTCGCGAGCGGCAACGGGATCCGAGCGCGGACGTAGCGCGCGCCGGTGCGCCGGCAGAGCCACTCCCAGGCAAGGTCGCAGGCGCCGTATTCGAGATCGGTGGCGAGGATCTCGTCGCCAGGCCGGAGGTCGAGCGAGCGGGCCGCGAGGTTGACGCCGGTGGTCGCGTTCTGGACGAAGGCGAGCTCGCCGGCAGGGCAGCCGGCGTAGCCGGCGAGCGCGTCGCGCGCCTCCGCGAGGAGGTCGGGAAGGCGTCGGTCGAGGAACTCGACGGGCTCGCGCTCGAGCCGGCGCTGCCAGGACTGGTAGCGCTCGAAGACCGGCCGCGGGCAGGCGCCGAACGAGCCGTGGTTGAGGTAGGCGACCTCGGGGTCGAGGAGGAACTCGCGACGCAGGTCGGCTGGAGCAGGCGCGGACAAGCTGGCTCTTTCTACTCCATCCCAAACCCCCACCCACCCGGGGAAGGCGAAGCATGCCGTGCGAACTGTCACGAGAGCCTCGCGTCTCCGAGCCGGGGTCGTGCCGGTTCGTCCACACCCGGCCGGAACGGCCGGTCGCCCGCGGTGGTTCCGTCCGCTCCCGCCCGTAGCGTGGCTACACGATGAACGACGGCACCTGGACGCTCGCCGACTGCCCTCCCGCTGCGCAGACAGCGCTGGCTCGCGCGCTCGGGATCTCCGAGCTCACGGCCGGGATTCTCGTCCGGCGTGGCTACGCGGAGCCCGCGGAGGCGCGCCGCTTCCTCGACGGAGAACAGCCTCCCCACGACCCCCTCCTGCTCGGCGACATGGCGGCGGCGTGCGCTCGCATCCGCGAGACCGTCGAGGCCGGCGGGCGGATCTGTGTTCACGGCGACTACGACGTCGACGGCATGGCTGCCACCGCCCTCGCCGTCCTCCTCCTCCGCGAGCTCGGAGCCAACGTGTCGTGGCACCTCCCGAGCCGCTTCGACGAGGGCTACGGCGTGCGCAGCGAGACGCTCGCCCGGCTCGCCGACGAGGGGTGCGACCTCGTCCTCACGGTCGACTGCGGCATCAACGCCGTGACGGAGGTGGCAGAGGCGAAGGCGCTCGGCCTCGAGGTGGTCGTGACCGACCACCACCGGCCCGCCGAGACGCTTCCCGACTGTCCCGTCGTCGCCACACGACCGTCGCACTACCCGTTTCAGGAGCTCTGCGGCACCGGGGTCGTCTACAAGCTCGGCCAGGCGCTCTTCGGCGTCGACTCCGAGCTACCGCAACGTCACCTCGATCTCGTCGCGCTCGCGACGATCGCCGACGTCGTCCCGCTCGTGGACGAGAACCGCTCGTTCGCGATCGCCGGGCTCCGCGCGCTCGCCCGCACGTCGAAGCCCGGTCTCCGCGCCCTGATGGAGGTCGCAGGCATCGACGGCGCAACCGTCGACGCAGCCGCCATCGGCTTCCGGCTCGCCCCCCGCCTCAACGCAGCGGGCCGACTCGGCCACCCGCGCGAGGCGCTCGAGCTCCTGCTCACCGAGGACGAGGTCGAGGCGCGGCGTCTCGCCGCCTCGCTCGAGGAGCTCAACCGCGAGCGCCAGGCCGTCGAGGCGCGGATCGTGCGCGAGGCCGTGGCCCAGGTCGAGGCGTGGCCACCGGAGCAACGCCGTCGGCGCGCGTACGCCGTCGCAGGCGCCGACTGGCACGAGGGCGTGATCGGGATCGTCGCCTCCCGCCTTGTCGAGCGGTACCACCGCCCCGTCGTCCTCATCGCCGGCACCGACGGCGACTGGAAGGGCTCGGGCCGCTCGATTCCGTCCTTCGACCTCCACGCCGCACTCGGCGCTTGTGCGGACCTGCTCGAGCGCTGGGGCGGCCACCGCGCCGCCGCCGGCCTCTCCTTGCGCGAGGAGAACGTCGAGGCGTTTGCCCAGGCCTTCGCAGCTCATGCCGAGGAGATGCTCGCGGAGGAGGATCTCGAGCCGGTCACCCAGATCGACGCGGTCGTCGCGCGCGACACGCCGCTCACGCTCGACCTCTGCGGCGAGCTCTCGAGGCTCGCGCCGTTCGGGCTCGGCAACCCGGCCCCGACGCTGCTCGCGCCCGGCTGCGGGCTCGCCGAGCTCGCAACAGTCGGCGAGGGGAAGCACCTCCGCTTCCGCATCCGCCGCGAGGGGCGAGACGCCGGCAGCGCGATCGCGTTCGGCCAGGGAAAGCGCCTCGACTCGCTACGGGCCGACGCCCGGTACGACGTCGCGTTCCGCCTCGAGGAGAACCGCTGGAACGGCACCGTCGCCCCGCAGCTCGTCGTCCGGCGCGTCTTCCCGAGCTCGCCGCGCTTCGGCGAAGTTCGCGAGTGGCTCGTCGCCGAGTACCGCAAGCCGGCGCCGAGCCGTGACCCCGAAGCGCAGACGATCTTCGCCGAGCTCGGGGTCGAGGCGGGCGGCGACGAGGCTCTGCCGCGCCGCCATCTGCTCGAATCGGCGCGCTTCCGGGCGCTGCTCGCCCACACGCCGCCGCTCGCGCGGGCGGCGTGAGCCTCGGCAAGCGCTAGTGCGAGCGCAGCGTGAGCGCGAGCGCCCGTGCCAGGCGGAGCACGGCGCGGCGCGAGCGGAGACGGCGGAGTCCAGGCACGGGAAGCGTCATTTCTCCCCGAAAACGCCCGTTCCTGCCTCAAGGGTTCGCTGGAAACCCCCGAGTACACTGAGACGATGACGACTCTGGAAACCGGCGAGCGGCACGAGGAGCTCCTCGAGGGGCTTCTCGCCGAGCTCGCGGCCCAGCGCACCGACATCGACGTCGGCCTCGTCACGAGGGCCTTCCGCTTCGCCGCGGCGGCGCACGAGGGGCAACAACGCCGCTCCGGCGAGCCCTTCATCACGCATCCGGTCGGCGTGGCCGGCATCTGCGTCGGGATGCGGCTCGACGAGTCGACGATCGCGGCCGCCCTGCTGCACGACGTCGTCGAGGACACCGACGTGGCCCTCGACGCCGTGCGCGAGGAGTTCGGCGAGGAGATCGCAGCCCTCGTCGACGGCGTCACGAAGCTGACGCGCGTCCAGTTCCAGACGCGGGAGCAGGCGGAGGCCGAGAACTACCGGAAGATGGTCGTGGCGATGGCCGAGGACGTGCGGGTGATCCTCGTCAAGCTCGCCGACCGGCTCCACAACCTCCGCACGATCGAGTACCTCGGCAAGCAGAAGCAGATCCAGAAGTCGAGGGAGGCGCTCGAGGTCTACGCGCCGCTGGCGCACCGTCTCGGCATCCACGCGCTCAAGTGGGAGCTCGAGGATCTCTCCTTCCAGACGCTCCACCCGCGCAAGTACTCCGAGATCAAGACGATGGTCGCGGAGCGCCGCGCCGACCGCGAGGGCCACGTCGCCGAAGCTGCCGACGTCCTCCGCCGCGAGCTCGAGAAGGTCGACATTCCCGTCGACATCGCCGGCCGCGCGAAGCACTTCTACTCGATCTACGACAAGATGGCCCGCAAGGGTCGCGAGTTCAACGAGATCTACGACCTCACCGCAATGCGGGTGGTCGTCGAGCGCAACGGCGAGGAGGGAACCCGCGACTGCTACGGCGCCCTCGGCCTCATCCACTCCCTCTGGAAGCCGATGCCTGGCCGCTTCAAGGACTACGTGGCGATGCCGAAGTTCAACGGCTACCGCTCCCTCCACACGACGGTGATCGGGCCCGAGGGGCGGCCGCTCGAGATCCAGGTGCGCACGCGCGAGATGCACGAGACCGCCGAGCTCGGGGTCGCGGCGCATTGGGCGTACAAGCGCAGCGGCGGCCGCGGCAAGGGCGGGGACGAGGAGTGGAACGCGTGGGTGCGCCAGCTGATGGACGTCCACGCCGACGAGGCGGATGCGCGCGAGTTCGTCAAGAGCTTCCGCACCGACCTGTTCGACGAGGAGGTGTTCGTCTTCACGCCGAAGGGCGAGGTGAAGACGTTGCCCGCCGGTGCGACGCCGATCGACTTCGCCTACGCCGTCCACACCGACGTCGGCCACCGCACGGTCGGCGCGAAGGTGAATGGCAGGATCGTGCCGCTCCACTACCGGCTGCGCAGCGGAGACCGCGTCGAGATCCTCACCGGCAAGTCGGCGGCGCGTGGGCCTTCGCGCGACTGGCTCGGGCTCGTGGCCTCCTCCCGCGCGCGCAACAAGATCCGTCAGTTCTTCTCGCGCGAGCAGAAGGAGGACCTCGAGGCGAAGGGGCGCGAGGCGCTCGAGAACTCGCTCAAGGCGCAGAATCTCCCGTACAAGAAGGTCGCCGGCTCGGCCGTCCTCGCGGGCGTGATCCGCGAGTCGGGCTACAAGAAGGCGGAGGACTTCTACATCGCGCTCGGCTCCGGGAAGCTGACCGCGACGAAGATCGTCGACAAGGTCCTGCAGCAGCTGAAGGTCGGCGAGGTCGCGGAGGAGCCGCCCGGCGCAGAAGAAGCCGCGCGCGCGGGACGTCGCCGGAAGCGAGACCTACGGGATCAACGTGATCGGCGTCGACGACGTGCTCGTGCGGCTCGCCAGGTGCTGCACGCCGGTGCCCGGCGACGAGATCGTCGGCTACATCTCGCTCGGCCGGGGGATCACCATCCACCGCGGCGACTGCCCGAACGTGCGAGCGCTGCGCCGGAACCCCGAGCGATTCACGCCGGTCGAGTGGGAGGGAGGCGGCTCGCAGAGCTTCCGCGTCCAGATCGCGGTCGACTCGTGGGATCGGCCGCGCCTGCTCGAGGACGTCGCGCGGACCTTCGCCGAGCACGGCGCGAACATCGTCTCGTACGGCGGAGCCGTCGAGGACCAGATGGCCCGCAACTGGTACGTGGCGGAGGTCGGCGACGTGAAGGCGCTGCGCGGCCTGCTCACGTCGTTGCGCAACGTCGACGGCGTCTTCGACGCCCGGCGCGTCACACCGTCCTAGGTCAGCCGAGCCCGAATGCCTCGCGCTGGTCGGCCGGGACCGGGAGCGGGCGGCGCGTCTCGCGGGAGATGTAGACGAGCGTCTGGTGGGCGGTGACGAGGAGCGCCTCCTCGGGAACCTTGTAGGCGGCGAACTCGAAGGTGATGCTCGTCCGGCCGATCCGGGCGACGCGGACGTGGATCTCGAGCTCGTCGTCGAACCGCGCGGGGGCGAAGTACTCGACGTCGTTCGCCCGCATGACGAACTCTCCCTCGCCCTCCCGGTGGAGCAGTCCGAGCGAGCGGAGGTACTCGGCGCGGGCGAGGTCGAAGTACGGGTTGTAGCGCCCGTAGTAGACGACGCCCTGCGCGTCCGTGTCGGAGAAGCCGACGCGCGTGCGCGTCGAGAAGGCGTACTGCCCGCTCATGACCGGATCAGCGCGAGCACCTCGTCCCGCTTTCGCTCCATCAGCTCCTGCGACGTCGCCTCGAGGTTCAGGCGCAGGAGGGGTTCCGTGTTCGACGGGCGGACGTTGAAGCGCCAGTCGTCCGCGTCGAACGAGAGCCCGTCGAGATGGGAGAGGCGGCCCTCGCCGGCGTAGCGCTCCTTCAGCTCCTGCACCTTGAGCGCCACGTCGGCGACCGGCGTGTTGAGCTCGCCGCTGATGAAGTAGGTCGCGCGCAACGGCGCGAGGATCTCCGACAGCTTCTTTCCGCCCTTCGAGACGATCTCGAGCATGAGCAGGAACGGGACGACGCCGGTGTCGGCCTGGCTGAAGTCGCGGAAGTAGTAGTGGCCCGACACCTCGCCGGCGAAGGCGGCGTCCTCCTTGCGCATCCGCGCCTTGATGAAGGCGTGGCCGACACGCTCGACGAGCGGGACGCCGCCGTCGCGGTCGATCGTCTCGGGAACTGCGCGGCTCGCGCGGACGTCGTAGATGATCTTTGCGCCGGGCTCCTTGGCGAGCACGCTCTCCGCGAAGAGGGCGGTGGCGAAGTCGCCGGGCACGAACTCGCCGGTGTCGTCGACGAAGAAGCAGCGGTCCGCGTCCCCGTCGAACGCCACGCCGAGGTCGGCGCCTTCCTCGAGCGTCTTGCGCACGATGAACTCGCGGTTCTCGGGCAACAGCGGATTCGGCTCGTGGTTCGGGAAGGAGCCGTCAGGCTCGAAGTAGCAGCGGACGGTCTCCACGGGCAGCCGCTCGAGCACGGGCGGCAGCATCGCACCGGCCATCCCGTTCGCCGCGTCGATCACGACACTGAGCGGGCGAATCGCCGAGACGTCGACGAAGGACAGGACGCGCTCCACGTACGCCGGCCAGATGTCGTACGGCTCGACGGATCCCCGGGCGGCCGTTCCGGCGGCTGTCGCCGGGGCCGAGTGCGAGCGCGCGGTCGCGAACGTCGAGGAGGCCCGACTCGATGCCGACCGGCAGGGCGCCGCGCCGCACGAGCTTCAGGCCCGTGTAGTCCTTCGGGTTGTGCGACGCGGTCACCATGATCCCGCCCTCGAGGCCGAGCGAGCCGACGGCGAAATAGACCATCTCGGTACCCACGAGCCCGAGGTCGAGGACGTCGGAGCCGGCCGCCGCCGCGCCGCGCATCAGCGCGGCCTGCATCGCCGGCGAGGAGAGCCGCATGTCCCGGCCGACGGCGATGCGGCGGGGCGCGAACAGCTCGACGTACGCGCGACCGATCGCCTCCGCTCCAGTCTCGTCGAGCTCGTACGGGTGGATCCCGCGCACGTCGTACGCCTTGAAGACCTTGGGGTCGAGCACCGCCCCGATGCTATGTGCGCGCGAGGAGGACGTCCCCGATCAACCGTGTCGATGCCGCGTCCGGCGACTCGGAGATCACCACGGCCGGCCGCTCGAAGCGCGCGAGCGCGTCGCGGAGCGGCTCCGCTCGCAGCGTCCCTTCGCCGTAGGGGAGGTGCTTCGTCTCGTTCCGGTTGGCGTACTGGATGTCGCTGAAGTGGATGTGGAACGGCGCGCCCGCTTCGAGCACGGCATCCGCGCCGGCGAGGGCCTCGGCAAAGGCGTCCGCGGCGAGGAACGCGCCGTCGCTCGTCGCGTGCATGTGCGCGAAGTCGAGCACCGGTCGCACGAAGTCGACCTGAGCGGCGATCGCCAGGACGTCCTCGACCGTGCCGAGGTCGCGCACCCGGCCCATCACCTCGATCCCGAACGGGACGAGGCGGTCCTTCGCCTCGAGCCGCTCGCGCAGGTCGCCGAGCTGGTCGATGACGTCGGCGATCGCCAGCGCGCGCTCGCGGCCGAGCAGGAAGCCCGGGTGGAAGACGATCAGCCGCGCGCCGCACGCCTGCGCCAGCCCGGCCGTGTGGTCGAGCATCCCGAGCGCCATCTTGAACTTCTTGCCGCGATCCGCGTGGCCCATGAAGGCCGCGAGCGGCGCGTGCACGGAGAGGGCGACGTCGGCGGCGGCAGCGGCGGCGCCGAGCAGCGGCGCGGTGTCGTAGTCGAGCCAGAAGCCGCCCGCGAAGCCGAACTCGCACGCGCGGTACCCGTCGCTCGCGAGTGAGCGCGATCGGCTCTCCGTCGAAGCAGTCGCGGGCCATCCGGCAGCCCGGCGGGGCCGAAGCGGAGCACTGCGTCGCCAACTCCGGTCCAGCCGCGGAGCGCCGTCCGGCACGCGTGCCGTCCACCTCTTTGGGCATGCCCAAGCGCCCTTCCCGGCTCGACCTTCTCGAGCTCGACATCGACCTCCGTCTCGCCGACCTCTGGCGAGAGACCGCCGACGTCAGCGAGTGGAATCTCGAGGTCGTTGCGGCGTTCCTCCGCGCGGCGTACGGCAAGGGCTACTGCGACGCGCTCACCGAGGACGCACCCGGCTCGCTCTGCCACGAGCACGGCTACCGGATCCCGGCGCGCGAGCCCGCGCAGACGCGCGCGGCCTAGCCACACCACCCTCGCAAAGTCGAAGCGCGCTCGGCTTCGCCCAGCGGGGCTACGATTCGCGGCGTGGGAGCCAGTCCTGCGCGGCTCGTCATCGCGCTTGTCGGTAGCGGCCGCGCTCGCGATCTTCGTCGTCTACACGGCGCTTGCCGGCAACGGTGTCGCCGCAGCTGACCCCGAGCACCATCGCCGGCCACCATGGCGACGTCCCCCTCGTCGGCACCGTCGCGGCCCGGTCCGGGTACGTTCGTACGGCCACGCCGGTATCGCTTCATGCTAAGGACGTTCGGAGCAAGAAGCCGCGCGCGTCCCGTCGTCTACGACGGCAGCGTCCCCGATCTGTTCAAGAGCGGACGCGACATCTTCGTCGAGGGAGTGCTGCACGAACGGCGTCTTCGCCGCGAAGCCGGGCTCGCTCGTGACGAAGTGCCCGCGACATTACGCGCCGGCCGCTCCCGAAGACGTAGCAGTGGCCCCGCTCGGGCGCGCAGCGCTCCTCCTCGCCTTCGGCCTCGTCGCCTACGCGCTGGTCGCGGGCTCGTATGCGGCCTGGCAGCGGCGGCGCCGGCTCGCGCTCTCCGCCCAGAACGCGCTCATCGCCGCCTTCCCGCCACACTCGTCGCGGCTCGGCCGTGCTTGCTCGTCGCGCTCGCCCGCCACGACTTCACCTTCGTCTACGTCGCCGCAGCACACGAGCCACAACCTGCCGCTCGCCTACACGCTCTCCGCCTTCTGGGGGGACCAGGAAGGCTCGCTGCTGCTCTGGCTCGTCGTCCTCACGGGCTACGCGCGCTCGCCGTCTGGCTCAACCGCCGCTCGCGCGAGCTGATGGCGTGGACGGTGCCCGTCTTCGGGCTCATCGCCGTCTTCTTCGCCTTCATGCTCTGCTTCGTCTCGAGTCCGTTCCACCTCAGCCGGCGCAGACGGACGGCACGGGCATGGTGCCGAGCCTGCAGAACCCGTACATGCTCGCCCACCCGCCGATGCTCTACCTCGGCTACGTCGGGCTGTCGGTGCCGTTCGCGTTCGCGATGGGCGCGCTCCTTTCCGGTCGCACGGACGAGCGCTGGATCGTCGCCACCCGCCGCTGGACGCTCGCCGCCTGGATGTTCCTCGGCGTCGGCCAGTTGCTCGGCTCGCACTGGGCGTACACCGAGGTCGGCTGGGGCGGCTACTACGCGTGGGACCCGGTCGAGAACGCCGCGCTGATGCCGTGGCTCGCGTCGACCGCGTTCCTCCACTCGGTGATGATCCAGGAGAAGCGCGGGATGCTGAAGATCTGGAACATGGTTCTCGTCGCGCTCGCGTTCAACCTGTCGCTCTTTGGCACGTTCCTCACGCGCTCGGGCGTGCTCGACTCGATCCACTCCTTCGCCAAGAGCTCGATCGGCGGCTGGTTCCTCGGCTTCCTCGTGCTGATGGTCGTCTTCTCCGTCGCGCTCATCTACCTGCGGCTGCCGCTGCTGCGGACGAAGACGAAGCTCGAGTCGCTCGTCTCGCGGGAGGCGACCTTCCTCTACAACAACCTCCTGCTCGTCGCGCTCGCGCTGACGATCCTCTGGGGCGTGCTCTACCCGATCGTCTCGCAGGCTCTGCACGGCCAGACGCGCTCGGTCTCGAAGCCGTACTACGACTTCTTCCTCCACACCTTCGGTCTGCCGCTCCTGTTCCTGATGGGGCTCGGGCCGCTCGTCGCCTGGCGCCGCGCGTCGCTGCGCTCGCTCGGGAAGACGTTCCTCGTCCCGTTCGCTGCAGCGGTCGTCACCGGCGGAGTGCTGCTCGCGCTCGGCTTCGGCAGCTCTTGGGCTGGCCTCCTCGCGTACACGTTCTCCGCTTTCGTTGCGGCCTCGATCGTGCTCGAGTTCGTGCGCGGTCGCGCCGCGGCCGGAGGGATCTTCCGGCTCGTCTCGCGCAACCGACGACGCTATGGCGGCTACCTCGTCCACGCGGCGATCGTCCTGCTCGCGCTCGGGATCGCGGGCTCGAGCGCCTACCAGACGATTCGCGAGAACACGCAGCTCAAGATCGGGCAGTCGATCGAAGCGGCCGGCTACACGCTCACGTACACGGGGCTCACCGGCACGAAGGGCCCGGACTACACCGGCTACCGGGCGCTCCTGACCGTGTCGGGGCACGGCGAGCGGTTCAACCTCAGCCCCGGCAACAACCTCTACACGGGGAACAACGACGCGAACGAGGCGTCGATCCACCACGACCCGCGCACGCTCGGCGACGTGTTCACGACCGCGCGGCTCTCCGAGACCACGGGGACCGCGATCGATCTCACTGTGCTCGTGAAGCCGCTGATCAACCTGATCTGGGCCGCCGGCTTCCTCTTCGTCTTCGGCGCGCTCGTCGCGATGTGGCCGGACGCGGTCGAGCAGCGGCGCCTCGCCGCGCGCTACGCGGCCGGGGCCGCGCCCGCAGGAATCTAGATGGCGTGGGCGCTCGCGCTCGCGGCGGTGCTGGCCGTCCTTGCCGTCGTCTTCGTCGCGCGGCCGTTCCTCCGCGATCCGAGCCCGGCGAGCGACCGGCTCGACGAGCTCGCTCCGGAGGCGCGCCGGCGGCTCGCGCTGGCCGAGGAACGGGACCGGGCGCTCGCCGCGCTGAAGGAGCTCGAGTTCGACCACCGCACGGGCAAGGTCTCCGACGAGGACTACCGCACGCAGCTCGGGCCTCTGCGGCGACGAGCGGCCGAGACGTTACGAGCCCTGGAGCCGGGGGAAGGGGGCGGGCATGAGCGCAGCCGCGATTCAGGAGAGCGCGTGTCCTGACGTCCCGTGCGGTCTCAGCCGAGGTTGAGCAGGCGCAGGTCCGGGAGCTCGCGGTAGTGCTCTTCGAGGTCGAAGCCGTAGCCGACGTAGAGCTCGTCGGGGACGACGAAGCCGACATAGCGAACCGGCAGGTCGTCGACGAGCCGCCTGTACGGGCGGTCGAGCAGCGTGACGGCCGCGACGGAGGCCGGGCCGCGCAGCTCGAGCGTGCGGACGAGGTAGTTGAGCGTCAGCCCGGTGTCGATGACGTCCTCGACGATGAGGACGTCGCGGCCGCGGATGTCGAGGTCGAGATCCTTGAGCACGCGAATCTGCTGGTGCCCGCCCATGCGCGCGCTGCCGTAGCCGGCCAGCTCGACGAAGTCGAGCGCGTGGAGGATCGGCAGCGCTCGCGAGAGGTCGGCGATGAAGATGAGGCTTGCCTTGAGCGACGCGACGAGGACGGGCTCTCGCCCGGCATAGTCGCCCGCGATCTCTGCGCCGAGCTCGCGGACGCGCGCGGCCAGCTCCGGAGCGGCGAGGTAGATCTCGCCGATGCGGTCGTCCGCGGGAGCGCGGTCAGCTGGCGATGTCGAGGTGGAAATGCTGGGCAAGACGCTGGAGGTCGCGTCGGTAGAAGAGCTTGATCCGGACGCCGGGATACCGCTCGCGGAGCTTCCGTACCTTGCGGTTCTTGCGCGTGACGAGCGATTGCTTCATAGCGGTGATCTCGACGTAGAGGTCCTGTTCGGGAAGGTAGAAGTCGGGCGTGAAGGCCTCGGTCACGCGGCCGTCCGCGTCCTGCTCGAGCACGAACGTCCGCGGCTCGTATTCCCAGGCGACGCCGTAGTAGTCCAACACCTTGGCGCACTCGAGCTCCGCGGGGCTGGCGAACCGCGGCGGCTCGACGCCACGATAGACCTGAAAGGCCGGGAGCTCCAGCTCCATCCCTGGCCACGGTAGCGGTGGCGTCGGACGCCGAAAGGCTCGGGCCAAAGGGGGAAGACCGGCGTATCAGGAGGCAAACCCCGGCGCCGACCCTCAGCCTTCGGCGCGATGTTCCGGATCGTGCAGCTCTCCGACCTGCATTGCGGGCAGCAGTTCTTCCTGCCGCAGCACCTCGAGCGCGCGATCGCGGAGGTGAACGAGCTCGAGCCGGACATCGTCGTGATCTCCGGCGACCTCACCTCGAACGGGTTCAAGGACGAGTACGCGCTCGCGCGGGAGTACCTCGACCGGGTCGACTGCGAGGCGATGGTCGTGATCCCGGGCAACCACGACTCCCGCAACGTCGGCTACGTGCACTTCGAGGAGCTCTTCGGCGAGCGCAACTCCGTGCTCCGCGTCGGCGGCGCCGTCGTCGTCGCCGTCGACTCGAGCGAGCCCGACCTCGACAACGGCCAGATCGGCCGCGGCCGCTACCGCTGGATCGAGGAGGAGTTCGCGCCGGACGCGGAGCTGCGTGTCTTCGTCCTCCATCACCACCTCCTGCCCGTGCCCGGCACCGGCCGCGAGCGCAACATCGTCAACGACGCAGGCGACACGCTCGAGTGCCTGCAGCGGGCCCACGTCGACCTCGTCCTCTCGGGCCACAAGCACGTCCCGTACGCGTGGAAGCTGGAGAACCTCTTCGTCGTCAACGCCGGCACGGTCTCCTCGTCGCGCCTGCGCGGCAACGGGCGGCCCTGTTACAACGTCGTGGAGGTCGACGGCGCGCACGTCGACGTCTGGCGCCGCTACCCGTTTCACGGGCACGAGCGGATCATCCAGTTCTCGACGGACACGAAGACGTACGAGAAGTACACCGCCCGCATCGAGGACGAGGTGCGCGCGACGTGAGGGCGCTCGTGCTGATCGACGGCGAGCACCATCCGCCGGTCGTGCGGGACGCGCTCGCCTCCCTGCCGTACGAGGTCGCCGGCGCGCTGCTCGTCGGCGGCACGGAGAAGATCGCCGGCGGAGAGGACTACGGCGTGCCGCTCGTCGACGCGCTCGACGCCGTGGAGGCAGACGCGGTCGTCGACCTCTCGGACGAGCCGGTGCTCGGCCCGCGCGAGCGGTTCCTCTGGGCTTCGCGTGCCTTGGCTCTCGGGCTTCCGTATGTCGGCGCCGACTTCCGCTTCGACCCGCCCGCCCTGCATCCGGTCGCTGCGCCGTCTCTCGCCGTGATCGGGCTGGGCAAGCGGATCGGGAAGACGGCCGTCACCGGACACGTGGCGCGGCTCCTCGGGCGCGAGCGGCGCGTCGTCGTCGTCGCCGATGGGGCGCGGCGGCCCGCCGGAGCCCGAGCTCGTGCAGGCGCCTCCGACTCTCGACGATCTGCTCGCTCTCGCGCGGGCCGGACGCCACGCGGCCTCGGATCATCTCGAGGCGGCCGCGCTCGCCGGCGTTCCCGCCGTGGGCTGCCGGAGGGCCGGCGGCGGGCTCGCGGGCGCGACCTTCGTGTCCAACGTGCTCGAGGGAGCTCGCGTCGCGCTCGAGCTCGAGCCGGACCTGATCGTCTTCGACGGCAGCGGTGCGGCCCTGCCGCCGGTCGCGACGGACGCGCGGATCCTCGTCGCGAACGGCGCGCACGATCCCCGAGCGGGTCTCAACGCCTACCGCGTCCTCGTCTCGGACCTCGTCGTCGACACCGGCGGAGCCGACCGCGGCGCGCTGCGCGAGATCGCGGACGTTCCGGTGGTCGCCGCCGAGCTGCGGCTGCGTCCCGTGCAGGCGCTCGGGGGACGCCGCACCGCGGTCTTCACGACGGGTGAGGCGCCGACGGAGCACCTCGACGCCGACGTCGTGCACGTCTCCCGGAACCTCGCGCGCCGGGACGCGCTGCGGGAGGAGCTCGCGCGTGTCGACGCCGAGGTCTTTCTCGTCGAGCTGAAGGCGGCGGCCGTCGACGTCGTCGCCGAGGCGGCGCTCGAGCGTGGGGTGGAGGTCGTCCTCGCGGCGAACGACGTCGTCTCGGAGGAGCTCGACGAGCGGGTGCTCGGTCTGGTGGCCGAGAGGAGCCTCTCTTGAACAGTCCTCGCCGCATCATGCCGCTGCCCCTCGACGGCGGCGATCACGGGTTGCCGTACTCCCGCGGCCTCATGGCGCGCTCGCTGATGGCCGCCGGCGTCGCCGGGCACCCGGCGTACGCGCTGGCGACGCGCGTCGGCGACGAGCTGGTCGAGCGCGGGAATGGGCCGTTGGAGCTCGAGCGCCTCGAGGAGCTCGCCGTCGAGGTTCTGGGCGAGGACCTGGGAAGCGACGCGATCCAGCGGCTGCGCCGCTACCAGGAGCTCCGGGAGCTCGACCTGCCGATCAACGTCTTCGTCGGCGGCGCAACCGGCACGGGCAAGTCCACCGTCGCGACCGAGCTCGCCTACCGTTTCGGCATCACGCGCGTCACGTCGACCGATTTCATCCGCCAGACGATGCGCGCGTTCTTCTCGTTCGAGTTCATGCCGTCGATCCATCAGTCGAGCTTCGAGGCGGGCGACGCCTATCCGGACGCCGAAGACCCACTCGAGTTCGGCTTCCTCCAGCAGGCGCGCAACGTCCTCGTCGGCGTCAGCGCCTCCGCCGAGCGTGCGCTCGAGGAAGGCTGGTCGCTCGTGCTCGAGGGCGTCCACCTCGTGCCGGGCATGGTCGAGCTGCCCGCTCCCGAGGCCGCCGTCTCGGTTTTCGTCATCCTCGCGATCGAGGACGAGCTCGAGCATGCGCGCCATTTCGATTTCCGCGACGCGGACTCGGACCGGCCGCGGTCCAGGTATCTCGAGCGGTTCGCCGAGATCCGGCGGCTCCAGGCCTTGCTCGTCGACCGCGCCCGGCGGGAGGGCGTGCCGGTGATCGAGAACAACGACGCGGACGCCGCGGCGCGGGCCGTCGCCGACCTCGTCCTCGACGCGGCCGAGCGGGGGCGGTCGTGAGCGAGGAGCAGGTCCAGCTCGCCGAGCAGGAGCGGCCCTGCCAGTGTCAGGCGTACCTGCGCGCAACCGAGCGGGCGGCCCTCGTCTCGGCGCGCTGGCTCGGCCGCGCCGACGAGGACGCAGCGGAGGCGGAGGCCGCGACCGGCATGCGCGCGACGCTCGACGTGCTCGGGATCCGCGGCCGCGTCGTCTTCGGGTCACCCGACGATTCCGGCGGTCTCACGCCGGGGGCCGTCGTCGGCGCCGGCGGCGTGGAGGTCGACCTCGCGCTCGACCCGCTCGAGGGTCGCGGCGTCGTCGCGCGGGGCGGCAACGGGGCGATGTCGATGATCGCCGTCGGAGAGCCCGGCCGCTTCACGACTCTGCCCGACATCTACATGCGGAAGATGGCGGTCGGCCCCCGCGCACGCGGCTCGATCGACCTCCTGCGGCCGGTCGGCCAGAACATCGAGGCGATCGCGGAGGCCTTCGGACGGCGCGTCAACGACGTGACGACCATTATCCTCGATCGGCCGCGCCATCACGACCTGATCGAGGAGATCCGCAACTCCGGCGCGAGGATCAAGCTCATCCAGGACGGTGACGTCACGGCCTCGATCTCGGCCGCCATCCGCGGCACGAACGACCACCTCGCGATCGGGATCGGCGGCACCCGCCAGGCGGTGCTGTCGGCGGCTGCGCTGCGCTGCCTCGGTGGGGAGTTGCAGGCGCAGTTCTGGCCGACCACGCGCGGCGAGATCGAGGAGCTGCGCGCGGCGGGGATCGAGGACTACGAGCGCGTCTTCCGCACCGAGGATCTCGCGCCGGGCGAGGTGATCGTCGCTGCCACGGGCGTCTCGAACGGCGACCTCCTCCGCGGCGTGCGCTTCCTGGCCGACAGCGCGCGCACGCACTCGCTCGTGATGTGCACCCGCTGCAACTGGGTGCGCTTCGTCGACGGCATCCACTTCTTCGCCCGCGAGCGGCGCGAAGAAGTGCGGCTGCTCGGGTACTGATCGCCGCTCGCCCGCTTCGCTGGCGCAGGCGAGCTTCGCTCGCGTGCGCTGGCGCTGTGCTTTCCGCTCGCGGGAGTGCCGCGCCCGCGCATGTCGGTCGCGGCACGGCGGTCAGCCGTACGGGCGGCGGCCCGCAGCCCGTTCACGCTCGTCGTGGCGCCTGCCGGCGCGGAGGAAGAACCACGCGAGCACGATCACGACCACGACCGGCACGACGGCCGAGGCGAGGAGAATCCCGTTCATGACCGCTGTGCCGCCTCCGAGGAGCACGTCCGCATCGTACGGCTCACTACACTGGTCCGATGCCGACCCGTGAAGAAGTGCTCGAGGTGCTCCGCCAAGTCGAGGATCCCGAGCTCGGAATGGACATCGTCGATCTCGGCCTCCTCTACGACGTCGAGGTGGCGGATTCGACCGCGAAGGTGAGGTACAGCCTCACCTCGATGGGCTGCCCCGTCGGACCGCTGATCGCGCAGGACATCGACAGCGCCATCCGCCAGGTGGAGGGGATCGAGGACGTCGAGCTCGAGCTCACGTTCGACCCGCCCTGGACGCCGGACCGGATGTCCGACGACGCGAAGTTCATCCTGGGCTTCGGCTAATGTGATACCGGCAACCTTGCCGGCCACTCACTAGTCCGGGATCGTCAGGACGATCTTCCCGAACTGCTCGCCGGCCTCGAGACGCTCGTGTGCGGCCCGGATCTCGTCGAGCGGGAAGACCGAGTCGACGACGGGCCGCGCGCGGCCGCTCGCGACGAGCTCGTAGGCGCCGGCGAAGTCCTCGCCCGTCCCCATCGTCGAGCCGAGGATCGTGAGCTGCTTCCACCAGATCCGGTGCAGCGCCGCCGGCGGATTCGGCCCGCTCGTGGCACCGCAGACCGCGATCCTCCCGCCGGGAGCCGCGACGTCGAGGGACGTGCGCCAGGTCGCCTCGCCGACGTGCTCGACGACGACGTCGACGCCACGGCCGTCCGTTGCCTCCTGCACCGCCGCCTTCACGTCGCCGCTCGCGTGGTTGACGGCGGCGTCGGCGCCGAGCTCGCGCGCCCGCTCGAGCTTCGCGTCGCTCGAGGACGTGACGAGCACACGCGCTCCGAGCGCCTTCGCGATCGCGAGCGCCGCCGTCGAGACGCCGCCGCCGACGCCCCAAGCGAGCACCCATTCGCCCTCGCGGAGGCCGGCGCGCGTGACGAGCATCCGATAGGCCGTCTCGAAGACGAGCGGGAAGGCCGCAGCCTCCTCGAAGCTCATTCCCTCGGGGATGGGGTGGACGTTCGTCGCGGGCACGGCGATCAGCTCGGCGTTCGTGCCGTCGCTGTGCTCCCCGAGCACGTGGATCATCCCTCCGCCGGTCTCGACACCCGGGTTGAGGACGACGCGCTCGCCGGGCTCGAAGCCGGTCGCGCCTTCGCCGAGCGACTCGACGACGCCCGCGCCGTCTGCGCCGAGGATGCGCGGCTTCGGCACCGAGGGCAGTCCCTTGCGCGTCCAGACGTCGAGATGGTTGAGGCCCGAGGCCCGCAGACGGACGAGGATCTCGCCGGTGCCGGCGACCGGATCGGGCACCTCTTCGCCCACGAGCACCTCGGGTCCGCCGTCCTCGTGGATCCGAACCGCGCGCACCGCGGCAGACTATCTCCGTGACCGCCGCCGAACTCCAGGCACTAGCAGGGGAGCTCGGGCTCGACGCCGTCGGCGTCGCGCCGGCCGAGCCCTATGCGGACACCGAGCGTCACATCCGCGAGCGCAGGGCTCGGGGCCTCTTCGCCGACATGAGCTTCACGATGGCCCGCCCGGAGGAGTCGTGCCACCCCGAGGGCTTGCTTCCCGGCGCCCGTACCGTCGTCTCGGCTGCTCTCTGCTATTGGCTGCCCGAGCCCGAGCGGCCTGCGGGCCACGGGCGGCTGCCGCGGTATACGTGGTTCGACGCGTACGCAGAGCTGCGCGAGAAGCTCGACGAGCTGGGCCGGCGCCTGGGTGGAAGCTACCGCGTGCTCGTGGACGCGAACCAGCACGTCGACCGCGAGGCGGCGGCGCGCAGCGGCGTCGGCTTCTACGGCAAGAACACGATGCTCATCACGCGGCGCCACGGCTCCTGGGTCGTCCTCGGCACCGTCGTGACGGACGTCGCGCTCGAGGCGACGCCGCCGCTCGCCCTCGACTGCGGCGACTGCCGCCTCTGCATCGAGGCGTGTCCGACGGGCGCGCTCGACGAGCCGGGCTCGCTCGACGCGACGCGCTGCCTCTCCTACTGGACGCAGGCACGGGAGCCGGCGCCGCCGGCCTATCGCGAGCACCTCGGCGCCCAGGTGTACGGCTGCGACATCTGCCAGGACGTCTGCCCCTGGAACCGAGGCGTGGAGAGGCGCCGCGCCGGCGAGGCGCTGCCGTCCGGAGCGACGCCGCACGTCTCGCTCGTCGAGTGGCTCCGGAGCGACCCCGTCGAGCTGCGCCGCCGCTTCGAGCGCCTGTACGTCCCGCGCGACGACGGCCGTCGCCTCCAGCTCAACGCGCTCGTCGCGGCCGGGAATACCGGCGGCGAGGAGGTGCGGGACACGGTGACCGCCTGCCTCGAGCACCTCGACGAGCGACTGCGGGAGCACGCCCGCTGGGCGCTCGCTCGCCTGGAGGAGCGCGGCTCGTGACCTGGCGTCCGACGCGGCCGGGGCAGTGGCTCGTCCTCCTGCGGGCGGCGCTCCTCGTCGTCGCGGTGGTCGACGGTCGGCGTGACGGACTTCCCCGCCGGCTACCGCCCGTGGGCCTGGGCAGGGGTCGGCTTCTTCGCCGCGGTCACGGTCCTCTCCGGCCTTTTCGCGGCGGTCGATCTCGGACCGGCGGGACGGTGGCGCGCGCGGGCACTCCTGATCGTGCTCGACGGCATCGTCGGGATCTGGTTCGTCGCCGTCTTCTCGTACCAGGCCGGAGAGCCGTATCGCGCGCTCTACCTGATCCCGATCGCCGAGGCCGCCCTCCGCTTCGGCCTGGCCGGCGGCGTGCTCGCCGGGGCCGTGATGACCGGCTCGACGATCGTCGTCGACGCGGTCGGCCCGGGGCTGCTGTGGCGGACCGCGCTGGCCCGGGTGCTCGTGGGGATTCTCGCCGGCGTCGTGGTCGGCCGGCTGCGCGACACGCTCGGCGCGGAGAGGCGCGTGGCCGAGGCGCGGGCCGCCGAGGCGGAGCGCCTGCGCGACGAGCTCGGCCACCGCGTCGACGTCCTGGAGACTGCGAACCGCGTCGCGCGCGCCCTCGCTTCGTCGCTCGAGCTGGAGGAGGCGTTCGGCGCCTTCATCCGCGAGCTGCGCGGCCTCGTTCCGTTCGAGCGAACGGCCATCGTGCTCGTGGAGGGGGACAGCGCGACGACGATGGCGACGGCGGGTCGCGGCGGCGGCGAGGTCTTCCCTCCGGGCACCGTCGACCCGCTGCGCGGCTCCGTGCTCGAGCGGGTGCTCGAGGGGCAGCTCGTCGTCAGGCGCGACCTGAGAGAGCGCGAGTACGCGGCGGACGAGCCGCTCGCCGCTCTCGGTCTGCGGAGCGAGCTCGTCGCCCCGCTCTTGCTCGGCGCGCGCACGATCGGGATGCTCAGCGTCGCCCGCGACCGGCCGGACGCGTTCAGCGAGGACGAGATCGAGCTCGTCTCGCTGCTCGGGCGCCTCGTCGCGGCAGCCGTCCAGAACATCCGCGCCTACGAGGCCGAGCGGCGGCGCGTCGAGGAGCTCGCGCGGCTCTCGCAGCTCCGGGCGGACTTCGTCTCCCTCGTCTCGCACGAGCTGCGCAGCCCGATGGCCGCGGTGATCGGCGCGGCGCGGACGCTGCAGGACCGCTGGCGGATGCTGAGCGCGCCGCAGCGGGAGTCCTTCCTCGCCCTGATCGGGGACGAGACCGCGCGGCTCGCGACGCTCGTCGGGGGACGTGCTCGACACGTCGCGGCTCGAGGCAGGGACGTTCAGCTACCGGTTCGAGGACGTCGACCTCGCGCGGCTCGTCGAGGACGCGGTCGAGTCGGCTCGGCTCGCGCAGCAGGACGTGCACCTGACCGCGTCCCTCCGCGGCAGGCTTCCCGCCGTGCGGGGCGACCGTTCGCGCCTGCACCAGGTGCTCGCCAACCTGATCGACAACGCCGTCAAGTACTCGCCCGATGGAGCTGAGGTGCAGGTGGCGGCCGTTGCGTCGAGCGGCGTGATCCGGATCTCGGTGCAGGACGAAGGCCCGGGCATCGCACGAGACCAGCAGGAGCGGATCTTCGAGAAGTTCGGCCGGGTGGACGTCGCAGGAGTCTCGAAGCCCGGAACCGGGCTCGGTCTCTTCATCGCCCGCTCGATCGCCGAGGCGCACGGCGGCTCGCTCGAGGTGAGGTCGTCGCCCGACGCGGGGGCGACCTTCACGCTCACGCTGCCGGTGGGAGGCTGAGGACCAGCTACGCGCGCACGCGGAGCCGCTCGACGCCGAGCTCCCTCAGAAGCTCCTTCGCGCGCGCGGCGACCGCGCGCCGCAACTCGGGCGGCTCGACGACGACGGCCGCGCCCCGCAGGGCGAGGATCTCGCTCTCGAGCCACTCGTCGCTCCCCACCGGGACGTCCTGGATCGCGCTGCCGTCGGCGAGCGGCCGCGCGCCCCGCTCGATCGCCCAGCGCGCGATCTCCTTGTCGTAGAGAACTCGCGCCGTGCGGGCGTCGCGGAGCCGCGTCGGCTCGAAGCCCTCGCGCGCCTCGAAACGCTCGCGCGTCAGCTTCGCGCTGCGCATCCGGTCGAGCCTGAACGAGCGCGCACCCTCGCTCGTCCGGTCCCAGGTGTGGACGTACCAGTTCGGCAGCTGCCGCTCGAGCGAGTACGACTCGACGAGGCGGGTCGACGGCTCGGAGTCCGCTTCCTTCTGGTACTCGATCTCGACGATTCGCCGCTCGCGCATGCCGCGGGCGAGCGTGGAGACGAAGTCGATCTCCTCGGTGGCGACGTTCGGCTCGGGCGTGCGGGCGAGCTCGAACTGCCCGAACGTCTCCTCGAGCTTCTTCCGCACTCGCGAGAGGGGTGAGTGCGCCTCCGCGGCGATCATCGGCCCGACGTACTCGAGCGCGAGCCTGATCGCGCGCGCCTCGAGCGGGGTGAGGCGCGGCGCCGCCCGGAACGTGTCGCCCCAGAGCTCCTTGTCGACGTACACCGTGTCGTCGCGCAGCTCCGCGTAGACCGTGTAGCAGCCCCCGCCGAAGTTGACGAGGTTGAGCAGGGAGAGGTGCTCCTCGAGCTCGCCGCCGGGGATCGACGGGAACTTCTCGAGCAGCTCGGCCGCCGGGATCTCGGCGCTCCGCTCCTCGCCGCACGCCGCGAGCAGGTACGCGAGCAGCGCCTGGAGCACCGCGAACCGCTCCGGCGCGACCGGCCCCGCCGGGCGCTCGACCGTCCCGTTGCCGGCCCGGACGCGCTTCTCGCGTGCCGGTACGGCCGGTTCGCCCTCGTGCCGCTCCCGCACCCGCCGCAGGGCCACGGCCACCTCCCGCTTCAGCTCGGGCGGATCGAGCGGCACGCCGCGGCCGTTGAGGCGCAGCACCCAGGAGGCGAGTTGCTGGACGGACGAGTAGTCCGTGACGAAGGCGTCGCCGTCGAGGTGGCCGGTCGAGCCGTACGTGCGGCGCACCCACCACGCGGTGTCGCCGCGCACCTCGATCCGCGCCGTCCCGATCAGATCGCCGATCTGCCAGGGCGGGCGTCCCCGGTAGCGCTCGACGTCGAAGTCGGCGGGCGGGCGGAAGTCGCGCTCGCGCCGCGTCGCGAACTTGATGTCGCCGCGGATCCGCGAGACGCGGAAGGTGCGGATGTCGTCGCGGTCGAGGTCGTGCCCGACGACGTACCAGAGGCCGTTGTCGTGGATCAGCGCGTACGGGTTCAACGTCCGGTCGCCGGTTTCGTCGCGGGAGATCGACCAGTAGCCGAAGCGGACGGTCCGCTGCTTCGAGATCGCGTTCTCCAGCTTCGCCAGCCGCCCGGGCGTCTCCGGCGAGTAGTCGGGGTCGAGCACCTCGACGCGGCTCGCCGTGTCGGTCGGCGCCTCGACGAAGCCGGGGCGGCCGAGGGCGAGGTTCTGCAACGCGAGCCGCAGGGGCTCCGCGTACGCGAACTTGCCCTCGAGCAGGTAGAAGGCCGTCTGGAGCGCGGCGAGCTCCTCGTCCTCGAGCTCGAGCTGGGGCAGGAAGTACTGCTCGGAGCGGAGCGTGTACAGCTCCTCGCCGGTGAACTCGTCCCGCTGCGACTGGAGCGGAACGCCGAGCGACTGGAGCTCCGCGCGATCGGAGTAGAAGCGACGGGCGAACGCCTCGTCCGACATCTCCGAGTAGCCCTCGACGTTCGACTTGACGTCCCGCGCGGTGATCGGCCGGCGCTCCGCCATCAGGAAGGCGACGAGCGAGAGCTGCCGGATCAGCTTGTCCGTGTCGTGGGACACAGTCGAGGCACCCTACCGCGGGTGCCCTGTGGAACGCAGGTGTGGAAAGGCTGTGGACAGGCGGCGGCTACGCCGCTGCCTTCGTCTCCAGGTGCTGGTGCGACGGGCAGTAGTCGCGCTCCGGGAGCGGCGTGCGCTGGCACGGCTTCCCCTTGCGTGTCGTCGCCCGGCAGCGGGCGATGCCGCCGTCGAGCAGGCCGGACTCGATCTGCTCCTCGATGAAGTCCACCGCCGCCTTCACGCCCTGCTGCACGGCCCAGGCCACCTCGGCCTGCGCCGTGATCGGGAAGTAGCGCCTGATGTCCTGGAAGAGCGCCCGCTCGGGCTTCGCGAAGTAGCGAGGATCGCTGGCGAGCCGTTCCATGGTCTGCTCGCACGCGACGAGGACGGCACGGCGGGCTTCCAGCTGCGCGCGACGGTCGGCGTACGGCTCGATCATGTCCTTCACGGACCGGTAGATGGCCCGTGAGTACTGATACATGCACTGCTGCAGCAGGGCGGCTCTCTCTTCGATCACTCGGTTCTGCATCTCCTATTCCGTGAGCCCGCAAGGCCCCTCGGGAGCCGGTTTCAGACCGGTGCGGGAACTCGTCCGGAACACGATCCTACATCGTACAGATCGCTGTCACAAAGTCCGCGCTTTTGTTGTCTGGCCGGAAAACCGAGCTCAGGTCTGCAGCACGACCAGCCGCTCCTCGGTCATCTCGCGGATCGTGTAGGCGGGGCCTTCCCTCGTGTTGCCGGAGCCCTTGACCCCGCCGTACGGCATCTGGTCGGCCCGGAAGGTGGGCGCCTCGTTCACCGTGACGCCGCCGAACTCGAGTGCCTCGGCGGCCTCCAGAGCGCTCGTGAGCGAGCTCGTGAAGATGCCTGCCTGCAGGCCGAAGGTCGTCCCGTTCGCGCGGGCGTAGGCGTCGGCGAGGGAGTCGACGGCGTTGACGACGCAGAGCGGCCCGAACACCTCGTCGCAGACGACGCGCGTGCTCTCGGGCGCCTCCGCGAGCACGATCGGACGCAGGGGCACCGCGTCCGTCGCGCCGGAGAGGAGCCGGGCGCCGGCCGCCTGCGCCTCTTCGACCCACTCGACGATCCGCGTGCGGGAGTCCTCGTCTATCACCGGTCCGACATCGGTCGCGTCGTCCGCCGGGTCGCCGACGACGAGCCGCTCCACCTGGGGCAGGAACCGCTCGAGGAAGCCGTCGAGCGCCGGTCTCTCGACGTAGATCCGCTGGACGGAGATGCAGCTCTGACCCGCGAAGGAGAAGGCGTTCGCCGCAAGCTTCGTCGCGGCCGCGTCGAGATCGGCGTCGGCGGCGACGACGACCGGCGTCGAGTTGCCGAGCTCGAGCCGCACGCGCTTGCGCGCCGCGCGCTCGGCCAGGCTCCAGCCGACGCCGCTCGAGCCGGTGAAGGTGATCATCCGCACGCGCTCGTCCTCCACGAGCACGTCGCCGATCTGCGCCGAGGGTCCCACGAGGACGTTGAGCCAGCCGGCCGGCAGCCCCGCCTCCTGCTCGAGCTCGGCGAGGAGCAGCGCCGAGAGGGGTGTCGCGCTGGCCGGCTTGAGCACGACCGGGCAGCCGGCGGCGAGCGCGGGGGCGAGCTTGTGCGCGACGAGGTTGCAGGGGAAGTTGAAGGGCGAGATCGCGCCGATCACGCCGATCGGGCGGCGGAGGGTGAAGGCGAGCTTCCCCTTGCCGGCCTCGGACGCGTCCATGGGGACGACGTCGCCGGCGAGCTTCCTGGCCTCCACGGCTGCGAACGTGTACGTCGAGACGGCCCGCGCCGCCTCTACCCGTGCCGTGCGGATCGGCTTGCCCGCCTCGGCGCAGATCGTCTGCGCGACGTGTTCCTGCCGCTCGCGCAGCAGCGCGGCGACCCGGTCGAGGATCTCCGCGCGCTCGTGCGCCGGGAGAGGAGACTCGAGCGCGCGCGCCGCCGCGTCGATCGCCCGTCGGGTCTCGTCGGCGCCGGATCGCGCGACGCGGCCCACGACGTCGCCCGAGTAGGGCGAACGAACGTCGATCCACTCGTCGGTCGTCGCGGCCATATGCTCCTTCCGTGGTCAAGCGCGACGATATCGCGGTTCACCTCACGAGCGAGGTGGTCGTCTCCGGCGCCACCTGGCCGGGGCTCTCGCACACGATCGACCACCCGGACGGGCTCGTGCTCGTCGACACGGGGATGATCGACTCCACGCCCGAGCTCGACGAGGAGTGGCACCCGACTCCGCACCCGCTGCCCGAGGACGTCGTCGGCCGCGTCGCAGTCGTCGTCAACACGCATCTCCATTTCGACCACCACGGCGGCAACCGGCTCTTCCCGGGCGTCCCGATCCACGTTCAGCGGATCGAGCTCGAGGAGGCACGGACGCGGGACGACTACACGATCCGCGAGTGGATCGACTTTCCCGGCGCGACGTACGTCGAGGACGACGGCGAGGTCGAGATCCTCCCCGGCGTCCGGCTCGTACCGGCGCCGGGCGAGTCGCGCGGGCATCAGATCGTCGTCGTCGAGACGGACGAGGGGCCGGTCGTGCTCGGCGGCGACGTCGGGCACTCGTTCGAGGAGCTCGAGCAGGGCGACACGCCGGGGAAAGCGCTCGTCCTCGAGCTCGCCGCCCCGACGTACCTCGCGCACGTGTGGGAGCCGCGCGTGCCGCGGCGCGGCTAGCGCTACTCGTACTCGGCTACTCGTATTCGTCGGGGATCCGCGCCGCGAGCGCGGGAAGCACCTTGTCCTGGATGGACGGGACGTCGCGCATGAGCGTCCGGAAGCCGGCTGCGGTCAGGACGAGCACCCGCGACGGGCCGCGCGTCCGCACCGTCGCGGTGCGCGGCGCGCCGGTGACGAGCGCGATCTCGCCGACGAAGTCTCCGGGGCCGAGCTCGTTCACGACGCTCCCCTGCCGGACGACGTCCGCCTCGCCGCTCACGAGGATGATGAACTCCCAGCCTGCCGTCCCCTCGCGCGTCAGGTCGCGGGCGTCGGGCAGGTCGAGCTCGTCCGCGAGCGACGCGATCTCGGCGAGCTCGCGCTTCGAGCACGCGGCGAACAGGGGCACCCGCTTCAGGAGCTCGATCTTGGCGTCCTTGCGCAGCATCGCCCGCACAGTCTCATGGATGACCGGAGCGGGCGCAACGAGCGTGGAGGCGCGCCTCAGTCGTATTCGGCGGGGATGCGGGCGGCGAGGGCGGCCAGCACCTTCCGCTGCAGCGACGGCGTCTCGCGCAGGAGCGTCCGGAAGTCGACGCTCGTGAGCACGAGGATGCGGCAGGGCGAGGTCGTCGTCACGGTCGCCGTCCGGCGCCGCTCGGACACGAGCGCAATCTCGCCGAGGAAGTCGCCCGCGCCGAGCCGGTTCACGAGCTTCCCTTTGCGGTGGACGTCGGCGCTGCCCTCGACGAGGACGACGAACTCGCGGCCGCGCTCGCCCTCGTGCGTGAGCTCACGGCCCTCCGGCAGCGTCATCTCGTCGGCTGCGGCGGCGACCTTCGTGAGCTCGGCTCCCGAGCAGTCCGCGAACAGCGGCACCCGCTTCAGCAGCCTCATCTTCGCGTCCTTGCGCAGCATCGCGGGCGATACAGTAGGCCGATGGCCGGGCGAGGCACAGAGGCGCTGATCCTCGACGCCGTTCGCAGCCCGATCGGAAAGAGGAACGGGACGCTCTCCCACATCCGCGGCGACGAGCTTTCGGCGCAGGTCGTGAATGCGCTCGTCGGCCGCAACGGGGTCGATCCCGGCGAGGTCGAGGACGTCCAGTGGGGCTGCGTGACGCAGGTCGACGAGCAGGCCTGGAACATCGGGCGCAACGTCGCGCTCACGGCTGGCTGGCCCGTCTCGGTCGCGGGAACGACCGTCGACCGCCAGTGCGGCTCCTCGATGCAGACGAACTTCAACGCCGCCGCCGCCGTCTGGTCGGGCCAGCTCGACCTCGTCGTCTCGGGCGGCGTCGAGATGATGTCGCGCGTCCCGATGGGCTCGAACAGCGGCTCGATGTCGCCGCTCGTCCACGAGCGCCACGACATCGTCATGCAGGGGATCTCGGCCGAGGAGATCGCGAAGCAGTGGAACCTGACGCGCGAGGAGCTCGACCGGATCGGCTACGAGTCGCACCGGCGCGCGGCGGGCGCGATCGACGAGGGTCGCTTCGAGCGGGAGATCGTGCCGATCGAGCTCGACGTCCCGGAGCCGGATGGCGAGGGAGGCGGTTCCCCGACGCTGAGCCGCGTCCGCTTCGCGGTCGACGAGGCGGTGCGCCGCGAGACGACGCTCGAGAAGATGGCGGCGCTCCAACCGGCTTTCATCGCGGAGGGCGTGGTCACCGCCGGGAACTCGTCCCAGATCGTCGACGGCTCGGCGGCGCTCCTCGTCGCCTCGGAGGCCAAGGCGGCCGAGCTCGGGCTCGAGCCGCGCGCGCGCTTCGTCTCCTTCGGCGTCGTCGGCGTCGATCCGCACCTGATGCTGCACGGGAACCCCGAGTCGGCGGCGAAGGCGCTTGCGAAGGCGGGCCTGACCTGGGACGACATCGACGTGATCGAGGTGAACGAGGCGTTCGCGTCCGTCGTCGCCCAGTTCCTCGCCGACACCGGGCTGCAGGAGCGCTACGAGGCGGGCGACGTGAACCCGAACGGCGGCGGGATCTCGCTCGGCCATCCGCTGGGCGCGACGGGCGCACGCATCACCGCGACGCTCGTCTCGGAGCTCGAGCGGCGGAACGCCCGCTACGGGCTCGCGACGATGTGCATCGGCTTCGGCCAGGCCATCGCCGCCGTGATCGAGCGCGTCTAGCTCAGTCGCGGCGGGCGGCAGGGACGCTCGCGCAGCCCAGCGCGGCAGTTCCGTCACCGCGTGCGCGGCTCACCTGCCGACTGGCACCCGATGCTCATTTCGCCCTCGAGATGGCGATACGCTGGGCGGGCTTTGAAGCGGGTCTCATTGGGCGGCCTGGCGTTGCTCCTGCTCGTGGGCCTGGTGTTCGCCTTCGGCTTCCCGTGGCACCGGCACCACGTGAAATGGGCGGGAAAGCCGTTGCCCGACGGGACGCCCGCAGCGATCCACAAGATCCGCCACGTGGTGATCATCATGCAGGAGAACCGCTCGTTCGACTCCTACTTCGGCACGTATCCGGGCGCCGACGGGATCCCCGGACTCGCCGGGAATCCAGGCACGGTGCCGTGCGTCCCGCGACCCTCGGCGGAAGCGCTGCGACCGTCCCTACCACGACAGCTCGAACGTCGATTACGGCGGGCCGCACGGGCACGCGAATGCCGTGGCAGACATCGACGGCGGGAAGATGGACGGCTTCGTCGCGCAGGCCGAGTCAGGCGCGACGAGCTACTGCAAGGCCCACTTCACCGATCCGCGCTGCTCCTTGCTGCCGACACGGCCGGACGTCATGGGCTACCACGACAGGCGCGAGATCCCGAACTACTGGGACTACGCGAGCCACTTCGTCCTCGAGGACCACATGTTCGAGTCGGACACGTCCTGGAGCCTGCCGGAGCACCTCTACCTCGTCTCGGGCTGGTCGGCGAAGTGCACGAAGAAGGACGATCCGATGAGCTGCCACAGCGCCGTGGAGGCTCCCGCCAATCCTCCTACGGGGCCACTGAGCAAGGGCGACGAGGCGCCGGACTACGCCTGGACGGACCTGACCTACCTCCTGCACGAGTACGGGGTCAGCTGGAGCTACTACATCCAGAAGGGCGAGCAGCCCGACTGCGCGGACGACCAGATGTTCTGCGCGCCCGTGCCGCAGAGCTCGCATACGCCGGGCGTCTGGAACCCGCTGCCGTGGTTCGACACGGTGCGGCAGGACCACCAGCTCCGCGACGTCAAGCCGCTGCGCGCTCTCTTCACGGACCTCGAGGACAACACGCTGCCGTCGATCTCGTGGATCGTCCCGGGCGACAAGGACAGTGACCACCCGCCCGAACTCATCACGAACGGGCAGGCCTACGTGACCGGCCTGATCAACTCGATCATGCGCTCGAAGGCCTGGGACTCGACCGCGATCTTCCTCTGTTGGGACGACTGGAGCGGCTTCTACGACCACGTCGAACCACCCGCGGTCGACGGCCAGGGCTACGGGCTCCGCGTCCCGGCCCTCGTGATCAGCCCTTACGCCAGGCAGGGCTACATCGACCACCAGATCCTCAGCCAGGACGCGTACCTCAAGTTCATCGAAGACGACTTCCTCCACCACCAGCGCATCGACCCCACCACCGACGGCCGGCCCGACCCCCGCCCGGACGTCCGCGAGAACTCGCCCACCCTCGGCAACCTCGCCCGCGACTTCGACTTCAACCAGAAGCCGAGACCGCCGCTCGTCCTCCCGCTTCACCCGCCGTACAGCTGACGAGCTCGGGAGACATTTCCCTCGCGACGGATCCGCGTACCGACTCCTGCGGAGTCGCCGCTCAGTCGTGCCGGGCGAGGAACTCGCCCACGACCTGCATGTACCGCTCACGCTCCTCGACGTGCGGCATGTGCGACGACTCCTCGAAACAGACCCATTCGGCGCCGCGGATCCCGTTCAGCAGCGTCTCCTGTAGGGCCGGCGTCGCCTCGTCGTGCCGCCCCGAGACGAGGAGCGTCGGCACGTCGATCTCGCCGAGCCGGTCCTTCGCCCGCCAGTCGCGGATCGAGCCGATCACGTGGAACTCGCTCGGGCCGTTCATTGTGTGGTAGACGGTGGGATCCCGCTCGAGCCAGGCGAAGGAGTCCATCACCTCGTCCGGCCAGGGGTCGAGTCGACAGAGGTGGCGGCGCGTAGAAGACCTCGCAGGCGGCCGCGTACTCCGGGTCGTCCGTCGTGCCCGCGGCCTCGTGGCGGCGCAGCGTCTCCTCGACCTCGGGCGGCAGGAGCGCGCGCAGGCCGTTCGCCTCGGCGACGAAGTCGGGGAAGGACGCGGCCGTGTCGGCCAGGACGAGCCCGCGTAGCCCAGGCGGCTGCGTGAGCGCGTACTCCTCGGCGAGAAAGCCGCCCCAGGACTGGCCGAGCACGTGGTGTCGCTCGCGGATGCCGAGCGCTTCCACGAGGTTGTGGAGCTCGCGGACGAAGAGGTCGACGGTCCAGAACTCGGCGCCGCGGTCGGGATAGTGCGTGCTGCGGCCGTTGCCGACCTGGTCGTAGTGGACGACGGCGCGGTCGCCGGCCAGGTCGGCGAGCGAGAGGAGGTAGTCGTGCGACGCGCCCGGCCCGCCGTGGAGGACGACGAGCGGCGCCGGCCCGTGCGGCCGAAGCTCGCCCGTGACCCGGTACCACGTCTCCGCCTCCTCGCCCTCGAGCGGGAAGGCGACGGTGCCCTCGCGCGCCTCCATCCGGGCGACTCTACGCCTTGCACCGTCGTGGCAGAATCCGCAAACGATGCGAAGGCCGCGCTTCGCGCTCGCGTTCCCGCTGGCTCTACTCCTGCTCGTGCTGCCGCAGTCGGCCTCCGCGAAGGATGGCCTCGACGTATTTCGCGTGGTGACCCCTGCCGGCAAGGTCGGAGTCGTCCGCGGGCAGGCGGCCGTGGCGTGGTGGCACGACTACGAGACGCCCGGAAAGCGCGCGTGCGCCGCGTGCGCCACGGTCGACGCCACGAGCCGGTACGAGCGCAAACTCGCGCGACGCTTCAGCAACGCGAGCGATGCGTGGCCGGTGGGGCACAAAGCCTGGCTCCTCTCGGCCGTCGCTCACTGGGGCACGATGCTCTACTACCCGCCGACGCCAGGGATTCCCGGCGTCGTGCTTTCTCCGGCGGCTCGCGGGCCGCGCGGCTGGCCCGTCCACTGGGAGATCGCGAGCTCGCGCATGGAGAGCATCCTGCGGCTCGCGCTGCGGAAGGGGACGGTCACGACGTATCGCAACTCGTCGACGTTCCCGACCGGCTGGGCGGTCGGCGGCGGTCTCGCCGGAGTGGCCCTCGCGGCGGCGATCCTCGCCGCCTGGCGGCGCACGCCGTTCCGCGGTCGTCGCAGCGCCGCCGTCATCTAGGCTCCGCCGCGTGAAGATCGGCGTCGTCGGGCTGGGGACGATGGGCGCGGGCATCGCGCAGCTCGCCGTCGAGGCGGGCCTCGAGACGGTCGGTCGCGAGATGACCGACGAGCTGGGGGAGAGCGCGCGGGAGCGGATCGCGCACTTCCTCGGGCGCAAGGTCGAGAAGGGCCAGCTCGAGTCCTACGACATCGGCCTGCTCACCACGACGACGGATCTCGAGGACCTCGCCGAGTGCGAGGTCGTGATCGAGGCGATCGTCGAGGAGCTCGACCCGAAGCGAGAGCTGTTCGCCGAGCTCGAGCGGATCTGCCGGCCCGACGCGGTCCTCGCGACGAACACGTCCGCTCTCTCCGTGACGGAGATCGCCGGCGCCGTCTCGACTCCGGAGCGCGTGGCCGGCATGCACTTCTTCAATCCCGCCCCGCTGATGCCGCTCGTGGAGGTCGTCCGCGCCGAGCGCACGTCCGACGAGGCGTTCGAGGCCGCCTACGCGCTCGCCGAGAGGCTCGGCAAGCATCCGATCCGCTGCCACGACACGCCGGGCTTCGTCGTCAACCGGATCCTGATCCCGCTCCTGAACGACTGCATCCGCGTCCTCGACGAGGCGCGCGTGACGCCGGAGGATCTCGACGCCGGGATGAAGCACGGCGCCGGCTGGCCGATGGGGCCGTGCGAGCTCGTCGACCTCGTCGGGATCGACGTACACGTGCACGCGAGCGAGGCGCTCTGGGAGAAGCTGCGCGAGCCGCGGATGGCGCCGCCCGCGCGGCTCGTCGCGATGGCGAACGCCGGCCTGCTCGGCCGTAAGAGCGGCCGCGGCTTCTACGAGTACGGCTAGGCCGCGAGCGGGATCTCGGGAGCCGCCGGCTCCTCGGGAGCCGCGACCGGCAAGGGCTCGGCCGCGGCCGAAGCGCGCTGCGGGGCGAGCATGAGCTCGAGCGTCAACGCCTGCATGACCGCCGCAGAGGCGCTCGCAAGCAGGCGCGTCGCGGCCGCATCGGCCGCTCCGCTCTCCTGCAGCGCCACGGCGAGCGCGTCCACGTGCAGCGCGAAGCGCTCCGAACTATCTTGCGCAGCCCAGTCGGCCATGTCGAAAGGTTCGCGGAAGGACCGGACGTTCCTGCGCGCAGGGCTACGCTGGGGCCGAAAATGCGGCGGATCCTGCTCATCTGCGCCAGTGCCGCCGTTCTCGCGCTGCCCGGAGCGGCGACCGGCGCCCACAGTCCGACCACCGGCTTCCTCGTCGTCCGCAATGCGTCGACCGACGGGGGCGTCACCGGCCCACCCGTCGCGACGGTCGTCGTCGACGGCTTCGTGCTCGGCCGCGTCTCGCAGGAGGGACGCGTGGACATCTACCACCTCGCCTCGGCCACCGGCGAAGCCGCCACGGGAGCCGACCTCGCCCATCGCGGCATCCACTGGCACGGCTTCTCCGGCACCGAGTACACCGGCAGCGCTCTCCGCTTCCGCGCGACCGTCGGCGTGTACCGGATCGTCGTCCACGGGTCCGGCGTCTACCTCTTCGCCGGCGGGCACGGCCGCGTCACGCTCCACGGCTCGTCGGTCTACCCGACCCAGGACGGGCACTACGCGCTCGACGGCGGAGGCTTCCGGTCCCTGCCCGCCCGTCCCGTCGAGCTGGCGATCGGGGGCGGCTAGTCCGTGATCGCCGACCGCAAGCAGACGATTCTCGTCGTCGAGGACGAGGAGGCGATCGCCTCCTTCGTCGCCGCGTACCTCCGCAAGGAGGGCTACGACGTCCTCACCACCGGGAGCGGGCGCGATGCGCTCATCCTCCTCCAGCGGGACAAGCCCGCCCTAGTGGTGCTCGACCTCATGCTGCCGGACCTCGACGGGATGGAGGTCTGCCGCCGGATCCGCGGCGTGGGCGAGATGCCGATACTGATGCTGACGGCGCGCGACGACGACCTCGACAAGCTCGCCGGGTTCGAGGCGGGCGCCGACGACTACCTGACGAAGCCGTTCAACCCGCGCGAGCTCGTGGCGCGGGTGAAGGCCATCCTGCGCCGTGCGAGCGAGCGAGCGCGGCCGACCGCCGGCGTCCTCAGCCACGGCGACCTCGCCCTCGACGCCGCGCGCCGCGAGTGCCATATCGGAGCAACCGAGATCCGGCTCGCGCCGAAGGAGTTCGACCTCCTCTGGGAGCTGATCGACCATCACGGCGTCGTGCTCACGCGCGACCAGCTCCTCGAACGCGTCTGGGGCTACACGTTCGCCGGCGACACTCGGACGGTCGACGTCCATGTCCGGCAGCTGCGTCGGAAGCTCGGCGACGCCTCGCCGATCGTGACCGTATGGGGCATCGGCTACAAGGCCGGGCCTGTCCGCGACGCCACGCCGTAGGCGACGGATGCCCACGTCACTGCGCTTCCGGCTGCCCGCTTTGTTCCTGTTCGGGATCGCCCTCGCCGGCGCCGTCGCCACGGCCATCGCCGTCAGCTTCTTCCAGAGCTACACGCGCTCCCAGGCCGCCGACGAGCTGCGCGCGGAGTCGGAGGGGATCGTGCAGCTCTACGAGCGCCAGGCGGGCGTCGGGCGGGTCTCGCTCGCTAACCTCGAGCTCGCGCTCGGGGCGGACAAGGTCTTCTGGGTGCCGGTCGTCCCCGGCGGCTCGCTGCTCGTCGGCCGCCTGCCGCAGCTCCCACGCAGCACCACGCCGCTCGACCGGCTCCTCGCCGGCAGGACGCCCGCGTTCGACGTGAGCACCGAGGGGCACGGCTACCTCGCCGTCGGGAGGATCGTGCAGCTCGCGGGTCTCCCCGCCGGCGCCCTCGTCGTGGCCAAGCCGGACTCGGCGCTCCGCAGCCGCTGGCTCCAGCTCCTCTGGCGGCTCGCGATCGCCTTCGGGATCGGCATCCCGGTCGCGGGCGCGCTCGTCGTCTACTTCTCGCGCCGGATCACCCGGCCGCTCGAGACGCTCTCGGCGGCGGCCGACGAGGTCGCTGCCGGCAACTACGAGGTCGCGCTGCCGGAGCGGACGGGAGGCGCGGAGGTCGAGCGGCTGTCGGCGCGATTCGGCGAGATGGCGGCGCGGCTGGCGGAGTCGGAAGAGCTGTCGCGGCACTTCCTGATGTCGGTCTCGCACGAGCTGCGCACCCCGCTCACGGCGATCCGCGGCCATGTCGCCGCCCTGCGCGAGGGCGTGCTCGAGGGCGAGGCGGCGCGGACGCGGTCGCTCGCGGTCATCGCGGAGGAGGCGGTCCGGCTCGAACGGCTCGTCGGCGACGTGCTCGACCTCGCGAAGCTCGACGCCCGGCGGTTCGCGCTCCTGCACGAGGAGGTCGACATGCGGACGCTCGCCGAACGCGCCTACGCGGCCTTCGCGGAGGAGGCGAGAAATCGGGGGATCTCGTACGAGCTCGCGCTCGGGGCCGACGCGGTGCTCGTCACGGACGGCGACCGCGTGCTCCAGATCGTCTCGAACCTGCTCGCGAACGCGCTCACGTGGACGCCGGCCGGTGGGAGGATCGAGCTCGCGCTCGACCGGCGCGACGGCGAGGTCATGGTCGCCGTCTCGGACAGCGGTCCCGGCATCGCTGCCGAGGAGCGGGAGCGCATCTTCCGGCCTTTCTGGTCGGGTGAGGGCGGCGGGACGGGGCTCGGCCTCACCATCGCCCGCGAGCTGGCGCTCGCGCTCGGCGGCCGGTTGGAGCTCGACAGCGACCCCGGCCGGGGCAGCCGCTTCGTGCTCGTCCTACCGGTGGAGGCGCGTCAGCCCGCTTGACGGTCCTCGAGGTGGTAGACGACGGCGCCGTCGCGCCGCAGTCCCTCCTCGAGGCGTGCGAGGCGCTGCTCAACGCTCCGCCAGCCGGAGGCGACGAGGTCGACGAGCAGGGCGAGGTCGTCGACGCGGGCGTTCCGCTCGGCGAGGATGTCGCCCTCGATCCGCTCGAGCCGGCGGACGACCTGGTTCATCAGGCCGCGCACCTCCGCGAGATGGCGCGCGCTCGGCCGGAAGTGCTGCCGCAGCCCGTCCTGCACCGCCGCCGGCAGGCCTGCTTCGAACTGCGCCGTCGTCGCGGCCAGCGCCTCGACCGCGCTACGCGCCCGCTCGAGCGCGGCGTCGAGCGCCGCGGGGTCAGCCCGGCCGGCCGCCGCCTCCTCGAGCCGCTGCTGGGCGCGGGCGATCGCGTCGGGATCCACGGGCGCGACGATACAACTGTCGCCGGATGGATCTCCACGAGCTCGACTACGACCTGCCGGCGGAGCTGATCGCGCAGCATCCGGCGGCGCGCCGCGACGCTTCGCGGCTGCTCGTGTACGAGCGCGCGACCGCCGCCGTCCGGCACCGGACGTTCGCAGAGCTGCCGCTCGAGCTCCACGACGAGCTCGTCGTCGTCAACGACACGAAAGTCGTGCCGGCGCGGATCCCGATCGATTCCCCTCGCGGGGAGGTGCTGCTGCTCGAGCGGCTCGCAGACGGGACCTGGGAGGGGCTCGCGCGGCCGACGCGACGGCTGCGCGCGGGCCGGCGCTACGGCCCCGTCGAGCTCCTCGAGCACCTCGGCGAGGGACGATGGCGGCTCCGCCTCGACGGCGACCCGGCGGGGGAGACGCCGCTGCCCCCGTACATCACGGAGCCGCTCGCGGACGCCTCCCGCTACCAGACCGTCTACGCGCGCGAGGCGGGCTCCGCCGCGGCGCCGACGGCCGGTCTCCACTTCACGCCGGAGCTGCTCGCGCGGCTCGACCCGGCGCGGGTCACGCTCCACGTCGGCCTCGACACGTTCCGGCCGGTGAGCGAGGAGCGGCTCGAGGAGCACCGGATCCACGGCGAGCGCTACTCGGTCGAGCCGGCCGCCTGGGAGCGGATCCGCTCGGCGGGGCGCGTCCTCGCCGTCGGCACGACGACCGTCCGCGTGCTCGAGACCCTCGCGCGCGGCGCGCCCCTCGCGGGCCGCACCGAACTGTTCGTCACGCCCGGCTTCGAGTTCCGGCGTGTCGACGCGCTCCTGACGAACTTTCACCTGCCGCGCTCGACGCTCCTCGCGCTCGTCATGGCCTTCGCCGGCGTCGAGGAGACCCGCGGTCTCTACCGGCTCGCGATCGACGAGCGCTACCGCTTCTACTCCTTCGGCGATGCGATGCTGATCCTCTAGCCGTGCTCGACCACGTCACCATCCGCGTCGCCGATCGCGCGGCGAGCCGCCGCTTCTTCACGACAGTGCTCGGCACGCCGACCTATTCGGGTGAGTGGTTCGACGAGTGGGACGACTTCTCCGTCGCCGAGGCGGACGGAGAACACCCGCTCACCCGGCACCTGCACGTCGCGTTCGCGGCGAAGTCCCGGGACGACGTCGACGCCTTCTGGCAGCGCGGCGTCGCCGCCGGCTACCGCAGCGACGGCGAGCCCGGGCCGCGGCCGCGGTACACACCCGACTACTACGGAGGCTTCCTCCTCGACCCGGACGGCAACAGCGTCGAGGCGGTACACCGGCCCGGCCGGACCGAGACAGGGCCGCCGATCGACCACCTCTGGCTGGGCGTCGCGGATCTCGCGGCGAGCCGGCGCTTCTACGAGACGATCGCGCCCGTGCTCGGACTGCGGGTGGGCGAGGGGAGCCTGCCCGGCTACGTCTTCGTCACGCGCGACGGCCGGCACCTCGCCCTCATCGTGGACGGACGGCCGCCGACGGAGAACCTCCATCTCGCCTTCCCTGCGGCGGCCGACGAGACGGTGGCGGAGTTCCACCGCGTCGCGATGGCGGCCGGCTATCGCGACAACGGCGAGCCCGGCGAGCGGCCGCAGTACCACCCCGGCTACGTCGGCGCCTTCGTCCTCGACCCGGACGGCAACAACGTCGAGACCGTGAACCACAACTCCAGGCTCGCTCCGTGAGCGACACGTTCACCGTCACCGCGCGGGACGGCGCGGCGCGCGCCGGGATCCTGCGGACGGCGCACGGCGAGGTGCGGACGCCCGTCTTCATGCCCGTCGGGACGAAGGCGACGGTGAAGGCGGTCGACCCCGACGAGCTGCATGCGCTCGGCGCGCAGATCGTCCTCGGCAACACGTACCACCTCCACTTCCGCCCCGGCGAGGAGCTGATCGCAGAGCTCGGCGGACTGCACGCCTTCATGGGCTGGGACGGCCCGATCCTCACGGACTCCGGCGGCTTCCAGATCTTCTCGCTGCGGGACACGCTGCTCGGGGCGGACGACGACGGCGTCACATTCCGCTCGGTCTACGACGGGCGCCCGGAGCGCTTCACGCCGGAGCTCGCGGCGCGCGTGCAGGAGCTGCTCGGCTCCGACATCGCGATGTGCCTCGACATCTGTCTCCCGACCGACGTGCCGCGCGCGGAGCTCGAGGACGCGGTGCGCCGGACGGCGCTCTGGGCGCGACGGCAGCGCGACCTGCCTCGCGCACCCGGCCAGCTGCGCTTCGCGATCACGCAGGGCGGGCTCGACGGCGAGCTCCGTCGCCGGTCGACGGAGGAGCTCGCAGCGCTCGACTTCGACGGCTACGCGATCGGCGGCCTCAGCGTCGGCGAGGAGCGCGAGCCGATGTTCGAGGCGGCCAGCGCGGCCGCGGGGCTCCTGCCGGAGGGGAAGCCGCGCTACTTCATGGGAATCGGCGATCCCGAGGGGGTGCTCGAGGTGATCGCGCGCGGCGTCGACATGTTCGACTGCGTGCTGCCGACACGTACGGCGCGCACGGGCAGCGCCCTGACGAGCGAGGGCCGGCTCAACCTCCGCAACGCCCGCTTCGCGCGCGACCAGCGGCCGCTGGAGGAGGGTTGCGCGTGCCCGGCGTGCACGCGCTTCAGCCGCGCGTACCTCCGGCACCTCGTCAACCAGCAGGAGATCCTCGGCCTTCGCCTCTTGAGTCTGCATAATCTGCGCTTCCTGCTCGATCTCGTGGCTGCGGCCCGAAATGCCGTCGAGCAAGGCGAGTTCCTCAGCTGGAAGAGCGAGGCGCTCGGACGAGCGAAGGGAGCTATGTAGTGGTCACTCCGTTGACGATCGCAGCGAGCAGCAGCGGCTCGAGCTTCTTCCTGATCATCATCGTCGTCTTCTTCCTGCTCTGGCTGTTCCTGATCAGGCCGCAGCGGCGGCGTCAGACACAGCAGCAGCAGATGCTGCGGGACCTGCACGTCGGGGACGACGTGCTCACGGCGGGAGGGATCTACGGCACCGTCTCGCGAGTCGACGAGGACGAGGTCGCGGTCCAGATCGCTCCGCATGTCGAGGTACGGGTCGCGCGTCGCGCGATTGCGGGCATCCTCACGGAGCGCGAGGAGCCCGTGGGGCCGGAGGAGCCGCGGGAGAAAGGCGGCGACCAGTGGCGCTCGGTCTTCGACGACGAGGGCTCGGGTGAGGACGCGTCGGGTGGGGAGAACCCCGGCTAACCTTTCCCGGTCTTGAAGGTTCCTGCGTGAGAGAGCGCCGCAACTACCTGCTGCTCATGGGTGCGATCGCGGCCGCGATCGTCGGCGTGCTGCTGCTCGCCGTGCCGGGCTCTCCGATCTACAAGAAGCCGACGCTCGGGCTCGATCTCCGGGGCGGGATCGAGGTCATCCTGAAGGCCGTGCCGGCACGGGGCCAGCAGGTCACCGCCACGGACATGCAGACGGCGCAGAGCATCATCGAGAACCGCGTCAACAGCATTGGCGTCGGATCGCCGAACGTCGCCGTCCAGGGCGGCAACGAGATCGTCATCCAGCTCGCGGGCATCCACGACCCCGCGAAGGCGGCGGCGATCGTCGGCCAGACCGGCCAGCTCCAGTTCTTCGACTTCGAGCTGGACCTCGCCCCGCCGACGGTGAGCCAGGGCCAGCCGGCGCCGGCGCCGTCGCTCTACAGCCTCCTCACCCAGGTGAAGGCCCAGGCGAGCAAGGGGACGCCCACGGCGTACTACCTCTTCAAGTCGAAGAAGACCACGACGAAGGTCAACGGCAAGAAGACGACGACGACCACGCACAAGAAGGTGCAGGGGCCCGATTTCACGCTGAAGCAGCTCCTGCAGCCGTACGGAGGGAAGCAGCCGGCGCACACGCAGGTACTCGGCGTGCCGCAGGGGCGGGAGGCCGTCTCCTGCGTGGGGACGGGCAACTGCCTCGGCGCCGGGACGAACGGCACCTCGGCGAGCGGAACCTACTGGTACCTCTTCTACTACCACCCCGGCGCGCCGAACGGCCCCCCCGAGCTGACGGGTAAAGAGCTCGTCGAGTCGGACATCTCCGCCGACCTCGATCCCCAGACCAGCGAGCCCGAAGTGCTCCTGACCTTCAACGGGCCGGGCGGGAAGGCGTTTGCGCGGATCACGAAGCTCGAGTACCAGCGCGGCCAGCGGGCCGCGGGCCTCGGCGGCCACCCGGGGGATCCGAAGTACGTGGCGCAGTACGCGGCGCACAACGCGATCGTCCTCGACGGCGTCCTCAAGTCGACGCCGTACATCGACTACACCGACAACACCCTCCAGGACGGGATCATCGGCGGCAGGGCGCGGATCACGACCTCGACGCTCACCGAGGCGCAGCACCTCGCACTCGTTCTCCAGAGCGGCTCGCTGCCGTACACCTTCCAGCAGATCGAACGGACCGACGTCTCGGCCACGCTGGGCAAGAGCTCGCTCCACCAGGCGATCCTCGCGGCGGTCGCCGGCCTCCTGATCGTCGCGGTCTTCCTGCTGCTGCTCTACCGCTTCCTCGGACTCGTCGCGGTCTTCGGCCTCGCGATCTACGGGCTCCTCTACTACGCGGCGATCCTCCTCTTCAACGTCACGCTGACGCTGCCGGGCTTCGCGGGCCTGATCCTCACGATCGGCGTCGCGGCCGACGCGAACGTCGTCGTCTTCGAACGCATCAAGGAAGAGGTGCGCGCCGGGCGATCCGTGCGCTCCGCGATCTCGGCCGGCTACGGCAAGGGCTTCCACACGATCCTCGACGCGAACGTCGTGACCGTGATCACGGCCATGATCATCTTCCTGATCGCGGTCGCGGACGTGAAGGGCTTCGCCCTGATGCTGCTGATCGGCACCGTGATCTCCCTGCTGACGGCGGTCGCGGCGACGCGGGCGATGCTCGGCCTGCTGAGCGGCTTCCGCTGGTTCGACAACCCGCGCTTCATGGGCGCGCATGGGCAGCAGACGGCGAAGTGGCTCCAGATCGACTTCATGCGGCGGCGTTACTGGTGGCTCGCGCTCTCCGGTGCCGTGATCGTCGCCGGGATGGTCTCGCTCGGCGTCCGGGGACTCAACCTCGGCATCGACTTCAAGGGCGGCACGCAGGTCACCTTCAAGACGCACCAGGCGTACTCGACGAGCGCGGTCGCCAAGTTCATGGCGCAACAGGGACAGCCGGAGGCCGTCGTGCAGGGCGCAGGTCCGCAGGTGCACGGCGATTTCAAGCAGTGGCAGATCCGCGCCAAGTCGCTCACCAGCACCGGTCAGTCGGACCTGACGAGCAGCCTCCAGCACACGTTCGGCGCCTACTCGACGGGCGTCAAGAACGTGTCCTCGACGTTCGGCCACCAGATCGCGATCGACGCGATCTACGGGATCATCGTCTCGCTCCTCCTGATCACCCTCTACATCACGATCCGATTCGACCTGAAGTTCGCGATCCCGGTGATCCTCGCGATGCTCCACGACATAGCCGTGACCGTCGGCTTCTACTCGCTCGTCGGCAAGCAGGTCTCCATCGCGACGGTGGCAGCCGTGCTGACGGTGCTCGGCTACTCGATCTACGACACGATCATCATCTTCGACCGCATCCGCGAGAACGTGCCGCTGATGCGGCGCGCTCCGTTCGCCACGCTCGCCAATGTCTCGCTCTGGGAGACGATCCGCCGCTCCCTGGCCACGACGTTCATCACGCTGCTGCCGATCAGCTGCCTGGAGGTCCTCGGCGGCGCGACGCTGAAGGACTTCGCCTTCGCGCTGCTCGTCGGCGTCACGTCGGGCGCCTACTCCTCGATCTTCATCGCGGCGCCCCTGCTCACGATCTGGAAGGAGCGCGAGCCGGAGTATGCGCGGCGGAAGAAGCTGGCGGCCACGGTGGAGCCCGTGGACGAAGGCGCTCCCGGCGCTCTCGGGATGGATGGCGGAACGGCCGCGCTCGCCGCGTCGGAGGCGGCGCTCGCAGCCGAGTCGACGCCGGAGCTCGTCGACGTCGTCACGGCGGCGCCGTCGGAGCCGTCCGCGCAGGCGCGCCGCGAGAAACGGCGCCAGCGCCGGCGCTCGAGGCCGCATGGCCGCTCCCGGTAGCGGCCGGTTGCTCCTCGACACGTTCGAGGAGCTGATCGGGGAGCTGCCGAGCCGCGTGCGTGGCAGCCGCGAGCGGCTCTCGGAGCAGGCGCTTTCCGTCCTGCGCTCGATCGCGGCCGAGCTCGACCTCGTGACCCGCGAGGAGCTCGACGAGCTCGAGCTCCGCGTCGCCCAGCTCGAGCACCGGCTACGCCTGATCGAGCGATCGGATGCGTCGCATCCGATCGCTGAGTAACGGAACTGCGCGGGCCGGAAACCACGCTTTCCGGCCCGCGCAGTTCCTTCAAAGCGAGCGAAGCCGCAGGCTTCGCGAGCTACCTCCGGAAGCGGTTGACCGTCGCGGCGAGGAAGGTCTCGGCGTCGTAGACGACAAGCGCGCAGATCGCGGCGAGCGGGAGCTCGGCGAGCGCCGCCTCCGCGAGCGCCTCCCACAGCTCGCTTCCCGCCTGGGAGGTCACGACGTCGAACCACGCGTCGCAGCAGAGCATCGTCGCGGTCACCGCGGCAAGCGGCACGAGCCAGCGCGAGCCGCGGAGCGTTGCCCATGCGGTCGCGGCGAACGAAGCAGTGAGCCCGACGTCGAAGCCGACCCAGGCGAGGTCGTAGTGGAACGTCACGTGACGCGAGGGCAGCGTGAACGTCAGATAGAGGATCCACGGCACGAGACCGATCGACACAAACGCGAGCAGCGCAGCGACCCAGCGCGACAACGGGATGCGGAGGGGTTCGTCCGGCACGGGCACGTTGTACCCTGGCCGAGTGACGCTACGGAGGCCGAGCGTGGAGACGCTGCTCGCGTGGGCGGCCGCCGGGGTCGGCGTGATCGGCATCGTCTCGGCGCTCACGCCGGGCATCGCCGCGCGGATCGAGCTCGTCCGGGGCGTGCTGCCGCCGGGCTGGCCCGACGCCGCGCGCGTCCTCACGGTCGCCTTCGGGATCGGGCTCATCTGGCTGTCGCGCTCGCTCGCGAAGCGCCGCCGCCGCGCCTGGCAGCTCGCGGTCGCCGTCGTCGTGGCCTCCGCCGCGGCCCACCTCGCGAAGGGGCTCGACTTCGAGGAGGCTGGGGTCTCGCTGCTCCTGCTCGTGGCCCTGGTCCGGTGGCGCCGCCGCTTCGACGTGCCCGGCGACCCCGCGAGCGTGCGGCCGCTGCTCGGCCTCGGCGTCGGGCTCGCGGGTGTCGCCGCGGTCGTGACCGGCGAGGAGCTGCGCGGCGCCGAGCTCTCGCACCGGATGGCGGACGGGTTGACCGGCCTCGGCCTCCTCCTCGGCTTCGCCGCGCTCTACCTCTGGCTTCGTCCCTTCGGACAGGCGGTGGCCCAGACGGTGGGCGAGCGGCGGGTCGCCCGCGCCCTCGTGGACGCGTACGGCACCGACAGCCTTTCCTTCTTCGCGCTCCGCCGCGACAAGAGCTATCTGTTCTCTCCGTCGCGCCGGGCGTTCCTCGCCTACCGCGTCGTGGCCGGCACCGCGCTCGTCAGCGGGGATCCGGTCGGCCGGGACTCGGAGATAGAGGAGCTGCTCGTCGAGCTGCGGAGGCTCGCCCGCGCGCGCGGCTGGCGCCTCGCCGTCGTCGGCGCCTCGGAGGAGCACCTCGATCGCTACCGGCGGCTGGGGTTGAAGCCGGTGCCGATGGGGGAGGAGGCCGTGCTGCGCCCGGAGACGTTCTCGCTCGAAGGGCGCGCCATCCGCAAGGTGCGCCAGTCGGTGTCGCGGCTCCGGACTGCCGGCTACTCCGTTCGCGTGGTCGCGGCCGAGGAGGTCGAGCCGGGGCTCGCGGACGAGCTCGAGGCGGTCTCGGCCGCATGGCGCGGGGCGCAGGCCGAGCGCGGCTTCTCGATGGCGATCGACGATCTCGCCGCGCCGGGCACCGTCCTCGCGCTCGCGCTGGACGCGGACGGCTGCGTCGGCGGCTTCCTCCACCTCGCGCCTGCGCCGGCTCGCGGCGGCTGGTCGCTGAGCACGATGCGCAGGCTGCCAGAAGCTCCGAACGGGCTGACGGAGTTCCTCGTCGTCGAGACCCTCGCCTGGGTCGGCGAGACCGGCTCGAGCGAGCTCTCGCTCAACTTCTGCGCCCTCACGGACTTCTTCGCGATCGAGCGTGCGACGACGCCGCTGCGCCGGGTCGTCCGGCGCGTGCTCCTGCTCGCCGACAACGTCTTCCAGCTCGAGCGGATCTACGTCTTCAGCCGGAAGTTCTTCCCGGAATGGCGGCGCCGTTACGTCTGCGTCGAGCGCTTCAGCGACCTGCCGGCCGTCGGGCTCGCCTACCTCCACGCCGAGTCGCTGCTCGTGCCGCCGGGGCCGTGGACGCGCAGGCGGGAGAGTCGCCGCCGTGCCGCCGCCTGACAGAGGCCGCGGCTCCGCGTAGCCTTCTCGAGGTGAGTACCACGCGCAGCATCGGGCGCCTGTCCGAGATCGCGCAGGTCATGGTGCGGCACGGCTTCGGCTACTTCCTCGAGGCGCACCGCCTCGGCGACCTCTTGCCGGGCCGCTCGGCGGAGAGCCGGCTCGCCGCCGCGGCTGTCGCGCAGGGAGTCGGCTCCTCGCGCGGCCAGCACCTGCGGGAGGTGCTCGACGAGCTCGGGCCCACGTTCGTGAAGTTCGGGCAGCTCCTGTCGACGCGCCCGGACATCGTTCCGCCCGACATCGTCGTCGAGCTGCGTGCGCTGCAGGACGACGTACGGCCGTTCCCCTTCGAGCAGGTCGAGCGGGTGATCGAGGAGGAGCTCGGGAACTCGCTCGAGCGACTGTTCCTCGAGTTCCAGGCGGCGCCGGTTGCGGCAGCGTCGATCGGCCAGGTCCACCGTGCGACGCTGCCGAACGGGCGCGATGTGGCGGTGAAGGTCCAGCGGCCGGGAGCGCCGCGCCAGATCGAGGCGGACCTCGGGCTGCTGTACCAGGCGGCGAAGCTCGTTCGCGAGCGAGTCCGCGCCTTCGACTTCGTGGACGCCCGCTCGGTGATCGACGAGTTCGCGCGCTCGCTCCGGAAGGAGCTCGACTACCGGCTCGAGGCCCGCAACGCGCAGGCGTTCCACCGGAACTTCGCCGGGCATCCGCACGTGCACGTGCCGCGCGTCTACTGGCCGTACACGAGCGCGCGCGTGCTGACGCTCGATTGGATCGACGGGATCCAGCTCGCCGACGTCGAGCTCGTCGGCCTCACGCTCGAGGAGCGGCGGGACCTCGCCTACCGGATCACCGAGACGTGGATGCGGATGATCTTCCGCGACGGCTTCTTCCACGGCGACCCGCACCCCGCGAACATCCTCCTGCTGCCCGAGGCAGGGACGATCGGGCTCGTGGACTTCGGCTCCGCGGGCGTGCTCACCGACGACGACATGTCGAAGCTGACCGGCCTGTTCATCGACGCCGCGAACGAGAACGTCGAGCAGCTCCCGAAACGGCTCGCGGATCTCGGCGTCCGGTATCCGCGCGAGCGGGAGCAGGAGTTCCTCGGCGAGCTGCGCGAGCTCTACTACCGCTACTACGGCGCCAGCCTGAGCGAGATCGACCCGATCCAGGTGATCCGCGAGGGCTTCCAGCTCATCTACTCGATGAACCTGCAGCTGCCGACGCGCTTCCTCCTGCTCGACCGGGCGATCGCGACGCTCGGCTCGGTCGGCCAGGAGCTCTACCCGGACTTCAACGTGTTCGAGGTGGCGCGGCCGTATGCGCGCGACCTCATGCTCGAGCGGTTCACGCCCGAACGCGTGGCGCGGCGCGCGCGCAGGGAGGCCATCCGCTACGTGCAGGTGCTCGCGGAGGCCCCGCACCAGTTCCACGACTTCATGGAGGAGATCCGCGACGGCCAGATCGAGGTCGGCTTCGTCCACAAGGGTCTCGACGACCTGCTCGCGAAGCTCGACACGCTCTTCAACCGGATCGTGATCGCGCTCGTCGTCGTCGGCGGCCTGATCGGCTCGAGCCTGATCGGGATCTTCGCCAAGGCGGGGCCGCACCTGCTCGGCGTGAACATCATCTCGATCGTCGGCTTCGCCTTCTCCGCCGTGCTCGGGATCTGGCTGCTCTGGGGGGTCGTCCGCTCCGGGCGTCTGTAGGCGGGAAATCCCTCCGGCGGCCGAGGCCGGAGCGGGCGGTTCGTGACGGTTTTGCTCGAAAGGACATCTGGCGCGCCGCGCGGTCGGCGCCTAGCCTCGCCGGTATGACCGCCCTCCTCCTCGCCGAGCCGGAGCCGAGCATCCGAGGCTTTCTCGAGCGGCAGCTCCGCAACGACGGTTTCGACGTCGTCGCCTGCGAACGGGCCGAGCAGCTGCCGCGCGCCGCCGAGCCGGACATCCTCGTGCTCGGCGACGCCGAGGCACTCGACCGTAGCGTGATCCCGGACTGTCCGGTGATCGTGCTCGGCGGCGCCGATCCCGCCGAGCGCGTGCGGGCGCTCGCCCGCGCGGACGACTGCCTCGCCCGACCCTTCGTCTACGAGGAGCTCGTAGCGCGGATCCATGCACTGCTGCGGCGCTGCCCGCCGCGGGTCGAGCTGATCGATCTCGGCCCGCTCACGATCGACCGCGCGGCGCGGCGCGTGCTCGCGGGCGGGAACGAGGTCGAGCTGTCGGCGAAGGAGTTCGCGCTGCTCGTCAAGCTCGCAGGCGACCCGGACCGCGTCTTCACACGCGAGCAGCTCCTCCGCGACGTCTGGGGGTTCCGCACGTACGTCCCCACCCGGACGCTCGAGTCGCACGCCTCCCGTATCCGGCGCAAGCTCGAGACGGCCGGGCTGGCCGGCTGGGTCGTCAACGTCTGGGGGGTCGGCTACAAGCTCCGCCACGTCCCGTCGCCCGTCGGGGGAGACGCAGCGGTCTAGTGGAAGTGGCCCCAGTGGGTGGCCACGATGAGGCAGACGAAGCCGAGCGCGAGGGAGAGGCCGCCGAGCGTCTGGCCGGCCCGCTTGCCGAACGGCGTGAGGCCGCCGAGCAGCAGGAGGATCCCTCCGATCGCGCCGAGCGCCTCTCCGACCTCACCGAGCCGGATTCCGGTGTGCGCCTTGATGGCGAGAGCGAGCGTGAGCATGCGCGGATGATCGCGGCCCCGTCGGACGGCGGCCCGGCCGCCTGCGGAAGGAGGGCTAGAGCATTGCGCCTTCGAGTCGCAGGAGCCACTCCTTGCGCTCGAGACCGCCGCCGTAGCCGACGAGGCTGCCGCTCGCGCCGATCACGCGGTGGCAGGGCAGGACGATCGGCAGCGGGTTCCGGTTCATCACCGTGCCGACCGCGCGGGCCGCGCGCGGCGAGCCGACCTGGGCAGCGAGGGCGCCGTACGTCGTCGTCCGTCCGTACTCGACCCGGCTCAGCTCGGCGAGCACGCGCCGGTGGAAGTCGGGCGTGGGGCGGAGATCGAGCTCGAGGTCGAACGCCCGCCGCCGGCCCGTGAAGTACTCGTCGAGCTCGCTGCGGACGCGGTCGAGCGCCTTCGGGCTGCGCAGGACGCGCGGCCCGAACTGGCGTGCGAGCCGCTCGAGCTCCTCGTCCGGCTCCGGGTCGAAGCCGACGCTGCAGAGGCCGCGCTCGCTGACGCCGACGAGCAGCGGGCCGACCGGCGTCTCGTCGAGGACGTCGAAGGCCACGTCGAGGACGCCCGCTGCCGCCGCTGCCACGCGGAACCGCTCGTCGAGTCTGGTGGGGACTGCCGTCATCGCTGCTCCTTCTCCTTGCGCAGCCGCCGCACGCCTGCGGAGGCCGCCTGCCGTGCAGCCTGCTCGTTCGAGCCGAGCGCGCTGCCGATCGTGTCGTAGTCGAGGTCGTAGCCGTAGCGGAGGACGACCGCGGCGCGTTCCTTCGGCGGCAGCCCCTCCGTGAGCGGTGCAAGCTCCTCGAAGGCGGGCCGTGCGTCCTCTCCCGCGGGCTCGGCCGTGAGCCCTGCCTCGGGCCGGTCGCGCCTGCGCGGCGTCGATGGACGCGTTCGTCGCGATCGCCAGGACCCACGCCCGCAGGTGCTCGCCGTGCTCGAGGCGTCCGTAGGCGCGGAGGGCCCGTAGGAACGTCTCCTGGAAGAGGTCGTCCGCCCGCTCGCGTCCCGCTCGCCTGCGCAGGAACGCGAGCACCTCGCCCTTGTGCGCTTCGTAGAAGCGCTCGAACGGAGGGACACGGCACGCCATCGGTCCTTGAAACGTAGTGGCGGTTCAAGATGTGAGGTGATGAGGGTTGCGGTCGTGGGGCATGTCGAGTGGGTGGAGTTCGTTCGCGTCGAGCACGTGCCGGCGCCGGGCGAGATCGTCCACGCGCTCGAGACCTGGGAGGAGCCTGCCGGCGGCGGCGCCGTCGCCGCGGTCCAGCTCGCGAACCTCGCCGGCTCGTGCCTCTTCTTCACCTCGCTCGCCGACGACGAGCTCGGCCGTCGCTCGCGCGAGGAGCTCGAAGGACGCGGGGTCGTCGTCCACGGCGGCGTCGCACAGGGCCGGCAGCGCCGCGCCCTCACGCACGTGGACGAGGGCGGCGAGCGGACGATCACCGTGCTCGGCGAGAAGCTCCGGCCCTCGGGCGAGGACGGCTCGCTGCCGTGGGAGGAGCTGGCCCGCTGCGACGCCGTCTACTTCACGGGCGGAGACGCAGCCGCGCTCCGGGCGGCGCGCAGGAGCGCCCTGCTCCTCGCCACGTCCCGCGAGCTGCCGACGCTGCGCCGCGCCGGCGTGGAGCTCGACGTGCTCGTCGGCAGTGGCGAGGACCCGGGAGAGCGCTTCGAGCCGGGCGAGTTCGAGCCGCCCCCTCGGATCGTGGTCACGACGGCGGGCTCCCTCGGCGGCTGGATCCAGCCCGGTGGCCCGTTCCGCGCCGCGCCGCTGCCCGGGCCGGTCTCGGACACCTACGGCTGCGGCGACTGCTTTGCAGCCGGACTCACCTACGGTCTCGCGCTCGGCCGGCCCGTGGACGAGGCGGTCGCGCTCGGCGCGCGCTGCGGCGCGGCGGTCCTCACGGGCCGCGGTGCGTACGGACACCAGCTCACGGCCGCACTTCTCTAACCCGTTTGAGGGCTGGACAAAGTGGCTCCTGGTGGGGTAAAGTGGGGCACTGTGGCGAGATAGGGAGAAAGGCCCATGCTCCTCGGCGAGTACGAGCACACGATCGACGACAAGAACCGCCTCACGCTCCCGGCGAAGTTCCGCCGGGCCTTTGCGGACGGCTGCATCGTCACGCGAGGGCTGGACGGCTGTCTCTGGGCGTGGACGCCGACGGGCTGGGACAACTACCGCGACTCGATCCTCGCCGATCTCCACCCGCTGAGCAGGGAAGGCCGCCAGATGCAGCGCCACTTCTTCTCCGGAGCCACCGAGGCCGTTCCCGACCGGCAGGGGCGCGTGAACATCTCGCCCGCGCTGCTCGAGCACGCGAAGCTCGGCCGCGACGTCGTCGTCGCCGGGGTCAACGACCACCTCGAGATCTGGGACCGCGCCGCCTGGCGGCGCGAGCTCGCCGAGGTCGAAGGGAGTGCTGAGGATGTTGCCGAACGTCTTGCAGCCCACGGAAGCTGACCACGTCCCCGTCCTCGCGGCCGAGGTGCGGGCTGGTCTCGCCGTGCGCCCGGGGGAGACCGTCGTCGACGCGACCTTCGGCGCCGGCGGTCATGCGGCGCTGCTCGCCGCCGACCTCCGTGGCAAGGGCAAGCTGATCGCGATCGACCGCGACCCGACGGCGCGGACGTACTTCGAGCGGCTGGAGAAGCAGATCTCCGTCAATGCGCGGCTCCTGCGGGGCGATTTCGGCGTCGTCCTGCCGCAGCTCGCGGACAACGGCGTGCGTGCCGACGCGATCCTGCTCGACCTCGGCGTCTCGTCGATGCAGCTCGACCGTCCCGAGCGCGGCTTCTCGTATGCCGCAGACGCGCCGCTCGACATGCGGATGGATCCGACGCAGGAGGTGAGCGCGCGCGAGCTCGTGAACACGGAGGGCGAGCGCGGGCTCGCACTCATCTTCCGCCGCTACGGCGAGGAGCGCTACGCGAAGCAGATCGCGCGGGCGATCGTCCGCCGCCGGCGCGAGAAGCCGTTCGAGCGCACCGGCGAGCTCGTCGACACGATCCGCGCGGCGATCCCGGCCCCGGCGCGCTTCGGCGACGGACATCCCGCGAAGCGTGTCTTCCAGGCTCTCCGGATCGCCGTCAACGACGAGCTCGAGTCGCTCGAGTCGGCGCTCCCGGCCGCCCTCGAGATGCTGCGCCCGGGGGGCCGCCTCGCAGTCGTCTCTTTCCACTCGCTCGAGGACCGGATCGCGAAGCGGTTCCTGCGCGAGCGGGAGCGCGGTTGCACCTGCCCGCCGGACTTCCCCATCTGCGTCTGCGGCCACGAGCCGGAGCTGCGCGCGCTGCAGCGGCGCCCGATCCGGCCGAGCGGCGCCGAGATCGATGCGAACCCGCGCGCGGCCTCCGCCCGCCTGCGCGTGGCCGTCAAGGTGGGGGCCGGCGCCTAATGGCCACTGCGGAATGGTTTGCGGCGACGGCGGTCGCCGAGCCGGCTCGGCCTCCGCGGACGCGCCGGCAACCGAATCGGGCGGCCCCTGCGCCGCCCGCGCGCCGCCGCTCGCACGCGAAGCCGCGCATCCGGGCGCACATCGTCTGGATGGTCGCCTTCGCGCTCCTGCTCGCCGGCGTCGTCGCCGTCAACGTCGCCGTCCTCCGCGCCAACGTCGCCGTGCACAAGCTCGACGAGCAGCGCGCGCAGATCGAGGCGCGGAACGAGGCGCTCGCCTCGCAGCTCTCGGCCGCGAGCTCCGTGCCGAAGGTCGAGGCCGCGGCGCGCCGGCTGGGGCTCGTCCAGGCGCCCGCGTCGGCGACGACGTACCTCGGCCTGGCGCCTCGGGGCCGCTAGCACGATGCGGGCTCGGGTCGTCAACTCACGGCTGCGCCTGCTGCTCCTCCTCATCCTCGTCACGTTCGGGGTGCTCGGCGCGCGGTCGGCCTGGCTGCAAACGGTGCGCGCCTCCTCGCTCGGCGCGCAGGGCCAGGCGCAGACGAAGACGACGCTCGAGCTGCCCGCTGCTCGCGGCACGATCTTCGACCGGCTCGGCAACCCGCTGGCGATCGGGCAGCAGGCCACGGACGTGATCGCCGATCCGATGCAGATCACCCAACCGCGGCGGGAGGCGCGCGTCGCGGCGAAGGTGCTGGGAGTGCCGCTCCGCCCGCTCGTGCGGGAGCTCTCGAACCGCGGCCGTGGCTTCGTCTACGTCGAGCGCAAGGCGCTGCCGGCGAAGGCGACCGCGCTCGCGAAGAAGGACCTCGTCGGCTTCTCGTTCGCGCCGGACGAGCGGCGCGTCTATCCGCAGGGGACGGTGGCCGCACCGGTGCTCGGCTACGCCGGGACGGACAACACCGGCCTTGCGGGCCTCGAGGCGGAGTTGAACGGGCAGCTCTCCGGCCGGCCCGGACACGAGACGGTCGTGCGCGACGCGCTCGGCCAGGTGGTCGACACGTCGGAGGAGCGGCCGGCCCACGACGGCCGGGACGTGTTCCTGACGCTCGACAGCCACATCCAGGCGAACGCCGAGGAGGTGCTCGACGCGACGGTCAGGAAGTGGCATGCGAAGGACGCCACGGCCATCGTCCTCGACCCGCATACCGGCGCCGTCCTGGCGATGGCGCAGGAGCCCGGCTTCGACGCGAACGACTTTCCGCATGCCTTCTCGCGCGGCATCACGGTCAACCACGCCGTGACCGACGTGTACGAGCCCGGCTCGGTGTTCAAGGTCGTGACGGTCGGCGGCGCGCTCTCCGAGCACAAGGTCACCCCGCAGACGGCGTTCACGCTCCCGTACTCGATCCGCGTCGCCGACCGCGTCGTCCACGACGCGGAGTTCCGGCCGACGGAGCGGATGACCGTCGCCCAGATCCTGCAGCGCTCGTCGAACGTCGGCGCGATCACGATCGCCGAGCGGTACCTCGGCGAGGCCGGTCTGAAGAGGTGGATGGCGCGCTTCGGCTTCGGCCGGAAGACGGGGATCGACCTCCCGGGCGAGAGCCCCGGCATTCTGCCGTCGTACTGGTCTGGCTCGACCATCGGCAACGTGCCGATCGGCCAGGGCGTCTCGGTCACGGCGATCCAGCTCGCGTCGGTGTACGGGGCGATCGCCAACGGCGGCGAGTGGATCGAGCCGCATCTCGTCGACCACGTCCTCGGCCAGCAGCCGGCGCGGGTGCACCGGCGGCGGATCCTGTCGCCCGGCGTCGACGATGAGCTGCGCACGATGCTCCGGGGCGTCGTCTCCGACCAGGGGACGGCCGAGCTGGCGGCGATTCCCGGCTACGCCGTCGCGGGGAAGACGGGCACGGCGCAGAAGCCGGGATCGCACGGCTATCTGCCCGGGAAGTACGTGGCGACCTTCGTCGGCATGGTTCCGGCGTCGAATCCACGCCTGGTCGTCCTCGTCAGCGTCGACGAGCCGCAGGGGGAGATCTACGGCGGGCTCGTTGCGGCGCCTGCGTTCGAGCAGATCGCCTCCTTCGACCTCCAGTACCTCGAGGTCCCGCCGGACCTGCCGCTGAAGTAGGGCGGCCCCGGCGCTAGAGTCCCGCCAGCATGGACCTGGAGCGCCTCGTGGCAGCGCTCGAGCCGATCGAGGTGCTCGGGCGCCCGTCGGTCGAGGTGCGGGATCTCGCCTACGACGCCCGTGCCGTCTCGGCCGGTGCGCTCTTCTTCTGCGTCCCGGGAGCCCGTGCCGACGGTCACGACTTCGCGCCGCAGGCCGTCGAGCGCGGGGCGGTGGCGCTCGTGGTCGAGCGGCGACTCGAGGTGCCGGTGCCGCAGGTCGTCGTCCGCGACGCGCGCGCCGCGATGGCTCCGGCCGCCGACGTCTTCTTCGGCGAGCCGACGGGCGAGCTCCAGGTCGCCGGCGTCACGGGGACGAGCGGGAAGACGACGACGGCGTTCCTCCTCTTTGCGATCCTCGCCGCCGCCGGCCGGCGGCCCGGCTTGCTTGGAACGGTGGAGGCGCGGGTCGGGGGCGAGCGGCGCGGCGTCGTGCGGACGACGCCCGAGGCGATCGACCTGCAGCGGGTGTTCCGCGAGATGCTCGACGCCGGCGACCGCTCGTGCGCGATGGAGGCGTCGTCGCACGCGTCCGTCCTCCACCGGCTCGACCGTGTCCGCTTCGCCGTCCTCGTCTTCACGAACCTGAGCCAGGACCACCTCGACTTCCACGGCGACATGGAGTCGTACTTCCAGGCGAAGCGGGGGCTTTTCGTCGAGACGAAGCCGCCGGCGGCGATCAACGTCGGCGGCGACTGGGGAAAGCGTCTCGCGGCGGAGCTGCCCGATGCGCTCACCTACGGACTCGCGCCGGACGCGGAGGTCGGGCCGGACGCGCTCGCGGGCGTCGAGCTCCGGCTACGCGGCCGCTTCAACCTCGAGAACGCGCTCGGCGCGCTCGCCGCGGCGCGCCTGCTCGGAGTCGAGGACGACGCGATCCGCCGCGGACTGGAGTCGGTGCGCGGGGTTCCGGGCCGCTTTGAGGCGGTGGACGCCGGGCAGCCGTTTCACGTCCTCGTCGACTACGCCCACAAGCCGGACGCGCTCGAGAACGTGCTCCGCGCCGCCCGCGAGCTGGCGGACGGCCACCGCGTGATCTGCGTGGTCGGCGCCGGCGGAGACCGGGACCGCGGCAAGCGGCCGCTCATGGGGCGCCTCGCGTCGGAGCTCGCCGACGTCGCGATCGTCACCTCCGACAATCCGCGCACGGAGGCGCCGGAGGCGATCGCTGCGGAGATCGCGGCAGGTGCCGGCGACGAGCCGGAGATCGAGCTCGACCGCGCTCGCGCGATCGCCCACGCCGTCGAGCTCGCGGAGCCGGGCGACGTCGTCCTCATCGCCGGCAAGGGCGCCGAGCAGGGGCAGGAGTTCGCCGACCGGACGCTTCCGTTCGACGACCGCGACTCTGCCCGGGAGGCGCTGCGCGCGCTGCTCGGCCGGGAGGCGGGAACCTGATCTCGCTGCCGCTCGAGGAGCTCCGCGCGCTCGGCCGGCTCGAGCCGATGGCCGGCGCCGAGGCCGTGACGGGAGTTCAGGTCGACTCCCGCCTGATCCGGCCGGGCGACCTGTTCGTCGCGGTGGGGGACGGCGAGGGATATCTCGGCGACGCTCGTGCGCGAGGGGCCACGGCGACGCTCGTCCCGGACGATGCGCACGCCGCGCTGGCGGCGGTGGGCGCTGCCGTCCGCGGCCGCAGCGATGCTCGCGTCGTGGCGATCACCGGCTCGGTCGGCAAGACGTCGACGAAAGACATTCTCGCTGCGCTCGTGCGGCCTCACCTGCGCACCGTCGCCGCGGAGCGCGGCTTCAACAACGAGATCGGCCTGCCGCTCACGCTCTGCCGGATCGAGCCCGACACCGAGGTCGTCGTGACCGAGATGGCGATGCGAGGACCGGGCCAGATCCGTGAGCTCTCCCGGGCGGCGCGTCCCGACATCGGCGTGATCACGGCGATCGCGCCCGTCCACGTCGAGCAGCTCGGCAGCCTCGCCAACATCGCGCGCGCGAAGGCTGAGCTGCTCGAGGAGCTGCCGGCCGGTGCTCCGGCCGTACTGCCGGAGGACGCACCCGAGCTCGATCCGTTCGTGCCGGAGGGCCTCGACGTGCGCCGCTTCGCGTCGCCGCCGGCCGAGATCCGGGAGGGCCGCATGCACCTCCGCTGGCGGGACCGCGACGTCGTGCTTCGGCTTCACGGCGCTCCACCACGCGGGGAACGCGGCAGCGGCGCTCACCGCTGCCGAGGCGCTCGGCCTCGAGCCGCCGAGCGAGCCGGTGGAGGTCGACTTCTCGCTCTGGCGCTCGCAGGAGGTCGAGCTGCCGGGCGGCGGGCTGCTCCTGAACGACGCCTGGAACGCGAATCCGGTGGCGACTCGCGCGGCCCTGGCCCACCTCTCGCGCGCTCGCGAACGGCCGCCGGACCGTGGCGGTTCTCGGCGAGATGGCGGAGCTCGGCCCCGACGCGGCGCGCTACCACGAGGAGATAGGGCGGGACGCGGAGGCGGTCGACGTCGTCGTGGGCGTCGGCGAGCTCGCCCGCCACTACGGCCCGGACGAGTGGGTGCCCAGCGCGGCGGAGGCCATCGAGGCGGTGCGGCGCCTCGTCCGTTCAGGGGACGCCGTGCTCGTCAAGGGCTCTCGCTCCGTCGGACTGGAGGTCGTCGCCGCTGCGCTGCTGGAGCCGCGGCCGTGATTCGCGTCCTCATCGCCGCCGGAGTCGCGCTCGGCGTCTCCCTCATAGTCGGGCCGAAGTTCATCGAGTTCCTCCGCCGGAACGAGTTCGGTCAGCACATCCGCGAGGAGGGACCGCAGCATCATTTCGCCAAGCAGGGCGTCCCGACGATGGGCGGGCTGATGATCCTGCTCGCCGCGACGATCGGCTTCCTGCCCGTCAGCCACTTCCGGCTCCAGTCGCTGACCGTGCTCTTCACGACGCTCGCGTGCGGCGCGATCGGCTTCCTCGACGACTTCATCAAGCTCACGCACAAGCGCTCGCTCGGTCTCTCCGGCCGCTGGAAGCTGCTGCTGCTGGCCGGGGTGACGATCGTCGTCGCGGTCGTCGCGCACCACCTGCACCTGAGCACGAACGTCTACATCCCGGTTGCGGACGTCTCCGTGCCGCTTTCGTATGCGTGGTACCCGTTCCTCTTCGTCATCATCGCCGGTGCGGCGAACGGGACGAACCTCGCCGACGGTGTCGACGGGCTGCTCGGCGGGACGGCGATCATCGCGCTGTTCACGTTCACGGCGATGAACGTCGTCTCCTACGTCCGCTCGGGTCGGATCCCGGCGCATCGCAACCTGACCAAGCTCGATCTCGCGATCGTCGGCGCAGCGCTGATCGGGGCTGCGGTCGGCTTTCTCTGGTTCAACGCCTTCCCGGCCGAGATGCAGATGGGCGACACCGGCTCGATGGCCTTCGGGGGAGCGCTGGCCACGTTCGCGATCATGATGAAGGTGGAGGTGCTGCTACTCCTGATCGGCGGCATCTTCGTGATCGAGGCGCTCTCGGTGATGATTCAGGTCTTCTCCTTCAAGCGCTTCGGGCGACGTGTCTTCCTGATGGCGCCGATCCACCACCATTTCGAGATGAAGGCGTGGTCCGAGACGAAGATCACCGTTCGCTTCTGGATTGTCGCGGGGCTCCTCTGTGCCGCGGGCTTCGCGCTCTACTACCGCTATTACTTCGCGCAGCTGTGAGCGAGAGCGGGATCGAGCGCGTGCTGCTCGAGGGAGCGAGACTCGAGCGGGGTGACGACGTGCTCGTCCTCGGGGACGGGCGGCTCGTGTTCGGCGCGCACGACCTCGTCGGCGAGGGTTGGGTGTACGTCGTGCGCTCGCAGGTCGACGAGCTCGAGGAGCTCTTTGCGGAGGCGCACGCTGCCGGCGCGAGTGGTCTCGCCTACCTGGTCGGGGCGACGCCGGTGCTTCCTCTTCCCTGACGCGGCGGTGGTGGCGGCCGTCGGGCGGGTCGCGACGGAGGACGGTTCCCTCGGCGCAGCGGCACAGGAGCTGGCTCGGGTCCTCGCCCCCCAGGGACGCGTGGCGCTCGCCGAGGGTGACGGACAGAGGGGCGACGCCCTCGCCCGGGCGCTCGAGGGAGCGGGCTTCGGGGGATCGAGCTCGCGGAGCCGGTGGAGCCGGCAGGGGAGGTCGTGGTCACGGCGCATCTGGCGTGAGGATGCGGGCGCCGGACGGCGAACCCGTATCCCGACGTGCATGAAGTCTCGACAGTCACGGCACGCCCGAGCACGTACGCTCAGCCCAGGGGCCTCACGCCCCCCAGTGGGGGAGAGCGTGCGCCGTGAGCCGGACACGTCTGGAAGGGGCTCCGTCCGCGGAGGCATGGCTGCCCCGCCGCGCGCTCGTCGTCGGGCTCGCGCGCTCGGGCAGTGCGGCGGCTCTCGCGCTCGCGCACCGCGGCGTCCACGTCGTCGCAGCCGACCGTTCACTCGTGCCCGACAGCGACACGGGCAGGCTCGAGACCGCAGGCGTCGAACTCCATCGCGGTACGGAGGAGGAGTCCCTGCTCGAGGGAGTGGAGCTCGTGATCAAGAGTCCCGGCGTCCCCGGCGACTCGCCGCTCGCTGCTGCGGCCCGAGGCCGCGGCATCCCGCTCTGGAGCGAAGTCGAGCTCGGTTACCGGCTGCTTCCGCCGGGTGTCCGCCTGATCGGCGTAACCGGGACGAACGGCAAGACGACGACGACCGAGCTCCTCGGCGCGATCCTGCGCGCCGCCGGCAGGCCGGTAGAGGTGGCGGGGAACGTCGGCCGCGCGCTCACCGACGCCGCCGAGACGGCCGGGCCCGGCACGTGGGTCGCCTGCGAGCTGTCGAGCTTCCAGCTCGAGGACGTGCACACGCTCGCGTGCGACGTCGCGATCCTGCTCAACCTCGAGCCCGACCATCTCGACCGGCACGGGACGTACGAGGCCTACCGCGACGCGAAGCTCCGCATCTTCGAGCGCGCGCGCGTCCGGGTCGTCCCGCGCGGCTTCGGTCACGGCATCGACGGGATCGAGTTCGCCGCGGACGATCCCCTGCCCGCGGAGCCGCTCATCCCGGGGCGGCACAACCGCGAGAACGCCGCCGCCGCGACCGCCGCCGCCCGCGCTGCGGGCGTCGCCGACGAGGCCATCGCCGAGGCGCTGCGCACATTCCCCGGTGTCCCGCACCGGCTCGAGCTCGTGCGCGAGCTGCGGGGCGTCCGCTGGATCAACGACTCGAAGGCCACGAACACCGCCGCCGCCCGCCGCGGCATCGCCGCCTACGACGTGCCGCTCCGGCTCATCCTCGGCGGCTCGCTCAAGGGGGAGGACTTCGGCCCGTTCGCGCGCGACCTGCCGGACACCGTGCGCTCGATCTACCTCGTCGGTGCCGCAGCCGACGAGCTCGCCGCCGCACTCGACGCCGCCGGGCGTGCGTACGTCCGCACCGGCGACCTCCCCGCCGCGGTCGCGCGGGCGGCTGTCGACGCCGAGGCGGGGGACATCGTCCTGCTTTCGCCCGCCTGCGCGAGCTTCGATCAGTTCGCCAACTTCGAGGAGCGCGGCGACACCTTCCGCCGCCTCGTGCAGGAGCTCGCATGACGCCCCGCCCGAAGCGGCTCCAGCTCGAGTCGAACCTCCTTGCGCTCGTGACGACGGCGCTCGTCCTCTTCGGGCTCGTCATGGTCTACAGCGCCACGTCCGGGTCGGCGGCGCTCGGCAACGGGAACCCGCAGGGGTACGTCGAGCGGCAGGCGATCTACGCCCTCGTCGGTGTCGTGCTCCTCCTCGTCGTCTCGCGTGTCGACCTCGAGTGGATCCGCGCGCTCGCACCCCCGCTCGTCGTCACGTCCCTGATCCTCTGCCTGGCCGTGCTCGTGCTCGGCGCCCGCGTCAGCGGCTCACGGCGCTGGATCGACCTCGGCCCGGTGGCCTTCCAGCCCTCGGAGCTGGCGAAGCTGGCCCTCGTGGTCTGGCTCTCCGCCCACCTCTCGCGCCGCCAGCCGCCACGGACGCTCAAGGAGCTGGGACGGCCGATCGGCGTCCTCGTCGGCCTCTTCGCCGTGCTCGTTCTCGTCGAGCCCGACCTCGGCACGACCCTCACGATCCTGCTCGTCGTCGGCGCGATCCTGCTCGTCTCGGGGACCCGCCTGCCGCTGCTCGCCTCCACGTACACGATCGTGATCGCGTTCGCCGGCATCGCCGCCTGGACGTCGCCCTACCGGCGCGACCGCCTGCTCACCTTCCTCGACCCGTGGAAGGATCCGACGGGCGCGGGCCTGCAGAACGTCCAGGCGCTGATCAGCCTCGGTTCGGGCGGGATCTTCGGACACGGCCTGGGGCAGGGGATCGAGCCGCTCCACTACCTGCCGGAGGCGCCCACCGACATGATCTTCGCCGTCGTCGGCGAGGAGCTCGGCCTGGTCGGCGTCGCGCTCGTGCTGCTCGCCTTCTGCACCTTCGCGTACGCCGGGATCCGGCTGGCGATCGCCTGCCGCGACCCGTTCGGGAAGCGCCTCGCGGCCGGCATCACGGCCCTCGTCTGCGGGCAGGCGGCGATCAACATCGCCGCGGTCGTCGGCGTCGCGCCGCTCACCGGAATCCCGCTTCCCTTCGTCTCCTACGGCGGCTCGAACCTCGTGGTCATGCTCGTCGGAGTCGGCGTCCTCCTTAACATCGCGCGTAATGGCGGACGAGCGGCAGCTGCGGTTCCTGATAGCGGCCGGCGGGACGGTCGGACACGTCGCGCCGGCGCTGGCCGTGGCGGAGGCGTTGCGGCGGCGGGGAGGACTGGTGACCTTCGCCGGGTCGCCGGATCGCGTCGAAGCGCGGCTCGTTCCTGAGCTCGGGTACGAGTTCGACGCCTTCACGGTCTCGGGGCTCCCGCGCCGGCCCGGTCCGGCGCTCGTGCGCGCCGCCGGACGGGCACTCGCCGCCCCGAGAGCCTGCCTGCGGATTCTCGACCGGAGACGGCCGCAAGCCGTGCTCGGAGCAGGCGGCTACGTCGCCGGCCCGATGATCCTCGCGGCGCGCCTGCGCCGGATCCCGTGCGCGGTCACCGAGGCCGACGCGCATCTCGGGCTGGCCAACCGGCTCGCGGCGCCGCTCGCCGACCGCGTGTTCCTCGCCTTCCCGCTCGCCGCACCACGGTGCCAAGTACCGCGCCGTCGGCAGGCCCATCCCGGCCGCGTCGCGCGCGGTCGAGCGGGAGGAGGCTCGCGCCCGCCTCGGTCTCGCCGCGGACACGCCCGCCGTCCTCGTCTTCGGCGGCTCGCTCGGCGCACGCCTCCTGAACGAGATCGCGCTCGAGGCGTGGGCGGAGGCGGGGCCCGACGTCATCCACCTCTGTGGCGAGCGCGACTACCCGGACCTGCGCGAGCGCGTCTCGCGGCCCGGCTACCTCCTGCGGCCGTTCGTCGCCGAGATCGGGGTCGCGTACGGGGCGGCGGACGTCGCGCTCGCGCGCGCCGGGGGCTCCGTCTGGGAGCTTGCAGCCGCGGGAGTGCCCGCGGTGCTCGTGCCAGGGGCCTTCGCCACGGGACGGCACCAGGAGAAGAACGCCCGCTGGTTCGCCGACGTGGGCGGCGCGGTGATCGTGCCCGAGGCGGAGGCGGCGCGTGCCCCACGCACGGTCGAGGAGTTGCTCGCCGATCCAGACCGGCTCGCCGCGATGTCCGCGGCGATGCGGGCGGCGGCGAGACCCGATGCAGCGGAGGAGATCGCGGATGAGCTCGTCGCCCTCGCGTCCACTGGCCGGTAGGCGGATCTGGATCTACGGGATCGGCGGCGCCGGCATGAGCGGCTACGCGCTGCTCGCCCACGCCTGGGGCGCCGAGGTCGCCGGCTGGGATCGCGTCGAGACGCCGTATCTCCGCCACCTCGACGGGATCGCGGTCGAGCTCGCGCCGGATCCGCCGCGGCCGCCGGAGGGCTGGGAGGCCTACACGGCCACCGCATACGCCAGCCGCGTCGAGGCGCGACCGCGGGTGGAGCTGCTCGCGGAGCTCGTCTCCATGCGGCCCGCGATCGTCGTCGCCGGCGCGCACGGCAAGACGACGACGACCGCGATGATCGCCTTCTGCCTCGACCGGCTGGGGCTCGACCCTGCCTTCCTCGTCGGCGGCGAAGTGCCGCAGCTCGGCGGGAACGCCCGCGCCGGCTCGGGGTGGCTCGTCGTCGAGGGGGACGAATCCGACCGCTCGGTCGCGGCGCTGCGCCCGCAGATCGCCGTCCTCCTCAACATCGACCTCGACCATCACACGACCTTCGCCTCCCGGGCAGAGCTCGAGGCCTTCTTCGAGAGTTGGCTGCGCGAAGTGCCGCACGTCGTGCTCGGGGAGGAGCTCGAGCCCGCGGCGCTCGACCTCGCGGTGCGGGGAGAGCACAACCTGCGCAACGCCGCGGCGGCCCTGGCCGCGCTCGGGCTCGCAGGCGTCTCCCAGGCCGAGGCCGAGCGAGTCCTGCCCGAGTTCCGAGGTGTGGCCCGCCGGCTCGAGCACAAAGGCGAAGCCGGCGGAGTCACGGTTCTCGACAGCTACGCGCATCATCCGGCGGAGCTCGAGTCCGACCTCGCCGCCGCGCGGGACGGAGGACGCGTGCTGGCGCTCTTCCAGCCGCACCTGTACTCCCGCACGCTCCACCTGGCACACGCCTTTGCGACCGCGCTCGCCGGGGCGGATGCCGCCTGCGTGACCGAGATCTACCCCGCCCGCGAGGAGCCGGTGCCCGGCGTGACCGGCCGCCTCATCGTCGACGAGCTCGCCCGCGAGCGGCCGGGCATGCGGATCGGCTGGGCGCCGGTCCTCGAGGACGCGGCGAACGTCGTCGCGGGCTGGGCGCGGCCGGGCGACACGATCCTGACCCTCGGCGCCGGCGACGTCGACCGGGCGGCGGCGCTGATCCTCGAGGCGCTCGGATGAGGCTGGAGGAAGGGATCGAGCTCGCGCGCTACACGACGCTCGGCACGGGCGGCCCCGCGCGGGCATTCGCCCGGCCCGAAAGCGAGGAGGAGGTCGGTGAGCTCCTCCGCTGGGCCGACGCGGAGGATCTCGCGGTGGCTGTCGTCGGCCTCGGCTCGAACCTGCTCGTGGCCGACGAGGGCGTCGACGCGCTCGTCCTCAAGCTCGCCGGCTCGCTGGCCGCGGCCGAGGTCGACGGTGACCTGCTCCGCGCGGGCGGCGGCGCCGCGAACGGGGTCTGCCTGCACCGGGCACGCACCGCCGGACTGGGCGGCTTCGAGTTCGCGTGCGCGATCCCGGGCACGATCGGCGGCGGCATCTGGATGAACGCGGGCGCCTACGGCAGCGACTTCTCCGCCGTCCTCGAGCGTGCGCTCGTCGCCACCTCGGGCGGCAGCGACTGGTCGACCCCGGAGGAGCTCGGACTCACGTACCGGCATTCGCAGCTTCGACACGGACAGGTCGTGCTGCGCGCCGAGCTGCGGCTGCGGCCTCGCCCGCCGGACGAGATCAAGGCCGAGATGCGGGAGCTGAACGAGCGGCGGAAAGAGGCGCAGCCGACGAACCGGCGCACGTTCGGCAGTGTGTTCAAGAACCCGGGCCACGAGCTGAGCGCGGGACGGATGCTCGAGGCCTGCGGGCTGAAGGGACACCGGATCGGCGGCGCGCAGATCTCCCCGAAGCACGCGAACTTCATCGAGAACGCCGACGGGGCGACGACCGGCGACGCGCTGGCGTTGATGGTCGAGGCGCGCCGGCGCGCGCACGAGCAGTTCGGAGTCCGGCTCGAGCACGAGGTCGAGTTCCTCGGCGACCTCGCGCTCCCCGAGCTGTAGGAGGCGGGACCCGGGCGCCGAACCTCTCTTCGTGCCTGATCAGGCTCGTCCCCGGCGGCGTGCACCGCGTGCCGCGACCGTCGCGCTGCCCCGCCGCGACTCCCCGTTGGCGGCGGCTGCCCGTCTCCTCCTGCATCGTCTCGTGCCGACCCGCCGGTCGCTCGCGGTCGGGCTCGGCCTGCTCGCACTCGCAGCGGGTGCCTACGTCATGGCGCGCGAGACCGCGGTCTTCGCGATCGACCGCGTCGACGTGCGCGGCGGCTCGCAGGACCTCGACGCCCAGGTGCAGCGGGCGCTGCAGCCGTTCGTGGGCCGCAGCCTCGTCAGCCTCGACGGCTCGGCCATCGTCCGCCGGGTCGAGGCTCTGCCGGCCGTCGTGCGGGCGAGCTACGACCGCGCGTTCCCGCACACGCTCCGGGTCACCGTCGTGGCGGAGCGGCCGGTCGCGGTTCTCCGACGCGGCGCGGACGCCTGGCTCGTCTCCGTTCGCGGACGCGTCGTCTCGGTGGTCGCCCCGCACGCGGACCCGGCGCTGCCTCGGATCTGGGTGGGAGCGGCGACAAAGGTCGATCTCGGCATGGAGCTCACTGCCAGGGACGGCGGAGCGGCGGCCCGCGCGCTCGGTCTCGCCGGCACGTTCGCCGCCCGCGTTGCGACGGCCTCGTCGGCGCACGGATCCCTGATCTTCCGGCTTCGCTCGGGGATCGAGTTGCGGCTCGGGACCCCTTCCGCGGCTCTCCATCTCAAGATCGCCGTCGCGGCGCGCGCGCTGGCCCTCCTGCCGTCGGGTTCGACCTTCCTCGACGTGAGCGTTCCGGGTCGGCCCGTCGCCGGAGCCGAACCCTCTAGTAGAGGTTGATATTCATACGCTCGACCTACGGTTGACAGCGAGAGAAACCGTGCGTACCCTCGAGACGCTGAGAACGCTTTTTCTGCCCCAATCCTCTAGTAAAGGTTCAGGTCTGGCGTATGAGCGCGAATGACGCAGCTGGCAACTACCTCGCAGTGATCCGCGTCGTCGGCGTCGGTGGCGGCGGCACGAACGCCGTCAACCGCATGGTGGACGCCGGCCTCTCCGGCGTCGAGTTCATCGCGGTGAACACGGACGCGCAGGCGCTGATGATGTGCGACGCCGACGTGAAGATCCACATCGGCTCGGCCGCGACGCGCGGTCTGGGCGCCGGCGCCGACCCGGTGGTCGGGCACGCCGCCGCCCAGGAGAGCCGCGACGATCTGAAGGAGGCGCTCAAGGGCGCCGACATGATCTTCATCACCGCAGGCGAGGGCGGCGGCACCGGCACCGGCGGCGCCCCGATCCTCGCGGAGCTCGGCCGGGAGCTCGGCGCCCTCACCGTCGCCGTCGTCACCCGCCCGTTCTCCTTCGAGGGCCGCAAGCGGGCGCAGCAGGCGGAGCAGGGAGTCGAGAGCCTGCGCGAGCGCGTCGACACGCTGATCGTGATCGAGAACGACCGCCTGCTGCAGGTGGTCGAGAAGCAGACGTCGGTCGTCGAGGCGTTCCGGATGGCCGACGACGTACTCCGCCAGGGCGTCCAGGGGATCACGGACCTGATCACGGTGCCCGGCCTCGTCAACCTCGACTTCGCGGACGTGCGGACGATCATGCGCGACGCGGGCTCGGCGCTGATGGGCATCGGCGCGGCGAGCGGGGACAACCGGGCGATCGAAGCAGCGCGCAGCGCCGTCTCGTCGCCGCTGCTGGAGTCGTCGATCGAAGGCGCGACCGGCATCCTCCTCAACATCACCGGCGGTCCCGAGATCGGCCTCTTCGAGGTCAACGAGGCGGCCGAAGTCGTGACGGGCGCCGCCGACCAGAATGCGAACATCATCTTCGGCGCGGTGATCGACGAGGCGATGGGCGACGAGATTCGCGTCACGGTGATCGCAACGGGCTTCGGCGCGCAGCGCCGGCGGCGGCGCGGGTCGTCGGAGCTGCCGGTCGCGGTCGCGTCAGGGCGCCCGGAGCCGGCCGAGACGAGCCTCGACGTGCCGGCGTTCCTGCGCGACGAGTAGCGGCCGGGACGGAAGACCGTCCGCGCAGGTTTCGGCCTGGCGAGACGGGGCACACGTTCAGTGCCCTCAACAGGGTTGAACGCTACGAGTCAACCCTCACGACCCGGTCCGCCGCCCCGGCCCGTCCTCGGACGAGCCGGGGCGGCTCCGTTACGGGGTGGTTTCCACGGAGTACCGGTGGCCGCGAGACGACTAGGATCGACCGTGGCAATGCCCGAGACGCTTCAGCACACGCCGCTGCACGAACGACACGTCGAGCTCGGAGCGCGGATGGTGCCGTTCGCCGGGTGGGACATGCCCGTGCAGTACACGGGAGTGATCCCCGAGCATCGCGCCGTACGGGCCGATGCAGGGGTCTTCGACGTATCGCACATGGGCGAGTTCGAGGTGGAGGGCCCGCGCGCCCACGAGCTGCTGCAGGGTGCGCTCTCGAACGACCTCGACCGGCTGACGCCCGGCGGGGCCCAGTACACGCTGCTCACGAATGCCGACGGCGGGATCGTGGACGACCTGATCGCCTACCGGCTCGGCGAGCACTCGTACCTGCTCGTCGTCAACGCCGCGAACCGCGCGGCGGACTTCGCCTGGCTCAAGGAGCGCGAGATTCCCGGTTCCGACGTCCGCGACGTCTCCGACGACCACGCGCTCCTCGCCGTGCAGGGGCCGCGGGCGATCGAGCGGCTCGGCCTGCCGCCTGCGAAGCCCTTCACGTTCGCCGAGACGACGCTCGACGGCGTCGAGGTGATGGTGAACCGGACCGGGTACACCGGCGAGGACGGCTGCGAGATCCTCTGCATGAACGAGGACGCCGTCCGGCTCTGGGACGCGGTGCTCGCGCGCGGCGCCGTGCCGTGCGGCCTGGGCGCGCGCGACACGCTGCGGCTCGAGGTCTGCTATCCGCTGCACGGCAACGACATCGGCCCGGAGACCGACGCCGTCTCGGCCGGCCTCGGCTGGGCCTGCGCGCTCGACAAGGAGTTCGAGGGCGTGGAGCCGCTGCGGCGCGTGAAGTCCGAAGGGCCGGCTCGGCGGCTCGCCGCGTTCGTGATGGAGGAGAAGGCGATTCCCCGGCAGGGGATGCCGATCGAGGGGGGCGGCGAGGTGACGTCCGGCACGCACTCGCCGATGCTCGACGTCGGGATCGGGATGGGCTACCTCCCGGCGGCGCAGGCGCAGGCGGGCACGGAGCTGGTCATCGACGTGCGCGGCAAGCCGCGCCGTGCGCGAGTCGTGAAGAAGCCGATCTACAAGAGGGAGGGTTGAGTGGCCGCTGCTGAGACGTACCCCGACGATCTCAAGTACCACCCCGAGCACGACTGGGCCCGAGTGGAGGGCGACGAGGCGGTGCTCGGCGTCACCTGGTTCGCCGCCGACTCGCTCGGCGAGCTCGTCCACTTCGAGCCGCCCGAGGTCGGCTCGAGCATCAGCAAGGACGCCTCGTACGGCGAGGTGGAGTCCGTGAAGGCGGTGTCCGAGCTGGTCGCGCCGCTCTCCGGCGAGGTGCTGGAGGTGAACCAGCAGGTCGTCGACGCGCCCGAGACGGTGAACGAGGATCCCTACGAGCGCGGCTGGCTCGTCCGCATCCGGCTGGCCGACGCCGGGGAGGTCGAGGCGCTGCTCGACGCCGAGTCGTACCGGCAGCTCCTCGCGGAGCAGTGACGCACCCGTTCCTCTCGATCACCGACTCCGACCGGGCCGAGATGCTCGCTACGGTCGGCGTCGGCTCGGTCGAGGAGCTGTTCCGCGACGTGCCCGCCGCAGTCCGTCTCGGTCGCGAGCTCGAGCTGGAGCCGCCGCTCTCGGAGCAGGAGGTGTTCGAGCACGTCGCCGAGCTCGCCGGGCGCAACGCCGACGCGAGCAGCGAGCTCTCGTTCCTCGGAGCCGGGATCTACGACCACTACGTGCCCGCTGTGGTCGACTCGATCCTCCAGCGCGGCGAGCTCCTGACCGCGTACACGCCCTACCAGCCCGAGATGAGCCAGGGGGTGCTGCAGGCGATCTTCGAGTACCAGACGGCGATCTGCGAGCTCACCGGAATGGACGTCTCGAACGCGTCCGGCTACGACGGCACGACCGTCGCGGCGGACGCGTGCTACGTCGCGCGGAATGCGACCGGCCGCACCAAGGTCGTCCTCACCGAGGCGACGAATCCGCAGGTGCGCCAGGTCGTCAAGACGTACGCGGCCGGCTTCGGCCTCGAGGTCGTCGAGGTGCCGCACCGGGACGGGGTCACGGATCCCGACGAGCTCGGGACGGCGGCGGTCGACGCGGCGGCCGTCTTCTTCCAGCAGCCGAACTTCTTCGGCTGCCTGGAGCCTGCGCCGGACCTCGTTGCGAAGGCCGCCGAGGCGGGAGCGCTTCCCGTCGTCCATGCCGACCTCATGTCGCTCGGCGTGCTCGAGGCACCGGGCCGCTACGGCGCCGCCCTCGTGATCGGCGAGGGTCAGCCTGCGGGCAACTTCCCGTCCTTCGGCGGTCCGCACTACGGCTTCATGGCCTCCCGCGAGGAGTTCATCCGCCGCCTGCCGGGCCGTATCGTCGGCGAGACCGTGGACGCCGCGGGGGAGCGCGGCTATGTGCTCACCCTGCAGACCCGCGAGCAGCACATCCGGCGGGAGAAGGCCACGTCCAACATCACGACGAACCAGACGCTGCTCGCGCTCGGCGGCCTCGTCTACCTCACGTGGCTGGGGCCGCAGGGGCTGCGCGAGGTGGGGGAGACCTGCCTCTCCCTCGGCGCGTACGCGCGTGAGCGGATCGCGGAGCGCGCGGGGCTGGAGCTCGTGTTTCCCGATCAGGCAACGTTCAAGGAGTTTGCGGTCCGCGTCGGACGGAACGCGCGGGAGGTCGTCGCGGCTGCGCGCGAGCGGGGCGTCCATCCGGGCTACGTCCTCGGACGCGACTACGAGGGGATGGACGACGCGCTGCTCGTCGCAGTCACGGAGCGGCGTACGCCTGCCGAGATCGACCGGCTGGCCGAGGTGCTCGCGGAGGTGGCGGCATGAAGCTGATCTACGAGAAGTCGCAGCCGGGCCGGCGGGCCTCGGCGCTGCCGCACCACCCCGGGCTGCCGGCGCCGGAGGTGCCCGAGGGGCTGCGCCGCAGCGAGCCGCCGCGGCTGCCCGAGGTGCCGGAGTTCGAGCTCGTCCGCCACTTCACCGAGCTCTCGACGCGCAACTTCGGCGTCGACACCGGCTTCTATCCACTCGGCTCGTGCACGATGAAGTACAACCCGCGGATCAACGAACGGCTCGCGGCCCTGCCGGGCTTCGCGCGCCTCCATCCGCTGCAGGAGGAGGACGGGGCGCAGGGCGCGCTCGAGCTGATGTGGCGGCTGCAGGAGATCCTCACGGAGGTGACCGGGCTCGACGCCGTCTCCCTCCAGCCGGCGGCAGGCTCGCAGGGAGAGCTGACGGGGCTGCTGCTCGTCCGGGCGTACTTCACCGCGCGTGGTGAGATCGAGCAGCGGCGCAAGGTCGTGATTCCCGACACCGCGCACGGCACGAATCCGGCCTCCGTCAGCATGACCGGCTTCGAGCTCACCCACGTCCAGACCGACGCCCGCGGCAACATCGACATCGACGACCTGCGCGAGAAGGTCGACGAGCACACGGCCGCGCTCATGCTCACGAACCCGTCGACCCTCGGCCTGTTCGACGAGAACATCGAGGAGATCGAGCGGATCTTCCACGGCGCCGGCGCGCTCATGTACTACGACGGCGCGAACCTCAACGCCGTCTGCGGCCTCTCGCGGCCCGGCGACATGGGCTTCGACATCGTGCACATCAACCTCCACAAGACGTTCTCGCAGCCGCACGGCGGAGGAGGCCCCGGCGGTGGGCCGATCGCTGTGCGGAAGCTGCTCGAGCCGCATCTGCCGGTCCCCTCGGTCGTCCGAAGGCAGGACGGGAGCTTCGGGCTCGACTACGACCGGCCCCAGACGATCGGCAAGGTTCGCGGCTTCACCGGCCCGTTCGGCGTCTTCGTCCGCTCGTACACGTACCTCCGCATGTGGGGGCCGCGCCTGCGGGAGATGTCGGAGGCGGCCGTGCTGAACGCCAACTACGTGCTCGCGCGGCTCAAGGACGCGTACGAGCTGCCATACGACCGGCTCTGCATGCACGAGTTCGTCCTCTCGGCGCGGACGCTCAAGCGCGAGCACGGCATCACGGCCCTCGACGTCGCGAAGCGGCTGATGGACTACGGCTTCCATCCGCCGACGATCTACTTCCCGCTCGTCGTGCCAGAGGCGCTGATGATCGAGCCGACGGAGACCGAGACGAAGGAGACGCTCGACGCCTTCTGCGACGCGATGCTTGCGATCGCGCAGGAGGCGGCGGAGCAGCCTGAGCTGCTCAAGGAGGCGCCGCACGACCGTCCCGTCAAGCGGCTCGACGAGGTGCGCGCCGCGAAGCATCCCGTCGTCAGATACGGCTTCGAGGAAGACCTGACGCCGGTCTAGGCGAAGAGCTCCCGCGCCACCTCGGCGACGTGCTCGGGCGCGAGATCCGTCGCCGCCTCCCACTGGACCCGCTCGCTCCACATCGCATCCGAGCGTTCCGCGGGGCCGAAGTAGGCTCGCGCGACGAGGCGCAGGAGAAGGGTCTCGGCTCCCGGGACGCCGTAGAGCGCGAGGTTGAAGCTCTGGAAGCCGAGGTCCGAGTAGGTGCGCAGAGCGGCGGCGATGCCGGCGCCGAGCGCCTCCACCTGCTCGTCCGCGAGGTCCTCGGGCGAGCCGCAGCCGGGGACGAAGCCGCAGATCTCGGCCGGTCCGAGCGGCGCGAAGCTCGCGATCCAGTCGACGCCGCCGGCCGAGGCGACGAGACGCTCGCCCGCGTCGCGCTCCGCTGCGACGTAGGCGCGCACGTCGTCCGGCGCGACGGCTGCGAGCAGGCGCTGCATCGTCGTCGGCAGGGGGTTCGCGCTGCCCTGCAGGTGCGGGTGGAAGATCGAGCTGCCGGCCGGCGGCAGGTGGTTGGCGTTCACGCTGACCCACGACGACGCAGGATCGTGGGCGAGGACGGCTCGGGCGAACTCGCGCTGGGCAAGGAGGTTGTCCGCGATCAGCCTCGGGGTGAGCTCCTCGAACGGGATCAGGTGGCGGTCGGGCGAGTAGACCGAGACCGAGCTCCACTTCGCGTACGGCACGAGGTTCGGGAAGAGGACGGCTTCGCCGACGCGGATCCGGCCGTCGGGCCACACCTCCGGCGGCAGCCGCGGCGTGACGTCCTCGATCCGCTCGGGGCAGAACGGACAGCTCGCTCGGGTCGCCTTTGCGAGCTGGTCGAGGTCGTGCCGCGCCGGCGGTGGGAAGCTGCCGGCGGGGAGGATGCGCGCGCCGTGGCCGGTGAGCGGGTCGCGCCGGACCTCGACCTTGCGGCGTACCCGCTCGAAGCCGCGTCCGGGGTCGAGCAGCTCGGCCTCGAACGTCTCGCGCACGAAGGCGAGCGGGCTCATCCGCGGACGGTAGAGCGCACGCGACCTTTCGGTGCGGCCGCGAGCTGGCCGCAGGCGGCCTCGATGTCCCGGCCGCGCGTGAGGCGCACGGTGACGGGCACACGCGCCCGCTCGAGCTCGTGCCGGAAGGCCGCGATCCGCTCCCGTGACGAGCCGTCGAAGAGCCCGGCAGTCCACGGGTTGTAGGGGATGAGGTTGACCTTGAAGTGCTCGCGGCCGAGCAGCCCCGCGAGCGCCCGGGCCTGCTCGCGGGAGTCGTTCGCGCCCGCGAGCAGCACGTACTCGACGAACACCCGGCGGTTCGTCGCCATGGCGTGGCGGCGACACTCGGCGACGACCTCCGCGAGCGGGTAGCGGTCGTTCACCGGCATGAGGCGGGAGCGGAGCTCGTCGTCCGGCGCGTGGAGGGAGAGCGCGAGCCGGATCGGCTCCTTCACCTCCGCGACGAAGCGGCGTCAGGCCGGGGAGCCAGCCGACCGTGGAGATCGTCGTCCGCCGGTGCGTGATGCCGAGGTCGGGCAGGCGCCGTGCCGCGGCGATCACCTCGTCGAGGTTGAGCATCGGCTCGCCCATCCCCATGAAGACGGCGTGGTCGACCTTGCTGCGGCGGCGGAAGTGGAGCGCCTGCTCGAGGATCTCGGGGGCGGTCAGGTTTCGCCCGAACGCCATCGCACCCGTCGCGCAGAACGTGCACGTGAGCGGGCAGCCCGACTGCGAGGAGAGGCAGACCGAGCGCCGGCCGTCGCGGTAGGGCATCAGCACCGCCTCGACGGGATGCCCGTCGGCCGTGCGGAAGAGCGTCTTGACCGTGCCGTCGCGCGCCTCGCGTTCCAGCTCGACCGTCAACGTCGAGAACGGAACGGCCCGGGCGAGCTCTTGCCGCAGCGCTACCGGGAGGTTCGTCATCGCCTCGTACCCGGAGACGCCGCGCGCCGTCCACTCCCACACCTGCCGGGCGCGGAAGGATGGCTCGCCGCGCTCGCTCAGCGTGCGGTCCAGGAGGGCCAGGTCCACCTGGCTACGGTAGCGTCACGCGTCGTGATCGACCTCCGCTCCGACACCGTCACGAAGCCGACGGCGGGCATGCTCGCGGCGATGGCCGCCGCCGAGGTGGGCGACGAGCAGGAGCGCGAGGATCCCACGACGAACGAGCTGCAGCGCCGGGTCGCCGACCTGCTCGGGCACGAGGCGGCGCTCTTCCTGCCGACGGCGACGATGGCGAACCAGGTCGCCCTGCGGACGCTCGGCCGGCCCGGCTGCAAGGTCGTCGCCGAGGAGCGGACGCACGTCCTCATCTACGAGTGGGGCGGTCCTGCGATCCACTCGGGCCTCGTCATGGAGGGCCTCGTCGCCGAGGCGGGGCGCCCGACGCCGGAGCAGATCGACGCGATCGACGACTTCGGCCCCGGCAGCGTGCTCGTGCTCGAGAACACGCACCGGAGCTCGGGCGGCCGCGTCTGGCCGCTCGACGTGTTCCGCGGCGTCGCTCGACGCCGCCCGCGCACGGGGAGCGGCGGTTCATCTCGACGGCGCGCGGCTCTTCAACGCCTCCGTCGCGGCCGGCCGTCCGCCGTCCGCCTGGGCCTCGCTCGCCGACACGGTCACCCTCTGCTTCTCGAAGGGGCTCGGCTGCCCCTTCGGCGCGATGCTTGCAGGACCGGCGGAGACGATCGAGCGTGCGTGGGAGAGCAAGTTCCTCTTCGGCGGCGCGCTGCGCCAGTCGGGCGTCGCCGCCGCGGCGATGCTCTACGCGCTCGACCATCACGTCGACCGCCTCGCCGACGACCACGATCGCGCGAGGCGTCTCGCGGAGGGCATCGGGATCGATCCGGCGACCGTGGAGACGAACTTCGTCCCGATTCCGGACGAGCCCGGGCTCAGGGAGCGGCTGCTCGAGCGCGGCGTTCGCGTCGGCGGCCTCCGTCCGGGCTGGCTCCGCGCCGTCACGCACCTCGACGTGGGCGACACCGAGGTCGAGCGGGCGATCGAGCTGATAGAAGCAGAGCTGCATGTCCACGCCTGAGAAGCTCGCGGCCCAGCTCGATCGTCTGGTCGGCAAGGAGCAGCGCGACAAGCGGCTGCCGAGCGTCGCCGCGGCCGTCCTCCGCGACGGCGAGCTGATCTGGGAGTCCGCGGTCGGCTTCGCGGACGTCGAGGGCGAGGCCGAGGCGACGCCCGACACGCAGTACCGCGTCGGCTCGATCACGAAGACCTTCACCGGCAGCGGCGATCATGCAGCTCCGCGACGCCGGCAAGCTCGATCTCGAGGACACGCTCGACATGCATGTCGACGGCGCGGCGCACTCGCCGTCGATCCGCCGCCTCCTCTCGCACGGCTCCGGCATTCAGCGGGAGACGCAGGACGACGCGTGGCTGAAGCTGCGCTTCGCGTCGCCCGACGAGCTGCTCGAGACGCTCGCGGAGGCGGAGATGGTGCTGCCCGCCGGGCGCGCGCTTCCACTACTCGAACCTCGCCTTCGCGCTGCTCGGGATCGTCGTCGAGCGCGCGTCGGGGATGGCCGTACGCGGACTACGTCCGCGAGCGGCTGTTCGAGCCAGTCGGGCTGAAGCGCATGAGCTTCGAGCCCGCGCCGCCGGCCGCGAAGGGCTATCTCGCCCAGCCGTACGCGGACGGCGTGTGGGACACGGTCGAGGTCGAGACCGGCGCCTGGGCCGCCGCCGGCCAGCTCTGGGGGACGGTCGGCGACCTCTGCCGCTGGGGCGCGTTCCTCGCGGATCCCGACGAGTCCGTCCTCGCGAAGAAGAGCGCCGAGGAGATGCGGACGGTGCAGTGATCGCCGATCACGACCGCTGGCTCTCCGGCTACGGGCTCGGCCTGCATCCTGCGGCGCGACGGCGAGCTGATCCTCGCCGGCCACGGCGGCTCGATGCCGGGCTTCATCGCGCATCCTCTACTTCTCGCCGCGAAGGACAAGGTCGTCGCGGCCGCGTTGACGAACGAGAGCCAGGCCGCGCTCGGCGATCTCGGCCTTCGCTCGTGCGGACGACCGTGGAGGAGTGGCCGGTCGCGCCGGAGCCGTGGCGCGTGGGCGAGCCGCCGCCCGAAGACGTCGTGCCGCTGCTCGGGATCTGGTTCTTCGAGACGTGCAAGGTCGTCTTCCGCTGGCGCGACGGCAAGCTGCAGGCCAGCTCTCCCTCGCGATCCGACTGGGAGCCGCCCGCGGTCTTCGAGCGGGAGTCAGAGGATCGCTGGCGCAGGTTTCCGGGCCGGAGCAGGGCGAGGCGCTGCGGATCGAGCGCGGCCCGGACGGCTCGGTGAGCCGCATGATCTGGGCGGCTACCCGGTCACCCGCGAGCCCGGCCCCTGGAGAGGCTCGCAGAGCTGACGCTCTACGAGCCGGGACAGGGGAACTGCGCGAGCCCGAGAGCGCGGTCTCGGGTCCGCTCCGTGCTGAGAACGTATTGGGCTGACGTGGGTTCAGAGCGCTCTTCGGTCGCGAAGAGGGCTCGAAGCGTTCAAGCCACCCTGGGCGCGAAGGGCCGCAGCGTACGCGCGAGCGTACGCGGAGGCCGCACTGCGCTCGCGTCGGCCTAAGCCGCGCGCGAGCGCACTAGGCACCGCTCCCATTCAGCAACCCAAACCGAACAGCACGGAGCGGGCCGGAAACCGCGCTTTCCGGCCCGCGCAGTTCCCTATCCCAGGGAGCGGGTGCGCAGCACCCGCTCGCGACCTACTCGTACTGCAGCGCTTCGAGCACGTTGAGGCGGCCGGCGCGGCGGGCCGGGAGGATGGCCGCCACGAGTCCGGCGATGATCGCCGCGACGATGAAGACGACGATCGTCCCGACCGGGATCGTGAACGCCGGGTACTTGATCGCCCGCCCGACCATCAACGCGAGGACGATGCCGACCGGGATCCCGAGCGCGGCTCCGATCAGCGCGGTGACGATGCTCTCGTGCCGGATCATGGTGCGCACCTGCCGGCGGGTCATACCGACCGCGCGCAACATCCCGATTTCCCGCGTCCGCTCGTAGACCGTGAGGACGAGCGTGTTCACGATCCCGAACAGGCTGATGATGATCGAGAGCGAGAGCAGGACGTAGAGGAGGTTCAGGAGCGTGGTGATCCCCTGCTCCTGGTTCTTCTTGAACTCGCTCTCGGTCGCGATCTTGGCGTCGGGGAACGGCTTGAGCGCCTTCGTGAGATTCGCGGTGTTCGCCGGCGTCACCCCTCCCGCGATGTCGACGAAGGCGTAGATGTCCTGCGGGTTCTGGTACTCGCGGTCGAACTGCTGCGTCGAGATCGTCACGTCGCCGTAGGGCGAGCCGCCCTTCGGCGGCGCATAGATGCCGCGGAGGACGAGGTTCATGACGTGGCCCGTCGGCGTCTCGACGGCGACCGGTGAGCCGACCACGAGATGGTGCTTCTTGGCGTAGGCCTTCGCGACGAAGGCGCCGTTCCGTCCGAGCCGGCCCGGAGTTGCCTGGGAACCCGCCTGCCAGTCGACGACGATGACCTTGCTGATGTCGCCCGAGACTCCGGTGACGCCGATCGTGCTTCCGAACGCCTTGCCCTCGCCGGCGCGCACGCCGGAGACGACGCTGACGCCGCGAACCTTCTTCAGCGCATTCGCGGAAGAGCTTGCAAAGGGGGAGAAGTTGTCGCTCGCGGTGAGCGCATAGTCGCCCTTGAAGACGGAGTTGACGGCGTTCTCGAAGGTCGCCTTCAGTCCTGAAGCGAGGATGGCGACGAGCGTGACGAGCGCGAGCCCGATCATGAGCGCGGCCGAGGCGGCCGCGGTCCGCGACGGGTTGCGCATGGCGTTCCCGCGGGCGAGTAGTCCCCGCCGCGCCGCCGATCCGCGTCGCCGGCCAGCCGAGCGCCCGGGCGAGCGGAGGCACGAGGACCTTCGCGAGCAGAGCAACGCCGAGGAAGACGGCGGCAGCCCCGACTCCGACGGCGAGCAGGCGCTGGGTGGTCGAGAGCGACCCGACGAAGAGCCCGACGAGCATGAGCGCGACCGCGCCTCCGATGATCGACAGCGCGACCGTCGTCACCGCCGGCCCGGAGAGGAGCGGCTGGACGACTGCTCCCTCGCGCACGGCCGACACGGGCGCGACCCGCGTCGCGCGGAACGCCGGCCAGAGCGCGGCGAGGACGGTCACGAAGATCCCGACCACGAGCGAGACGACGATCGTCCTCGTTGCGAAGACGGTGCCGGCCTGCGGGAGATCGATGCCGAGGTGGACGAAGAGCGCATTGAGCCCCTTCGCGAGCGCCAGGCCGATGAAGAGGCCCGACACGGAGGCGAGCGCGCCGATCACTCCCGCTTCCACGAGGACGGACGCCTGCACCTGTCGTTTGTACGCGCCAAGCGTGCGCAGGGTGGCGAGCTCGCGCGTCCGCTGCGTCACGGTGATCGAGAGCGTGTTCGCGATCACGAAGACGCCGACGAACAGCGCGACTCCGGCGAACGCGAGCAGGAAGTCGTTGAAGATCGAGAGGAAGCCGTTCGTGTCCTTCGTCGCTTGCGCGGCCTGCGCCGCCGATGTGCGCACCTGAGCCGTCGCCGGCAGGAGCGGCTTGATCTCCTGCACGAGCTGCTGCGGCGTCGTGCCGGGCTTCGCCGCGAGGTCGATGGCGTCGAGCTTGCCTTCCTTGTGGAAGATCTTCTGCGCGGTCCCGGTGTCGAAGATCGCCATCGTCGCGCCGCCGAGCGACGAGACGCCGCCGATCTCGACGATGCCGGCGATCCGGTACTGCTGCTCGGGCCCGCGCGCGATCACCCCGATCGTGTCTCCGACCTTGTAGTTGTCCTTCGAGGCCGTGTTCGCGTCGATGTCGACCTGATGCGGGCCGACCGGCCACCTGCCGGATGTGAGCGTCAGCGGATTGAATCGCTGGGTGCCGTGCGGGTGGACGCTGAAGGCGAGCCCGGCCGACATGTGGGCCGAGATGACCTTGCCGTCGCGCCCGACGAGATCGGCGTAGTCACCGATTCCGCCCGATGCTGCGGCGACGCCGGGCAGGTTCCGTACCTTCCCGAGCAGCGACTCGGGGAAGGACGGGGGTAGCGCGTTGTTCGAGTTCGAGTTGTTCCCGAGGGCGTTGTTGCCGCTGATCACCGCGTCGGTCTTCGCGTAGACCGTCGTGAACACGGTGCTGAACGCGGCCTTGATCGTGTCCGTGAGGATGTAGGTGCCGCTGATCATCGCGACGCCGAGGACGATCGCGAGCCCGGTCAGGAAGGCGCGGAGCTTCCGGCCGAGCAGTCCCTTCAGCGCGACGCGGATCACGAGCTCAGGTGGCTCATGACCGTCAGCACCTGCTCCGTCGTCGCTCCCGCCAGCTCCTGGACGATGAGGCCGTCGGCGAGGAAGAGGATGCGGTCGGCGATGAGCGCGGCCCGCGCCTCGTGCGTGACCATGACGATCGTCTGTCCGTACTCCTCGTTCGAGGCGCGCATGAGCTCGAGGATCTCGCCGCCCGTCTTCGAGTCGAGGTTGCCGGTCGGCTCGTCGGCGAAGAGGATCGTCGGCTTCGTGATCAGCGCCCGCGTGATGGCGACGCGCTGCTGCTCGCCGCCCGAGAGCTCCGCAGGCCGATGCGAGCGACGCGCCGCGAGACCCGACCCGCTCGAGGAGCTCGTCGAGCCAGGCCTGGTCGGGCTTCTCGCCCGCGATCGAGAGCGGCAGGAGGATGTTCTCCTCGGCGGTGAGCATCGGCAGGAGGTTGAAGAACTGGAAGACGAAGCCGATGTGGTCGCGCCGCAGGTGGGTGAGCTTCGCGTCGCTCAGCTTGGTGATCTCCGTACCGGCGATCGCGACGGTGCCCGTGGTCGGCGTGTCGAGGCCGGCGAGGATGTGCATGAGCGTCGACTTCCCGGAGCCGGACGGGCCCATCACGGCGACGAGCTCGCCGGTGGTGACCTCGAGGTCGACGCCGCGGAGCGCTTCGACGGCGGTCGCCCCCTCGCCGTAGCGGCGCGTGAGGCCGTCGGCGTCGACCGCCGCGGCCGCTGCGGTGGGGTTCGACTCCTCCCTCAGCTCCATCGCACTCCACCGTAGTCGAAGTCGCGCGGGGTCCGGCGCAGTGCCACCGCGTCGTCACATTCAGCGCCCGCCGCCGAGGAGGAAGCCGACGACGGCGGCGGCATAGGCCGCGACGAGCAGCGCGCCCTCCCGGCGATTCGAGCGCCCGTCCCAGACGACGGCGGCCGCGACGAGCGCCGCGCCGAGCATCGCGAGGAGCTCCGTCCAGCGGAAGGCGAACGCCAGGGGATGTGCGAAGAGGAGCGACAGGAGCGCCACCACCGGGAGGACGAAGAGCGCGACCTGCGCACTCGACGAGATGGCGATCTCCGTCGCAAGCCGCATCTTCCCGCTGCGGGCGATGACGATCGCGCCGCCGTGCTCGGCGGCGTTGCCGACGATCGCGACGATCACGATCGCGATGAAGAACTCGCTCAGGCCGACGGCCTTCGCGAACGCGTGCAGCGAGTGGACGAGGATCTCGCTCACCCAGGCGGTCGCGCCGGTGGCGACCGCGAGCCCCGCGAGCGCGCGCGTCAGCGGCCACGCGCCCTCCCTCGGCGCGCTCCGCTCGGCGCGGTGATGGCGGACGAGGTTGCGGCCGACGACGACGCCGTAGACGAGCAGGAGCAGGACTGCTGCGGGCACGGAGGCCACGACGACCGCATGGCGCTCCGGCGGTCCCGTGTAGCCGAGAGCGGCCGGGGTCGCGAGCACAGCGACCGCCCCGACGACGAGGCCGGTCTGCGCGAGCAGCGAGCGGCGGTCGAGCCCGGCGCCGTCCGGTCCGGCGACCTGGGTGACGCCGAAGACGAGCAGGAGGTTCGAGATCACGCTGCCGGAGAGCGACCCGCGGACCACGACGGGCAGGTTCGCGCCGAGCGCGAACAGGGCGACGATGAGCTCCGGCGCGTTGCCGAAGCTCGCGTTGAGGAAGCCGCCGATGCCGGGGCCGGTGTGCTCCGCGGCGTGCTCGGTCGACTCGCCGATCAGCCACGCGAGCGGGATGAGGGCGACTGCGGCGAGCACGAAGAGCGTGACCTCTCCGGCAGAGGTCAGCTCGTCGAGGACGACCACGAGCGGCGCGAGGAGGAGCGACCCCCAGAGGAGCTTCCGGGCCACGGCGGTCTACCCTAGTACGGACCGTGCTCGAGGCGGTCCTCTTCGACTGGGGCGACACGCTCGTCCACCTCGAGTGGGACGAGGACCGGGTGCTCGCCGGCCATCGGGCCGCGCTCGGCCGGGACGACCCCGACTTCACGGCGCGCTGGCGGGGGCTGATGCTCGGCGACGACCACGGTCACCGCCCGTATGCGGAGCTGCTCGCCGAGCTCGGGGTGGAGGATCCGGACGGCTTCATCGACCGCGAGCATGTGGTGTGGCGCGAGGCGTACGCGGTCCTCGCCGCGGCGCCGGCGCTGCTCGAGGTCGTTGCGCGACCGCGGCCTCCGGACGGGGCTCGTGGCGAACTCGTGGCCCGATCCGCCGTGGGTTCTCCGGGCCGACGCGGAGGCGCTCGGGCTCGCGCCCCTCCTCGACACGATGGTGTTCGCCGAGGAGGCGGACGCGAGGAAGCCGGCACCGGAGCCGTTCCTCCTGGCCTGCAGCGAGCTGGACGTCGCCCCGGCGGCGACGCTCTTCGTCGGCGACGATCTCGTGCGCGATGTGCAAGGCGCGGCCGCGGTGGGCATGCGGACGGTGCAGGCGCTGTGGTTCAGGGCGGACGACACCCACGGGATCGAGCCGGACTTCACGGCCTTCACGGCCGCGGACGTCCTCACCGCCGCTCGGCGTCTAGCCTGATTTCGGCTCCCTGTCAAGACTTGCGGAGGCCGGCAGCCATTCGGAAAATGGAGTCATGACGCCTCAGCAGGCAGCCGTGAGCCCGGCGCTCCCGCTTCATCCCCAGGACGAAGCCGAGTGCCGCGCGTTGCGAGGTGCACTGCGAGAAGGTCGTCTATCCCGGCGCCTGCCTCCAGCGGTCGTGCCCCTTCGTCTACGCCTACGCGGAGCATGGCCACACGTTCATGGGCTGCCTGCAGAAGGTGTTCGTCGCGGAGATCGACGTCGATCTCCTCCGCGAGGCGGAGCGGATGCGGGAGGGCTTCGGCGCGGTGCGGGCGCTGCGCGGGCCGCTGCCCATGTGCCGGAGCGAGGTGCAGGCGACGTTCGCGCACCGCGAGAGCGAGCTCGGCTGCCTCAATCCGGAGTTCGGGGAGCTTCCGGCGGGCTCGCCGACGTTCCGGGTCTTCGCGCGCGTCGCGGACCGCTAGGCCTCTCCCGCAGGCGCTGCAGGATCACGACGCCGACCGCCGGACCCGCGGCGGCCAGCACGAAGGCGAGCCGCCAGTTGTGCGCGGCGACAACGGCGATGAGGGGCGGTGCGCCGGCGACGACCACGCCGAGCAGCGTCTGCTGGAAGCCGAGCGCCGCCCGGTTCGTGCGGCCCCGGCGGCCTCGGCGGCAGCGGCGTAGGCGAGGCCGTTCCACGACATGCTGAGCATCCCCGCGACGAGGAAGAGGGGCACGAGGAGGACGAGGGGCGCGTCGGTGGCGGCGGCGACGCAGGCGGTGGCCAGGGCGAGCGTGATCCCGATCGCCCGCAGCGGCCGCAGCCGGCTGCCGAGGCGGTCGGAGAGCAATCCGGAGCCGATGCGTGCGGCGACGGCGAGCACGTCGATCACGGCCAGGACCGCACCGGCTGCCTCCCTCGAGACGTGACGGTGCTCGTGGAGGAACAGGGCGACGAATCCGGTGATGCCGACCTGCGCCGTCAGGTAGAGCCCGGCGCCGGTGCCGAGCAGCCACATGCGCGGGTCGCGCAGCGGACGTCGAGGCGTCGGCGATCTCCGGCTCGTCGCCACCGCCGCCGCCACGGATGAAGACGGCGGCGACGAGCGCTCCCGTGAGACTCGCGCCCGCGAGGAAGACGAAGGCGAGGTGCGTGCCGCCGGCCGAGCCGAGCACGGGGAGGACGGCGGCGCCGACCGCGCCGCCGATCGGGATGGCCGTCTGGCGGATCCCGAGCGCCAGCCCGAGCTCCGAGCCCGGAAACCAGGCCATGATCGCGCGGCCGCTCGCCGCGTTCACGCTCGCTCCGAACGCTCCGACCCCGACGAGGGCGGCTGTCAGGGTGTCGAAGCCGTGCGTCGTCGAGGCGACGACGAGCAGGCCGGCGGCGCCGGTGAGCCCGGTCGCGATCACCCAGCGTTCCTCGACCCGGTCGGCGACGAGCCCCCAGAGCAGGAGCGTGAACAGCATCCCGATCCCGATCGCGCCGAGCGCGACGCCGGTCTCGCCGAGCGTCAGCCCGTAGTCCGAGCGCAGCGAGCTGGCGAGCGCCGGCAGCCCGGCCGAGGAGGCGGAGAAGCTCGCCTGCGCGAGCGTCCCGGCCACGAGCACGACCCAGCGGTAGCGCGGTCTGCTCAAGTCGTCCAGCGGGCGCGGAGCTCCTTCGCCTTCCTGATCTCGTTCGCGTCGGGGCCGTGGTTGTCGGGGCCGGCGACCTCGAGCACCGCCGGGAGCCCCTCGAGCCGCCGGTTGGAGAGGAAGACACCCATCCGCTCGCCGAGCTCGCCCTCGAGGATGTTCGCGTGGCGGTCGCGGTTCGACGCCGAACGGCGCGGCCGCGTCGTTCACGTGCAGCGCCCGCAGCCGCTCGAGGCCGATCGTCCCGTCGAGCTCGTCGAGGCACGCATCGAGCGCCGCCGGGTCGGTCACGTCGACGCCGGAGACCCAGAGGTGGCAGGAGTCGAGGCAGACGCCGAGCCGCGGATGTCGGCCGAGCCGCTCGTGGATCGTCGCCAGCTCCTCGATCGAGCGCCCGATCGTCCCGCCGGCGCCGGCGGAGTTCTCCATCAGGAGCCACGTCTCGTCCGTGCAGAGCTCGAGCACCTGCTCGAGCGCCGGGAGCACGCGCTCGAGCCCGTCCCGAGCCCGGCGCCGAGATGCGAGCCGACGTGGAACACGACGCCGTCGGCCTCGATCGCGCAGGCCACCTCCATCGTGTTGCGCAGCGCGGCCACCGAGCGCTCGTAACGTCGCCGGGTCGGGCGCGGCGAGGTTGCAGAGGTAGACGGCGTGGCAGAGCACGCCGCCCATCCCGGCCGCGGCCCGCTTCTCCCGGAACCGCTCGAAGCTCGCCGGGTCGTGGTTCGTCGGCCGCCAGGCGCGCGGGCTCTGCGTGAAGACCTGAACCGAGTCGGCGTCGATCGCGACAGCGCGGTCGATCGCCCTGTCGATCCCGCCGGAGGAGGAGACGTGCGCTCCGATCTGCATCGGCCGCTTACGCTATCGGCATGCCCGTCCGCGTCCGCATCGCACCGAGCCCGACCGGACTTCTGCACATCGGCGACGTCCGTACCGCGCTCTTCAACTGGCTCTTCGCGCGCCACGCAGGGCGGCGAGTTCCGGCTGCGCATCGAGAACACGGACACGTCGCGCGAGGTCGCCGAGGCCGTCGACCAGATCCAGGACTCGCTGCGCTGGCTCGGGCTCGACTGGGACGGGCCGCGTCACCTTCCAACTCGACCGGATGGAGGACTGCCGCCGAGGTCGCCGAGCAGCTCGTCGCCGAGGGGAAGGCGTACGAGGACGAGGGCGCGATCCGCTTCCGCATGCCCGACGAGGGCAAGACGGCGTGGGACGACCTCGTGCCGCGGCCGGGTCGAGGTCCCGAACGAGAAGCTCGAGGACGTCGTGCTCGTCCGCTCGGACGGCCGGCCCGACCTACAACTTCGCCTCGCCGCTCGAGGACGTCTGGGACGGGATCACGCACGTGATCCGCGGCGACGACCACGTCCCGAACACGCCGAAGCAGCTCAACATCATCCGTGCGGTCGGCGCCGAAGTGCCCGGTCTACGGGCACGTCCCGAGCATCATCGGAACCGACGGCAAGAAGCTCTCGAAGCGCCATGGCGCCCAGGCGTCGAGGAGTTCCGCGACGGCCGGCTACCTCCCCGAGACGATGCTCAACTTCCTCGCCCTGCTCGGCTGGGCGCCCGACGGCGAGACGACGCTGATGCGCCGCGACGAGCTGGTCGAGCGGTTCTCCCTCGAGCGGGTCAGCTCGAGCCCGGCGCAGTTCGACTACGCAGAAGCTCGACTGGATGAACGGCGTCTACCTCCGCGAGCTGTCGCCGCAGGAGTTCGCGCACCGGCTTCTGCTCTGGCTCGGCGAGAACGGCTACGACTGGGACGCCGAGCTCGTCGCGCATGCCGCGCCGCTCGCGCAGGAGAAGATCGCGAGGCTCTCCGACTTCCCCGGCTACGCCGGCTTCTTCTTCGGCGACGTGGAGCCGACCGCGGCGGAGCTCGACGGCGGCGGGCCGATGCTCGCGGCGGCGGCGGAGGCGCTCGCCTCGCTCGAGCCGTTCGAGGCCGAGGCGATCGAGACTGCGCTGCGCGCGGCGGCGGACGGGCTCGGCCTGAAGCCGCGCGAGGCGTTCCAGCCGGTACGCGTCGCGGTCACGGGCTCGAAGGTGTCGCCGGGCCTGTTCGAGAGCATCGAGCTCCTCGGCCGCGAGACGACGCTCAGCCGCCTTCGCGCGGCGGCGGATCGCGCGGAGCTAGAAGCCGTCGGCGGAAGCGGCTTCGGGTGCGCGAGCGGGTCGAGCGCGCGCTGGAAGGCGACCCACGAGCGGTGGCGAAAGCGTTGCGTCGGAGGCGGCAGTGCCGCCCGCGCGGCCTGCCACATCTCGTCCGCGCCGCCCTTCGGCCGCGGGGAGTCCCTTGCCACGCTCGTGGACGTAACGAGCCCTCTCGCCAGGGAGGTACGGACGCGTCAAGCCGTTCCGACGCATACACTCGGGCCGTGGGCGAGACCGGGGGGCAGGCGTCGCCGCCGCGGATCCTCGTCGTCGACGACGAGCCGTCGATCCGGCTTCTCTGCCGGATCAACCTCGAGCTCGACGGCTACGAGGTGCTCGAGGCGGAATCGCTCGGGGAGGCTCGGGCAAGGCTGGCCGAGGAGCCGGTGGGAATCGTGCTGCTCGACCTCAACCTCGGCGGCCACAGGAGCGACGAGCTCGTCGCCGAGTGCCACGCGCGCCGGCCGCCGGTGCCCGTCGTGCTCGTGACCGGATCCGCCCAGCCGGCACGCGTCGAGCTCGCGGGCGCCGACGCCGTCCTGACGAAGCCGTTCGATCGTCGCGGACCTCCTCGTCACCGTCCGCGAGCTCAGTCCCGTCGGCGTGCGTCGATGAGCGCGACCACCGTGAGGACGCCGCACGAGTACGAGGCCGCCTACCGCGCCTACTACGTCGAGGCGGCCGAGGAATCGCGGGCGGTGATCGTGGGGGAGAAGGAGAAGTCGGAGCAGGCGGCGATCGTCGCGCGGCACGCCGAGCTCTTCACGGGCGATCAGCTCGAGGCGCTGCGCGCCGGCGAGGCCGACGCGGAAGACGCAGGAGAGCGGGAGCGGGTGCACCGTCTGCGCCGGACCTGCGAGAGCGGTCTCGTCGACGCCGAGCTCGCCGAGCGCGAGGACGAGCTCGAGAACGCGGTGCTGGCGGCGCGGCTCGAGTTCGACGGCGAGGAGCTGCCGCTGCGCGCGGCGGAGGCCAAGCTCGCCGTCCTCGCCGACTACGGGCGTCGCGAGGAGCTGGGCGAGGTCGCGCGTGAGCTCGACGCGAGCTTCAACGACGGGCGGGCGGGGCTGCTCGCCGCCCGGAACGACCTCGAGGCGGAGCTCTCGGGTGAGCGCGACGCGGTCGCCCGCACCGAGGCGGACAAGCAGATCTCCCTGCGCGAGCTCGAGGGCGTCCTGCGGCGGGCCTCGGAGGACGGGACGGCGGAGTATGCGCGCCTGCGGGAGCGCTGGTTCGAGCGGCTGCTGGGTCCGGAGCGCGGCGACGAGCCTCCCTCGAGCGCGCAGGTCCGGTGGCTGCGGCGCCTCTCGCCGCTCGAGGCGACGTACACGAAGGAGCGCTCCGTCGGGATCTGCGTCGAGACCGTCCGGGCGCTCGGCTTCGAGCTCGAGGCGATTCCGAACATCCGTCTCGACCTGGAGGACCGGCCGCAGAAGAGCCCGCGCGCGTGCGTCATCGCGGCGGATCCGCCGCAGGTCGTCCACCTGATCACCCGCGCGCAGGGCGGGCTGTCCGACTACCAGGCGTTTCTCCACGAGACGGGCCATGCGCTCCACTACGCGGGTGCCGACCCGCGCCTGCCGTGGACGTTCCGGGCCATCTCGCGGGACCACGCGCTGACCGAGATCTACTCGTTCCTCATGGAGGCGGTCTCCCGCGAGCCGGGTTGGCACGCCGTCCACTTCGACCTCGACGACGCCACGGCGGAGGAGAACGCGGAGGCGACGCGCTTCCTGGACGCGCTTCTCTACCGGCGGTATGCGGCGAAGCTCCGCTACGAGCTCGGCTTCTGGCACGCCTTTCCCACGGAGCGGGGCACGGGGCCGCGCGACTACGCGCCGCTCCTCACCGAGGCGACGGGGCTCCGCTACGACGAGCGGGGCCATCTCTCGGACCTGGACTCCGGCTTCTACTCCGCCGACTACCTGCGCGCGTGGATCCGCGCGGCGCAGGTACGCGCGCACCTGCGCGCAGAGGTGGGGGACGAGTGGTGGCGAAGCCCGCAGACGGGCGCCTTCCTGCGCGAGCTCTTCGCAGAGGGGACGCGGCCGTCGAGCGAGGACGTCGCGCGCCGCCTCGGCTTCGACCCGCTCGACACGGGCCCTCTCGTCGCCGAGCTGAACGGGACGTAGGATCCAGTCGGTGGGGTCAGGAGTGAAAGGACCAGACGAATGGCGAGCCTGACGAGTCTCCTCTTCCGGGCGGCGAGGCTGAGCGCGACGGGGCGTGCGATCCGGAGGGGACGGGCGCCGCAGCGCGCGGCCAACATCTTCATCGGCCGGAGTGCCGGGCGCGCCCTCCGGCGCCTCTGGCGCTGATCGCCAGACGGTGAAGAGGCGCATACGGGATTCGAACCCGTGTCGCCGGAGGTCCAGGCTTCCCGAGCCTCTTCGCCGCAAGCTCAGTGAGCTAAGGCTCCAGAGCGATGTGAGGACGCGGCGTGAGCGCGGGTGAAGCGCTCAACGCGAAGGCGCAGGACTACGAAGTTCTCGCCGCGTCGGAGGTCGAGCGAGCGCCGAGTAGAGCGGCTCCGAAGGCGTGCGGTCTCCGTAGCTACTGCGGCCGGGATGTCGAACTCTGAGTCTAGGAGTAGCCCTGATAGCCGGCTCCAGCGTTGCGCGACTGCGGCGATTGCCGACCGCAAGTCGTTTTCATTTCGCGCGGAATGAATGCCCGCGAGCATGGCCTCCTGTGTGCGGGAGAGGTCAGGACTTCCGCCCGCGCCCGACGTCCGTATCTAATTGTGCCGATTTGCAGGCATGTTGATTTTCGCCCCTCCGCCGGTCCCCGCGCCAAGTGAGATTTCTCTCCCTTATGTGATCGCGCGCCAGATGACTACCGCAAGCCACGGTGGACGCGTCCGCTTAGCCGAGCGTGCCTCCATCGATTTCACGTCATGCAGCGGCACGAACGTGATTACGCGGCGCTGCCCCTCAATCAGGTAGACGCCGTCGGAGGTCTCCGCGAGCAGGCTCCCCCGAGTCTGGGTAACAGCTGAGGTCGTAATCACCGCGGTTGGCAACCTTTGCGGGTAGTAGTAGGCGCTGACGAGCGCACCGAGCCAAAAGAGGCTCACGTAGCCAATCGCGGCCGTCCGGCGCCCGATCCGTCCGAGTGCTCCTACTACCCAAAGGGACTGCGCGCAGACAAAGAGGGCAGCCGCGTACGGATCAGAAAATCCTGCAGCGATCAACACCGTGATTAGCATGGCCCCCAAGGCCAGCCGTCCACGCCGCCGGGATAGGTCGACGCGCCCGACCGACCGCAGCCGTTCACGCATCTTCCGGACGAATGTGAGGTGGTCCTCGATGCGCGCCAGGTCCGCCTCAAGCTCTTCTTTCACGCCCGGATCGGCCCCTGCAGTCTGCGCCCTGCCTTGGAGCTTGAGAAATTCTTCTTTTAGCTCAAGCCCCTCCTTCTCGGACATCCCAATGGACTCCGCAAGGCTTTCGCGCTCACGTTCAATGAAGTGCGCGCCCCACAGTGTGCCGACCGACAAGCCCACCACCAAGATCACGACCAGGAGCGAGCCAAGGAACACACTCATTCCGCGCCCCAGGAGCTGCGGGAGGGGGATGAGGGGCAAGGCGTCTCTTAGCGGAACGCCTGTGGCCCGAATCTCACCCGCCACCAGAACGGCGCCGAGGCTATAGAGCAGGCCCAGAGCGAGCGCAGCCGCCGCTGCGGCGCCCGAGATTAGTCCGCCGAGGTCGCTTCGTCGTTCCACTGTGCAAGTGAACAGAAGGCTTCGGTCGGACTAGCTTCCCCTGATAGCGAAGTTAGAGTCAGGACTGCCGTCCGGCCCCCGGAACGGACGAGCAGTGTTCAGGTACCGGCTCTACACGGCCAACGGGGACGAACTCGGCGAGGCCGCCTACGCGATGATGACCAGCCCAGATCCTCTACGGCAGCGGCAGACGGTCCCGTGTGCCCGACGTCGTCCCGTTCGAGGAGGAGGACGAGTCGCCGTTCGTAGGGCTGCTGCAGGTTGAGGCGACGGGTCGTTCTAGCCGCTCATCGGGGCAGTGCGCATCGCGCGCCACTCCATCACGACACCGACGAGCCAGGCGATCCCTGCGAACAGCGTCAGGTAGAGGCCGAACCCGGTGAAGTCGTTGAGGTCCACGAAAGCGGTGAGCGTCACGATGACAGCAGCCGTCGCTTCTATCGAAAACGTGATCCTGCGGTGCTCGCGGATGAACAGTGCGCCTGCACCGATCAACGCAACGGCGGCAGTAACTCGGCCATCCCCCACCAATGCCCGAGACATCGGCGATCCCGAGCACCGATGCCCAAGGCATAAACGCGGCTAAGAAGGTCGCTATCGCCGCGCATCCGCAGACCTTCGCCCATGCTGGAAGCGCCATGCGGCAGACGCTACTCCTGCTGCGGCTACCCCGAGCGCTGCAGATCGCGAGAAGCGCGCCACTCGATCGGAGCAACAACTACCGGTCGGGACTGACGCGCCAGGCCGAGCGGGTTGTGACGACGTACAGGTTGAAGTCGCGGTCGCCGACGCTGAGTTGGCACGCGAACGACCGGAACAGATTCTCGCCGTACTTGCTCTCACGGCCCTGTGGGTAGTGCTTGCTGGTGCGCTGCTCATGCTTCGAGTAGTAGCCGTTGATGCAGAACGCAGTGACGAGTGACGCCTTCCGCAGGTTGATCCCTGCCCAGCGGCTCAGGCCATGCTGGAGGTATTGCTCGGCAGCGTTGTCGCTCCGGTAGAGCGGCTTCCCGTGCGCGGCGGCGGCGCCGCTGCCACTTACGGCGAGGATGCGTCGCGATCGCGAGGGTACGCCTCATCGGACGGCACGGTAAATCCTCGCGTCGCGTCGCGTCTAGCGGCAGCGACCGGAGGCCCGCTCGCCAGGCACACACCGGGGAACGCACGCGCCGAGCATTTCGGGCACTCCTGGCAAGTGTGGCTCGCCTAACCATGCCGTTTCCGCCTGGCGGCGATAGACGCGAAAGGCGCATACGGGATTCGAACCCGTGCCGCCGCCGTGAGAGGGCGGTGTCCTAGGCCACTAGACGAATGCGCCGCCGAGCGCGGTCAGTGTAGCGGCGGCGGCCCGTCAGTACGACCACGGCCACGAGGACCGAGGCGGCTACTTCAGCGGGACCGAGATCGGCCCCGCCAGGCGCCGGTAGACGGCGAAGAAGTCACGGTCGTCGGGGACGAGATAGCGGGTGGGCGGCTGCTGGTAGTTCGGGACGACCTCCGTCGGGAGCACTCGCCGCGGTGCCGGTACGTGATCAGCGTCGGCCACTCGGGGTTGATGTCGAGCTCGCATCGCCCGCACGGCGCCCGCTCGCTTGAGGATGTGGGCGAGCGTGATCACCGTCTGGTAGTCGGCGGCGGCGTAGATGACGTTGCCGCGGCGGTCGATCCCGACTCCCGGTGCGCCAGACGCGGACGGCGTTGCCGAGCGTGTAGCCCCACTCGGTTCCGACGCTCAGCTTGGGGTTGAGCCGGCCGTGGTCGATGATCAGCGGCAGGCTCTGCCGCGCGAAGGCGACGCCGCGGCTCGGCGCCGAGCCTCCCTTCCAGGCTGACGATGTTCACGCGGCCGTCCTTGTAGGCGACGAGGGTCGCGAGGCCGTTCTTGAGCGGCTCGTTCGACGTGCCCGTCGAGCGCGTCGCCGTTCAGGCCGTCCGTGTAGATGAAGCCGCTGTTGAAGGTCGCGAGCAGGCGCCACCGCTGTCCGATGGAACCTCCATCGGCCCGCGCAGGGTCGCGCTCGGCGGCTCGTAGCGGCCGGGATAGTAGGCCAGCGCCGTGCGCGTGTGGTCGAACCACGCCACGTACGCGACGATCCGCGGGTAGGCGGTCTCCGTGCGGAAGGTCGTGACCAGGACCGGCGGCTTGCCCGCGACGGCCGGCCCCGTCGGCTTCCAGACACCCTCGCCGGGGAGCGGCCGGGCGAAGACCGGGCTCGATCCGCGGCGGCCAAGGCGTCGCGTGCTTGTGGTGCGGCTGCGGGGTCGTCGTGATCCCTACGGTCGGGAGCGTCTGCAGCTGCGGCCCGCCCTTGGCGGGCGTCTTCCAGCTGTAGTAGACGTGCTCGACGTCGTCGACGAGCCAGTTGAAGTGGTGCATCCGCAGCCACTCGACCGACCGCACGCCGAGCGGAAGGCTCGATGGCAGCACCGCCATCCGCGCCCACGAGTAGATCGCCGGCGAGAGGAAGACGAGGACGACGACCGGAATCCACAGGCGCAGACGGAGCCCGCGACGCCGCGCCCGCTCCTGCGTGCCGCGCACGACGACCTCGTCCGACATCGTGCGACGGACGCTACTCCCACGGGATTAAGGCGCGGTGAGGCGGCTGCCTAGTGCTTGCCGGAGACGTTCGTCGTCACGGTGGAGACGTTGTCCTTCGGCGTCGGGTCGGAGCCGGTGCCGAGGAGGACGATCGTGGCGCGCACCTTCAGCGTCCCGGCGTGGAGGGGCTTGATCACGATCGTGAGCGTCCGCGACTTGTTCCCGGGGATCGTCGAGACGCGGCAGAGCAGCGACTGCTTGCCGTTGCAGCCGTGCCGCTTGACCAGGACGACCTTGTGGTGCTTGCCGAGGAAGCTGACCCGGACGAGCGGGAGGGTGATCGGGGCCGAGGCCGTGTTGAGGATCGTCACGTGGTAGGTCAGCTTCCCGTCCACGCTGCCGTGCTTCGGCCCCTTGACGGCGACGCCCTCGTCGAGGACGAGCGTCTTGAAGGTCGCGTCGGCGCCGGCGCCGGCGGTCGAGACGATCCGGAAGTGGTACGTGGTGGCGGCCACCAGGCCGTGCAGCGTGGCGGTGAGAGTGCCGCTGCCGGCGGTCGCGGCCGGCGTCGAAAGTCCGTAGGACGTCGTCTTGCCGTATTCGAAGTGGTACTTCTCGCCCGCGTTCGGATCGGTTCCGGTGACGACTGCGGATCGTGGCCGTAATCGAGTTCGCGCCGCCGGTCACCGGCGCCAGCGGTGTCTTGAAGCTGCCGTCGAGGCCGGCACCCGCCGCCGAGACGATCCGGAAGTGATAGGTCGTGTTCGGCGTCAGGCCGGTGATCGTGGCCGAAAGCGTGCCGCTCGCCGAGGTCGCGTGCGCGGTCGAGCTGCCGTAGCTCGTCGTCTTGCCGTACTCGAACCAGTACGACTCGGGCGTGGTGTTGGGATCGGTGCCCTGGAGGACGGCGCTCGTCGCCATCGGCGCCGCGCTGCCCGTGACCGGGAGCTGCAGCGTCTTGAAGAGGACGTTGTTGCCCTGGCCGGAATCCCCGTCGATCCGGTAGTCGTAGCTCGTGTTCGGCGTCATCCCCGTGAGCGTGTACGTGTAGGTACCGCTCGAGCCGGTCGCGTTCGGCGTCGAGTTCGTGTAGTCGATCGGGTTCACGTCGACGCCGTAGTCGAACTTCACGTTGGTGTCGTTGTTCAGGTCTGTGCCGGTGAGGACGGCGCTCGTCGCCGTGATGCCCGTCGGCGTGACCGTCGCGAGCGGCGCGACGTAGTCGATCGTGATCGTGCCGGCGCCGCTGTTAAACCCTGTGGCCCGACGTTCCCGAGGCCGCGCCACCGCCGGTCCCGCCGTTGCCGCCGCCGCCGCCGTCGCCTGTGCCGGCTCCCTTGCCGGGCCGCCCTGGCCGCTGCCGCCGTAGCCGCTGCCGCCGCCACCGCCGCCACCGCTGTTTGTCTGGGTTGCGGCTTGGCCCCCGCTACTGCCGACCGCCGATCGCCCGCGCCGCCGTCGCCGCCGTTCGTGGAGTTGTTGTTGGCGGAGCCGCCGCCGCCGCCGCCGCCGCCGGCGCTGCGCATCACGATCGTCGTGCTGCCCTGCTTGATGGTGGAGTCGCCGCCGCCGCCGCCGCCACCACACCGGTGCCGTGCCGGCACCGCCCGCGGTGCCGCGTTAGCTGTGCCGCCCGCTCCTCCGCCGCCGCCGGTAGTTCACTGCTCGCGTTAGCGCCCTGCTCACCGACGAAGAGGTTGTAGATCTGCCCGGCCGCCACCCACGCACGCGGCTCGACCTCCTCGCCGCCTCCGCCGCTACCAACCCCTTGTGCGAGCCGCCGCCGTTGCCGCCGCCGCCCCTCAACAGTGAAGGTCACCGCCGTGACGCCGGTCGGAGCCGTGAACGTGCAGGCATTGCCGCGTCGAGCACGTAACTGTCACGTCCGCCATTGCCGGGCTGGACCAGACCGAAGCGGCGACGACCCAGACCAGCAGGCCGACCACGAGCGCGCCCACGAACACCGACCAGCGCCGAAGCATCGGCATCACCGTAGCCGCATTCCGGGCGAACGGCAATCAGGTAGCGACTAAGGCGTACAACTTAAGCGATAGGCTGCGGGGCAGGGATTCGAACCCCAACTTCCTGATCCAGAGTCAGGCGTCCTACCATTAGACGACCCCGCAACGGATCGGCGCCCAGTGTACCCAGGCCCCGGCGACCGGGCCGGAACGCGCCGGCCGGCGGCGGGACGTCGGCGGGCCGCTCTCGCGGCCTCCGCAGCACGGCGACGGCGCGTCGCAGCGACGGCTCCGGGGCCACGGCGTAGCCGAGAAGCAGCGCAGGCTCGCGCACGGCGCGCGCGCAGTGCTCGCTCATCCCGGAGAGACCGACTCCCCGCGCTCGTGCCTCCTCGAGCACCCGCTTCTCGTCCAGGCCCTCGGGCAACACCGCCTCGAGGTAGAGCCCGGCAGCGAGCCCGCGCACCTCGAGCTCGGGCGGCTCTCGTCCCAGCGCCCGCACGAGCACATCGCGGCGGCGCCGGTAGCGGAGGCGCATCCGGCGCAGGTGCGGGTCGAGCTCGCCGCGGAGCAGGAAGTCGGCGAATGCGAGCTGCTCGAGCCGTGGCGGCGCGATCACCGTGTGGAGGGCCTCGTCGACGAGTGGCTGCACCAGCTCGCCGGGCGCCACGACCCATCCGAGACGGAGCGTCGGTGCGAGTGTCTTGCTCGCCGTGCCGCATAGACGACGCGCTCCGGCATGAGCCCCTGGAGCGAGCCCACCGGCTGGCGGTCGTACCGGTACTCGGAGTCGAAGTCGTCCTCGATCACGAACGCACCCGTCTCCTCCGCCCAGGCGAGAAGCGCGCACGGCGCTCGGGTGCGAGGACGACACCCGTCGGGAATTAAACGGCCGGCGTGACGGTGCCGCGTCGGGAGCCGCCGCGATGAGCGCGTGGACGTCGATGCCCCCGGCATCGACCGGGATCGAGACCAGCTCGAGGCCGGTACGGCTCACGATCTCCCTGATACCGGCGTGACAGGGATCCTCGACGGCGATCCGCGAGCCAGCCGGAGCGAGAGCACGCTGCCGACCAGGCTGACGGCCTGCGCGACGCCCGAGCAGGCGAACGTGTGCTCGGGATTGCCGACGATGCCCCGCACGCGGCCGAGATACGCGACGAGCGCCTCGCGAAGAAGCGCGGCGCCGCGGACGTCGCCGTAGGCGAGCTCGCTGTCGGGAGCCCGGCGGAGTGCCGCGCGGTACGACGTCAGCCGCGCGCCGCGGGGGAAGGCCCGGTAGTCGGGCAGGTCCAGGCCGGAGATTGTGGGGCCACCCGCGGTCCACTCCCGGCGTGCGCGCCGGCGCGGCGATGCCGAGCCCGCCGGCGACGACGGGGGGCGCGTTCCGCCGCTGCCGGAGATAGCCCTCGGCGCCGAGCTGCGCGTAGGCCGCGACGACGAGGCCGCGCGAGATGCCGAGCTCGGCCGCGAGCGCCCGTGTCGAGGGCAGTGGCGTACCGCCGGAGCGCGCCGCGCCGGACGCCGTCGCGGAGCGTGCGTTCGAGCTGGAGCGTGAGCGGCTCCCCCGCGTGACGGTCGAGCTGAACGAGCATATCCGGCGCACGGCTCTCTCTTCGTCGTCGTCCACTGAATCGGCCCTGAAGCTGACCTCAACACTCGTCCGCTGTCCCTCTATGTATGCGCGGCCAACCCAGATCGGAGGTCAGTCGTGAGGCGCCGTACTCTCTTCCTCGCCATCGTCGTCGTCCTGGTCGCCGTCGGCGCGGCGGCGGGCGCGACGGGTACGCCCCAGGTCGTCGCCCGCATCTCGACGGGGAGCATGCCCTGTTCGGAGGCGGCCGGGTTCGGCGCCCTCTGGGTCGACAACTACGGCAGCGGGACGTTGGCTCGCGTCGACCCCGCGCACAACGACGTCACGGAGAAGATCCGGGTGGGCGCGGGGCCGTGCGGGGTCGCGATCGGAGCCGGCAGCGTCTGAGTTCACGGCTACACGTCGTCGTCCGTCATGCGCATAGACCCGAAGCGCATGAAGGTCGTGAAGCGGTCGAGACTGCCCGACCAGATCTGGGACGTGACGTTCGGCGCCGGCTCGGTCTGGGCGACCGAGACCAACCTCGGCTACGTCGTCCGCATCAGCGCGAGGACGAACCGCATGCGGCACAGGTTCCAGCTGCCGCGAGGCGTCCAGCTGGGGAACCTGCGCTTCGGTGGCGGCGCCGTCTGGGTGGGGCAGCAGTACGGCGATCGCATCTTCCGCATCGACGTGAGCGCCGGTCGAGTGAGCTCCGTGCGCGTCGGGAGAAGGACCGCGCTCCGTGGCCGTCTCACCGACCGCCATGTGGGTCTCGAACGCCCTCGGCAACACGGTCTCGCGCATCGACCCGGCGACGCGCAAGGTCGTGGCGACGATTCCGGTCGGGGGAAACCCCGGCAACGCCGCGGTGGCCGGCGACGGGACGGTGTTCGTGCCCAACGTCCTCGACGGGACCGTCTCTCGATTGACCCCGCCACGGACACGGTCGTCGACACGATCGCCGTCGGCGCGAAGCCGTTCCCGGCCGCATGGGCGTTCGGTGACGTCTGGGTTCCGAGCTACGGCGGGAGGACGTCTACCGCATCCACATCGGCTGAGCGACGGCCTCAGCCGGCAGACGCGCCTAGATCTCGAGCCGGTACATCGGCACGAGCCGCCGCTCGGTCTCCGTGTCGATGTGGGCGACCACCTCGACGTACGGCTCGAGGCCGCTCCCGCGCAACTTCGCCTTGAGCAGCCCGTCCACCTGGAAGATGCCGGAGCTGTTGTTCATCCGGATCTCGATCAGGATCGGCCGGTCCTCGCCGTCCGAGATCGTCACGTCCTCGATCGCGGCCGCCGAGAGCGAGTGCATGAGACGCTGCCCTTCTCGAACGGGATCCGGGAACGGCCCTTCGCCATGTCCAGCGCGTCGGCGACCCGCAGCAAGCCCGCGTCGGTCGTGAGCGGCTGGCCGTCGGCGCGGTGGCTGATGATCGCCTGCAGCACCTCGGACACGACCGACCGTCAGGTCGGGCTCCTCGTAGAGCCCCGCGAGCAGCTCGCGCAGCTTCGGCTCGGCGAGGAAGAGCGAGAAGTCCTCGTGGCCGTGCCGATGGATCGACATGCCGACGCAATGGAGGAGCGCGGCGCAGACGACGACGACCTCCGCGTCGTCCTGGTCGAGTCCGAAGTCGCGGACGAGCCCGGGCTCGACGCCGTGCTTCGTGAGTTGACGGAGGAGCTTGAGCGCGATGTTGGTGACGATCTGGATGTGCACCCAGGAGTGGTCGTTGATCTCCATCCGCGCCACGGCGTTCACGTTCGAGACGTGCCACCAGCCCTTGATCTCGTCGTCTGCGTTGACGCGCTCGATCAGCGTGCGGAGCTTCCGGTTGCCGCGGACGGGCACGTTGATCCGCATCCGCGCGACCGCCTCCGCGGGCGTGAGGCGCGCCTCGTCCGCAGCCTCCGCCGAGACGGGTGCTCGATCCGCTCGGCGGTCTCCGGGTCGATCCGAGCCATTGCCATCTACACTGGCAGTCTGCCGCATCACGTAAAGATGGGCAGATGCACGAGCAGCATCCCGTCCGCCTCGTGGTCGAGGACGACTACCGCCGCAACCGGCTCACGGTCTTCTTCCGCCTGCTGCTGGCGATCCCGCACTTCATCTGGTTTGCCCTCTGGACGCTGCTGATCATCGTCACGGCGTTCGTCAACTGGCTCATCTCGATCTTCACCGGCAGGCCGCCCGGCGGCCTGCATCGCCTGATGTGCGGCTACGTTCGCTACCAGGCGCACCTCGGCGCCTACCTTGCGCTGATCGGCAACCCGTACCCGGGCTTCAGCGGCGAGGAGGGCGAGTACCCGATCGACATCGAGCTGCCCGCCGAGCCGGTCGCACAGCGCCGCTGGACGATCCTGATCCGCCTGCTGCTCGCGCTCCCTGCGCTCATTCTCTCGGGACGCTCGCCGGGCTGAGCGGCGGCAACTTCGGCTACTCGCGCGGGCGGAGGACGTTTTCGAGCAGCCGGCGGCGCCCTACTTTCGTCTGCGCGGTGCTCGGCTGGTTCGTCTCGCTCGTGCGGGGGCGGATGCCGAAGGGGCTGCGCGACGCGGGCGCGTACGCGATCGGCTACTCGGCGCCCAGGCCACCGCCTATCTCCTGCTCGTCACCGACCGCTACCCGAACGCCGACCCCACGGAGATGCTCGTCGCCGTGACCGACCGGCCGCCGCTCCATCCGGATGAGGGTGGTGACGACCACGACGACCTTCGTCGCTCGCGGCTGACAGTCTTCTTCCGCCTCCTGCTCAGCCTGCCGCATCATCGTCTGGCTCGCGCTCTGATCGGTACTGGTCTTCTTCGCCGCGATCGCGCAGTGGTTCGTGACGCTCTTCCGCGGCACGCCGGCTGCCGGGCTGCACGGCTTTCTCGCCAAGTACGTGCGCTACCGGGTGCACGTGATCGCATATCTCCTCCTCGTCGGGAACCCGTTCCCCGGCTTCACCGGGACGGAGGGGACGTATCCGCTCGACCTCGAGGTCGCAGGTCCGGCACGGCAGAACCGCTGGAAGACCGGCTTTCGCCTCATCCTGGCAATCCCGGCCTGGCTCGTCAGCAGCGCGCTCGGCTCTGCGTTCTTCGCGGCCGCCGTGCTGACGTGGTTCTACGCGCTCGTCAAGGGCTCGGCGCCGTGGGGCCTGCGCAACCTCTCCGCCTACGCGCTCCGCTATGACGCACAGACCCAGGCGTACGTGCTGCTCTCACGGACCGCTACCCGCACGCGAGTCCGCTCGAGGGGCGAGCGACGCGCAACCCGCTCGGAGTGACGCTCCGACCGCGTCGGCGCTCTTGCTCGCGCTCGGCGCCGTGTGGGCGCTCGCCGCCTGGCTCCTCTGGCGCTCGTCGCTGCCTCGCCTACCACCTGCCTCGGCGTCTCCGAGCGCGCTCTCTTCCCGCCGCAGGCGCTGCGCCAGGCGCAGCACTACAGCGCGGTCGCCCGCCTGTTCTGGCTCGGTACGACGCTCACTCAGCTCGTCGTGCTCGGCCTCTTCGCGCGCTTCGGCGTCCGCTGGACGCGCGAATCGGCCGCCGGGCCGGTCGGCACCGGGATGTTGCTCGGGATGATCGGCTTCGCTCTCGTCTGGATGGCCGAGCTGCCGTTCGCCGTGCTGAGCGTCTGGTGGCGTCACCGCTACGGGCTCTCCGGGAGCTACGCGCAGGCGACGGCTCGGGAACTGGCTCGCGCTCGGCGCCGAGTTCCTCGCCCTCTGTGTCGCGCTCGCGATCGTGATGGGGCTCGCCCGCGTGCGGTGGATCGGCGACCGCTGGTGGCTTCCGGCCGCGCCGGTCTTCGTCGGGCTGACCACCCTTCTCGCGTTCGTCTTCTCCGTGGACGCTCGGCGGCAAGGCAGTTCCACGCGTCGTCGAGTTCGCCGAGCTTGAGCGGATCGAGCACGTCCTCGTGCCCGTGCGGGTGATCAGCGGTCTCGAGCGAGCCGACGCGCGTTCGCCACCGAGGCTGGGCCGAGCCGACGGGTCTTCCTCTGGCAGCCGATCGTCCAGCCGCCGTTCACGCCGCGGCTAGGACCGCTTCGTGCTCGCGCACCAGCTCGGCCATCTCGCGCACGACCACATCTGGAAGTCGATCGGCTGGTACGCGCTCTTCGCGGCTCCGCTCGCGTTCCTGCTCTCGCTCGCGGCCCGGCGGCGCGGCGGGATGGGCTTGCCGGCGGCCGTGCCTGGAGTGATCTTCGTCTACGTCGTCCTCCAGCTGGCCGTGCTGCCGCTGCGGAACGTCGTCTCGCGCCACCTGGAGGCCGAGGCCGACTGGTCGGCTCTGCGCGCGACGCACGACCCGACCGGAGGCCGCGAGCTCTTCCGCCTGTTCGTCGCGCAGACGAAGGAGGATCCGAGCCCGCCGACGTGGGATTACGTCTTCCTCGAGAACCACCCGACGCCGCTGCAGCGGATCGAGATGACGCGCTACTACGAGAGCTACGCCCACCGGACGCCGTAGGCGGCCGGGGTTTGCCGCCGCGCGTCGCCGGCTCAGCCGGCGGCGCTTGCAGCATCCGCCCAGTCGCCGTAGAGGCTCGTGTAGAGGCCGCGGCGCGCGAGCAGCTCCTCGTGGGAGCCCTGCTCGATCACCTGTCCGTGCTCGAGCACGACGATCAGGTCGGCGTCCCGGATCGTGGACAGACGATGGGCGATCACGAAAGAGGTCCGGTCCGCGAGCAGCGTCCGCAGCGCCTGCTCGATCGTCCGCTCGGTGCCGATGTCCACCGACGAGGTCGCTTCGTCGAGGACGAGGATGCGCGGGTCGGCGAGCAGCGCCCGCGCGAAGGCGACGAGCTGCCGTTGGCCGAGCGAGAGCCGTGAGCCGCGCTCGCCGAGCTGCGTCTCGTAGCCGTCCTCGAGCCGCAGGATGAACTCGTGCGCGCCCACCGTCTGCGCGGCGCGGACGATCGCCTCCGGCCGCGCGTCGGGCTTGCCGAAGGCGATGTTCTCGGCGACCGTGCCGGCGAAGAGGAAACCTTCCTGCGGCACGATCCCGAGCTGGTGGCGCAGGGAGTCCTGCGTCACGTCGTTGAGGTCACGGCCGTCGATCGTGATCCGGCCGCTCGTCGGCTCGTAGAAGCGCGCGAGGAGCTTCGCGATCGTCGACTTGCCGGCCCCGGTGTGACCGACGAGCGCGACCGTCGTCCCGGCCGGCACATCGAGGTCGATCCCGTGCAGCACCTCCTCGCCCGTCTCGCCGCCGCGCAGCCCGTACGCGAAGCGGACCTGCTGGAAGCGGACATGACCCGCGATGTGCGCGAGCGGCTTCGCGCCGGGCCGGTCGACGACCTCGGGCTGCTCGTCGAGCACGACGATGATCTTGTCGAGCGCGGCCGTGGCCGAGAGGAACGTGTTGTAGAGCTGCGAGAGCTGCTGAACGGGGTCGAAGAAGTTGTTCACGTAGAGCATGAAGGCGAACAGCGTCCCGAGCGCCGCGGGGCTCGGATGCTGGAAGTAGCGGTAGCCCCCGTAGCCGAGCACGACGGCGAGCGCGAGCGTCGAGAGGAAGCTGACGAACGGGAAGTAGAGCCCGTTCAGGACGACGGTCTGCATGTTCGAGTCGCGGTAGCGGCGCGCGACCGTGCGGAAGTTGTCCGTCGCGAGCTCCTCGCGTGTGAACGCCTGCACCATCCGCATCCCCGCGATGTCCTCGGCGAGCGTCGCCGTGACGAGGCCGAGCCGCTCCCGCACCTGCGCGTACGCGCGCGCCGAGCGTGAGCGGAAGAGCGCCGTCCCGATGCCCATGAACGGAATCACGGCGAGCGTCGCGAGCGCCAGCTGCCAGTCGTAGACGAGCAGGAGAACGGCGGTGCCTCCCAGGAGCAGCGTGCTCTGGGCGAGCGTGGTGACGCCGTCGGTGACGAGCTGGTCGATCGCCTCCACGTCGTTTGTCATCCGGCTGATCAGCACGCCGGCGCGGTTCCGCTCGTAGAAGCCGAGCGAGAGCTGCTGCAGGTGGCCGAAGAGCTGCTTGCGGAGGTCGGCGAGGATCCGCTCGCCGACCCAGCCGGTCATGTAGGTCTCGACGTACGTCATGCCCCAGTTGGCGAGGCCGGCGGCGACGAAGATCGCGACGAGGAGGACGAGCCCGCTTCCGGTCTTGTGGCGTAGCGCGTCCGCGATCACGTACTTCGCGATGGACGGCGGGGCGAGCGCGGTCGCGGTTGCCGCGAGGAGCGAGAAGAGGGAGAAGGCGGTGCGGGCTTGGTAGGGCTTCGTCAGCCGCCAGAGCACGCCGAGCCGGCGGCGCGTCGTGTGCCACGACCAGTCGTCGACCTGCGCGCCGCGCTCCCGCATCAAGTACCCGCCCGGCTGGTGGACTCTCACGCGACCTCCACGTCGGCGCGCGCCTCGACCGCGTCCGTGAACTGCCGCTCGAGCAGGCCATGGTCGTGGATCTCCCGGTAGACCGGGCTCGCGTCGAGCAGCTCCTCGTGCGGGCCGCGCGCGACGATCCGGCCGTCCTCGAGGACGACGATCTCGTCCGCCAGCGCGATGGTCGAGAGCCGGTGGGCGATGATCAGCGTCGTCCGGCCGCGCATCACCTCGCGCAGGCCCGCCCTGATCTGCGCCTCCGTCGTGGCGTCCACCGAGGCCGTCGCGTCGTCGAGGATGAGGATGCGCGGGTCGAGGGCGAGGGCGCGCGCGATCGCCACCCGTTGCCGCTGGCCGCCCGACAGCGTGATGCCACGCTCGCCGATCACGGTCTCGTAGCCCTGCGGCAGCCGCTCGACGAACTCGTGCACCTGCGCGAGCCGTGCCACGCGCTCGACCTCCGCGTCGGTCAGGTCCGGGCGGCCGAAGGCGATGTTCTCGCGCACCGTCGTCGAGAAGAGGAACGGATCCTGTGGGATGACGCCGATCTCGCGTCTCAGCGAGGTCAGGGTCACGTCGCGCACATCGACACCGTCGACGAGCACGCGTCCGGAATCGACGTCGTAGAACCTCGGCACGAGCGAGGCGAGCGTCGTCTTGCCGGAGCCGGTGTGCCCGATGAGCGCGAGCGTCGTGCCGGCGTCGAGGGCGAGATCGAGCTCCTCGAGCACGGGACGCCCCTCGAGGTAGGAGAAGGAGACGTTCTCGAAGCGGATCTCGCCGTCGCCGGGCGGCAGCTCGACCGCCGCGGGCTTGTCCGCGACCTCCTCCGGCTCGTCGAGCACCTGGAAGATCCGCTCTCCCGACGCAGTCGCGCGCTGCGCCTGGCCGATCCACATGCCGAGCGAGCGGAGCGGGGTGACGACCATCGCGAGGTAGAGGTTGAAGGCGACGAACGAGCCGACCGCGAGCGAGCCGTGCGCCACCATCCGCGCTCCGACCAGGAGCACGGCCGCCTGCGCGAGCAGCGGCAAAAACGACAGGAGCGGCACGTAGGTCGCGCGCTGCCGGTTCGCGTGGATCGTCTGCGCGAAGAGCGCGTCGTTGCGGACGGCGAACTTCGCCTCCTCCGCCGGCTCCTGCGCGAATGCCTTGACGACGTGGACGCCGACGATGTTCTCCTCGGCGACCGTCGCGACGTCGGCGAGCTTCTGCTGCACGTCGCGCAGTGTCGGGTGGGCGATGTGGCTGTAGCGGTAGGCGAGCGCGACCAGGAACGGCGTCACTGCGAGCACGACGAAGGCGAGCTTCCACTCGAAGAAGAAGAGGACGACGGTCACGGAGACAACCGTGAGGATGTTCTGGAAGAAGAAGATCAGGCCGTAGCCGAGGAAGAAGCGGACGCCCTGCAGGTCGACGGTCGCACGCGACATGAGCTGACCGGTCTGATGGCGGTCGTAGAAGCCGAACGAGAGCCGCACGAGGTGCGAGTAGAGGCTCTGGCGCATGTCCATCTCGACGTCGAGCGCCTGCTTGCCGGAGATGAGCCGGCGGCCGAGCATCAGCGTCGCGGAGACGAGCCCGAGGGCCGCGATCACGCCGACGTACAACCAGAGCTGGTGCGTGTCGTGGTGCAGGAGCGCGCCGTCGATCACGTTCTTTCCCGTCACCCAGATGAGCGCGATCTGCGCCGCCTGCGATCCGACCGCGAGCACGGCCGAGACGGCGAGGCCGCGCCGGTAGGGACGCAGGAAGGAGAGGAGCCGCGCGAACGTGCTGCGGTACGGGACCGAGCTCATCGTTCTTGAATGTAGCGTCGCCGTCCTATGCTGCTCCGGTGGCCGAGGTCGAGGTCGGGGCGCGGCTCGAGGCGGTGGACTACCGCAGGCTGCGGGCGTCCGTCGGCTGGATCACACCGGCCGTGGACGACGCGACCCTGCAGAAGGCGCTCGATCTGACGTGGAACGTCGCCGCACGCGAGGACGGCGAGCTCGTCGGCATCGGCCGGCTCCTGGACGACGGGGCGCTCTACGCCACGATCTGGGACATGATCGTCGCGCCGGAGGCCCAAAGGCGCGGCATCGGGAGCGCGATCCTCGAGCGCCTGCTCGAGCGGGCGGCGAGGCTGACCATCGTCGCGCTCGTCGCCTCGCCTGCAGGACGTCCCCTCTACGAGCGGTACGGCTTTCGCCCGGACAGCCAGGGCAGCGTCACGATGTGCCTTCGGCCGAAGCCGTAGGCTGGCCGCACGTGGCGACGATGGCCGACCTCGACGAGCTCGCGCTCGCGCTGCCGGAGGCGGCGAAGGAGGATCGCGACGGACGGCCACGCTATCTCGTGCACGGCAAGTGGTTCTGCTTCCACCGCACGCAGCGGCCCGACGCGGTCGACCCGGAGACGGGCGAACGGCTCGACGACGTGCTCGCCTTCAAGGTCGACGGGCTCGACGTCAAGGATCTGCTCCTCTCCGACGCGCGCGGCCTGTACTTCACGACTCCGCACTGGAACGGCTACCCGGCCGTCCTCCTGCGCATCCCGGATCTCGCGCAGCTCGACCGAGAGGAGCTGGGCGAGCTCGTCGCCGAGGCGTGGCTGACGCGGGCGCAGAAGAGGCTGGCGAAGGCATGGCTCGCGCAGCACTCAGAGGACCGAGAGCTCGTCGCGGACGAGCGCGATCGCGCGCGCGAGACGTAGGCGGTTCTCGGGCTCGTTGAGCCAGCCGCTCGCGCCGGACGGGTGGGGAAGCGGGAGGACGGGCGTCCCGCCGAGCTCGAAGCGCTCGCCGACGCACGGCGTCAAGGAGGGGAGGCCGAGCAGCTGACGCAGCGCGAGGCCGCCGACGGTCACGACCAGGCGCGGCCGCAGCAGCTCGAGCTCCCGGTCGCGCCAGAACGAGCAGAGATCCTGCTCCCGCGGCGTCGGCGTCCGGTCGCCGCGGCCGGAGGGCGCGCGGCCCGGGTAGCAGCGCGTGACCGAGGCGCAGTAGAAGGTCGCGTAGAACTCCTCGTCCTCGAGCTCGAGCCAGCGGCGGAGCGTCCGGCCGGCGCGGCCGCGCCACGGCAGACGCTCCTCACCTTCGACCACGCCGGGCGACTGGCCGAAGAGGTAGGCGCGCTGGTGTGCGCCGGGGGCGCGCACCGGCAGCGACTCGAGCGGAAATCCCGCCTCGGCGCAGGCGCGGCAGCGGGACAGGTCGCGCTCGAGCGACGCGAGCGAGCGGTAGGACGACCTGCGGACGGTCACGAGACGGAGCGTAGGCCTACACTCGCGCCGTGGCGCAGGGCACGGCCATCGGTCTCACGGGCGACGATCTCACCGTCGACGACGTCTGGGCCGTGGCGGTCGCCGGCGCCGGCGCTGCCCTCACCGACCGCGCCCGCGGGCGGATGCGGGCCGCGCGCGAGGTCGTCGAGCGGGCGGCCCACGGAACCCGCGAGCACACGTACGGCGTCAACACCGGCTTCGGCCGCTTCGTCTCGCAGTCGATTCCCGAGGAGCAGACCGCGGAGCTGCAGCTCAGGCTCCTCCGCTCCCACGCGTGCGGCGTCGGCGAGCCGTATCCCGACGAGATCGTCCGGGCCGCGCTCCTGCTGCGCGCGAACGCGCTCGCGAAGGGGAACTCCGGCGCACGGATCGAGACGGTCGAGCTCCTGCTCGCGCTCCTCGAACGAGGCGTGCTCCCAGTGGTACCGAGCCGCGGCTCGGTCGGCGCCTCCGGCGACCTCGCGCCACTCGCGCATCTCGCGCTGCCGCTCGTCGGCGAGGGAGAGGCCTGGTTCGACGGCGAGCGCCTGGCGGGCGGCGAGGCTCTCGCGCGCGCCGGCCTCGAGCCGGTGCGACTCGAGGCGAAGGAGGGTCTCTCGCTCGTCAACGGGACGCAGTTCATGGCGGCCGCCCTCGCCCTCGGCCTCGTGCGGGCAGGCAGGCTCGCTCGTGCGGCGGACGTCGCCTGCGCGCTCTCGGTCGACGCCTTGCAGGGCTCGCGGACGTCGTTCCTGCCCCAGATCCACGCCCTCCGGCCGCTGCGAGGGCAGATGACGTCGGCTGCGAACATCCTGCGCCTGCTCGAGGGGTCGGCGATCATCGCCGCGCACCGCTGGTGCGACAAGGTGCAGGACGCCTACTCGCTGCGCTGCGCCCCGCAGGTGCACGGCGCCTGCCGGGATCTCCTGGACTATGCGGCCTACACGGTCGGCGTCGAGCTCAACGCGGCCACGGACAACCCGCTCGTGCTCGTGGAGGAGGACGAGCTCGTCTCGAACGGCAACTTCCACGGCCAACCGCTCGCGTTCGCGCTCGACACGCTCGCGATGGCCGTCTCGGAGCTCGCAAGCATTTCCGAGCGGCGGCTCGAGCGACTCGTCAACCCCAACCTCTCCGACGGGCTGCCTGCCTTCCTCACGAGCGACGGTGGGCTGAACAGCGGCTTCATGATCCCGCAGTACGTGTCCGCCGCGCTCGTCTCGGAGAACAAGGTTCTCTGTCATCCGGCGTCCGTCGACTCGATCCCGACCAGCGCAGGGCAGGAGGATCACGTCTCCATGGGGAACGCGGCTGCGCTGAAGGCGTGGCAGGTGCTCGCCAACTCGGAGCGGGCGCTCGCGATCGAGCTGCTGGCGGGTGCGCAGGCGGTCGAGTTCCACGCACCGCTCGAGCCGGGAGCCGGGGGTCGCGCGGCGCGCGCCGCAGTGCGTGAGCTGTCGCCGCGGCTGCGAGACGACCGTTCGCTCGCTGCCGACATCGAGGCTCTCGCGACCGCGATTCGCGACGGATCCCTGCTCGCCGCGGTGGAGGCCGACGCCGGAGCGGTCGAGTGAGCGCGACCGCTTCGCTCGCCGAGCGCGTCGAGGCGCTGTGCGGCGATCTCTCCTCCATTCGCGCGCCGCGCGGGAGCGAGCTGAACGCGCGTCAATGGTCGACGGAGGCGCCGCTGCGGATGCTGCTCAACAACCTCGATCGCGAGGTCGGCGAGCGCCCGGAAGAGCTCGTCGTCTACGGCGGCTCGGGAAAGGCGGCGCGGAATCACGCCTCGCTCCGGGCAATCGTCGGGACGCTGCTCGAGCTCGGTCCGGACGAGACGCTGCTCGTCCAGAGCGGCAAGCCGGTCGGCGTATTCACGACGCATGAGGGCGCGCCCCGCGTCCTGATCGCGAACTCGCTGCTCGTGCCGAAGTGGGCGACGTGGGAGGAGTTCCGACGCCTCGAGGCCATGGGCCTGACGATGTTCGGCCAGATGACGGCGGGCTCCTGGATCTACATCGCGAGCCAGGGGATCCTGCAAGGGACGTACCAGACGTTCGCGGCCGCCGGCGAGAAGCACTTCGGCTCGCCCGACCTGCGCGGGCGGACGATCCTCACGGCCGGCCTCGGCGGCATGGGCGGTGCGCAACCGCTCGCAGCCACGATGGCCGGCGCGGCGATCCTGTGCGTCGAGGTCGACCCGCACCGCATCGAGCGGCGGCTCGAGACGCGCTACCTCGACGAGGCGACGGAGTCGCTCGACGACGCGCTCGCGCGGGTTCGGGCGGCGGCTGCGGAGCGCCGGCCGCTCTCCGTCGGGTTGCTCGGGAACGCCGCGGACGTCGTGCCGGAGCTCGCGGCGCGAGGCGAGGAGTTCGACCTGATCACCGATCAGACCGCCGCGCACGATCCCCTGACCGGCTATATCCCGCGCGGCCACTCGGTCGAGGAGGCGGCGGCGCTGCGCTCGTCCGATCCGGACGAGTACCTGCGGCTGGCGCGGGAGTCGATCGTTCGCCACGTCGAGGCGCTGCTCGAGTACGTCCGTCGCGGCGCGTATGTTTTCGATTATGGCAACAACCTGCGAGGTGAGGCCCGCGACGGCGGCGTAGAGGAGGCCTTCTCATACCCGGGCTTCGTCCCGGCCTATATCCGGCCGCTCTTCTGCCGCGGCATCGGTCCCTTCCGCTGGGCGGCGCTCTCGGGGGATCCAGCGGACATCGCAGTGATCGACCAGGCGCTGCGAGAGCTGTTCGCGGACGATCCGCTGCTCCAGCGGTGGCTCGAGCTCGCGCCCGAGCGGGTGGCGTTCCAGGGGTTGCCCGCGCGGATCTGCTGGCTCGGCTACGGCGACCGCGCGAAGGCAGGGCTCGCGATGAACGAGCTCGTCCGCAGCGGTGCGGTCAAGGCGCCGGTCGTGATCGGGCGGGATCACCTCGACGCCGGCTCCGTCGCCTCGCCGTACCGCGAGACGGAGGCGATGCGGGACGGCTCCGACGCGATCGCCGACTGGCCGATCCTCAACGCGCTCGTGAACGTCGCGGCGGGCGCGACGTGGGTGAGCGTCCATCACGGCGGGGGAGTGGGGATCGGCAACGCGATCCACGCCGGCATGGTCGTGCTCGCGGACGGTAGTGACGCGCAAGCGGAGCGGCTCGAGCGCGTGCTCACGACCGATCCCGGCACGGGCGTGATGCGGCACGCCGACGCCGGCTACCCCGAGGCGATCGAGGCGGCCGAACGCGGCGGTCTGCGGATCCCGCGGGTCTCCGGCGAGGCGTGACGCGGCGGCTGCTGATTCGCGACCTCGCGCAGGTCGCGACCCCGGCCGGGAGTGAGGCGCCGCTGCGCGGTGCCTCGCTCGGCGATGTCGGCATGCTCGAGGACGCTTTCGTCCTCTGCGCCGGCGAGACGATCGAGGCCGTCGGGCGGATGCGCGACCTCGAACCGATCGGCGACGACGTCGAGGAGCTCGACGGCCGCGGGCTCTGCGCGGTTCCGGGCCTCGTCGACTGCCACACGCACGCGGCCTTCGGCGGCGATCGCGTCGAGGAGTTCGCGCTCCGTGCGGGCGGCGCGAGCTACGAGGAGCTGCACGCTGCCGGCGGCGGGATCCTCTCCACAGTCCGCGCGACGCGCGCCGCAGGTGAGGACGGGCTGCGCGAGGCCGTCGAGCTCCACGCCTCCTGGATGCGCTGCGCGGGCACGACGACGTTCGAGGCGAAGTCGGGCTACGGGCTCGACCGGGAGACGGAGCTTGCCTCCCTTCGCGCGATCCGCGCCGCGGGCGGAGTGGCGACCTGGCTCGGCGCGCACGCGGTGCCGCCGGAGTTCGAAGACGGCGACTCGTACCTCGACTTCGCCCTCGCCGAGGTCCTGCCGGAGGCGGCGCGGCTCGCCGAGGCTGCCGACGTCTTCCTCGAGCGAGGCGCGTTCGACGCGGCCCAGGCGCGCCGCTACCTCGAGGCCTGCCGCGACGCCGGTCTCGCGTTGCGGCTGCACGGCGACCAGTTCACTGAGTCCGGCGCGATCCCCCTCGCGATCGAGCTCGGCGCGCGCTCGGTCGACCACCTCGAGGCGACGGGCGAGGAAGGCGTCCGCGCGCTCGCCGCGAGCGACGTCGTCGGCGTGCTCCTGCCGGCGAGCGCGCTCTTTCTCGGCCGCCCGATGCCGCCGGCGCGCGCCCTCGTCGACGCGGGCGCGGCGATCGCGCTCGCCACGGACTTCAATCCGGGCAGCGCCTTCTGCGAGAGCCTGCCGCTCGTGTGCTCGCTCGCGTGCACGCAGCTCCACCTCTCGCCGGCGGAGGCGCTCGCGGCGTGCACCGTGAACGCGGCTCACGTGCTCGGGCGCGCCGACCGGATCGGCCGTCTCGTGACCGGCTACCGAGCCGATGTCACGCTCCTCGATGCTCCCGACTGGCGCTACCTCGCCTACCACCTGGGTGGGCGAGTCGTCGCGAAGCTCGTCGTTGGCGGCGAGCTAGCCTGAGACCATGCCGACGAGAAAGCAACGGCGCCGGATGCAGAAGGAGCGCCGCCACGAGTACGAGACCGTCTGGGTCGACGGAGAGGGGAACGAGCTCGAGGAGCCGCCCGACGAGATCGCCGCGCCGGCACGCGAGAGGCGTGACAGCGGCAAGCCGACGGCGAAGCCGCAGCAGCAGCGCGGCGGCCGTGCCGTCCGCGTCCCGCCGCCGCCGTCCTGGCAGCGTGCGACGCGCCGTTCGCTCATCCTGGGTGGCGTCGTCTTCGCGCTCTTCTACGTGATCGGATCGAAGAACGGCCATCACGACCTGTTCTCGGCGCTCGAGATCGCCGTCATCTACACGGCGCTCTTCATCCCCTTCACCTTCATGATCGACCGCTTCACGCACAACCGATGGCAGCGGCGCGCGGAGCAGCAGGCCGGCAAGGGCGCGCCCAGGAAGCGCTGACGCTCGAGCCTGCGACCCCAGTGGCGCGCGGGCTCCCGGTTCCCCACCGTCCGGCGCGCTAACCGCCACTAGACTCGGCCGCGATGCCGCTTGCCGTCGAGAAATACGCGCTCGGGCCGTTGCAGACGAATTGCTACGTCGTCCGCCTCGAGCGGGGTGCGGCGGAGTGCGCGGTGGTCGATCCCGGCGGGGACGCGGCGAACCTTCGCCTCGAGCTGGCACGGCTGGGAACCGCCTGCGCCGGCATCCTCGTCACCCACGGGCACTTCGACCACGTCGGCGGCGTCGCCGACCTCGCGGAGGGCACCGGCGCCGAGGTCTGGATGCCCGAGGGCGAGCGTGAGCGGCTCGAGCGCTTCCCGGAGTTCGCGCCGGCCGGAGTACCGGGGCGGCCCCACGTCCCCGAGCACCTCGTGAGCGGTGGGGAGACGATCGAGCTCGCGGGGATCTCCTTCGAGTGCCTCGCGGTCCCGGGCCACTCGCCGGCGCACGTCGCCTTCCACGCCGACGGCGAGCTCTTCAGCGGCGACCTCCTCTTCGCCGGCTCCGTGGGCCGCGTCGACCTGCCAGGGTCGGACTGGGACGCGTTGCTCCACTCCGTGCGGACGCTGCAGGAGCGCTTTCCGCCGGAGACGGTGGTCCACCCGGGCCATGGGCCGGACACGACGCTCGGCGTCGAGCTCGCACGCAACCCGTTTCTCGCCGAGCTTCGCGCGAAGGCATGAGCGGATTCCAGGCGCCGCGTGGGACGCACGACGTCCTTCCGTCCGAGCAGCCGCGGTGGCGGTGGGTGACGGGGGAGTTCGAGCGCCTGTGCTCGCTCTACGGCTATCGCCGGATCGACACGCCGGTGTTCGAGGACACGGACCTGTTCGAGCGGACCTCCGGCCTCGGCTCCGACGTGGTGACGAAGGAGATGTACACGTTCGACGATCGTGGCGGCCGGTCGCTGACGTTGCGCGCCGAGGCGACCGCTCCGATCGTGCGCGCGTATCTCGAGCACGGCCTCCACCGCGAGCCGCAGCCGCAGAAGCTCTACACGTACGCGACGTTCTACCGCTACGACCGTCCGCAGAAGGGGCGGTTCCGGGAGCACTGGCAACTCGACCTCGAGGCGATCGGCAGCGACGACCCGGCCGTGGACGCAGAGGTGGTGCACCTCTACGACACGCTCCTCGCACGGCTCGGCGTCACGGACTACCGGCTCGAGTTGAACTCGATCGGCGACGAGGCCTGCAGGCCCGCCTATCTCGACCGTCTGCGGCCATGGCTGGCCAAGCACGAGGCCGAGCTGGACGAGGCCACGCGCGACCAGGCGCGCCGCAACCCCCTGCGCGCGCTGGACAACATCGCCGCGAAGCCCCCTGCGGTACAGGAGGTCCTCCGCCAGGCGCCCGCGGTGGGCGACTCGCTCTGTGAGGAGTGCCGCGCGCACTTCGCCGGGGTGCGGCGCTACCTCGACGCGTTCGGCGTCCGCTACGAGCTCGTCCCGACCCTCGTCCGCGGCCTCGACTACTACACGCGGACGACGTGGGAGTTCGTCGGGCTGGAGGGGGGCTCGACGAGCTCGCTGAGCGGCGGCGGCCGCTACGACGGTCTCGCCGAGGAGCTCGGCGGCCCGCATACGCCCGGCGTCGGCTTCGGCGCCGGCATCGAGAGGCTCCTGCTCGCGCTCGAGCACGCCGGCGTCCAGGAGCCGGAGGACGAGGGGATCGACGTGTTCTTCGTCTGCGCGGACGGCGCCGACCGGGCCGCCGTCCTCGTGAAGATGCTCGAGCTGCGGGCGGCGGGCGTTCGTGCAGACGCCGACTTCGCCGGCCGCTCGGTGAAGGGGCAGCGAACGCAGGCGTCGCGGCTCGGGGCGAAGCGTGTCGTCGTCGTCGAGCCGGGACCGACCTCTCCGCGGTGTCGGCGTGAGCTGGCGCGACGTCATGTGCGGCGAGCTGCGGGCGGAGGACGCCGGCCGCCGGGTGACCGTTGCGGGCTGGGCCGACACGCGTCGCGACCACGGTGGGCTCGTCTTCGTCGACCTCCGCGACCACACCGGCAAGCTTCAGCTCGTCGTCAACCCCGAGCGCGCCTCCGCGGCCGCCGAGGTCGCGCACGAGATCCGCAACGAGTTCGTCCTCCAGGCGACCGGCGAGGTCGCGCCGCGCGCGCCGGACGCTGTCAACCCCAGCCTCCCGACCGGCCAGATCGAGGTGCAGGTCGACGAGCTGCGGATCCTCTCGCGCTCGACGCCGTTGCCGTTCCAGCTCGACGAGGAGGGCGTCGACGAGAACCTCCGCCTCCGCTACCGCTGGCTCGACATGCGCACGGAGCGGATGCAGCGGAACCTCCGCCTCAATCACACCGCGATCTCGGCGATCCGGCGCGTGATGGACGAGCGCGGCTTCGTCGACGTCTGGACGCCGAGCATGACGCGCGGCACGCCCGAGGGGGCGCGCGACTTCCTCGTTCCGGTTCGCCTGCAGCCGGGGCACTTCTTTGCCCTGGCCCAGTCCCCGCAGCTGTTCAAGCAGCTCTGCATGATCGGCGGGATCGACCGCTACTACCAGATCGCGACGTGCTGGCGGGACGAGGATCTCCGCGCCGACCGGCAGTTCGAGTTCCGGCAGCTCGACTTCGAGATGGCGTTCGTCGAGAGGGAGGACGTGCTCGACGTGATGGAGGCGTGCGTCGTCGGCGCCTTCGAGGCGGCCGGCGTCGAGCCGCCGCAGCGGCCGTTCCCGCGCCTGTCGTACGGCGACGCGATGCTCCGCTACGGCTCCGACAAGCCCGACCTCCGCTTCGGCCTGGAGATCCAGGACGCGACGGAGGTGACGCGCGGCTCCGAGTTCGGCGTCTTCGCCAACGCGCCGTGCGTGCGCTACGTCGTCGTGTCCCGCACGTTCTCCCGCAGCGAGCAGACGCGGCTCGAGGAGCTCGCGAAGGAGTGGGGCGCGAAAGGGCTCGCGAACCTGATGCAGATCGCGAAGTTCCTCTCGGCACGGGAGCTCGAGGCGTTCGGCGTCGCGGAGGGGTCGACGGCGCTGTTCGTCGCCGACGAGGAGGCGGTCGTCGCGCGCGTCCTCGGCCTGCTCCGCCTGCACCTGGCGCGCGAGCTCGAGCTGATCGACGAGCACCTCGACGTCTTCCACTGGGTCACGGACTTCCCGCTCTTCGAGGTGAGCGAGGAGTTCGGCGGCTGGACCTTCATGCATCACGCATTCACCGCGCCGACTCCGGAGTGCGAGTCCAGTCTGGAGAGCAACCCTGCCGGCGCGCTCGGTCAGCACTACGACCTGATCTGGAACGGCTGGGAGCTCGGCTCGGGCTCGATCCGGATCCACGACGCCGGGTGCAGCAGGCGGTCTTCCGCGTGATGGGGATGAGCGAGGAGGAGCAGCGCGACAAGTTCGGCTACCTCCTCGACGCGCTGCAGATGGGCGCGCCGCCGCACGGGGGCTTCGCGATGGGGATCGACCGCTTCATCGCCCTGCTCGCGCGCGAGCCGGACATCCGCCAGGTGACGGCGTTCCCGAAGGTGGCGAGCGGCAACGACCCGCTCACGGGCGCGCCCACGCCGTATCCGGACTCGGCTCTGAGCGAGCTCGGCATCCGCCTCGCCGCGCCCCAGCCCGAGTAGCCCGCGCTACAGTCCGTCTGCTCGACCCCGCGGGGCGAGCCGGGCGAACATGTAGATCCAACGCTACGTGAGAGGGAGCCGGCGTCCCGACGAGGCATTGCCGAGGAGGGCACGGCACCCACCTGGGAGACCAGGATCACATAACCCGGTTCGAACCAGCGGGGTCGAGCCTCGTCTACGGTGACCGAATGCGCGAGGTGTTCGGGGACTCGAGCCGGGACGGTGCGTGGGCGTCCGTCCGGCTGCGCCTGGACGGCGACCGGATCGTGGAGGCGGACGCGCCGGGACTCGCCCGCGACCTGGCCGGGCTGACGCTGCTCGAGGCGGCGGCGGTCGGCGGGGAGACGCTGGCGGTCGACGCGCTCGCGAACGCGCTCGGGCCGGTCTTCAGGGCCGTGCCGTCGCCCGGTCGCGTCGTCGTCGCGATGAGCGGCGGGGTGGACAGCGCGGTTGCGCTCCTTCGCTCGCTGCCCGACGCCGTCGGCGTGACGCTGCGGCTGTGGCTCGACCCGGCCGGGCCGGACTCCGAGCGCGCCTGCTGCTCGCCCGAGAGCGTGATCGCCGCCCGCGAGACGTGCCACCGGCTCGGCGTCCCGCACGTCACGCTCGACCTGCGCGACGGGTTCCGGCAGAGCGTCGTGGCGCCGTTCGTACGCGGCTATGCGCGCGGGAAGACGCCGAACCCCTGTATCCGCTGCAACGGCTCCTTCCGCTTCACGGAGCTGCTCGCCTTCGCCCGCCGTGCGGGCGCCGAGAGGCTGGTCACGGGCCATTACGCGCGGATCGTCGAGCGGGACGGCACGCTGCTGCTGGCCCGCGGCACCGATCCGGCGAAGGACCAGAGCTACATGCTCGCGGCGCTCGACCCGCGCCACCTCGGGGCGATCACGTTCCCGCTCGGGGAGCAGGACAAGGAGGCGACACGGGCGGAGGCGAAGCGCGCCGGGCTCGCCGCGGCCGGGCGCGCCGAGAGCCAGGAGGCGTGCTTCCTCGCCGGTGACGACTACCGCAGCTTCCTCGTGCGACAGGGTCTCGAGTCGCGATCCGGCGCGATCCTCGACGAAGAGGGACGCGAGCTCGGACGGCACGACGGCTACTGGCGCTTCACGCCCGGTCAGCGACGCGGGCTCGGCCTCGCCTCGCCCGAGCCGCTCTACGTCCTCGGTACGAGACCGGCGGCGAACGCCGTCGTCGTGGGATCGCGGGAATCGCTGGCCCGAGACCGGGTCGAGGCGCGCGGGCGCCTCTACGCGGACGTGGAGCGGGTGGAGGCCAAGCTCCGCTACCGCTCGCCGGCCGTCGCCGCGCGGGTTCAGCCGACCGCGCGCGGCTTCCGTCTCCACCTGGACGTGCCGGCTCACGGCGTCGCGCCGGGCCAGGCCGCGGTGCTCTACGAAGGCGATGCCGTCGTGGGGTGCGGCACGGTCACCTCGGCACGCGGCCACTAAGATCGGACGAGGATGCTCGTCGCGGCATTCACCTGGGGGGATCTCTGGCGACTCGCTCTCGCGGTCTTTCTCCTCGCGGTCGGGCTCGCGTTCGCCTATCTCCTGATCCGACTGGCCGGAACCGTCCGCCGGGTTTCGTCGTTCATCGGGGGGATGGAGAGCTCGTTCCTCCCGGTGATCGACAAGGTTGGAGGCAGCGTGGACCGCGTGAACGGGCAGCTCGACAAGGTCGACCGGATCACGGACAGTGCCGTGGACGCGGCGGACAGCGTCGACACGGCCGTCCGGGCCGTCAGCCTGGCGGTGACGCGGCCGGTGCAGAAGGTCTCCGGCCTGGCCGCCGGCGTCAGCTTCGGCGCCGCCGACTTCAGGGCGCGGCGCGACTGGCGCCACGCGGTGCAGGCGGGCAAGGAGGCCGCAGCCCGGCGCGAGCGGGACCTCGTCGAGGAGCTGCGGGACGCAGGGCGGGAATGAAGCAGGACGAGATCCGGCTCGTCATACCGGCGGAGGAGGACTTCAGGCCGATCGCGCACCTCGTGACCGGCGGCCTTGCTCTGCGGCGTGACGTCACCTACGACGACCTCGAGGACCTCCAGGTCGCGGTCGAAGCCCTGCTCGCGCTGCGCGACGACGAGGGCGAGATCTCCGTCGTCCTCTCGACCGACGGCGACGTCCTGCGCGCGGCGCTGGGGCCGTTCGAGCCCGATCTGCTGCCCTCGGACGAGCATCCGGGCGGCGGATCTCGACCTGCAGCGGGTTCTCGAGACGGTGTGCGACACGTACGAGCTCGAGCAGCGGGACGACGGCATGTGGGTCGAGCTCGCGAAGCGGATCGCGACGGTGCCGTCATGACCCGCAGCGACGACAAGATCCTGCTGCGCCGCTACCACGAGGAGGGCGACCTCCACGCGCGCGAGCAGCTGATCGAGCAGTACATGTCGCTCGTCCGGTCGCTCGCGCGGCGCTACTCGTACCGGGGGGAGCAGCTCGAGGATCTCGTCCAGATCGGCGCGATCGGGCTGATCAAGGCGATCGACCGCTTCGACCTCGAGCGCGGCGTCGAGCTGACGACCTACGCGACGCCGAACATCATCGGCGAGATCAAGCGCCACTTCCGCGACAAGGGCTGGTCGGTGCGCGTGCCGCGCGGCCTGCAGGAGCTCAACGTCCAGCTCTCGCGGCTCGTCGAGCAGCTCACCGTCCAGCTCGGCCGCTCCCCGACGATCCCCGAGCTTGCGAAGGCGTCCGGCGTCGAGGAGGAGCAGGTGCTCGAGGCGCTCGAGTCCGGACGCGCCTACACGTCGCTGTCGCTGTCGGTCGGGGGCGGCGGTGGCGACGACGACGACCTCGACCCGCTCGAGTCGATCGGAACCGAGGAGCGCCAGTACGAGGTCTCCGAGGACCGCGCCGTCCTCGCGCCGGGCTTCAAGGTGCTCGACGCCCGCGAGCGCAAGATCCTGCAGCTTCGCTTCTTCGAGGGGCTGACGCAGTCGCAGATCGCGCAGCAGGTCGGGATCTCCCAGATGCACGTCTCCCGGCTGATCCGGCGCTCGCTCGAGAAGATCCGCGAGACGATCGCCGAGGACGAAGAGTCGCTCGGCCGGGCGCGCTAGCGAGTAGCGTCCGGGCATGGCCGACTGGACGATCCTCAACCTCAAGGACGACGTCGAGAACGCGGCGGAGCGGTTCGGGCTCGCGCCGAAGGTCGAGGCGCGTTTCGGTCGCAAGCCGCTCGGGCTCGAGGGCGGCGGCTTCAGCTACCAGCGCCTCGCGCCGGATTTCGAGCCGCCGTTCGGGCACCGCCACCAGACGCACGAGGAGGTGTACGTCGTCCTCTCCGGCTCCGGACGCGCGAAGCTCGAAGACGACGTGCAGGAGCTACGGCAATGGGACGTGCTGCGCGTTCCGGCGCGCGTCGCACGCGGCTTCGCCGCAGGACCGGACGGGCTGGAGATGCTCGTGATCGGCTTCGGCGAGAGCGGCGACACCGAGATGCTCGACGATTTCTGGGCCGAGAGCTAGCCGTAGATCACGGAGCGCGGTCCGGCGCGGAGGCAGCGTCTGAGCTGCGGTGGAGCAGGCTTGTCGGCCGTGACCTTGCCGGTGAGGTGGAAGGTGATCGTCCACCGCTTTCCGCCCTTGCTGGCCGTGAGCGTGCGCGCGCCCGCGATCTTCCAGCCGTGCTGGCGCAGGAGGCAGTCGGAGACGTAGCGCGGCAGCGGTGGCGCGAGGTCGACGTTGAGCAGGCGCTGGATTCGCAGAAGGAGGTCGGCGCCGATCAGCGGAACCGCGGGTCGGCTGCCGATCGTCAGCTCGAGAGGATTGCAGGGGCCGGAGGTCCCGGCGCCGCCAAAGTCCGGGACGGTCGCTCGCGCAAGCACATGGCCGTCGGCCGCACGAAAGCGCAGCGTCACGGCTCGGCCCCCGAAGCGCGCATCCAGCAGGCATCCGACGTTGTGCGGGACGACCCCGAGCCCGTTCGTCAGAGCGACGATCCAGCCGACGTCGTATGCCTTGCGGACGTGGACGAGGACGTTCGGACGCTGCATGCCGAGCCTGCTCACGATGTCGATCCGCTTGACGTGCCCCCGGATCTCCGTGCTGCGCGGCGGCGTGTGGTTCCACTCGTCGCCGGCCTGCGCGAACACGACCGTGGAGCCGTTTGGGAGCGCCGACATGTCGATGTTGAGCCAGCGCGACCACGAGCGGCCGGGAATGGGCGGGAACTCGTACGAGCTGCTCGGCCGCGAGCCGATCCGGCTGCCGCCCGTGCGGTAGCGCGCCTCTGGACGCGGTCGCGGCCGCGCGTTCGCCCGGACGAAGCGCACGACCGTCTTGAGCGGCTCGCGGACGATCCAGATCCGGTGCGTGGTCGCGGTTCCCATCCGCCTGAACCCCTTCGCCTGGTCACGGAGCCAGACCGGGGCGCTCTGTGGGATCTGGCTCACCGGGCGTGCGATTGAGGGCACGACGACGATGCGGATGAGCTTCCGGACGTCGCGCGAGGCAAACCTACGGTTCGCCGCGGTGGAGAAGCGCAGCGCAGTCGGAGAGGGTGCGACGGGGCGTGGAGGGGAGCCGCACCCGCCTACGACCGGGCCGAGAGTCGGATACGGATAGTCGCAGCGGTTCCAGGACCACTCGCCGCCTTCGGCCTGGCCGCGGCTGAGGCTCTCGACGAAGGCGAAGGGGCCGTGTGCGTCCTCCGCCGCGAGGAAGAACCCCTCGAACGTGTCGGCCGACTCGCGCCCGACCGTGTTGGTCGGATTCAGCGCCGTCACGATCGCCTCGATGTCGCGGACGAACGCCTTGCGGCTGCGGCTCGTATCGACGACGAGGAGCGGCGCGGCCTGCTCGGGCTGGAGCAGCCTGAGCGAGGCGATGCGGAACCCGTAGCGGCGGCCGACGAGGGCGACGCGCCTGCGGAAGGCGGCAGGCGAGGGGTTCGGGAAGCGCTGCTCGAGCGCGGAGCCGCTCTCGGAGAACTCACCGCCGTCCGCGCTCGTCCAGCTGACGAGCGGTGCGCCGCCTGCCGCGCACATGTCGTCGCGCAGCGCGCCGGCGACGAGACCGGACTCCCAGCTCGCGATCCCGGAGGCGAGGCTCTGCGCCGGAGTCGGGTGCTGAAGCGGCTGCGAGCCGGACGAGACGATGGTCGCGGTGAGGGCGTCCGCGGGTGGGTGGCCGCCGGCGTAGAGGACGTGGACGCGGCGCCCGACCGCCGGCGGCGCGGGAGCGAACGTGATCTTGTGGACGTAGCGCTTGTCGCCGAGGCGGGCGAGGATGTTGTCGGCGACCGTGGCGGGTGGGATCGGATGGGCGCGCCGCGCCGGCGCATAGCTCGGCGCGACGCGCTCCACCCTCGCGATCTCACCGCCGAGGAACGGCCGCGCCCAGCAGGACGGCTGCGAGAAGTGCGGGTAGGCCGGCCAGGTCGCCGGCGACGGGGGCTTGGCCGCCGGGATCGCGGTGTGTGGGTTGGGCGGGGGAACTCGGGAGAGCGACCCGGCGCAGCCCGTCGCTCCCGCGAGAACCGCCACGGCGGCGCCGAAGAGGAGAAGGCGCTTCACGTCCGGTCTGTATACGGCGCCGAGGCGACCGGCGTCACAGGAAGACCCGCCGGTTCGCCTCCAACCAGGCGCGCTCCGCGGGCAGCTTGGCGAGGGCGCGATGCCAGCCGTTCCGGCGGCAGCGCTCTTCCACCCGGTCGTACTCCTCCTCGAGGAGCGCGAGGACGTCGAAGTCGCGGCCGTAGGCTGCGAGCGCGAGCCGCGTGCGCCGCACGAGCTCCTCCGGGTCGGTCTCGCCGAGCCCGTAGCTGACGAAGGTGCGCAACGCGTACGCCACATCCTCGGACGGCTCGCCGCGATGGACGTTGTCGAAGTCGATCACGCCCACCGGAGTCCCGTCCCGCCAGACGAGGTTCCACGGCCCGAAGTCGCCGTGGCAGACCGACGTCGTCGCCGAGCGCGTCGTGGTAGCGGCGGAGGAGACGGAACACCGCGGCGAGCTGCTCGTCGGAGAAGGTGACGCGCTCGGGCGGACCGCCGACGTAGGGGTGCATCCGGCTGCGGTCGGTGAACGTCTCGCCCTCGATCCAGCCGAGGACGTCGCGGCCCTGCGCGTCGACTCCGAGCCAGCGCGGTGCGCGCGTCGAAGCCGGCGCGCTCGAGACGCAGCAGCACGTCGCGATGCGAGCTGCGCGTTCGGGCCCGGCGGCCGGCGGACGGTGTCGCCGACGCGAACGACGCCCTCGGTCAGAGCGCCGCCGGCGAGCGCGGACGGCTCGTCGCTCAGGACGCCTGCTGCTCGCGCTCGCGCTTTGCGTCGAGCTGCGCCTGCGCCTTCTCGGCGAGCCGGCGGGTGCGGTCGATGTTCCGCTGCATTTGCTCACGGAACGCCTTGTGCTTCTCGACCTCAGCCTTCGTCAGCTTCTTCCGGGCCATCTTCATCCGCTCCAAACAGCAGCTCATCGATGCTTCTCATCACCGCGGCGATGTCCGCCACATTGAAGAGTAGGGAAACCGCTTCCCGCGCAATTGGCTCTTTTAGGCGTGGCTGAAGCCGAGGTCGAGGAGCGCCTTCGCGTCCGCGTAGATGTTCGCCGAGTCCAGGACGACGGCGATCAGCGTCCGTCCGTGGCGCGTCGCCGACGCGACGAGGCACCAGCCCGACTTCGTCGTGAATCCCGTCTTGACGCCGTTCGCGCCGTGGTACACGCGCAGGAGGTAGTTGTTGTTGACGTAGATCTTCGAGTTGGTCGGCGGCGCCCACGACACCTCGATCCGCTTCGTCCGCACGAGCCGGCGGAAGCGCGCGTTGCGGCGCGCGTACCGGGTGAGCGCGGCGACGTCCCACGCGGTCGAGTAGCTGTCCTGGTCGACCACGCCGCTCGGGCTCCTGAAGTGCGTGTCGCGCAGCCCGAGCGCGTGCGCCTTGTCGTTCATCTGCCGCAGGAAGGCGTGCACCGAGCCGGCGGACGAGATCGCGAGCTGGTTCGCGTCGTCGTTCCCGGAGTAGAGGAGCAGCGAGTAGAAGAGCTTCCACGCCGGGACGTGCTCGCCGGTGCGGAGACCTTCGCGGACGAGCGGGACACGCGTCACCGAGCGGTCGACGGTGACCACCTCGTGCCACGGCACCTCCCGCAGCGCGAGGGTCGCGGTCATGATCTTCGTCAACGATGCGACCGGCCGGCGCTGGTGCGGGCGCTTCGCCCAGAGCACGCGTCCCGTGTGCGCGTCCACGAGGATCGCCTCCGGCGCCGAGGATTTGCGCGTGCAGCTGCCCGGCGAGGAGCGGCGGGCCGTGCAGGAGCCGGAGCGGCTTCGCCGGACGGCGTTGTGGCGCGGCGGCCGGCGAGCTCGGGCTCCGCTGCCGGTCGTGGCCGGCCGCCGTTCGCTTCGGGGGCGTGGGCGGAGCCGGCGGCCGGGCGCCCGACCCAGGCCCCGACGCCGCCTGCGACCAGGACGACGACCGCGAGCGGTGCGAGCCGTCGCAGCCGGTAACGGCGTCTTTGCCGCCGTCCTTCTCACGGGCGTCAGAACGTCCAGCGACACGGCTCCCGAATGTAGCGCTCACCCCGGCGGGGTTCCAGAGTCCGCACTCCTAGAATGGCCGGCATGCACACGACGGCCGAGTTGCGCGAGGGCTTCCTCTCCTTCTTCGAGGAGAAGGGTCACCTGCGGCGCCCGTCGGCGTCGCTGATCCCGCGCGCCGACGACCGCTCGACCCTCTACACGAGCGCCGGCATGCAGCCCCAGATGCCGTACTTCCTCGGCCGCGAGGCGCCGCCGGCGCCGCTGACGACGACGTGCCAGAAGGTGTTCCGCACGCCCGACATCGACGAGGTCGGGCTCGACACCTTTCATCTCACGTTCTTCGAGATGCTCGGCAACTTCTCGTTCGGCCAGTACTTCAAGGCCGGCGCGATCGAGTACGCGACCGAGTTCATCCGCGAGCGGCTGAAGCTCGACTGGGACCGCCTCTGGGTCAGCGTGCACGCCGGGGATCCAGGGCTGAAGCTCGGTCCAGACGAAGAGGCGATCGGCCTCTGGGAGCAGATCGGCGTGCCGTCCGAGCGGATCGTGCCGCTCCCCTCGTCCGAGAACTTCTGGTCGGTCGGCGGGCCGGGGCCGTGCGGGCCCGACTCCGAGATGTACTGGGACTGGGGCGCCGAGCGTGGGTTGCGCGGAGGGCTGCCTGCCCGGCTGCGCGCGCTGCGAGCGCTTCCTCGAGATCGGGAACCTCGTCTTCATGTCGTACGAACTCCACGACGACGGGACGCTGAGCGACCTCCCGAGCAAGAACATCGACACCGGCTGGGGGCTCGAGCGGGTTGCCCGCGTCGTGCAGGACGTTGCCTCGGTGTACGACACCGACGGCTACCAGCTGATCATGAAGTGGGTCGCCGGGCAGTCGGGCGTCGCCTACGGGGAGACGCCGGACGCGACGAAGGCGCACCGCGTGCTCGCCGACCACGGCCGCGGCATGACGTTCATCGCCGGAGAGGGCGTGACGCCATCGAACGAAGGCCGCGGCTACGTCCTCCGCCGCGTCGTCCGCCGCGCCGTCCAGCACGGGCTGCGCATCGGGATGCAGACGCCGTTCCTGCCGGGGCTCGCCGACGTCGTGATCGAGCAGATGGGGCCCGCGTACCCCGATCTCGTCGAGCATCGCGAGGAGATCCACCGCGTCCTCGCCGCCGAGGAGGAGCGGTTCGGCGCCACGCTCGAGCGGGGCATGGCGATCTTCGAGGAGATGGCGGCGAAGGCCGAGATCAGGGCCGAGGACGTGTTCGAGCTGCAGACGACGTACGGCTTCCCGCCGGAGCTGACGGAAGAGCTCGCGCGCGAGCGCGGGCTCGCCTTCAACGACGAGGAGTACACACGGCTGATGGAGGAGCACCGGGAGGTCTCCCGCCAGGGCGGCACGACGCGCTTCGAGCCGCGCTTCCCCGGCGCGCGCCGGAGCGAGTTCGTCGGCTACGAGCGCACCGACGTCCTCACCGCGATCATCGAGCTCGTCGAGCTCGGCGAGGGGTTGTTCCAGGCGAAGCTCGAGGAGTCGCCCTTCTATCCGGCGGGCGGCGGGCAGGTCACCGACGCCGGCTGGATCGAGAAGGAGGACGGCTCGCGCGCCGAGCTGGTCGAGGCGCTGCGGCTCGAGAACGACCAGGAGCTCGCGTTCCGGGCTGGAAGCGTCGCCGGCGAAGCCGGCGACGCCGCCGGCTCCGCTCAAGACCCCATCTCCTTTGCCGCGGGCGACCGCGTCCGCGCCGTCGTGCCCTGGGCGGTCCGCTACCCGACGATGGCGAACCACACGGCGACGCACCTCCTCCACAAGGCGCTGCGGGAGGTGCTCGGCGACCATGTCCGCCAGGCCGGCTCGGCCGTGCGGCCCGAGAAGCTCCGCTTCGACTTCACGCATCCGGCGCCGCTGAGCGCCGCGGAGCGGGAGCGGGTCGAGCGGGAGGTCAACGAGCGGATCTTCGCCAACCTGCCGGTGCGGATCTTCGAGACGCCGCGCGAGGAGGCGGGGAAGCTCGGCGCGATGATGCTCTTCGGCGAGAAGTACGGCGAGATCGTCCGCGTCGTCGACGTCGACGGCTGGTCGCTCGAGCTTTGCGGCGGGACGCACGTGCGCTCCACGGCCGAGATCGGGCCGTTCGTCATCCTCTCCGAGAGCTCCGTCGGCGCGGGCTCGCGCCGGATCGAGGCGGTGACGGCAGGGGAGGCCTTCGCGCTGCTCCACGAGCGGGCGCGCGAGGCCGACGCGCTGCGCGGCGAGCTCGAGCAGGCGCGCAAGGCGAAGCCGAAGCCGGCGGCGGCCGCCGCGGACTACAAGCGATTCTGGCGCAGCGACGACATCGTGATCGCGGAGACCGGGGTGCAGGGCGGTCGCTGCGCGACCTCTCCGACCGCATCCGCCAGCAGGAGCACGCCGGCGGCGCGGTCGTCGCATCGGTCGTCGACGGCAGCGCATACCTCGTCGTCAACTTCGACGAGTCGCTCGTGGCCGGCGGGCACGATGCCTCCAGCCTCGTACGCGAGTCTCAGCCGCTGATCGGCGGGCGCGGCGGTGGGAAGCCGACCTTCGCCCAGGCAGGTGGCGACAACCCGGACGGCGTTCCCGCCGCGCTCGAGGCGGCGAAGAAGGCGCTCGAGTGAAGGTGCTGGCTCTCGACTACGGCTCGGCGCGGACGGGAGTCGCGATCTCCGACCCGACCGGGACCGTCGCGCGGCCGCTCGGCGTCGTCGAGCGCGCCGGCGCCGAAGCGGGGCTGGCCGAGCTCGCGCGGCTCGTCCGCGAGGAGGATGTCGAGCGCGTCGTCGTCGGCCTGCCGCTCACGCTGCGGGGCACGCGCGGCGAGCAGGCCCTCGAGACGGAGCGCTTCGCCGAGGCGCTGCGTGCCGAGCTCGACGTCCCGGTGGAGCTCTACGACGAGCGCTTCACGACCGACCTCGCGCAACGAACCCCTAGCGCGGCCCCCGAGGACGCCCTTGCCGCCGCACACCTGCTCTCGACCTATCTCGAGTGGTGCGCGGCGCGGTCGTAGCCCTCTGCGCCGGGCTCGTCGCGGCGACCGTCGCGGGGTGCGGGTCGGGCAACGCCAATCCGAGCACGACGACCAGCCGGTCGAAGCCGTTCGAGGTCGTCTTCCCCGAGGGGTTCACGCGGCTCGACATGGCGTTGCGCGTGCAGGCCGTCGCGAGGATCGCCCGGCGCGAGCGCCACCACGAGGTGGAGTTGTCGAAGTGGAGCTACCTCGCCGCGACCAAGCGGACGCGCGTCATCCCCGGCTTCGGTCCCGAGAAGCGCCCGCTCGAGGGATTCCTCTTCCCCGACACGTACCAGTTCGTGCGCAAGACGGACTCGCCCACCTCGTGAAGGAGCAGCTCCAGACGTTCCGGCAGGAGTGGAGGAAGGTGAACCTCTCCTACGCGCGGAGCAAAGACCTGACCCCGTACGACGTGCTGACCATCGCCTCGATGATCGAAGGCGAGGTGCAGGTGCCGAGCGAACGGCGGCTCGTGTCCGCGGTCATCTACAACCGGCTGCACGACGGGATGACGCTCGGGATCGACGCCACGCTCCGCTACGGGCTGCACATCCCGCCGACGCGATCGCTGACGGAGTCGGAGCTGCACAACCCGACGCCGTACAACACGCGCCTCCACCACGGCCTGCCGCCGACGCCGATCGACAACCCGGGGCTGGCGGCGATCCAGGCGGCGGCGCATCCCGCGCACGTCGACTACCTCTACTACCTCCGCAAGCCCGACCACCGCCACCACTACTTCACCGACAACTACCAGGACTTCCTCCAGCACGAGGCCGAGTACGGCTACTGAGGTCGTCTTGCTGGGTCACCCGGTGGCCCACTCCCTCTCGCCGCGGATGCAGAACGCAGCCTTCGCGGAGGCGGGGCTCGACTGGGAGTACGTGGCGCGGGACGTCCTGCCGGAGGAGCTCGAGGCGGCGATCCGCGAGGTCGAGTACGCGAACGTGACGGCGCCGTACAAGCTCGACGCCGCCCGGATCCTGGGCAGCGAGATCCCGTCCGTGAACACGATCGTCCGCGGGACGGGCTACTCGACGCGACACCGCGATCCTCGACCGCGTGCAGAGCCGCCGCCGGCCGGCGATCGTCGGGGACGGCGGCGCGGCGGCAGCTTTCGCCACGCGCTGCCAGAGGCGCGGGTGTTCTCGCGACGCGGCGAGTGGCCGCCCGACGTCCGCGAAGCCGAGCTCGTGATCCACGCGACTCCGGTGCGCGACGAGGTGCTGTTCGGACTGGGTCCGGGCCAGACGCTCGTCGACCTCCCGTACCCGCGCACGGCGACGGCGGAGGCGGCCGCCGTCGCGGGCGCGACCGTCCTCGACGGGCTGGAGGTGCTCGTCGCGCAGGGAGCGGCGAGCTTCGAGCTGTGGACGGGTCTGCAGGCTCCCCTTGCAGCGATGCGCGGCGCTCTAGGCTTGCCCTGATGGCCGCGCTCGAGCTCGCAACGGCGGGGGAGTCGCACGGGCCGGCGCTCGTCGCGGTCGTCTCCGGCCTGCCGGCGGGCCTCGTCCTCGACAAGGCGGCGATCGACGCCGACCTCCGCCGCCGTCAGCAGGGCTACGGGCGCTCGCCGCGCCAGCAGATCGAGACGGACGAGGTCGAGGTTCTCGCCGGCCTCCGCCACGGGCGCACGCTCGGGACGCCGCTCGCACTCGTCGTCCGCAACCGCGACCACGCGAACTGGGAGTGGGGGATGAGCCCCTGGCCGCCGGAGGGCGAGCCGGCGGGGAAGGGCGCGAAGCCGGTCACGCTGCCGCGACCGGGGCATGCCGACCTCGCCGGCGCGCAGAAGTACGGGCTCGCGGACGTCCGCGACGCGCTCGAGCGGGCGTCGGCACGACACACCGCCGTCGTCGTCGCCGCAGGCGCCGTGGCGAAGACGCTTCTGCACGAGATCGGGATCGAGGTACGAGGCGAGGCGCTGCCGGAGGCCGGCGCGGATCCCGCTGCCGTCGACGCCGCACGGGCGGACCGGGACACCCTCGGCGGCCGCGTCGAGGTGCGCGCGAGCGGTGTGCCGCCGGGCCTCGGGTCGTACGCGCGCCGCGAGGACCGGCTCGACGCACGGCTCGCGGCCGCGGTCATGGGCATTCAGGCGGTCAAGGGCGTCGAGATCGGCGACGGCTTCGCGCTGGCGGGGCTGCGGGGCTCGGCGGCCCACGACGAGATCGTCCGGGACGAGAGTGGGCTGCACCGGCGGACGAATCGGGCCGGCGGGATCGAGGGCGGCATGTCGAACGGCGAGCAGATCGTCGTCCGCGCCGCGATGAAGCCCCTGCCGACGCTCATGCAGCCGCTCGCGTCCGTCGACCTCGACACCGGCGAGCCGGCCCAGGCACTCGTCGAGCGGAGCGACGTCTCCGCCGTCGAGGCGCTCGCGGTCGTCGCCGAGGCAGCCGTCGCCTGGGAGCTGGCCCGCGCCGCCCGCGAGAAGTTCGGCGGCGACGCCCTCGGCGACTTCGTCGGCGCCTGGCGCGCCTACCTGGAGCGGATCGACTGGACGGCCCGCTGACACGGCATCTGGCGGTCGTCGGCTTCATGGGCGCCGGGAAGACGACGATCGCGCGAGCCTTGGGGCTCCCGCACGTCGAGACCGACCACGACGTCCCCATCGCGCTGTTCGAGGACGGGGAGGCCACCTTCCGCGCGCGCGAGGTCGCGGTTGTGCGCGAGGTGCTCGAGCGTTCCGAGCCTGTCGTCGTCGATCTGGGCGGTGGTGCCGTCACCACACCGAGGTCCGCAGACTGCTGAAGGAGCGCGCTCTCGTCGTGTGGCTCGATCTCGACGCCGACACGTGCTGGGAGCGCTCACGCGGCAGCGACAGGCCGCTCGCCCGGGACGAGGCGGAGTTCCGGCGACTGTACGACGAGCGGCGCCCGCTCTACGCGGAGGTCGCCGATCTCGTCGCCCGTGACGCCGACGACGTCGTCCTCGCCGCTGCGGGCGTGCTCGTCGAGCGGGGTGCGCTCGCTCGCCTCGGCGAGCTCGTCCCCGGGGACGGCGCGGTCGCGCTCGTCTCCGACCCGCACGTCGCCGGGATCCACGGCATGGACGCACAGCTCGCGCTCGGCCCGCGCCTCGCGGAGATGCACGAGCTTCCGCCGGGCGAGGAGGCGAAGACGCTGGCTGCCCTCGACCGGCTCTGGCAGGAGCTGCGGCTCGACCGGAGCGGCACGATCGTCGCTCTCGGCGGCGGCTGTACGACCGACGCGGCAGGCTTCGCGGCCGCTACGCACCTCCGCGGGATCGCCTGGGTTCCCGTCCCGACGAGCCTCGTTGCGCAGGTCGACGCAGCGATCGGCGGCAAGACGGGCATCGACCTGCCGCAGGGCAAGAACCTCGTGGGCGCGTTCCACTGGCCCGTCCGGACCGTCGTCGACCCGGCTCTGCTCGAGACGCTGTCCGAGCCGCAGCGGCTCGAGGGGATGGCCGAGGTCGTGAAGGCGGGCCTGCTCGCCGGCGAGCCGTTCTGGGAGCTCGCCGACGACGAGCTCGTCCGCCGGTCGACCGCGTACAAGGCGGCCATCTGCCTGCGCGACCCCTTCGAGCGCGGCGAGCGCACGGTCCTCAACCTCGGCCACACGTTCGCCCACGCGCTCGAGGCGGCCGCCGGCTACGAGGGGCTCACGCATGGGCGGGCGGTCGCGCTCGGCCTGCTCGCAGCGCTGCGTCTCTCCGGCCGCGACACGGCGGTGGTCGAGGAGGTCCTGCGGCCGCAACGCGCGAGGGTCGATCCCGAGCGCGCGTGGCAGGCGATGGCCCGGGACAAGAAGGCGCGCGGCGGCGAGCCTCGCTTCGTCCTCCTCGGCGACGACGGCCCGCGCGCCGGCGTCGCCGGCCGGAGGCGGACGTTCGCCGCGAACTCGCTAGGTTGATCGCGTGAGGATCTCCGTCCTGAACGGCGTCAACCTCGACGTGATCGGTCGGCGCGACCCGGAGCTCTACGGCGGCCTGTCGATCGCCGAGCTCGAGAGCCGCATCTACGAGTGGAGCCGCCAGCTCGAGCTCACGGTGCAGTGCCGGCAGACGAACGACGAAGGGGAGTACGTCAAGTGGTGCCACGACGCCTACGACACCGTCGACGGGGTCGTGGTCAATCCCGCCGCGTGGACGCACTACGCGTGGGCGATCCACGACGCGCTCGAGCCGCTCAAGATCCCGATCGTCGAGGTGCATCTCTCGAACGTCGACGTGCGCGAGAAGTGGCGAAAGCAGTCGGTCGTGGCCGACCTCGTCGCCGCCCGCTTCATCGGCGAGGGGCCGGATGGCTACCGGCACGCGCTCGAGTTCCTGAAGGAAAACGGCGCATGAGCTCACGCATCGAACGCCTGCGCGAGCTGCTCGAGGAGCCGCTCCTCGTCACGAATCCCGTCAACGTCCTCTATCTGACCGGCTTCGAGAGCTCGAACGCGGCACTCCTAGTCGAGCCTGGGCGGGTGCGGCTCTACACCGACTTTCGCTACATCGAGGCGGCGGAGGCGATCGAGGGCGTCGAGGCGGTGCAGACGAAACGGTCGCTCATCGGCTGGCTCGCGGACGAGCTCGAGGGGTCGGTCGGCTTCGAGGCGAACGTCCTCCCGTGGTCGCTCGCGGAGCAGGTGCGGGCCGGCGGGGCGGAGCTCGTGCCGCGCCGGGGGCTCGTCGAGCGGCTCCGGGCGGTCAAGGACGACGGCGAGCTCGAGGCGCTCCGCCGCGCGTGCGCGATCACCGACCGGATGTTCGAGCGACTCGTCGCCGAGGTGCCGTTCGTCGGACGCCGAGAGCGCGACGTCGCCTGGGACATCCAGCGCCTCTTCCACGAGGAGGGCGCGGAAGATATGGCCTTCGAGTCGATCGTCGGCTCCGGGCCGACGGGCGCGAGGCCGCACGGGCGTGCCGGCGACCGCGTGGTCGGGAGCGGCGAGCTCGTCGTGATCGACACGGGCTGCCGCGCAGGCGGCTACGTCTCCGACTACACGCGCACGGTCGCCACCGGCGAGCTCGAGGGCGAGCTGCGCGAGGCATACGCCGTCGTCCTCGCTGCGCAGCAGGCCGGGTTGGACGTGATCCGCGCCGGCGCGAGCGGCGTCGACGTCGATGGGGCCGCGCGGCTCGTGATCGAGGCGAGCGACTTTGCGGGGATGTTCGGCCACGGGCTCGGCCACGGGCTCGGCCTCGACGTCCACGAGGCGCCGCGCCTCTCCGCCGAGAGCCCCGACACGCTCGTCGCCGGCAACGTCGTCACCGTCGAGCCCGGCGTCTACGTCGCCGGCAGGTTCGGCGTCCGGATCGAGGACGACGTGATCGTGACCGAGGACGGGATCGAGAATCCCGTCGGCTTCACCAAGGAGCTCCTCACCGTCTCGTAGGTACCCTCGGCGCCGTGGCCGAGACGGTCGACACGAACAGCTTCAGGAACGGCATGCACATCGAGCTCGACGGCAAGGTGTGGCGGATCGTCGAGTTCCAGCACGTCAAGCCCGGCAAGGGCGGCGCTTTCGTCCGCACCAAGCTCAAGAGCCTCGAAGCGGGGGCCGTCGTCGACCGCACCTTCCGCGCCGGCGAGAAGTTCCCCCGCGTCCGTACCGAGACGAAGAACGTCCAGTACCTCTACGACGACGGCTCCGACGTCCACTTCATGGACGCCGAGACGTTCGAGCAGTTCTCGCTCCCGCACAACGACCTCGCCGACGAGCTGCCCTTCATGCAGCCGAACGCGTCGGTGCAGGTGCTCTCGGTGAACGGGAAGCCCTCGAGCCTCCAGCTTCCCTCCTCGGTCGAGCTCTCGGTCGTGGAGACGGAGCCGGGGATCAAGGGCGACACCGTCTCGAACGTGACGAAGCCCGCGACGCTGGAGACCGGAGCCGTCGTGCAGGTGCCGCTCTTCGTCAACGTCGGCGATCGACTCAAGGTCGACCCGCGCGAGGGCCGCTACATCTCGCGCGCGTAGCGCACGAGATGTGAGAACGGTGCTCCACGCGAGCCGGAGAGCGCGGTCTCCGGCTCGCTCCGCGCAGAAGAGCTCGTCTATCACCTCGGCGTGTGACGCTGAGGCGTCGTGGCGCGGCCGGTCGTGCGCCTGCGGCGCAGGAGCGGCAGCGCGCCACGTCGGCCTCCGCGGAAGTCGGCGCTCGGCGCGTGGCTTCCGCTCCGGCTTCGCACCTCAGCGTGCGACGGCACGCCGAGCGTGCAGCGCGGACGTAAGCGAGGCGAAGCCCGCTTACGGGAGCGCCGACGCGAGCGCCGCCGGTCCCGGCCGCAGGCCGCGACCGGCCGCTCACGACCGACTGCGCCGCACTAGGAGGCAAGCACGCTCTCGGCACGGAGCGCGGACGAGACCGCGCTCTCGTCCGCGCGGAGTCCCGTCTCCACCGAGGAACCGCGTAGCGGTTCCGAGGTAGTCTCGTCGGGTGCCGTCGCTCGCCGACACGACGATTCGTCTGCTGGGCCAGGAGCCGCTCGCGGGGCGCGTTCCCGTCGCCGAGCAGCTCCGCTTGGCGGAGATCCTCGACAGCGCGGGCTTCGCCTATCTCGAGGTCTCGGGCGGCGGCTGCTTCGACGCGGCGGTCAAGCGCGGCGTCGAGAGCCCGTGGGAGCGGATCCGCGCCCTCAAGGCACGCGTCAAGACGCCGCTGGGGCTCGCGCTGCGCGGCCGCTTCCTCGTCGGCCCCCGTCCCGTCGATGCCGACTTCGCTCGCCGCTTCATCGCGTCCGCCGCCGAGAACGGCATCGACGTCTTCCGGCTCCACGACCCCCTCAACGACGTCTCGAACCTGCGGGAGGCGGCGGAGGCCGTCGTCGAGGCGGAGCGGGACTTCGAGGCGGGGCTCGTCTACAGCCCCGGCCGCACCGGCGAGATCGAGACGCTGATCGAGCGAGCGCGCCTGCTGCCCGAGCTCGGCGCGGTGCGTGTCCTGCTCCACGACCCGACCGGGTCGCTGCAACCGCACACGGCGGAGGAGCTCGTGGGCGCGCTGGCCGAAGCGAGCGGCTTGCCCGTCGGCATCTACGTCCAGGGCGCCGGAGGCAGCGCCCTCGCGGCGGCCCTAGCGGCCGCCCGGGCCGGCGCACAGCTGATCGCCTGCGCGATCTACCCGCTGGCGCTGACCCTCCACCGCGTCTCGGGCGAGGCGCTCGCGGAGGCGCTCGAGGGCATCGGGCTCGGCCCGGGCGTGGACGTCGACGCGCTCTGGCGGGCGACGGATCTCCTCGACGAGCACATCGGCGACGAGCTCGTCACGCCGCTCGTGCCGCGGATCGCCGTCCTCTCGGCGCGCCACGACGTCCCGGCGAGCATCGTCGCCGGGATCGACCACTCGCTGCGGGCCGAGAACGCCGGCGACCGCCTCGACGAGGTGCTCGAGGAGCTCCTCCGGATCCGCGCCGAGATCGGCTGGCCGCCGCTCGCTGCGCCGATCGGACAGGTGCTCGCCTCGCAGGCGCTCCTCAACGTCCTCTCGGCAGGCCGCTACCTCACGATCCTCGACGAGGTGCGCGGTCTCGTCACCGGCGCATTCGGCACGCCGCCGGCCCCGATCGACCCGGCGCTCGTCCGCGTCGTCGAGCTCACCTCCGACCCCGAGAGCGACGAGAGCGCCGCGCCGCGACTGGAAGAGGTACGGGAGCGGGCGGAGGGCATCGCCGTCGAGCGAGGAGGAGCTGCTGCTGCTCGGGCTCTTCGGCGAGGAGGCGGAAAGCCTCCTCCGGAACATCCGGGCCCGCGGCCGCCGTGACCACGAGCTCGTCGCCCTGGACGAGGCCCGCGCCGAGCGGATCCGCGAGGTCGTGCGCATCGTGCAGGAGTCGCACATCGGCGAGATCACGATCGAGGAGGGCGGGATGCGGATCTCCGTGCGCTCCACGCCCGACCTTCCCGTGGGTGCGCCGGCCGAGGCTCCGGAAGAGGACTTCGAGCAGGACCGGTCACGCACGATGCCGGTGATCGGCGCGCTCGTCCGCGTCGAGTCGCCGATGGTCGGAATGTTCTACCGGGCCCCGCGGCCCGAGGCGCCGCCTTTCGTCGAGGTCGGGGACGTCGTCGCGCCCGGGCAGACCCTCTGCGTCCTGGAGGCGATGAAGCTCATGAACGAGGTGAAGGCCGAAGTCGAGGGCGTCGTCCGCGGCGTCCATGCGGAGAACGGACAGCCTGTCGAGTTCGGCCAGCTCCTGTTCGAGCTCGAACCGCTCGCAAGCCGGCCGACGCTGTAGGCGGAGAGTCAGCCCTCGGCGATAGGTCGGCCGACCACGAGCACCTCGAGCAGCTCCGGCTCGAGCTCCGCCAGACCCGCGTCGGGAAGCACGCCGAGCGCGTCGAGCGTCTTCGAGAAGAAGCAGCGGGCGGCCGCCGCGAGGATCACGCTCATGATCTCGTCGTCGGACAGGCCGAGATCGCGCAGCCGCTGGAGCTCGGCGTGATCGATCGACGTCGCGTCGTCCACGACCCGCTCCGCCAGATCCATGACGGCGACGTCGACCGGGTCGAGGCCGGCGGCGTGACGGTCGTGCGCGATCGCCGCGACCGACTCGCCGAACTGGTCACGCAGCACCCTCCCGTGCATGAGGCTGCAGTAGCTGGAGCGAAGCCGTCGCGCCGCGGCGAGCGTCACGAGCTCGTACCGGCGCAGATCCATTCCCGCCTTGATCGCGCCGTTCAGCTGCTGCCAGGCTGCATACACCTCCGGACGGGCGTCGAAGGCGCGCTCGAAGTTTGTCGGCATGGGTGGATTCTGCCCGTCCGTAGACTCTCCGCGTGTTCCAGCGAGTCCTCGTAGCGAACCGCGGCGAGATCGCCGTGCGCATCATCCGCGCGCTCCACGAGCTCGGCGTGGAGGCGGTCGCCGTCTACTCGACGGCGGACGAGCACGCGCTCCACGTCCGGCTCGCCGACCGGGCCGTCCGCATCGGGCCGCCGTCCGCCGCCGAGAGCTACCTGAGAATCCCGGCGCTCGTCGCCGCGGCCGACACGACCGGCTGCGAGGCCGTCCATCCGGGATACGGCTTCCTGTCGGAGAACGCCGACTTCGTACGCGCCTGCGAGGAGCACGACCTCGTCTTCATCGGTCCCACCGCCGACGTGATGGAGCGGATGGGCGACAAGGCGCGCGCGAAGGAGGAGATGCGCGCGGCCGGCGTGCCGCTCGTCCCGGGCAGCGACGGCGCTGCGAGCCTCGAGGCCGCGCGCGCGGCCTCGGAGGAGCTCGGGTTCCCGGTGCTGCTCAAGGCGGCGGCGGGAGGAGGCGGTCGCGGGATGCGGCGCGTCGAGGATGCCGGCGAGCTCGCCGGTCTCTACGACCACGCCTCGTCCGAGGCGCACGCCGCCTTCGGCGACGGCACGCTCTACGTCGAGAAGGTGATCGTGCCCGCGCGTCACGTCGAGATCCAGGTGATCTGCGACGCCCACGGCGGCGTTCTCACGTGCGGCGAGCGCGAGTGCTCGATCCAGCGCCGTCACCAGAAGCTGATCGAGGAGACTCCGTCGCCTGCGCTCGACGCCGAGCTGCGGGAGGAGATGGAGGCGGCCGTCGAGCGTGCCTGTCGTCACCTCGGCTACCGCAACGCCGGCACTTTCGAGTTCCTCGTCGGCCCGGACGGCTCGTACGCGTTCATCGAGGTCAACACACGCCTTCAGGTCGAGCATCCCGTCACCGAGGCCGTGACCGGGCTCGATCTCGTCCGGCTACAGGTGCGCATCGCGAGCGGCGAGCCGCTGCCGCTGACGGGACGCGCGCCGCGGGAGGGCCACGCGATCGAGATCCGGATCAATGCGGAGGATCCGGCGCATGGGTTCGCGCCCGCGCCCGGCAGGATCGAGCGCTTCCGCCCGCCGCTCGGCCCGGGCGTTCGGGTCGACACGTTCGTCGAGGACGGCACGGTCATCTCGCCGCACTACGACTCGCTCATCGCGAAGGTGGTCGTCCGCGACGAGACCCGGCCCGCCGCGATCGCGCGGGCCCGGCGTGCCCTGCGGGAGCTCGAGGTCGTCGGCGTCCCGACGACGCGCGAGGCGGCGCTCGACATCCTCGGCAGCGAGGAGTTCGGCCGCGGCGAGTACTCGACGTCGTTCCTCGAAGAAGCCGGGGCGCGCTTGCCGGCGCTCGCCGAGCCGTGACGCGCGTACTCGTCCAGGACGGCGCGGGCTCGGTGCGGGTGAGCGAGGCCGCGCTGACGGAGATCGTGCGGCGCGCGGTGTCGTCCGTCGAGGGCGCCCGGCTGCGCAAGGGGCCACGGCGCCTCGGCGTGGAGCTCGAGGACGGCCACGCGCGCGCCGAGCTCCAGCTCACGGTCGCGTTCGGCCTCGTCCTCCCGGACGTCGCCCACGCGGTGCAGGAGCAGGTCGCGGACGCGTTGGCCACGATGTGCGGCGTCCGCGTTCAGACGGTCGACGTGACGATCGAGGAGCTCGTGCGATGAACGCCGTCAGCCGCCGCGAAGCGAGGCGAGCCGCCGTGTTCATGCTCTTCCAGTGGGACGTCACAGGCAGGCCGCTCGGCTCGCTCTACGAGGGCGAGGTCGACGCATACACGCAGCATCTCGCCGACGCGGTGACGGAGCACGCCGACGTGCTCGACGCCCGCATCACCGAGGTCTCGGACGACTGGACGGCGGATCGCCTCGGCGCCGTCGAGCGCAACGTCCTCCGCGTCGCGCTCGAGGAGCTCGAAGAGGGCGAGGTGCCCGTCGAGGTGATCCTCGACGAGGCGGTGCGCCTCGCGAAGCGGTATGCATCCGAGGACGCGGGCAGGCTGGTCAACGGGATCCTGGGCAGGGTCGTACGGGAGGAGGAGAACGCATGAGCGTAGGCTCGACGGAGCTCAACAGGGAGCGGAGGCGCCGACATGCGCGGCGCCGGAGCGGAAGATGAGCACCGACGAGGCGTTGACGAGGGCGGAAGAGCTGCTGGCGCGGGTCGAGGCGGCACGCGCCGAGCTCGAGCAGCTCTCGGAGGGCACGGGAGGCTCGCCGGAGCGCACGATCGAGCTGCTCGGCGAGCTCTCGGAGCTGGCGAAGGCAGTCGAGGAGGAGCTGACGCGGGCACAACGGGCGGCGGAGGCGGATGCACAGTCCTGAGGAGCTGAAGGTGCTCGCCGAGGAGGGGCTCGAGCAGCTCGAGCTCTGGCCCGAGCTGCATGGACAGGCGACCTCCGTCCGCTACTCGCTCGAGGTCGGCGGCAAGCGGGTCCGGCCCGTGATCGCGCTCGCGGTCGGGGAGGCGCTCGGCGCGCCCGTCGAGCAGGTGTTGCCTGCGGCGCTCGCCATCGAGCTCGTGCACACGTTCTCGCTCGTCCACGACGACCTGCCGGCGATGGACGACGACGAGGAACGGAGGGGCCATCCCTCGACGTGGAAGAAGTTCGGCGAGGGTGTCGGCGTGCTAGCGGGCGACGCGCTCCTCGCGGAGGCCTTCCGGCTCGCAACACGCTACGAGGGCTCGGCCGTCGCGCGGGAGCTCGCCGAGGCGACGCTAGGGATGATCGGCGGCCAGTACCTCGACACGATGGTCGAGGGCTACGACCTCGCCGCCGTGCACCGCCTCAAGACCGGGCGGCTCTTCTACGCGTCCGTGACGCTCGCGCTCTGGGCGGCCGAATTGGCGAAGGAGGAGCAGGGGCCGTGGCGTGTGTTCGCGGAGGAGCTCGGGCTCCTCTTCCAGATCGTCGACGACATCCTCGACGAGGACGGCTACGTGACTGAGCACGGCGCCGACGGCGCCCGGCGCCTCGCGGACGAGGCGGCGGAGCGCGCGCGCGAGCGGCTCGCGGAGATCGACGCCGACACGAGCGTCCTCCGCGAGATCGTCGACTCGCTCGCCGTCCGGACGGCTTGAAGAAGCGCCTCGACGTCGTCCTCGTCGAGCGCGGGCTCGCCGAGTCACGCGGCCAGGCGCAGGCGCTCGTGCTCGCCGGGCTCGTCCACGGCTACGAGAAGCCGGGCCAGCAGGTGGACGAGGACGTCGAGCTCGCCGTCGAGCGGCCGCCGCCGTACGTCTCGCGCGGTGGGGAGAAGCTCGCGCACGGGCTCGACCGCCTCGGCGTCGATCCGACCGGCCTGGACTGCGTCGACGTGGGTGCCTCGACCGGCGGCTTCACCGACGTCCTTCTCCAGCGGGGCGCGGCGCGTGTGATCGCGGTCGACGTCGGCTACGGCCAGCTCCATCCGCGCCTGCGGGCCGATCCGCGCGTCACCGTGCTCGAGCGGACGAACGCGCGGACGCTGGCGGAGCTCCCCTTTCCGCCGCAGCTCGCGGTCTGTGACGTGTCGTTCATCTCGGTGCGGCTCGCCCTGCCGCCTGTACTGCGCCTGTGCGCGCCGGCTTGGGAGGCCGTCGTCCTCGTGAAGCCCCAGTTCGAGGCGGGCCGCGCCGAGGTTGGGAAGGGCGGCGTCGTCCGCGACGACGAGGTGCGCGGCCGAGTCGTCCGCGAGGTGGCCGCCGCGGCGGTCGGCTGGGGAGCGAGCACCGCCGGAGTCGTAGACTCGGGGCTCCCGGGGCCGAAGGGGAACCGGGAGATCTTCCTCCATCTCGTCCATTCCGAGCAGCCCACGCTTCCAGATGACCTCTCCGAGCGGATCGAGCAAGCACTCGCCGGTTGAGACCGCGGCCGTCGTCGCGCACGGCCGCCTCGATGTGCGGCAGGCGGTGGAGCGCGTCCGCGCCGTCGCCGGGCGCGCGGGCGTGGAGGTCGTCGACGAGCCGGAGCGGGCTCAGCTCACCGTCGCGGTCGGCGGCGACGGGACGATCCTGCGCACCCTCGCGCGGCTGCTCGGCACCGGCATACCGGTGATCGGCGTCAACTTCGGCCGCGTCGGCTTCCTCGCCTCGATCGCGCCCGAGCGGCTCGAGGACGAGCTGGCGCGCGTCTTCCGGGGCGAGTACCGGACGGTGGAGCAGCCGACGCTCGAGGCGAGCCTCGACGGCGAGACGTTCGTCGCGGTGAACGACGTCGTCGCGACGAGCGCGACGCTCGGGCGGATGGTCGAGCTCCGCTGGGCGATCGCGGGGGAGGATCTCGGCGTCGTCTCGTGTGACGGGATGATCTGCTCCACGCCTTCCGGCTCGACGGCGTACAACCTCTCGAACGGCGGCCCGGTGCTGGTCCGCGGGCTCGACGCGATGGCGATCACGTTCATCGCGCCGCACTCGCTCGACGCGCGCCCGCTCGTCGTCGCGCGCGGGGTGGAGCTGACCCTGCGGAACGCGACGGCGGATCTCGGCGCGGCGGTGCTCGTCGACGGTCGCCGGAGCGGAGACCTCGCGCCCGAGCGCGCGCTGTCCATCGGGCTCGGGGAGCAGCGGAGCCTGCTCGCGGTGCTGCCGGAGACGACGTTCTTCAGCCGCTACCGGGAGACGTTCACCTCGGGTCTGTAGCGGGGTCGCGGCCGCGCAGCCGCGCAGGGTCGACCGAAAAGGCCAATGGGCAGCGTCGGACGGCGAGTCTACGATCGGCTTCATGCTCCGCCGGCTGCGTATCGAGAACCTCGTCCTCATCCGCGAGGCGGAGCTCGAGCTCGCGCCCGGGCTGAACGCCATCACCGGCGAGACGGGCGCCGGCAAGACGATCCTCGCGCAGGCGCTCGGGCTCCTGCTCGGCGCGAAGGGCGACGACTCGTACGTCGGCGCCGCGGGCCCGGAGGCGTACGTGGAGGCGGAGCTCGACCTGCCCGACGAGCTCGGGCCGCTCGAGGAGCTTCGTCCGGCGGACGAGGACGTGCTCGTCGCTTCCCGCCGCGTCTTCCCCGACGGGCGCACCCGCGCCTACGCCTGGGGCCGCGCGGCGGCCAGGGAGGACGTGGCCGCGGCCGTCGAGCGCGACGTGGCGATGTCGGGCCAGTTCGAGCAGCGGCGACTCGCACGGTCCTCGTACCAGCTCGAGGTGCTCGACCGCTTCTGCGGCGAGGAGCAGCTGGCCCGCGCGTGCGGCTTCCCGCACTGCCTGGCGGGAGCTGCAGGCGGCTCGCCGCCGCCACGAGGAGCTGACCGCGAACGCCGCGTTCGCCGAGACGCGCCTCGCCGAGCTGCGGGCGCTCGTCGAGGACACGACCGGCATGGAGCCCGGTGACGACGAGCGGCTGCGTTCGGAGCGCGAGCGTCTCCGGCATGTCGCGGAGCTCGCGGCGGGCGCCGCCGAGGCTCTCGCCGCGCTGGTTCCGGAGGACGGCGACGGCGCTGCCGGCCTGATCGGGCACGCGGAGCACGCGGTAGCACCGTTGGAGCGGCTCGCGCCCGAGCTCGAGCACGCCGGGAGCGAGCTACGGGACGTCGAGCTGCGCCTGCGCGAGACCGCGTCCGACCTGCACGCCTTTCTCGCTTCCCTCGAGGCCGAGCCCGGTCGGCTCGAGCAGCTCGAGGCCGAGCTCGACCGGATCGCGGAAGCGAGACGCCGCTTCCGCTGCGCGACCTACGAGGAGCTGCTCGCCCGCGCCGCCGAGGCCCGTGAGGAGCTCGCTGCGCTCGACGAAGGAGCCGATCCGGCGGAGACGGCCGCTCGCGAGCTCGCCGCGGTCGAGGAGCGCTGCCACGTGCTCATGCTCGAGCTGCGGGCCGAGCGGAACGCCGCCGCGCCCGCGTTCGCCGACGCCGTGGCCACGGAGCTGCGCGACGTCGGCATGGGCGACGGCGAGTTCGTCTGCGAGCTCCGCGAGCGGGACGAGACCGGTGCCACAGGCGGCGACGAGGCCGTCTTCCTCGTCCGCCCGAACCCTGGCCTGCCCTTCGCGCCGGTGGCGGAGACCGCCTCCGGCGGCGAGCTGAGCCGCATCGCGCTCGCGATCGCCGCGGTCGCGGGAGGGGAGACGCTCGTCTTCGACGAGATCGACGCCGGCATCGGCGGCGAGACCGCGCATGCCGTGGGGAGATTGCTGCGACGCCTGGCCGAGCACGCCCAGGTCGTGACGATCACGCACCTGCCCCAGATCGCCGCTCTCGCCGACCGGCACTTCCGCGTGGAGAAGACGCCCGGCGATCCGACACACACGCGGATCGAGCAACTCGCCGAGGACGAGCGAAAGGCGGAGCTCGAGCGGATGCTCGGTGGGGAGGAGTTCCTTGCCGCGGTACGCGGCTAGGCGACGCGGACCAGCGCCGACCGCCAGGAGTGCTACCCTGAAATCCCGTGAGCGCACGGGCCACGAAGTACGTCTTCGTCACCGGGGGAGTCGTCTCCGCGCTCGGGAAGGGCATCGTCGCCGCTTCGCTCGGCCGCCTCCTGAAAGCGCGCGGGCTGCGCGTGCAGTTGCAGAAGTTCGACCCGTATCTCAACGTCGACCCGGGGACGATGAGCCCGTTCCAGCACGGCGAGGTGTTCGTCACCGAGGACGGCGCCGAGACGGATCTCGACATCGGCCACTACGAGAGGTTCGTCGACGAGAACTTCCTCCGCAGCGCGAGCCACAGCGCGGGGGCGGTCTGGGACACGGTGCTGCGCAAGGAACGCAGGGGAGACTTCCTCGGCGCCACGGTGCAGGTGATCCCGCACATCACGAACGAGATCAAGGCGCGGATCCGGCGCGCGGCCGAGTCCGGCCAGGCCGACGTCGTGATCTCCGAGATCGGCGGCACCGTCGGCGACATCGAGTCGCTGCCGTTCCTCGAGGCGATCCGCCAGTTTCGGCGGGAGGTCGGCCTCGAGAACGTCGCCTACGTCCACGTGACGCTCGTGCCCTACATCGAGGCTGCCGGCGAGCTGAAGACGAAGCCGACGCAGCACTCGGTCAACGAGCTCCGCAGGATCGGCATCCATCCCGACGTCGTCGTCTGCCGCTCCCACGAGGAGTTGTCGCGCGAGATCCGCGACAAGATCGCCCTCTTCGCCGACGTCGACCCGGAGGCTGTCGTCGCGTGCCCCGACGTCGCGGACGTCTACGAGGTGCCGCGCGTGCTGGAACGGGAGGGTCTCGACCGGCTCGTAGGTGCGCGGCTCGGGCTCGAGCTCGCCGAACCGGATCTCTCCGACTGGGACGCGCTGCTCGAGCGCATGCACAGCCGCCGCGACGTCGTCGAGATCGCCCTCGTCGGGAAGTACGTCAAGCTCCAGGACGCCTACCTCTCAGTCCACGAGGCGCTCAAGCACGCGGGGCTCGAGCATGGCTGTGCCGTCCGCGTCCGCTGGGTCGATGCCGAGGACATGTCCTTCGAGGAGGCCGCGGACCTGCTCGAGGACGTCGACGGCGTGCTCGTCCCGGGCGGCTTCGGCTCGCGCGGCTGGGAGGGGAAGATCCTCGCCTGCCGCGTGGCGCGCGAGCGCGGGATTCCGTATCTCGGGATCTGCCTCGGCATGCACGTGGCCGTCTCGGAGTTCGCGCGTCACGTGGTCGGGCTCGAGGGCGCCAACTCGACCGAGATGGACCCGGAGACGCCGTACCCGGTGATCGACCTGCTGCCCGAGCAGAAGGGGATCGAGGATCTCGGCGGCACGATGCGGCTCGGCGCCCAGGCGGTCGAGGTGGCCGAGGGGACGCGGACTCGTGAGCTGTACGGGGAGCCGACCATCCACGAGCGCCACCGGCACCGCTACGAGGTGAACAACGCCTACCGCGACCGCCTCATCGAGGCGGGGCTCGTCGTGAGCGGAACCTTCCAGGAAGGGCGGCTCGTCGAGATCGTCGAGCTGCCGGGGCATCCGTGGTTCGTGGCGAGCCAGTTCCATCCGGAGTTCAAGTCCCGGCCGACCCGGGCGGCGCCGCTGTTCCGCGGCTTCGTCGGCGCTGCGCTCGACCGGGCGCGCGCGCGGTCTGGCGAACGCGTCGCCGCCTGAGGCGGCTGCCGCGTACGATCGCGGCGTGTCCGAGGCGGTCGACCTCTTCCTCGAGCTCGCCGCGCTGCCGACGCCCCCAGGCGAGGAGCGGGCGGCCGCCGACGTCGTCCTCCGGTACCTGCGCGAGCTCGGCCTCGAGCCGGACGAGGACGGGTTCGGCAACGTCTACGCGCGAATCGAGCCCATGGTCGAAGGGACGCCGCTCTTCTTCTGCGCCCACCTCGACACGGTGCCGCCCTCCGGAGAGCTCCGCCCGGTCGTCGAGGACGGCCTGATCCGGAACGCGGGCGGCACGATCCTCGGCGCCGACAACAAGGCCGCGGTCGTGCAGATGCTCGAGGGCGTTCGACGCGTGCTCGCCGAGAACGTCCTGCACGCCGGCGTCGAGCTGCTGTTCACGCGACAGGAGGAGGTCGGCTTGCTCGGGGCCGCGGCCTTCGACCACACTCGGCTCGACGCTCGGCTCGGTTTCGTCTACGACCAGGAGGGCCCGATCGGCGAGATCGTCCTGGGCGCGCCGTCCGCGCAGGGTCTCGAGGTCACCTTCCAGGGCCGTGCTGCGCACGCGGGAATGGCGCCCGAGGAAGGGCGGTCGGCGATCCAGGCTGCGGCGAAGGCGATCGCAGACCTCCGCCTCGGCCGCGTCGACGAGGAGACGACCGCGAATGTCGGCGTGATCCGCGGCGGCACGGCCGGCAACATCGTGCCCGACCGGTGCTCGTTTCTGGCCGAGGCGCGGAGCCATGACCACCGCAAGCTCGGCGATCTCGTCCAGGAGATCCTCGACGCGTGCGCGTTCGCGGCCAGCGAGACCGAGTGCGAGCTCCAGACGGAGCTCCGCAAGACCTATCGCGGCTACCGCTTCGCTAAGGGCGACGATGTCGTCCGGCTTGCCGCCGCCGCGCTCGCCCGCTGCGGCCACGAGGTGCGCTACGGACTGTCGGGCGGCGCCGCCGACGCCAACGTCTTCAACGAGCGGGGGCTCCGGTGCGCGAATCTGACGAGCGGCGTCTACGAGTTCCACAGCCCGGACGAGCGAATCGCTGTGGCCGATCTGGAGGCGATGGTGGACGTGACGGTCGCGCTCGTCGAGGAGGCACGGGCCTGAACCCGGACGAGAGCCGCACGGTCTACGAGGGTCGCCTGCTCGGGCTCACGGTCGAGCGCTGGGGAGAGCACGAGCGGGAGATCGTCGAGCATCCGGGGGCCGTGGCGATCGTGGCCGTGGACCGGGAGGGCTTCATCACGCTCGTCCGGCAGCTGCGCGAGCCGGCGCGGAAACGGCTGCTCGAGCTCCCGGCAGGAACCGCCGAGCCGGGCGAGGAACCGCTGGCCACGGCGCGGCGGGAGCTGCAGGAGGAATGCGGCCTTACCGGCGGTGAGTGGCGTGAGCTTTCGGTGTTCTGGACGACGCCCGGCTTCTGCCGCGAGCGGATGCATCTGTTTGCGGCCGAGCGAGTCGAGCCGGGGGAAGCGTCGCCGGCCGAGGACGAGCAGCTCGAGCTCGTCCGGTGGCCGCTCCGCGAGGTGGAGGAGCGGCTCGGCGAGATCGAAGACGCGACGACGCTCGCCGGGCTCCTCCTCTACCTCGAGCGGCTCCGCCGACCCGGCTGAGGCTACGTACCGCGGCGTGCGGGAGATAGTGTCTCCCCGCTTTGCGGATCGGCGTAGCGAAGGAGATCAAGACCGACGAGTATCGCGTCGCCCTCACCCCGGCCGGGGCGCGCGAGCTCGTCCAGCGCGGGCACGAGGTGCTCGTCGAGACGAGCGCCGGTGGCGGGAGCGCCTTCGCCGATTCGGACTACGAGCGGGTCGGGGCGCGCGTCGCGGGCGTCGACGAGGTCTGGGAGCGAGCGGAGCTGCTCCTCAAGGTCAAGGAGCCGATCGAGCCCGAGTACCACCGGCTCCGCGAGGGGCTCGTCCTCTTCACGTACCTGCACATCGCCGCCGACGAGCCGCTGACCCGCGCGCTGGTGGACAGCGGGATCGCCGCCGTCGCCTACGAGACCGTCGAGACGGACGACCGCCGCGCTGCCGCTCCTCGCGCCGATGAGCGAGATCGCGGGGAGGCTCGCACCGCAGGCTGCCGCGCACTTCCTCGAGAAGCCGCTCGGCGGCCGCGGCGTTCTGCTCGCGGGCACGCCGGGCGTCCTGCCGGGCCACGTCGTCGTGCTCGGCGGCGGGATCGTCGGGTACAACGCCGCGATCATCGCGCTCGGGCTGGGTGCGAGCGTGACCTTGCTCGAACGGTCGATCGACCGGATGCGGCACCTCGACGAGATCCTCTCCGGCCGCGTCAGCCTCCTCATGTCGTCGAGCCTCGAGATCGAGGAGACGATCGCGCGGGCGGACGTCGTCATCGGCGCCGTCCTCATCCCCGGCGCGCGGGCGCCGAAGCTGATCAGCCGCGCCATGCTCTCGGAGATGCAGCCCGGCGCCGTGATCGTCGACGTCGCGATCGACCAGGGCGGTTGCATCGAGACGGCGCGACCGACGACGCATTCCGACCCGGTCTACGAGGTCGACGGGATCATCCACTACTGCGTCGCGAACATGCCCGGCGGTGTACCGGTGACCTCGACGAGGGCGCTGACGAACGCGACGCTCCCGTACGTCGAGGCGATCGCGGAGCATGGGCTCGCCGTTGCCGTGGCTCGCGACGAAGCCCTCGGCCGGGGCGTCAACGTGCTCGACGGCAAGATGACGTACGAGGCCGTGGCGGAGGCGCACGGGCTCGAGTACACGCCGCTGGCCGACGTGCTGCCTCTTGCGTCCGTCTAGCTGCCGGCGGACGAGCCGGGCCTGCGTGAGGGAGTCAGCCGGACGACGACCCACGTGATGGCGGCGGCAACGCCGACGACGGCGAGGACGTAGGCGGCGAAGGCGAGGAGTCCGAGGGCGGTCGACACGGCGTACCTAGAATAGCCGGGTGTCCAGGGCTTGCGTGATCGTGCTCGATGCCGTCGGAGCCGGGGAGCTGCCGGACGCGGAGCAATACGGCGACGAGGGGTCGGACACCCTCGGCAACGTCGCGCGGGCGGTCGGCGGGCTCGACCTGCCGAGCCTGGAGGCGCTCGGCCTCGGCAACGTCGAGCCGCTCGAGGGCTGCCCCCCGCAGCCCGGGGCACCCGCCGTGGCGGGCCGGCTGCTCGAGCGCTCGAAGGGGAAGGACACGACGACCGGCCACTGGGAGCACATGGGGATCGTCACGGCGCAGGCGTTCCCGACGTACCCCCACGGATTCCCGCACGACGTGATCGACCCGTTCATGCACCGCACGGCCCGCGGGGTCCTCGGGAACAGGGCGGCGTCCGGAACGGACATCATCCAGGAGCTCGGCGAGGAGCACCAGCGGACGGGCAAGTGGATCGTCTACACGTCCGCCGACTCGGTCTTCCAGGTCGCGGCGCACGAGGAGACGGTCCCGCTCGAGGAGCTGTACGACGCCTGCCGTGCGGCTCGCGAGATCCTCACGGGTAAGCACGCGGTCGGACGCGTCATCGCTCGGCCGTTCGCCGGCGAGCCCGACAACTACGTTCGGACGCCGAACCGGCACGACTTCTCGCTCGAGCCGCGGCGCCCGAACTACCTCTCGCTGCTGCGCGAGGCCGGGAGCAAGGTCTACGGCGTCGGCAAGATCGGCGACATCTTCGCCGGCCAGGACATCGACGAGTCGTATCCGACGAAGTCGAACATCGAGGGGATCCAGCAGACCGAGCGTCTGCTGGGCGAGCTCGACGAGGGGTTCGTGTTCGTCAATCTCGTCGAGACGGACATGCTCTGGGGGCACCGCAACGACCCGGTCAACTTCCACCGCTGCCTGCAGGACTTCGACCGGCGCCTACCCGACCTCCTGGACGCGCTCCGGCCGGGCGACCTCCTCATCGTCACCTCCGACCACGGTTGCGACCCCACGACGCCGTCGACCGATCACTCGCGGGAATACGGCCTGCTGCTCGCGTATGTCGAGGGGCACAACGCGGCCGGACAGATCCACGAGGGCGAATTCGCGGACGTGGGCGCCACGGTCAACGCGTGGCTCGGCGGCAAGGCGCCCTCGCGCGGCATTCCGGGGCAGCCGATCGTGACGCCCTAGCGGCGTGCCCGGCCGGGCACGGACCCGTCAGTAGGCTGGACGGATGCCGGAGCTCCCCGAGGTCGAGAGCATTCGCCGGCAGCTCGAGCCCGCGCTCGCGGGCAGGCGTTTCGAACGCGTGACGATCGACGACCGGCGCCTCGTGCGTCCGTACGAGCCGGCCGAGGTGGCGGCCGAGCTCGAGGGCGAACGCGTGGCTGCAGTCGAGCGACGCGGCAAGTATCTGGTCGTTCGGTTCGAGAGCGGTCGCGTTCTCCTGATCCACCTCCGGATGACGGGGAGCCTTCTCCACTCGGCGTCGGGGAAGCTTCCGGACGACCCTCACCGGCGCGCCGTTGTCAAACTAGACGACGGGTCGGACGTCGCCTACCGGGACGTTCGCCGCTTCGGCACGTGGCTGCTCCTCGAGCCCGGGGAGGCGGAGCCGTACCTGCGCCTCCGGGTGGGGGAGGAGCCGCTCGACGCTCTCTTCACCGCGGCACGGCTCGGCGAGCGGCTGGCGGGCCGTCGCACGGCGCTCAAGGCCGCGCTGCTCGACCAGCGGACGCTCGCCGGCCTGGGGAACATCTACGTGGACGAGGCGCTCTGGCGAGCGCGCCTGAACCCTCTCCGGCCCGCGGCGAGCCTCGACCGCGCCGAGCTGCGCCGGCTTCACCGCGCCATCCGCGTCGCACTCGAGCACGGGCTGGCGCGGCAAGGGTCGACGCTGCGCGACTACCGGCTGCCCGACGGCAGCGGCGGCTCGATGCAGGACGAGTTCCGGGTCTACGGACGGGGCGGCGAGCCGTGCGAGCGCTGCGGGACGCCGATCGCGCGCACGCGCGTCGCCGGACGGACGACGTGGTTCTGCCCCTTGTGCCAGCCCGAGCAGGCGGCGCCGACAGCGCCTCGCATTGCCGCCCGGCCTCGTCCCTAGACTGGAACGACCATGGCCGGACGGGCCTACAGCACCGAAGCCGTCGTGCTCCGGTCGATCCGGCTCGGCGAGGCCGACCGCGTCCTCCACCTGTACACGCTCTCGCAAGGCCGCGTGGGCGCCGTCGCGAAGGGAGTCCGCAAGACGATGTCGCGCTTCGGCGGCCGGCTCGAACCGCTGTCGCATGTCGAGCTCGTCCTCCACCGGGGCCGCGGCGAGCTCGAGACGGTGACGGCGGCGCAGCTCGTGCGCTCGCATCAGGAGGTGCGTGAGGACTACTACCGCTTCTCGGTCGCGATGATCGGCGCAGAGGCGATGCTCCGCCTGTTCAGCGAGCAAGAGGCGAACGAGCGGGCCTTCACCGCGCTGACGCGCTTCCTCGACCTGCTCGACGAGTTGCCGCACTCGACCGGCCGGCCGGGGCTCGACCCGGTCGTGCTCGCCTTCCAGCTCAAGCTCCTCTGGCTCTCGGGCTATCTGCCGCACTTCTCCGGCTGCGCCGAGTGCGGCGCGGAGGGAGAGCCGCTCGTCGGCTACTCGCCGCGGGCGGGCGGCGCCGTCTGCGCCCGCTGCGCCGATGGCGAGGCGCTCGCGCTCGCGGCGGAGGGGATCGCCGGCATCGAGGCGCTGCTGGCGCACCCGCTGGCGGACGCGGTCGGGCTCGGACTCTCGGAGCGGGCCCGCCGGGACGCCCTCCACGTGGTCACAGCCTCGTACGAGTACCACGGCGGCTTCCGCCTGCGGACGCTCAGCGCGTGAGACGCGACCTCGGCAACGGGTACGAGCTCGACGACGATCCCGGCCGCGTCGACGTCGACGCCGTGCACGCGTTCATCTCCGGCGAGTCGTACTGGGCGCCGGGACGTCCGCGCGCAGCGGTCGAGCGTCTCGTCCGCGAGGCCGACCGCGTCGTCGGGTTGTACAAGGACGAGGCGCAGGTCGGCTTCGGCCGCGCGGCGAGCGACGGGGCGAATGTCGTCTACCTGGCGGACGTGTACGTGCTCGCGGAGCACCGCGGCCGCGGCCTCGGCCTGGAGCTCGTGCGCGAGATGATCGACAACGGCCCACTCGCCGACCGCACGTGGCTCCTGCACACGCGCGACATGCACGGGCTGTACGCGAAGCTCGGCTTCGGGCCGCCGGGCGAGCGGCTGATGGAACGGCCTAGTAGAGCTAGCCGGCGGCGGTGAAGAGGCCCACGTTGAGCGTCCCCTGCTCGCAGACGCGTGTCGGCGGGTTGATCGGCACCGTCTGAGCGCCCGAGGAGAGGGTGACGAGCAGGCGTGCAGCCTTCGGCTGGCAAGGTCCGTTCTGTCTGTCGCCTGTGCCGGGAACGTCGGGCGAGAAGCGGGCGTCCGCAGTTGCGGAGTCGCCCGGCTGCAGGACGATGCGGGCCGCCGTCCCCTGGCCGGGCTGTGCGGGGACGACGTGCGTCGGCAGGTCCGCGCCGCTCGCGTCGAGCAGCTGCAGGCCGGGCACCCCGCTGACGAAGCAGGCTCCGGACGAAGAGTTCGTCAAGGTCAGGCGGTAGGAAGTCTGGCCGGCGCCGGCGCTGCCCTGGACGAGGTCGAAGGAGCCGGATACGTCGCCGCCGGTGCAGGGCGCCGACGCCGTCGAGCCCCCGCCGGTCGTCACGGTGAGCGTGGTCGTGACGGTATGCGTCCGCGTCACCGTCACGGTCTTCGTGCCGCCGCCGAGGCCGCAGCCGGCGGCGCTCAGGGCGACTGCGGCGAGCGCCAGTCCCGTTCGAGCGCGTCGTCCAGCCAATCCCGTACACCGGCGATCGGCAGCCGTTCCTGCGCGAGCGAATCCCGGTCTCGCACGGTCACGGTCTCGTCCTCGAGCGTCTGTTCGTCGATGGTGAAGGCCCACGGCGTTCCTATTTCGTCCTGGCGGCGGTAACGCCTGCCGATCTGGCCGGAGTCGTCGTGCTCGACGACGTGGTGGCGGCGCAGCTCCTCGTAGAGCGCGCGGGCGCGGCTCGCCATCCCCTCGTCGCGCGGCACGAGCGGCAGGATCGCCGCCTTGACGGGCGCGACGCGCGGATGGAGCCGGAGGACGACGCGCTCGCGCTCGCCGACGACCTCCTCGTCGTACGCGTCGCAGAGGAGCGCGACGAAGATCCGCTCGATGCTGACGGCCGGCTCGATCACGTGCGGCGTGTAGCGGGTCCCGTCCGGATCGATCCACTCGAGCTTCGTGCCGGACTGCTGCGTGTGCTGCGTGAGGTCGTAGTCGCCGCGGTTCGCGACCCCCTCCAGCTCCTGCCAGCCGATGGGGTAGAGGTACTCGATGTCGCTCGTCGCGCTCGAGTAGTGCGACCGCTCCTGCTCGTCGTGCTCGCGGACGCGAAGGTTCTCGTCGCGTAGGCCCAGGCTGCGATGCCAGTCGAGCCGCTGCTCGATCCAGTACTCGTGCCACTTCGGCGCCTCGGCAGGAGGGACGAAGAACTCCACCTCCATCAGCTCGAACTCGCGGACGCGGAACAGGAAGTTGCCCGGTGTGATCTCGTTCCGGAACGCCTTGCCGAACTGCGCGATGCCGAACGGCGGCTTGCGCCGCGCGAGCTGGGCGACGTTCTTGAAGTTGATGAAGATGCCCTGCGCCGTCTCGGGGCGGAGGTACGCGGCCGAGCTCTCCTCCTGGAGAGCGCCGACGTGGGTCTCGAACATGAGGTTGAACTGGCGTGCCTCGGTGAGGTCGCAGTCGGGCGTGTCGCCGGGTCGCTTGCTCGGCTTGCGGCCGCAGCTCGCCTGCTCGATCTGGTCGGCGCGGAAGCGGAGCTTGCACGTGCGGCAGTCGACGAGCGGGTCGGTGAAGCCGGCGACGTGCCCGGACGCCTCCCAGACGAGCGGGTTGAGGATCACCGCGGAGTCGAGGGAGACGATGTCGTCGCGCTCCTGCACCATCGCCTGGAACCAGAGCGAGCGGATGTTGTTCTTCGTGAGGACGCCGTAGTGGCCGTAGTCGTAGGTCGAGCCGAGGCCGCCGTAGATCTCGGACGAGGGGAAGACGAAGCCGCGGCGGCGGCAGAGGGAGACGATCGTGTCCATCGTCACTGGTTGCTTCGTCCCGGCCATGCGCGGAGGTTACCGAGGCGCTCGCACGGAGGAACCGGCGTTACGCTGGCCTGCGTGCCGAACCCGCCCGTCGAGCTGCACGTCGTCTCCGACGCCACCGGCGAGACCGCTGCCCGGCTCGTCCAGGCGCTCGAGGCGCAGTTCCCCGAGCAGGAGTTCGTCGAGATCCGTCACCCACGAGTCGAGTCGGAGGACGACCTCCAGCTCGCCGTCAACCGCATGCGCGGCCGCCCGGCCGTCGTGGTCTACACGCTCGTCCAGCCTCAGCTCCGCGAGGCGATGCGCACCCTCTGCCGGCGCGCGCGCCTCCACTACTGCGACCTCCTCGGCCAGCCGATCGACGCCGTCGCCCGCGTCTCCGGCCAGTCCGCGAAGATGACGCCCGGCTCGCGGCCGCCGCTCAACACCGCCTACTTCAAGCGCATGGAGGCGATCGAGTTCGCCGTCCGCTACGACGACGGCGTCGCCCACGGGCTCCGCGAAGCGGACGTCGTTCTCGTCGGCGTCTCGCGAACCTCGAAGACGCCGCTCTCGATCTACCTCGGCTACCTGGGGCACAAGGCCGCGAACGTGCCGGTGGTGAAGGGGATCCAGCCACCGCCCGAGCTGTTCGAGATCGACCAGGCGAAGGTCGTCGGTCTCACGATCGATCCCAGCCGGCTCGCCGAGATCCGCCGCGCTCGCGTGCGGGCCATGGGGGCTCCGGCAAGCAACCGGCAGTACGCGGAGCTCGCCGAGATCTACGACGAGCTCGAGCAGGCGGCCAAGCTGCACCGCCGGCTCGGCTGCCCGGTGATCGACATCTCGGAGCTCTCGATCGAGGAGACCGCCCATCGTGTCCTCCGGGTCGTCGAGGAGCGGCGCAGCGAGCAGGCGGCGCGCGCGGGATGAAGCAGAAGCCGTCGATCCCGTTCTACTACTGGCCGCTCTGGTGGGCTTCCCTCGCCGTCGCGGACGTCATCTTCTACGTGCTGCTCACCCCGATCTGGATCGGCCTCCGGAGCCTCGCCTGGGTGGCGGAGTTCCGGGCGCGGCGGCGCTAGAGCGCCCGCGTCTCGAGCGGCGTCTCGCCGTCCGGCCCGACCCGGTAGCCGCGAGCGGCCGCCATCGAGGCGACGACCTCGACGAGCCCGGTCCCTTCGAAGCGGGCGGCCGCGAAGTCGTCGAGCGCAAGCCCGGCTGGGAAGCCGTCCGCAACGAGCTGGGTGTAGCAGGGCCGGCGCAGCTCCTCGCCGTCGTAGTGCGGGCACGCGCTCCCGGGGAGAAACCCGAGCCCGTCGCGCATCCCGGCGAGGTCAGGGCCGAACGAGTCCGTCACGCCGGCCTCGAACCAGCAGATCATCCCCGCGCTCCAGCCGAAGAGCACGACGCCTGCCTCCCACGCCTCGCGGAGCACGCGATCGAAGCCGTGGGCCCGCCAGACCGCGAGCATGTTCGCGGTGTTGCCGCCGCAGACGAGGATCGCGTCGTGGGAGAGCGCGAGCCCGCGCAGGTCGTCCGGCGGCCACGGGTAGAAGGACAGATGCGTGGGCTCGGCGTTCCACTCGCTCGGCCAGTCGAGCTCGCGCTCGGGACTCGCCGTCGTGTCGACCAGAACGCGGCGGCCTCGCGCGAAGCCGAGTACGTAGTCCACGAGCGCCGCATCGGGGAAGCCTCCGATGCCCACGATGGTTCGCCGGGTCATCCTGGACCGTATGACAACATCTACGCTCATGACTCGCTACGTCTACGACTTCGACGAGCCCGCCGACGGCGGCCGGAACCTCCTCGGCGGCAAGGGAATCGGGCTCTCGGAGATGACGCAGCTCGGCATCCCGGTTCCTGCCGGATTCACGATCACGACCGACGCCTGCCGCGCCTACATGGCTGCGGGTGGCGAGGTCGACGGGCTCGACGAAGAGGTCTCGGAGCACATCGAGCGCCTCGAGGAGCGGGCGGGCAAGCGGTTCGGCGACCACGACGACCCCCTCCTCGTCTCCGTTCGCTCGGGCGCCGCGATCTCGATGCCCGGGATGATGGACACGATCCTCAACCTCGGCCTCTCCGACGACGCGGCCGAGGGCCTCGCCGCCGTCACCGGGAATCCGCGCTTCGCGCGCGACTCGTACCGCCGCCTGATCCAGATGTACGGCGAGGTCGTGGGCGGGATCGACTCCGACCGTTTCGAGCGTGCGCTCACCGAGCTCAAGCGCGAGCGGGGCGCGGAGCTGGACGTCGACCTCTCCGCCGACGACCTCGCGCAGCTGATCGTCACGTTCAAGGCGATCTACGAGGACGAGACCGGCGACGGCTTCCCGCAGGACGCGCGCGAGCAGCTCCGCCGCGCGATCCTCGCGGTCTTCCACTCCTGGGATAACCCGCGCGCCAAGGTGTACCGCCAGACGTACGGGATCCCGGACGACATCGGCACCGCCGTCAACGTCGTCCAGATGGTGTTCGGGAACCGTGGCGACGGCTCTGCCACGGGCGTCTGCTTCACGCGCAACCCGTCGACGGGCGAGCAGGGCGCCTACGGCGAGTACCTCGTCAACGCGCAGGGCGAGGACGTCGTCTCCGGCATCCGCACGCCGCAGCCGCTGGCGGAGATGCGTGGCCGCCTGCCGGAGGCGTACGACCAGCTCCTCGAGACGATGGGCGCGCTCGAGCGCCACTACCGGGACATGCAGGACATCGAGTTCACCGTCGAGGAAGGCAAGCTCTACCTCCTCCAGACACGCTCGGCGAAGCGGACGGCGGCGGCGGCGATCAAGTCCGCCGTCGACATGACGGGGGAGGGGTTGATCGACCGGGACGCGGCGGTCGCACGGATCGACCCGAGCCAGCTCGACCAGCTGCTGCACCCACGCCTCGACCCAGGCGCCGAGTTCGAGGTCGCCGCGAGAGGGCTCAACGCGTCGCCCGGCGCCGCCTGCGGCAAGATCGTGCTCGACGCGGACACCGCCGCGGAGCGCGGCAAGGCGGGGGAGTCGGTCATCCTCGTCCGCTGGGAGACGACGCCCGACGACATCCACGGCCTGATCCAGGCGAAGGGCATCCTCACGGCGCACGGCGGCATGACCTCCCATGCGGCAGTCGTCGCGCGCGGGATGGGCAAGCCGTGCGTCGCCGGCACGGAGGGGCTCGAGATCGACCTGGGCGAGAAGACCGTACGGATCGGCGGCCACGTGCTGCACGAGGGGGACACGATCACCATCGACGGCGGCACGGGCCGCGTCATCGTCGGCGAGGTGCCGCTCGTCCCGCCGCAGATCAACGAGGACTTCGAGACGATCCTCGAGTGGGCGGACGAGCTGCGCCGGCTCACGGTGCGGGCGAACGCCGACAACCCCGAGGACGCCGCAAAGGCCCGCGAGTTCGGCGCCCAGGGGATCGGCCTCTGCCGCACCGAGCACATGTTCTTCGGCGAGGAGCGCCTGCCGGTCGTGCAGGAGATGATCCTGGCCGACGACGAGGAGGGTCGCCGCGAGGCGCTCGACCGCCTGCTCCCGTTCCAGCAGTCGGACTTCGAGGGGATCTTCGAGACGATGGCAGGGCTGCCGGTCACGATCCGGCTGCTCGATCCGCCGCTGCACGAGTTCCTGCCGCCGCTCGAGGAGGCGCGCGACGAGCGGATGCGGCAGCGGATCCGCGCCCTCTCCGAGGCCAACCCGATGCTCGGCACCCGCGGCTGCCGGCTCGGCATCCAGTGGCCCGAGGTCTACGAGATGCAGGTGCGGGCGATCGCCCGGGCTGCGAAGGCGGTGCACGAGCGCGGGGGAGAGGCGCCGCTCGTCGAGATCATGCATCCGCTCGTCGGCTTCCGCGAGGAGTTGCGCCGGCTGCGCGAGCTGACAGAGCGGGTGATGGAAGAGGAGGCGCCGGAGCTCGAGTACCTCTGCGGGACGATGATCGAGCTACCACGCGCCGCGCTCCGCGCGGACGACATCGCCGAGGTGGCGGACTTCTTCTCCTTCGGCACCAACGACCTCACGCAGACGGCGCTCGGCATGTCGCGCGACGACGCCGAGGGGAAGTTCCTCACCTTCTATCTCGAGGACGGCGTGCTCGAGCGGAACCCGTTCGAGGTGCTCGACCAGGACGGCGTCGGCGACCTGATGCGGATCGCGGTCGAGCGCGGGCGTAAGACGAAGCCGGAGATCAAGCTCGGCATCTGCGGCGAGCACGGCGGCGAGCCGTCCTCGGTGGAGTTCTGCCACCGGATCGGGCTCCACTACGTGAGCTGCTCCCCGTACCGCGTCCCGCTCGCGCGGCTCGCGGCGGCCCAGGCGGCGCTCAAGGAGGCGCAGCGGGGCGAGTACGTCCCAGCCGGCGGGTGACAGAACGCCGCCCCCGGCGGCGTATCTGGCCGGTCGCCTAGCGGCAAACAGCGGAGGCGGATGCGCCGAGCCGGGAGCATGCTCGTCGTGTGCTCGCGTTAGCCCTCGCGGCCTTTGCGCTCGCTGCGCCGCATCCGGGTGGCTCGGCGACGATCGACGTCTCGGTCGCAACCCTCTGGAAGGCGCCGGGGCTGGCCCGCACGATCGACGCCCCAGCGCTACGCAACCCGGTCGACCTCGACGCCTGGAACCGGAACCTCGCCTCGACCGCGGCTCGCGCCGGTCTCGACGGGCGAGTGGTCACGCAGGCGCTCTACGGCGAGAACGTCGTCGTGCTCGCCGTCCGCGACGGCTGGGCGAAGGTCGCGGTCCCGGACCAGCCGACTCCGCTGGACGGGCGCGGCTATCCGGGCTGGCTGCCGCTACGGCAACTGAAGGCGGGACGGCTGGCCGGGACGCGGTACGTCGTGCTCGTCGCGCGCCAGGGAAGCGTCGAGATCGGCGGGCGCAGCCTCAGGGTCGGCTACGGGACACGGCTGCCGCTCGTCCGCCGGTCTGCGACCGGCGTCGCGTACGTCCGGACGCCGGACGGCGTCGGCACCGTGGCCGCCGGCGACTGGCGAACGCCGCTCACGCTCACCGGGGCGTCGGTCGTCGCGCAGGCGACGCGCTTCCTCGGCCTCCGCTACCTGTGGGGCGGCGTCTCGGCGTGGGGATTCGACTGCTCGGGGCTCGTGTGGGACGACTTCCGCGTCCACGGCGTGACCGTGCCCAGAGACACGGGCCCGCAGTCGCGGGGCGGGAGGCCGGTGCGGCCGGGATCGCTGCGGCCGGGCGACCTCGTCTTCTACGGCTCGCCGGCGACCCACGTCGCGATCTTCGCGGGCGGCGGCAGGATGATCGAGTCGCCCGACTCGGCGCACAGCGTCCGCCTGGTGCCGCTGCGGCCGGGCTTTACGCTCGCCGTGCGGCGCGGCTACGCGTAGCCGCGCACCTTCCAATAGGCGAGCACGACGCTGCCGGCGGCGACGACGACCAGGCCGAGGATGCCACCGACTCCGAGCTTCCCGTACTGCGCGCGGCCGCCGCGCCAGTGCGCGTAGGCGAGCGTGACGAGGATCCCGCCGACCAGGCCGCCCACGTGCCCGCCCCACGAGATGTTCGGGATCGAGAAGGAGATGACGAGGTTGATCACGATCCACGTCATCGCGTTGCCGGCGAGCCGTCCGGTGATCTGCCACTCGAGGATCAGCATCGCGCCGAGGATGCCGAAGATCGCTCCCGAGGCGCCGAGACGGTGACGTGCGGGGTCTGAAGCAGTGCACCAGCGGAGCCTGCGAGCCCCGACGACGAAGTAGAGACCGACGTAGCGCGCCCGTCCGAGGTACTGCTCGACGGGCGTGCCGATGAGGTAGAGCGCGAGCATGTTGAAGCCGATGTGGAGGAGGTTTTCGTGAAGGAACATCGCGGTGACGAGTCGGAACCAGCCCCCGTTGCGGCACCCACGGCCCGAAGAGCACATGTGTCTGTAGAGAGAGCCTGACCGATAGATGCTCGAACCCGGATCGCTCAGACCGCCACCCTGGCTGGCCCCGATGAGGTAGATCACGACGTTGATCCCGATCAGCGCCTTCGTGATCGGCGCACTCGTCGTGGCCAGGGCGATCCCGGGCGCGCGGCGCACCGGCCGGGGCCGGATCAGGGGAGTGACACGCCGCTGTCCGCTGCCGGCGTGCTCGGGACAGCGGATGCCGACGGGCGCGAACGTCAGCGCAGTCGGCGCAGATCGGCCGGCCGCACTCCGAGCAGGAGAGACCGGTCTCCCGGTCCGGGTGCCGGTAGCAGTAGCGCGCTTCCACGGCCGACATCGCGACTAGCCTAGTCCGCGCCGTGCGCGTCCACGTAGCGTTCACACCAGGCGAGCAGACGCCCGCGCCGGTCGGGATCGTCGTCGACGTCCTCCGTGCGACGTCGACGATCTGCCAGGCACTCGCGTCCGGCTACGGGCGCGTGCTCTGCTGTGCCGAGGTGGACGAAGCACGTGCGCTCGCGGCGAGCGAAGGCCCGGCCAAGCTCGCCGGGGAGCGGCGGCTCGAGCACATCGATGGCTTCGACTTCGGCAACTCGCCGCGCGAGCTCGAAGGCGAAGCGGCCGCCGAGACCCTCATCCTCACGACGACGAACGGCACGCGGCTGCTCGTCTCGGCGGCGCAGCGGTTCGAGCGCGTCTACATCGGCTCCCTCCTCAACCTCGACGCAGTCGCGGCGGCGGCGCGGGAGAGCGGGGAGGACGTGGCGGTGCTCTGCGCCGGCGTCCTCGGCGAGCTCGCGCTCGACGACGCGTACTGCGCCGGCCGCATCGCGGAAGCCCTCGGCGGAGAGCCGGAGGACTCGGCGCACGCCGCGATCCTCCTCGCACGCAGCTTCCCGAGCGCGCTCGAGGGCCTCGGGGCGAGCCGCAGCGCGGGGAACCTCCGCCGGCACGGCCTGGAAGCGGACCTCGAGGTCTGTGCGCGCGAGAACGCCCTCGAGGTCGTCCCGCGCTATGTCCGGCGGGTCGGGCCCGCGGCGGAAGTGTCCCTCTAGGGCGCCATCCGAGCAGCGACCGCATACTTCGTGACCGACGTGCGATGGCCCGGCGTGTCGGGCCCGGGCATCGCGTCGAGGATCTCGTCGCCCTTCCGATAGTCGTCCTCGTTGTCGAATACGACGATGGCGAGCGCCTGACCGGCGTCGGGATCGTGGAGGAGGATGAACTCGGCCGGCGGCATCCCCTCCGGTGGCTCACCACCCTCGATCTCGCTTGCGATGTTCGCTATCCGCTCCGAGCCGACTCCCTCGAACGAAACGACGCGTGCCAGTGCCATGAGAAGCCCTCCCTGTCGTGGAGCGCGCGAGCCTATCGCGTTCAGGCGCCTGCGAGCTCGCCGAGCGCGACGACCGTGCGCCAGTTCCTGAGCGTGGCGGGCACGCCGAGCAGGGACTCGAGCTTCGCGACCGAGAGATGGGCGCCGTGCACGCCGCGCCGAAGCCTCAGGTAGACGTCGGCGCCCGCGAGCACGGTGCGAGCCGCGTCGCCGTGGGTGGCGTCGAACCGAGTGGAGGCAGCCTCGTCCGGCCGGGCAGCCAGGAAGGCGACGAAGCTCTGAGACACGTCCTCGCCGAACGGATGGCCGGCGAGCGTGGCAGCGAGCTGCTCGGGCGTACGCAGGATCGCGGTCGTCGCCACACCGAACGCGTCCGCCACGATCCGCTCCAGATCGGCGGCGACCACCGCGGAGTCGTCGGGGCCCTGGAGCAGCACGTTCCCGCTCGCGAGGTACGTCCGCACGTCCTCGTAGCCCGCCGACTCGAGCAGAGCCCGCAGCTCCGCCATCGGCACCTTGTTGCGGGCGCCGAGGTTGACCGCCCGGAGGAGCGCGATGCACCTCACGTCCGCCGCTGACCCCGGCGCAACGCTTCGAGCCGGCGGCGGTCCTGCTTCGTCGGCCTGGCGCCGAGGTCGGCGCCGAGGGGCCGAGCGAGCTTCCGCTCGAGCGCCAGCCGCTCCCGCTCTTCCCGCGACTCCGGCGTCTCCTCGTAGAGGGTCGCCGCGACCTTGGCCGGGCCGCGACGGTCTGCGATGCCGGTGACGGTGACGACACGCCGCACGGGACCGGTCCGGATCTCGACGACGTCGCCGGGGGAGACCTCGCGCGCCGGCTTCACGCGCTCGCCGCCCACCTTGACGTGACCGGCGAGGACGAGCTCCGTCGCGGCGCTGCGCGTCTTCGCGAAGCGGGCGGCCCACAACCACTTGTCGAGACGGACGCCGTTCACGTGTCCCAGTTTGGTAATTATCCCATGACGCCACATAAACCGGATAGGCTAGCCGCGCATGGCAAGCAGATCGATCCTCGGCAGCTAGCGCGAGCGATATCGGAAGGCGCGGGTGAAGGCGTCGTAGTCCCCCCATGCGAGCGTCTCGTTCGGTGGCCAGACGAGAGGCGTGAGCGTGTCCGGCCAGAGTTGCCGGATGAGCCGCTCATTGGCGACTCGGGCGAACTGGATTCCTTCGGGCGTCCGTTTGGTCGGTACGAACACCTGGACGACAAGATGCTGGACGCGAAAGGTCACGAAATACGCGTGACCGGCGAGATCGTCCGACTCCAAGTCCATGTCCGCGATGGTGATCTCTGCGTCCGGAACGTCGGGATCACTCAGCGGCGGCTCGGTGCGGGCAAGCCAGACTCGAACGCCTGACGGCATCTTCCCGGCGTAAAGCTGGGCGAGAGTCTCGTGGCCGATTCGCGGTTGGGCTTGCCCCTGATCGCAGAGGATGGCGATGAGCACGCACCAACGAGCGATGGTGTATCTGTCCAGTGGATCGGCCACCACCGTTGCGTCCCCGCGAGCCGCCATCGTGCAAAAGAGCTCTTCAGCCTCATGGTCAAGCCGGTCGATCCATCCGCTGTTGCATTGCTCGCAGACCGACTTCACTTGAACGCCCGCCTGACCCGTGCGCCAAGTGTTATCGAGCGGTTCTGTCTCTGGCTCGGTGCGAATATGCCGATTCCTGAAGCGGGCCACTCCGGGAACCAACTCGTCCATCCATCCTCGGCGGAAGATGTGCGCGTTCGTAAGCGGGGAGGTGCCGCAGAAGATGCAGCCCGACGCCACGCGCTACCCTCTCACGCGAGATGCCCAAGAACCACCCCGGCCCTAAGACTTCGGATGAGTTGCGCGAACAGATCGAGGCCCAGCAAGGTCAGCCGGCCGAGCCGGGGAACGAGCGGACCGCCGAGGGGATGGAGACGCGGACACCGAAGCGGGGAGAGTTCCTAGGGAACCTCGAGAAGCTGGCTGAGCCGAAGCGACCATAAGACGCCCGTGGAGCCGCCCGAGCCGATCGTGGAGCCGACACTCCGTCGGCGAGCCGGACACTACGAGATCCTCGGCGAGACCTACGCGAAGTTCGAGTTCTTCCAGCACGGCTGGAATCCGTACAGCCGCTTCCTCGACGTGGACAAGGTCGACCTAGTCCTGCGACGGCGGACGGTGGACGGCGCGACGCTCTACCGGGAAGTGCAGGTCAAGTTCGGCAAGCTCTACCGCGTTGGGCCAGCCTGGGAGCGGCGGCTCTTCGACGTGACCTCGTGGCGGTTCTTCAAAAATGGAGAGTTCGAGGACGCCGACCCGAGCCTCTATGTCGCGTACGTGCTCTCCGAGGACGATGAGTACCGCAGTGACTTCTTCATCTTCCCCGTCAGCGACTTCGCGGCGCTCATTCGGGCTGCGCCACTCTCGGGAGCGAAACGAAAGATGTACCTGTCGCGCTGTCTCGACGACCCGGAACGCTGGGTGCTACGTCGACAGAGCCGCAGCTTCGACCGTGTAGACGATGAGACCTGCCTCGACGTATCACGCTACCGGCGCAACTTCGGGCTACTTCACCCCGACGGAGCTTCGTAGGACGCGACGCTCTCCTAGTCGTTTCGCAAGCTCAACTTCAGCGAAAGAAGTCCCAGGAAAGATCGAAACTCGTCGGTCCCGGATTCAGCTTCAACGATCTGTACCGCCTTCTCCGATCTCCGAATCAAACCCAATGTCGTCGGTCGCGTGATGTCGGCGTCATGGTTGTAGTCGGCATCTTCCCGTGCTTGGTGAAGGGCGCTGAACGTCGCAGCAACGGCAGAGATTCCTGCGTTTCCGCGCAGGCGGTCGACAGTCGCACTAACCGCTTGGGGTGGCTGTCCACCGTTGATCCACCCGCAGACCTGCTTGATCGCTGTATGCCCAACATGCCGCGTAAACGCGTTCTTCTCGGACTCTGGCGCGCCTGGAAGAGCATGCTCAGCCTCTGCACGTGTGATCGCGTGGAAGAGGGCGTAGTACGCCGTTGAGATTGCCCGCCGAAGATCCGTGTTCCGCGGCTGGCCCTGACCTACTTGCTCAGGGACGAGCTGATGGGCGAGCCGAAGGAGCCACCTTGGACGGATAGGCCGTTTCATGGCCTAGCTGTCAGGCAACTGCAACTGGTCTTCGTCCTCCTGATCTTCTTCGTTCTCAGGCAGGTAGGCCACATACCACGGCCAGGAGAGCTCTTCTTCGAGGGCCTTGTCTCTGACCGCTCGATCAAACGCGTTCAAGACGTCTACGGGCCAAGTTCCGACATCGGGAGCCGGATCGGGAAGGCGCACAACGAACCACCAGGCCGGTTCGCTCGCCGCGTCTTCCCCGCGTTGGCTCGTGACTTCTCTCGGCCGTACCCCTCCGATCGTCTGCGCCTCTATCCAAGCGCGCACCCGCTCGGCCGCTTCGATATCACGCTCTCGGTCTACCAAGAACGCCATTCTGACAGTCTACGACCGTCCTATAGATACCGACTTGTCCTAGCTGGTCGCTGCGCGCTCGATCAGTAGCCGGAACATCGCCTCGCGGTCGTCGCGGTGGTTGTACCGCCACGCATACTCGTTCAGGTACGACCCGAGCCACTTGGGGGAGACCGAGTGGTAGACGCCGCGGATGCCGTTCTTGACGAGCGAGAAGAACCCCTCGACGGTCTGCGTGTGGACGTGCCCGCTCGCGTAGATCGCGCTCGGAGTGGTTGATCGTATGGTGCCGGTACGAGTAGTTGAGGCCGTTGTAGCCGGAGTAGTCGTCCGTATATACGGTCGATCCGGCCTTGACGGTCTGGACGAGGTTCTTGCGCAGCGTGTACCCGTACCTGCTTGGCAGGTGCATGGCGACGACGCGGCCTCCGCGCTCGACGGTGGCAAAGACGACCTCACGCTTCTTCGCGTGCGGGCCGATCTGGACGACCGCTTCGCCCTGCTCGACTTTGCGCCTGCGCTCGGACTCGCGCATCTTGCCGCCGATCCACGTCTCGTCCGCTTCGACCTCACCGGAGAGCGGTCCCTCGTCCTGCGTCATCAGTTTGTTGCGGATCTCGTTGAACATGCGCCATGCGGTCTTGTACGTCACGCCAAGCTCGCGTTCGAACTGCTTGGCCGAGACCCCGCATCGAGTGCTCGTGATAAGCCAGATCGCGTAGAACCAAAGATGCAGGGAGGTCGACGACTTGTGGAAGATCGTCCCTGCTGTGGGGGAAAGTTGATGCGAGCAGGACGTGCAAGTCCACACCTGCCGCACGCGCGTCTTGCCAGACTCCGGGGCGTGATAGCGGCGGAAGTGGCGCTCAAGATCGCAGTGCGGGCAGTAGGCGTGTTCGCCGTCCGGCGAGCAGCGGGTGCGCCACAGGTAGTCGAGGCAGGTCGCGTCGTCGGGGAACTCGCGCATGAAGTCCATGAGCGAATACTCCGAGTCGGACGAGGCCGCACGCTTCGGGTTGTTCCTGTCGGTTGGAGCCATACCGCTATTTTACGCGGTATCTCCTGTGGTGTCAAGGGATAGTTACCCCCAGTTTGACAGGAGAACACTTGTTCGTATAGAACATACGTTCCCATGATCGCCTGTCTCTCCATCCCCGGGCTCGAGCTGAAGGCGGCGCTGCGGCGCACGCCGTCCCTCGCGCTGCGGCCCGCGGCGCTCGCTCCCGAGCCGCAGGGGGAGCCGCTGCTCGGGCCGGTGACGGCCGCCGCGGAGGCTGCCGGCGTGCGGTCGGGGATGCGGCTGGGGGAGGCGCTCGCCACTTGCCCGTCGCTCGCGCTCGTCGAGCCCGATGCGGCCGGGGCCGAGCATGCCTGGGAGGAGATCGTGCGCTCGCTCGAGGACGCGGGTTTCGCCGTCGACCCGGCCTCGCTCGGCGTCGCCTACTTCGAGACTCGGGGGGTCGAGCGGCTCTACGGCGGCCTCGAGCCGGCGCTGCGGCGGGCGCTCGCCGCCGTCGGAGGAGAGTGGGACGCGCGGATCGGTGCCGCCCGGCGGCGCTTCGCCGCGCTCGCCGCCGCCTCGGTCGCGCGGCCGGGACAGACGGTCGTCGTCGCGGACGAGGAGCTGCCGCAGTTCCTCGCTCCGCTGCCGCTCACGCTCCTGCCGCTCGAACGGGGTCGCTACGAGGAGCTGGAAGCGCTCGGAGTCCGCAGGCTGGGACAGCTTGCCGGGCTCCCGGGTGGCGCCGTCGCCGAACGATTGGGGCCGGACGGCCGGCGCGCCTGGGGCCTGGCGAGGGGTGGGACGGCCGCGCGCGTGCGCGGCCGTCGCCCGCCCGCAGCGGTCGCCGCCTCGCTCGAGTTTCCCGACGCGGTCGGGAACGAGCTGACGCTGCGGCGCGCGCTCGCCCGGCTCGTCGAGACGGCGCTCGCTCGACCGGAGCGGCGCGATCGCTTCGTCCGCAAGGTCGCGCTCACGGCGCGCCTGGCGAGTGGCGGCTCCTGGCGGCGGACGCTGACCCTGCGCGAGCCGAGCGGCGATCCCGAGCGGATCCGAGTCGCGCTCGCGCCGCGAATCGCCGACTTGCCGTCGCCCGTCGTCGAGCTCCGTCTCGAGCTCGTCGAGCTGAGCGAGCCGTTTGGGCAGCAGCTCGAGCTGCTCGCGGCCGGCGCCGAGGATCGCACCCGCCTGCGCGAGGGGCTGCGCCAGGTACGGGCGAGCACCGGCTCCGGCTCCGTCTGCACCGTCGTGGAGGTGGCGCCTTGGTCGCGCGTTCCGGAGATCGCGGGCTCTGCTGGTTCCGAAGGACGAGTAGTCGGGCGCTTCAACGCGCCGCGCGCCGCGCGCGTCGAGGCCCACGCCGCCGGGACGCCGCTCGAGGTCAACCACCGCGCCGTCGCGTTCGTGCGCGAGGAGTGGCGGGTCGTCGACCGCTGGTGGACCGAGGAGCCGGTCGTGCGACGCTACTTCGAGCTGGTCCTCGAAAGCGGCGAGAACACCGTCGTCTTCCACGACGGCGCGAGTGGCGGCTGGTATACCCAGCGCGGCGCATGAGTGAGTTCACTGAGGTCGAGCGGGAGGAGATCACGGTGCAGTGCGTCCGCGTGCCGGACGGGATCGAGCACATCCGCCGCGCGTGGGACGAGCTGGAGGCTGTCGTCGACCTCCACGGCCGGCACTTCTACGGCGCGTTCGACCCGGTGGCGAACGACTACCGCGCCTGCGTCGAGGTTCGCGAGGGAGACGAGGTCGTGCCGGAGCTCGAGAGCGGGACGCTGCCGGGCGGTCGCTATCTGCGCGCCCGGCTGCACGGCGAGCCGCCCGGCGTGTACGAGCGGATCGGGCCGACCTTCGGCGAGCTTGTGCAGGAGAGGAAGCCGGACACGAGCCGGCCGAGCCTCGAGCACTACCGCCGCTACGACGAGATCGATCTGCTCCTACCGGTCTAGCGCCCGCCGCAGCTCGCGCGCTGCCGCCACTGGATCGTCGGCGTCCCGGATCGCACGGACGACGGCGACGCCCGGCGCGCCGGCGGCGACGACCTCCGCGACGTTGTCCGGCTCGATGCCTCCGATCGCGAACCACGGGATCGTCAGGGTCTTCGCGGCAACCCGGACGAGCTCGAGCCCACCCGCGACGGCGTCTGGCTTCGTCGGGGTGAAAAAGGCGGTGACCCCGGCGTAGTCGGCGCCGGCCATGGCGTCCAGCTCCGCGACGGTCGATGCCGACAGCCCGATCAGCCGGTCCGGTCCGACGAGTGCCCGGGCTTCCTCGACCGAGTCGTCGCCGCGGCCGATGTGGACGCCGTCGGCTCCGCAATCCTCGACGAGGTCCGGCCGGTCGTTGAGGATGAAGAGCGCGCCGCGGTCCGCGCAGGCGGCGCGGAACGGCGCTGCGGCGGCGACGAGCGCGTCGTCGGGAAGCTCCTTCTCCCGCAGCTGCACGACGTCCACGCCCCCGCGCAGCGCCGCGTCGAGGAGCGCGGACGGATCCTGCCCCAGCGGCCGAGCCTCGAGCACGAGGTAGAGGCGAGAGTGGGTGAGACGCTCGCGACGAGCCGGGCCGTCCATCGGGCGGAGCGTAGTCCGCCGCTCACCCGTTGCTCACCTCCTCCGGGATAGCGTCGAAGGCATGAAGTCGCGGCTCGCCGTGGTTCTCGCCGTGCTCGCGGCCGTCGCGCTCGTCGGCGCGCTCGTCCACAAGGGGAGCAGCCGCAAGCCCGCTGTCGCGAACACGACGACGACGAGGTCCGGGCCGAGGCCGAGCCGCGCCGTGACCGCACGCGGACCGCTGCCGGGCGGCCTCCTGATCGCGGACCGCGGCAACAACCGGATCCTCCTCGTCGACTCGCGGCGCCGGATCCTCTGGCGCTTCCCGACTGCACGGGACCGCGCCGGCGGCGCTCACCTCTTCTTCGACGACGACACATTCGTGGAGCCCGGCGGGAAAGCGCTGATCACGAACGAGGAGGAGAACCACGACATCCTCTCGATCGACATCGAGACGCACCGCGTCACGCGCCTCTACGGCCACCCCGGGCAGAAGGGGAGCGCGCCGGGCTACCTGAACACGCCGGACGACGCCTACGTCCTGCCGGACGGGACGATGACCGTCGCGGATGCGTACAACTGCCGCGTCCTCTTCATCCGGCACCGCCGGATCGTCCGGCAGATCGGGCAGACGGATGTCTGTGTGCATGACCCGCCGCGGACGATCGCCTCGCCCAACGGCGACACGCCCCTGCCCGACGGGGGTGTGCTCGTCTCGGAGATCACCGGCTCCTGGATCGACGACTTCAGCAAGACGGGGAAGCTCCGCTGGTCGTTCCAGGCTCCGGTCTCCTATCCGTCGGACCCGCAGCCGCTGTCGGGCGGGCGCATCCTCCTCGCCGACTACTCGAAACCGGGCGCAGTCGTGATCCTCAACCGGCGCGGGAAGGTGCTGTGGCGTTACGGGCCGGCGTCGGGCCTGGGCGAGCTCGACCACCCCTCGCTCGCGATCATGCTCCCGAACGGCGACATCGCGGTCAACGACGACTACAACGACCGCGTGGTCATCGTCGACCCGAGGGCCGACCGGATCGTCTGGCAGTACGGCCAGGTCGGGCGTCCCGGCAGAGGGGCGAACCAGCTCGACACGCCGGACGGGATGGACTACGTCCCGCTCGGCCGGCATGAGAAGCCGCTCTGGTTTCTCGTTCACCACCCATAGCGATCGAACATATGTTCGCCTAGACTGAGGGTGTGACGCTACTCCGCGCGCAGCCAGTCGATGAAGCCGACGTTCGGCGCGTGGAAGTTGAGCAGCCGGAAAGACTCGCCACCGGGGCGCAAGCCGTGCTCGACGTTCGGTGGCACCGACAGGAACGTGCCCGGGCCGGCGCGATGCCACTCGCCATCCTGGAAGAACTCGACCTCGCCCTCGAGCACGAAGAACGAGTCGGTGTGGTCGGGGTGGATGTGCGGGTCGACGCCTTCGAAGTCGGACCCGTACGAGAGCTCGAGCGCCTCGAGATGCGGCAGCTCGGCGAGGACACGGTGCTGCCGGATGCGCTCGCCCTCGTCCGGCCGGATGAAGTACGGCTCCGCCACCGCTGCGGATCATGACGTACGTCGAGCTGCACGCGCACTCGGCCTATTCGTTCCTCGACGGCGCCTCGCAGCCGGAGGAGCTCGCAGCGCGGGCGGCCGAGCTCGGCTACGAGGCACTCGCGCTCACCGACCACGACGGCGTCTACGGCTCGCTCGAGTTCGCGCACGCGGCGAAGCACCTCGGCGTGCGGCCGATCACCGGCGCAGAGGTCACGCTGGATGGCGGAACCCATGTCACGCTCCTCGTGGCGAGCGCGGCGGGCTACGCGAACCTCTGCCGGCTGCTCACGGCGGCGCACGCGCACACCCGCGATGCCACGAATCGCGAGCCGTTGCCGCCGCGACTCGATCCGGCGCTGCTCGAGGAGCTGAACGAGGGACTCGTCTGCCTGTCCGGTTGCGCGCGGGACGGCCTCGCCGTCCGCGACCCGAACGCCGCCGCCCGCCTCGCACGCGCGTTCGATCGCGGCCGTTTCTACGTCGAGCTGCAGCGGCCGTACGAACGCGGCGACCGCCGCCGCAACGTCCTGCTGCGCGACCTCGCAGCCTCGCTCGGCGTCCGGACGGTCGCGACCGGAGGCGTCCACGCGCACGATCGCCGCCGTGCCGCGCTGCAGGACGTGCTCGTCGCCGTTCGCTGCCGCACCTCGCTCGAGGGCTGCGAGCGCGAACGGCGCGGCAACCACGAATCGATCCTCCTACCGCCGGAGGAGATGCTCGACCGCTTCGCTGATTGTCCGGAGGCCGTCCACCAAACCGCTCAGCTGGCGGAGCGGCTCGAGTTCGACCTGACGGAGGAGCTCGGCTACCGCTATCCGGACTTCTCGGACGGCTCGGAGCCGGCGATCGTCCAGCTCCGCCGCGTCTGTGAGCGCGCCTTCGCCGAGCGCTACGCCGGCCTCAACGGCCACAAGCGGCGCGTGCGGAAGCGGCTCGACGAGGAGCTCGCGCTCATCGGCGAGCTCGGGCTTGCCGGCTTCTTCCTCCTCCACTGGGAGGTGCTCGAGCTCGCGCGCGAGGTCGCGTTCGAGGTGCGCGGCCCCGGCTCGATGCGGCATGTCCTGCCGCCGGGCCGCGGACGCGGCTCCTCGGTCGGCTCGCTCGTCTGCTACCTGACCGGCCTCTCGCACGTCGACCCCGTCGCGGCGAACCTCTCGCTCGGCCGCTTCCTCAACCGGGAGCTCGCGTCGGTGCCGGACATCGACCTCGACTTCCCGCGCGACATCCGGGAGAAGCTCATCGTCCGCGTCGTCGAGCGCTACGGATCCGAGCACGCCGCGCTCGTCGCGAGCTTCGCGACGTACCGCTCGCGCGGCGCGATCCGGGACGTCGGCAAGGCGCTCGGTCTCCCGTACGCCGATCTCGAGCGGCTCGCGCGGCTGACGGACGGCTGGAACGCCCAGCGCGTCGCCGACGAGATCGCGGCGCTGCCCGACGCGGCGACGAAGCTCCGCTCGCCGCGCTGGCGCGCCTTCGGCGCGCTCTGCGCCGAGATCGCAGGCCTGCCGCGGCACATCTCGCAGCACCCGGGCGGGATGGTCATCTCGTCCCGGCCGCTCGTCGAGCTCGTCCCGGTCCAGCCGGCGGCGATGGCCGGGCGGCAGATGTGCCAGTGGGACAAGGACTCGTGCGCCGACGCCGGCTTCCTCAAGATCGACCTGCTCGGGCTCGGGATGCTCTCGGCGGTCGAGGAGTGCGTCGACCTGATCGCGAGAAACCGAGGCGAGCGGATCGACCTGTCGCGTGTGCCGCTCGACGACCCGGACGTGTTCGCCGAGATCCAGCGGGCCGACACGGTCGGGTGCTTCCAGATCGAGAGCCGCGCCCAGATGCAGGTCATCCTCCGCACGCGGCCGGAGACGCTCGACGACATCACGGTGCAGGTCGCGCTCGTGCGGCCCGGGCCGATCCAGGGAAAGGCGGTGCACCCGTACGTCGAGCGGCGGCAGAAGCTGCGCGACGATCCGAGCTACCGAGCGCCGGCCGACCATCCGCTGCTCGAGGAGCCGCTGCGCGAGACGCTCGGCGTGATCGTCTTCCAGGACCAGGTGCTCGACGTCGCCGTCCACCTCGCCGGTTTCACCGTCGGCGAGGCGGAAGGGCTGCGGCGTGCGATGAGCCGCAAGCGCTCGCACGCGGCGCTCGAGGCGTGGCGGGAGCGGTTCGTCGCGGGCGCGCTCGAGCAGGGGGTCGAGGAGGCGAAGGCGCACGAGCTCTACGACAAGCTCGTCGCCTTCTCGGGCTTCGGCTTCCCGAAGTCGCATGCGGCCGCGTTCGGGCTGCTCGCGTACCAGTCGGCCTGGCTGCGGCACCACTATGCGCCGGAGTTCCTCGCGGCGCTCCTCAACGCGCAGCCGATGGGCTTCTACCCGCCGGCGACGCTGGTCCGGGACGGGCAGCGGCGCGGGGTGGAGACGCGTCCGCCGCATGTGAACCGGAGCGAGGTCGGCTGCGTGATCGAGGAGGGCGCGGTCCGCGTCGGGCTGAAGTACGTGACCGGCGTGGGGGAGGACGACGCGGAGGCCATTGTCGGGAGCCGGCCGTATGCGTCCGTGCGGGAGCTCGCGCAACGGACCGGGCTTTCCGACGACGAGCTGCGTGCGCTCGCCGAGAGCGGCGCCTGCGACTGCTTCGGGCTGCGGCGGCGCGAGCTCCTCTGGCAGCTCGGGCTCGTGCCGCGGCCGGCGAGCGTACCCGGGACGGGCGGGGAGGCGAAGCAGCTCGCGCTGCCGCTCGAGCCGACCGTCGCGACGCCGGAGCTGCCCGAGCCGACGGTCTGGGAGCGGATGCTCACCGACTACCGGACGACGAGCCTCTCCGTCGGCGTCCATCCGCTCGAGCTGCTGCGGCCGCACCTGCCGCCGGGGACGCTGTCGAGCGACGAGCTACGCGCGAAGCCGCACCGCTCGGAGGTGCAGTTCGCGGGGCTGGTGGTGGCGCGGCAGCGGCCGGCGACCGCGAACGGCGTCGTCTTCATGTTGCTCGAGGACGAGCTCGCGCAGGTGAACCTCGTCATCGCGCCGCAGGTGTACGAACGCTTCCGCGCAGTCGTGCGGGGAGAGCCGCTCCTGCTGGTGCGCGGCCGCTACGAGCACTCGGACCGGAACCGGAACGTCCTCGTCCGCGAGCTCGTCTCGCTCGCGCCGTTGGCGCGGCAGCTGACGGACGGCGCCGACGTCCACGCCGCGCTCCCGTGCGCCCATCACTTCGGACACCGCTAGCGCTCGCGTGGGCCAGTATTCGGGCAAGTCCCCCTGAGGGGCTACGGCGGCAATCGAACGACCCGGAGACCCGGGGACCGTCTCCGAGCCGCTCGGCCCCCTCAGTGATGATGACGGGACGTTGCCTCGCCTGGTCAGGAAGCCGTCGAACTCCTTCTAGCGCCGCCAGAACCCGCCACGCCTGCGAACAACGGAGGCCGCCACGAGGGCGGCCTCCATCGCTCTCCCTTGGGGAGGAGTCGCCGCTAGACGAGCTCCTTCCAGAACACCTTGATCTCCTCTGCGGGGAAGGTCTCGGTCTCGAACACCTCGAGCTTCGCGATCTTGCCGAGGACGCGGAACGCGGCCTCGAGATCCGGATACTCGAAGATGCCGAGGTACTCCCACGGGCCCATGACTGCCAGGAAGCGCTCGACTGTACCGCCCTCGTCCTCGACGATCTTGTGGATCTTGTCGAAGTACTCGGGGGTCTTCTCGAGGTGCTCCCGCGCCATCGGGGTGAACCTGAAGAGCCCGACATAGGTGAACATCTGTCACCTCTCCCTGCATAGGGGCATCGCTGAGAGCCCCAGAAAAAGAGTCTCTCTCCCACGACAGCCAGGAGCATCAGCAAGAACTACGCGCGCCGGCAGGCTTCGCACACCGCCTGGCGGGCCTTCGAACCGCTCGCGGGCTCCCCCTAGCCGCTCTCGTCGGAGAGCGTCACCGGTAGCGGGGCCCGTAGCTTGCCCGGATGCGGCGGCCCGTCAGGACTGCGAGCCTGCGCAGCGATGAACCGAGTGGAACGGAGGCGCCACGTGAAGCTGCCGAAGATCAGGACGCTCAACCATCAGATCGACGTCATCGAGGCGAGCTCGACGGCGGCCGAGGAGCGGCTCGCGAAGATCGAGAAGATCCTCGAGCGGATCGCGCAGCAGCTCGAGCAGAAGACCGGCTAGCGGCCGGCGCGCAACGCGCTACGCCGCGTAGTAGCCCGACCCGTAGTCGCGGTAACCCGGCGCGTACCCTGAAAGCGTGATCGAGGTCTCCTGCGCAGCGTGCGGTTGGGTCGCGATCACGAGCCAACCCGTGAACGACGTCTGGCGCGAGCACGAGGCCGGCTGCCCGGCACTCGGCGGCGCCGTCCGCCACCTGCCGGACCTGCCGCCGCTGCGGCGTTTCCTCCCGGCGGTGAGCGCGTGCCGGCACCGGCTCGTGCGCCGGCAGATCGCCGTCACACCGGCAGGAGTGAAGAAATACGCGGTCATGTGCGAGCTCTGCGGCCGCCTCGTCGGCTAGCCGGTACGCCCCGGCGCAGCGCGGAGGCGCAGCTGTGTCGGGGAGGACGGGTGCGACGCGACGTTGAAGGCCGTGCCGACGAGGGCGAGGTGGGTGAACGCCTGCGGGAAGTTGCCGAGTAGGCGCTTGGCCTTCGGGTCGTACTCCTCCGACAGCAGTCCGAGGTCGCTCGCCAGCCCCACGAGCCGGTCGAACAGCTCCTGCGCCTCGTCGTGCCGGCCGAGCAGCTCATAGCAGTTGGCGAGCCAGAACGAGCAGGGCAGGAAGACGCCTTCGCCCGGCGGCAGCCCGTCGACGCCGCCCTCGCTGCGGTAGCGGAGGATGAAGCCATCCTGGAGCAACTCGCGCTCGACCGCCTCGACGGTGCCGCGGATCCGCGGATCCGAGGCAGGAAGGAAGCCGACGAGCGGCAGCATGAGCAGGCTCGCGTCGAGCTCCTGCGAGTCGTACGACTGCGTGAAGGAGCCGAGCCCCTCGTCGAATCCCCTCTCGCAGACCTCGCGGTGGATCTCGTCGCGTAGCTCGCGCCAGCGGTCGACCTGTCCGTCGAGCCCCTGATCCTCGACCGTCCGCACGGCCCGGTCGAACGCGACCCAGGCCATGACCTTCGAGTGGACGAAATGCCGCCGCTCGCCGCGGATCTCCCAGATCCCCTCGTCGGGCTCGCGCCACGCCGTCTCGAGGTGGTCGAGCAGCGCGAGCTGAATCCGCCACGCGTTGAGGTCGAGCGGCAGTCCGTGCACGCGCGCCTGGAAGAGGCAGTCGAGCACCTCGCCGTAGACATCGAGCTGGAGCTGCTCGCTCGCCGCGTTCCCGACTCGAACCGGCGCCGAGCCCTCGTAGCCGCTGAGCCACGGCAGCTCGAACTCCGTCAGGCGCCGCTCGCCCCCGACGCCGTACATGATCTGGACGTCGGCGGGGTCGCCGGCGATGGCGCGAATCAGCCAGCGGCGCCACTCGCCCGCCTCGTCCGCGTGGTTGCACTGGAGCAGCGCGAGCAGCGTGAGGGTGGCGTCGCGCAGCCAGCAGTAGCGGTAGTCCCAGTTGCGCACGGAGCCGATCCATTCCGGCAGCGACGTCGTCGGCGCGGCCACGATCCCGCCCGTCGGCTCGTAGATGAGCGCCTTGAGCACGATGAGGGAGCGGCGGACGACGGCTGCCCACTCGTCCGGCAGGTCGAGCTGGCACGCCTCGCTCCAGTCGCGCCAGAAGCTCTCCGTCTCTGCGAGCTGAGCCTCCGGGTCGATGCGCTTCGGCACATCGTCGTGGGACGGGAACCACGTGAGGACGAACGGGACGCGCTCGCCCTCGTCCGTCGTGAACTCCGAGATCGTCTGCATGCCCTCGCCGCGGGTCGGCGCCGGCGTGCGGAAGCAGAGCGCGTCCGGGCCGGCGAGCGCGATCCGCGTGTGCTTCTCGTGGGTTCGCTGGCGGACCCAGGGGACGACGCGGCCGTAGTCGAACCGGATCGCGAGCTCGGAGCGGAACTCGACACGGCCGCTCACTCCCTCGACGATCCGGACGACGTCGGGCGCCTTCGTCCGCGGCGGCATGAAGTCGAAGACGCGGGCGACGCCGCTGTCGGTCTCCCACGTCGTCTCGAGGACGAGGGTGTCGTGGAGGTAGCGGCGCGTGCTCTTCGCAGGCTGGGTGGGTGCGAGCAGCCAGCGTCCGCAGTCGTGGCCGCCGAGGAGCGAGGCGAAGCAGGCGCCGGAGTCGAAGCGGGGGAGGCAGAGCCAGTCGATCGAGCCGCCGCGCTCGACGAGAGCCGCGGTCTGGAGGTCGCCGAGCAGCGCGTAGTCTTCTATGCGAGCCAGCGCCAGCGCCTCCTCGCGGCGTCCTCGAAGGACGGCTCGTACTCCTCCGCCGCAGACTCGCCGAGTGACGCCGCGAACGCGTCGCGCATCTCGGCGAGTGCGTCCTTGACGGCGTCGATCGCCTCGACGTAGTCGCCGTATGCCTCTTCGGCGTCATCGCGCTCGGCGCGGTCGTAGAGGCGCTTCTGCTCCTGGACGTCCGCGAGCAGCTCGCTCTCGTCCGCCACGAAGAGGTCGAGCTGGCGTGCGATCACCTCGGCGAAGGGATCCCTGCGCAACCTCACGTGATCTCCTCGTAGACCGCGAGGTGCGCGAGCGCCGCCGCGTCCCAGGTGAGCTCCTCCCGCGCGCGGCGAGCGCCCGCCCGCGCGGCCGCGAGCGCGTCGTCGTCGGACAGGAGCTCGCGGAGCGCGAGCGCGAGCGCGGCCACGTCGCCCGGCGGCACCACGCGTCCGGCCTCGAACCGACGCACCGGCTCGGCGATCCCGCCCACGTCGTACGCGACCGCCGGCACTCCTGCTCCGAGAGCACGCAGCAGCGCGCCGGACTGGTCGAGCTCCGGGCGGTACGGAAAGACGGCGACCGTCGCGTCGCCGAAGGCCCGGTCTACCTCCTCCGGCGCGAGGTAGCCGAGCCGCCACTCCACGTCGAGGCCGTTCGCCGCCGCGCGATAGGGCTCGAGCGGCTCGAGCGGGTCGCCTACGACGAGCAGCCGCGCATCCCCCGCACGACGCACGGCTTCGATCGCGTCGCCGAGACCCTTGTACGGCCGGATCATCCCGAAGGCGAGCACCGTCCTGCCGTCGTCCCGGCGGGCTGGGTCGCTCGGGAAGACCGGGTGAGGGATGACGCGGAGCCGGTCGCGCGGCACGCCGAGCCCGGCGAGCGTGTCGCGGCCGCGCTCGCTGTGGACGACGACGCGGTCGAAACGTCCGAACAGGCGCCGCCAGAGCTCCGTGCGGTGGGCGGTGCGGCGCGGGAGGAGGTCGTGGGCCGTGAACACCGCCGGGATGCGCGGGCGGAACAGGAGGGCGTCGAGCTCGGGCGCCGGCAGCCACTGCACGTGGAGGACGTCCGCGCCCGCCTCGAGGCGCCGGAGCGCCGCCAGTCCGAACGGATGCTCCGCAGCCTTGACCGGCAGCCTCAGCGGCGAGCGGCCGAAGAGGCGGGAGGAGACCGGGTAGAAGGCCTCGCGCCGCCGGTAGCCGTCCGCGGCCGGAGGCGAGCCGAAGCGGAAGGGCGCCGTGACGAGCTCGACCTCGGCGCCGGCGCGCGCGAGCGCCGCGGCGAGCTCGTGGTCGTAGGGGGGCGTGAAGGCCGCTGGATCGGCGAGGAGGACACGCACGCCCTCGTAGGCTATTCGGATGGCCCTGCTCGTACGCACCTGGAACGTCTTCCACGGCAATGCCGCCGCGCCGGGCCGGCGCGCCTACCTTCGCCAGATGATCGAGCTCGTCTCCCGCGACCGGCCCGACGTCGTCTGCCTCCAGGAGCTGCCGGTCTGGGCGCTCGCCCGGCTCGAGCGCTGGAGCGGCCTGCACGCGACCGGCGCCGTCGCCCGCCGGCCGCTCCTGCCGCTCGGGGCCCGCGCGGTGACCTCGCTGCACCACGGTCTTCTGCGCTCGGCCGTGACGGGGGAGGCGGACGCGATCCTGACGCAAGCATCCGCGCGGGATCTCGGTGCTGTCGTCGTCGGCAGCTCGGGGCTGCGGCGGATCGCCCATGCCGTCGAGCTCGGCGGGACGACGGTCGTGAACTTCCACGTGGACGGCGATCCCGCGCAGTTCGAGCGGGCGCTGCGACTGGCGGGGGAGCGTGCGATCGTCGCCGGCGACGCGAACGTCCGGTCGCTCGGCGCCGACGGTTTCTCGACGCCGCTCGAGGACAGCATCGACCAGATCCTGGTGCGCGGCCTGAGGGTCCTCGAAGGGCCGCATGCCTGGCCGGTGGAGCGGCGGACCCTCGCCGGTCGCGTGCTCTCCGATCACGCTCCCGTCGAGGCGGTGGTCGAGTGACGTTCGACGAGGCACGCGCGCAGTTCCCGGTGCTCGACCGCTACGCGTACCTCAACGCAGGCTCGAGCGGCCCGCTCCCGCGCGCTGCCGTCGAGGCGGTGGAGGCTCGGCTCGAACGCGACCTCGAGCAGGGACGAAGCGGGAAGGGCTACATCGAGGAGTACCTGGACCTGCGGGAGCGGATCCGGGCCAAGCTCGCCGCGGTGGTCGCGTGCGAGCCGGGCTTGCTGGCGCTGACGGACTCCACGACGCGCGGCTGCCAGATCGCGGTCGCGGGCCTCGACCTCGCTCCGGACGACGAGATCGTGACGACCGGCGAGGAGCACTTCGGCCTGATCGGCGCGCTGCATGCGAGCCGTGCCCGCGTCGTCCTCGCGGAAGCGGACGAGGACGCACTGCTCGCCGCCGTGACGCCGCGCACACGGTTGATCGCCGTCTCGCACGTCCTCTGGACGACCGGCCGCCGGCTCGATGTCGCACGCCTACGCCGTGCGGGCGGCCCGCCGCTTCTCGTCGACGGCGCCCAGTCGGCCGGCGCGATCCCCGCCGACCTCGAAGGCGCCGACTTCTACACGATCTCCGCACAGAAGTGGCTCTGCGCGCCGGAGCCGACGGGCGCGCTCTACGTCCGTGACCCGGAACGCCTGCGCGTGGCGCTCCCGGGGCACCTCGCGGCCGCGAAGCACGAGCCCGACGGGTCGTTCGAGCCGAAGGAGGGCGCCGTACGCTTCGATTCGGGCTGGCTCGGTGCGCCGACTCTCGCCGGGCTCGAGATGGCCCTTTCCTGCCACCCCGACTGGCGCTACGACGCAGCGGCTGCTGCTGCCGGCCGCTGCCGAGAGCTCCTGGAGCCGCATGTGGAGGTCGTGACGCCGCCCGGCCACTCGACGCTCGTCTCCTTCCGGCCACCCGGGGATCCCGCCGAGCTCGTCGCCGCCCTCGCCGAGCGCGACGTGATCGTGCGCGATCTGCCGGGCCGGAACCTCGTGCGCGCTTCGTGCGGCTGGTGGACGAGCGAGGACGACCTGCAGCGCCTGGCGGACGGAGTCGGCCCGGGGATGTCCAGCTAGGAGGTCGGCAAGCCGAGCTCGGCGGCGATCGGCTGCAGCGCCTCGACGACGGTGCGGATGTGCTCGTCGAGGTCGACGCCGAGCTCCTCCGCGCCCTTGTACACGTCCTCACGGTGCACGCCGGCTGCGAAGGAGGGCTGCTTGAGCTTCTTGCGCACCGATTTCGGCTCGAGCCCCTCGAGCCCGGTGGGGCGGACGAGCGCGCACGCGTGCACGAAGCCGCTCAGCTCGTCGCAGGCGAAGAGCACCTTCTTCAGCGGGGTGTCCCGCGGGAGCCCGAGGTGCTCGGCGTGCGAGAGGACGGTCTCCACGACCTCCTCGGGATAGCCCTCGTCCCGGAGGATCGGCGCACCGTCCTGCGGGTGCTTGTCGAGCGTTGGGTGGATCTCGTAGTCGAAGTCGTGGAGGAGCGCGGCGACCCGCCACAGCTCCTCGTCGCCGTCGAGCTTCCTCGCATAGGCGGCGGTCGACGCCTCGACGGCGAGTGCGTGCCGAAGCAGCGACTCGCTCTTCGTGTAGCGCGTCAGGGTCTCCCAGGCGCGTTCGCGAGTCGTCTCCAAGGCCCGGGTATCCTAGCCCCGCATGTCCGTCGCCACCGCGCCGCAGGCCCTCGTGATCGAGGGCGGCAATCCGCTGAACGGGCGGATTCGAGCCTCCGGGAACAAGAACGGCGCGCTGCCCATCCTCGCCGCGTGCCTGCTCGCCGACGAGCCCGTGACGCTCCGGAACGTGCCGCGGATTCGCGACGTCGAGACGATGCTCGGGCTGGTCGCAGGCCTCGGAGCCGGTGCGGAGTGGACCGGGCCGAACGAGGTACGGGTCGAGCCGCAGGGCCTCTCCTCGTACGAGATCGACCCGGAGCTGGCCGAGCGAATCCGGGCGTCGTTCCTCCTCGCGGGACCGCTCCTGGCGCGGCTCGGCCGCGCGAGCGTCCCTCCGCCGGGCGGAGACGTGATCGGGCGCCGCCGCCTCGACCCGCACGTGCACGCGTTCGAGCAGCTCGGCGTTCGTATCGAGCTCGAGAGCCGCTACGAGATGGAGACCGACGGCCTCCGCGGGGCCGAGATCTTCCTCGAGGAGGCGAGCGTGATGGCGACGGAGAACTCGATCATGGCCGCGGTCCTCGCGGCCGGGGAGACGACGATCGCCAACGCCGCCTGCGAGCCGCACGTCCAGGACCTGTGCCGCTTCCTGGTCTCGCTCGGCGCGGAGATCGAGGGGATCGAGTCGAACCTTCTCCGGATCCACGGCGTGGAGCACCTGGGCGGAGGGGAGTGGTCGATCGCCCCCGAGCACATCGAGGTGGGGAGCTTCATCGGCCTCGCGGCCGTCACGAACAGCGATCTCACGGTCGAAGGCGTCGAGCCGCGCGACCTCGCCTCGATCCTCACGGCTTTCCGGCGTCTCGGCATCGACGTCGAGCTCGGCGACGACTGGCTGCGCGTCCCTCCGAACCAGGAGCTCGTGATCCAGAACGACCTCGGCGACCAGGTGCCGAAGATCGAGGACGGGCCCTGGCCGGCGTTCCCGGCCGACCTGACGTCGATTGCAGTTGCCGTCGCGACGCAGGCCTGGGGGACGATCCTCGTGTTCGAGAAGATGTTCGAGAACCGCCTCTTCTTCGTCGACAAGCTCGTCTCGATGGGCGCGCGGATCATCGTCTGCGACCCGCACCGGGTCGTCGTGAGCGGGCCGTCGCGCCTCTACGGGCAGCGGCTGACGAGCCCGGACATCCGCGCCGGGATGGCGATGCTGATCGCGGCCCTGTGCGCGAACGGCCGCTCGGTGATCGGCAACGTCGGTGAGATCGACCGCGGCTACGAGCGGATCGACGAGCGGTTGCGCGCCGTCGGCGCCCAGGTCGAGCGCATCGACGCATAGCCGCTCCGGCCGGAGCGGAGTACCCTCCTCGGCATGGCGAACGGGCAGGCTGCGGCAGGCGTCCGGATCAAGGTCGAGGGGCAGGGCGAGGCGACGGTCGAGACGGGGCTGCCGGTCCTCAACCGGCTGCTCACGAGGCTGGCCGAAGTGGCTCGCTTCGATCTCGTCCTCGACATCGAGCCTGGAGACGCCGAGGCGGAGGTCGACGCGGCGGCGGCGGCGCTCGGCGACTCGCTCGCAGGGCCGCTGCGGCTCGGGGGCGCGCGCGGCTACGGAGCGGGGGCGCTCACGTCGGCCGAGGCGCTCGCGTACGTCGTGCTCGAGGCGAGCGACGAGCCGCTGTTCGTCACGAACGTCGACCTCACCGGGGCACGCATCGGCGGCCTCGGCACGGACGTGACGCGGCGCTTCCTCGAGGTGCTGGCGGAGCACGCAGGGCTCGTCCTCCACGTTCGGCTCCTCAACGGGACGGATAGCGGCCACGTGCTCGAGGCGATCTTCAAGGGTCTCGGCGCAGCGCTCGCGCAGGCGTGCGAGCGCGTGGAGAAGCGGCCGTGACGGAGAAGACGGTGGTGCGCACGGAGGCAGCCCCGGCGCCGTTCCAGGGCGCTCCGTACTCGCAGGCCGTCGTCGCCGGCGGCTTCGTCTTCGTCTCGGGCCAGCTCGGCCTCAAGCCCGGCGACAGCGCGGTCGGCGGCGGCATCGAGGAGCAGACGGAGCAGATCTTCGCGAACCTGCGGGCGATCCTCGAAGCGTCGGGCAGCGGGTTGGAGCGGATCGTGAAGACGACGGTCTTCCTGCAGGATCTCGGCGACTTCCAGGCGATGAACGGGGTCTACGCGAAGCACGTCGGCGATCGTCCGCCGGCGCGTGCGACAGTCGGCGTGGCCCAGCTCCCGTCGGGCGCGCTCGTCGAGATCGAGGCCATCGCGCTTCTCTAGCTCGCGAAGCTGGCGCTTCGCTCGCTGGAATGAGGAACTCCGCCGGCCGGAGAGCGCGGTCTCCGGCCGGCTCCGTGCTGTTCCTGCTGGGTGGTCTGGGTGAGGGGCCGCTGTGGTGCGCTCGCGTGCGGCAGAGGCCGACGCGAGCGCGGTTCGGCCTCCGGCCAAGTCGCCGCTGCGCGGCCGTCTTGGCCTCCGGCCCTGGTCCGGTCTTTGGACCGATGCCTAGGTCGCGGGCTTGAGCGCGCGCAAGTGGAGGAAGAGCGGGATGCGCGTCCAGCGAGGGCTCCGCTCGCTGACGAACCCCTGCTCGGGCAGCGTCGGCTCGCGAAGACGTTCGATCAGGAGCCCTGCGGCCGCGAGTGCCTCTGTGTACGCGTGGAGCGGGCGGTGGAGGCTCTCCAGGAGGAGCACGTCCTCACCGCGGACGAGCTCGTCGACGAAGTACGAGGTGTCGAGATACGAGCACTCGATCACGAAAGGGCTCGCCGCCTCGCGGGCCGGGAACACGCCGGCCGAGTTGAGCGGATGGACGATTGCAAGGCAGAACCGTCCGCCGGACTCGAGCACGCGGGCGACCTCGCCGACGGCGCCGTCGAGATCGTCGGTGTCCTGGAGGGACATGAACGCGAGCACGAGGCCGAACGACGCATCGAGGAACGGCAGCGCAGCCGCGTCGGCGAGATGCCACTCGAGCTCAGGTGAGGCCTCTCCCGCGGCGGCGAGCATCGTCGGCGAGCGGTCGACGCCGACGACGTCGTGACCGAGCGCGGCGAGGTCGCGCGCGAGTCGCCCCTCTCCGCATCCGAGATCGAGTGTGCGGCCGGCCGGCGCGGGCACAATCTCTAGGAAGAGGTCGCGGTGGTAGCGGTGGTAGTGCGAGTCGAGCTCGGCGGGATCCCGCGCGAAGGCGATCCAGTCGGCCGCGTTCCGCTCCCAGGCGGCGCGCAGATCATTGCTTCCGAGCCGGCGGCGCACCGCTGCACTGTAGAGCCGCGAGAATGGGCGGATGCTGCGCGAGATCGAGGAATACGTCCGCTCGCTGGGGCTCGACGCTTACCTCGTCGGCGGCGCCGTCCGCGACGAGCTGCTCGGGCTGGACTCGAAGGACGCCGACTTCCTCGTCCCCGGCGTCGACACCGAGCAGCTGCGCGAGGTGCTCGCGCCGCACGGCAGGGTCGAGGATCTTGTCGTCGCCGGGCGACTGGTCGGCGTCCGGCTGCATCCGCGCGAGCGATCGATCAGGTCGTTGACGCCGGCGGGAATCGAGTTCGCGCCCCCACGTGCCGAGCGCAGCACCGGTCCCGGCCGGCACGACTTCGAGATCGTGGCCGACCCGTCGCTCTCGGTCGCGGACGACATGCGGCGGCGGGATTTCACCGTCAACGCGATGGCGCGGCGGCTCGAGACCGGCGAGCTCGTCGACCCGCTCGACGGCCGGAGCGACCTCGAGGCGCGCCGGCTGCGCACCGTCTCGGCGCAGAGCTTCCGGGAGGATCCGCTCCGCCTCGTCCGCGCGCTCCGCTTCGTCTCGCAGCTCGGCTTCGACCCCGACGCCGAGCTTCTGGACCAGATGCGAGAGGAGGCTCCGGCCGTGCGGCTCGTGTCGGGCGAGCGGATCGGCGGCGGTCTCGCGGCCGACGGCATGGGGGAGCTCTCGAAGCTCCTCCTCGGCCGGGAGCCGGGCCGGGCGCTCTCGCTTGCCCGCGAGACCGGCGTCCTCGTCGAGCTGATTCCCGAGTTCGGCGCGGTCGACGACGGCCTCGCAGGGCACATCTTCGCGGTCGTGCAGGAGACCGCCGACGCCCGGGACGAGCTCGCGGTGCGGCTCGCGACCCTCTTCCACGACGTGGGGAAGCCGATCGACCCCGACCCGATCGGGCATGCGCACGTCGCTGCGGACATCGCGCGGGCGACCCTGAACCGGCTTCGCTACCCGACGCGGCTGACGCGCCGCGTGGTCGCGATCGTCCGCGAGCATCCGTTCCGCAGCGAGGATCTCCCGCGCGCTCCGCGCGACGTCCGCCGCTTTCTCGCCCAGCACGGGGACGAGCTGGCGTTCGATCTCGTGGCTCACCGGCGGGCGGATCTCCGCGCGAAGGACATGGACTCATCTCGGGTAGACGAGCTCGGCGCGGCTCTTGGCCAGGAGCGCGCGAACCCCCATCGGCTGAGGGATCTCGCTGTCTCCGGCGACGACCTGATCGCGCTCGGCTTCCATCCCGGACCGGGGCTGGGGGTGATCCTCCGGGACCTGCTCGCGGAAGTCGTCGACGACCCGGCTCTCAACACCCGCGACGAGCTGCTCAGGCGCGCGAAGGAGATGCTGTGATCCGCTGGGAGGTCGCTGGCTACGAGATCGCCTTCACGACGCGCGTCGGCGGCGTCAGCGAAGGGCCGTACGAGTCCCTCAACCTCGGCCGCAAGAGCGGCGACGAGGTCGAGCGCGCGGACGAGAACCGCCGCATCGCCTGCGAGGCGATCGACGCCGACGTAGAGAGGCTCGCGCTCAACCACCAGGTGCACTCCGACCGCGTGCTGCGGGCCGAGCCCGGCCAGCGCGACGCGCAGGCGGACGGGCTGTGGACCGACGAGCCGGGCCTGCCGATCCTCGCGCTGTCGGCCGACTGCCTGCCCATCGCGCTCGTCCGCACCGGGGGAGGCCGTCCCGGGGTCGCGGTGCTGCACGCAGGCTGGCGCGGCCTGCTCGCGGGAATCGTCGAGGCCGGCATCGCCGCTCTCGCCGAGGGAGAACTCGCCGCGGCGATCGGGCCGGGGATCGGGCCTTGCTGCTACGAGGTGGGGGAGGACGTCGCGGCGCCGTTCCGCGAGCGGTTCGGCGAGGACGTCGTCCGCTCCGGCCGTCTCGACATGTGGACGAGCGCCGAGCGCGCCCTTCGCTCAGCCGGCGTTGAGTCGATCCTGCGCCTCGAACGCTGCACCTCGTGCGAGCCGGAGACTTTCTTCTCCCACCGGCGCGACCGCGGGCGCACCGGGCGGCAGGGGGTGCTCGCCTACGTCGCCTGACGAGATCCGTGAGCGCTACGAGGAGATCCGGGCGGACGTCGGGGCGGGCGTCACGGTCGTCGCGGCGACGAAGTACGTCTCGGTCGAGGACATGGCCGCGCTCGCCGAGGCGGGCATCGAGGTGGTGGGGGAGAACCGAGCCCAGGACCTGGCCGTCAAGCACGCCGCCTACGGCAACCGGTTCCGGTGGCACTTCATCGGCCACCTCCAGAGCCGGAAGGCGCCGCTCGTCAGCGAGCTCTGCGAGCTGTGCCACTCGCTCTCGTCCGAGTCGGCGGCGCGGAAGCTCACGATCCCGGCGCTCGTCGAGGTCAACCTCTCCGGCGAGCCGACGAAGTCGGGCGTGCCGCCCGAGGAGCTGCCGGCGCTGCTCGAGCTCTATCCGGCGCGCGGGGCCTGATGACGATGCCTCCAGGGACGGACGACCCCGAGTCGTCGCGGCCGTACTTCCGGCGGCTGCGCGAGCTCGCGGAACGGCACGGGCTGCCCGAGCTGTCGATGGGAACGAGCCAGGATTACCGCGTCGCGGTCGAGGAGGGCGCGACCTTCGTGCGCCTGGGCTCAGTCCTGTGGCAGCGCTAACATCGCGGCGAATGGCTCTCTCCGACGTGTGGGCGCGAACACTCGTCTACTTCGGCATCGCCGAGGAAGAGGACTGGGACGAAGACGACTACCTCGACGAGGAGGAGCTCGACGGAGAGATACGAGCGCCCGAACGTCAGGCGCCTGCACAGCCGCCGCCCGCGGCGCGACTACGAGGACGACTGGACCGACCCCGAGCCGGAGGACGACCTGCAGCGAACGAGCGTCCTGCGTCCACGCAACGCTGGGTCACCGGGACGCCGGGTCCGCACGCTCGAGCCCGTGCGCGGGCCGGGAACTTCCCGCGTCCACCTGGTACTGCCGCGGGGATTCAACGACGCACAGCAGATCGCGGACCGTTTCAAGGACGGTGTGCCGGTGATCCTCAATCTCCAGTCGGCCGACCAGGAGCTCTCGAAGCGGCTGATCGACTTCGCCAGCGGCCTCACGTACGCGCTCGAGGGTGGCATGCAGCGCATCGCGGACAAGGTCTTCCTGCTCACGCCGGCCGACGTCGAGCTGTCGGCGGAGGACCGCGCGCGGATGCTCGAGCGGGGCTTTTTCAACCAGGCGTAGCCAGGACAGGAGACGGCGCCCGCGAGGCGAACCTCTCGGAGATGGGCGTCACGGCCAGCCTGAACCTGCTCACGGGCGACGCGGTCTCGAGCGTCAATGAGTTCCTGAATGTCTTCGCCAGCGTTTACACGCTCGTGATCCTGCTCTACATCGTCACGAGCTGGCTGCGGCTGCCTTACTCGATCTGGATGAACCGGTTCCAGCGGTTCCTGTACGACGTCTGCGAGCCGTATCTGCGGCTCTTCCGGCGCTTCCTGCCGTCGCTCGGCGGGCTCGACCTCTCGCCGATGCTCGGCGTCATCGTGCTCTGGGCGGTCGTCCGGCTCATCATCAACTTCGACTGAGGAGACGAGATGGCACTCACACCTGTCGAGATACGACACCTGAAACCGCCTCGGACGCTCTTCGGCGGCTACCGCACCGCTCCGACGGACGGGCTGCTCGAGGAGGTGGCGCAGAGCTTCGAGGACGTCTGGCGCGAGCGCGCCGATCTCGCCGACAAGGTCGAGCAGCTCGAGACGGACCTCGTCCGCTTCCGGGAGCTCGAGAGCCTCCTGCGCACGACGCTCGTCTCGGCCGAGCAGGCGTCCGCGCAGATGAAGGAGCAGGCTCGGCGCGAGGCGGAGCTCATCCTGACCGAGGCGCATGGTGAGGCGCGCCACGTACAGCGCCGGGCGATCGCGGAGCACGAGCATCTTTCCCGCGAGTCCCGCCGGCTGCGGGCGCAGCTGGTCGAGGCGCTCGCCGCGCTCGAGGAGATCGTGGCGGACGCCGCCGAGCCGGCGGCAGCTGAGGAGGACGAGGAGCCGGACGTTCCCTGGCAGGGCATGGCCGGGGGTGGGCTGCTCTCCGACGCCGACGCCGCCTGACGCAGGCCAGCGGCCGGAACTGGTGCGCCCCGGACGTAGACTGACCGCATGAGCACCGACACGACGCGCCTGCGGCTGCGCGTGAGCCCGGGAGCGGGGCGGACCGCCGTCGTCGGCCGGCAGGGTGACGCGTGGAAGGTGCGCGTGACCGAAGCTCCCGAGCGGGGCCGGGCAAACGAGGCCGTCCTGCGCCTCCTCGCGGACACGCTGGCGCTACCGCGGACGGCCCTGACCCTCGTTTCGGGGCACGGCACGCGGGAGAAGACCGTGGAGCTGACGGGAATGGGGCCCGCGCTGATCGAGCGGCGCCTCACGTCGGCGGTCGCGGGCGGCAGAGCCCGAAAGGAACGGCGATGACGAGCATCGACACCGATAGGTTCCGCGACGTCCTGCTCGAAGAGCGGCGCCGGGTCGAGCACGCCATCGCGACCCTCCGCGCCGAGCACCCGGGCTCGCTCGACGACGAGGTCGAGGAGGTTGCCGCGACGAGCGACGACCTCGCTGAGACCGCGACGGCGACGCTCGGTCGCGAGATCGACTACACGTTGGGCGAGAACTCCGGCGAGGTGCTCGCGCAGATCGACGCCGCGCTGAAGCGCATCGACGACGGAACGTACGGGACGTGCACGAACTGTGGCCGGGAGATAGCGATCGAGCGGCTCGAGGCCTATCCGTGGGCTTCACTCTGCATCGACTGCAAGCGGCGAGTCGAGGGAAGTTGAGCGAACCCGTCCGCCGGGTCGACGTTCGTGTCGGCTCCACGACCGACGCACTCACTCCTGTGTCACAGGCGACCCGCTCGTTCGCGGCGGCCCCGGCGCAGTGGCTCTCGCTCGCGGCCGTTGCCGTCGCGGCCGTCGTCGCGGACCAGGTCACAAAGCACGTCGTCGTCTCGAATCTCCGCCTCGACGACGCGCTCCACGTCGTCGGCCCCTTCTCGATCAGGCACGTGCAGAACTCGGGGATCGCCTTCGGCCTGTTTGCAAGCGCGACCCCTGCGGTGATCGTTCTCACGGCGCTGGCGATCGCCTGGATGCTCGTCTACTTCGCCCGCTCCGGCTCACGTCACCCGGTGCTGCCGGTCGCGCTCGGGCTCGTGATCGGCGGTAGCTCGTCCAACCTCGCAGACCGCGTCCGGCTCGGCTACGTGACCGACTTCCTCGACTTCCGCTACTGGCCCGCGTTCAACCTGGCCGACAGCTCCATCGTGATCGGCGTCGGGATCCTGCTGGCCGCGCTGTTTCTCGCCGAACGGCGGTGACAGGTCACCGCGTCCCGCCGGAGATGGCGGGAGAGCGCCTCGATCGCTACCTGGCAGCTCTGTCCGAGGTCGGCTCGCGCTCGGCGGCCGCGCGGCTGCTCGCGGCCGGCGCGGTCCGGGTCGACGGCAGCGCGCGGGACAAGAGCCACCGGCTGGAGGGCGGGGAGCACGTCGAGGTCGAGGTCGAGCGCGGCGAGCCTGTCGGAGCGACCCCGGTCGCCCCGATGCCGGAGCTGCGGATCGCCCACTCCGACGAGCACCTGCTCGTCGTCGACAAGGCGGCCGGCGTCGTCGTCCATCCGGGAGCCGGCCATGCGGGCGGAACGCTTGCGCACGCGCTCGCCGCCGCGGGCGCGGCCGGGGGCGAGGAGGGGCGCCGGGGCATCGTCCACCGGCTCGACCGCGACACGTCGGGGCTTCTCGTCGTCGCGCGCTCGCCGGAGGCGTTCGACGGCTTGCAGCGCCTCGTGCGGCGACGGGAGCTCACGCGCGAGTACCTCGCGCTCGTCGCCGGCCGTCCGCGCTCCCGGCGGGGAACCGTCGAGGCTCCGATCGGGCGGGACCGCCGCGACCCGGTACGGCACTCACTCGACACCGACAGGCCGCGCCCTGCCGTGACGCACTTCGAGCTCGAGGAGTTGCTGCCGCACCACGCGCTCCTCCGCGTCCGCCTCGAGACCGGCCGCACGCATCAGATCCGCGTCCACCTCGCCGCGATAGATCTCCCGGTCGCCGGCGACCCGGTCTACGGCGTGCGCGGCGATCTCGGGCTCGAGCGCCAGTTCCTCCACGCGGTCCGGCTCGCCTTCGTCCACCCCGTCACCGGGAGGCAGGTCGACGTCTCCTCGCCGCTGCCACCGGACCTCGCCGCAGCCCTCGGGCGCGCTCGCAGCTAACCTTCCCGGCGTCCCTGTCCCTACTCTCCGGCGGCTCAGCCGCGGCGCGCGTGCCTCTCTCTTCAAGGGAGGTGCGTCGGGACTCCCGCCGGCGCAGGAAGCAAACGAATCGGAAGGAGCTCGCTCCATGGCAGTCTCCATGCGCGATCTGCTGGAGGCCGGAGTCCACTTCGGCCACCAAACGCGACGCTGGAACCCGAAGATGCGCCGCTTCATCTTCGCCGAGCGCGGCGGCATCTACATCATCGATCTGACGCAGACGGCGGAGCGCCTCGACGAGGCCGAGCAGTTCCTCCGCAACGTCGGCGAGCGCAACGGCAGCGTCCTCTTCGTCGGCACGAAGAAGCAGGCGCAGGACGCCGTCGAGCAGGAGGCGAAGCGCGTCACGATGCCCTACGTCAACCATCGCTGGCTCGGCGGGCTGCTCACGAACTGGCGCACGATGTCCGAGCGGATCGACCGCCTGCACGAGCTGCGCCGCCTGCAGGAGGAGGGCCAGCTCGAGCTCCTGCCGGCGAAGGAGCGGATCTCGATGGGGGGTGAGCTCGAGAAGCTCGAGCAGAACCTCGGCGGCGTCGCGGACATGCGGCGCCAGCCGGACGCCGTCGTGATCATCGACCTGAAGAAGGAGGCGCTCGCGGTGCGCGAGGCGCGCCGGCTCGGGATCCCCGTCGTCGCCCTCGTGGACACGAACTGCGACCCGGACGAGGCCGACTACGTCATCCCCGGCAACGACGACGCGATCAGGTCGTGCAACCTCGTCGTGCACGCCCTGGCCGAGGCCATCTCGGAGGGGAAGCAGAAGGTGTCGGCGCGCGAGCTCGAGCAGCAGGCGGCGCCGGAGGCCGAGCCCGAGGAGAGCGTGCCGGACGACGTCGAGCAGGTGGGCGCCGGCGAGACGATCGAACCGGTCACCGAGGGCGAGTCCGTTCCCGTGCCGACCGGGCAGGCGCCCGCGAAGGAGGGCGCGGAGGCGACCGACCGCTCCGAAGCGGCGCTCGGCGATCCGACTCGGGCTGGAAGCGTCGCCGGCGAAGCCGCCGACGCCCGGCCGGAAAACCCGGCCGCCTCCGGCGGCCGTGGTGGCGCGAAGGACGCGTGATGGCCGCCGAGATCTCCGCCCAGCTCGTCCGCGAGCTCCGCGAGCGCACCGGCGCGGGGATGATGGACTGCAAGCGCGCGCTCCAGGAGACGAACGGCGACATGGAGGCGGCGGTCGTCGTCCTGCGCGAGAAGGGCATGGTCCAGGCGCAGAAGCGGGCCGACCGCGCTACGACGGAGGGCCTGGTCGGCTACAGGCTCGCCGAGGACCACTCTCGCGGCACGATGGTCGCCGTCGGCTGCGAGACCGAGCCGGTGGCGAAGAACGAGGAGTTCCAGGCATTCGGCAAGAAGGTGCTCGAGCTCGTCGAGGCGGAGGGGGTGGACGCGGTCGCCGGTGTCGACGAGGAGCGGACTGCGCTGTCGGCGAAGCTCGGCGAGAACATCGCGGTCGCCGGGGCGGCTCGCTTCGAAGCCGTCGACGGTGGCCGGATAGCGGCGTACGTCCACCCCCCGGCGAACAAGCTGGGCGTCATCGTCCATCTCCGCGGCGGCGACGACGAGCTCGCCCGGAACCTCGCCATGCACATCTCGTGGTCGGATCCGCGCTGGGTCGGGCGCGAGGACGTTCCGGACGACCTGCTCGCAGCCGAGCGGGAGATCTACCTCAACTCCGACGAGGTGCAGTCGAAGCCCGAGCAGGCCCGTGAGAAGATCGTGACGGGAATGCTCGACAAGCGTTTCTTCGCCGAGCGTGGCGGCGTTCTCGCCGACCAGCCGTGGATCCACGACGGCTCGTTCAGCGTCGGCCGGGTGCTCGCAGACGCGGGCGCGGAGGTGCTCGAGTTCCAGCGGTTCTCGCTCGCGGGATGAGCGTCCGCCCCGAAACGGCTCGCGCTGCGGCAACTCGCGCGCCTGCCTTCCGGCGGGTGCTGCTGAAGCTCTCGGGCGAGGCGCTGATGGGCGCACGCGAGTACGGGATCGATCCGGACGTCACCGAGGCGCTCGCAAAAGAGCTCGCCGGCATCCGCAGCGAGGGCGTCGACGTCGCGCTGGTCGTGGGCGGCGGCAACTTCTACCGGGGCATGGCGGTCGCAGCCGAGAGCGGCATGGATCGCGCCACGGCCGACTACGCCGGGATGCTCGCGACGCTGCTGAACGCGCTTGCCCTGCAGGACGCCCTCGAGCGCGAGGGCGCCGTGACGCGGGTCATGTCGGCGCTCCAGGTCTCCGAGGTCGCCGAGCCGTACATCCGTCGGAGGGCGATCCGGCACCTCGAGAAGGGTCGCGTCGTGATCTTCGCCGCCGGCACCGGCAACCCGTTCTTCACGACCGACACGGCTGCGGCACTGCGTGCGCTCGAGATGGGCGCCGACGCGATCCTGATGGCGAAGCACGGCGTCAAGGGGGTCTACGACGGCGACCCGCGCAAGGTCGCGAACGCCGAGTTCCTGCCGAGGCTCACGCACCTCGAGGCGATCGAGCGCGGGCTGAAGGTGATGGACACGACCGCGCTCTCGCTCTGCATGGACAACCGCCTCTCGATCCACGTGTTCGAGCTCGCGGAGGGGAACCTCGCCCGTGTTGTCGCTGGGGAAGAGGTCGGCACGATCATTGCGACTGGGTCAAAGGAGGAATGAGGGCATGGCGACGGCGGAAGACCTGATGCAGGATGCGCGCGACCGGATGGCGAAGTCGGTCGAGCACGCGCGAGCGGAGTTCGCCACCGTGCGCACGGGCCGCGCGTCGGCGTCCCTCCTCGACAGGATCGAGGTCGACTACTACGGGACGGCCACGCCGTTGCGCCAGCTCTCGACCGTCAACGTCCCGGAGCCTCGGATGCTCACCGTCCAGCCGTTCGACCCGAGCTCGATCCGCTCGATCGAGAAGGCGATCCAGGAGTCGGATCTCGGGCTCACCCCCTCGAACGACGGCAAGCTGATCCGGCTGCCGATCCCGCAGCTGACCGAGGAGCGGCGGAAGGAGCTCGTGAAGGTCGTGCGCAACATGGCCGAGGAGCACCGCGTCGCCGTCCGCGAGATTCGCCGGGACGTGATGCGCCACCTGAAGGAGCTCGTCGACCAGGGAGAGGTCGGCGCAGACGACGAGCACCGTGCCGAGGGGCACGTGCAGGAGCTCACGGACGAGCACACGAAGCAGATCGACGAGCTGCTGAAGCACAAAGAGGCCGAGGTGATGGAGGTCTGAGCTCCTCCGTCCCCGGCACCGACGTCACGCCGGAGGAGAACCTTCCGGAGGTCGCGCACGCGGTCGCGATCATCATGGACGGGAACGGGCGCTGGGCGGAGAGCCACGGCGTCTCGGTCGCGGAGGGCCACCGGGCCGGCTCGCGCGCGCTCCGGCCGGTCGTCGAGTCGGCGATCGACCTCGGGATCGAGTCCCTCGCGGTCTACGCGTTCTCGACCGAGAACTGGACCCGCTCCCCGGATGAGGTCGCCGCGCTGATGCAGATCTTCGGAGAGACGATCGACCGTGAGCTCGAGGACCTCTCCGCCCAGGGCGTCCGCTGCCGCTTCCTCGGCCGCCGCGACCGCGCGCCGGACTGGCTGGGGGCGAAGATGGACGGCCTCGAGGCTGCGACCGCCGACAAGTCGCGGCTGCAGCTCTGGATCGCCTTCGACTACGGAGGCCGCGCGGAGCTCGTCGACGCCGCGCGCCGTCTGCTCGAGAACGGTGTCGAGCCGGACGAGGTCGACGAGGCGGTGCTCGCTTCGTGCCTCTACGAACCGGACATGGCCGACCCGGATCTCGTCGTGCGCACCTCGGGCGAGCGGCGGATCTCGAACTTCCTTCTCTGGCAGTCTGCGTACGCCGAATACGTCTTCACCGACACGCTGTGGCCCGACTTCGGCCCGGGCGAGCTGCGCGGTGCGATCGAGGAGTACGCGCGGCGCCGCCGTAGATTCGGCGGCAGATGATCGCAACGGCCGACCAGGGTAGGGCGGTGGGCAACTTCGTCTCGCGGGTGGTCGTGGCGGCGGTCGGGATGCCGGTCGCGCTCGGGTTGCTCTGGCTGGGCGGCTGGTGGCTGTTTGCGTTCCTCGTCGCGGTGGGAGTGGTCGCGGTGCACGAGTTCGTGACGGTCGCTCGCCCGCTGCGGCCGCTCGCGCCGGCGGTGTACGGAGGAGTCGTGCTCTCACTCGTCGGGGCGCGCACGGGCGGGCTCGTCTGGCTGCTCGGCGGGTTCCTCGCAACATTCGCGCTCGGCTTCGTGCTGCACGCGGTCTCGACGACGCGGGCTCCGACGACGGCCGCCCTCGGCTCGACGGTGCTCGGCTCGGCCTGGATCGGGCTCGGACTCGGGTTCGTCCTCCTCCTGCGCGAGATGCACGACGAAGGCCGCCTGATCGCCTTCACCGTCGTCCTCGCGGCCTGGGCGGCGGCGACGCTGGCCTACCTCGGCGGGCGCCTGCTCGGCCGGCACAAGCTCGCGCCGCGGCTCTCGCCGGGCAAGACGTGGGAAGGACTCATGTTCGGTGCGGTGGCCGGCACGTTCGTCGCCTTTGTCGCTCTCTACGACACCCGGCACCGTTACGTCTCGATCTGGCAGGCGCTGGTGCTCGGCGTCGTCGTCGTGCTCGCCGAGGTCGTCGGCGACCTGTTCGAGTCGGCGGTCAAGCGTGACCTCGACGTGAAGGACACCGGCCGCCTCCTCGGCGGCCACGGCGGAGTGCTCGACCGGATCGACGGGCTTCTCTTCGCGGCGCCGGCCGCGTACTTCCTCGTGCTCGCCTTCGGGTACCACTGACGGCCGTACACTGGCGCGATGAAGCGCGTCGCACTCCTCGGAGCGACCGGCTCGATCGGCCGGCAGGCGATCGAGATCGTCGAGGCGCACCCGCAGCTCGAGCTCTGCGCCGTCGCCTCGGGCTCCAGCCCTCTCGATGGCGTCGATGCGCCGCTCAGGCAGGTCGGCGGCGACGTGACGGACCTGCTCGAGCGCGCGGAGCCGGATGTCGTCCTCAACGCCATCGTCGGCTTCGCCGGCATCCACGCGACGCTGTGGACGCTCGAGCGCGGCGTCGACCTGGCGCTGGCGAACAAGGAGAGCCTCGTTGCGGCCGGCGGCCTCGCGCTCGCCGCCCGCGAGCGCGGCGGCGGACGGATCCTTCCGGTGGACAGCGAGCACTCGGCGCTCCTCCAGTGCCTCGAAGGACGGCCCGTGGAGCAGGTGGACACGCTCGTCCTGACGGGCTCCGGCGGGCCGTTCCGCGGCCGCTCCCGCGGCGAGCTCGAGGACGTGACGCCGGAGCAGGCGCTTGCGCACCCGACCTGGCGGATGGGCCCCAAGATCACCGTGGATTCGGCGACGCTTGCGAACAAGGGCCTCGAGGTGATCGAGGCGCACTTCCTCTTCGACGTGCCCTACGAGCGAATCGAGGTCGCGATCCAGCCGACCTCGATCGTCCATGCGATCGTCCGCTTTCGCGACGGCGCCTCGCTCGCGCACCTCGGCTACCCCGACATGCGCGTCCCGATCTCGTACGCGCTCACGTACCCGGAGCGCGCTGAGACGCCGCTGCCCCCGCTCGACCTCGCGGGGCTCACGCTCGAGTTCGCGGAGCCCGACGTCGAGACCTTCCCGATGCTCGCCCTTGCCCGCGCCGCCGGCGCGGAAGGTGGCAGCGCGCCGTGCGTCTACAACGCGGCGAACGAGGTCGCGGTGGCCGCCTTCCTCGCCGAGCGGCTGCCGTTCCTCGGCATCCCCGAGGTCGTCGGGGAGACGCTCGCCGCGGCCGGCACGGGGCCGGTGCGCGACCTCGACGACCTGGTCGAGGCAGATCGCGAGGCGCGCGCCCTCGCGGAGGGAGCGCTGGCCGCGGCATGACCTGGCTCGTCGTGATCGGTGGCCTCGTCCTCCTCGTCTTCCTGCACGAGGTCGGGCATTTCACGGCTGCTCTCGCCGTCGGGATGCGGCCGCGGAGCTTCTACGTCGGCTTCCCGCCGGCTCTCGTCAAGATCAAGCGGAAGGGGATCGAGTACGGGATCGGCATGATTCCGCTGGGCGGGCTCGTCCGGATCCCCGGCATGCACCGGCCGGCGGCGCGCGACCTGCAGATCTTCATGGAGCCGGCACTGCGAGAGGAGCCGGCCCTCGCGGCCGCTCTCGGCACGGTCCGCCGCCGGCTCGAGGCCCAGGACTACGAGGGCGCCCGGCAGGCGTATCCAGCGCTCGAGGAGGAGGTCGAGGCTGCGCATCTGTCGGCTGCCGCGCGGCGGGCGGCGAGGCGCGCCCTGCGGGAGGTCGAGGAAGGGACCGCCCCGGACGCCTACTGGCGCGCTCCGACGTGGAAGCGCGTGACCGTCATCGCCGCAGGGCCGCTCGCCAACGTCCTCATCGCCTTCGCCATCCTCTTCGTCGTCTTCGCCGTCAGCGGCGGGCCCTCGAACCGGCCGGGCACGACGGTCGCCGCGGTGGAGCACGGGACGCCGGCGGCGGCCGCCGGGTTGCGGGCGGGGGATTCCGTCGTCGCCGTCGACGGTCGGCCGGCCCATGCGTTCTCGAAGGTCTCGCGCCTGATTCGCGCGACCCGTGGCGGTCCGCTGACCCTGACCGTGCGACGCGGAAGCTCCCTCGTGACGCTCGGGCCGCGCCGCACGGTCTTCCGTCAGGGACGCTGGATCTGGGGCTTCGAGCCGGCGGCCGAAGTGGTGGGCTACTCGACGGGGCGCGCGGCGAGCACGGCGGCGGGAGACCTGGGACACGTCGTGACGGGCACCGCGGCCGGGTTGGGCTCGCTCTTCTCCGGTCACGGGCGGAAGAATCTCTCGGGTCCGGTCGGGATCGTCCGCGCGTCGCACGTCGAGCTCGAGATAGGCCTCACGTGGTACCTCGAGCTGCTCGCGTTCGTGAGCATGTCCCTCGCGCTGCTCAACCTCCTGCCGCTGCTGCCGCTCGACGGCGGGCACATCCTCTTCTCGCTCGTCGAGGGAGTGCGGCGCCGCGCGCTCGCGCGCGAGGTGTACGAGCGGGTCTCCGTCGTCGGGATCGCGCTCATCCTGCTCGTCTTCGTGATCGCGTTCTCGAACGACCTTTCGGGCGCGGCGCCGCACTAGGACGGGGCCGCGGCGCCTCAGAGTCCGCTGAGGGCTGGGATTGGCGCGAAAGAGACCCGGCTAGACTGAGACGAGGTGGCCAGCGAGCGGCAGATCTCGGTCGGCGGCGTGAAGATCGGCGGCGGCGCCCCCGTCGTCGTCCAGTCGATGACGCTCACGAAGACGCACGACGTCCCTGCAACCACCGCCCAGATCGCCGCACTCGCGTCGGCCGGTTGCGAGGTGGTGCGCGTCGCCGTCCCCAAGCTCGAGGATGCAGAGGCGCTGCCGAAGATCGTCCGGCTCTCGCCGCTTCCGGTGATCGCGGACATTCACTTCAATGCGTCGCTCGCGCTCAAGGCGATCGAGGGCGGGGTCGCCGCCGTGCGGATCAACCCCGGCAACATCGGCGGGCCGGACAAGGTCGAGCAGGTCGTCAAGGCTGCGCAGAAGGCAGGGATCCCGATGCGGATCGGCGCCAACTCCGGCTCGCTCCCGAAGCACCTGACCGAGCTTGCGCACAAGGACCAGGCGGAGGCTCTCGTCGAGGCTGCGCTCGAGGAGGTGCGCCTGCTCGAGCAGCTCGACTTCCACGACTTCAAGATCTCGGTCAAGTCGAGCCACGTGCCGACGATGATCCGCGCCTACCGGATGCTCTCGGCGAAGGTGCCGTATCCGCTCCACCTCGGCGTGACGGAGGCGGGAACGCCCTTCTCCGGCTCGATCAAGAGCGCCGTCGGGATGGGCGCGCTGCTGGTCGACGGGATCGGAGACACGATCCGCGTCAGCCTCACGGCCGACCCGGTCGAGGAAGTCAAGACGGCCTGGGAGATCCTCTCCGCGCTCGGGCTGCGCCACCGTGGGCCGGTGATGATCGCCTGCCCGAGTTGTGGCCGCGACAACGTCGGCGTCCAGTCGCTCGCCGAGGAAGTCGAGCGGCGCAAGGGGGATTACGACGAGCATTTCGAGATCGCGGTGCTCGGCTGCGCGGTGAACGGCCCCGGGGAGGCGGGCGACGCCGACTTCGGGATCGCCGGAGGCCGGGACGTCGGATTCGTCTACGCGCACGGCCGCGTGCTCAAGAAGGTTCCGTCGGACGTCCTCATCGACGAGCTCTTCTCGGAGATCGACAGGTGGATCGCCGGCGGGATGCAGCGGCCCAAGCGCCTGAAGATGGCCAAGCCTGCGGCTTTGGCGATGGCCGAAGCCTCGATGATCCCTCTCGAATAGCCTAAGGCGACAACGCCGATGATCGCCCGAGCCTCACAGCTCTTCCTACCGACCCTGCGCGAGCCGCCCGCCGACGCGGAGGCCGCGTCGCACCGCCTGCTCGTGCGGGGCGGCTTCATCCGCCAGATCGGCGCCGGCCTGTGGAGCTTCCTGCCGCTCGGCTGGCGCGTCCACATGCGGATCGAGCAGATCATCCGCGAGGAGATCGACGCGATCGGCGGCCAGGAGATGCTCGCGCCGACCCTCACGCCGGCCGAGCTCTGGGAGACGACGGGCCGGATCGACATCCCGATCCTCTTCCGGCTGAACGACAGCGGCGGCCGGAAGTTCGTGCTGCCGATGACGCACGAGGAGTCGATGACCTTCCTCGCGCGCGAGATCCAGTCGTACAAGCAACTGCCGCAGGTCTGGTACCACTTCTCGATCAAGGACCGGGACGAGCCGCGGCCGCGCGGCGGCCTCCTGCGCGTTCGCGAGTTCATCATGAAGGACTCCTACACGTTCGACGCCGACGCCGCCGGCCTCGACGCGGCGTTCCAGCGGCACGAGCAGGCGTACGCCCGCATCTTCGAGCGCTGTGGGCTCGAGGCGTACCTCGTCGAGGCGGAGTCCGGGGTCATGGGCGGCAAGGACTCGCTCGGCTTCCTCGCGCCGACCGGCTCGGGCGAGAACGAGCTGATGCGCTGCGAGACCGGCGACTACTTCGCCGACATCGAGGCCGCCCGCGGCGTGCCGCGCCCGGCCGAGCTTGCCGCGCCGCTCGACGCGCCCGAGCGGGTGGAGACACCGGGCGTGGGGACGATCGAGGAGCTCGCCGAGTTCCTCGGTGTCGCCGAGTCGGCGACCTCGAAGGCGCTGCCGGTCGTCGTCGGTGACCGGCTCGTGCTCGCGCTCGTCCGCGGCGACGATCGCCTCAGCCCCGAGAAGCTCGAGACGTTCTTCGAAGCCTCGTTCCGGCCGGCGACCGACGACGAGATCAGCGCGGCGTTCGGCGCCGGTGGCGGCTCGCTCGGCCCGGTCGGCAGCGACGTCGACGTGATCGCCGACGAGGCGCTGCGGCAGGGCCAGTACGTCGCGGGCGCAAACGAGGACGGCTGGCACCTTCGCGGCGTCCAGGCGGGGCGCGACTACGAGGCGACGTTCGCCGACATCCGGCAGGCGAAGGCGGGGGACGCCTGCCCGGAGTGCGGCGGCACCCTCGAGGTGGAGACGGCCGTCGAGGTCGGCCACATCTTCAAGCTCGGCACCTTCCACTCGCAGGCCTTCGGTGCGACGTTTCTCGACGAGGACGGGAAGGAGAAGCCGCTCGTCATGGGCAGCTACGGGATCGGCCTCGCCCGCACGATGGCCGCGATCGTCGAGCAGAGCCACGACGAGAACGGGATCATCTGGCCACGGTCCGTGGCCCCGTACGACGCGCACGTCGTCGCGCTGCCCGGAGCCGAGCAGATCGCGGAGCGCGCCGCCGAGGCGCTCTCCGCCGCCGGGCTCGAGGTCCTGCTCGACGACCGGGATCAGCGGGCGGGGGAGAAGTTCGCCGACGCCGATCTGATCGGCTGCCCGATCCGCGTCACCGCCGGGCGCAAGAGCCTCGAGGACGGCAAGGTCGACGTCCGCGACCGCGCAAGCGGGGCTGAGAGACGATTAGATGTTGCCGACCTGGGCAAGGAGGCTTGAGCAGTGGCGAAACGGCGTCGGTTCAGCGAAGAGGGGTTCGGGCAGACGGTGCAACGGCTCATGGACGAGCAGGGCGTCACCTACCGCCAGCTCGCCGGCAGCACCGGGCTCTCTGCCGGCTACCTCAACCACCTCGTGCACGGCAACCGGCCGGTGCCGTCGAACGACATCGTGCAGACGCTCGCGCAGGCGCTCGAGGTCGAGCCGGAGCACTTCCGCGAGTACCGGCTACGGGCGATCACCCAGCGGCTCGAGGCGATGCCAGAGCTGATCGACCGCCTCTACAAGCGCCTCGAGGGTTGACCTGGTGATGTAACCGGCAACGTTCGCCGGGGCAACGTCCCCGGTCACACCACTAGACGTCCGCCCGGCTGCGCGCCTCCGGCGGCTCGAGCGGCATGCCCGTCTCGCGCCAGAGGTGGACGCGGACGAGCGCGTCGATCCCGTAGAGCAGCTCCTGGAGAACGTCGGGGTCCGAGGGGTCGGCCTGCCCGAGCGAGTCCGTCCAGACGCCGAGGGCTTCCAACCCCTGCACGTCGAGGGTGGCGTGCGGCTCGAGGCGGTCGCGCAGCGACGAGGCCAGCGAGTCGCAGGTCTCGCGCCGTTCGAGGATTGTCTGGGAGCGGATGGTGCGTGCGGCCATGCGCAGCTCGCGCACGAGATCCCTCAGCTCATGGTGGCGGCCGATGTCGATCGCGGTCATGTGGGCTCCTTCCGTCGGCAAGCCCAGGATTGCCCGCCGGTGGGGATCCGGCATCCGCAAAAGCGCGGATCTCAGGTCAGGGCGTAACGAAGGAAGAGGTGCGAGCCATGGGTGCGCACGGAGCGGAGGCGTCCGGCCACCCGCGTGTCCGGCAGCAGCTCGACGCCCTCGACGAGCCCGAATCGCGCGTCGGCCGCTCGCCCCGCGATCAGAGGCGAGACGGTGAGGAAGAGCTCGTCGACGAGCCGCGACGCAATCAGGTGGGCGAACAGCGTCGGGCCCGCCTCGGAGACGATCACGGAGCACCCGTGTGCGCGCAGTACGTCCACCGCCGCTCCCATGTCGACAGCGTCACCCTTGCTCACGGCGACGACCTCGGTCGCCTCCGGCACGGCTGCGCGCAGGCGGGGCGCCGCCTCCTCGGTCGTGAGCACGAGCGCTCCGGTCTCGAGTACCGGATGCGCCGGATCGAGCGAGCCGCCGGTCGTCACGATCGCAAGGAGCGGCTGCTCGCGCCGGCCGCGCCGGGCGCGCAGCTCGGCGAACGCGTCCGCAGCGGGCGGGTAGGCGCGATCGACGCGCCACGTGCCGTGCGGGGAGGCGAGAAGCGTGCCGGAGCCGATGACGATCGCGTCCGCACAGGCTCGCAGGAGGGCCAGCACGAAGCGATCCGCCTCGCTTCCGCCGGAGATCACGGCGTGTGAGCCCGGCAGTCTCGGTACCGCGACCACGCCGTCGAGGGACTCCACGAAGTTCGCCACGACGCACGGCTCGGAGAGGCCGATCGCGCCTCCGTAGAGGCGCTCGAGCTCGGCCGGCACGTCCCAGCGGGGGAGGTTCTCGTCCTCGGCGAGGAGCGCGAGCGGCTCGATCACCGCGTCAGCGTAAGGAACTCCGCGCGCAGCGTCTCGTCTTCGTCGTACAGCCCGCGCCAGGCGGTCGTGACGGTGAGCGAGCCGTCCTCCTCGACGCCGCGCATCGCGGTGCAGAGGTGCGCAGCCTCGAGCTTCACGGCGACGCCACGCGCGCCTGCAAGCTCGCGGAGGCCGTCCGCGAGCTCCTCCGTCAGCCTCTCCTGCACCGTGAAGCGGCGCGCGTAGAGGCGGACGAGGCGCGTGAGCTTCGAGATGCCGAGGATCTCCTCTCCGGCGACGTAGGCCAGGTGCGCCCGGCCGTGGAACGGCAGAGCATGGTGCTCGCAGAGCGCGTAGAAGCCGATCGGGCCCTCGACGATCTGCGCGCGGCGGCCGTCGACGCCTTCGGGCCGCTCGTTCGGGAAGAGCGTCCGCAGCTTGGGGTCGCCGTCGTAGCCGGCGGTGGCGTCGTGGAGCGCCTGAAGGAAGCGGCGCGGCGTGTCGCGCGTGCCCGGCGTGTCGAGGTCGAGCCCGAACGCGGCGAGGATCTCTGCCGCCTGCTGCTCGAGCCGCTCCCACTGCGCCGGCGGTCAGCTGACGTGCCCGCTCGTCGCCAGGCGTAGCCGGGAGCTCGAACACGTTGCTCACGCCGGCTCCTCTCGCCGAGCGGGAGCGCGGCGGGGCAAGAGCGCGGCCGCGACGACGAGGAGCTCGGCGACTGCGAGCCACGCGATTGCGGACGGGTGGCCGAGGGCGAGCAGGAGGCCGAAGGCGGCGAGTTGCGTCGTCAGGCCGAGGTTGGCGAGGAGCGAGACGGCGAGCGGGCTCGCCAGCTCCGGTCGCCGCGCGACGAGCCGCTCGGCGAGCCGGTCCTGCGGCGCGTACACGACCGAGTAGACCCGGCGCAGGAGAGCGGTCGCACGGCTACCGTCCCCGTCCCTCACGTCGGCGACCGCCCGCGACAGCCGCTCGGCATTGAAGTTGAGGCTGAGCACCGACGTGAGCGCGACGAAGCCGGCCAGCGCGAGAGCCGGGCGTCCCGTCTGCCACGCGATAGCCGCGAAGAGCGCGGCGTCGACCACGAGGTCGACCTCGGAGTCGAGATAGCGACCGAAGGCGCTCGTTCGGCCCGTCAGGCGCGCAAGCTGCCCGTCTGCGTTGTCGAGGATCGTCTTGAGCTGGAGGACGAGCGCCGCGGCGAGCAACGATCCACGGCCCAGTTCGACCGCAGCCGCGACACCTGCCGCGCCGGAGGCCACGACGACGACCGGCGGCGGGACGCGCAGCCGGGCGAGCGCGAGCACGAGCGGATGCGCGAGCGGGCGGAAGACCGTCTCGCAGAGGAGCTCCCGGCCGTGGCGGGGCTTGCGGGAGCGCGCCAGACGCGATCCGGGCTCAGACAAGGGCGCCGGCCTCCACCGGCGCAGCCGCCCGGATGCGCTCGCGGGCGTCGTCGATCTTGTCCCAGACGTTCCAGAGGAGGAAGCCCCGTGGCCGCCGCTCCGCGTCGACGTAGGCGATGACGCCCTTGCGGTTGGGCTCCTCCCACCGCTCGACCGTCTCGAGGCGGGAGTCGACCTCGCCGACTGCTTCGTAGCCGAGATCGAACAGGTCCGAGTAGAAGAACGGGAGATGGTCGTAGACGATGCCCGCGCCGGCCATGTTGCCGCCGACCGTCCGGCCGTGTGCGTTGGCGTGATCCTCGTGCTCGACGCGTGTGCCCATCCCGAGCGCGAGCAGCGGGAAGTTCGCCACGTCCCCGGCGGCATACACGTCGTCGCGACCGTCGGCCCGCCCGTATTCGTCTACGACGATCCCGTTGTCGACGGACAGGCCGGCCGCTTCGGCGAGGTGGACGTCGGGGAGGACACCGAGCCCGCCCACGACGCCGTTCGCCTCCAGGACGCGGCCCGAGCCGAGCACGACCGATGTGCCGCTGGCCGCGGTCACCGTCTCGCCGCTCAGCACCTCGACGCCGTGCTCTCGGTAGTAGTCGGTGACGAAGACGGAGAGAGCGGCGGGCAGGACGCGGTGCGCGATTCCCGGCTCCGGGAAGACCATCGTCACCTGGCAGCCGACGCCGGTCAGGGCGGCCGCAATCTCGGAGCCGACGAAGCCGCCGCCGATCACGACGAAGCGGGCGCCCTCGCTCGCGAGCTCGCGCAACTGCCGGTAATCGTCGAGCGTGCGCAGCCACACGACGCCCTCGGCCCCGGGAATCACGCGGGGCGTTGCCCCGGTGGCGAGCAGCAGCCGCTCCCAGGCGTACTCCTCGCCGGAGTCGTTGGCGGCGCGGCGCGCCTCGAGGTCGAGCGAGACGATTCGCCGGCCGGTGACGAGCTCGACGCCCTCGGCCGGCTCGCGCCAGAGCTTCTCCTCCGGCGCGCCCTGCCAGAGCCCTTTCGTGAGCAGCGGGCGCTTGTACGGCGGGTGCGGGTCGGCGCCGATCATGACGATCGAGCCGTCGGAGTCGTGCTCGCGAATGCCCTTCGCGGCCATGTCGCCGGTCATCCCGGCCCCGACGATCAGGTACTTGACGGTTTGCATAGGACCTCGTACTTCTACCTACGCTGCAGGGGGTTACGCGGATGCGAGCGCGGACGTACGCTCGGCCATCTCGTGGTCGCGCTCGGTGATCCCACCGGCGGAGTGGGTCGTCCACCGCACCGTGACACGGCGGTAGCGGATGTCGATGTCCGGATGGTGGTTCTCGCTCTCCGCCAGCTCGCCGAGCCGGACGACGAATTCGATCGCCGCCGGGAACGACGGCAGCTCGAACTCCCGCTCGAGGGCGCCGTCGTGCTCGTCCCAGCCGTCCACGGGCTGACTATGCCCGAAGCCGGGACCTCGACGCGTCGGTCGCTCGTACACACTGCGAGGAGTGCGTGAACCGAGCGACCGGGATCTCGTGCGGCGTGCGCGTCGCGGCGACCGTGACGCGGCGGCAGCCCTGTTCCGCCGTTACTGGCGCGACGCCTGGCGTGCGGCGTTCGCCATCACGGGGAGGCGGGCGCTGGCCGACGACGTCGCGGCTGACGGCTTCGAGCGTGCGTTCGCCGCGCTCGGACGGTTCGACGACCGACGGCCCTTCGCGCCGTGGCTGCACCGGATCGTCGCCAACCGCGCGCTCGACGTCTTGCGCGCCGAGCGGCGGCTCTCGGCCGACGAGCCGCCCGAGCTGCCTGATCTCGCTCCCGTGCATGGCGAGCGGCGACCGCGAGCCTCCTCGCGACGGTGGCGGCGCTGCCGCTCGACCGGCGCGTCGCCGTCGTGCTCCGTTATGGGGTCGGGATGACGCCGAAGGAGATCGCCGCGACGCTCGACCTCCCTGTCGGCACGGTGAACTCCCGTCTCGCGCGGGCGCTCGACCAGTTGCGGGAGTCGCTGGAGGTGGAGCATGTCGAGTGAGCTCGAGCGACGGCTCGAGGGGCTCCTCGGCGAGCTCGCCGGATCCCGAGCCGGAGGTGGGGGAGAGAGCGCTGGCCGCCGCCCTTGCCGCGCTGCAACCCACCATGCCGCCGCGCCGCGCGCTCCGCACCTTCGTCGTCGTCTTCGCAACCGCGATCGTGCTGCTCGCGATCGCGGCCGGCTCGTTGGCGGCCGCCGGCGCGCTCCACGTCCACTTTGGAGCCGCGAGGCGCACCGTCACGGGCGTGACGAGTCTGCAGCTCCCGAACGGGGCAGCAGGCATCGCCGCGGTCGTCGACGGCCGGCTCTCGGTCGTCACGAAGAGCGGTTTCCGGCTGCAGGGACTGCCGGTCACCGCCGCCGCGCTCTCCCCGCACGCGCTGTTCGTCGCCGCCGGCATCGGCCGCTCGCTCGTCGCGCTGGCGCCGGACGGCCGCCGCGCCTGGTCACAGCCGGCAGGGGGCCCGGTCGTGGCGATCGCCTGGGCGCCGTTCGGCAACCGCATCGCCTACATCGCCCATGTCGGCCGGCGCTTCGTCCTGCACCTGATCTGGGGGAACGGCACGAACGACACCGTCCTCGACCGCTCGGTGCGCGCGGTGCGGCCGTCGTGGCGCCCGGACTCCCTCGCCTTTGCCTATGTCGGCGCCGGTGGGCGGGCGATCGTCTATGACGTCGCGCACGAGCGGCGAGCCGTTCTGGCGGTTCGGGCTCCCGTGACCGGGGTCGCGTTCGCGCCGACCGGAGACTCGATCGCCGTCGCGCAGCCGAGCGGAATCTGGCTCCTCCACCAGAGCGCAGCGGGGAGGATTCCCGGACACGTTGCGTCGTTCGGCTGGTTGCGCGGGCGATTCGCCGACGTCGTGCAAGGGCAGGGCTTCTCGCTCGTGCGCCTGTTCGCCGCCGACGGGGCCTCGCGCGGCTCCTACCGGGTGCACGGCAGCGTCGCCGTGGTGACCCGAAAGCTCGTCGTGGTGCGGCAGAGCCGGCAGCTCGTCGCCGGAGGCACGGATCTCCTCACCCTGCCGCGCGGAGCGACCGTGGAGTTGGTCGAGATCGGCTAGCGCGCCGGCCAGAGGCTGATCGCGACGTACCGCGTCTCGGGCGCGACCTTCACCGTCCAGAAGCGGTGGAGCGTGCCGGCCTCGAGCTCGGTCACGTAGCCGGTCAGGAGCGACGACGTCACGACCTCTCCGCCGAACGTGGCGAGGTTGAACGAGCCGTACGGCATGGGAGCGGTGCCGAGCCTCCGGTACGTCCTCCAGAGGACCGCCTCGATCGAGGAGCCGTAGCCGCTCGTGAGCAGGGCCCGCGCGCCCGAGAACGCGACCTCCTGGGGGGCGCGCCCGGCCGCGACGACCGTCACGACCTTCCCGGTCGCGGCGTTGTAGACCGTGACGTACGGCGCCCGCGCCGAGCTGAGCCAGACGGTTCGTCCGTCCGGCGCGAACCCGACGCTGTGCCCCGGGTAGCGCGGATGGAGCCGGCCGACGCTTCGTGGCCGCGCCAGGTCGGAGGTGTCGAGCCGGACGACCGTGGTCGCCACCTCGCTGAGCGCGATCCAGAGCCGCTTGCCGTCCGGGCTGAACGACATGTGGTGGGCGCCTGCGCCGACGTGGAGGCGATCGACGATCCGTCGCCGGTCGAGGTCGATGACGGTCACGTCTCCGGTTCCCCCGTCGGCGACGTACACGTAGCGGTTGCCGGGCGCGATCCGCGCCACCTCCGGATCGCGGAAGCCGTGGAAGACCTCGACCGGCCGCAAGCTGTGCCACGCCAGGAGCGTCACGGTTCCGGTCGCCGGGCTCAGGACGACCGCCGGGCCGTGCAGAGGCGCGGCGACCATGAGCGGGTCGACGACGTGCACACGCCTGAGCACGTGCCCGCCGTGCGGGCCGAGCGAGACGGCGATCACCTGGTTCGAGGCCTCCGCCGCGACGATCGCGACGGGCCGGCTTGCGGACGTGCCGGCGGAAGCGGCGGGAACGAGAAGCAGTGCGGCGGCGAGAACGAGGAGTCGGCGCATGCCACCCATACGGCCTACGCGGGGCGAGAGGTCCCGGTGAGCTACGGTTTGCCGGCCCGGGGCGTGGCGCAGCCTGGTTAGCGCGTTGGTCTGGGGGACCAAAGGTCGCCGGTTCGAATCCGGCCGCCCCGATCGAAGGCGCTGCTACGCCGCCGCGAAGACGTCGGCGGAGCAGCCGGCGACGAGCGCGCTCCGCCAGTCCTCGACCCCGCGTAGCGCGGGATGCGCCGGATCGACCGCGACAGCGGGCCACTCCTCGAGCCCGAGCGCGGCGGCGCCGTTCGCCGATCCGATCTCGAGCAGCTCGTCGACCGCGAACACGTCCCGCCGGCCGGACTGCCGGCGGCCGATCGCGTCGAGCTCCCGCAGCTCCTCGAGCGGGTCGATGCGGACGTTCGAGTCCGACCCGATGCAGAGCTCGATCGAGCGGTGGAGGAGGCGCTCGACGGGGAGAAAGCCGTCGCCGAGGTTCGCCTCCGTCGTGGGACAGGCGCAGATGCGGGCGCCGGCGGCCGCGAGGAGGTCGAGCTCGTGCCCGTCCGCATGAGTGGCGTGGACGATCGTCGTCCGCGGCCCGAGGCAGCCGCAGGCGTCGAGCAGCTCGATCGGCCGCAGCCCGTGCTCCGCGAGGCACTCCTCGATCTCGCGCGGCTGCTCGTCCGCATGTACGTGCAGCGGCAGCTCGTGCTCGGCGGCGTAGCGGCCGAGCTCCTCCAGCCAGTCGCGCGGGCAGGCACGGACGGAGTGCGGGGCGACGCCGACGCGCAGGCCTTCGCCGCGCAGCTGCTCCAGCTCGCGGAGATAGGCGCCAGGGGACTCCTGCCGGAACCGCTCGAGCCCGCCGCGCGCGTACGCGACGTGGAGGAGGACGAGCTCGACGCCCGCCTCGGTCGCTGCGTCCGCCGCCGCGTGCGCCTCGTCGAGGCCGAGATAGTGGAACTCGCCGACGGCCGTGTAGCCCGCCGCGCGGAGCTCCCGGTAGACGTCCACGTACTCGCTGCGCACGCGCTCCGGGGTCTGGCCGCGCGCGAGCTCGAGCATGGTCTCGCGCCAGGCCCAGAAGTCGCCACCTTCGGCATGGCCGCGCAACGCACGCTGAAAGGCGTGGCAATGAGCGTCGACGAAACCCGGCAGCCGGTGGTCCACCGGAAGAGGATACGAGGCAGCCGCCCGTATCCTTGGCGGCATGCAGGCCGAGGCAGTCCCGTCGCCGCTCGCGCAGCTTCCGAACGCGCTCACCGTCGCGCGTCTCGCCCTGATCCCGGCCTTCGTGATCCTGATGGTGCGGGCAGCCCACCAGCCGAGCTGGTCCGCCGGCGTCGTCTTCGGCGTCGCGGGGGTCACGGACCAGGTCGACGGCTTCCTCGCCCGCCGCTGGCACGTGGAGTCCCGCTTCGGGAAGCTCGCCGATCCGCTGGCAGACCGGCTGATGATCGACGCGGCCGTGATCCTCCTCTTCGCCTACCACCGGCTGCCGTGGGCGGGGCTGCTCGTCGTCCTCGGGCGCGACGCCGTGCTCCTCGCCGGCGGCGCCGTCCTGACGCCGCGCGGCGTCGACATCGACGTGAACATGGTCGGCAAGGCGGCGACGTGGGTGCTGTACGCGGCGATCTTCTTCCGCATCGTCACGCACCACGCGGCCCAATGGCCCCTCGACGTGTTCTGGGCCGGAATCGCGCTCGCGCTCCTTGCGGGGATGTTCTACGTCCGGAGCGCCTGGGGAGAGATCGGGCGATGAAGGCCGTGGTCATGGCCGGGGGAGAGGGGACACGCCTGCGTCCCCTGACCTCGAACCAGCCGAAGCCGATGGTGCCGATCGTCGGCAAGCCGTGCATGGAGCACATCGTCGAGCTCCTGCGGCTGCACGGCTTCGAGGACGTGATCGTCACCGTCGCCTTTCTCCCGCAGGCGATCCGGAGCTACTTCGGGAGCGGCGAGGCTCTCGGCGTCGACATCGGCTACTCGGTGGAGGAGTCGCCGCTCGGAACCGCCGGCTCGGTCCGGCTCGCCGCCGGGAGGCTCGACGACACCTTCCTCGTCATCTCCGGCGACGCGGTCTGCGACGTCGACCTGACCGAACTCGTGGAGGCACACCGGGAGAAGCAGGCGTCGGTGACCATCGGCCTGAAGTCCGTCGACAATCCGCTCGAGTTCGGCATCGTCGTCACCGACGATGACGGCCGCGTCGAGCGCTTCCTCGAGAAGCCGTCCTGGGGCCAGGTCTTCTCCGACACGATCAACACCGGCATCTACGTCCTCGAGCCGGAGGTGCTGAAGCACGTTCCGCAGGACCGTCCCTTCGACTTCTCGCAGGAACTGTTCCCTCTCCTGCTCGAGATGGGCCGGCCGATCTACGGCCACGTCCTCGACGGCTACTGGCAGGACATCGGCAACCTCGACCAGTACCGCCAGGCGAACTTCGACGCTCTCGACGAGCGGGTGCGGCTCGAGATCTCGGGGATCCGCATCCGCGGCAACGTGTGGCTGGGGGAGGGGGTGGACCTCGACGACCTCGACGCGATCGAAGGGCCGGCCTACCTCGGCAACTACTGCCGGATCTCCCGCGGTGCCGGTGTCGGACCGCACTCCGTGCTCGCGGCGAGCGTGACCGTCCGGGAGCGCGGCCGCGTCGTCCGCTCGATCGTCGACAGCTCCACGTACATCGGCCGGAGCACCACCGTCGAGGGCGCGATCATCGGGCGTGGGTGCGATCTCCGAGCCCACGTCCGCGTACACGAGGGCGTCGCGATCGGCGACGAGGTGACGGTCGGCGCCGAGAGCGTGATCCTGCCCGGCGTCCGCATCTACCCGTTCAAGGAGGTGGAGACCGGCTCGCAGCTCCACGAGAGCGTGATCTGGGAGTCGCGCGGAACGACACGCGTCTTCGGCAAGCAGGGAGTCTCGGGAATGGTCAACGTCGACCTCACTCCGGACGTCGCGGTGAGGCTCGCTGCCGCGCTCGGCACTGCTCTGAGACGTGGCGCCCGGGTCGTCGTCAGCCGCGAGAGCGCCCCGGCCTGCCGGATGATCAAGCGGGCGATGATCTCCGGGATCTCATCGACCGGCGTCCACGTCGCCGACCTCCGCGTCAGCCCGGCCGCCGTGGCCCGCCACCTCGTGAAGTCGGAGGCGTACGACGCCGGAGTCCACGTCGGCGTCAGCCCGAGCGACCCCGAGGTCCTCCGGATCCAGTTCTTCGAGCAGCCGGGAATCGAGATGAGCACCGCCATGCAGAAGGAGGTCGAGAAGCACTTCATGCGCGGCGAGTTCCGCCGGGTGGCGGCCGCCGAAGTCGGCGGCATCTCCTATCCCGCGCGGGTGCGCGAGACGTATGCAGCGGAGCTCCTGTCGACGATCGACGTCGAGGCTGTGCAGGCCCGCCGTTTCCGGATCGTGGTGGACTACGGCTTCTCGGGAGCCTCGTACGTACTCCCGCTCGTGCTCGGGCCGCTGGGCGTCGAGGTCGTCGCGGCGCATGCATTCACGGGCGAGACGGTGGACGAGGCGGATGCCCCTCCCGGGCTCGCCGCCTCGATCGGCCAGGCGAAGCGCCTCGTGCCGGTGGTCGGGGCGGATCTCGGCGCCGTTTTCGACCGCGCGGCGGAACGGCTCTACCTCGTGGACGAGCAGGCACGCGAGGTTCCGGTCGAGCAGGCGCTGCTGCTCTTCCTCCGGCTGATCGGCTCCGACGGCAGGACGGGCAAGCTCGCCTTCCCCGTCACGGTCACGAGCCAGGTCGACCGCCTCGTCGAGGGCTCCGGGCTCGAGGTCGTGCGCACGCCCACGTCGCTGCCGGACCTGACGCGGGTCGCCGCGCAGGGGGACGTCGTCTTCGCCGGCGCCGTCGGCGGCGGCTACGTCTTCCCGGAGTTCCTGCCCGGCTACGACGCCGTGGCGAGCCTCGCAAAGCTGCTCGAGCTGCTCGCGCCGGTCGACCGGCCGCTCTCCGAGCTCGTGGCCGAGCTGCCGGAGCCGACTCTCGTCCACCACCAGTTGCCGTGTCCCGTGGGCGCTCAAGGGGCTCGTCATGCGTGTCCTCAACGAGCGGCTCGCAGGACGGGAGCTCGACCTCACCGACGGGATCAAGCTCTTCGACGAGCGCGGCTGGGCGCAGGTACTGCCCGACCCGGACGAGCCGCTCATCCACCTCTACGCCGAGGGTGAGACACGGAACGCGTCGGAGGAGCTCGCCCGCGAGCTGCGCAGCCTCGTCGAGGAGATCGAGCAAGGCGAGGCGGCGGAGGCACGCGTGTAGTCCGGCTCTGGACGGGCGGCAAAGGCAAAAGCTAAAGTTCAGCTTCACCCTCGATGAGGGTGCCCGAAACCCGTCGAAAGGCACGCGATGGAACCGCTCCCCGACCTCGCAACGCTGTCGGACGAGGATCTGAAGAAGTTCATCGACGACCTCACGCAGGAGGAGCAGGAGGTTTCGTACCGCCGCCGGCTCCTGCACGGAAAGATCGACATCCTGCGCGCGGAGCTCGTCGCCCGGCTGCGCGAGACGGAGGGGAAGAGCGTGCTCGACTCGGTCGACGTGGAGTCGCTCACCGCCATCCTCACCGGCAAGGCGACCCCGCCTGCCTGATGTCGCACGTCTACTGCCCGGAGTGCGGCTACAGCAACCTGGAATCGGCACGATTCTGCGCGCGGTGCGGCGCGGCGCTCGTCGCTCCCGCCGAGGGGGAGACGACGGAGGCCTTCACGCCGGCCGAGCCGGACGATCGGCTCGACACGCTCGACGACCTCGGCCTGGACGGTGCGGCGCTGATCGTGCGCTCCGGCGGCGGCCGCGCCGGCGAGGTGTTCTCGCTCGAGGCGGGACCGACGACGATCGGGCGCTCTCCGGAGTGCGGCATCTTCCTCGACGACGTCACCGTCTCACGCAAGCACGCCGTCGTCGTCCGTGATGGCGAGCGCTGGCGGCTCGAGGACCAGGGGAGCCTGAACGGGACGTTCGTCAACCGCGCGCGGGTCGACGCCGCCGAGCTGAACGACGGGGACGAGCTCCAGATCGGCAAGTACCGCCTGACGTTCCTCCACCGCTAGTGGCTACGACCGACGCACCGTCCCGCCGCAGGCTCCTGACGATCGGGACCGTCTGCAGCATGCTCCAGGACGAGTTCCCGGACGTGTCGATCTCGAAGATCCGCTATCTCGAGGACCAGGGGCTCCTCACACCACGCCGGACGCAGGGCGGCTACCGGCTCTTCTCCGAAGACGACGTGGAGCGGTTGGAGACCATCCTCCGGTTGCAGCGCGACGAGTTCCTGCCGTTGCGCGTGATTCGCGAAGAGCTCGCCGCAGGGGCGGGCAAGGAGCGGCGGCGGCGCCGGGCGGCGGTCGGTGCGGGCGAGGAGGAGGAGCTCGATCTGGACGAGCTCTGCGATCGCGCGGGCATCACTTCCGACCGGGCGCGCGAGCTCGAGGAGTTCGGTCTGCTCGAGTCGCGCCTCGAGGGAGGGCAGCGCTTCTACCCGGCCAGCGACGCCGACATCGCGGCGGCGTGCGAGACGCTCGCGCGGTTCGGGCTCGGTGCCCGCAACCTGCGCGCCTTCCGCACTTCCGTCGACCGCGAGACGGGTCTGCTCGAGGCGGTGATCGCACCGGCGCTGCGGTCGCGCAACGCCGAGCGGCGGCGGGCGGCCCTGGCCGACCTGCAGCAGCTCGCACAGTCCGCGCAGGAGCTCGCCGACCTGCTGCTCTGGCGCAACGTGCGTAGACTCGCCGAGTGATCGACCTCAAGGAGAAAGTCCGCGAAGTGCCCGACTTCCCGGAGCCGGGCATCGGGTTCAAGGACATCTCGCCGCTGCTCATGGACTCAGACGCCTTGCAACAGGCCGTCGACGAGCTCGCGGGCTGGACCCGCGAGCGGGAAGCCGATCTCGTCGTCGGCGCGGAGGCTCGAGGCTTCTGGCTCGGCGCCGCAATCGCCGTGGCCGCCGACTGCGGCTTCGTCGCGGCGAGACGGCCCGGCAAGCTCCCGCCCCAGACGGTCTCCGCGACCTACGCGCTCGAGTACGGCGAGAACACGCTCGAGGTGGCGGCCGACGCCATCGGGCGCGGAGCCCGCGTCGTCATCCACGACGACGTCCTCGCCACGGGCGGCACCGTGCAGGCGATCGCCGGACTGGTCGAACAACTCGGCGGACGTGTCGTCGGCGTGAACTTCGTGCTCGAGCTCTCCTTCCTCGACGGCCGCGAGCGGCTCGCGCAGTACGACGTCCATTCGCTGATCACGTACTGAGGCCGGAACGCCGCCTCGACGTCCGGCGTCGTCTCTAGAAATTCCCCATGTACGACGCGCTCACGAGCCGGTACGCCTTCGCCTGTCCCGTGCGAGGCGAGACGCACGTGCCGCTGTCGGCCTTCCGCAGCATCGAGCAGCTTCCCGGCGCGACGCATCCGGCGGTCTTCCGCGTCCGTTTCGGCTGCGACTGCGGTGACGACCACGACGGCCTCCTGACTCACGGGGAGCTCGACTGGGCGCCGCTGGGGCTCGCGGCGGGAGACTTCCTCAACCTCATGACGTCCCGGCTCGAGGCGGTCGGGGACGAGTTGGGGGAGCTCGCAGCGGTGCGGATCAAGGGCGGCGAGTGGCCGTGGAGCTTCTTCTGCTACCCCGAGGAGCGACCGCGTCCCGTCTTCCCGTCCTCGTTCACGCTCCTGACGGCGACGGAGGCGACTGTCGGTCTGGCCGTGCGCTGCCCGAGCTGCCGGCGGCTGTCGCTGAATCTCGTCTCGCACGAGCACGTCGACCTCCCGTTCCACAACGACCGCGAGATAGGGGTGGTCGAACACGTGTTCGCCGAGGATGCGCTCACGACACTGGACGAGTTCCGCGAGGAGCTGTGGTCGTCCTCGTTCGACGCGCGCCGGTTGGCTCTCGAGTAGCGCCGCCCGCACGTCGCACGGTCGGGCAAGCAGGGTGCGATCCTGATCGAGGGATCGCGGCCAGGTCCGATCGCGCCCGATATCGAAGGTGATGGACGTGTCGCAGCAACCGCGGAGACGAGGACTCGGGTTGCTCCTCGCTCACCTCCGGAGCTTCGACACGGATGCCCCGAGGGCCGCGGAGCGCCTGCAGCAGCTGCTGGGTGTGCAGCTCGCCCACAAGCTCGTCTTCGCCCTCACCTCGGGCCGGCGGCGGCGCAGAGCAGCCTGAGCGTCGCCTACTGCGGGCGCCGCGGCTGCCGCCGTCGCAAAGGCGTCTCCTCGCCGCGGAGACGGACGAACAGCCAGATAGCCGCGAACGAGACGAGGGCGAGCACGGCCGCCATGGCGCCGCTTGCGCCGACGGCGACGAGGCCGAAGTAGATGTACGCCCCGAGCACGACCGCCCAGACGAACGCGATCACTCCCTGGTCGATGCTCGGCGGCCGGATGTTCATGGCGGCGATCGTAGTCGAGCGTGCGGGCGCCGGGTCGAGATGGGGAGGGAGAGGGACCAAAAAAAGTCGCCGAGCCGGTCGCGGTTTCGTCCACAGCGCCGGTTGACTTTCCGCTTCGGCTCTTGCGAGCCGCCCCGTACGATCTGCCGGTGCTGCTTCGTCCTACTCCCGCGCCGTGCTCGGCGCATGAGGGAATCTAGGGCTTCCGCAGCCGGCTGGCAAGAGGGTGGAAACAGGAAAAGTTCGCAATTTGCGGTCGTTGAATAATCAACATTTCCACAGCCCTCTGTGCAACCTGTGGATAAGTGGGCGAGAGGGCCGCGCCGAGCTCCTGCGCCGACGGCGTCATCCTGCTACTTGACATAACGCCCGTTCTCGTGCATGGGACTTGCTTAGAGGGCACCCGCCGTGTTTGGCTAGCTTCGGCACGCGGGAACGACGTTCAGGAGCGCCATTGAGGGGGATGCAGTGACGACGGTCGAGATCGAGTCGATCCTCGCGAGCGAGGAGCTTGCAGCGTTGCTCGAGACGGCGGAGTCGAGTGGCCAGCTGCGGCAGGCAGAGCTGCTCGAGGTGCTCGAGCCGCTCGAGCTCGACCCGCTCGAGACCGAAGCGGTCCACCAGGAGCTCGACCGGCGCGGCATCGAGCTCCTGGCGGAGCCGGAGCGCGAGACCGAGGCCGAGGTCGAGAAGTCCGCTCCGCCGCCTCCCCCACCGCTCGAGACGACGACCGACGCGCTCCAGCTCTTCCTGCGCGAGGCGGGCCGCCACCACCTCCTGACCGCGGCGCAGGAGGTCGAGCTCGCGAAGCGGATCGAGCGCGGAGACCGAGGCGCGAAGCAGCGCATGATCCAGTCCAATCTCCGGCTCGTCGTCTCGATCGCGAAGAACTACCGCAACCAGGGTCTCCCCTTCCTCGATCTGATCCAGGAGGGAACGCTGGGCCTGATCCGCGCGGTCGAGAAGTTCGACTGGCGGCGCGGCTACAAGTTCTCGACCTACGCGACGTGGTGGATCCGCCAGGCGGTTGCACGAGCGCTGGCCGACAAGGCGCGCACCATCCGGATGCCCGTCCACATCGTGGAGCGGATGCAGAAGATGAACCGCGCCGAGCGAACGCTGTGGATGGAGCTCGGACGGGAGCCGACGCTCGAGGAGATCGCAGGCGAGGCCTCGCTCCCCATCGAGCAGGCACGCGACGTGCGCGCGGCCGCCCGCGCCTCGACGAGCCTCGACCAGCCGGTCGGCGACCAGGATGACGCCGTGTTCGGGGACTTCGTCGCCGGGGACGAGCCGCTGCCCGAGGAGCGCGTGGAGGGTGCTCTCCGCACGCAGGCGCTGGCGATCGCGCTGCAGGTGCTCGACGAGCGCGACCGGCAGGTGCTGGTCCTTCGCTATGGCCTGGTCGACGAGGAGCCGAAGACGCTCGAGGAGATCGGGAGGCGGCTCGGCCTGACCCGCGAGCGCGTACGTCAGATCGAGCTGGACTCGCTCCGCCGCCTTGCGAACCTCCGCGAGATGCAGATGGTCGCGGCGCCGTAGAGCGGTAGCGGCTTCCTACTCGGCGCGGAGATAGTGCTCGAGCCCCGGCGCGGCCTCGCGCAGCTCGCGAAGGGCACGCGTCTCGAGCTGTCGGACCCGCTCACGCGTGATCCCGAGCTCGACTCCGACCCGCTCGAGCGTCCGGGGCGGCTCACCGTCGAGGCCGAACCGCAGCGTGACGACCCGACGCTGGCGCGGTGCGAGCTGGCCCAGCGCACGCACGAGCTCCCGCCGGCGAGCGTGCGCGGCTGTCCGGTCGTCCGGTGCGGCAGCGTTGACGTCCTCGATCAGATCGCCGTACCGGCTCTCTCCGTCACCGACCGGCGTCTCGAGGCTGACCGGAACCTCGACGAGCTCGAGCAGCTCCCGCACTCTCTCCTCGCTCTCCTGGGCCTCCCGCGCGAGCTCGGCGAGCGTTGGCTCGCGGTTGAGCTTCTGGGCGAGGCGCCGGCGGGACCGCAGCAGTCGACGCACCTGGTCCGCGACGTGCAGAGGCAGTCGGATCGTTCTGCCCTGGTCGGCGAGGGCACGGGAGATCGCCTGGCGGATCCACCAGGTCGCGTAGGTCGAGAGCTTGTAGCCGAGGCGGTAGTCGAACTTCTCGACGGCCCGCATGAGCCCGAGGTTCCCTTCCTGGATCAGGTCGAGCAGCGGCACCTCGGCGCGCGTGTAGTTGCGGGCGATGGACATCACGAGGCGCAGGTTCGACTCGATCAGACGCCGCTTCGCTTCCTCGTCGCCTTCGTCCTTCCGCCGGGCGAGCTCGCGCTCCTCCTCACGCGTCAGCAACGCGCCATTGCCGATCTGGCGCACGTACAGGCGAAGCGGGTCCTCCGCCCTGCCGGTCTCCGCAGTAAGAGCGAGTGGCTCCACCGTTGCCAATATCGGCGGGAGCTCTGCTTCCCTTGAGGCATCCGATGCCGACAGCAGCCCCCGCTACAGTCGAAGGGACGGGCCGTCTCGCAGAGAAACAGGCCCAGGACGTATGTGCGGAATCGCCGGATACAGCCTCTCTCGCCGCAGTGCCGTCGACCGGACGCTGGCTGCGCAGGCGCTGCTGGCCGGAATCGCCGAGCGCGGCGCCGACGCCGTCGGGTATGCGTACCGGGGCAAGGGCGATGCCTATCCGGTCGTGACGAAGCAGCGGACGCCGGCCAGCCGCCTGCTCGAGCGGATCGCGGTTCCGGAGCACGCGACCGAGCTCCTCATGCACGTGCGCGACTACACGAAGGGCCATCCGTCGATCCCGGCGAACAACCACCCGGTCCGGCACGGCCCGGTCGTCGGCATCCACAACGGGATCATCCTCAACGACGACGAGCTGCTCGCCCCCCACTCCTGCGCTCGCACCGAGCCGCGAATGACCGTCGACTCGGAGGCGATCTTCGCGCTCGCCGCCCATTCGCACAACGATCCCCGTGCGCTCGAGGCGCTCGAGGGCGCGATGGCGGCGGCGTGGCTCGACCGCCGGGAGCCCGATGTCGTCTTTGCCGCTCGCGGAGTCGGTCGCCCGCTCTGGCTCGGCCGCAGCCGCGAGGCGGTCTTCTTCGCCTCCACGCTTGACGCGCTCGAGATCGTGTCGGAGTACGCCGGTATCCGGCTGCGGAGCGGCGAGGTGCGTGACGGCACGTTCTTCGCGCTCCGGGACGGTCGCGTGGCCCGGACGGCTCGCTTTCGTCCAGACCGTGCCTACGTCGAGCAGAACGCCCTGCCGGCCGTCCGCGCCCCGGGCGAGAGCGCGCTACTGCCTCGAGCGGCTCGCCGCGATCGCGGCAGCCGGCTAGCGCCGCAGAGTCCCGTCGCTCGCGACCTCGACGCCCTGGTCGGTCAGCCGCTGCCGGACGAGGAACTGGAACGTCGACCAGGCGCCACGGCGGGCGTCGAACATGCGATACACCTGCCACTCCGTGAGGAGCGACTCGTCTGCGCGGCGCGCCTCCGCCCAGTCGGCGAACTTCGGCAAGCGGCCCAGCCGCTGCGCGAGCGCGGCGCCCTGCTCCACCGCCCGCTCGAGCCGCTCCTCCCCCACCGGCACGTCGAAACCGGCCTCGCGCAGCGCATTCGTGAGCGAACCGAACGTGTGCCAGTAGAGGGACTTCGACGGCATCCGCCCCTTGTGCTCGTCGATGTCGCGCGCGGTCGGCGGCCGGCCGAGCTCGTCCCCCAGCGTCCGCAGTAGCCCGAGCAGCTCCTCCCGTGTGGCGAACCTACGCGGGACGAGACCCGCCGCGCGCTTGGCGGCGTTCCAGGAGCCGAAGTGCTCGATCACCGTCTGCGGATGGACGGCCGTCTCCGGGTCGGCGGCGAACTCCCGCATCGTCGGCGAGCGCCCGAGCCGAGCGGCGGAGGCCGCGATCGCCGCCACGATCTGCTCATCCGTGTAGCGCTTCCTGATCCCGGCCTGGAAGCGCGCGAGCTCCTCCGGGTCGATCGAGTCGAGCGCCCGGTAGCGGGGCTTTCCCGGCATGCAAATCAGTGTAGAGCAAGTTGAGGGATCCGCAAGTAGTCCCGTGCAGGCGGGGCCAGAGCGGGCATCCGGGGCCGTGACGTACGCTCGGCGCGTGCGGCGGCCCCGTCCCCCACTCGCGCTCGAGATCGCCGCCGCGCGCGGCGTCGCGGCGCTCTCGCGTCGTGTCGGCGCCGGCGGCGGGTCGACGATCCCCGGCAAGCTGCTCGCCTCACTCGACGCGGGCGCGATCGACCGTCTCGCCGGCCGGCTCCCGGCCGGGTGCGCCGTCGTCTCCGCGACGAACGGCAAGACGACGACCGCCGCGATGGTCGCCGAGATCCTCCAGCCCGGCCGGCGGCTCGCCCGCAACGCGACGGGAGCAAACCTCGTCTCGGGCGTCGCGTCGGCGCTTCTCGCAGCGCCCGACGCGGAGCTCGGGCTGTTCGAGGTGGACGAGGGAGCACTGCCCGTGCTGTTGCCCCGTCTGCGCCCGCGGGCCGTCTGCCTCGGCAACCTGTTCCGCGACCAGCTCGACCGCTACGGCGAGCTCGAGCTCGTCGCGGAACGCTGGCACGACGCAGTGGCGGCGCTTCCGGACGAGACGCGGCTCGTCTTCAACGCCGACGACCCGCAGCTCGCCGCGGTGAGCGCGCCCCACCCTGGAAGCGTCGCGTACGGGCTCGATGATCCCGGCGTCGCGCGCCCCGCCCTGCAGCACGCTGCGGACTCGAAGTACTGCGTCCGTTGCGGCGCGCCGTACGACTACGCAGCCGCCTACGTCGGCCACCTCGGCGACTACCGCTGCCCGCACGGGCACCATGCCCGGCCCCCACTCGCGGTCTCTGCGCGGGAAGTCGAGCTCCATGGGCTGGATGGAGTGTCCTTTCTCCTCACCACGCCCGAAGGGTCACGCCGGGTCGAGCTGAAGCTCGGCGGGCTCTACAACGTCTACAACGCGGTCGCCGCGGCGGCGCTCGCGCGGGCGCTCGGCAGCGACCTGGACGAGGTCGTCGACGGCCTCGGGCGCTTCTCCGCCGCCTTCGGCCGCTTCGAGCGGATCGCGGTCGCCGACAAGACGCTGCTCCTGCTCCTGATCAAGAACCCGGCCGGCGCGAACGAGGCGGTGCGCACCCTCCTCGACGGCGGCGCGCCGCGCGTGCTCGTCGTGGCGCTGAACGACGAGATCGCAGACGGGCGCGACGTCTCCTGGATCTGGGACGTCGACTTCGAGCCGTTGCTGGCAGGGCTGGAGACGTTCGTGGCCGCCGGCGGCCGAGGCGGCGAGCTCGCGCTCCGCTTCCTCTACGGCGGGCTCGCGGCGGACGCGATCGAGGTCGAGCCCGACCTCGGCGCGGCGCTGGACCGCGGCCTCGAGCTGACGCCGCCGGGCGGCGAGCTCATCGTCCTGCCGACGTACACGGCGATGCTCTCCTTGCAGCGCCTCCTCGCGGGCCGCGGCCTGGCGCGTCCGTACTGGGAGCGCTCGCGATGACGACCATTCGCGTCGGCCATCTGTATCCCGGACTACCTCAACATCTATGCGGATCGCGGCAACATCGCCGTCCTCGCGCGCCGGGCTTCCTGGCGCGGCTACGAGCTGGAGGTGACGCCGCTCGGTCTGGACGATGCGGTTGCGCCGGGCGAGCACGATCTCTACTACGTCGGCGGCGGGCAGGATCGGGAGCAGCTGCTCGTCGCCGAGAACCTCACCGCCAAGGCCTCCGCGCTGCACGAGGCGGTCGCGCGCGGTGCGGCTGCGCTCGCGGTCTGCGGCGGCTACCAGCTGCTGGGCCGGGCTATCGCGGCTTCCACGGCGAGGACATGCCGGGCATCGGACTCCTCCCCCTCGAGACGGAGGCGGGGACGCGGCGGATGATCGGCGACGTCCTGATCGAGTGCGAGCTCGAGCCGGGCGAACGGCGGACGCTCGCCGGCTTCGAGAACCACGCGGGCCGGACGCGACTCGATCCGGGGGCGGAGCCCCTCGGCCGCGTCCTCGCCGGCTTCGGCAACGACGGGGAGAGCGGCTTCGAGGGCTGCCGGGCCGGCCGGGTCGTCGGGACATACCTCCACGGACCGCTGCTTCCCCGCAACCCCTGGCTCGCGGATTGGCTCCTCGCGCAGGCTCTCGCCCACCGCAGCGGCAGCGCCGACCCGCCCAGGCTCGAGCCGCTTCCCGACGAGCTCGAGCGCCGCGCCCACGACGTGGCGGCCGGTCGCGCGCGCGCCCGCGGCGGCAGGTACTAGGAGGGCTTGAGCGCGCGGAGCACCTTGTCGACCGCGACCCTGAGGGGCTCCGGAACCTCGCCGTTGCCCCGGTAGCGCTGCCAGGCCTTCTGCGGCTTGCGGCCACGGGCGCTCGCCCTCAGGCCCGACACGGTCTCGAAGTCCGGCGTGAGGACGACCGTCCGCCGGCTGCCGGCGATCTCCCTGATCTGGCGGTTGACGACCCGCTCCGACTCGACCGGCCTGCCGCCGCGGGGCGCGTCCCGGTCGTGGACGACGACGTACGGGACGTCGCACGCGTTGCAGATACGGGCGAACAGCGGCATGTTGCCCTTGCCGCCGCACTCCAGGACGAGGATCCCCTCCTTGTCCGCGTCGACGCCGAGCGCCTCGAACACGAGTGGGAACGTGAGCTTCTCCGTTCGTCCCTCGACGAGAACGGCGCAGCGCGCGAGGAAGAGCTCGGCCCGGTCGCTGTCGAACGCGGACAGGGCGCGGAAGCTCTCGGCCTCAGCGAGCGGCTCGGGCTGGTGGAGCGACGTCCCGCCGGCGGGCGTGTGGCGGACGAGCGCGAGCTCCTCCAGCCGGTCGACGCTCAGGAAGACCGGCGCATGCGTCGAGTAGAGGATCTGGTTCCCCGCCTGGGCCAGCGCACGGAGGGCGCCGTAGAGATGACGCTGCGCGTGCGGACTGAGGTAGAGCTCGGGCTCCTCGATCAGGAGCACGAACTGGCGCAGACGCGACGCGAGCAGCCGCTCCATGCCGGCAACGAGGGCGAGACCGCCGTCCGCTGCCGCCCAGTGCCGGTCGACCGACGGAGGCTCGAGCAGCTGCGCCACGTCGGCGGCTCCCCTGCCGGTCGCCGGCGCGACCATCGTTCGGGAGCGGAGGTTCGCCGGCAGGAACAGGACCGGCGGCGCTCCGGCGCGGTTGAGATTGAGCGTGTCCGGCGGCCGGGCGTCGAGGAAGATTGTGGCCTTCGGGACGTCGGCCTCGAGGTGGATGCGGCCGCCGCCGGCGTCCCGCGCGACGTCGTCGATCGTCGGCGGTGGAGCCGCCGCCTCGAGCAGCGTCCAGATCGCGGTCAGGACGGTCGACTTCCCGCTCGACGCCTCGCCGACGAGTGCGCAGATCGACCCGGGCGTGAACTCGAGCTCGCGTGCCGCGCGGTAGCCCTGGATCGAGACGCGTCTCAGTGGCGGCACTGCGTGGGCCTCCTAGGGCGCCCAGCGGGGGCCGAGGTAGACCGCAGGGTCGCCGGGCTGCCAGCGCGCGAGGAAGCGCTGGATCGGCGGATGGAGCACCACGTCGGCCAGCTCGGCCGGGTCGTACAGCCGGTGCCCCCGGACCGCGGCATCGGTCGAGGTCACGCGCTCGAGCGACCGCCCGGAGAGATCACCGGCGAAGATGATGTGGACGACGTGCCGGGTCGCGAACGCGCGCTTGGGCGAGATCGACTCGACGACCGCGACGGGCCCTTCGAAGGTCAGGTCGTCCCCGATCCCGACCTCCTCCTCGAGCTCGCGGTGGAGTGCTTCGACGAGGCTCTCGCCGCTGTTGACGCCCCCGCCCGGAAGCAGCCAGTACTCGCCTCGGCCGGACTTCTCGTGGCGGCAGAGGAGGATCCGGCCCTCCCAGCGGAGGACGGCGGAGACGCGGATGCGCGGCTCGAGCGCCATCAGGCGGCCGAGCTGCCGAAGCCCCGGGTATCGCGCTCGCTTCCCGGCAGCTCCCTCACCTCTTCGGGCTCGAGCAGGGCCACCGGCAGGACGACGAGCTGGGCGATCCGCATGCCGGGCTCAACGACGAAGGGCTCGGCCGGATCGGTGTTCAGGAGTACGACCTTGAGCTCGCCGCGATAGCCGGCGTCGACGAGACCGGGCGCGTTGACGATGGTGATGCCGTGCCGGGCGGCGAGACCGGAGCGCGGCTGGACGAAGCCCGCATGCCCCTCGGGGATGGCCACGGCGAGCCCGGTGCCGACGACGGCGCGGGCACCCGGCAGCAGCTCGACACGCTCGGCTGCGGCGAGATCGAGCCCGGCGTCGCCCGCGTAGGCGCGCTCCGGCAGCACTGCCTGCTCGTCGAGCCGCTTGACCGGGAGCTGCGTCATCCGCGCGTCCGGCGGCGGGAAGGTGCGGCCTCGGCGATCAGGTAGGGCGCGAAGCGGCGCAGCTCGCTGCGCGGCAACCGGGCGCGGACGAGGACTCCGTCCGGCGTATCCTCGCGCTCCTCGATCGGCGCGCCGAGGGCGTAGAGCTCGTTCAGGCGGGCCCCGTCCTCGTAGGGCAGGAGCAGCTGCACCGGCTCGAATCGCTCCGCGAAACGCCCGGCGATTCGCTCGCGCAGCGCATCGAGCCCGTTCCCGGTGAGGGCGGAGATCTGCAGCGCGTCCGGATAGCGGTTCGCGAGGCGCCGTCGCCGGAGCGGGTCGACGGCGTCGAGCTTGTTCAGGACGAGCTCGACCGGAAGCTCGTCCGCCCCGATCTCCCGGAGCACGGCGTCGACGGCGGCGACCTGCTCGACGAGACGCTGCTCCGGTGCGGACGCGTCGGCGACGTGCAAGACGAGATCGGCGACGAGCGTCTCCTCGAGCGTGGCGGCGAAGCCCTCGACGAGCTGGTGGGGCAGCCGCCGCACGAAGCCCACGGTGTCGGTGACGAGGTAGCGGCGGCCCTCGTGCTCGAACCCCCGGGTCGTCGGATCGAGCGTCTCGAACAGCCTGTCCCGCACGGAGACACCGGCGCCGGTGAGCGCGTTCAGGAGCGTCGACTTTCCGGCGTTCGTGTAGCCGGCGAGTGCGACCGTCGGGGTCTCTGTGCGCCGCCGCTCGCGGCGGCGGACGTCGCGCTGGCGGCTCAGGCCCCGCAGCCGCTCCTTCAGCAGGCCGATGCGCCGGCGTGCGAGACGGCGGTCGGTCTCGAGCTGGGACTCGCCCGGCCCGCGCGTCCCGACACCGCCGCCGAGCCGCTCGAGGTGCTGCCACATCCCGCGCATCCGTGGCAGGTTGTATTCGAGCTGCGCGAGCTCGACCTGGAGCTTCCCCTCCGCGCTCACGGCGTGCTGAGCGAAGATGTCGAGGATCAGCTGGGTCCGGTCGACGACCCGCGCCTCGAGGGAGTTCTCGAGCGTCAGCTGCTGCGCCGGGCTGAGCTCGTCGTCGACGAGCAGCACCTCCGCATGCGCTTCGCCATACGCCTCCTTGAGCTCCTCGAGCTTTCCTTTGCCGACGTACGTGCGTGAGTCCGGGCGCGGCCGGTGCTGCACGAGCCGCCCGACGGGCTCGACGCCGGCAGTGCGGGCGAGCTCCTCGAGCTCTCCGAGCTCGTCCGCCTCTTGGGCGTCCGGTGGGAGCACGGCGACCACCAGCCCGCGCTCGGGCTCGGCCGCCGACGAGCGATCGGGCTGTCGCACCGTCATCCGGCCGTCATTATGACGCCTGCCATGTCCAGTTCAGGTCTCGCCGCCCGCACCCTCGAGCTCGTCGACATCCTGTCGGAAAGCCGCCAGGAGGAGGACGCGATGAAGCTCGTCCGTTCGCTGTTGCCCGGCGAGCCGCTCTACGACGACGGAGAGGCGATCGTTTGGGGGGATGCGGCCGCGCCGGTCGTGCTCGCGGGGCACGTCGACACCGTGCCGGCGCAGGGCAATCTCCCTGGCAGGCTCGAGGACGGCGCCGTACACGGCCTCGGGGCGAGCGACATGAAGGGCGGCGTTGCGGTGATGCTCGAGCTCGCGCGCGCCGGCGCGCCGGGGCGGTACGTCTTCTTCACGCGCGAGGAGGTTGCGCTCGAGGAGAGCCCGCTGCCGGCCGTGTTCGCGAGCGGCGTTCTCGCCGGCTCGGAGCTCGCTGTCGTGCTCGAGCCGACCGACGCGATCCTCCACGCCGGCTGCCTCGGGAACCTGCAGGCCCGGGTGGACTTCCACGGCGAGAGCGCTCACTCGGCGCGGCCGTGGACCGGAAGCAACGCGATCCACGCGCTCGTCGAAGGGCTTGTAGACCTCGTCGCACTCGAGCCGGCCGACGTCGAGCTCGACGGACTCGTGTACCGGGAGGTGGTGAGCGTGGTCCGCGTCGAAGGCGGGATCGCCGCCAATGTGGTCCCGGCGCGGGCCTCGGCGGAGCTCAACTTCCGGTACGCACCAGGCCGTTCTCGCGAGGAGGTCGAGGGGCGGCTGCGGAAGCTCGTGCCGCTCGGAGACTTGCAGGTCCTCCACAACTCGCCCTCGGCCTTGCCGGCGCTCGGGAACCCGCTGGTCGTGCGGTTGCGTGAGCTCGTGCCGGAAGTGGCGCCGAAGCAGGCGTGGACTCCCGTCGCTCAGTTCGCGCAGCAAGGGATCGACGCGATCAACTTCGGACCGGGCGCGACGGCGTACGCCCACCGCGTCGACGAGCGTGTCCCGGTCGAGAATCTCCGCGCCGTGTACGACACGCTGGCTAGGTTCCTCTCGTGATCAACCCAGTCCTCGCGGAGATGGCCGTGTATCCGTTCGTTCGCCTGGAGGAAGAGCGCCGGCGGCTGCTTGCGGCCGGCGTCGAGGTGATCGACTTCGGCAAGGGCGATCCGAACGAGCCCACGGATCCGCTGATCCGGCAGGCGCTCGTCGACGCGGTGCCCGAGCGGGCTCCGTACCCACTCGCCCAGGGGCTGCCGGAGCTGCGGGAGGCTGCGGCGGGCTGGCTCGAGCGGCGATTCGGCGTACCGGTCGATCCCGAGCGGGAGATCGTGCCCACGTATGGCTCGAAGGAGGCGATCTTCTCGTTCGCGGAGGTGCTGGACACAGCGGGCCGCGTCGTCGCCTTCGGGGAGCCCGCGTATCCCGTATACGAACGTGGCGCGCTCTTCGCGGGAGCGCACGTGCGGACGCTGCCGCTGCTGCGGGAGAACGGCTTCCTCCCCGATCTCGCCGCGCTCGACGACGACGTCGCGCTGGTCTGGGTCAACTATCCGCACAACCCGACGGGAGCGGTCGCGCCGCGGGCTTTCTACGACGAGCTTGCGGCGGCGGCGGCCCGCCACGACTTCGTGATCGGCTCGGACGAGGCGTACACCGAGCTCTGGTTCACGGAGCCGCCGCCGTCGGCACTCCAGGCCGAGGACCGGTCGCGCGTCGTGGTCTTCCAGACGCTGAGTAAGCGCTCCTCGATGACGGGCTACCGCTCGGGCTTCATCGCGGGGCCGCCCGAGATCGTGGCGGCGCTGAAGGCGTACCGGCCGACAGTGGGAACCGCGCCGCAGGAGTTCGTGCAACGTGCGTCGGCCTTCGCCTGGGGTGAGGAGCGGCACGTCGAGGAGACGCGGGCGCGCTACCGGGCGAAGCGCGACGTCCTGATCCCTGCGATCGAGCGCCGCGGCTGGGAGATCGTGGCGAGCGAGGCGACGATGTACCTGTGGGTCGCGGTGCCCCGGGCCGACGACGTGGTGGAAGCGCTGCTCGAGCGGGGCGTGGTCGTCTCGCCCGGGACGTTCTTCGGGCCGAGCGGCGAGGGCTACGTCCGCTTCGCGCTCGTGCCGACACTCGAAGAGTGCGAGCGTGCAGCGGCGATCCTCGCTGAGCTGCCGTGAACGTCGAGGAGACGATCGCGGCTCTCGACCGCGGCGAGGTGCGCGTGGCCGAGAAGGTCGAGGGCGAGTGGCGCGTCAACGAGGCCGCGAAGACTGCGATCCTCGAGTACTTCAGGCTACGGAAGGTCGAGCCGATCGAGGTCGGGCCGTTCGAGTACCTCGACAAGATCCCGCTCAAGCGCGACCACGCGGAGCGGGGCGTTCGCGTCGTGCCGCCGGCTGTGGCGCGGTATGGCTCGTTCCTCTCCCCGGGCGTCGTGCTCATGCCGAGCTACGTCAACATCGGCGCCTGGGTCGGTCCGCGCACGATGGTGGACACGTGGGCGACCGTCGGCTCCTGTGCCCAGATCGGCGCGGACGTCCATCTCGCGGGCGGAGTGGGCATCGGCGGTGTGCTCGAGCCGGTGAACGCGCGGCCCGTGATCGTCGAGGACGGCGTCTTCGTGGGGTCGCGCTCCGTCGTGACGGAGGGTTGCATCGTCGGTGAGGGCGCAATCCTCGGCGCGGGGGTCGTGATCACGTCCTCGATCCCGATTCTCGACGTGACCGGGAGCGAGCCTGTCGAGCACCGTGGGGTTGTTCCGCCGCGAGCCGTCGTAGTACCTGGAGTCCGTGAGCGCGACTTCCCCGCGGGGAGGTTCGGCTTGCCGACACCCCTGATCATCGGTTGGCGGGACGAGTCGCACGAGCGCATGTCGCTCAACGACGTCCTGCGCGAGTTCGAGCTCGGCACCTGATCGACCTCGCAACCTTGCAACCCCGCACCCCCGCCCGGGTGGGGATGCTTCCCTCCGCCCTCGAGGCCGACGATACCGTCGCACCCGTTACGAATCCGCTCCAGGTTGCTCGCGAGAGCCTGAATCTTCCTCGAGCATCTCGGCCGGGCCTGTCAGCCGCGCACGATCGCCGGCGAGCAGCACCTGCAGGTCGCCGCCCGGAAAGTGGACGAGCACCTCGCCCTCGCCGTGCGTCGCGGCCGCGACTGCCACCGCGCTGGTGCCCGAGGCCGACGTCTCCCCCACGCCGCGCTCCCAGACGCGCGCAGTCACCTCGCCCGGACGCTCGACGCGAGCCACCTGCACGTTGGTGCCGCCGGGGAAGTGCGGGTGCCGCTCGAGCAACGGCCCCAGCTCGCGGATCCGCGCCGGGTCGCCGACGACGACCGCGTGTGGGTTCCCCACCGTGACGCGAGTCAGCTCGATCGCCTCGACGACCTCGCGGGGCTCGACGACCACCGGGCCGAGCTCCGACTCGTAGAGCCCGTCCGGCAGGCGCCGCACGTCGACGACGCGCTCACCGACGAGGATGCAGGCGTGGGACGAGCCGGTCCGCTGCATCAGCCAGGCCGCGGCGATGCGCGTCCCGTTGCCGGACATCTCCGCCTCGGAGCCGTCAGGATTGAGAATCCGCACCGTCATCTCGTCGCCGGCGACGGCGAGCACCTCGACGGCGCCGTCCGTGCCCGCGAGATCGAGCCGGTCAGCCGCTCCCTCAGCTACGAGATAGATGTTTCCGTGTGCGTGCCAGCGTGACGATCTCAACTGCGATCTCCTCCGGCGGTCGGTCGGCAGCGACCATAACCAGCCCCTCGAGGCGGCGCATCCACTTCCGCTGGTACGCCGCATAGCGGCGCGTCCGCGCGGCGACCGCCTCGATCGCCTCATCCCGCGGCAGCGTCGCTACCTCCTCGAGCCCGATCACCTTCCGCGCCGTGGCCGAGAGGGGAAGCGCCAACGCGCGCCGCGCCTCCTCCTCGGCCCCCGCCTCGAGCATCCTGCGTGTTCGCGCGGCGATGCGGCGTCCGAGCTCCGCCGGCGAGACGTCGAGACCGACGATCAGGGTCGGATACCGCCACGCGCCGCCGAAGAGCTGTTCCCGCCGCGGGACGAGCGACCCGCCGACCTCCGCCAGTTCGAGCGCGCGCACGACGCGGCGGCGGTCGTTCGGATGGATGCGAAGCGCGGCGGCGGGGTCGACCTCGTGCAGACGGTCATGGGCGCCGTCCGGGCCGAGCTCGTCGTAGAGAGCCGCCCAACGCTCGCGGGCACCGCGCAGCGGCGCGGGCGGCAGCTCGAGATCGGCGAGCGCAGCCCGAAAGTACAGCCCGGTTCCGCCCACGACGAGCGGCGTCCTCCCCGCCGCGAGGATCTCGTCGACAGCCGCGTGGGCGAGCAGCGCGTACTCGCCCACCGACGCCAGGTGCGTGAGCGGCCACATGCCGACGAGTCGCTCCGGATGCGGCGACCGATTCGTGAGGATCGGCAGCCCCTCGTAGACCTGCATCGCGTCCGCAGAGACGACCTCCGCCGGGATCAAGCGGGCGATCGCCGCAGCGACGTCCGACTTGCCGCTCGCGGTCGGGCCGAAGACCCCGAAGACCGGCACGGCCTCAGGTGGTTGCAAGAGCCAGCTGCGCGCCGCGGAGCGTGGTCGAGGTCGAGCCCTCGATCTCGACGTCGACAAGCTCGCCGGGCTCGGCCTCGCCCGCGAAGTTCACAGTCGTGTTCCGGCGCGTGCGGCCGCGCAAGAGCTCCGGCTCCGTCCTGCTCGGTCCCTCGACGAGCACTTCCTCGACGAGCCCGACCCTCGCCGAGTTCCGTTCCGCGGCGACCCGCTGCACGACCTCGACGAGACGCTCGATTCGCTCGCGCTTGACCTCGTCCGGAACCTGGAGGGGCTGCGTGGCCGCTTCCGTCCCGTGCCGCGGCGAGTAGACGAACGTGAACGCTCCGTCGAAGCCGACCTCCTCGACGACCTCGACCGTCTCCCGGAAGTCCGACTCGGTCTCGCCGGGAAAGCCGACGATGACGTCCGTCGTCAGCGCGAGATCGGGGATCGCCTCGCGCAGCTCGTCTACCAGCCTCAGGTATCGCTCGCGCGAATACGTTCGCCGCATCGCCTTGAGGACGCGCGTGGAGCCGGACTGCAACGGCAGATGCGCATGCTCGCAGACCGCAGCACAGTCCGCCATCGCCTCGATCACGTCACCGCGGAAGTCCTTCGGATGCGGGCTCGTGAAACGGATCCGTGCAACCCCTTCGGCCGCGTCGACGGCGCGCAGAAGCTCGGCGAAGCTCGAGCCGACATCGCGGCCGTACGAGTTGACGTTCTGCCCGAGCAGCGTCACCTCCCGCACTCCCTCGCGCGCAAGGCGCTCGACCTCGGCGAGGATCTCGCCCGGTCGCCGCGAGATCTCGCGCCCGCGCACGGTGGGGACGATGCAGTAGGAGCACACCGAGTTGCATCCCATCGAGACCTGCACCCAGGCCTGGAAGCGCCGCTCGCGCCGGTCCGGCAGGACGGCGGCGAACGCACGCTCGGCGCCGGTGCCGAAGCTGCCGCGGGCGACCCCCTCGCCGCCGGCACCGAGCCAGTCGCCGAGGTGAGAGATCGTGCCCGGTCCGAAGGCGACGTCGACCTCGGGATGGAGCTCGAACAGCCGCTCCCGCTGCGCCTCTGCGTAGCAGCCGCCGACGGCGATCACCGTGCCCGGCCGCTCCCGCTTCAACTTGGCCGCATTTCCCATGTAGCGCGGCAAAGCGGGTGTCGGGCTTCTCGCGGATCGTGCACGTGTTGAGGACGACGACGTCCGCCTCCTCCTGTGTCGGCGCCTCGCCGAGCCCGAGCTCCTCGAGCAGGCCCTTGATCCGCTCGGAGTCGTGGGCGTTCATCTGGCAGCCGAACGTCGTGACGTGGTAGCGGCGCACGGGCGAAGGGTAGCCGGGGAGGATCAGGCGGCCTGGATGGGCGAGTCCGTCTGCTGCTCCGGCAGTGCCCCGGGCGTCTGTCCGGCAGCGCGGCTCTTCGCGACGTCGATCGCGCGGCTCTCGCGGATGACCGTCACCTTCACCTGGCCCGGGTACTCGAGCCGGTCCTCGATCTCGCGGGCGATCTCGTGGGCGAGAAGGGCGGCCTCGTCGTCGTCGACGTCGCCGGGGCTCACGATCACCCGGATCTCGCGGCCGGCCTGGAGTGCGTAGACCTTGTCCACGCCCGCCTTGGCTCCCGCGAGCTCCTCGAGCGCCTCGAGCCGCTGAATGTACTGCTGGAGGCTCTCCCCACGGGCGCCGGGACGGCTGGCCGAGATCGCGTCCGCAGCGATCAGGAGCACGGCCTCCACGGTCTGTGGCTGCACCTCGTAGTGGTGGGCCTCGATCGCGTGCACGACGCCCTGCGACTCGCCGTAGCGTCTGGCGAGCTGCGCCGAGATGAGCGCATGGGAGCCCTCGACTTCGTGCGTCATCGCCTTGCCGAGGTCGTGAAGCATCGCCGCCCGCTTCGCGGTCTGGACGCTCGCACCGAGCTCGGTCGCCATGATCCCGGCCAGGTGCACGACCTCGAGCGTGTGCCTGAGCACGTTCTGGCCGTAGCTCGTGCGGTAGCGCAGCCGTCCGAGCACGCCGACGAGATCATCGTGGAAGGGGCCGCAGTTCGCCTCGAACACGGCCTGCTCGCCGGCTTGGCGGACGATCTCCTCGACCTCCGCCTTCGACTCGTAGTACGTCTCCTCGATCCGCGCGGGATGGATACGGCCGTCCTCGAGGAGCTTCGCCAGGGTCACTCGGGCGATCTCGCGGCGCAGCCCGTCGAACGAGGAGAGCACGACTGCGTGCGGCGTGTCGTCGATGATGAAGTCGACGCCCGTGAGGTGCTCGAGGGTGCGGATGTTGCGGCCCTCGCGGCCGATGATCCGCCCCTTCATGTCGTCGGACGGGAGCTCCACGACTGTCACGGTCGTTTCCGCCGTGTGGCTCGCCGCAACGCGTTGCAGAGCGTCCGCGACGAGGTTGCGTGCACGCCTCTTCGACTCCGCCCGCGCCTCCTCCTCGAGCATCCGGACCCGGCGGGCGAGCTCGTGCCGCGCCTGCTCTTCCCCCCGCTCGAGCAGCTGCGAGCGCGCCTCTGCCTGCGTCATCCCGGCGATCCGCTCGAGCGCCTCGAGCTGCGCGTTCCGCGCTGCCTTCAGCTCGTCCTGCAGGCTGCGGAGATGGGTCTCACGGTCCGCGAGCCCGTGCTCCCGCCGCTCTAGCTCGACGAGCTTCTGCTCGACCTCGAGCTCCTTCGCGAGCACGCGCTCTTCGATCGTGAGCACCTGGGCGCGACGGTCGGTGAGCTCGGTGTCGATCTCCGTGCGCAGGCGCACGGCTTGCTCTCTCGCCTCGACCTGCGCTTCGCGGCGCACGGCATCCGACTCGCGACGGGCGTCGTCGAGCAGCTGGTCGCGGATGCGCCGCGCCTTGCTCACGCCGGTCGTGCCGAACACGGAGACCGCGAGCAGGGCGACCGCGACCCCTGCGGCGATCCCGATGGCGATTCCGATCCCGATCAGCACGTGCCGGGCTCCTCGGTCGGTGTTACGGCCGCCTGCGACGGCGCGCCCCTCCGGCGCCGGCCCGCGCAGCAGCTTCCCGAGAACCGTCTCCGTGCGCGTCAGTGCGCCCGGAGGTGACGCGCTAGCTCGTGCGCGCCCTCCCAGCAGTCGCGAATCGGATGTCGTTGGTCACAGCGGGTTCTGGTTTCGGAAAATCTGCGTTTGCAGGCAAAACGTCAGATGGAGCGTGAGAGGATCGTACCGCCTGTCACGTCCGTTCCGCAAACTCCGCGAGCGTGTCTCGAGAGAAGCCCCGGCTCGAGAGCCGGCGAAGCATCTGCTGTGACGGCGGCTGGGCCGCCACGAGCCGGCGGACGCGCTCCGCCTCGGGCTCGAGCTCGGCGAGAGCCCCAGCCACGATCTCGCGCGGGACGCGCCGGCGCTGGAGGTCGTGCCGGATCGCGGCGTCGCCGTAGCCGCGCCGTGCGAGCTCCTGCGCGCGCGCCTCGGCGACCCGGGCGTCGTCGACTAGCCCGGCGTCGGCGAGGCTGGCGAGGGCGTCCGCGCGCGCATCCGGCGGCACGCCTGCGCGTGCGAGTCGTTCATCGAGCTCCCCGCGCGACCGGTCACGAGCAGCGAGCGCGCGGCCCGCGCGGGCGAGCGCTTCGGCGCGATGGAGCTCGCGCGCAAGCCGGCGTGCGGTCTCCCGGTCGAGCGGTGCTCCGGGACGAAGTCCTGCGCGAACGACGGCAGCCGCGGGAAGCACACGCCAGGGCTCTCCGTCGAGCTCGACGCCGACTCGGTCGCGCCCCTGCTCGCGCAGCCGCGTGACCGTGCGGGTCACGTCTCCGCGTCAGCCGCCGCGAGCGCCTCCGTCGCCGCAGCCGCTGCGAGCGCCTCCGCAGCCGCAGCTGCCTTCCCGTTCGTCGCGGCGGTGTCCTCTGCCAGGACCGGTAGGAGCCGCGCCGAGACAACCTGTTCTGCGCCGAGCTCTACCTGGATCTGCTGGAGGATCTGCTGCGTCACGTCGGGATGCTCCCGCAGGAAGGCCGTTGCGTTCTGGCGGCCCTGGCCGAGCCGCTCGTCGGCGAAGCTGAAGTACGACCCCGACTTCGCGACGAGCTTCCGCTCGACCGCTGTGTCGAGGACGGTGCCCTCCCATGAGATGCCGGAGCCGTAGATGATGTCGAACTCGGCCTGCTTGAACGGCGGCGCGACCTTGTTCTTCACGACCTTGACCCGGACGCGGTTGCCGAACGCCTCGACGCCCTCCTTCAGGGTCTCGATCCGACGGATGTCGAGGCGTATCGAGGAGTAGAACTTCAGCGCGCGGCCGCCTGGCGTCGTCTCTGGATTGCCGAACATGACGCCGATCTTCTCCCGCAACTGGTTCGTGAAGATGCAGATCGTGTCGGTCCGGTTCAGGGTGCCGGCGAGCTTGCGCAGCGCCTGGCTCATCAGGCGCGCCTGCAACCCGACGTGGCTGTCGCCCATCTCCCCCTCGATCTCGGCCTTCGGCGTGAGGGCCGCGACCGAGTCGATTGCAACGATGTCGAGCGCGCCGGAGCGGATGAGGAGCTCGGCGATCTCGAGGGCCTGCTCGCCAGTGTCGGGCTGGGAGACGAGGAGGTTGTCGATGTCGACGCCGATCCGCTTCGCGTAGTTCGGGTCCATCGCGTGCTCGGCATCGATGAAGGCACAGATGCCGCCGCGCCGCTGCGCCTCGGCGATCACGTGGTAGACGAGAGTCGTCTTGCCCGAGGACTCGGGGCCGAAGATCTCGACGATGCGGCCGCGCGGGAGGCCTCCGATGCCCAGCGCGAGGTCGAGTGCGAGCGAGCCGGTGGAGACGGCGCCGACGGAGACCGCCGCGCGATCGCTCATCTTCATCACCGAGCCCTTGCCGAACTGGCGCTCGATCTGCCCGAGCGCGACGTCGAGTGCTTCCTGCCTGTCCACCTATTCGCCTCCTACTTTCGCTCCGAGGGCGACCGCCTCGAGGACGCGATACTCCGCCCCGCCCGGTCGCAGCCGTGACAGATAAGCAGCCGCGTCGGACGGAACGAACGTTCGCTGCGGTGGCGGCCCCGGCCGCAGCCGGGGCCGCTCGCGCCAGCGTGCCACAGTGAGGTGCGGAAGCCAACCACGGCCTTCGCGCTCGTACAAGCCGAGCCGTTCGAGCCGTCCGTACAGGTCCTCGGCAAGCGCTGCGGCGGAGCCTTCCTCGTCTTCGAGGACGAGCATCCCGACGCTGCGAGTCTCGCGATAGCGGCCGGCTGCGAGCCGGATCTCTCGTGAGCTCGCGGCGGCGGCCCGCAGCGCCTCCACGATGGCCGACAGCTCTTCGGCCGGTCGGTGTCCGAGGAAGGCGAGCGTGACGTGGAGTTGCTCGCGGGGGACGAGTCTCGGAGCCCCGCCCAACTCCTCGTGCCGCCAGCGGTCGATCTCGTCGAGAGCGTCGTCGGGTATGCGCAAGGCGAGGAAGAGCCGGAGCCGTTCATCGCCGCTCACGCTAGCCGGCGAGGTCATACGTCTTCGTCACGGCTTCGCGCCGGCTTGCAGAAGCTCGCGGACGAGGTGCAGGGCGAACGCAGCCGTGCGCGCACGCACCTGCTCCCGGTCTCCCGGCAGGTCGAGCGTGCGGGCGAGCGACCCCTCCGGCCCGACGGCATGGAGATGCACCCGCCCCACGGGCTTCTCGGTGCTGCCGCCGCCCGGGCCTGCGACCCCGGTCACCGAGACCGCGACGTCCGCTCCGAGCCGCCGCCGGGCACCCTCGGCCATGGCCTCCGCGACCTCGGCCGAGACGGCGCCGTGTGCGGCGAGGAGCTCGGCCGCGACGCCGAGCTGGCTCCGCTTAACCTCGTCCGCGTAGGCGACCACACCGCCCACGAAGACATCGCTCGAGCCCGGCACGGACGTGAGCCGCGCCGCGACGAGGCCGCCGGTGCAGGACTCGGCGGTCGCGAGGCGCAGTCCGCCCGCGCGGCAGAGCGCGAGGACGAGATCCTCCACCGGCCGCTCGTCCCTGGCGAAGAGCCAGGCACCGAGCCGCTCACCGAGCGCGGCCTCGAGGGCCTCGGCTCGGCTCGTCGGCGCCGGGATCGGCGAGGAGGTCGACGTGGATCTCGAAGTCGCGCGCGCAGATCGTGGCCGTCACGCCGTCGCCGTCCCCGCCCGCGGCCTCGAGCGCCCGCGCCACGGCGGACTCGCTCACACCGAACAAGCGGAGGACCCGCCGCAGCGGCTGCCGCGTCCGTGCGAGCAGCTCCCGCATCGGCTCGCTCGCGAGCGCGTTCGGCCACAGCCGCCGCAGCTCCCGGGGCGGCCCGGGCAGCACGACGACGACACAGCCGGTCGGCGCCCGCACGACGAGGCCGGGAGCTGTGCCCGCGAGCCCGACCGGCACGGCCGACGCGGGCCGTGTCGCCTGTTTCGTCACGCCGGGGGCGAAGTCGGCGTACGGCCGCTGCAGGCGCTCCGCTAGCACCCGCGAGATGCGCTCGATCTCGCGCTCCAGAGCCTCGTCGACCACGAGCTCGAGGCCCGCCGCGCGCGCGAGCAACTCGACCGTGCGGTCGTCGTGCGTCGGCCCGAGCCCGCCCGAGACGAGACAGGCGTCCGCTTCGAGCCCTTCGCGGAGCGCCGCCTCGAGCTCCGCAGGCGTGTCGCCAACGATCGTGATGCGCGTGGGCTCGAGGCCGTGCCGCAGCGCCTCGGCGGCGAGAAACGGACCGTTGCGGTCGCTGCGGTCGCCGCGGACGAGCTCGCTGCCGGTGACGACGACCGCCGCCCGCGGGCGCGGGCCGGCGCTCACCCGGCGAGGCGCGTCGTGCGCTGCGGCGTGACGAGGACGCGCAGGTTCGGCCCGCCGGGGAGGGCCACGGCACGGCCCCCGAGCGTGAGGCGGAGCGATGCGGGATGGGCGACGACGAGGTAGAAGCGGGTGCCGGCGAGCTTGTCTATCTCGCCCCGCCCCACCGTCCCCTGCAACAGGACCTCGCCGGAGGCCTTGTCCCTCCGCACGACGACATACGTACCCCGGCCGATTCCCCGCAGCACGAGATTCGAAGCCGCCGTGTCGTGCTTCTGCCGCGTGCCGGGCGGAGGCGCCTGGGGCGGCGAGCCTCCGTACCGCCAGGCGGCGAAGACGAGCGCCGTCACGACCGCGATCCCGGCGAGCACGAGGACGACCGCGCGCCGCTCGACATGACGCTCACGCCGCGGGCGGCTCCGGCTCGGCCGCCGGAGAGGTTCCGGCGTGTCGTAATAGCCGGCTCGGGCGAAGCGTGATGCGTACTCCTCGACGTAGATGTCCCCGTCGAGGCCGAGAAAGTCGGCGTACGTGCGCAGGAAGCCGCGGATGTAGGTGTCGCCCGGGAGCGCGTCGAAGTCCTCCGCCTCGAGCGCCCGGATGTACTTCGTCCGGATCTTCGTCGCGAGCTCGATGTCGGCATGGCCGAGCGCCTGCCGCTCCCGTGCCACCCTCAGGCTGTTGCCGATCTCGAACACGGCCGCAGTTTACGACTCAGTGCTCGAGGCGCAAGAGGAGCTCGTACAGCCCGATGGCCATGGAGGCGCTGAGCGTGACGCAGATCCCGGCGGCGGCGAGGATCCCGCCGAGCCGGAGCCGAAGCGCGCCGCCCGCCTGCTCGAGCGTCCGCGCGATCACGCCGCGGGCCCCGCGCGCGAACAGCACCGAGGCCGTGGCCGCCGCGGCGGCGACCGGGATCGCCCAGACCGCGTCGAGAAGCACGGCTCCCGGCACCTTGCGGGTGGCCTCGACGGCGCCGGGAATGATCCCGGCGGCGATCACGCCGCAGAGGAACGCGAGTGAGGCGCGGTGGTTGGGCCGCCGGCGGCGGGACAGGATCTGGGTCTGGACGGCCAACTCAGCTGCTCATTGTAGGCGGGCGGAGGACGGCGAACTGGTCCGTGATCTCGAGCCCGCGGCCGCGAAAACGGTAGATCGCAGCCGGCCGTCCACCGCCGCTGCCGTAGTGGCGGTGCTCGCCGGTATCCTCGAGCAGCCGGCGCCGGAGCAGGACGCGTTGGAGGTTGGTCGCGCTCACCGGATGCCCGAGCGCGGCCGCGTAGAGGTCCCGGAGCTCGGCAAGCGTGAAGCTCGGCGGCGCGAGCGCGAAGCCGAGATTCGTGTACGAGAGCTTCCCGCGCAGCCGCTCGCGGGCGCTGAGCAGGATCTCCTCGTGGTCGTAGGCCAGCACCGGGAGGTCGTCGACCGGATGCCAGCGCGTGTCGGAAGGAACGTGCGGGTCCACCCCACTCGGGACGAGGCCGAGATAGGCGGTCGCGAGCTCGCGCCGCGCGGGATTCCGGTCGGGATCGCTCCGCGTCTCGAGTTGCTCGAGATGGGACAGCTCCCGCACGTCGACCTTCTCCGCCAGGTGCCGTCGGACCGACTCCTCCAGCGTCTCGTCCTGCGCGAGGGACCCGCCGGGCAAGGCCCAGCAGCCCGCGAACGGCTCTCGCGCCCGCTGCCAGATCAGGGCCTGCAGGCGGCAGTCGCGCACCTGCAGCACCGCGGCGAGGACGGCGTGGGCCGCAGTTTTCGCCTCAGAGTCGGCAACCGTGTACACTGCGCCTTCGAGGTTATCGCTTGTGAGGCAAAAACGCCAGAGGTACGACGTCCTCGTCGTCGGAGCCGGCGTCGCCGGTCTCTCCGCCGGCCTCGCAGCCGCGGACGCCGGCGGCTCCGTCCTCGTTCTCGCCAAGGCCTCCCACCGCACGTCCAACAGCTACGCGGCGCAGGGTGGCGTGGCCGCGGCGGTCGGAGCGGGCGACGATCCCGCCCTCCACGCGGCCGACACCGTCTCAGCCGGCCGTGGGCTCTGCCGGGAGCGCGCGGTCTCGCTCCTGACGAAGGAGGCGCCGGCGCGGATAGCCGACCTCCGGCGGCTCGGTGCGCACTTCGACGAGGGGCTGAGCCGCGAGGGCGGCCACTCGCGCGCGCGGGTGGTCCACGCCGGCGGCGCCGAGACCGGACGCCACATCGCAGACGTCCTCAACGCACGCGCCGCCGGGCACGCACGGATCCGGATCGCCGAGGGAGAGCGCGTGACCTCGCTCGGAGCGCTGCGTGGCTGCGCCGTGATCCTCGCCACGGGCGGCTATGCGGGCCTCTGGGCGCGGACGACGAACCCGCGCGGCGCGAACGGCGAGGGGCTCCTCCTCGCCCATCGGGCCGGCGCGGCGCTGGCCGACCTCGAGCTCGTCCAGTTCCACCCGACGGCGCTCCGCGACGACAACGGCCACGACGGCTACCTCCTCTCCGAGGCCCTGCGCGGCGCGGGCGCGACGCTCCTCGACGACGAGGGAGAGCGCTTCGTCGACGAGCTGGCGCCCCGCGACGTGGTCGCCCGGGCCATCGCGGCGCGAGCCGAGGCACGGCTCGACCTGCGCGCGATCGAGCGCGCCGACTACCCGAGCCTGATGGCGACGCTCGTGGAGGCGGGCTACGACCCTTCGGACGAGCCTATTCCCGTCTCCCCGGCCGCCCATTACGCGATCGGCGGCATCGTCACCGATCTCGACGGGTGCACGTCGGTGCCCGGCCTCTACGCGGCCGGAGAGTGCGCGTGCACGGGCGTCCACGGGGCGAACAGGCTCGCCTCGAACTCCCTGCTCGAGTGCCTCGTCTTCGGCCGGCGCGCCGGCCTCGCCGCGCTCGCCGGTCCGCGCTTCGACGTCGACGCGCCTCCGATCGGAGCCGCCGGTGAGGCCGGCGCCTCCCTCTGGCGCGATGCGGGACTGATCCGCAGTGCCGGCGGGCTGACGCGCCTGCTCGACGTCCCGCACCCCCTCGTGCGGCTCCTCGCCGCGTCCGCGCTCGCGCGCGAGGAGAGCCGCGGTGTCCATTTCCGCCAGGACTTCCCGGTCGAGAGCGAGGATCTCGCGGGGCATCTCGTCGTCCACGTCGACCACCCGCCGGAGCTCGAGCGATGGAACTGAGGCAGGAGGACCTGGATCGCGTCGTCGCGATGGCGCTTGCCGAGGACGTCGGCTCCGGCGACGCCACGACGCTCGCGCTCGTCCCGGAGGACGTGCGCTGCCGTGCCGAGCTCCTCCTCGAGGAGCCGGGCGTCGTGTGCGGCGTCCCGGTGGCGGCCGCCGTGTTCGGCGCGGTCGATCCGGCAGTGAGCGTCGAGGCGCGCCTCGACGAGGGCAGCGCCGTCGCCGACGGCCCCGCCGTCGTCGGCGTGGTCGAGGGACCCGCGCGCGCGATCCTCAGCGGCGAGCGCGTCGCGCTCAACCTCCTCGGCCGGCTCTGCGGCATCGCCTCGCTCACCCGCCGCTTCGTCGAGCTGACCGAAGGCACGCCGACGACGATCCTCGACACGCGCAAGACGACCCCCGGGCTCCGCGCGCTCGAGAAGTACGCCGTCCGCTGCGGCGGCGGCACCAACCATCGCGCAGGGTTGTACGACGGTGTCCTCGTGAAGGAGAACCACATACGTCTCGCCGGAGGAATCGCCCCCGCGCTCGCCGCGCTCCACGACCGTGTAGACGGCCTGCCGGTCGAGATCGAGGCCGAGACGCTCGACCAGGTGCGCGAGGCCGTGGAAGCCGGTGCGCCGCGGATCTTGCTCGACAACATGAGCCCCGGGCAGGTGCGCGAGGCGGTCGCGCTCGTGGGGGGACGCGCGGAGCTCGAGGCTTCCGGCGGCGTCTCGCTCACCACCGTCCGCGCCTACGCCGAAACCGGCGTCGACTTCGTCTCGGTCGGCGCTCTCACCCACTCCGCCCGCTCGCTCCACGTCTCCCTGGAGGTCCGATGACCGTCAGCGCAACATCCACGACCGAACTGCACGAGGAGGTGCGCGCGTTTGCGGCCGAGCGGGACGCCGTCGTCCTCGCCCACAACTACCAGCGCCCCGAGGTGCAGGACGTGGCGGACTATGTCGGGGACTCGCTCGGGCTGTCGCGGCAGGCGGCGGCCACGGGCGCCTCGACGATCGTCTTCTGCGGCGTCCACTTCATGGCCGAGACGGCCGCAATCCTCAGCCCGGGAAAGACCGTGCTCCTCCCCGACCTGGGCGCCGGCTGCTCGCTCGCGGCCTCGATCGATGCGGCCGCCCTGCGCGACTGGAAGGCTCAGCATCCCGGCGCGGTCGTCGTCTCGTACGTGAACACGACGGCGGAGGTGAAGGCGGAGAGCGACTACTGCTGCACGTCGGGGAACGCAAAGGCCGTGATCGAGGCCATTCCCGCTCGAGCGGAAGATCCTCTTCCTGCCGGACATGTACCTGGGCCTCTGGCTCGAGCGCGTCACCGGGCGGAAGCTGACGATTTGGCTCGGCGAGTGCCACGTCCACGCGGGGATCCGTCCCGCGGACATCGAGCGCTGGCAGCGCGAGGCGCCCGATGCCGAGCTGCTCGTCCACCCCGAGTGCGGCTGCGCGAGCCAGGCGATGGCCTTCGGCAACGAGCGGACGCAGATCCTCTCGACCGAGAAAATGGTCGACTACGCCCGCCGCTCGCCGAAGCAGCGGTTCATCGTGGCGACGGAGACCGGGATTCTCCACCGGCTCGAGAAGGAGGCGCCGGGCAAGCGGTTCGAGCCGGTGCGCGAGGACGCCGAGTGCCGCTACATGAAGCTGACCACGCTCGAGAAGGTGCGCGACTCCCTCCGCGACGGCGTTCACCGCATCACGGTCGAGCCGGAGCTCGCGGAGCGCGCCCGGCTCGCCATCGAGCGGATGGTCGCGATCTGCTAAGCCCGCGCCGCTGCGGGAATGACCCCGGAGGAGAATGACCTCCGAGCGCTAGCGCAGCGCCATGAACCGCCACGCGCAGAAGAGCGCCGTGAGCCCGCACACCACCGCGATGAACGACGCCCCTTCGATGGCGAAGAAGATCGTCCCCACGGCGAAGACTGGCCCCATCGTTGCTACGTATGAGCGCCGGATCTTGCGAGCGCCAGCATCGTTCCGCCAAAGCCGGAATAGCTGCCGCATTGCGCCCGAATGATAGAGGGATGGCGGGCGCTCGCTGGGCTGGGCCAGTGCTCGGGAATGTCCCCCGAGCGTGCGGGTGGTAGCGCTAGTGCTGGAAGTCGAAGACGGCCGTGCCGACGATGTGGTCGCCCGCTCGTGCCTCGATGATCCACTTGCCGAGCGAGCTGAACATGATGTAGCCCGACATGAAGAAGTGTTGTCGGCGCAGGAGTGGGAGCGGTATTGGCAGGAGCTTGCTGCCGGTGGAGGCGAGCAGGGCGCTGCGAACGGGTCCTTCGTGCGTGAAGGGTGTCCCTCCGCTTTCGGGAAACCAGAAGCGCAGCGGACGCCCGTCTGAGCAGCGCCAGCCGCGGAGGACGACGCGGCCGAGCGGGCTGTGCCAGCTTGGCTGGATGATGGTCTTCGTCGGATAGCCGGGGTCGTAGACCGCGGAGATCCAGAGTGCGTGACCGAGGCGCCGGGTGTTGTTGAGGGCCTTGGTCGAGCTCGACGGCTGTGACTGGGCCCGCGCACGCCGCAGCCGCGGCGGGAGGGATCGGTCCTCCGGCGATGGGTGGGCCGTCTGCCCCGGCTGTGATCGCGTAGACCGCTGCCGCCAACCCCGCGAGGGCGGCGAGTGCCCCAGAAAGGGCTAATCGCCTCCGCAACTTGGAGCGCGCGCTCCTCTCCGAGACCTCGGGTCGCGTCATGCTCGGAATGATCCTCCAGCGGTGTCCGTGGATCAAGAAGCCTCGGATGCGCGAGTCAACCTCTCGCCTGACCCGGGGACGACCTGAGGCCGGAGGCTAAGCGTCCCGCGCAGCGGGCTTGGCCGCAGGCTTTCCCGCTCCCCGGCGCGCGCCGAAGGCGCCCGCCGCGGCGGGCAACGAGCTCTCAGCACGGAGGCGCGGAAGACCGCGCTCTTCCGCGCCGGAGTTCCGATATCTCAGCAAGCGAAGCGGCAGCTTCGCGAGCTACTGCCTGACGTACGGCTTGCCGTCGGCGGCGGGAGCGACCGTCCGGCCGATGACGCCGGCGACCGCGATCAGCGTCAGGATGAACGGCAGGGCGTTGAACAGCGTCCCAATGCTCGCCGAGTAGACCGGCAGCCGCAGCGCCAGCGCGCTCGAGAAGCCGAACAGGAGCGCCGCGGCGAAGGCCCCTGCCGGCCGCCAGTTGCCGAAGATCATGGCGGCGAGGGCGATGAAGCCCTGGCCCTGGGTCATGTCGAAGAGGAACGATCCGTTCCCGAACGGCCCCTCTGACAGGTACATGCCGCCGGTCGCGGCGAGCACTCCGGAGAGGATGACACAGCCGTACCGGATCGCGTACACGTTGATCCCCACGGTGTCCGCCGCCCGCGGGTGCTCGCCGCAAGCACGAATCCGTAGCCCGAGGGGCGTCTTGAACACGACGACGTACGAGACCACCACGAGAACGAAGCTCGCCCACGTGAGGATGTTGAGGTTGCCGATCGACGCCCCGAGGAAGTGCCCGATGTGCGAGACGTGCAGGTTGGGGAGCAGCGACACCCCGTTCGGGATGGGGTTGTTGTGGTAGAGCGTGACGAAGAAGTAGCCGGTTATCCCAACCGCGAAGAAGTTGACGCCCGTGCCTCCGACGATCTGATCAGTCCGAAGGTGGATGGCGAAGAACGCATAGACGAGCGCAATCAGTCCACCGGCGGCCATGGCGACCACCAGCCCGACCGCCCAATTCCCACCCTTGTCCGCGCCGTAGACGCCCCAGAACGCGCCCATCAGCATCATCCCTTCGAGGCCGATGTTCACGACGCCGCTCCGCTCGGAGAACATGCCGGCGATCGCACCGAAAACGAGCGGCGTCGCGAGGCCGAGCGTCTGCGCGATCAGCGTGGCGTCGAAGACCGACTGGAGGTTCGCCGTTCCCGACCGGGTAGCGAGGATGCCGAGCCCGATTCCGATCAGGCCGGCCGCGACCGCGCCCCAGCCGAGCCGGCGACGGCCGCGCGTCACAGTCCAGACGCCGAGCGCCGCCGCGACGACTCCAATCAGGATCGGCCATGTTACGGCGCGTGCCTCGACCGGCGGGATGCACAGGAGTGCGGCGAGGACGCCGAGGAGGATTCCGAGGTAGCCGGTCATCGACGCGTCGCGCAGCCGCGTGCTGATCGGGTTGTCGAGGCGAGCGGTCCACGTGTTCACGTCGCAGCCTCCGTCGCACGGGTACGCCGCGGCAATGAGGGCGGCCGGAGCCGCTTGCGCGAGTTCCAGACATAGAGGATCAGGACGTCGGCGCCGACGAAGAGCACGACGAGCCCCTGGATGATGTACGTGAAGTCGCCGCCGGCCTCGGCGCTGACCACCGGATGGGCGATGCCCTGCAGCCCGTGGTTCGTTCCGAACAGCAGCGCCCCGAAGAAGACCGCGCCGAACAGCGTCCCGCCCGCGGTGTTCCGGCCGAGTAGCGCGACGGCGATGCCGAGGAAGCCGATCTGGCTGGCCCCCACGTCGAGCGCCCCGTATTGGTGGAGGTAGCCGAGCATGTCGACGGCTCCGGCCAGGCCGGCGAAGGCGCCCGAGATGGCCATCGCGCGAATGAGGTTCTTCTTCACGTTGATGCCGCCGTACGCGGCGGCCTCCGGGTTGAAGCCGACGGCCTTGACTTCGTAGCCCACCGTCGTCCGGTTGAGGAGGGCCCAGTAGACGACGAGCGCGCCGAGGGCGATGAACAGTCCGATGTCGACGCCCTGGAAGCCCTGCGATCCCCAGAAGGTCGGCAGCTGCGCACTGTGGGCGACCATGTTCGATTCGGGAACCGTCGGCTGGGTCGAATTCTGCAGCGGCCCGCCGTCGCCGAAGATCCAGGTCGCGATCCAGACCGCGATCCAGTTGAGCATGATCGTGGAGATCACCTCGTGGGCCCCGACGGTCGCCTTCAGGACGCCGGCAATCCCCGCCCAGGCAGCGCCGGCGAGGGTTGCGCCACCGATCGCGATCACGATGTGCGGCAGCGTGGCCATCCCCGCGAAATCGACGCCGAGCCAGTTCGCCACCATCAGGCCGACGAAGTACTGGCCCTGGCCGCCGATGTTGAACATGCCGCACCGGAAGGCGAACGCGACCGCGAGCCCCGTCAGGATCAACGTCGTCGTCTGGAGGAGAGTCTGCGAGAGGTTGTAGGCCGCGAGGCTCGTGACGAGGTTCGTCGATGGATGGGCGATCCAGTTGAGGCCCGCGCCGTCGAAGATCTGGTTGTAGGCGCGCAGGGTGTTGTGGATGCGCGTCCCGATGCCGCCGTGCTGGGTTGCGACGATCGCCACGCCGCCCATGAGGAACGCGAGAACGATCGTGGCGATCGGGACCGCGATGCCGCCCGCGCGCTGCTTCAGCGCGAGGCGCGCCGCGAGCGTTCCGGGCTGCTCCGTCTCGGGCGCTGGCGGCGAGCTCGGGTTGTTGGCTTCGGGCTCGCTCACGCCGCAGTCTTCTCCCGCCCACCGAGCATCTCGAGGCCGATCTCCTCCTCCGAGACCTCACCGGTGTGATCGCCGACGATGCGACCCTCGTACATGACGAGGATGCGGTCGGAGAGCGAGAGGATCTCGTCGAGCTCGAGCGACACGAGCAGGATCGCCCGGCCCTTGTCGCGCTCGGCGACGAGCCGTTGGTGGAGGTACTCGATCGCGCCGACGTCGAGGCCGCGGGTCGGCTGCGCCGCGATCAGCACCTTCGGGTCCCGCGCGACCTCCCGCGCCGCGACGAGCTTCTGCTGATTCCCACCCGACAGCGCGCCTGCGCGGGTATACGGGCCCCCGCCCCGGACGTCGAACTCCTTGATCAGGCGGGAGGCGCGCTCGACCATCCGCCGCGGGAAGATCCATCCCCACCTCGCATCCGGCGCGTTCGCGTAGTCGTGGAGCGCGACGTTCTCCGAGATCGTGAACTCGAGCACGAGCCCGCGCCGCTGCCGGTCCTCCGGGATGTGGCCGATCCCCGCGTCGAGCGCCTCGCGCGCGTGCGCCGAGTGCGAGAGCTGGTGGCCGGCGATGGTCGCCGTTCCGCTCTCGATCTTCTGGAGCCCAGTCAGAGCGTCGATGAGCTCGGTCTGCCCGTTGCCGTCCACCCCTGCGATGCCCACGATCTCTCCGGCTCGCACGTCGAGCGAGACGCCTCGCACCTTCTCGATCCCGCGGTGGTCGCGGACGCGTAGGTCGTCGACGTGGAGCAGCACGTCGCCGGGGTCGGCCGGCCCCTTCTCGACGCGTAGCAGCACTTCGCGGCCGACCATCGCCCGCGCAAGCGACGCCTCGGTCGCACCGGCCCGCAGCACGGTCTCGATCGTCTTGCCGCGCCGCAGGACGGTGATCCGGTCGGCTATCTCGAGCACCTCGTTCAGCTTGTGGCTGATGAAGATGATCGACATGCCTTCGCGCCGGAGCGTGCGCAGGATCTCGAAGAGGTCCGAGGCCTCCTGAGGCGTCAGGACTGCGGTCGGCTCGTCGAGGATCAGAAGGTCGGCGTTCCGGTAGAGCGCCTTCATGATCTCGACGCGCTGCTGCTGGCCGACGCTGATGCTGTCGACCCGCGCGCCCGGATCGACCGCGAAGCGAAACGTCCGCGCCATGTCGGCCACCCTCGCCTCCGCCCTCGCCTCGTCGAGCAGGATTCCGTCCCGCACGGGCTCGACCCCGAGCACCACGTTCTCGGCGACGGTCATCACCGGAATGAGCATGAAGTGCTGGTGCACCATCCCGATCCCCGCCTGGATCGCCTCGCGGGCGGAGGCGAACGAGACGCTCTTTCCGTTGAGCCTGATCTCGCCACCGTCCGGCCGGTAGAGCCCGTAGAGGATGTTCATCAGAGTCGACTTGCCGGCGCCGTTCTCGCCGAGCAGCGCGTGCACCTCGCCCCGGCGCACCTCGAACGAAACCTGGTCGTTTGCGACCACGCCCGGGAACTCCTTGCGGACCCCCCGCATCTCGAGGATGAGCTCGTCACTCACGGCGTTGTCCCGACTCCCATTCGTAGACGAGGAGAGGGCGGGACGATCCCGCCCTCTCCTGGCTATTCCTACGTCAGCACTTGTTGTGCGAGCAAGCCGCCGGCGGCTTGAGCGTGCCCTTGATGATCTCGTGACCTGTACTTGTTCATCAGGGCCTTCCAGGCCGACTGCACGGCCGGGTTGATCTTGCCAACGCCGACGCCGTGGTTCTGGAGGTTCAGGAGGATGTCCGTCCCACCCTTGAACTTGCCCGAATAGGCGCTGTAGACAGCCTTGAACACGCCCACGTCGGTCTTCTTGAGCGCGCTCGTGAGGATCCTCTTCGCGACGCCGTACTCGTCAGCATCGACGCCGACGCCCCACTTTCCGAGCTTCGAGGCCTCCTTGAGGGCGCCGTCGCCGCACAGACCGGCGACCTGGAAAACCACCTCGGCGCCCTTGCCGATCTCGTTCTGGGCGATCGCAGCGCACTTCGACTCGTCGGTGAAGCTGCCGGAGTACTGGACGAGGGTCTTCGTCCCCGGCACCGCCTTCGCGGAGCAGTACTTGAAGCCCGCGATGTACGAGTCGACCGGCGGGATCTCGAGGCCACCCGCGACGCCGATGACCTTCTTGCCCATGCTCTGGGCCATCTCGGCCGCAAGCACACCCACGAGACAGCCGCCTTCCTGCGTCGCGTAGGTGATGCCGATCTCGTTCTTGAGGCTGCCGACCGCCGAGACAGGATCGTCGGTGATCGCGAACTTGACGTTCGGATACTGCTTGGCGTACGCCTCGACGGTGGCGCCGAGCAGGAAGCCCGCCGCAACGATGATCTTCGCCCCGTCGTGGATTGCCGTGTTGTAGTTCGGCTGATAGTCGCTCGACGAGTGCGAGACGAGCGGAATCGCCTGCGAGTGCGTTCTGCTCGCAAAGCGCTTCAGGCCCACGAGCTGGTTCTTGTTGAACCCGTTGTCGTTGAACCCGGCGACGTCGCTGACGAGCGCCGCCTTGTACGTGCCGGCCTTGGCCGCGGCAGGCGCCTTCGAGGCGCCGAGCGAGCCGGCGACGGCGATAGCCGCGACGATCGCGACCACGCCTGCCGCAAGCATCCAGCGTGTAGCCCTCACGTGCCCTCCTCCGTCGTTGTAAGCCCAGTAGCGACCGATCCTAGCCCCCTTTCGGGCGGGCCGGAAGAGGAGGTGTCAGGCGGCTATTCCGCTGCCACGTACGTGTGGTACTGGCTCTCGTCGACGAGGACGCGGCGAGGCTTCGAGCCCTCGTAGCCGGACACGATCCCGCGGCGCTCGAGCATGTCGATCAGCCGTCCGGCGCGCGTGTAGCCGACGCGCAGGCGCCGCTGGAGGAGCGAGACGGAGGCGGTCTGCGTCTGGACGACGGTCTCGATCGCCTTGTCGAGCAGCGGGTCGTCGTCCGGGTCGAACTCGGCGTGCTCGCCGGAGTCGCCGTCGGCGTCGGCCGCGAACGCCTCCGGGCAGCTCGAGGTAGCTCTCGTCGAGCTCCTGCTCGCGCTGCCGGGTCTGCTCCACGACAAGCGCGATCTCCTCCTCCGAGACGTACGCACCCTGGACGCGCTGGAGCCGTGACGTGCCGAGCGGCTTGAACAGCATGTCCCCCTGGCCGAGCAGCGACTCCGCGCCACCGTGGTCGAGGATGACGCGCGAGTCGGTCTGAGAGGAGACCGCGAAGGCGATCCGAGAAGGCACGTTCGCCTTGATCATCCCGGTGATCACGTCCACGGACGGTCGCTGCGTGGCGAGCACGAGGTGGATGCCGACTGCGCGGGACTTCTGGGCGAGCCGGATCACCGCGTCCTCCACCGCCTGCGGCGCGACCATCATCAGGTCGGCGAGCTCGTCGATCACGACGAGGACGTAGGGCAGCGTCGGCTCGCCTCGCTGGCGGAAGGCCCGGTTCGCCTCGTTGATGTTGCGCGCCCGCACCGAGGAGAGCCGCTCGTAGCGCCGCTCCATCTCGGCGAGGCAGTTCGCGAGGACGGCGCTCGCCTCCTTCGGGCTCGAGACGACCGGCGTCAGGAGGTGCGGCACCGACTCGAAGTGGCTGAGCTCGATGCGCTTCGGATCGATGAGGATGAGCCGCACCTCGTCCGGCGTCGCGCGCAGGAGGATCGAGGTCAGGATCGCGTTGAGACAGCCCGACTTGCCGGAGCCGGTCGTGCCGGCGATCAGCAGGTGCGGCATGCGGGCGAGATCGGTCCAGACGGCGGCGCCCGAGATGTCCTTGCCGAGCCAGACGGCGAGCGGGCTCGCCGGCGCCGGGAGCGGCTCGAAGATGTCGCCGAGGGTGACGAGGTTCGGCGCCAGGTTCGGCAGCTCGACCCCGACGGCCTGCTTCCCCGGGATCGGCGCGAGGATCCGGATCTCCGTCGTCGCGAGCGCGTAGGAGAGGTCGTCCTTCAGGGCGGCCACCTTCGCGACCTTCGTCCCCGGCGCAAGCTGGAGCTCGTAGCGGGTGACCCGCGGCCCTGAGATCTCGCCGATGACCGTCGCCTCGACGCCGAAGTGGGCGAGCGTCTGCACGAGGAGCTCGGCGACCCGGGCTGCGGCCTCGCCGCTCTCGTCGCCGCGCGCCGGCGCCTTCCGGAGCACGCCCGCGTCCGGCAGCTCGTACGCGACGTTCTCCGAGCTGACCTCGTCGAAGAGGGTCGGCTGCTCGTCGAGCAGCGGCGGAGGCTCGGACTGCAGGAGTGGCGGATGGGTCCCCGCGTGCGGTGGCGCCACCGCCCGGCCCACGACGTCCGGGAACGCCTCGGCGCCGTTGACGGGCGGCGCGACGTGCGCCACGCGACGGACCGGCTCCGGCTCGGGCCAGCCTGCCTGCTCGGGCCGGGGCAGGCGTACGCGCGCGCCCCGGACGGCGCGGTGCAACCCGTGTCCCGAGCGGCGAAGGAGTGCTCCGAGCGACGCGCCGGAGAGCAGAAGCGCGCCCGCGAGCAGCAGGAGCGAGCCGAGCAGAAGCGTGCCGGTCGCGCCGACAGCCGCGCCGACGGCGCCGCCGAGGCCGCGGCCGAGATAGCCGCCATGAGCCTTGCCGAGGGTGATCATCAGCCCGGCCGCGACGACGGCGAGACCGGCGCGGAACGGCCGGACGTCCACGAGGGCGCTCCGAGCGACGGCAAGCGCGCCGAGGGCCGCCAGTGCGACCGGCAGGGCGTACATCGCGTCGCCGACGAGCCTGTCGAGCCCGTCGCCGAGCCAGCCGCCGACGTAGCCGCCGTTCCAGCCGACGTAGAGGACGGCACCGAGGAAGAGGCCGAGCGCGATCGAGCCGAGCCCCCACAGCTCGGGGTGCTGCCCGCGCGTCTTCGCCGCGCGCTTCGTCCGCGTCTTCTTGACGCGGCTCGGAACCCTCGGGCGCAGTCTCGACTTCCGCTTCCGGCGCGGCATGGGTTTGGTTTTCGTGCGCGGGCGGGCCTATCCTCCGTCGATGGCACGCGAGACGCGCTACGCCCGCAGCGGCGACGTCAACATCGCCTATCAGGTCGTCGGCGATGGGCCCCTCGACCTCCTCTTCGTGCTGGGCTGGGTCTCGAACATCGAGCTGATGTGGGAGGCGCCGATCCTCGCCCGGCTGCTCGAGCGCCTCGCCTCCTTTTCGCGCCTGATCCTGTTCGACAAGCGCGGAACCGGCCTGTCCGACCGGGTGTCGAACGACAGGCTGCCGACCCTCGAGGAGAGGATGGACGACGTGCGCGCCGTGCTCGACGCCGTCGGCTCGCAGCGCGCGGCGCTCTTCGGCCACTCCGAAGGGGGCAACATGAGCGTCCTCTTCGCGGCGACCTACCCCGAGAGAACCTCCGCCCTGATCACCCTGGGGTGCTTCGCCAAGCGCCGCGACCCCGACGACGACTATCCCTGGGCACCCACCGCCGAGGACCGCGCCCGGACGATCGCCGACGTCGAGCAGAACTGGGGAACTCTCCGTCCGGAAGACGTGGAGTACCTGGCCCCGAGCCGCGTCGGAGACGAGCAGTTCGTGCGCAATCTCGAGCGCTACCTCCGAGGATCGGCGAGTCCCGGTGCGGCAGCAGCGCTCCTCCGCATGAACACCGACATCGACGTCCGGGCCGTCTTGCCGACGATCCGCGTGCCCACCCTCGTCCTCCATCGCACCGGCGACCGCGACGTCGACATTGCCGAAGGGCGCTACATCGCCTCGAGGATTCCCGGTGCGAAGTTCGTCGAGCTCGCCGGAGCCGACCACCTGCTTGCGGCAGGCGACCCCGACGCGATCGCCGACGAGATCGAGGAGTTCCTGACCGGAGCGCGCTCGCTGCCGGAGCCCGACCGCCAGCTCGCGACGCTCCTCTTCACGGACATCGTCGGCTCGACGGAGCGGCTGACGCAGCTCGGCGACCGCGGCTGGCGGGACGTGCTCGAGCGGCATCACGCGGTCGTGCGCGCCGAGCTGCTGCGGGCGCGGGGGCAGGAGGTCGACACCGCCGGAGACGGCTTCTTCGCCGCCTTCGACGGGCCTGCGCGAGCGGTTCGCTGCGCCAAGTCGATCGTCGACGGAGTACGCGAGCTCGGGATCGAGGTGCGGTCGGGCGTCCACACAGGCGAATGCGAGCTCGTGGACGGCAAGATCTCCGGCATCGCCGTGCACATGGGCGCCCGCGTCGCCGCCCACGCCGGGGCGAGCGAGGTTCTCGTCTCGAGCACGGTCAAGGACCTCGTGGCCGGCTCGGGTCTCGAGTTCGAGGACCGCGGTGTCCACGAGCTCAAGGGGATCCCGGGCGAGTGGCGGCTCTACGCGGCCGTCTGAGCCACGACCTCGGCGACGAGCATCCCGTAGTACGTCGGGGCTGCGTAGGCGAGGACGTCCGCACGAGCCTCCTCCCCCACCGCGCCCTGCAGGACCAGGAGCTGCCAGAGGGAGTCCGCCTTCGCGTCCTCCGCGAGCTCGGCGAGCGGCAGGAAGTCGAGCCTGGGCGAGGCGACGATCTCCTGCAGCAGGGCGTCGTACTCGGCGGCCGCCGGGTGGAACCCGTAGATGCCGTCGGCGCGGTGCGCATGCCCGTGGTCGGCGCTCGCGATCAGAGCGACTCGGCCGGGCAGCGCAGCCGCGGCCTTCCCGAGGCGCAGGTGCTCCTCGAACGGCCTGTCGCGCGCCGGCGAGACGACGACGACGCGCTGCGGCCGGAGGAACGACAGCGGCACTTCCGCGCCCCAGTCCAGCGGGAACTCCGCCGTCGCGGGATCGTTGCCTCCGTACGAGACGCCGAGGATCGGGAGCGGCGCCGCGAGGAGCGCCACGGCGGTGGCGGCGTCCGTGTCCCACTCCCCCACCTTCGCCGCCGTCACGACCGCGAAGTGACCGTCGACGTGGACGGAATGTGGTGTCACGACGACCGCGACCTCGGGCTCGGCGGCGGCAAAGCGGCGCCCGAGCTCCTCCATCGCCTCGCGCAAGGCGGGGTCGAGGTCCATGTCGCCGTGCGGCGCGATGCAGGCGAAGACGAGGCTCATGGCAAGCTCGCGATCCGGGAGACGAGGAGCTCGAGAAACCGCCCCGCGTCGACGTCGACCGCGACGTCCGCGTTCGGCTCGCGACCCGTGACGGCCCGCAGGTCGACGACGGTGCGGCCGTCGCAGTAGCGGGACGCCGTCTCGACGGCGACGTTCGCCCGCTGCGTCGTCAGGAGCGTCGGGTCGACGACGTGCGCCACGGCCATGGCATCGTGGATCGGCGAGCCTGCCAGGCCGTACGAGCGCTCGTGGAACCTCTGGAAGAAGTCGGACAGCTCCGCGACGAAGCGACCCGCCCGGCCGGTCTCCCGCAGCCGCTCCGCGTGCTCGCGCGTGAACAGGGCCCGGTGCGTGACGTCGAGGCCGACGAGTGTGACGGGGATCCCGCTGGCGAACACCGCCGCGGCGGCCTCCGGGTCGACGAAGGCGTTGAACTCCGCCGCCGGCGTCACGTTTCCCTCGCCGATGCAGCCGCCCATCCAGACGATCCGCTCGAGCCGCTCGCGCACGTCCGGGTGCCGTTCGAGCATGAGCGCGACGTTCGTCAGCGGCGCCGTCGGCACCAGCACGACTCCCTGCTCGATCCTCTCGGCCAGGAAGTCGGCGGCGTGCGCCTCCACGGCTCGAGCGGACGGCTCCGGAAGCTCGGGCCCGTCGAGCCCGCTCTCGCCGTGCACGTGCGCAGCGGTGCGGAGCTCGCGGCGCAACGGCCGGTCGGCGCCCGCGGCCACGGGGACGTCGCTGCGTCCCGCCACCTCGAGCGTCACGAGCGCATTCCTCGTCGTCTTGTCGAGCGTCTGGTTGCCCGCGACGGTCGTCACGCCGAGGAGCTCCACCTCCGGGGAGGCCAGCGCGAGCAGGATCGCGATCGCGTCGTCGTGGCCGGGGTCGCAGTCGATGAGGATCGGAGTGGTCACAGCAACGCGTCCACCTCGTCGGCGGTGGGAAGCGAGGTCTGCGCGCCGAACCGCGAAGCCGCGAGGGCGCCCGCGACACACGCGCGCCGCAGCGCCTCCTCGCGCCCACGGCCCTCGAGAAGCGAGGCGACGAGGCATGCGGTGAAGGCGTCGCCGGCGGCCGTGCCGTCGACGGCGTCGACCGGCGGCGGCTTGGCCCGCGCCACCTCGATCCCGTCCTCGAGCAGGACGGCGCCCTCGGCCCCGAGCGTGAGGCAGACGAGCCCCTCTCGTTCGCCGAGCGCCTCGAGCTCGAGCCGGTTCACGATCGTCACCTCCGCGGCGGGTCGCGCGCCCGGTCGCGCCGGTGCGGCGTTGAGGAAGAAGCGTCCCGCGAGCTCGGCCGCCCGCGCGACCGTTTCGGCAGGGATCTCCTGCTGGCACAGCACGGCGTCGGTGTCGCCGAGGTCGAGATCGTCCGGCCGCAGCTCGGAGTTCGCGCCCGGAGCGACGACGATGGTCGTCTCACCGCCCGCGTCGACGGTGATCGACGCGACCCCCGTCGGCGCGTCCCGGACGAACCACGCGTTCTCCACTCCCGCCTCGTGCAGGCCGCCCACCGCGACCTCGGCGAGATCGTCCCGGCCGACGCAGCCGATCATGCGCACTTCGAGGCCGAGCCTCGCCGCGGCGACGGCCTGGTTGGCGCCCTTGCCGCCGGGGACACGGGAGAACGTCCCGCCCGTCACCGTCTCCCCCGCTCGCGGCAACCGTTGGGCCCGCACGACGAGATCGACGTTGATCGAGCCGACGACGGTGAGACGGGGTGCCGGCACGGTGCGAGCCTAGACTCCCTGACGTGGGCGTCGCGCACTGGGACGAGGTCGAAGGCCAGCGCAACGCGAAGGGCGAGATGGACGCCACGTGGCAGCGACTCGGCGACGCCGCGGGCGCGAAGGGCGTCGGTGTCAACCGGGTCCGCGTCGAGCCGGGCAAGCTGCCGACTCCTCCCCACTCGCACGGCGCCTCGGAGGAGCTCTTCTTCGTCCTCGCCGGCTCCGGCCTCGCGTGGCAGGACGGCGAGGTGCACGAGGTGCGCCCGAACGATTGCGTGATCCACGAGGCCGACCACTTCGAGCACACGCTCATCGCCGGCCCCGAAGGGCTCGAATACCTCGTCTTCGGCACGCGCCATCCGACGGAGATCGGCTGGCTGCCTCGCTCGCGCGCGATCCGGCTCGGCTGGCCGTGGGTCGAGGGACGGGACGACGACCCGTGGGACGTCGAGGCCACGGTCGAGCCCCTCGCGTACGGCGAGCCCGCACCGCGGCCGGCGAACATCGTCAACGTCGACGAGCTCGAGCTCCAGACTCACCGCTTCCAGCACTACGTCTACTTCACGCCGGACGAGACCACGAAGCTCGCCGGGTTCGGCTGGGAGCGGATCGACGCCGCGCACCGTGGCAATCTCCCCCACTGTCATTCCGCGGAGGAGGAGATCTACGTCATCCTCGCCGGGACCGCGACGCTCGAGCTCTGGCCGCGGGAAGGAGACGTCGAGGAGACGCCGCTCCGCGCGGGCCACATCGTCGCCCGGCCGCCGGGAACCCGGGTCTCGCACTCCTTCCGCGCCGGCCCGGACGGCGTGACGATGCTCGTCTACGGCACGCGCGAACCCGACGACGTGGCCTGGTTCCCGCGTTCGCGCAAGCTCCACTGGCGTGCGTTCGGCGTGATCGGGCGGATCGAGACGCTCGACTACCTCGACGGCGAGCCGCTCGACGACGACTGATGCGCTAGACCTCGACGATCACGGGCAGCACCATCGGTCGCCGGCGTGTGCGGGCGTAGACGACCCCGCCGAGTGCCTCGTGCAGGTGCTCCTGAAGCAGCTTGATCTCCGTCACGTCGTCACTGAGGAGCTCGTCGAGAACCCGCGACGCCTCCTCCCGCAGCTCCGCGAGCAGCGGCTCGGCTCCGTCGCCGAAGCCGCGCGCGATCAGCTCCGGCGGCGCCGTGAGACCTCCGCCGTCCTGTGCCGCGAGCGTCGCCACCACGATGAGGATGCCGTCCTCGGACAGCCGCCGCCGGTCGCGCAACGCGACGTCGTGGACGTCGCCGACGCCGAGCCCGTCCACGAACGTGATCCCGGCCTCGACCTGGTCGACGATCCGCGGTCCCTGCTCCGAGTCGAGCTCGACGACGCTGCCGTTCTCGGCGAGGATGATCTTCTCCTCCGGCACGCCGCCCTCGCGTGCCAGCTGGGCGTGCGCAGCGAGCATGCGGAACTCGCCGTGCATCGGCATCACCGCCTTGGGGCGCAGGAGACCGATGATCGTCCGCAGCTCCTCCGCGCGGCCGTGGCCGGAGACGTGCACCGGCGCGTTGTCCTCGTGCAGCACCTCCGCCCCCATCTTCGCGAGCCGGTTGATCGCGTCGTGGACGCGGAGCTCGTTGCCGGGGATCGGCTTCGCCGAGATGATGACCGTGTCGCCGCGCTCGACCCGGACGGCGGGGTGGTCGTTGTACGCGATCCGCGTCATCGCAGACATCGGCTCGCCCTGGCTGCCCGTGCAGAGGATCAGCTGCTCGTCGCGCGGCAGCTCGGCCAGCTCGTGGGGCCGGAGGATCGCGTCCTCGGCCACGTCCATGTAGCCGAGGCTGCGCGCGATGTTCGCGTTCTTCCGCATCGAGCGGCCGACGAAGGCAACCTTGCGGCCGCAGTCCACTCCGACGTCCGCGGCCTGCTGCATCCGGTGCAGGTTCGAGGCGAAGGAGGAGACGAGGATCCGGCCCGTTCGCCGCGGGAAGATCTGCCGGAAGGCCTCGCCGACCACGCGCTCCGACTCCGTCATGCCCGGCCGCTCCGCGTTCGTCGAGTCGCCGAGCAGCAAGTCGACGCCGCGGCTGCCGACCTCGGCGAGGCGGCCGACGTCCGTCCGCTGCCCGTCGACGGGCGTGTGGTCGAGCTTGTAGTCGCCCGTGTGCACGCAGAGACCGCCCGGCGTCTCCAGGACGACGGCGGCCGCGTCCGGGATCGAGTGCGCCATGCGGATGAGCTCGAGCCGGAACGGTCCAAGCTGGACGGGCTCGTCGCCCGGCATCAGCTCCCGCAGCTCCGTGGAGCGCAGGAGGCCGTGCTCGTCGAGCTTCGACTTGACCAGGGCGAGCGTCAGGCGCGTGCCGATCACGAGCGGCACCCGCACCTCCCGCATCAGGTAGGGCAGCCCGCCGACGTGGTCCTCGTGCCCGTGCGTGAGCACGACTGCGAGCACCGTCTCCTCGCGCTCGCGCAGGTAGGAGAAGTCCGGCAGGACGAGGTCCACGCCGAGGTGCTCGTCACGCGGGAAGGCCAGGCCCGCGTCGACGACGAGGATCGAGCCCTCGGCCTCGTAGACGGTCATGTTCTTGCCGACCTCGCCGAGGCCGCCGAGCGGAATGATGCGGCAGACGCCCATGCTCAAGGCAGTCTAGGCATGACGTCGGCGGCAAAAGCCCGCAGCGGGTCGAGGTCCTGGGGCGAGCCGAAGTAGAGGACGAAGTACTCGATGCCGGCCTCCATGAGCGCAGCGAGCGTCTCGAACGAGTTCTCCGTCGGCGCGTCGAAGGCCGCCGTCTTGAAGATCTCGTCCGGGTTGCGGCCGAGCTCCTTGCAGTGTCGGGCGAGCACGTCGAGCTTGTGTCGGTACCACGCGGGGTCGGTGCTGTCGGTGAGGTTGCAAGCATCGGCGTGCTTCGCGACCAGCCGGAGCAGGACGCGCTCGCCCTGTCCTCCGATCAGCAGCGGGATGTGCGGAGCGACCCGGCGCGTCGCGGCCGCGCCCTCGTCGAGGCCGCGTAGCCGCTCGCCGAGGGACGGCCACGGCTCCGGGTAGCCGTGGTCGCGGTACTCGTCCTCGTTCCAGCCCGCGCCGAGCCCGAGCAGAGCCCGGCCGTGGGAGATCGCGTCGAGCGTCAGGGCCATCCTGCCGACGAGCGCCGGGTTGCGATAGAGGTTGCAGGTGACGATCTGGCCGAGGCGGACGTGCTCCGTCTCGCGCGCGACCCCGGCGAGGCTCGTCCAGCATTCGAAGGTCGGCGGCGGCTGAAGATGATCGTAGAGCCAGACCGAGTCGAAGCCGAGCGCGTCGGCCTCGCGGGCCACGGTGAGCATCGCCTCGAACTGCTCGGCCCGGTCGCTCAGGTGCTCGAGGTCCCTCCGCCACCCCTGCGGCAGGACGACGCCGAAGCGCGACCTAGACGGCCTGAAGGACGCCGCCACGCTCGAGGCAGGAGCGGATCTGCGCAAGCTCCGCCTCGTCCGCGTCGACCAGCGGGAGCCGGTGGCCCCCGACCTCGTGCCCGGTGAGGTTGAGCGCGGCCTTGATCGGGATCGGGTTCGTCTGGATCCGCAACAGGTCGTACGAGGGCTGCAGCTGCCCATGGAGCGCGCGCGCTCCGTCGACGTCTCCCTCGCGATGGCGGCGGATCATCTCCGCGATCTGCGTCCCCCAGAGGTGCGCCGTCACCGAGACGACACCGACGCCGCCGACCTCGAGGAAGGCGAACGTGTTCGGGTCGTCGCCGGAGTAGAGGTCGAGCCGCGTCTCCTCGGCGATGAAGCGTGCGTCGTCGAGGTCGTCGTGCGCCTGCTTCACCGCGACGACGTTCTCGATCTCCGCGAGCCGTGCGATCGTCGCGGGCTCGATCTTCACGACGACACGCGACGGGACGTTGTACGCCACCACCGGCAGGTCCGCCGCTCCGGCGATCGCCTCGAAGTGGCGCACGAGGCCGCGCTGCGGCGGCTTGTTGTAGTACGGCGTCACGACAAGGATCGCGTCCACGCCGAGCTCGGCGGCCTGCTTGGTCAGGTGGACGGAGTGCGCTGTGTCGTAGCTGCCGGTGCCGGCGATCACGGTCGCGCGATCGCCGACCGTCTCGACGGCGGCCGCGAACAGGACGAGCTTCTCCTTGTCGCTCAGGGTCGGCGACTCACCGGTCGTGCCGCAGACGACGAGGCCGTCGGAGCCGTTGTCCGCGAGGAAGGTCGCGAGCTCCCGGAACCGCTCCATGTCGACAGTGCCGTCGGCCCGGAACGGCGTCACCATCGCGGTGATGACAGAACCCAGCATCTCGACCGGATTCTACGCGGCCAGCACGGCTCCTCGGCCCGCCCCGGCGTTCACGGCCGCGAGGACGACCTTCGTCACGCGGTCGAGGCGCGCCGCAGCCGCCGGCGCCAGCACGTCACAGACGAAGTCCCAGTGAAGCGACACGGCCTGGCCGGCCTGCGGCGGGGAGACGAACGAGCGGCCCCCGTCGCGCCAGCGCACGCGCCGCGGAGCCGGCTCGCCCAGGCGCAGGAGCCCCTCCTCCCACAAGAGCGGCGGCGCGAGCACGTCGGCCTCGTCGCCGTCGCAGACGAGCACGACGGCCGCGGTCGTGCGGCACTGGTCGAGCACGCGCAGCGGCTCGTCCACGATGCCGCTGCGCAGCAGCCCCAGCCACGGGTAGACGGCGAAGACGTGGAAGCAGTGGTGCGGCACGGCGCCCGCGCCGCTGACGGCCGCGATCGTCTCCCTCGCCCGGCCGAGCCGGCCGTGGAAACGGTCGTCCACATGACGGACGAGTTCGCCGGCCGGCACGCGGGCGAGCAGCTCGTTCCCGACCCAGTACGCCTCGACGACCCGCGGATCGAGCGGGTCCTCGATCCGGTTGGCCCGGGCGATCAGCGACAGGTACGGCCACGCGCCCTCGAACGTCCGGGCGAGCTCCGCGAGCCCGCCGTCCGACACGCGGGCGTCGCCGTACTCGAGCAGGGTCGCCCGAGTGTCCGCTCCGCACAGGCCGAGCGCGTTCGGCGGATACGCGTAGCGCGCGAAGAGGAGCGCGCCGGAGAGGTCGCTCAAGTCGCCCCGGCCCCCACCCCGCGCCGGCGAAGCGCGAGGCCCGCCGCGAGCGCCGTCCCGGCGACGACGAGCCCGATCCCGACCGGGTTGAGCGAGGCGCCGTCGAACGCGCCCGAGAGGGCGGCGGTGATCGCCGCGCCGAAGACGAGCACTGCGGTCACGTCCACCGCCTGAACGCGGGCGAGCGCCGCGTACCACGTCCCGACGTAGCCGGTCAGCAGCAGCCCCGTGAGCACGATCCAGCGCCACTGCGCCAGGTCGAACGAGCCGATCGCCGTGAACTTGCCGATCGCTGCAAGCCAGCCGAAGAGCAACGCGGTGCCGAGACCCATCCGTGCCGCCGCGAGTGCCCGCGAGGACATTCCGGCGAGGAGCTTCTTAACGACGATCACCTCGACCGACCAGAGCAGCGTCGCGCCGAGAATCATCGCCTCGCCCGTACCGAAGGCGACCCGGCCGACCGCCGGGACGAGCCACGCCTGGCCGGCGACGAGCAACGCGATCGCGACGATGTGCGGCAGCCGCACCCTCTCCCTGAGTAGCGGCACGGCGAGCAGTGCGACCCAGATGACCAGCGTCTTCTGGATGAAGGAGGCCTGGGTCGCCTCGGCGCGCGCCAGCCCCTCGAAGAAGAGGACGAACGGGACGCTGCCGCCGACGACGGCGACCGCGGCCAGTCCGGCGATCCGCTTCCGCGAGGAGAGCGGCGCAGTCAGAGGCGCCGTGTGCGTCTCGCGCCAGGTCAGCGCGAAGACGAGCAGCAACGCGCCCGCCACCGCGTCCTTCGCCGTCGTGTAGACCGTCGCGTTCGTGAAATGCGTGACGGCGTGGGCGTTCACCCAGATCGACACGCCGCTGATGCAGGCGGTGGCGAAGGCGAGGGCGATTCCTGCGCTGCGGCGGGTCATGCTCGGACTCCTTCCGTGGGGTTCGCTGCGGGGGTGAGCACTTCGACCGGGATGCCGAGGTGGAGCAGGACGGTGTCGCCCGCGGCGGCCTCGGGGAGAAACGCGAGCGAGACGACGCAGCCGTCGGCGGCGCGGCCGATGCGTGCGCCCCGCTCCTCCCAAACCTCGGCGAGCACGGTCACGGAGCCGATGCACATCAGCGCGCTCCGTTCCGGCTCGGGAACCTCGACCTCGACGCTCTCGAGCACCACTCCCGAGGCCCGCGGGTCGTGGATGTCGTCCTCGAGGACGGCGTCCACCGCGGCGCCCTCGGCGAGCGTGCCGCGCGAGGCGTCGACGAAATGCTCGCGGAAGTGCTCCGCCGTGAAGTGCGAGAGCGCACCCAGCCGCACCGCGACGCGCGTCACGCGGATGGCTCCGTCGGCGCGCGCGACGCCCTCGATCTCGCGCATCAGGTCGTTCATCAGGGCTCGCTCGTGCATCAGCCGCCCTCCAGGTCGGCGAGCACGGCGGCGGCCGCCTCCCCCACGGCGGCCTCGACTGGGGCCGTGAGGTCGGATCCGGGAACGTAGCCGCCGCCCTCGATCCCGTAGACGAGCACACGCTCCGGGAGCCGGCCCAGGGCGCGGGCGAGCTCGATCGTCTCCGCGATGCCGATGGCGTGTGTCGAGGAGCGAAGCGCCCGCGCGGGGATCGCCTCCGCGCCGGCGTCGAAGCGGTGGAGCGTCCCCGGCGGCGCGCCCGAGGCGACGGTGTCGACGAGCACGACCGCGTCGGCACCCTCCCACGTCTCGATCAGCCGGCTCGGCTCCTCGGCACAGGAGACGACCTCGACGCCGGCCGGCACGCGATCCCGCAACCGCTCGGCGACCGCGACGCCCGCCGCGTCGTCGCCGCGCATCGGGTTCCCGACTCCGATCACGACCGTGCGTCCGCTCACCTCCGCTCCACCTGCAGGTCGAGGAAGTGCGTCGCGCAGGAGATGCAGGGGTCGTAGTTGCGGATCGTCTGCTCGCACAGCGCGCGCAGCGCGTCGTCGTCGAGGGCCGTGTTCCGGGAGACGACGTCGCGCAGGTCGTCCTCGATCGCAAGCTGGTTCTGCGACGTCGGCGGGACGATCTTCGCGTCGAGGATCGTCCCCTCCGAGTCGAGGCGGTAGCGATGGTAGAGAAGACCGCGCGGCGCCTCGCTCACGCCGTAGCCGGTGCCGGCGACCGGCTCGACCGGCTCCGCCGGCCGATCGGGCACCTCGTACGCCTCGATGATCCTCAGCGCCTCGTCGCAGGCATAGAGGAGCTCGACGCTGCGCACGACGATGCTCCGGAACGGATCGCGGCACTCGGCGCCGAGCCCGGCTTCCTTCGCCGCGTCCCGCGCGAGCGGCGAGAGCTGGGCGCCGCTGAGGCTGTAGCGCGCGAGCGGGCCGCACAGGTAGACGCCACCGCCGCGCAGCTGCGACTGAAGCGCGTTCGAGCGCTCGACGTGCAGCTCCTCGAAGTGCTCCTCGTACTCGGACGGGGCGAGGTCGAGCCCGCCGCTCGACACGACGCGCCCCCGCTCGATCGGGTACTCGTCGGGTTGCGCGAGGGCGACGAGATCGCAGTCGACCGTCCGCTCCGGGAACTCGAGCCCGGCCGTCCAGCGCACCGTCTCGAGCGCCGCCTCGCGGGCCCGCTCGAGCGGCTCGACGAGCACGCGCAGCTCGCGCCGCGTGGGAACGCGATAGAAGCCGCCGACCCGCACGTTGATCGGATGGATCTCCCGGCCGCCGACGAGGACCATCACCTCGTTGCCCGTGCGCTTGAGCGCGAGACCGCGCTGCACCGCGTCGGGCGCGTCGCGAGCGAGCTCGATCGCGCTCTCGTAGCCGAGGAAGTCGGGCGCGTGAAGCATGTAGATGTGGAGCGCGTGGCTCTCGATCCACTCGCCGCAGTAGAGGAGGCGCCGCAGGAGGCGAATCGGCTCCGGCACCTCGAGGCCGCACAGGCTCTCGATCGCGTTGATGGAGCTCGTCTGGTACGCGACCGGGCAGATCCCGCAGATGCGGGCCGTGATGTCGGGCGGCTCGAGGTAGGAGCGGCCGCGCAGGAACGCCTCGAAGAAGCGAGGAGGCTCGAAGATCCGCAGCTCGACGTGCTCGACCCGGTCGCCGTCGAGCCGCACGGTCATCGCGCCCTCGCCTTCGACACGGGCGAGGTAGTCGGTCACGATCGTGCGGCGCTTAGCCATGTCCGGCGGCCTCCTTGAAGGGCTCGGCGCCCGCGTTGAAGGTGGAGAAGAGCCGCTCGACGTCGCGATCGTCGCGGCCGAGCCGACGCAGGAGCGGCACGAGAGCATCGGTGTTCGGGCTCTCCATCGGGCCGAAGCAGCCGAAGCAGCCGCGGTTGTACGACGGACAGAGGGCGTCGCAGCCCGCCTGCGTGACCGGCCCGAGGCACGGCGTCCCGTGCGCCACCATCACGCACGTCGTTGCCGCGGAGCTTGCACTCGATGCAGACGCTCGTGGCCGGGATCTGCGGCCGGCGGCCGATGAGGAAGGCGCTGACGAGCTCGAGCAGCTGGCGCTTGTCGATCGGGCAGCCGCGCAGCTCGAAGTCGACCGGCACGTGGGCCGAGATCGGCGTGGACGTGGCGAGCGTCGAGATGTACTCCGGCGACGCGTAGACGATCCGCGTGAACTCCTCGACGTCGGCGAAGTTGCGGAGCGCCTGGATCCCGCCGGCCGTCGCGCAGGCGCCGATCGTGATCAGGGCCTTCGAGGCGCTGCGGATCTCCTGGATCCGCTCGGCATCGTGCGCTGTGGTGATCGAGCCCTCGACGAGGGAGACGTCGTACGGCCCTTCCGCGACCGCGCTCGTCGCCTCCCGGAAGTCGGCGATCTCGACGGCTTCGGTGAGGGCGAGCAGCTCGTCCTCGAGATCGAGGATCGTCAGCTGGCAGCCGTCGCACGAGGCGAACTTCCAGACGGCGAGCTTCGGCTTGCCGTTCGTGCTCATAGCTCCCTCACCCCCAGTAGCGCTCCGACTTCCGCCTGCGAGTAGACCGGCCCATCCCGGCAGACGAGCGTCGGCCCGAGCTGGCAGTGGCCGCAGAGGCCGACGCCGCAGCGCATGTCGCGCTCGAGCGAGAGGATGATCCGCTCGTCGGGCACGCCGTGCTCCCGCAGCGCCTCGACGGTGAAGTGGATCATCACCTCGGGGCCACAGACGAACGCAGTCACGGCGTCCGGGCGGAACTCCGCGCTCGCCGATCAGCTGCGGGACGACGCCGACCTTGCCCTTCCAGGACGTGTCGGCCGCGTCGACCGTCACGTCGACGGCGAGCGTGGTACGCCACTGCTCCAGCTCGTCGACGTAGAGGAGGTCGCCCGGCGTCCGCGCGCCGTAGAGAACCGCGGCGGCGCCGTAGTCCGAGCGGTTGGCGAGCGCGTGCAGCACGACGGGCCGCAGCGGCGCGAGGCCGATGCCGCCGGCCACGACGAGGACGTCTCCGCCCGCCGCCTCGGCGATCGGCCAGTTGTTCCCGCACGGCCCGCGCAACCCGAGCAGGGCGCCCGGCTCGGACGCGCAGATCGCCTGCGTCACCGCACCCACGGCGCGCACCGTGAGGACGATCGGCTCGCCGACGTGCTCAGGCGGGCCGCTGACCGAGATCGGCACTTCGCCGATCCCCCACGCGTGCACCATGACGAACTGGCCGGGCGCGACCGCGAAGCCGTCCTCCTCGGGAGCGAGCGTCAGCGTCCAGGTGTCCACCGTGTCCTGCCGCCGCGCGGCGACGCGGAAGGGAAGCGGGACGAAGGCGCCCGCCGGGGAGAGCTCAGACGGAGCGGCCGTTGCCATAGAGATCGAGGAGCCGAAGGTGCGTCCACTGCAGGCGCTCCATCAGCACCTGCGCGAAACGGCTGACGACGTGGAAGCCGAAGGCGGGGTCCGCCGCGCACTTCTCGCGCAGGCAGGCGCCGTCGAACTGCGTCGCGCGTACCGGCGAGAGCGCCCGCGCGTCGAAGTGGGAGCGATAGGGCGGGAAGAGCCACGACCAGCCGAGGACCTCGCCGGCCTCGATCGCCTCGATCACGATCTCGCCGCGCGGCGGCACGAAGTTCCCGACCGCCACCGAGCCGTGCCGGATGACGTAGAACGTGTCGGCCGGATCGCCCTGGCGGAGGATCGTCTCTCCCTCCTCGAAATGGACGTTGCGGCCACAGCCGGCGATCACCGCGATCTCCTCCTCCGGCATCCCGGCGAAGAACGGGACGTGCGACAGGACCTCGTCAAGCTGCTGGGGCATTGCTCTCCTCCTGTTCGCTCAGCGCGGCGACCTCTTCGGTGATGTCGATCCCGACCGGGCACCACGTGATGCAGCGGCCGCAGCCGACGCAGCCGGACGTACCGAACTGGTCGACCCAGGTGCCGAGCTTGTGCGTGAGCCACTGCCGGTAGCGGGAGCGGGACGAGGCGCGGATGCTGCCGCCGTGGATGTACGAGTAGTCGAGCGAGAAGCACGAGTCCCAGACGCGCTCCGCGGGCGGTCTCGACGCCCGTGAGGTCGCTCGTGTCCTCGACGGACGAGCAGAAGCAGGTGGGACAGACGAGCGTGCAGTTCCCGCAGGTGAGGCAGCGGGCTGCGACGTCGTCCCAGCGCGGGTGCTCGAGGCTGCCGGCGAGCAGGGCGTGGAGGTCCACCTGCGGCATCGCCTTCGTCATCCGCGCCGCCGCGTCGTCGGTCACGGCGGTCGCCGCGGCAAGGTCGTCCTCGCTCGCGGGTCGCGAGGTCAGCTCGGCGAGCACCTCCGCCCCACGCTCGCTGCCGGCCTCGACCAGGAAGCGGTGCTCGCCGTCGAGCACCTCGGTGAGCGCGAGATCGTACGGATCCCGCACGCGCGGGCCGGCGTCCATCGACGCGCAGAAGCAGTTGGCGCCCGGCTCGCCGCAGTTGACGGCGACGAGGAACGCTCCCTCGCGGCGGGCGGCGTAGTCGCGGTCGACGAACTTCCCGCCGAGAAAGACCCTGTCCTGGATCGAGATCGCGCTCAGCTCGCAGGACCGGACGCCGATGAAGGCGAGCGGCGTGTCGTCGGGCGGCTCTTCCTCGATCGTCCGGCCGCCGTTCTCCGCCCGCGCGCGCCAGAGCGTGACGCGCGACGGGAAGAGGAAGCGTTTCCACGAGTGGGGCCCGACCGCGTAGCCGAAGCGCGCCTCGTCGTCGCGCCGCTCGAGCCGGTAGCTGCCCGGCTCCTGCTTGTCCGTCCAGCCCACCGGCAGCTCGGCCGCGCCGTCGAGCTCGTCGTAGACGATCGCGCCGTCGCGCACGGTCGGGCCGAGGACGCGGAAGCCGCGCCTGCGCAGGGCCACGATCAGATCGTCGAGCGCTTCGGGAGCGAGGATCGCGCGCATCTCTTTCGACTGTGCCGTTCCGGGAGGTGGGTGGCATCGGTGCGTTCCCGCAAATCAGCCGACGGCATCCCGCAATTCCTGGAGCGCGAAGAACACGGCTTCCGAGAAGGTCGGGAACGGCTGAATCGTGTCGAGCAGGATCTCGAGCGGGACGCCCGCGCGAATCGCGAGCGTCAGCTGGCCGATCCACTCTGCTGCCTGCGGACCGACGCAGACAGCACCTGCGAGGCCCCGCTGCCCCGACTCCGCGAAGAGGCGCACGAATCCGGGACGTACCGGCCGCTCGTACGTCGACGGGCGCGAGATCGAGCTGAGCTCGAGCCTCGCCGTGACGAGGTCGTCGCCCTCGGTGCGTCCGACGGCCGCGACCTCCGGGTCGGTGAAGATGCCCATCGGCACGGCGCGGTAGTCCGCCTTGGCCCGCTGCCGCGTCATGTCCGCCGCGGCGACCCGCGCCTGGTACTTGCCGACGTGGGTGAACGGCGCGATGCCCGTCACGTCGCCGATCGCCCAGACGTCCTCCGCCGCGCGGAGCCGCTCGTCGACCGCGATCCCGCGCGGGGAGATCCCGACGCCCAGGTCCTCGAGCCCCAGGCGCTCGACGTTCGGACGGCGACCGGTGGCGACGAGCAGCCGCTCGCCCTCGACGGTCGAGCCGTCGGAGAGGTGGAGCCGGATCCCCGTCTCGACCCGCTCCGCCCGGACACCGAGGCGGACGTCGATCCCGTCCTCCCGGAAGATGTCCGCGAGGAGGTTTCCCGCGTCCGGGTGGAGCCGCGCGAGCAGCCGCTCCCCCTGCTCGAGGATCGTGACTTGCGACCCCATCCGCGCGTAGAACTGGGCGAGCTCGCAGCCGACCGGCCCGCCGCCGAGGACGACGAGGCTCGCGGGAACCTTGTGCGCGCGAGTCGCCTCCCGGTTCGTCCAGTACTCCACCGACTCGAGCCCGTCCAACGGCGGGATTGCGGGTCGCGAGCCGGTGGCGACGACGAGCCGGTCGTACGGGATCTCCTCGCCGGCCGCCTCGACGACGCCCGGCCGCAGCACGCGGCCCTCGCCGCGTACGAGCCGGCAGCGCCACTCCTGGAGGTAGTGGAGTTGACCCGAATCGTCCCAGTCGGACGTCACCCAGTCCCGCCACGACCAGACGCCGTCGGCCTCCGGCCGCCCCTCCTCGAGGCCCGGCGCACGGGCGAGCGAGGCGGCAAGCTCGGTCGCGCGGAGCATCGTCTTCGTCGGCATGCAGGCGAAGTACGAGCACTCGCCGCCGACGAGCCGCTCCTCGACGAGCGTGATCTCGGCCTCGCCGTCGAGCCGGCGGAGGGCTCCGACGAAGTGCTCGCCGGTCGACCCTCCGCCGAGAACGACGACCTTCACTACTTCAGGCCGTTCGCCTTCAGGAACCCGTCGGCGATCTGCTTCGGGGTCGCCTTCTGGACGTAGGCGGCGCTGTTCATCGCCCGCATCGCCTTGAGCGTCAGCAGGCTCGAGACCTTGTTGCAGATCGACTCGAGCTGCATCCCCGCCGACCCCTTGAGCAGCATCTGGGACACCACCGGCGCGACGTTCTGGAAGCCGAAGATGTGCTTGTCGTCCACGAGCGCCGTGTACTTGCCCTGCGACTGCTGCGGATCGGTCGAGAAGCCGTCGCCGGCCGTGATCTGGCCCTTGTCGAGCAGCGTGTAGACGCTGATCGAGCCGAGCGCGACGAACTTCACCTGCTTGAGCCCGTACACGTTCTTCAGGCCCAGGAGGCAGGTGGCCCGGCTCTTGCACTCCGGGAAGCCCGCGTACGAGAAGGACTTCACCTTCTTCATGTCCGAGATCTTCGACACGTGGTCCTTCTGCGCCGTCTTCGTCAGCATCGTGAAGGTGTCGCTGTCGTAGAACGGCGTCTGCTCGAGCAGCGTCAGCCCGTGCTTCTGCTCGTACTTCTTCGCGGCCTGATATGTCGCCGCCGCGGTCTTCGGCGAGGCCTCCTTGGCGAGGTCGAGCACGATCACGCCCGTGTACTCGGGATAGAAGTTCATCTTTCCCTTGTCGATCGCCACGTTGGCGAGCTCCGAGCTGCCGAAGCTCCCCTTGTACACGACGTGGAAGCCCTTCGCCGCGAGCGCCTGGCCGTAGAGCTGGCCGAGGATGTACTCCTCGGTGAAGTTCTTCGTGCCGATGACGACGGTCGGCTTCTTCGCCGCCTTGGCAGCGCTCGCGCTGCCTGCGGTGAGTACGCCGATGAGAAGCGCGACTCCCAGTGAGATCGCAAATGCCGCCTTGGCAGCACGGCGGGTGTGCTTGCGAACCATCCTGCCTCCTCTCGGGGATTACCTTGCCGAGACCCTACGCGCTCGGTGCCATCCTGCGGTAGGCCGCATGCTGCAGCAGCCCGAGCACTGCGGCGGTGAGGAGGGCGATGGCCGAGACGCAGATCGCCGCCGCGAGCACGCCCGCCAGGCCGTACGTCGGCTCGTTGGCGATGATGTCGCCGAGGCCGCCGCCGCCGACGATGCCCGCGATCGTCGCCGTCGCGATCACGAAGACGGCTGCGATCCGCAGCCCGGCGAGAACGAGGGGCAGTCCGAGCGGCAGCTCCACGCGAGCGAGGATCTGCGTCTCCGTCAGTCCCATCCCCCGCGCTGCCTCGACGGCATCCGGGTCGACGCCGCTGACGGCGAAGAAGGAGTTCGCGAGGATCGGCGGGATCGCGAGCACGACCAGGGCGGCGGTGAGGTTCCAGAAGCCGATCCCCAGGATCGTGATGCCGAGCCCGACCAGGACGATGCTCGGCAGCGCCCGGCCCAGGTTGGAGACGCCGAGCGCGAGAAAGAGGCCGCGGTGCCTGTGGCCGAGCCAGAGCCCGAGCGGCAGAACGAGCACGATCGCGACGCCGAGCGCGGCGAAGGCGAGCTCCGCCGTCTCTCCGGCCTTGGCCAGCAGGAGCGAAGCGTTGTCCGGGATGAACCGGAGCGCACGCGATGAACACGCTTGCGACGATCATCCGAGCCGGCTCCACGGCGTGAGGACTCGCTGGAGGAGCGCGAGCAGCGTGTCGGCGACGAGGGCGAGCAGAATCGCGAGCCCGCCGGCGGCGACGAGCTCGGTCCGGAAGATGTCCGGCTGGTCGAGCGCGTCGAAGATCGGCTTGCCCAGGCCGTCCGCGATCAGGTACGCGGCCACTGTCGCGATCGAGATCGTGGAGACGGTGGCGACCCGCAGGCCTGCGGCGATCGCCGGCACCGCGAGCGGCAGCTCGACGCGGAGGAACGTCTGCACGCGCGTCAGCCCCATGCCGCGCGCCGACTCGAGCACCTCCTCGGGCACGCCGCGCAACCCGGCGACGAGGTTGCGGTAGAGGACGAAGAGCGTGTAGGAGACGAGCGGGATCTCGATCGTCGTCCACGTCAGCCCGGTGATCGGGATGAGCAGCTCGAACAGCGCGATGCTCGGCAGCGTGTAGAGGAAGTCGGCGAACACTCCGAGCGGCGGGTCGAAGAGCCGGAACCGGAATCCGACGAGCGCGAGCAGGAAGGCGATCACGAAGCCGATCCCGACCGCGATCAGCGTCAGCTCGACGTGCTGGAGCAGCGCCGGCTGGAGGATGTCGCCCCAGTGGTCGCGCACCCAGCCGGTGCAGAGCCAGCCGTTGTGCCGCAGGCACGCGCTCGCGTGGCCGTAATGCGGGATGACCGGGCCGCCGGCGAGCCGCGTCCCGGTCATCGCAGGAGGTCCTCGCGCGTCGCGACGCCGAGCGGCGCTCCGTCCCCGTCGACGACGAGCAGCGCGTCGCGGCGCTCGGCGACGAGGAAGGCGAGCGCGTCGCGCAGGGTCGTGTCCGCGGGCAACCGCGGCAAGCCGTCCCCCGCGCCGTCCCCGAGCTTCAGCTCGCCGAGCGTCCGCAGCGCGAGCGCCTTGAGCGCGCGGTCGCGCCCGACGAACTCCGCGACGAACTCGTCCGCGGGCGCCGCGAGGATCCGCGCGGGCGTGTCGTACTGCGCGAGCCTTCCGCCCTCGCGAAGGATCGCGATCCGGTCACCCAGCTTGATCGCCTCGTCGACGTCGTGCGTGACGAAGACGACTGTTTTCCGCACATCGTTGTGCAGGCGCAGGAACTCGTCCTGCAGGCGGGTGCGGATGATCGGGTCGATCGCGCCGAACGGCTCGTCCATCAGCATCAGCGGCGGATTTGCCGCGAGCGCGCGCGCGAGGCCGACCCGTTGTCGCTCGCCACCGGAGAGCTGCGCCGGATAGCGCTTTGCGTAGGACAGATCGAGCCCGACGAGCTCGAGCAACTCCGCGGAACGCGCCTTGGTCCATGAGCGCGGCTGCCCGTAGAGGCGCGGAACGACGCCGATGTTCCCCTCGACCGTGAAGTGGGGGAAGAGTCCGACCTGCTGGATGACGTAGCCGATCGAGCGCCGCAGCTGGACGACGTCGAGATCGAGGATCGAGGTGCCGTCGATCCGGATGTCGCCGCTCGTGAGCGGGATCAGCCGGTTGACGAGCTTCAGCGCCGTCGTCTTGCCGCCGCCGGAGGGACCGACGAGGACGCAGATCTCTCCCGCGGGCACCGTGAGCGAGAGACGGTCGACCGCCGCGCCCTCCCGGCCCGGATACACCTTCGTCGCCTCGTCGAAGACGAGCTCGGCGGCCTCGCCCGGCATGAGGGGAATCTTCTACGAGATCAGCGTCTCGAGGCCGACCGTCAGCCCCGGCGGCAGCTCGTTCAGCCGCGCGAGCGCGAGCAGGACGCCGTCCGCGAACGATTCGCGGCCCGTGGTGTCGTGACGGATCGTCAAGAGCTGGCCCTCGCCGCCGAAGATGACCTCCTGGTGCGCGACGAGGCCCGGCAGGCGCACCGAGTGGATCGCGGGATCGTTCCCGATCAGCTCGGCCGTCAGCCTCGCGGTCCCGGAGGGGGCGTCCTTTTTCGCCTCGTTGTGCAGCTCGATGATCTCCGCGCGCGGGAAGTGGACCGCCGCCTCGCGGGCGAAGCGCATCATCAGGACGGCGCCGATGGAGAAGTTCGGCGCGACGAAGAGCCGGAGTCCCTTCCCGGCCGCGAGCTCTCCCAGTTCGGAAGGATCCCAGCCGGTCGTGCCGACGACGCACGAGACGCCCTGCTCGAGGGCGGCGCGGACGTTGTGCGGCGCCGCCTCCGGCGTGGTGAAGTCGACCGCCGCCTCGCAGCCACTCACGTCGGGCTCGTCCCCGAGCTCGAGCAGACGCACCTCGTGACCGGCGGCCGCGAGCCGCGGCACGATGGCCGACCCGGCCTTCCCTCCGGCGCCGAAGAAGGCGATCCTCACGCTCGCCGCCTGCTCGTCCGAGACTCGAGCTCGCCCGCGCCACGGCCAGCGCGGAAACGGCTCTCGTCCGCGCCGACTCCGGCGGCGGCCAGGCGCTCCGGCGGCAGCAGCACCGTCGCGAGCTCCGCGAGCTCGTCGCTGTCGACGGCGTCGATCTCGGCCATCACGCGCTCGATCGTGAGCAGCTCCGTGTCGGTCACGAGCGACTTGCCGAGCCGGCTCATCCGGTTCGAGGTCGACTCGAGCGAGAGGACGATCCGGCCCTTGAGGTTCTCCTTCGCGCGCTCGAGCTCCCCCTTGCGCAGGCGACCGGCGGCGATCTCGCCGATCTGCTCGACCGTGATCTCGACGCAGGCCGCGAGGTTCTCCTCCCTCGTTCCGACGTAGACGCCGATCACGCCCGTGTCGCTGTACTGAGCCCCGAAGCTATAGACGGCGTAGGCCATCCCCCGCTTCTCACGGATCTCCTGGAACAACCGCGAGGAGGCGGAGCCGCCCAGGATCGAGTCGAGCAGCGACGCTGCGAAGCGGCGGCGGTCGGAGCGCGAGATCCCCGTCGCGCCGAGGCAGACGTGGTACTGCTCGGTGTCCTTGCGCTGGAAGCGGAGGCCCGGCTCCGGCAGCTGCGCGAGCGGACGGCGAACCCGCGTCCCGCGCTGCGAGGGGGCGCCGGCACGGCGCTCGCTCCGCTGCAGCAGCGCGACGAGGCGGTCGTGCTCGATGTTCCCGGCGGCGGCCACGACGATGTTCCCGGGCGCGTAGGCCGTGCGGTGGTAGCCGGCGAGCGCGCGGCGGCTGACGCTGGAGATCACGTCCGCCGTCCCGATCACGGGCCGTCCGAGAGCGTGGGCGCCGAAGACGGCTTGCGAGATGAGGTCGTGCACGAGCTCCTGCGGCGTGTCCTCGTACATCGCGATCTCCTCGAGCACGACGTCGCGCTCCTGGTCGAGCTCGGCGAAGGACGGCGCGTAGACCATGTCCGTCATGACCTCGAGCGCGGTCTCGACGTGCTGATCCGGAACGCGCGCGTAGACGACGGTGTTCTCGCGCGACGTGGCGGCGTTGAGCTCGGCGCCCATCGCGTCGAACGTCTCGGCGATCTGCTGGGCGTCGAAGCGCCGTGAGCCCTTGAACAGGAGGTGCTCGATGAAGTGCGAGACGCCGGCCCGGTCGTCGCGCTCGTCGCGAGAGCCTACGTCGATCCAGAAGCCGAGCGCCACCGAGCGCACGCTCGCCACGCGCTCGGAGACCACGCGCTCACCGCTGTCGAGCTCGCTGAGAACGACCTTCTGCACAGTGCTCGCTCCCGCACCGGCTAAGCCGGCGCCTCCGCTCCTTTCCGTGCTCCGTCGAGCCTACGCACGGCGCGATCGTAGGCGAAGCCGCGGCGCTCCCGGTCGAGCGGGTCAAGTGCGCGCGACGAAGCGGATGCCGTCCCCGGCCCGCTTCGCCTCGTACAGCGCCTCATCCGCGAGGCGGAAGAGCGTCTGCGAGTCGGCTGCGTCCTCGGGGCAGGCGGCGCAGCCGAAGCTGGCGCTCAACTCGGCGAGCCACGGCGGCGCCGACGGGCTCAGCTCGGCGAGCAGCGTCTTCACCCGGTCGACGACGTGGCGCGCATCGTCCTCCGTCGCCTCGGCAAGCAGCACGGCGAACTCGTCCCCGCCGATCCGGAAGGGGAGATCGGGCTTGCGGAGCGCCTCCGCGAGGACGTTCGCGAAGACGACGAGCGCCTCGTCGCCGGGGGCGTGCCCGTACCGGTCGTTCAGGCGCTTGAAGCGGTCGATGTCTGCGATCACCAGGCCGAAGGAACGTCCGTAGCGGCCGGCGCGCGCAACCTCGCCCTCGAGCCGGTCGACGAACGCCCGCCGGTTGAGGAGGCGCGTGAGCGAATCGTGGTCGGCGAGGAACCGGAGCTCGTCGACGTGCCGGCCGGAGACGAGCGCCGCCGCCGCGTCGTTCGCGAAGATCCGCAGCGCCTGCAGCCGGTCGGGCGAAGGCACGAGGCGGTCGCAGGGATTGTCCGCCCAGATGACCCCGAGCAGCGCGCCGTCGCCGTCGTGCAGCGGAACGACGAGCCAGTGACGGTTCCACGCCCACGGGCCGCGTCCGTTCAGCTGCGACGGATACACCTCGACGCCGCTGGCGATGCGCTCGTACGCCTGCTCGTGCGTCAGGAGATAGCAGCCCTCCCGCAGGAACTCGCGATCGAGGAGGCGTTCCAGCTGCGCCAGCGTGACGCGCTCCCGGTCGAGAAGCTCCTCGAGCCGCCACCCGGCGGCGGCGTGCGGCACGACCAGCTCGGTCTCGGGATCGACGAGCGCCACGCAGACGTTCCGGAACTCGAGGGCGTCGTGGATCCCGGTAGCGACCCGCCGCAGGATCTCGTCGCTCGAGGTCGCGCTCGTGATCCTCGACGAGACGGCCAGGAGCGCCTCGAGAGCGCGCTGGTGACGCCTCGTCTTGGTCGACTCCTGCGCCTCTTCGAGCGCGAGCGCCGCGTGGTCGATGAGCGCGACGAGCACGTCCAGCTCCTCGTCAGACGGGCGCCGTCCGCTGACCGGCTCGTCGACGGAGATGATCCCGAGCAGGTTGCCCTCCTGGTCGAGCATCGGGACGAAGAGGGCGTCCTCCGGATCCCACGCGCCGGGATCGCCTTGACGCTCGCCTTTCGGGACGAAGCTCGGCCCGAGGGTTTCCCAGTCGACGGAGCCGCTCGGCACGACGTACGCACGCCGCCGCTCGAACCGCTCCGCGAGGAGGACGCTCCAGTCCTCTCCGGGCCGGATGCTGCCGAGGAGCTTCGACCGCGCCTCCTCGTTGCCGTGCACCGTGACCACCTCGAAGTCGTCCCAGGCCTGCCGGTACAGGTTGACGACCACCGTGCGGTAGCCCAGCGATTCGCCGATGGTGCGGGTGACGACCTCCAGCAGCGCCGGAAGGTCCTCACGCGCCCGCAGCAGGCGGGTAACCTCGACGAGGCCCCGCAGCGGTGAGATGGTCGGAAGTCTCACGAGCCTGTGTCCACGCGTCTCATCGGCAGCACAGGCCTCCACGATGAGCCTTTTTGCGACGCGATACCGCCCCCCGAACGGGGGAACCGGCGGCGCGGGTGGAGCCGGACGGCCGAGCCGCCCCGCTCCACCCGCAGCTCGCGGCTACTCGTCGTCGCGGCGCGGCCCGCGGCGCGGCCCGCCGCCCCGACCGCCGCGGCGGTCGCCACGCGGCCGCTCCTCCTCCGGAGGCCGCGGCGGCGCGTTCTTCGCCCGCTCGATCAGCTCCTCCGGCTGGACGAGGCCGCCGTTCTCGTGCTTGGCGACGAGCTTGAGGCCGATCCGGCCGCGCGCCTTGTCGACCTCCTGCACGACCACGTCGACGACGTCTCCGCGACCCATCACGTCCTCGATGTGCGCAACCCGGCCGGGCCCGACGTTCGAGACATGCAGCAGCCCGTCGGTGCCCTTCTTCAGCTCGACGAAGGCGCCGAACTGGGTCGTCTTCACGACCTTGCCGGTGTACGCGTCGCCGACCTCGGGCTCCTTCGTCAGCGCCTCGATCGCCGCGATGGCGGCCTCGGCCTTCGTGCCCTCGGTCGCGTAGATGAGGATCGTGCCGTCCTCCTCGATGTCGATCTGGACCTCGTAGTCGGACTCGAGACCGCGGATCGTCTCGCCGCCCTTGCCGATGACCATGCCGATCTTCTCCTGGTCGATCTTGATCGACGTGATCCGCGGCGCATTGTCCGCGAGCTCGGAGCGAGACTCCGGGATCACCTCGAGCATCTTCTCGAGGATGAACTCGCGGGCCTGCCTCGCCTGGGCGAGCGCGTCCCGCATGATCTGCTGCGTGACGCCCGTGATCTTGATGTCCATCTGGAGCGCGGTGATCCCGTTGCGGGAGCCGGCGACCTTGAAGTCCATGTCGCCGAGGTGGTCCTCCGCACCCTGGATGTCCGTGAGGATGACGTAGTCGTCGCCCTCCTTCACGAGCCCCATCGCGATGCCGGAGACCGGCGCCTTGATCGGCACCCCCGCGTCCATGAGCGAGAGCGTCGAGCCGCAGACCGATCCCATCGACGACGAGCCGTTCGACTCGAGCGTCTCGGACACGATCCGGATCGTGTAGGGGAAGTCTTCCGGGGCCGGGATGACAGCCTCGAGCGCGCGCTGCGCGAGCGCACCGTGGCCGATGTCGCGCCGCTTCGGGCCGCGCATGAAGCCCGTCTCCCCGACCGAGAACGGCGGGAAGTTGTAGTGGTGCATGTAGCGGCGCTCCTCCTCGAGGGAGAGGTCGTCGATGCGCTGCCCCTCCTTCGCGGTTCCGAGCGTGAGCGACGAGAGGATCTGCGTCTGGCCTCGCGTGAACAGGCCGGAGCCGTGCGCACGCGGGTTCACGCCGACCTCGATCTCGATCGGGCGGATCTCCTCCGCGCCGCGCCCGTCCGGCCGCCGCTTCTCGACCGCGATCTTCTGCCGCACGAGATCCTTGTAGACCGACTCGCACGCCTTCTTGACGTACGACTTCGTCTGCGAGTCCTTCGCCGCGGGCAGCGTCTCCCCCGTCTCGGAGTCGGTCGCGCTCGTGCCGACGGGGAACGGAAGCACGACCTCCTCGACGATCCGGTCGAAGAGAAGCTGCCGCTTCGCCGAGCGGAGCGCCTTCGAATCCTGCTCGGCGTCCGTCAGAGCCTTCAGCTCGCCGCCGAACTGCTCGCGCACGGGGCCCTCGACGGCGGCCGCGCGCTGCTTCTCGAGCAGCATCGACGCCGCCGACCGCACCTGCACCTGCCGGGTGATGTCCTCATCGGTCGAGTCCATGGAGACGGGTGGGGCGAGCGCCGAGACGAGCTCCTCGAGCAGCGAGCCGGCCTCGCGGATGCCGACCTCCTGGATCCGCTCCCAGATCGCGTGCCCGTGCTCGCGCTCGAGCTCCGCGACGAGGTCGAGGTCGAGCCACTTCGGCTTCCCGGCCTGGCGGCGCAGCTCCTCCTGGGCGTCGCACAGCTTCACGATCTCGCCGTGGGCGAGCTCGAACGCCTCGAGGAGAGTCTCCTCGGGCACCTCGTTCGCACCGGCCTCGACCATGGTCAGCGCGTCCTTCGTGCCGACGACGATCAGGTCGAGCTCCGAGTCGTCCTCGCTCTCGCGCAGCGTCGGGTTGACGACGAGCCGGCCGTCGATCAGGCCGATCCGGACTGCGCCGATCGGGCCGAGGAACGGCAGCGGCGAGAGCATGAGCGCCGCGGAGGCGCCGTTGATGCACAGGATGTCGTGGGCCGTGACCAGGTCCGCGCTCAGGACTGTGCAGATCACCTGCACCTCGTTGCGGAAGCCCTTCGGCCAGAGCGGCCGGATCGGCCGGTCGATCATCCGCGCGGTGAGGATGGCGCGCTCGGTCGGGCGGCCCTCCCGCTTGAAGAAGCCGCCCGGAATCTTCCCGGCGGCGTACATCCGCTCCTCGACGTCCACGGTGAGCGGGAAGAAGTCCGCACCCTCGCGCGCCTCGGCGCGGCCCTGGGCGGTGGCGAGCACCATCGTGTCGCCCGCGCGGACGACCACTGCGCCGTCCGCCTGCTTCGCGAGCTTGCCGGTCTCGAAGCTGATCTCCTGGTTCCCGATCTGGATGGAGATCTGCGCCCGGCTCCCGGTCGCGATACTCATCGATTGTCCTCCACTCTGCTTGGGGAGGGCGGGAGCTCGAGCCAACCCCCTCGCCTTTCGGCCGGGCGGCGGCGGCTTTGCCGCCGGCGCTTCCAGCCCTGGGGACGCGGGCTCGCTCGAACTTCCACCCTCCGTGTTCGGGAGCTAGCGGCGCAGGCCGAGCTCCTTGATGAGGGCGCGATAGCCCTCGAGGTCGTGCTTCTGCAGGTAGTTCAGGAAGCGGCGACGGCGCCCGACGAGCTTGAGCAGCCCGCGCCGCGAATAGTGGTCGTGCTTGTGCGTGCGGAGATGCTCGGTCAGCTCGTTGATCCGCTGGCTGAGCATCGCGATCTGCACCTGCGGCGAGCCGGTGTCGGCAGCGCCGCGGCCGTGCTTCGCGATGATCTCCTGCTTCGCTTCCTTGGTCAGGGCCACGCCCTCTCCTTCCTGTCGCCTCCCTGGGCTCCGCCCGCGACGCCAAGGAACGTTGACGCGAGCCGGGCCGGGGTCGCGGGGTAGGGTAGCGGAAAGCGGCATGGCGAGGGCGATTCCGGAGGGCCGGCTGGCCGAGGTCGTACGCGACGCGCGGGCGTGGACGGGCGTGCCGGCGGTCGCGGCGGGCCTGCGCGCGGGCGACCGGATCGAGCTCGCCGCCGACGGTCCCGTGGACGTCGAGACGCCGTTCCGCGTGGCCTCGATCACGAAATGGTTCACGGCCTCGCTGGCTGCGGTCGCGCTCGACCTGGACCCGGACGTGCGCCGGTTCCTTTCCCATACTGCGGGTTACCGTCCCGAGGCGCCCGTCGAGCTGCCGCAGGAGTGCCGGGGCTTGTGGTCCTACTCGAATGCCGGCTTCTGGGCGGCCGGGGAGGCCGTTGAGGCGGCGACCGGCTCGACCTTCTCCGACGCGATGCGGGACCGGATCCTCGAGCCGCTCGGACTCGCCGCGACGACGTTCGAGGAGCCGGCAGGCGCCGCGGAGGGTCACCTGCAGGAGGGCGAGACCGGGCACCGCCCGGCGGGATCGCTCGCGTATCCGGTCTCCCGGCGGCCGTCCGGAGGGCTGTGGTCGACGGTCGGCGATCTGCTGCGCTTCGCTGCTCACCAGCTCGGCGGGCCGGGGCCGCTCTCGGACGTGCAGCTCGGCGCGCTGCGCGAGCCGCAGGCGGAAGCCCTCGGAGCGGCGTACTGCCTCGGCTGCTGGCGGCGCCGCTTGAGTGGCGACCGGATCGCTTACGACCACGAGGGCTCGGTCGGAGGCTTCCAGTCGATCCTCCTGGTCGTGCCGGAGGAGGAGCTCACGCTTGTCGTGCTGACGAACAGCTGGCGCGGCAGCGGGCTCATTCGCCGCGTCGTGCAGGATCTGGGGCTCGTTCCGGCGCGCGAAGAGGTGCCCGTCACCGCCGACATCCAGGTGAGACCGCCGATCCGGTACGCACTCGACGGTGTGGAGGCGGTCGTCCGACGTCGCGTCCGCCTGTTCGTCGCCGAGGCGGAGCCCGACCCGCTCACGGGCGTCCGGATCGACCGCGAGCCGTACCCCGTCGAGCCGCTCGGCGGGAACGTGTACGGCTTCGCGGGAGGGCTGCTGATGAGCCATCGCGTCGACTTCCCTCGTCCCGACGTCGCCCGGGTCGGTTGGGTCGCACTCCCCCGCGTCGAGGCATGACCGTGGGGCTTCAGGCCGGCGTGGCCGCGGGCCACCCCGCGACCGCGGCAGCCGGGCTCGAGATTCTCGAGGCCGGGGGCAGCGCGGCGGACGCCGCCGTCGCTGCGAGCCTCGCCTCCTGCGTGGCCGAGACGGTGATGACGGGACTGCTCGGCGGCGGGCACGCGATCCATCTCGACGCCGCGAGCGGTCGCGTGCGCAACCTCGACTTCTTCTGCGCCGTCCCGGGGCTCGGTGCGGAGCCGCGCCAGGCGGAGCTCGTGGAGCTCGAGGTGCCGTTCGGCGTCGAGCTCGTCCACTACTCGGTCGGCCCCGGCTCGTGCGCCGTGCCCGGGGTCGCGGCCGGGCTCCACGCTCTCTGGAGCGAGCACTGCGTCCTCTCCTGGGAGCGCCTCGTGGAGCCGGCACTGCGCCTCGCACGCGACGGCGTCGACCTGCCGCCCGCTCACGCCGCCTGCCTCGAGATGATCGCTCCCGTCCTGACGCTCGACGCCGGTGCCCGCATCTACGCGCCGGGAGGACGGCTCCTCGCCGCCGGCGACCGGCTCGAGCAGCCGGGCCTCGTCGCCGCGCTCGAGACGCTCGCGCGCGAGGGTGCCGCGAGCGTCTATTCCGGGACGATCGGACGCACGCTGCTCGAGCTGTGCGCCGAACGGGGAGCGCCCGTCACGCGCACCGATCTCGAGGCCTACGGAGCAGTGTGGAGCGAGCCGGTCGAGGTCGAGCGGATCGGCCTGCGCTGGCTCACGCGCGGCGGCATCTCGGGCCTGCCACAGACGCTCGCCGGGCTTCGCGAGCTCGGCCGCCTTGGTGCTACCGAGCGGCTGCTCGCGCTCGTCGCCGCCCTGGACGGCCCTGCGGGACCGGAGCAGCACACGACGAATCTCGTCACTGTCGACCGAGCCGGCAACGCGTGCGTTCTCACGACGAGCCTCGGCCTCGGCTCCGGCGACTACGTGCCCGGGCTCGACCTCCACCTGAACAGCATGCTCGGAGAAGCCGACCTTCTCGTGGGCGGGACGCCGGCGCCGGGCGAGCGGATCCCGAGCATGATGACGCCGACGCTCGTCCTCGACGGCGACGGCCCGGTGCTGGCCGTGGGAGCGGCGGGTGGGACACGACTGCGGACGGCCCTCCTCACCGCTGCGGCGGGCGTCCTCGACGAGGGACTGGCGCCGCAGGCGGCGGTGGACCGTGCGCGCGTTCATCCGACGCCGGAGGTCGTGAACGCCGAGCCGGGCGCCGACGACGCCGGGCTTGCAGCCCTGGAGGCGGCGGGCCGGACGGTGCGGCGTTGGCCGGAGCGGCATCACTACTTCGGGGGCGTCAGCCTCATCGGGCGAGACGGCGGCGCCGCCGATCCCCGCCGCAGCGGTTCCGCGCTCGCACTCGGAAGCTGAGCCTGGTCAGACGGGGCGGACTGCCTGCCGAGTCTGCTCGACGTCCGAGGCGATGGCAGCGACGAGATCCTCGAGCGTGTCGAACCGGCGCTGCTCGCGGAGCGGACTCCACACCTCCACGACGAGCCGCTCGTCGTACAGGTCGCCGTCGAAGTCGAGCAGGTGCGCCTCCACCCGTCGCTCGACGCCGTCGAAGTGCGGGTTCGTCCCGATCGAGACGGCCGCGAGCCGGCCGCGCGTCGAGCCCGCGTAGACGCCGTCGGGCGGTACGAGCAGCCCTGCCGGAACGTCGAGGTTCGCCGTGGGGAAGCCGAGGGCGCGCCCTCGCCCGTCCCCGTGCACGACGACTCCCTCGACCTCCGGCGGGCGGCCGAGCAGCACGGCAGCCCGCTCCGGCTCGCCCGCGTGCACGAGGTCGCGGATCCGGCTCGACGACGCGTTCTCGAGCAGGGGCACGCGCCTCACGTCGAAGCCGAGCCGCGCGAGAAGCCCGAGGTCTCCTTCGCGCCCGCGCCCGAAACGGAAGCTGTCTCCCGCGGCCACGACCTCGGCCCCGATCCCGCGCAGCATCTGCTCCGCGAAGTCAGCTCCCGAAAGGGCGGCGAGAGCCTGGTCGAAGTGGAGGACGACGACGTCTTCGACACCCGCAGCCTCGAAGAGCTCGAGCCGGCGCCCGAGCGTCGTCAGGAGCTCGACGGGCTTCCCGAGGACCGCGCGCGGATGCGGGTCGAACGTGACGACCGCGCTCCGCAGTCCCGGCCCGCGCGCCGCCTCGATCACCCGCAGGTGGCCCTGGTGGACGCCGTCGAAGGTGCCGACGGCGGCGGCGCGCCGACCCGCGGCGAGCTCACGTGGATGGCGAGCGACGTTCATGTGGATCGTTCGCCGTGGCTGCCCGCTGCGTTGACGCCGACTCGGGCGAGAACCTCCGCCTCCGGCAGAAGGCGTCCTGCCGTGAACGCCTCCGGCGGGACGGACTCCTCGACCGAGAACGGCCCCACCTCGGTCCGCCTCAGCGTCGCACAGTGGCCGCCGAGCGCGTCCGCGATCGAGCGGACATAGGTCCCGGAGCTGACCAGCAAGTCGAGCGTCACCCGACCCGAGCTATACGCGATGACGTCGAGCGCGCGGACGGTCGAGCGGCGCACCGGCATCTCCACCTCTACACCACGCCGCGCGAGCCTGTACGCGCGCTCCCCGCCGATCTTGACCGCGGACGCGGCCGGAATCGGCAGCTCGATCTCGCCGCGGAGGGGCCCGAGCCGGGCCTCGAGCTCGTCCGCCGAGGGTGCCTCCTGTCGCGCCACGACGTCCCCCTCCGGATCGCCGGTCGACGTCCGGCAGGAGAGGTCGATGTCGGTGAGGTAGCGTTTGTCCAGGCCGACGAGCCACGGCGCCAGCTTAGTTGCCCGCCCGGACAACAGCAGGAGAAGACCGCTGGCGAACGGGTCGAGCGTGCCCGCGTGGCCGGTCCGCGCTCCGGTCATCCTCCGGATCTGCGCGACGATCGCGAACGACGAGGGGCCGCTCGGCTTGTCGACGAGCGCGACGCCCGCCGGCTCAAGTGCGCGAGGAGGCACGCTGCTCGAGGAAGCCTTGCCGAATGCTCTCGACGATCTCCTCGAGCGGGGCGTTGCTCGAAAACCCGGCCGCCTGCCGGTGCCCGCCGCCCCCGAAGCGCCGTGCGACGGCCGAGACGTCGAGCTCGTCGATCGACGAGCGGAGCGACCCTTTCCTGGCCGGGACGTCCTTGCTGAGCTGCTCTCGGATCAGCACGGCGAGCTCGGCGCCCTCGACCGCGCGCAGGTAGTCGATGATCCCTTCGGAATAGGGCTCGGCCGCGCCCACCTCGGCGAAATCCGTGCGCACGAGATGCGAGACGACGATCCGCCCACCTTCGAGCACCTCGGCGCGCGACAGCGCGCGAGCGATCAGCTTGAGCTTCGCGAACTCGACCGACTCGTAGACCTGCTGGAAGACCGCGTGGATGTCGGCGCCGGCTTCGACGAGCTCCGCGGCAAGCCGGAGCGCCTTCGGCGTCGTGTTCGCGTACTGGAAGCGGCCGGTGTCGGTGACGAGCGCTATGTAGAGCGGCTCGGCGAGCTCCGGCGTCAACTCGAGCCCGAGCTCCGCGATCACATCGCGTAGCACCTCGCCCGTAGAGGAGGCGTCCGCGACGATGAGGTTGAAGTCGCCGAAGCGGGTGTTGTCGTGATGGTGGTCCACGTCGAGCACGAGCGTCGCGGCAGCGAGGACGCTCTCGTCGCCGAGGCGCTCCTCCTTCGCGCAGTCCACGGCGAGCACGACGCGTTCCGTCGTGTCCCCCGGCGGCTCTCGCACGAGCTCCTCCAGCGGCATGAACGCATACTCACGCGGGAGCGGCGTGTCGCCGGCGAGGTACATGACGGCGTCCTTGCCGAGGGCGCGCAGCGCGAGAGTGGCCGCGAGAAGCGAGCCGAGCGCATCGCCGTCCGGGTTCTCGTGCGTGACGACGAGGAAGCGGTCGTGTTGCCGCAGCGCGTCCGCGATCGCCTTCAGGTCACTCGTGGTCTGCGTCATCGTCCGGCGCGAGCTCCTCGATCAGGCGGGTCATACGCATGCCGCGCTCGACCGATGGATCGTACTCGAAGGTGAGTTGAGGGGTTCGCTTGAGCCTGAGCTCCCGCGCGAGCCGCGACTGGAGGACGCCGTGGGCGGCTTCGAGGCCGACCAGGCTCGTCCGGCGCCTGCGGCTCGAGCCGAGGACGCTGACGTAGACGGTCGCGTGCCGGAGATCCGGGGTCGTGTCGACCCCGGTCACGGTGACGAGGCCGATACGCGGATCCTTGAGCTCGGGGAGCGTCTCCGCGAGAACCTGCCGGACCGACTCGTTGACGCGGCGCATGCGTTCGGTCATGGACCAATTCAAGCGGCTCGGTCGGCTTCAACGGATCACTTCGAGGACGAGCGGCCTCGGCTCGACGGCACCGCCGACCTCGTAGGCCGCGAGCAACGGGCCGGCGGCCGCTGCCGCCGCTCCTTCGTCCCGCGCGTGGATCTCGGCGAGCGGCTCACCCGCCGCGACCTCCTCGCCACGCTTGCGCAGGCACACGACACCGACGGCGTGATCGACCGGCTCGCCTGCCCGCTGCCGCCCGGCGCCGAGCTCCAACGCGACGAACGCGACCTCCCTCGCCCGCAGCTCGTGCACGTAGCCGCTCGCAGGCGCTGCGACCTGTCGTACGACCGGCGCCACAGGCAAGACGGCGGGATCGGGGTCGCCGCCCTGCGCCCGCACCCACTCCTCGTACTTCGCGAGCGCGGAGCCGTCCCGGAGAGCTGCCTCGGCCCGCCGCCGGCCGTCCGCCTCGTCGACGCCGAGATCCGACAAGGCGAGCAGCTGTGCGGCGGCATCGAGGACCAGCTCGTGGAGGTCGGACGGCCCCCGACCCTCCAGCGTGTCGTGGGCCTCGCGCACCTCGAGCGCGTTGCCCACCGCCCGGCCGAGCGGCTGGTCCATGTCGCTCAGGACACACACGACCTCCATCCCCGCCTGCTCGCCCAGCGCCTTCATCTCCGCCGCAAGCCGCCGCGCGTCCTCCACCGTCCGCATGAACGCGCCCTCCCCCACCTTGACGTCGAGGACGAGCGCGCTCGCGCCGCCCGCGATCTTCTTCGACATGATGCTCGCCGCGATCAACGAGACCTCGTCCACCGTCGCCGTCACGTCGCGCAGCGCGTAGAGCTTCTTGTCGGCCGGGACGAGATTCGCGCTCTGCCCTGCCACCGCGATCCCGATCTCGCGGGTCTGCGCGATCAGCTCCTCCGTCGTCAGCTCGACGCGGAAGCCGGGGATCGACTCGAGCTTGTCGAGCGTCCCGCCCGTGTGTCCGAGCCCACGGCCGCTCATCTTCCCGAACGGGACGCCGCACGCCGCGACTACCGGGCCGACGGCGAGGGTGATCTTGTCGCCGACGCCGCCGGTCGAGTGCTTGTCCACGACGCGGCGGCCGAGCCGGGCGGCGAGCTCGACGGTCTCGCCGCTCTGCACCATCGCCTCGGTGAGCGCGAAGGTCTCCGCCGCCGACAGGCCGCGAAACCACACCGCCATCAGGAATGCGGCCGCCTGGTAGTCGGGAATCTCGTCGCGGGCGAAGGCGGCGACGAACTCGCGCAGCGCGTCCGCCGGTATCTCCTCGCCGTTTCGCTTGCGCTCGATCAGCTCGACCGCCTTCACGAAGGCGAGCCTAGAGGACTACTCGTCCGGGTCGACGAGAAGCCGTTCGGCGCGCGCGACCTCCCACGCCTGCGCGTGCAGCCACCGCTCCGCCGCGTCGAGCAGCCGCTCGACCTCTCCGTGCTCCCGCGCCACGCAGGCGGCCGTCAGCCGCGTTCGCTGCCAGACGTCGTGGTGGTTGACCTCCGCCACCGACGCCCCGAAGCGGTTCTGCAGCTGCGCCTTCGCCGCCCGCACGTGCTGCCGCTTGTCCTTGAGCGAGTGAGCTTCAGGAAAGCGGAGCTCGCACGTCAGGATCCCCACCCAGCCGCTCGCCACCGAGACGCCTAGGACGCAGGCGCCTCGGCGAGTGACGTGCGCTCGACCTCGCGGGTCTCGAAGACCTCGAGGACGTCGCCTTCCTTCACGTCGTTGAAGCCCTCGAGGAGGATCCCGCACTCGAAGCCCTCGGCCACTTCCCGCGTGTCGTCCTTGAAGCGCTTCAGCTGCGCGACCGTCGTCGTGTAGATCACCGCGCCGTCGCGGATCACGCGCACGCTCGCGTTGCGCCGGACGACGCCGTCGGTGACCATGCAGCCGGCGATCGTGCCGAGCCGCGAGACCCGGAAGAGCGCCCGCACCTCCGCCTCTCCGATCGTCTCCTCGGTCGTGACGGCGGCGAGCTTGCCGACGAGGGCCTGCTCGATGTCCTCGGTGAGCTTGTAGATGACGTCGTACGTGCGGATCTCGACCCCTTCACGAGAGGCGAGCGCGCGCGCTTCCGCGTTCGGGCGGACGTTGAAGCCGACGATGAGCGCGTCGGAGGCGGAGGCCAGCATGATGTCGTTCTGGGTGATCGCGCCGACGCCCTGCGCGATCACGTTGAGCCGCACCTCGGAGTGCTCGAACTTCGACAGCTCCGAGACGACCGCCTCGACGGAGCCGACCACGTCGCCGCGGACGACGAGGTTGAGATCCGAGATCTCGCCGGCCTCGAGCTGCTCGAACAGGCCCTCGAGCGTGACCCCTGGGGGGCGGGACGCGGCGAGCTGCTCGCGGCGCAGCCGCTCTCCACGCCGGTTGGCGAGCTCACGCGCCTCGCGGTCGTTCGCAACCACGCGCGCAAGCTCTCCGGCTGCCGGCGGCTTGTCCAAGCCGAGAATCTCGATCGGGTCGCCCGGCCCAGCGCTCTTCCGGCGCTCGCCCTTGTAGTCGAAGAGCGCCTTGATGCGGCCGTGGGCGTCACCGGCGACGACGGCATCCCCGACCTTGAGCGTGCCGCGGTGGACGAGCATCGTCGCGACCGGGCCGCGTCCGACGTCGAGTCGCGATTCGATGATCGGGCCGGAGGCCGCGGCGTCCGGATTCGCCTTGAGACCCTCGAGCTCGAGGTCGGCGACGAGGAGCACCTTCTCCAGCAGGGCGTCGAGGCCTTCCTGCGTCTTCGCCGAGACGTCGGCGAACTGCGTGTCGCCGCCCCAGTCCTCGGGCTGGAGACCCTCCTGCGCCAACTCCCCCTTGACGCGGTCGATGTTCGCGTCGGCGAGGTCGATCTTGTTCACGGCGACGACTATCGGCACCTCCGCCGCCCGGGCGTGCGCGATCGACTCCTTCGTCTGCGGCATCACGCCGTCGTCCGCGGCGACGACGAGGACTGCGATGTCCGTCACCCTCGCTCCGCGCGCACGCATCGCCGTGAACGCCTCGTGGCCCGGGGTGTCGAGAAAGGTGATCCTGCGCCCGTCGACGTCGACCTGGTAGGCGCCGATGTGCTGCGTGATCCCGCCCGCCTCGGTGGCGACCACGCGCGCGTTGCGGATCGCGTCGAGCAGCGTCGTCTTGCCGTGGTCGACGTGGCCCATGATCGTCACGACCGGAGGTCGCGCCTGGAGCGACTCCTCCGGGTCGTCGAAGGCCTCCGGCTCCTCCTCCTCGTCCGCGGCGTGCTTGATCGTCACCTCGCGCCCGAACTCGGTCGCGATCAGCTCCACCTCTTCGTCCGAGAGCGTCGCCGTCTGAGGCTTGATCACGTTCAGACCCATCAGGAACTTGAGGATGTCGGGGACCTCGACCCCGAGCGCCTGCGAGAGGTCCTGGGCGCTGACGCCCGACTCGACGGAGACGGGACCGGTCGGCTGGACCGGCGCCTGCTGCCGCGGCTCGCGGCGCTGGCTGTCCTGGCGCGCCTGCCGCTGCTCGCGCGTCGGCCGCGCTGCGCCCTGGTCGATGACGACGCGGCGCCGACGTCCGCCGGCGCCGCCACGCGGGCGCAGCGGACGGTTGGGTCTGTTGCCTCCGCTAGCCATCGGTCTCCTCAGTGTAAAGGTGCCGGAGCTCCGGCCCGACGCGCACGGCCTGCCGCAGCACCCGCGGGAACATGCCGCGTGCCTCCGCCCGCTCGAAGCATGCGAGGTTGCGGCACGTGTAGACGCCGCGGCCCGATTCCGTCCTCCCCTGCACCAGCACACCGTCCCGTGCGGCGAACCGCAACAGCTCGGGCTGGGGCGCGCGGCGCCCGCAGCCGGTGCACGTGCGCATCGGCTGGGCGGTCGCTACTCCTCCTCCGCCGGCTCGACGGGAACCCCGGCAGGGACGTCGTCCGGCTCCGCGACCTCCGCTGACGGGGAGACCGCGGGTTCCTCCGACTCCGCCTCGCCCACGTCGGCCTCGACCGCGTCGGCAGTCTCGGCGACCTCGGACGGAGGCCCGGCGACGTAGTCCGTGCCGGTCCCCTCGAGCGCCTGGTGGGCGGGGACGCCGCAGAAGCGGGACGCCGGCAGCGCGGTGTTCGGGCAGCGCTTGCCGTTGGCGAGGATCGCGGCGCAGCGGCCGGAGAAGTCCTCCCCGCCCTCGCCGTCACCGCCGCCGAAGGCTGCCTCGGCCTCCGCCTGGGCGAACTCGGTGTCGCTCTGGATGTCGATCTTCCAGCCGGTCAGGCGGGCGGCGAGCCGGGCGTTCATGCCCTCCTTGCCGATCGCGAGGGCGAGCTGGTCGTCGGGCACGACGACCGTCGCCTCCTTTGCCTCGTCGTCGAGGTAGACCTCGCGGACGCGCGCCGGCGAAAGCGCCTTCGCGACGAAGCGCGCCGGCTCGGCGTTCCACGGGATGATGTCGATCTTCTCGCCGCGCAGCTCCGAGACGACCATGCGGACCCGCGAGCCGCGCGGACCGACGCACGCACCGACGGGATCGACGCCCTGGGCGTGCGACTCGACGGCGATCTTCGAGCGATAGCCGGGCTCCCGCGCGACGCCGCGGATCTCGACGAGCCCGTCGGCGATCTCCGGGACCTCGAGCTCGAAGAGCGTCTTGATCAGCTCCGGGTCGCGGCGGGAGAGGATGATCTGCGGGCCCTTCGTCCCGGACCGAACCTCGATGATCACGGCCTTCACGCGCGAGCCCTGCTCGTAGCGCTCGCCGTCGACCTGCTCGGACCGTGGCAGGAGACCCTCCGTGTTCTGCCCGAGCTCGATCAGGACGTTGTTCCGGTCCCCGGCCTGCTGCACGATGCCGGTTACGACTTCGCTCACGCGGTCGATGTACTCGTCGTACATCATCCGCCGCTCTTCCTCGCGGATCCGCTGCAGGATCACCTGCTTGGCGGTCTGCGCGGCGATCCGCCCGAAGCCCTGCGGCGTCACGTCCTCGCGCACGACCTGCTCGGCCGGGACGTCCGACCAGTCGATGTCGAGATCGTCGTCCGAGATCAGCGTGTGCTGGCGCTCGCCCGTCTCCTCCTCGAGCCGCTCGAGCTCCTCGAGCTTCCGCTCGCGCGCCTCGTCGAGCAGGCGCACCTCGATGTCCGGCGGGAGCTCGACGGAGAAGACCCGGAACTCGCCGTCATCGTGCATCTCGACAGTCGCATGCCGTGACGCGCCCGGCGTCTTCTTGTAGGCGGCGAGGAGCGCGTCTTCGAGCGCGGAGACGAGCGCGCCCTCGTCGATTCCCTTGTCGCGCTCGATCTCGCGGACCGCCTCGATGATCTCCTGGCTCATGTCACGCTCCCCTTCACATTGGCATCGTGGATGAGGTTCGCCCGCACGATCTCGGCGTACGGGATGCGGTGCTCGCCACCGTCGGTGCCGAGCGTCAAGCTCTCGTCCTCTGCTGAGGCGACCGTCCCCCTCAGCTTCTGGCTCGCGGTCCGGACACGGACAGGACGGCCGACGACCGCCGCAAAGTGCTTCCGCCGGCGGAGCGGCCGGTTAAGCCCCGGAGAGGACACCTCGACCGAGTACTCGCGCAGGTAGTCGCGCAGCGCGGCGGTGACGCGCTCGCAGAGCGCGTGGTCGACGCCCTCCGGATGGTCGACGTAGACGCAGAAGCGGGAAGGCGTGAGCAGCTCGACGGCGAGCACGTCCACGTCGGGCAGGTCGTGCTCGATCCTCGGTGCGATCTCGTCCTGCAGCTGGCGCTCTCTCTCGAATGTCGTCGGCATCTCCGTCCCCGTCACAAAAAATGGGCCCGCAGGCCCATTTCTCCGTACCGGTGAAATGTGGTGGCGCGAGTGTAGCAGCGACGCCGCCTCAACCGGCGGCAGCGAGGTGCTTCTCGACCCGGACCAGCCGGCCCTCGCGGACCAGCGACTCGACCATCCCGCCGTCCCAGTACTCGCGCCACGAGAACCAGCGCGACACCTCCCGCTCGGGCGCCACGACCGCGGCGCGGACGCCGGCCGACACGAGGTCGGCGAGCGCGCGCTGCGGATCCTCCTCGCCGCTCGGCTGCGGGTGAGCCTGGTCCCACCGCGCGAGGACGCTCGTGTGCCGGTGCGGCTCCTCGTAGACGATCGACCGCGCGACGACGGCACCGCAGCGCTCGAGCGGTGCGCGGAGCTGCTTCAGCTCCTTCGGCGTCAGCGACAGCTCGTTCTGCAGGTCCTCGAGCTCGGACGGACCGGCGGCGCCGAGGTGGCCGAGGAGGCGCGCCCAGCCACGATCCGCCTGCGCCATGCGCGAGAGCTCGGTGCGGCAGATCGGGTCGAGCAGGGCCGCAATCTCATCGGTGACGAGCACGCTCTTGCCGCGGTGGACGGCGAGCGTGAGATAGCCGGCGGCGCCGAGAAGCCCGAACCACGGGTACTTCGTCGCGGGCCACTGCCCGAAGCCGCGGCTCTCGCGCGAGTACGGCTCCTCGTGGCAGGCCTCGAACAGGCTCGGCAGCGCGGAGTCGGCCGTCCGCGTGAGCAGCCCGCGGTCCCGGAGAAAGTCCTCGGCCTCGTCGAGCGTCTCGAGCGCGCGGTCCGGCGTGAGCCGACAGTCGTATTCCCGCCGCTCCTGCAACTCCGCAAGCTTCATCGGGAGTCGACGACGAGGGTGACCGGGCCGTCGTTGACGAGCTCGACCGTCATCTTCGCGCCGAACACCCCGGTCTCGAGCGGGACGCCGAGTGCCCGCAGCTCCGAGCAGAACCGCTCGTAGAGCGGCTCTGCCTCCTCGGGCGGCGCGGCGTCGGTGAAGCTCGGCCTGTTCCCCTTCGCCGTGTCGGCGAGCAGCGTGAACTGGGAGACGACGAGCGCTGCGCCGCCGACGTCGAGGACCGAGCGGTCGAAGCGGCCGTCCTCGGCGGCGAAGATGCGCAGCCGGGCGATCCTGCCCGCGAGCCGCACGGCCTCCTCCGCGCCGTCGCCCCGAGCGACGCCGAGGAAGATGCAGAGCCCGCGCCCGATCGCGCCGCCGGGCGTCGCGCGGGCCGATGAGACGCGCTGGCAGACGGCCCTCATGGTTGGGGGACGATAGACCGATACATGCGCCGTGGAAGCGGCAAGACCCCTCGCTCGTCCCCTACTGCAGGTCGAGCCGAACACCGGAGCTCCGGCTCGGCGCCAGATCGGCGCGCTGCTCCTGCAAGAGGGGCTCATCGACGCCGAGAGGCTCGAGCAGGCGCTGGCCGAGAAGGACGCCAGCGGGCAGCGGCTCGGGGAGATCCTCGTCGAGCACGGCTGGATCGACCCGGCCACGCTCGCCCGCGTGCTCGCCGACCAGCACGGGCTCGAGTTCATCGACCTCGCCACCGAGAAGATCGATCTGACGGCCGCAGCCCTCCTGCCGGAGAAGTACGCGCGCCGCTACCAGGCGGTGCCGGTGCGGTTCCTCTCCCGGGATCTCGTGCTCGTAGCCGTCGCCGATCCGACGAACGTCGTCGCCTCCGACGACCTCCGGCTCGCGCTCGGGCTCAACGCTCGGCTCGCCGTGGCCTCCGCGCCCGCTCTGATCACGGCGATCGGACGCGCGTACCACACGGAGATCCGGGTCGGGTCGGATCCCGTCGACGAGGAACCCAGCGAGAATTTCGCCGCGGACCAGGACATCTCCGAGGCCGGCGCCTCCGCCCCGGCCATCGAGCTCGTGAACAAGCTCGTCTCGCGCGCGCTCGAGGACGGCGCCTCCGACCTCCACTTCGAGCCGCAGGCGAACGAGCTGGTCGTCCGCGCGCGGATCGACGGCGTGACGCGACGGGTGGCGACGATCCCGCGCAGCCTCCAGGCGGCCGTCACGATCCGCCTGAAGATCATGGCCGAGCTCGACATCGCGGAGCGGCGGGCCCCGCAGGACGGTCGCGCCTCGATCCGCTACCGCGGCAGGCCGGTCGACCTGCGCATGGCCGTCTTGCCGACGACCCACGGCGAGCAGATCGTGCTACGGCTCATGAACCGTCCCGACGGCCTCATGGGGCTCGACGAGCTCGGGATGACGCCGGCCGCGGAACGGGCCTTCGCCCGCGCGATCCGTCAGCCCTACGGCGCCGTCTTCACCGTCGGCCCGTCCGGCTCCGGCAAGACGACGACGCTCTACGCCGCGCTGCAGGCGCTCAACGAGGACGAGCGGGTGCTGATGACGATCGAGGATCCCGTCGAGCACCAGATGGCGGGCGTCAGCCAGATCGAGGTCAACTCGAAGAGCGGACTCACGTTCGCCCGCGGGCTGCGCACGATCCTGCGCTCGGATCCCGACGTCCTGCTCGTCGGCGAGATTCGCGACGAGGAGACCGCCCAGATCGCGATCCAGGCCGCGATGACGGGACATCTCGTCCTGACGACGCTCCACGCGCAGAACGCCGCCGCGTCGATCGCGCGGCTGGAGGACATGGGCGTCGATCCGAGCCTGCTGGGGACCGCCGTCAACTGCATCGTCGCGCAGCGTCTCGCCCGCCGGCTTTGCCCCTCCTGCCGCGAAGGTCATCCACCAACCGCGAGCGAGCTCGCGGAGCTCGCAGTCGCCTCGCCGGCGGCCGGTGCGGTCATCTACCGCGCCAAGGGCTGTTCCGAGTGCGCGGGCACCGGCTACTCCGGGCGAGTCGCGCTCTACGAGATGCTGACCATCACCGGGTCGCTACGACGGCTGATCCGGGGCGGCTCCACGGACGACATCTCCGCCGCGGCGGTCGAGGAGGGGATGACGACGCTCCGCCAGGACGCGATGCGGCTCGTCCTGGCCGGCATCTCGTCGCTCGACGAGGTGCGCCGCATCACGGGCGACTGGGCCGGCTAGGAGGCGTCCTCCGCCCGGTCGAGGTCGAGGTCGCGGATCCGGGCCCGGTACTGCTCCGACGCCGGCCGCAGCGAGCTCGCGAGCTTGTAGTGCCGGTTCGCCTCGACCGCCCGTCCCTGTTTCTCGAGGCACCGCCCCAGCGCGTAGTGGGCGTAGTCGTTGACCGGCGAGAGCTCGAGCACCTTGCGGAACTCCTCCTCCGCCTCTCGCCAGCGCCGGATGCGGAAGTAGGCGATGCCCAGCGCCTCGCGGATCGATGCCTTCTCAGGCTCGCGCCGCTTCGCCTTCTCGAGCGAGACCGTCGCCTGCGCGGCCAGGCCCGCCTTCAGATGGCGCCGGCCGCGCTGAAAGAGGCTGTAGGTCGACTCCGCCATGACCCCGTGCTGCCAGGCGTCAGCCGGCCGCGAGGAGCTTCTCCACCTCGTCGAGAACCGCCGCCGCGATCTCGTCCTTCGGCGCCTTTGGCAGCATCCGCTCGGCGGTCGCCGAGACGAGCGTCACCTCGTTGTCCGGCGCGTCGAAGCCGATGTCCCCGCGGGCGACGTCGTTGCACACCACGAGATCGGCGCCCTTCCGCTCGAGCTTCTCCCGCGCCCGCACGACCCGGTCGTCCCCGATCTCGGCGGCGAAGCCGACGAGAACCTGGCCGTGGCGGCGGGTGCCGCCGAGCGCGGCGAGCACGTCGGTCGTCGGCTCGAGCTCGAGCACCCACGTCGCGGCGTCCTTCGGCCGCTTCGCGGCGAGCGTCTCGGCGGGACGGTAGTCGGCCACCGCGGCCGCCATGATCACCACGTCGGCCTCTGCCGCACGCGCGACCGCCTCCCGCTCGAGGTCGGCGGCGGTCGGAGTCTCGACCAGCTCGACTCCCGGGGGAGCGGGCACCGCGAGGTTGGCGGCGAGGAGCGTGACGTCCGCACCGCGCCGGTGCGCCTCCGCCGCGAGGGCGACGCCCATGCGGCCGGAGGAACGGTTGCCGACGTAGCGGACAGCGTCGAGCGGCTCCCGCGTCCCGCCGGCCGAGACGAGCACGCGCTTCCCGCGCAACGGACCGGCCCCGGCGAGGAGGTCGCGCACCGCGTGCAGGATCTCGTCCGGCTCGGCCATCCTCCCCACCCCGAGCTCGCCTTCCGCCGTCTCCCCCTCGTCCGGCCCGACGAGCACGACGGCCCGAGCGCGCAGCGTCTCCGCGTTCTTGCGCGTCACCGGATGCGACCACATGCGCGGGTTCATCGCGGGCGCCACGAGGACGGGGCCCCGGTGGGCGAGAGCAGCCTCCGTGAGCACGTTGTCGGCCAGTCCGCACGCGAGCTTCGCGAGGGTGTTCGCCGTGCACGGTGCGACGACGAGCAGGTCGGCCCGGGTGAGGTGGAGGTAGACGTCCTCGGCGGGCGGACGGCGCGCGAGAGCCTGAAAGGTCTCGGCCGTGACGAAGCGCTCGGCGCCCGGCGTGAGCAGCGGGACGACCTCGTGGCCGTCCTTGACGAGCAGCCGGCAGAGCTCGCAGGCCTTGTAGGCGGCGATGCCGCCCGTCACTCCGAGGAGGACGCGAGCCATGGCGCGGGCGGCCTAGTGGTGTGACCGGGGACGTTGCCCGGCGAACGTTGCCGGTTGCATCACTGGGAGGTGTACTCGTACTTCAGCATGCCGTCCGAGACCTCCTCGAAGGCCATGGTGAGGTAGTTCTTCGAGCGGCTCTCGACGAGTGGCGGCAGGTTGTCGCCGAAGGTGCCCTCGCCGAGCTGGTGGTGGTAGTTGTTGATCTGCCGGGCCCGCTTCGCCGCCACGATCACGAGCGCGTAGCGCGAGTCCACGTTCTTCAGCAGGTCGTCGACACGGGGTTCGATCATCGCCGCGGCATGGTAGCGGCAGGGCTGAGGAGACCGCGTACGAGTTCGGTGAGCTCGTCGACCGCCCGCTCGAGGTCGTCGTTCTCGATCACGTAGTCGAAGTCCGCCGCCTGGTCGAGCTGCCTCCGTGCGAGCTCGATCCGCTCGCCGATCTCGCCGGCGCTCTCGGTCGCACGCTCGCGCAGCCGGCGCTCGAGCTCCTCGACGGGGGCCGAGATGAAGATCGTGACCGCACCCGGTACTTCGTGCCTGACGCGCAACGCTCCCTCGGTCTCGAGCTCGAGGAGGGGCACCCGCCCGCCCGCACGGATGCGGTCGAGCTCCGAGCGGAGTGTCCCGTAGCGGTGGCCCGAGACGAACTCGACGTGCTCGAGGAGCTCGCCACGCTCGACGCAAGCGAGGAACTCGTCCGTCGAGAGGAAGCGGTACTCGCGTCCGTCCCTCTCCCCATGCCGGCGCTCGCGCGTGGTCGCCGACACCGTCACCTCGACCCCGGGCACGCGCCCGACGAGCTCACGGATCAGCGTTCCCTTGCCGGCGCCCGACGGGCCGGTGACCACGAGCACGGCCGGGTTAGCGATTGAAGAGCCCAATCAGCTCCGTCCGCTGGCGGTCGGACAGACCGCCGACGGTCTTCGACTGGCTGATCCGGCACGTGTTGAGGAACCGCGCCGCCTTCACGCGCCCGAACTTCGGCACCGCCATCAGGATGTCGACGACCTTCGCGGTGGAGACGTACTCCGGCGGGTTGCCGAGGATCTGCTCGATCCGGACCTTCCCCTCCTTCAGGTCCTTCTTGAGCTTCGCGCGCTTGACGCGGACGTCGTTCGCCCGCTGAAGCGCGTCCATGCGCTGATCGAGCGAGCGGAGCGGGGCGAGGGCCTGCGTCTTCGTGGGAGACACGAGGCGCCGATCTTACCAACGCGCTCTCGCGCATCAAGCCCCGACTTTTTCCTTCGTTTCCGGGGTTTTTGCCAGGGCGACCGCGTCGTCGGGAGAGGCAACGCCGGCGGCGGCGCACGCGTCGTCCAGCTCGGCCCGGATCCGGGCCGGCGCGCCGGGGTCCGCGAAGAGGACGGTGCCGAGTGCGACGTCCTGCGCGCCGCACGCGAGGAACTCGAGCGCATCGCGGCCGCACGAGATCCCTCCCATGCCGACGATCGGCAGCCTCGTCGCCTCGTAGCAAGCCGAGACGGCATAGAGGGCGACCGGCTTGAGCGACGGCCCCGAGAGCCCGCCGGAGCCGCGGGCGAGCACCGGCCGCAGGTGCCGGTCGAGCGCCGTCGCCCGCAGGGTGTTGATCAGCGAGAGCCCGTCCGCGCCGGCGGCCGCGACCGCCCGCGCCACCTCGGCGACATCGGGATGGGCGGCAGACAGCTTCGCGTAAAGCGGCAGGCTCGTCGCGCCGCGACAGGCGGCGACGATCTCCGCCGCGGAGTCGGCCGCCTCGTCGACGTTCGGGCAGGAGAGGTTCAGCTCGACAGCCGCGACGTCGTCCGGCAGGCGGACGCACGTCTCGGCATAGTCGGCGGAGCAGAAGCCGCCGACGCTGACCCAGACCGGCACGCCGAGATCGAGCAGGCGCGGCAGATGCTCGCCGAGGAACCCCTCGCGCCCCGGGTTCGCGAGCCCGATCGCGTTGAGCATCCCGTGCGCCGTCTCGGCGATCCGCGGCGGGACGTTCCCCTCACGCGGGAGCGGGGTCACCGTCTTGGTGACGAAGCCGTCGAGCTCGCGCGCGACCTCCGGCGCGGCGAGCGCGTCGAGGCAGCCGCTCGCGTTGAGGAGCCTCACGCGACGGCCTCCACGACGGACTGCACGCGGGCGGCGTCGAGGACCGGCCCCTCGAGGCAGAGGCGCTTGAGCGCGCCGTCGATCTCGACGACACAGCCATAGCAGGCGCCGTAGCCGCAGGCCATCGGCGCCTCCCACGCGAGCTGGGCGTCGGGGCAGAGAGCTGCGACCGCCCGCAGCATCGGCTCAGGGCCGCAGGCGAGGACGTCCCAATCCTGCCCGCCGGGACCGGGCTCGATCAGCTCCGTCACGAACGCCGGCTCGACGACGACCGCCGCTCCGGGGAGGAGCCGGGCGGCCTCCGCGTGCGCTGCAGTGCGGAAGCCGAGCACGGCTGGAGGCGAGCCGCCGAGCTGCTCTGCGAGGTACGGGAGCGGAGCGATCCCGATCCCGCCGCCGACGAGCAGCGGCCGGTCGACGTCGAGGCGGTAGCCGCGGCCGAGCGGGCCTAGCACACGGATCTCGTCTCCCGGCGCGACCGCGCAGAGCGCCTCCGTGCCCGGGCCGACCGGATCGATCAGGAAGGCGAGCTCGCCCGGCGGGGCAAGGCAGAGCGAGAACGGCCGCGGCAGCACCCGTCCCGGCGCCTCGAGCATGAAGAACTGGCCCGGCGCTCCCGGCTCGAGCTCACCGCGCTCCAGCCGCAGCATGGTGTACGGGCCGAGACGCTCGGTCCAGGTGACCCTATGCCGGCTGGGCTGTCCCGAGCTCCACATGGATCCGGTCCTGCAGGGAGACGGCCTGCTCCGCGCGCGCGGCCGCGATCGCGTGCACCGCCGCCGCGGCTCCGGAGAGGGTCGTGATGCACGGAACCCGGCGCACGAGCGCGGCCTCGCGGATCGCGTAGCCGTCGGAGCGCGCGTTGCGTCCGGCCGGGATGTTGATGACCAGGTCGCAGCGTCCGCGACGGATCAGGTCGACGACCGTCGGCTCGCCCCCGGTCGCCTCGCTCAGCTTGCGCACGGGCTCGACGGCGATCCCTGCGGCCGCGAGCGTCGCGGCCGTCCCCTCCGTCGCGTACAGCTCGAAGCCGAGCCCGACGAGCGTGGCCGCGAGCGGCACCGCCTGCTGGTGGTCGGGCTCGCGGATGGAGATGAAGACCGAGCCGGAGCGCGGCAGCCGCCGGCCCGCGGCCCGCTCCGCCTTGTCGAGCGCGGTCGAGAGATCCGCGGCGCTGGCCATCACCTCCCCGGTCGAGCGCATCTCCGGCCCGAGGACGGGGTCGCTGCCGGGGAAGCGCGCGAAGGGCAGGACGGCGGCCTTCACGCTCCACTGGCGCGGCGGGCGCTCCGGCGGCAGCGCGAGGTCGGCGAGCCGGGCGCCGAGTGCGAGCCGGCACGCCGCCCGCACGAGCTCGACGCCGGTCGCCTTGCTCACGAAGGGAACCGTCCGCGACGCCCGCGGGTTCGCCTCGAGCACGTACACGTCGCCGTCGCCGGTGACTGCGAGCTGGACGTTGAGGAGCCCGACCGCCCCGAGCGCCCTACCGATGAGGCGGACGACGTGGGCGATCTCCTGCGCCTGGGCGAAGCTGAGGCTCGGCGCCGGCAGCACGCAGGCGGAGTCGCCGGAGTGGACACCCGCCTCCTCGACGTGCTGCATCAGCGCGGCGACATAAGTGTCGACGCCGTCGCAGAGCGCGTCGACGTCCACCTCGACTGCGTGCTCGACGAAGCGGTCGACGAGCACCCGCTCGAAGCCCGGCGGGGCTGCCGAAGGCAGACCCGCGGTCTTCCCGCCGGGCGTCGGCGGCTTCGCCGGCGACGCTTCCAGCATCCGCATCTCCCGCACCTCGTCCGCCGTGTAGCAGACACGCATCGCGCGGCCGCCGAGGACGTAGGAAGGCCGGACGAGCACCGGGTAGCCGATCCGCTCGGCGATTCCGGCGGCCTCGTCGGGCGAGGCGGCTATCCCCCACTCCGGCGAGCGCAGACCGTGCGCCTGCAGGAGGCCGGCGAAGCGCTCGCGGTCCTCGGCCAGATCGACCGCGTCGAACGGCGTGCCGAGGATCCGGTAGCCGGCGTCCTCGATCGCCCGGGCCAGCTTGAGCGGAGTCTGGCCGCCGAACTGGATCACGACTCCCGCCGGCTGCTCCCGCTCGCAGACGGCGAGCACGGATTCCGCGTCGAGCGGCTCGAAGTAGAGCCGATCCGAAGTGTCGTAGTCGGTCGAGACCGTCTCCGGATTGCAGTTCACCATCACCGCCTCGTACCCGAGCTCTCGGTAGGTCGTGGCGGCGTGGACGCAGCAGTAGTCGAACTCGATGCCCTGCCCGATCCGGTTCGGACCCGAGCCGAGGATGACGACGCGCGGGCGGTCGCCGGCGCGCGGCAACTCGTCGGCCTCGCCCCAGGTCGAGTAGTAGTAGTTCGAGGCCGCCTCGACCTCGCCGGCGCAGGAGTCGACGCGCCGGTACGCGGGGCGCACGCCGGCAGCGAGCCGCTCCCCGCGGATCTCGCCCTCGCTCCTCCCCCACGCGCCGGCGATGTCGGCATCGGAGAAACCGACGCGCTTCAGCTTGGCGAGGTCGCGCTCGTCGCGCAGCAGCCGCCCGAGCTCCTCGATCTCGCGCCGGAAGAAGGGGTGGACGTCCTCCGGCACGTCGTCGAGCGTCTGCCAGGGCGTTGCGGCGCCTGCGTCGAGCTCGCGCGAGCGGAAGGCCTTGAGGAATGCCTCCGCAAACGTGCGGCCGATCCCCATCGTCTCCCCCACCGACTTCATCTGGGTGCCGAGCGTCCGGTCGGCGCCCGGGAACTTCTCGAAGGCGAAGCGCGGGAACTTGACGACGACGTAGTCGAGGGTGGGCTCGAAGCTCGCCGGCGTCGTCCCGGTCAGGTCGTTCGGGATCTCGTCCAGCGTGTAGCCGACCGCGAGCCTCGCGGCGACCTTCGCGATCGGATAGCCGGTTGCCTTCGAGGCGAGCGCCGACGACCGGGAGACGCGCGGATTCATCTCGATCACGCGCACGTCTCCCGTCTCGCGACTGCGCGCGAACTGGATGTTCGACCCGCCCGTGTCGACTCCGACGGCGCGGATGACGGCGATCGCGGCATCGCGGAGCTCCTGGTACGCCTCGTCGGGAAGCGTCATCTGCGGCGCGACGGTGACGGAGTCGCCCGTGTGGACGCCCATCGGGTCGAGATTCTCGATCGAGCAGACGATGACGACGTTGTCGAGCCGGTCGCGGACGACTTCGAGCTCGAACTCGTCCCAGCCGCGCACGGACTCCTCGACGAGCACCTGGCCGATCGGCGACTCGCTCAGGCCGCGCTCGACCTGACGCAGCAACTCCTCCTCGGTCGCAGCGAAGCCGCCGCCGTGGCCTCCGAGCGTGAACGCGGGCCGGACTACGGCCGGCGCGAGCATCCCTGCGACCTCGTCGAGCGTTGTGACGACGCGCGAGGCCGGAACCTTGAGGCCGCAGGACTCGACGGCCTCCTTGAACTTGAGCCTGTCCTCGGCTCGCTCGATCGCGTCGAGCTGCGCTCCGATCAGCTCGATGCCGAGCTCTTCGAGCACGCCGGAGTTGGCGAGCTCGCGGGCGAGGTTGAGCGCCGTCTGTCCGCCCATCGTGGGCAGGAGCGCGTCGGGACGCTCGAGGCGCAGCACGTCCGCGACGGCCTCCGCGTCGAGCGGCTCGAGGTACGTGCGGTCGGCGAAGCCCGGGTCGGTCATGATCGTCGCCGGGTTCGAGTTGACGACGATCGTCCGGTAGCCGTCCTCGCGCAGCACCTTCAGCGCCTGGCAGCCCGCGTAGTCGAACTCGGCCGCCTGGCCGATCACGATCGGCCCCGAGCCGACGATGCAGATCGCCTCGAGGTCCGTCCGCCTAGGCATGTGACGTTCCGTTCGTCACAGCCCGAGTCACTGGCGCGCGAAAATCAAGCAGCGCGAGGACGCAGGGAGCATTCGTACGCCGCGCGTACGGATGCGACCGAGGACACGGCGATGCGCAGGTTTGCAGCCGCCAGAGACCGAGCTGTGGCGAGCGGGGCGTCACGAAGCCGCCACCTCGTCGACCCAGGTCTCGAGCAGCGGCCAGGCGTCGTGCGGGCCAGGCCCCGCCTCCGGATGGAACTGGAGCGAGCGAGCCCGCAGCCCCGCGAGCTCGAGGCCCTCCACCGTGCCGTCGTAGAGGGAGACGTGCGAGGCCTCTGCCGCCTCGCTCGGGCGCACGGCGAAGCCGTGGTTCTGACTCGTCACGAGCACGCGGCCCGTCGCCCGCTCGAGCACGGGATGGTTCGCTCCGCGGTGGCCGAAGGGGAGCTTGTACGTCTCGTGCCCGGTGGCGCGCGCGATCAGCTGGTGGCCGAGGCAGATGCCGAGCACGTGCGTCCGGCCGAGGAGCTCGCGCACGGTCGCGGCCTCGGCCTCGAGTGGCCCCGGGTCGCCCGGCCCCGGCGAGAGGAGGACGCCGTCGTGGCCGGCGAGCTCGTCGGCGTCGACGTCGTGCGGATAGACGGTCACGGCCGCACCGGCCCGCTCGAGTCGCCGCAGGACGGAGCTCTTCACGCCGTAGTCGACGACGCCGATCCTCACGCGGCCGGCCGGGGCGTAGACGTAGGGCTCGTCCGTCGAGACGTCCGCGACCAGCGCGCGCCCGAGCATGGAGGGCTGGCGGCGCGCGAGCTCGAGCGCCTCGTCCACGGGCAGGTCGGACGCGACCGCGACGCCCGGCGCCGAGCCCTGGTCGCGGAGGTGGAGGACGAGGCTCCGAGTGTCGAGCCCGGTCAGCGCGACGATCCCGCGCTCGCGCAGCCAGTCGGTCCACTCCGGTCCGCGAGCCTCGCGCATGAGCACGGCACGCGCGTGCGCGCGGGCGGACTCGCTCCGCTCGTCGGCGACGCCGTAGTTCCCGACCATCGGAGCGGTGAAGCAGACGAGCTGGGCCTCGAAGCTCGGGTCGGTCACCGCCTCCTGGTAGCCGGACATGCCCGTCGTGAACACGGCCTCGCCGACTGCGTGGCCCGCCGCGCCGACCGACTCGCCGGGCCAGACGCTGCCGTCGGCCAGGGCCAGATAGCTCACTGCTCGTGCACCACCGCGCCCCCGGCGAGGGTCAGCCGCACCGCGCCCGCGAGCCTCGTGCCGAGCAGCCACGAGTTGCCCGAACGGGAGCGGAAGGGATGCTCCCCGACCGTCCATTCCTGGTCGAGGTCGAGCAGGACGAGGTTGGCCGTCACGCCCGTCGCGATCCGCGGCCGGTCGAGGCCGAAGATCCGCGCCGGTCCGGCCGACATCCGCTCGAGCAGCGTCTCGAGTGAGAGCACGCCCGTGCGGACGAGGTGCGTGTGCAGCGATGCGAACGCCGTCTCGAGACCGGTGACTCCGAATGGCGCCGCCTCGAACGGCACCTCCTTCTCGTGCGAGGCGTGCGGCGCGTGGTCGGTCGCGATCGCCTCGATCGTCCCGTCGCGGACGCCCTCGAGGAGCGCGAGCCGGTCGCCCTCGGCCCGCAGGGGCGGGTTCATCTTCACGTTCGGGTCGAGCGAGCGCACTGCGTCGTCGGTGAGGACGAGGTGGTGCGGCGTCGCCTCTCCGCTCGCGGCGACACCGGCCGCCCGCGCGCGCCGCAGCGCCTCCACCGACTCGGCGGCGGAGAGGTGGAGGACGTGCACCGGCTGGAGCTCGTACGCGGCGAGCGCGAGGTCCCGCTCGACCGCGACAGACTCGGCGACGGACGGGTAGCCGGCGAAGCCGACCTCGGCTGCGACCCGCCCCTCGTGTACGTGTCCGCCGCGGGAGAGCGTCGGCTCCTCGCAATGGACGGCGAGCTTCCGGCCGGTGATCGACGCGTATTGCAGCGCGCGCCGCATCAGGCCGGCCGAGACGACCGGCACGCCGTCGTCCGAGAAGCCCACCGCGCCCGAGTCCGCGAGCTCGGCCATCTCGGTCAGCTCCTCGCCCTTCTGGCCCCGCGTGATCGCGGCGAGGAACCCGACGGGCACCTCGGCCTCGCGCTGCGCGGCCTCGACGAGAGCGCCGAGCGTGGCGGCGGAGTCGACGACCGGGTGGGTGTTCGGCATCGCGAGGATCGCGCAGTAGCCGCCTGCGGCCGCCGCCGCGGTCCCGCTCGCGATCGTCTCCTCGTCCTCGCGGCCAGGCGTGCGCAGGTGGACGTGCGGGTCGACGAAGGCCGGTGCGAGGACGAGACCCCCCGCGTCGATCACGCGGTGCTCGTTCGTGTCGACCTTCTCCGCGATCTCCGCGATCGTGCCGCCGTCGATGCGCACCTCGAGCGTCGCGTCGATTCCCTCGGTCGGGTCGACGACGCGCGCACCGCGGATGACGACGTTCGCGGGCTGGACTTCCTTCTGATTGAGCATCACGCCACCTCCGCGGCCGCGAGGGCCTGTACGCCGACCGGGCCGCTGGTCAGCAGGTCGTAGAGCACCGCCATCCGGGTGACGAGGCCGGCCCGGACCTCCGTGATGACGAGCGACTCGGGCGCGTCGGCGACCACGGGGTCGATCTCGACGCCGCGATTCATCGGGCCTGGATGCATGACCTTCTGGCCCGGCCGCAGCCGCTCGGGAGTGATCCCCCACCGCGCGGTGTACTCGCGCAGGCTCGGCACGTAGTTGGCGCCGGCCTGCATCCGCTCCTGCTGCATGCGCAGGACGTAGACGACGTCCGCGTCCTGGATCGCGTCGATGTCGGTCGTCGACTCGACGGGCATCTCGCGCGGCAGCAACGCCGGCGGGCCGACGAGCGTCGTGTGGATCCCGACCAGCGCGAAGGCCTGCACGAGCGACCGGGCGACGCGCGAGTGGAGGACGTCGCCGACGATCGCGACGTGTAGCCCTTCGAGGCGACCGAACTCGCCCTCGATCGTGTACAGGTCGAGCAGCGCCTGCGTCGGATGCTGGTTCTTGCCATCGCCCGCGTTGACGATGTGTGCGTCCATCACACCGGCGATCAGCCTCGGCGCGCCGATCTCCGGGTGCCGGATGACGATCACGTCCGGGTCGTAGGCGCCGAGCGTGAGCGCCGTGTCCTTGAGCGACTCGCCCTTGTCCACCGACGATCCAGACGCCTTGATGTTGAGCGTGTCGGCCGAGAGCCGCTTCGCGGCGAGCTCGAACGAGGACGACGTCCGCGTCGAGGACTCGTAGAAGAGGTTGATGACGAGGTGGCCCTTGAGCGTCGGCAGCTTCTTCACCTGCCGCTCGAGCGACGTCTCGAACGTCCGAGCCGTGCCGAGGAGGCGCTCGACGTCGTCGCGCGTGAGGTCGGCGATGGAGATGAGATGCCGGCGTGCCGACGGGCCGGGCGGCCGCAGCTCGTCGCCGACGAGACGGATGGTGGTCATCGAGTTCCTTCCTCCGGGGTGGAAACGAGCGTCACTGAGTCGATTTCGTCGACCTCGACGAGCTGGACCTGGATCCGCTCGTCGCGCGCGGTGGGCAGGTTCTTGCCGACGTAGTCGGGGCGGATCGGCAGCTGGCGGTGGCCGCGGTCGACGAGAACCGCGAGCTGGACGCGATCCGGCCGGCCGTAGTCGAAGAGCGCCTCGATCGCCGCCCGGATCGTGCGGCCTGTGTAGAGGACGTCGTCGACGAGGACGACCGTTCGACCGTCGAGCGGGAAATCCAGCTGCGTCGCGCGGACGACCGGCTGGGGCGCGAGCGGGGCCTCGCCCCCTCGGACCGAGACGTCGTCCCGGTAGAAGGTGATGTCGACGGCGCCGAGCTCGGGCGCCTGGCCGGTGCGGTCCTCGATCAGGCGCGCGAGCCGGCGCGCGAGCGGGACGCCACGTGTCTGGATGCCGACGAGCGCGACTTCGTCGAGCTCCGGGTTGCCCTCGATGATCTCGTGGGCGATTCTGGAAAGGGTCCGGCCCAGCGCGTCCGCGTCGAGCAGGATCTTCCCCTGGGCAGGGGCATGCGTACTCATTCGACTCCTTTCCGGCCTCGCTGGACCGGGTTAAAGGGGTGCGTGCGCGAGGGACTGTAGCTGGCGCGTCGGACGCCTGTGCAACGGCGTGCGGCGGAGCCCGAAGTCTCGCTGTAGGTTCCCCGCGTGGACGAGGAACTGCTCGACCGCTACGCGGAGCTGATCGTCGGGTTCAGCGCGAACGTCCAGCCGGATCAAGTGGTCGCGATCGAGGGCCTGCCCGACTGCGCGCCACTCGCGCACCGGATCGCGCGGCGCGCGTACGAGCGCGGCGCCCGCTACGTCGACGTCGCCTACTTCGACCCCGTCGCGAAGCGGATCCGGATCGAATCCGCGCCGGACGAGACGCTCGAGTGGCGGCCGCCGTGGATCGGGCGGCGACTGCTCGACCTCGGGGATCTCGGCGCCGCGCGCATCGTGCTGACGCCGGTCGTCGCGCCCCGCTTCCTCGCCGGCACCGATCCGGCCCGCGCGGGCCGCGAGCGGCTCCCGAGCGTGCCGGAGGTGTTCCAGCTGATCTCGGACCGCTCCGTCGCCTGGACGGTCTCGCCCTTCCCGTCCGAGGCATGGGCCCGCGTCGTCTTCCCGGAGCTCGAGCCCGCGCAGGCGGTCGACGCCCTGTGGCAGGACGTCGCGCACGTGTGCCGGCTCGACGATCCCGATCCGGTCGCTGCGTGGGGCGTCCGGCTCGAGGAGCTCTTCCAGGTCGCCTGCCGGATCGACGAGCTGGAGCTCGACGCCCTGCGCTTTGCCGGTCCCGGAACGGATCTGACCGTCGGCCTGCTCCCCAGCTCGCGCTTCGCGAAGGAAGGCGGCGCGTCGACTACGCGCACGGGAATCCGCCACGTGCCGAACCTGCCGACCGAGGAGATCTTCAGCACACCGGATCCCGAGCGAACCGAGGGCGTGGTCGCCGCGACGAAGCCCCTCGACGTGGGCGGGAGCGTCGTAACCGGCCTTCGGATCCGCTTCGAGCACGGCCGCGCGGTCGAGATCGAGGCGGAGGAGAATGCCGAGGCGCTGCGGCGGCGCTGCGCCACCGATCCCGGCGGCGTCCGGCTCGGCGAGGTCGCGCTGGTCGACCGCGAGAGCAGGATCGGGCGCTTGGGCCGCACGTTCTTCAACACCCTGCTCGACGAGAACGCAGCGAGCCATCTGGCGCTCGGCCACGCCTATCCGACCCCGGTCGCCGACCCGGCGGACCTGCCCCGGATCAACGACAGCGAGATCCACATCGACTTCATGATCGGCTCGGACGACGTCTCCGTCACCGGCGTGACCCGGAACGGCGACGAGGTGCCGCTCCTCGCGGGCGGGAGCTGGCAGATCTGACCGCCGCGTAGAGGCGTGCCCACTGGCGCGGGTCGAGGTCGCGGGCGTGCGCGCGAGGGTCGAAGCCGAACTCGTGTGCGACCCGGATGACGACGCCGCGCGGGAGCACGCGATCGAGGGGCGCCTGCGACGAGAACGCCTGGCGGAGCAGCGCGACGTACCTCCCCGCGTCTGCCGGCTGTACGAGAGGCTCCGGCCGGCGCCTCGCCCGGAAGACCGCCGCGTCCACGCCCGGCGGCGGCGCGAAGGCCGACCGCGGCACGCGCCGGACGAGCCAGAGCTCGTACCAGGCCGACCACGTGCACCCCAGCAGCGTCGACGGCCACACCGCGGTCCGCTTCGCGGCGAGCCCCCACTCGACGATCGCGTCGAGCTGCGTCAGCGGCACGCGCGGCTCGCCGAGGAGACGACGGAGGATCGCGGTGCCGGACGCAAACGGGAGATTCGCGACGACCGCAAACGGCTCGGCGGGGAGAGCAATCTGCGTTGCGTCCGCTGCGACGACCTCGACGCGCGACTCGCGGTCGAAGCGTGCGTGGAGCCGCCGCAGCGCGGCTGGATCGAGCTCGACCGCGCGCACGCGCGCCCCGGCCGCGAGAAGCGCACCCGTGAGCATCCCGCCGCCCGCGCCGAGGTCGAGGACGAGCGCACCCGGCGTAACCTCCGCGTCGCGGACGAGCTCGCAGGCGAAGGAGCCGCTACGAAGGGAGTGACGCCCCCGCGGGCGCTTGCCGCCCGCGGACTTGTGGCCGGGCGTCGTCGGCTTGGCCGACGACGCTTCCAGCCCTGAACGAGGGCGCGGCGCCTGTGCGGAGGCGCGCCCTGCCACGGAAGAGGCCCATCGTCGTCACCGTCGGCCGAATCCTAGGGCTCCGCGATCAGGTCGTCCGGCTCCGTCAGCGCCTCGATCGCTTCCTGGGCCGCGTCGAGCTCCGCCTCGGGGACGAGCACGCTCACCGCGTCGTCCTCGGGCGCCGGCTCGATCGTCGACTCGATGCCGGCGTTGCGGAGGATCTCCTGCATCTCCTCGGCCTCGGCGACGTCGCCGGCGACCGCGGCCTGGACCATCCCACTCATGGCTCGATCATAGGGACTCGGGCGGCTCCCCGGCCGACTCACCGCGCGGAGGGCGTGCCCCGCTCTTCAGGAGGCGCGGCGCACCACGCTCGGGGAACGGCACATCGATCAGGTCGAAGTCTCGCGGCACGACGGTCTCGGGGAAGATCTCCTGCGCCTCCGCGGCGAGCTCGGGACCGAAGTAGCGCGGCGAGACGTGCGTCAGCGCGAGGAGCCGCACCTGCGCGAGCCGCGCGACCTCGGCGGCCTCGGCCGCCGTCGAGTGCATCGTCTCCCGCGCCCGCTCGGCCTCCTCCGCGAGGAAGCTCGCCTCGTGCACGAGCAGGTCGGCCTCGTGCGCCGCCTCGACGACGCGCGGCGACGGTGCCGTGTCACCCGTGAGCACGATCCTCCGCCCCGGTCGTGGCGGCCCGAGCACGTCACCGGAGGTGACGACGCGGCCGTCCGGCAGCGTCAGCTCCTCGCCGGCCTGGAGCTGCCCCCGCGCCGGCCCGGCAGGGACTCCGAGCGCATCGGCCGCCGCGACGTCGAATCGCCCCGGCCGCTCCTCCTCGACGAGCGCGTAGCCGAGGGCGTCGAGCCCGTGGTCGACCGCGAAGGGCTCGATCGCGTACTCCCTCCGCTCCAGTCGCCCGCCCGGCTCGAGCTCGACGAGCGTCACCGGGTACGGCAGCCGTCCCACGAACGGGTGCAGCCGCTTGAACAGCTCGCGCAAGCCGCGCGGCCCGTACACCGTGAGCGGGGTCTCGTCGCGTCCGCGGAGCGCAAACGTCTTCAGCATCCCCGGCAGGCCGAGGAAGTGGTCCGCGTGATAGTGCGTGAGGAAGATCTCCTGGAGGTCGGGCAGGCCGATCACCGAGCGCTGCAGCTGCCGCTGCGTTCCTTCGCCGCAGTCGAAGAGGAGCCGCTCGCCCCCGCGCCGGAGCAGAAGCGCGGTGGGGCCGCGCTGCGCGGTCGGCATCGATGCGGCGGTGCCGAGGAAGACGAGGTCGAGATCCACGCGGCGATTGTAGGATCGCCGGGTGGCGGATCCGACGGTGCTCGAGGTTTACCGGCGCGAGGTGACGCCGGAGCTGTACCGGGAGGTGCGCGAGCTCTACAAGCGCCACTCGATCGCCGAGGACGCGCGCGACCTGCCGGGTCTCATCTCGACCCTGACGCCCGACTGCGTCTACGAGCTCGTCCAGACGGGCCACCGCTGGGATGGACACGAGGGAGCCGCGCGCTTCTACACGGAGCTGCTGACCGCGTTCCCCGACATCCGCTTCGACCTGACGGACATCGTGATCGGCCCGCAGGGGGTCTGCGAGGAAGCAAACGTGACGGCGACGCAGCACGCGCCATGGCTCGGCCAGGAGCCGATCGAGGGGACGCTCGAGTGGAAGGTCTTCATCTGGTTCCCATGGGACCCCGAGGAGCGGCTCTTCCGCGGCGAGAGGATCTACGTGAGCGGGATCGACCTGCCCGCCGCGTCCTCCTAGGGAACGACGAGCTTCTCTCCCGGCGAGATCGTCGCCGTGGCGAGGTGGTTCCGCTGCTGGAGCCGCCAGACGCCGTCACGCGGGTCGCCGGCATACGTGCGCGCCGCGATCGACCAGAGCGTGTCGCCCGGGCGCACCACGTAGGTCCGCTTCGGCCCGGCGCCGGACGAGCCGTGCGCGGCGTAGCCGACTGCGAGGGCGGCGGTGCACAGCAGAATCAGGAGCTTGCCGAACATGTGTTCGCATGATAGAGCGAACGGATGTTCGTGTCAAGGCGCGGCTGCGAGGACCGCGTCGACCAGCTTGCCGGCGCCGAAGCGGACGGGATCGTCGGCGGGCAGGCCCGTCTCCTCCTCGGCGGCCACGATCGCCTCGCGCGCCGCGCCTTCGTCCAGCGCACGCGTATTGAGCGCCACCGCCGCGACGCGCGCCGGGCGCGCGGGCAGCGCGAGCCGCTCGTGCAGCGCGACGAGCTCCCCCAGCGGCGGGATCGGATGCGGCCCGCCGCCCGCACCCTCGATCTGCGTCCTCCCCGGCTCGTGGCAGAGGACGAGCACGTGCGGGACGCTCCCGTGGTAGAGGCCGAGCGTGACGCCGGAGTAGACCGGATGCAGGAGCGATCCCTGGCCCTCGACCCAGAGGAGGTCGCCGCCGCGGTCGTGCCCCTCGACGACGAGCCGCTCCGCCGCGCCCGCCACGAAGTCCGCGACGACGGCGTCCACGGCGATCCCCCACCCCGCGATGACGATCCCTGTCTGCCCGGTCGGGACGAACACCGAGCGGAGCCCGCGCCGCCGCGCCTCGAGGTCGAGCTCGAGCGAGACGGTCATCTTCCCGATCGCGCAGTCGGAGCCGACCGTGAGGACGATGGTCGAGTCGACGGCGAGGTTGGCTCCGGTCGCCGTCGAGAGGTCGGCCGGCGGTCGGCGCAGGTCGCGCAGCTCGACCCCGTGGCGCCCGGCGAGCTCGTGCAGCTCCGGATCGTCGGCGAGGAAGACGTGGAGGCCGTTCTCGACGTCGAGCCCGCTCTCGATGCATGAGCGGAGGATCGCGAGCCACTCGGGCGGGAAGCGGCCGCCCTGCGTGGCGACGCCGACGAGGGCCTTCGTCGGGCCGAGGGGGAGCGCCTCGTCCACGCTGCCGACGACGGGAACGCCGTCCTCCGTCTCGCCGGCCCGCGCCGAGTCGAGGATCGCCGCCACGGCCCCGCGGCGGTAGCGGAGGACGCCACGCATCGTCTTGCCGTAGTGCTGGTCGGCGGAGAAGCCCTCAGCGAGCAGCAGATACCGCATGGACACCGAGCCCCGGTTCGTCGGGTGGAAGCTGGACGCCGTCGACGAACGGAACGCCCGGCCACGGGTCGTGGGCGAGCAGGAGGTTGCCGTCGAGGTCGACGTGGTCGAAGAGCGACGCGACCTGCGCGCCGGCCGAGATGCCGAGCCCCGACTCGACCATGCAGCCGAGCATGCAGCCGAGCCCGAGCGCGCGGGCGGCGTGCACCATCCGCACCGCTTCCCGGATCCCGCCGGACTTCGCGAGCTTGACGTTGACGCCGTGCGCCCGCTCGGCGCAGGCCGCCACGTCGGCCAGCGTGTGACAGTCCTCGTCGACGTAGATCGGGAGCGGCGAGCGCGACTTCAACTCCGGCCCTCCCTCGTCGCCGGCCGCCAGCGGCTGCTCGCAGTAGGCAACGCCGAGCTCGGCGAGCTGCGGCAGAGCCTCGAGCGCCTCGTCGAACCCCCACGCCTCGTTCACGTCCACCTGGAGCGGCAGCTCGCCGGCGACCGTGCGCACCGCGCGCACCCGCTCTACGTCAAGGCCGTCGCGGCCCCCGAGCTTGAGCTTGAGCCGCCGGAAGCGCTCGAGCGCCTGCTCGGCGCGACGCGCCATGTCGTCGGGATCGCCGAGCCAGACCGTCCAGCTCGTCGCCGGCCCCGCGCGCCGCAGACCGAGCAACCGCCAGACCGGTTGCCCGAGCAGCTTGCCCTGGAGGTCGTGCAGCGCCGCGTCGAGCGCCGCCCGCGCCGCGAACTCGCGAACCGGCAGGCGCTCCATCACCTCCTCGAGCGCGAACGGGTCGTCTCCGAGCGAATCCGAGTGCTCCTCGACGTACGCGCGTGCGGACTCCGCGGACTCGCCGTACCGGTCGATCGGCGCAGCCTCGCCGAAGCCGAGGACGCCGGAGTGGCGCAGCTCGACCACGAGCACGTCGGCGGTGTCGCTCGCCTCGCGCGAGATGACGAACGTCTCCGCCAGCTCGAGCGTGACGATCCGCGCGGAGACCTCCACGAAGAGCCAGGCTACACTGGCTCTTCTCCCCGGCGCCCGTAGCTCAGGGGATAGAGCGCGCGCCTCCGGAGCGCGAGGTCGCAGGTTCGATTCCTGCCGGGCGCACTAGCCGATGTAGCAGCCCTTGGCGCCGATGACTTTCGCGGACGGCCACGTGGCGAGGCTGTCTCTGTTCGACTGCTTGATCTTCGCGTGGAGCTTCGCGGTGTCGCCGGCCTTCGCGGCGGCGACCGCTGCGAGCGTGTCCCGGGTCGCCTTGCCGTTCGCGCGGCTGTAGTCGGTGGCCGCGCTCGCGATCGAGCTCGGCGGCTTCAAGGCCGCGAGTCTCGTCTTGAAGCTCTGCTCGATCCTCGTGATTTGCGTCGCGTCGTTCTTCCAGGAGGCCACGGTGTTGTCGAGATGGAGCTCGCGGTACTGGTCCGACGCGAGCAGGCAGAGATGCGAGAGCTTCGCGTCGTACTGCGCCTTCGTCAGCGTCGCGCCGCCGCCGCCGCACGCGGCGAGCGCGAGCACGGCCGCGCAGACCGCAAGCCACTTCACGAGACCACCGGAGCAAGCTCGGCGCCAAGACCGAGCAAGAGGCCATCGTCGGCGACCGCGGCGCTCGTCGTGAGGAAGAGGACGACGCCGCCGCGCGGGGCGTGAATCTCCTCGATCACGTCGCCCCACAGGCTCGTCACGCGGCCGAGGGGCTCGCCCTCCTCCACCTCGTCGCCGGCCGCCACGGCCGCCTGCCAGAAGCCGGCTTCGCGGCAGCGGAGCCAGTCGAACGCCCCGACGAGCCGCATGTCCTCGCGCGGCGGCGCACCGGCCCCGGCAGCATCTCGAGCGAGCGGAGCGCGTTCCGGACGCCCTCGACGAGCAGCGCGACCGCCTCCTCTTCCAGCTGTCCCCGCCCGCCGGCCTCGGCAATGACCGCCGGGATGCCCGCAGCCGCTGCCGCGCTGCACGTCATGCCCCCGAGTCCGCCGGCCGCTCCTCTCGCACGACGTACGGGAGGTCGAACGCGACCGCCAGCGCCCGCGCACGCTCCTCGACCGGGCCGGCGTCGTAGATCGCAAACGGCTCGAGCGCCTCGACGAGGTCGCCGCCGTGCAGATCGACGAGCGCGTCGGCGGGCGCGATCAGCTCGTCGAAGATCCCGCGCGCGAGCGCGTCGGTGTACGTCCCGTCGGCGCTCCCCGGAAAGGAGCGGTTGAGGTTCTTGCCGTCCTCCGGCACGACGAAGGGCGAGCGGCGCTCGAAGGACTGCAGGCTGACAACCGGGACGGCAGTGATCGAGCCGGCGAGCTCGCTCGGGTCGAGCTCGTTCATGAAGCGGATGACGGCGGCGATCGACGAGTACTCGCAGCCGTGGATGCCGCCGATCAGCGCGACGTGCGGCCCGTCCCGGGCGCCGCGCGCCTCGAAGGCGGGATGCTCAACGCCCGCGAGCCGCTCGTCGGGGAAGACGATCGTGCGCCTCTCGATCATCGGAGCATTCTCCCCTACTCAGGTCTCGGATTCGGACAGGACCAGCTCGAGCCAGCCCTTCGCCTCGCGGTACAGCGGAGGGTTGTTCTCCGGCGTGTAGTACGCGAGCGCCGCCACTGCCTGCGAGACCACCCAGCCGCGCGCGCGTGCCCAGGTCGCGTCGTCGACGGCAATCGCATCCCGGAACGCGTCGCGTGCAGCGGCGGAGTGCAGCTTCCACGCGACCATCACGTCGCACGCCGGATCCCCGACGCCCATCGACTCCCAGTCGATCACGCCGCTGATCCGCCCGTCGCGGACGAGCCAGTTCCGGGCGTCGAGGTCGCCGTGGTGCCAGACCGGCGGCTCGTGCCACGGCGGCGCGGCGAGCGCTCGTTCCCATTCGTCGACTACCCGCGGATCACCGTCGAAGCGCGCGAGCCACTCGCGGATCCCGGTGTCCCGCTCGGCGAGCGCTATCCCGCGGCCGGGCGGCGCACCGGCCGGATCGAACTGCCGAAGCGCGGCGACGAGCCCGGCAAGGTCGCGCGCCGCCTGGATCGCGTCGATGTCCTCGACCCGGACGCTCTCGCCGTCGAGCCACGTATGCACGGCCCAGAACCACGGGTAGTCGAAGCTCGGACGGCCCTGCGCGACGGGAACCGGGATCTCGAGCGGCAGGTCCGGCGCGAGCCGCGGCAGCCACTCGAGCTCCTTCCCGCCCGGCTCCGTCGGACCCTCCCGCCGCGGCAGCCGTACGGACAACCGCTCCCCGAGCCGGAAGATGGCGTTCACCGTTCCCTCTGCCTCGACCCGCCGCAGCGGCAGTTCCGCCCACCCCGGAAACTGCGCCGCCAGCAAGCGCCGCACGAGCGTCTCGTTCAGCTCGAGCTCGTCGGCGTGCATCCTCGGCCCGGTCACCGTCGCACCGGCGGATCGCCGTTCACCGGCTCGTAGCTCTGCGAAGCTCGACTCGAGCACGCCCTCGCCGCGCGTCAGGCCGGGAAGCTGCCGCTGGAGCTCGGCTGAGGCTGGATCGCGGGCAGCATCGCCCTCGATCGTCGCCAGCTCCGCGTCCCGCGCCGGAGCCTCGACCGAGCGCTCCGAGTCGCGCCAGGACGGCCAGCAACGGCCCGATCGCTGTCGGGCGGAATCTCGACGGGACCACGGACATCGCGGCTCGCAGACGACGGTGCCGGCACGCTCGAGCGCCTGCGCGAAGCACGAGCGGCGTCAGCTGCTGAAGTCCGTCGCGGTGGGCATCGGGCCGCGTCGCGACGGCGGGCCGTCGGCGACGCTGTAGCCGCATCTTCGTCATCGTCACGACGCAGTCGGTGACCTGCCAGCCGAAGAGGCCTCTCGAGCGGCGAGCGCGCACGTACTCGTCCATCGCTCGGCGAAGCCCTCGAACGTCTTGTAGACGTACAGCGGCGCGTGCCCGCGGGTCGACGTCGAGCCGGAACGTCGACCCCCGAGCCCGGCGCGGCCGGGCTCGATGCGCAGCCCGATCGTCGGCGAGGAACGGGTTCGTCGGCGTGTTGAGCAGCTCGACCGCCTCGCCGGCGCCCGTCGGCCGCTCGATGTAGATCGGCGTCGTCTCGCGGAACGTGACGTCGAGGCCGAAGTCGTCCGCCAGCGTCGCCTGCGATCACCTCCTTCTGCACCTCGCCGTAGAGCGAGACGGAGAGCTCGCCGCCGCTCGTCGTCCTGGCGGACGTCGATCAGCGGGTCCTGCTCGGCGAGCTGCGCGAGCGCGACGCGGAGCCGCGCGCCGTCGTCCGGGCTCGCCGGGGCGACGACCGACTCGAGCGTCGGCGGCGGGAACTGCGTGCCCGGCGCCCGTCGCCGCCGGCTCGCCGATCTGGTCGCCGATCCGGATGTCCGCGAGGCCCGAGACCTTCGCGATCTCGCCGGCCGGCGACCGCGGCCGCCTGGACGGCGCGTCCCGTCCGCGAAGACGGCGAGCGCGGTCACCTTGCCCTCGCCGTCACGGCCGAAGTGCACCCGGTCGCGCACGCTGATCGTCCCGGAGAACATGCGGACGTACGCGACCTTCTCGCCGGCGGGCCACGCTCGATCTTGAAGACCGCGCCGAGACGCGGCCCCTCCGGGCTCGCCGGCGGCGCGGGCAGCAGCTCGGCGATCCCGGCCGCGAGCGCGTCGACGCCGGCGCCCGTGAGCGCCGAGCCGAAGAAGACCGGATGGACCACGCCCGCTCGGTCTGGGCGGCGAGCTCGGCCGAGCCGGTCGTCGGACACGGGCCTCGTCGTCGACGTACGCCGCCAGGATCCCTCGTCGTGTTCCGCGAGCGCTCGGCCAGAGCGCGCGGATCCGCCGCACGCCCGATCGGCGACGGCGTGCCGCGCGTCACGCCGCTCGCTGACGACGTCGCGTCGAGCACGCGCTCCGGCATCCGCGCCGGACCGGTCGATCTTGTTCACGAACAGCAGCGTCGGGATGCGCAGCCGCTGCAGCGCCCGCATCAGGATCACGCGTCTGCGGCTGCACGCCCTCGACGGCCGAGACCACGAGCACGGCACCGTCGAGCACGCCGAGCACCCGCTCGACCTCGGCGATGAAGTCCGGGTGGCCCGGCGTGTCGATCAGGTTGACCGTGACGTCGCCGATCGCGAACGGAGACGACCGCGGACCTGATCGTGATCCCGCGCTGCCGCTCGAGCGCGAGCGTGTCGGTCTGCGTCGTGCCCTCGTCGACGCTGCCGATCTCGTCGATGACCCCGGCGGCGTAGAGCAGCCGCTCGGTGAGTGTCGTCTTACCGGCGTCTACATGCGCCAGGATCCCCAGGTTCAGCGTTTTGCGAAGCAAGCGTCATACCCTCCGAAGTAGGTCACAACGGCCTTCTCGATGGACATGAACGCTGTGCGCATCGCTTCTCCCCGGGTCGAATAGCGCTTGCGCGCCCGATCATAGGCGCGCCGCCGCCGCAACGCTAGCCTCGCCGCGTGCGCTCGTTGCGCGCCTACCTCCGCAGCCTCGACCCGCGCCTGCCGCGCGACGTCTACGTGCTCGAGGGAGGCGCGCTCGTCAACGCCTTCGGGAACGGCGTCGTCCTGCCCTTCCTCCTCATCTACCTCCACAACGTCCGCGGGATCCCCTTCGGGCTCGCGGGCAGCGCCGCCGCCGTGCAGTCGGCGGTGGCGCTCGCAAGCAGTTTCCTCGGCGGAACGCTGTCCGACCGCTTCGGCCCGAAGCGGGTGCTGCTCGCGGCGCTCGCCGTGATGACGGTCGCGTTCGCGCTCATGCCGTCGATCCGGAACGCGTGGGAGGCGTTCGCGATCTATTCGCTCTGGGGGCTGGGCAGCGGCTCCTTCTGGCCGTCGCAGTCGGCGCTCCTCGCGGCCCTCACTCCGGAGACGCGTCGCGCGCCGGCGTACGGGCTGCAGCGGCTGGCGATGAACGCCGGAGTGGCCCTCGGCGGCGTGACGGCCGGCTTCATCGCCTCGGTTCGGCAACCCGAGACGTTCACCGTCCTCTTCGTGCTCGACTGCGTCACGTTCGTCGCCTACGGGCTCGTCCTCGTGCGGGTGCGGTCGCCGGCCTTGCACGAAGAGCGGCTCGGCGGGAGCTGGCGCGCCGTCCTCCACGACCGGGTCTTCACGACGTTCACGCTCCTCAACGCCGCATTCATGACCGCCGCGATCTCGGTCGTGGTCGAGCTGCTCCCGGCCTTCGGGAAGAACGTCGCCGGGATCAGCGAGCGCGAGGTCGGGATCGTGTTCGCGCTCGACGCCGTCGGCGTCGTCCTCTTCCAACTCCCGGTCCTCAAGCTGGCGGAGGGGCGGAGACGGATGCGCGGCCTCGCACTCATGGGCTTGCTCTGGGCGGCGTCGCTGCTCGCGGTCTGGGCGGCGGGAACGTGGACGCGCACGACAGCCGCCTTCGGGATCTTCGCCGCGGTGATGCTCGTGTTCGCGGTCGGCGAATGCCTGCACGGGGCGATCCAGGCGCCGCTCAGCGTCGACCTCGCGCCGCCGCAGCTCGTCGGCCGCTACCTCGCCGCTTCGAGCATCTCGTGGCAGATCGGCTGGATCGTCGGGCCCGCCTGCGGCGGCTTCCTCCTCCAGCACCGGCCGCTCCTGCTCTGGCCGCTGGCCGCCGCCGTCAACGTCGCCTGCGCCGCCGCGGCGCTCAGACTCGAGCGACGCCTGCCCGAGCGAGTGCGCCGGACGCCGCGGGGCGAGGCTCCGGCCGCCGCACCAATGCCCGTCGGCAATTCCAGCTAGCATTTACAAGCCATGCCCGCGACCGTCGACCCCCTCAGTACCGGTGCCCAATCTGCCGCGCATCCGTCCGCGCCGGAGGGTGACGTCCGGGTTGCCGCTCGCGGACACGCGCCCGCGCAACACTGAGCTCCAGAGCGACGGCGTCACCTGGATCCACCTCCTCGCTCCGACCATGGAGGAGGCACAGATGCTCGCCTCGCGCTTCGGCTGGCATCCGCTCGACGTCGAGGACGTCCTCTCGCGGCGCCAGCGGCCGAAGGTCGACGTCTACGCCGACGAGCCGGAGGGCAGCTACCTCTTCGGCGTTCTTCACTTCCCCGTCTACGACAAGACCATCGGCAGGCTCAACGCCGGCGAGCTCGACGTCTTCCTCGGCCCCGACTATCTCGTTACCCTCCCGACGGTCGAGCTGCGGCCGGTCACGCTCCTCTTCCGGCGCGCGTACGAGAGCGAGGAGCTCCGCAGCCAGCTTCTCTCACGCGGCACCGGCCGTCTTCTCTACGACGTGCTCGACGATCTCTACGACTACTGCTTCCCGATCCTCGACAAGATCGGCTTCAAGCTCGAGCAGATCGACGAAGAGATCAGCGCCGCCGGCCAAGGCGCGAAGGAGCTCGTCACCGACATCCACAAGGTCAAGCAGGAGATCATCTCCTACCGCAAGATCATCAAGCCCCAGCGCCCGACGCTCCGCCTGCTCGAGCGCTCGATCGAGCGGTTGCTCGCGGAGGACCTCGAGGACTACTTCGACGACATCGTCGACGCGAGCGAGCGGATCTGGGATCTGCTCGACAACTACAAGGAGGTCGTCGAGGCGCTGGAGGACACGAACGAGTCGCTGATCACGCACCAGCAGAACGACATCCTCTACGTCCTCACGCTCTTCATCGTCGTACTGACGCCGCTGACCTTCCTCACCGGCTTCTTCGGGATGAACGTCGGCTTCCCGGGCTTCAACGGCAAGCCGGCCTTCTTCGTCTCGCTCGCGATCATGGCCGTCACCGTCGTCGGGATGCTCGCCTTCTTCCGCCGCAAGAAGTGGCTCTGATGGAGGACGAGCGTTGGCCGTGGCGGCTCCGCCGGTGCTCCACCTCTCGCTCGTCGTCGGCGGCGAGCTGCGCGACGCGTCGGACGAACGGCTCGGCCGCGTCGACGACCTGATCGTCCGCCTCGGCGAGGACGACTACCCGCCCGTCACCGGCGCCATCGCCTCGGTCGCCGGGCGGCAGGTGTTCGTCGCCGCCGAGCAGATCGTCGAGATCGGTGCCGGCTTCGTCACGCTCGAGGCCGATCGGCTCGACCTGCAGCACTTCCAGCGGCGGCCACAGGAGGTGCTGCTGAAGAAGGACGTCCTCGACCGGCAGCTGATCAACGTCGACGGAGCGCGCCTCGTGCGCGCGAACGAGATCGAGCTCGCGCGGCTCGAGGGCTGGTACCGCGTCGTCGGCGTCGACGTGAGCCTGCGCGGCCTGATGCGCCGGGTGATTCCGCGCGGGCTCGCGGGTCGCGTCGAGCCGGGCGCATTCCTCGACTGGGCCTCGGTCGAGCCCTTCACGGGTCACGTCCCGACGGTGCGGCTGCGCGTTCCCCATCCGAAGCTCGCCCGACTCCATCCCGCCCAGCTCGCCGACCTCGTCGAGGCGGCGTCCCACAACGAGGGCGAGGAGATCATGGCCGCGGTCGCCGCCGACCCCGAGCGCGAGGCGGACGTCTTCGAGGAGCTCGAGGAGGGCCACCAGCGCGAGTTCGTCGAGGACCGGGGCGACGACGAGGTCGCCGAGCTGCTCGCCCGCATGGAGAGCGACGACGCGGCGGACCTCGTCCTCCAGCTGCCGGAGGAACGGCGCGAGGAGGTGATCGCGCTCCTCTCCCCCGCCCAGGCACGGCGCCTGCGCGCACTGCTCGGCTACGACCCGGCCACCGCGGGCGGCCTGATGAGCCCGGAGTTCGTCTGCGTCTACGCCGACGCCACGCGCGAGGAAGCTCTCGACCGGATCGAGCGGTCGCGGCTGCCGGCGGACGCCCTCGCCTGGATCTACGGGATGAACACGCACCGCCGGATGCGCGGCGGGATCGCCCTCGCGGACCTCGTCCGCGCGGACGAGGGCGAGCGGCTCTGGAACGTCCTCCAGCCCGTGCAGACGGTGCGGCCGGACGCCGACCTCGAGGAGGTCGCGCGGCTGATGACGGACTTCGACCTGACGGTCGTGGCGGTCGTGGACGAGGAGGAGCGGATCCTCGGCATCGTCACCGTCGACGACGTGCTCGAGCTCGTCCTGCCCGGACCGTGGCGGCGGCGCTTCGGCGTCCTCGGAGGCGACTGAAATGGAAGCCGGCGATGCCGCCCGAGTTCTTCGCCCGGCGCCTGCCGCGATTCCGGTTGCCACCGGCGCGGCCTCGGCTCAGGCCGCGTAACCGCCTAGCCGTCAAGCTGGTCGCGGTCCTCGCCTTCCTCGGTCCGGGGATCGTCGCCGCGAACGCCGGCAACGACGCCGGCGGGATCGCGACGTATGCCTCCGGCGGCGCGCGCTACGGCTACGACCTCCTCTGGATGATGGTGCTGATCACCGTCAGCCTCATCGTGGTGCAGGAGATGGCGGCGCGGATGGGCGCCGTCACCGGCAAGGGCCTGGCCGAGCTGATCCGCGAGCAGTACGGCCCCCGGTGGTCGCTCGTCTCGACCGCAGCCGTGCTTTTCGCGAACCTCGGGATCTGCATCTCGGAGTTCGTCGGCATCGGTGCCGCGCTCGGGCTCGCCCACGTGCCGCCCCAGGTCTCCGTCCCGATCGCGGCCGCCGTCGTCTGGCTGCTCGTCGTGCGCGGCTCGTACAAGGTCGCCGAGCGGATCTTCGTCGCGATGACGATCCCGTTCTTCGCCTATCCCGTCGCCGCGGTGCTCGCGCACCCGAAGTGGGGCTCGGTCGGCAGCGCGATCGTCGAGCCGCGGATCCACCTCACCGGCACCTACGCCGTGCTGTTCATCGCGATGGTCGGGACGACGATCACGCCGTTCATGCAGCTCTACCTGCAGTCCGCCGTGGTGGAACGCGGGCTCGGCCCCGAGGACATCCCCGCAGAGCGAGCCGAGGTGACCGGCTCCTCGCTCTTCGCGAACTGCGTCGCGGGCTTCATCATCATCGCCACCGGCGCGACCCTCTTCGTCCACGGCGACCACACGGTCTCGAGCGCGGCGGACGCGGCGAAGGCGCTCGAGCCGTTCGCCGGCCGGTACGCGGAGGCCCTGTTCGCGGTCGGCCTGCTCGGTGCGAGCCTGCTTGCGGCGGCGATCCTCCCCGTGACGGCGGCCTATGTCATCGCGGAGACGTTCGGGCTCGAGAAGGGAATCGCTCGACGGCCGCGCGAGGCACCGGTGTTCGTGGCGACGTTGACGGTGCTCGTGCTCGTCGGAGCGGCCGTCGCGATGGTTCCGGGCGTCCCGGTGATCAAGCTCCTCGTGCTCGTCCAGGTCGTGAACGGAGCGCTCCTGCCGGTCACGCTGTTCTTCGTCTGGCGCCTGGCGCGGAGCGAGGAGCTGATGGGAGAGCACCGCAACGGTCGCGTGTTCGACGCCGTCGCGGGACTGACCGTGCTCGCGACGGGCGGGCTCTCGCTCGTTCTGGTCGGGCTGACGCTCGCGGGAAGGGCCTGACTAGCTCCCTCCCGGCTGCGCGGGGAGCGTCTTGCCGAACGAGTTGAGATACGCCTGCTGGTCCGGGGCGGTGAAGAACGCGTGCGCCGCGTCCAGGCCCCATTTGTAGAGGTCGTTCGCGTCCTTCGGGCCGAGCCCGAAGTCGGTGGTGCTGATCTGGTGCGTCGGGATCGAGACGGTGCGGGCGGAGACGACCTGCTCCATCTGCTCGCGGTCCCACGCCTCGGTCGCGGCCGAGAACATCGCCTTCAGCAGCGGCACTTCCCAGAACGGCCGCGGCACCTTCCGGTACGGCAGCCCCTCCTCCACGCTCGCGCCCGGGTGCAGCCGGAACCCCCAGGTCGGCCGCTTCGGGTTCGGACTGTCGAACAACCAGATGGGAAAGTTCGACAGCAGACCACCGTCCACGACGTACACGGGGTTCCCCTGCCGGTGGAGCACGACCGGGGTGAACAGGAACGGGTAGCTCATCGACATGCGGACCGCGTCGACGATCGGGAAGGTGTCCTTGTCGAACGGCCGGCCGTGCTCGTCCTGATAGTCGGGCAGGTCGTCGGGCAGGATGATCATCCGGCCCGTCGTGACGTCCGACCCGATCACGTGCAGGCGGTACATCGCCCGCTCGTACTTCTCGGGCGTGATGCCCGGGAGCTGCTCGATCGGCGGCAGGTCGTGCCGCTTCACGTCGGCGAAGGTCAGCTCGGTCTTGCCGAGCTCCGTCGCCAGCGGCGAAGCCGCGAGCTGCTCGCTCATCCACTTCTTGAAGTAGGCGCCGGGCGCCATCCCGCGCAGCCGGAAGAGAGCATTGAAGAGGCCGCCGAGCCACATCCCGCCCGGCCCGCAGTCCGCGAAGCGGGAGTAGACGGCCCCGGACAGGATCTTCTGCAGCCCGGCTGCGTCGTAGCCCGCGACGAGTAACGCCGCGACGATCGACCCGGCCGACGTGCCGGCGAGGTTGACCCACTCCTTCACCCCGGCATCCTGCTCGGCGGCGGCGATCGCGCCCGCGAACGCGATCCCCTTGACGCCGCCGCCCTCGAAGACCCCGTCCGCCCGATTCCGCTCGTCAGTGGCCATCGCTACACCACCTGCTCTATCACCCAGAAGTCGCGCGCGAGATCCGGGCTCGTGACGTAGGCCGCGGGAAGCCAGAAGTAGCCGTGGTCGGCCCAGCCGTCCCCCCACGAGTTGCGGCACTCGAAGTAGAGCTGGCCACGGATCTCCTTGTAGCCGACCGCCACGACCGCGTGGCCGCCGAGCGTGTTCTCGTGGGGTGTCGGCATGGGCACGATCCCGTTCGAGCCGACGCCGTTCTCGAACGACTCGTACACCGTGAATCCGAACGAGATCGGATAGCCGGTCGCGAGCACCGACTGGATCGCCACCTGCGACTGCGCGACGCGCGCGTACCGGATCGCCTCGTGCTGGAGCGCCGCTCTGTACGCGGTCGCGGGAGGCTTGCGCGCGAACTTCGAGATCACGTACGGCCAGACCGTCTCGGGCGGTGCGCCGAGCTGGGCGACGGACTTGATCCCGTCGCGGATCTCCGCCCCCGAGTCCTGCGCGACGGTGCCTTCCATCGCGCGCTCGTTGTAATAGATGAAGAGCCGCGAGGGCGTCGTAGCGTCCGCCTCGCCCTGCTTGAGCTCGTTGAACTCCAGGATCGCCCCGATGCTGTTCGCAGTGCACGAACCGAGCTGGCCCTGGTCGTAGACCGGCGGCATCTGCGCGCGCAGGCTGATCTTCGCGGGCAAGGCCTTCAGCGGCTCGACGGCGAGCAGAAAGTCCCGCAGGTCGGGATGATCCGGCCGCCAGCCGTACCGCTTCTGCGTCCGAACGGCGAGCCGAGCTGGTACGTCGCTCATCGCGAATCCCCTTCCGACTGGGGAGCATCCTGGCCCGCCCGAGGCACCGCCTCGGACCACCGCAGCTAGCTTCGGCTACTCCGTGCTCGGGCGAATCCTGTCACGCTACGCGGGCGTGTCAAGGCTCGAGCAGCACGACGACGGCGCCCGGCCCTTCGTCATCGACGGCCACAACGACCTCGTCGGGCGCAAGTGGGGCGGTGACGAGATCCGCCACGTCCACCTCGAGGCGGCGGCCGAGGCGGGATTCGCGGGCGGCTTCTTCGCGCTCTTCATCCCCTCGCCCATGCCGCCCCCGCCCAGCACCGCCCATTACGCGCTCCCGCTGCCCGACCCCATCCCGACCGCTGAGGCCGCGCGCATCGCGGAAGAGCTCTACGACACTTTCTGCTCGCTGCCGGTCGAGCTAGCGACGAGCCCCGGCGACTTCCGGCCGGGCCGCGTCGCCGCCATCCTCCACCTCGAGGGCGCCGAGCCGCTCGCACCCGACCTGGCGGGCCTCGAGGCGTGGTACGGACGCGGCCTGCGCTCGATCGGGCTCGTCTGGTCCCGCGCCAACGCGTTCGCCGAAGGCGTGCCGTTTCGTTTCCCTGCGACGCCGGACACCGGGCCCGGGCTGTCGGAGGCCGGCCGCGCGCTCGTCCGCGCCTGCAACGAGCTCGGCATCCTCGTCGACCTGTCGCACCTGAACGAGGCGGGCTTCTGGGACGTGGCGCGACTCTCCAGCGCACCGCTCGTCGCCACGCATTCGAACGCACACGCGCTCTGCCCGTCCACGCGGAACCTCACCGACGCGCAGCTCGACGCGATCGGCGCCTCGGGCGGCGTCGTCGGGATCAACTTCGCGGTGTCGTTCCTGCGGGAGGACGGCGCGCAGGAAGCGGCCACGCCGCCGGCGGAGATCGTCCGTCACGTCCGCTACGTCGCCGACCGCATCGGGCTCGACCACGTCGCCTTCGGCTCGGACTTCGACGGTGCGCTCGTCCCCGAGGAGCTGGAGGGGATCGCCGGCTTCCCGCAGCTCGTGCACCTCCTCCGCGCCGACGGGTTCGGCGAGGAGGCTGTCGCGAAGATCACGCACGGCAACTGGCTGCGCGTGCTCGCCGACACGTGGCGCTGAGCGCCACGAACCAATAGGCTCCCGGGCCTGATGCCACGGCCCGCCACCGGACTGATCCTGGCCCTCATCGCGGCGGCCGCTCTCGCCGCGAGCGCGCTCGCTGCCGGCGCAATGCATCACGCGCCGAAGGCGGGCTCCTACGCGGGGACGACGAGCGAGGCAAGCGGCGCGGTCTCGTTCAAGGTCGTGCCCGGCGGAAAGCGGGTCACCGGCTTCACCACGAACGACGGCTACAACGGGATGTGCAAGTTCTCGGGCGGCGCCGGCGGCCTCGGGAACTTCACCGTCATGTTGCCCTCGATGAAGGTCACGAAGACCGGCGCATTCACCGGCACCGTGAAGGCGAAGCTCGGGCCGTTCTCGGGCACCTTCACGGTGAAGGGGAGGTTCACCTCAGCGACGACAGCGCACGGATCGGTGACGCAGGTCGGATCCAAGTGCGGCTCGGCCGCGTCCAACCCGACGACGCCGGACTACCTCGAGACGTTCACGGCGAGCCGCGCGTAGCGGCTCCTACTTCGGCGGGATGCTCTGCCGGAAGTGGAAGGCGTTCCCCGGGTCGTACTTCTTCTTGACGGCCTTGAGCCGGGCGAGGTTCGAGCCGTAGTACGCGTGCTGCCAGTCCTGCAGCTCGGGGTCGATGTAGTTCTGGTACGCGAACCCGGAGACGTAGGGCCGCATTTGCGCGTAGAGCCCGTCGATCCAGGCCAGGCTCTGGGAGGAGCTCCCGCTCCACTGCGCCGTGTACTGGACCGAGAAGAGCGCGTCGCGGTGGACGAACGCGGTGGCCCCCGCCGGCACCCGGTTGATCGCGCCGCCGTACGAGTCGAGGTAGACCGCGCCCCGGCCTTGCCCCTGCCGCGCCGCGATGCCGGCTACGAGCCGCTGGATGGCTCCCGCGGGGAGCGGCTCCGTCACGTAGTCGGACTTCCCCTTGAACGCCGACGGGGCGTTGAGGCACGGGGCGCCCGCTCCGCGGCAGCCGGCCCAGTGCAGCACCGCGTCGTAGTACGAGACCGTCGTCGTGAGCACCTTCGTCGGCGAGCCGGTCGAGAGGAGCGGCTGGATCAGCGACTTGAGGTCGCTCTGGCTGCCGAAGTACTGGCCCGCCGACACGACGTGGGAGCGCGCGCCCTTCGTCGTCGGGTCGGTCGCGATCAGGTCGAGCACGGAGAAGAGCTCGTCGGGCGCGTGCGGCGCGAAGCCCTGCCACGCTGCGAGCGCCTCCTCCGCCTGAGCCCAAGGCCACTCGATCTCGTAGCGGGATACGGTCGAGACCGGATGCGTCGCGAAGTCGAGCTCCGTGACGATGCCGAAGTTCCCGCCGCCGCCTCCGCGGCAGGCCCAGAAGAGATCGGAGTGGTGCGAGGAGTCGCAGGTGAGCAGCCGCCCGTCAGCGGTCACGATCCGCACGCCGCGGAGGTTGTCGGACGCCGTCCCGAGCTTGCGCGAGGAGTAGCCGTGGCCGCCGCCGAGCGAAAGGCCGGCGATGCCGACGCTCGGGCCCGAGCTGCCGGGGATGGTCACGTGCCGCTTCCAGAGAGCTGAGTAGACCTGGATCATCCTCGCGCCGGCGCCGACCGTCGCGCGGCCGCCGGAGAAGCCGACATGCACGAGGCGGGAGACGTCGGCGACCACCACGCCGTTGCCGCTCGAGTAGCCGGCGTAGCTGCACCCGCCGGAGCGGGGGACGACGTGGACGCCGTACTTCCGAGCCCAATTGACGACCCGCTGCACGTCGGTCGCGTTGGCGCAGTACGCGACCGCGCGCGGGCGCAGGCTGTCGAATCGCGTATCCCACAGCGCGCGCGCCGTGGCATAACCGGTGCTCTGCGGCGTGACGACGTTGCCGTCGAGCTCGTGCGCGAGCAGCGCGACGGCCGGATCCGGGCTGGCGGCGATTCTCGCCCACCGGGGTAGCGTGAGCGCGACGATCGCGCCCGCCGACTGCTGTACGAACTCGCCGCGGTTCAAGGAGACGGGGCTCCTGGCTCGACGATACGGAAGCGGACGACGGGGATCGAACCCGCGACCCTTGGCTTGGGAAGCCAATGCTCTACCAGCTGAGCTACGTCCGCCGGATAGCGGGATTCTAGCCCGGCCATAATGGAGCGGAGACAGCCAAACAGGAGACATCCCATGTCGCACACAGAGTTGCACGAGACCGCGCGTACCCTCGTCGCCGAGGGCAAGGGGATCCTCGCCGCCGACGAGAGCGACAGCACGATCAAGAAGCGCTTCGACGCAATCGCCGTCGAGTCGACCGAGGAGAGCCGGCGGGCCTACCGCAACATGCTCTTCACCACGCCGGGCGCCGAGGAGTACATCAGCGGCGTCATCCTCTTCGACGAGACGATCCGGCAGAGCGCCGACGACGGGACACCCTTCCCGGCGCTGCTCGCCTCGAAGGGGATCGTTCCGGGGATCAAGGTCGACCAGGGCGCGAAGCCGCTCGCTCTCGCCGAAGGCGAGACGGTGACCGAAGGCCTCGACGGGTTGCGCGGCCGGCTCGAGGAGTACCACGGGCTCGGCGCCCGCTTCGCGAAGTGGCGCGCGACGTACTCGATCACCGACACCCTGCCGAGCGAGTACTGCATCTGGGCGAACGCGCACGCGCTCGCGCGGTACGCCGCGCTCTGCCAGGAGGCCGGTCTCGTGCCGATCGTCGAGCCGGAGGTGCTGCAGGACGGCACGCACTCGATCCAGCGCAGCGGCTTCGTCACCTCACGGGTCCTCGCGGCGGTCTACACGGAGCTGTTCGAGCAGCGCGTCGACGTCGAGGGGACGTTGCTCAAGCCGAACATGGTCCTCTCCGGCTACGAGGCGTCGGACCGCGCCGGCGCCGAGAAGGTCGCGGAGGCGACGCTCCACACGCTCTACAAGCACGTGCCGGCCGCAGTGCCCGGCATCGTCTTCCTCTCGGGCGGCCAGTCGGACGAGGACGCGACTGCGCACCTGAACGCGATGAACGCCCACGGCCCGCATCCGTGGCAGCTGTCCTTCTCCTACGGCCGGGCGCTGCAGGCGCCGGCGCTGAAGGCGTGGGCCGGGCAGGAGGACAAGCTCGAGGCCGGCCAGCGCGCGTACTGCCACCGGGCGAAGATGAACTCCGCCGCACGCGCGGGCGTCTACGCACCGGAGATGGAACGGGAGGCCGCGGGGGTCGCCTGACCGACGATCAGTCGCTCGGGACCGCGTTCGCTCCGGTCGCTCCGCGCTCGACGGTCTGCCACGCGGCGAGGATGTGGCTCAGCTCGCCGATGCCGATCTCGAGCCGGGGCAAGTAGCGGCGTACGGCCGCAACGGCGCTGGGATTGGTCGGATCGGCGAAGGCGACGAGCACGCCGTCCCCCTTCGGCCGCACCGGGATGGCAGCCATCTCACGGCCGACCGCCGGCGGCAACAGCCTCACCGACTCCCGGTCCACGCCGAGCCGCGGGATGCTGATGAACGGGAGCTCGAGCTGCGCCGCGAGCGTTCGGGCGAGGTCCTCCTCGAAGAGCACTCCGCTCTCGATCAGGACGACGCCCAGCAGCCGGCCGGTCTCGTGCGCCCGCACGAGCGCGGCTTCGAGCTGCTCGTCGTCGATGAGGCCTCTCCGCTTGAGGATCTCCCCCAGGAGCGGCGGGCGAAACAGCGTTCCGTCGGGGTGTGGAGACGGCGGAGCCGGCGCTTCGACCTCGTTCAGCTCGAGCCGCAGCCCGTGGGCCGACGTCCAGCTCTCCAGGTACTCGTCGAGCTCGGCCTCGTCCGCCGTCGTCTCGAGCTCGATCTCCATCGGCGCAACGAGCCTGGCCGCGATCCCGAGACGCAGGAAGTAGTCGCGTACGGAGGCCGCGCGGTCCTCGTACGGACCGCAGCTGACCACCCAGCGCCTCGCCGTCAGTTCTGCCGCCGCCCGTTCAACGCTCGCCGCCACTGCGCAGCTCTCCTTTTCGCCCTTCCGTGGAGCACGTAAACCGCATTGCCTTGCGGTTTTCTCAACGGCTCGGGCCTGCGTCCGCGCGACCCCCGTTCGGGGGAGTAGCCCTGCTACGTGTACTCGAAGCCGGTCAGCGCGGAGAGCTTGGCGAGCGACTGCTGCGCGACGACCCGGCGTACCGTTCCCGACCTCGAGCGCATCACGATCGAGTCCGTCACCGCGCCGCCCTGCGTGTACTGGACGCCCTGCAGCAGCGAGCCGCTCGTGACGCCGGTCGCGGCGACGAACACGTCTTGCCCGGAGACGAGGTCGTCGGTGCGCAGCACCCGCGTCGGGTCGAGGCCCGCGGCGAGGAGCTGCTGACGCTCCTCGTCGTTCCGCGGCCAGAGCCTCCCCTGGATGCCGCCGCCGACGCACTTGAGCGCCGCGGCGGAGATGACGCCTTCCGGCGTCCCGCCGATCCCGTAGAGCACGTCGACGCTCGTCCCCGGCTGCGCGGCGGCGATCGCGGGCGCGACGTCGCCGTCCCGGATCAAGCGAACGCGCGCGCCGGCCTCCCGGAGCTCCGCGATCAGCTCGTCGTGCCGCTCACGCTCGAGCACGACGACATCCACCTCACGCGGCGTCTTCCCGAGCGCCTTCGCGACCCGAGCGACGTTCTCGCTCGGGCTGCGCTCGATGTCGATCGCGTCGATCGCCTGCGGCCCGACCGCGATCTTCTCCATGTAGAGCGCGGCGCCGGGGAAGAGCATCGTTCCCCGCTCGGCGACGGCGAGAACCGAGATGGCGTTCGGCTGGCCGAGGGCCGTGAGACGGGTCCCCTTCGAGCGGGTCGACGGCGACGTCGACCTCGGGGCCATCCCCGTTGCCGACCTCCTCGCCGTTGTAGAGCATCGGCGCCTCGTCCTTCTCCCCCTCGCCGATCACGACGACGCCCCGAATCGAGACGCTGTCGAGGACGAAGCGCATCGCGTCCACCGCCGCCCTGTCGGCGTTCTCCTTCTCGCCGCGCCCGATCCAGCGCGCCGCCGCCATCGCGCCCGCCTCGGTCACCCGGACGAGCTCCAGCGCGATGTTGCGGTCGGGCACCTGGCGGGCCGAGCTCACCGGCGGAGTATCACATCCGGTCCGGCGCCTCGACGCCCACGAGGTCGAGGCAGCGCGCGATCACGCTCTGCGTCGCCCGGCAGAGGCCGAGCCGGAAGGCCTGCTGCTCGCTCTCGAGCACACGATGCTCGTGGTAGAAGCGATGGAAGTCGTCCGCGACGCGGATCGCGTAGGCGGGAACGACCTGCGGCCCGCGCTTCGCGAGCGCGTCGGCCGTGACCGCGGGCAGCTCCGCCAGCCGCTTGACGAGCTCCCTCTCCTCGGGTGCGAGCGGCCCGGCGAGCTGCGCGGAGACGGCTGCATCGCCGGCATTGCGGAGGATGCCCGCGATCCGCGCGTGCGCGTACTGGACGTAGTAGACGGGGTTCTTCTGCGAGCGCTCCGCCGCGAGGTCGACGTCGATCTCGATCGCCTGGTCCGGCCCGCGGTTGACGAGATACCAGCGCGCGGCGTCCACGCCGATCTCGTCCATGAAGTCGTCGAGGAAGACGACGTCGCCGCGCCGCTTCGACATCTTCGTCTGCTCGCCGCCCTTCGTCAGGTGCACGAGCTGGTAGAGAAGCACCTCGACCCGAGCCGGGGTCGTAGCCGAGCATCCGGGCCACGGCCGCGTACCAGTTGCGGTGCCGTGGTGGTCTGTGCCGAGCACGTAGACGGCGCGGTCGAAGCCGCGTTCGAGCTTGTCCACGAGGTAGGCGACGTCCGCGGCGCGGTATGTCGGCGAGCGGTCGCCCGAGCGGAGCGAGGACGCGGTCCTCGTCGTCTCCGTAGGCGGAAGACCGCGCCCAGAGCGCGCCGTCGCGCTCGTACGTGTCGAGTCGCGGCAGCAGCTCCGGCAGCCGCTCCTCGAGCTCGCTCTGCCGCCGCCAAGCGTCGAACCGGATGCGGAACCGTTCGAGCGTCGACTCGATCTCCTTCGAGCATCAGCGGCACCGGGTCGCCCTGCAACCTTCGCAAGCTCCTGGATGTAGGCGCCCTGATAGCCGTCCTCCGGACAGCTCCGCCCCGCGCCGCACGCCTCGACCGACGCCCGGAACCGCTCCATCTGCGCACCCGCGTCGTTGTAGTAGTACTCGCGCTCGACCTCGTGGCCCGCGAGCTCGAACAGGCGCGCGACGACGTCGCCGTACGCGCCGTTGCGGGCGGCGAGACGGGGATCGGCCCGGTCGGGTTGGCCGAGACCATCTCGACCTGCACGCGCTCGAGCTCCCCCGCCGAGCCACCGCCGTAGCCGTCGCCGTCCCCGAGGATCGCCGCGAGGGCGCCGGCGAACCAATCGTCCCGGAGAAAGAGGTTGACGAAGCCGGGACCGGCGATCTCCGCCCGCTCGACGTCCTCGAGCCTCGCTGCCGCCTCCGCGATCTCCGCGGCGAGCTCCCGCGGCGGACGCCGCCGGACGCTGGCCAGCCGCAGGGCGACGTTCGTCGCGTAGTCGCCGTACTCCGGCTCGCCCGGCCGCTCGAGCTCCAGCTCGGCGCCGGCCACGACCGAGAGCGTGGCAGCCAGAGCTCCGGTCGGATCGGCGGACATGCTCCTAGTATGTGGACATGGAGGACGACGAGCTCGATCTACCGGAGCCGGAGCCGGGCGAGCGGCGGCTCAACATCCAGATGCCGGCCGAGCTGATCGGCGGTGCGTACACGAACTTCGCGAACGTCAGCTTCTCCCAGTACGAGTTCACGCTGACGTTCGCGCGAATCGAGCACGAGGTCGAGGAGGGCGACGTCCCCGGCGCCGTCGTCGCGCGGCTCAACGCGTCGCCGCGCTTCATCCCCGAGCTCATCGCCGCCTTGGAGGATTCGTGGTCGAAGTACGTGACGCGGGAGGGCATCCGGAACCTGCCCGAGGCGCCTGACCACGCCGACGAGCCCGACGCCTGATTCTCGCCCTCGCACCCTCCTACGCCGTCCTCTGCGCCGCGCAGGCGGCGACGGTGGCCGTGCCCGGCCGGCAGGCGTCCCCGGGCGGCCGCGGCGGCGCGTGGGTGCTCGTCCCCGCTGCCCTGCTGGCGGCCGGGGTGGCGATCCTCGACCTCGTGCCGCAGGGCCCGCGGGCGCTGGCGCTGCTCGCGACCTTCGGAACACCGGCTCTGGCCGCCGCCGGCGGGCTCTTCGCCGGCAGCCGCCGCTGGTGGCTCTGGCCGCCCCTCGCCGCCGGCCTCTGGCTCACGGCCTGGCTCGCGTCGGGCCTCGTCCGCGACGGAGCCGGGCTCACCTTGATCGCCGCAGCGTGCCTCGCTGCCGCCTGGGCGGCTGCGGCCCTCGCGCCCGCCTGGTCGATCCGGCTCGGCCTCGTCGCGCTCGCCCTGCTCGACGTCGTGCTCGTGTGGGGCACGAGCGGTGTGCAGCAGGCGACGGACGCCCTCGAGACGGTCTCGCTCCCGCACGCTGCCGGGATGTCCCTCCCGAGCCTCCAGCAGGCGACGTTCGGATCGGCCCTGATGGGCTGGCTCGATCTCCTCGCCCCGGCCCTGCTGGGCGTCGTCGTCGCCGGCCGGCGGAAGCCTCTCGCGGCGGCGATCGTCGGCGTGGGAGCGGGACTCTGGGGGCTGCTGCTCTTCGTCACGGCCGAGGTCGCGGCGACGGTGCCGGTTCTGGCTGGGCTCATCACTACGGTTCCCGCTACCGATGCGCGTAGCCGTCTTCTCCGACGTCCACTCCAACCTCCACGCCCTGGAGGCGGTTCTCGCAGCGATCGCCGCCGACGCACCTGACGAGCTCTGGTGCCTCGGCGACACCGTCGGCTACGGGCCGCAGCCGAACGAGTGCTGCGCTCTGATCGCCGAGCACGCCGCCGTCTGCCTCGCCGGCAACCACGACCTCGCCGTCCGCGGGACGATCGATCTCGCCGAGTTCGGGGGCGACGCCGCGATCGCGGCCGGCTGGACGCGCGAAGTCCTCTCGGCGGAAGCGCAGGAGCTGCTCGACCGGCTCGAGCCGCAGGCGGCCGCTCACGGCGTCGCCCTCTACCACGCCAGCGCGCGCGACCCGATCTGGGAGTACGTCCTCTCCGACGAGGCAGCCGCCGCCACCCTCGCCCTCGCGCCGTCGCCGCTCGTCCTCGTCGGCCACAGCCATGTGGCGTTGCGCGTCGTCGCAGCGGGAGAGGAGCTCGACGGCGCGCTCGCGCCGGCGGGAACCGAGGTGGACCTCGGCGGCCGCCACGTCCTGCTCAACCCGGGCTCGGTCGGACAGCCACGCGACGGCGACCCGCGCGCCGCGTACCTCCTGCTCGATCTCGAGGCGCAGCACGCGAGCTTCCGCCGCGTCGAGTACGACGTGGCGCGGACGCAGCGCGAGATGCGCGAGGCAGGACTGCCGCACTTCCTCGCGGCGCGGCTGACGCGCGGCGAGTAGCGCTAGGCCGGCGCGGACGCGATCGGCGGCACGAGGCCGGGCCCGTCCCCTGCAGGCCCGACGGGCCGCGCGCCGGGAAGCGGGACAGCGGCGGCAGCCTTCGCCGGTGCGGGGAGCACCTCGATCCCCTCGCGCGCGAGCGCGAGCTGGACGTCCTCGCGCGCCCGCCAGATCCGCCACTTGACCGTGGCGAGCGTGACCTCGAGCGAGTCGGCGATCTCGTTGTAGGAGAGCCCGACGACGTCGCGGAGCAGCAGCGCCATCTTGAGGTCGACGTTCAGCCGCTCCACTGCGCGCCAGACGGCGTCGATCGCCTCGACGCGCTCGAACGGCGCATCCACGACCTCGAGCGGGGGGATGTCGTCGAGGTCGACGACCGCCCGCGGGCGGCGCTCGGTGGCGCGCAACTCGTCGAGGACGCGGTTCTTCGTCACCTGGAACAGCCACGTCGTGAACTTCGAGCGAAGCGAGAACCGCGGCAACCCCTGGTAGACGCGCAGGAAGACTTCCTGCGTCAGATCCTCGGCCAGTGCGCGGTCGCCGACCATCCGGAGCACGTAGTTGTAGACCGGGCCCTGATAGGCGTGCACGATGATCGAGAAGGCGCGCTCGTCGCCTCGCTGCGCCTTCCGCAGGACGCCGTCGTCAGGCTGGGGCAGCGACAAGGTGCCGCAGTATAGACCGATTTGTCACGAGTGTACGAGCAGATTTACTCCGGTCATATGCGGCGACGGGGCGAGGCCCAGGAGTGCGAGCAGCGTGGGCGCGACGTCGGAGAGCTCACCGTCCCGAGCGCCGCGCCGGGCGCGGTGAGGACGACCGGCACGGGATTGGTCGTGTGCGCGGTGTGCGGGCTGACGCCGTCCTCCTGCAGGAGCGTCTCGGCGTTCCCGTGGTCGGCGATCACGAGCGTCACGCCGCCCGCACGCTCGACCGCGTCGACGACGCGACCGAGGCAGCCGTCCGTCGTCTCGACCGCCTTCACCACGGCGGGGATGACGCCCGTGTGGCCGACCATGTCCGGATTCGCGAAGTTGACGACGACGAGCGAGAAGCCGTCCCCGTCGATCGCGCGGGAGACGCGCTCCGCCAGCTCCGGCGCGGACATCTCCGGCTTGTGGTCGTAGCTCGGCACGTCGCGTGGCGAGTCGACGAGGATGCGCTCCTCACCGGGAAACGGCTTCTCCCGGCCGCCGTCGAGGAAGTACGTCACGTGCGCGTACTTCTCCGTCTCGGCCGCGTGCAGCTGCCGCAGGCCGTGTTCCGCCACGACCTCGCCGAGCACGCCCTCGACCTCCCGCTCCGGAAAGGCGACCGGGAAGTCGAAGTCGTCGCGGTAATGAGTCATCGTCGTCAGGTCGACGCCGAGCTCGCCGAGCTTCTCCGACAGCTGGCGACCCCGGTCGGGCCGGAAGTTGAAGAAGATCGCCGTGTCGCGCTCGGGGTCGAGGCGCGGCCGGCCGTCGAGCACGACCGGCTCGATGAACTCGTCGGTCACGCCGCGGTCGTAGCTCGCCTGTACCGCCGCGACCGGGTCGTCGGCATGCTCGCCGACGCCGTTCACGATCGCATCGAGCGCACGCCCGGTCCGGTCCCAGCGCTTGTCGCGATCCATCGCGTAGTAGCGGCCGACCACGGTGGCGATCCGCTCGGTAGGCAGCTCGGCGAGATCGTGGACGGCCGAGTGCGGGGAGACGTCGCGGCCGTCCGTGAAGGCGTGGAGCCACGTCTTCTCCGGCGCGAAGCGCAGCAGGGCCTGGACGTGGTCGATGTGCGAGTGGACGCCTCCGTGCGAGACGAGACCCATGAGGTGGACGCGCTCGCCCCGCTCGAACGCGGCTCGCAGGACCTCGTTCTCGAACAGCTCGCCGCTCTCGACCGCCTTGTTCACGCGGACGAGATCCTGGAAGAGGATCCGTCCCGAGCCGATCGTCAGGTGACCGACCTCCGAGTTCCCCATCTGGCCGGGCGGAAGCCCCACCGCCTCGCCCGAGGCGACGAGCTGTGCGTGCGGGTACTCGCGCCACAGACGGTCGAACACGGGCGTTCGCGCCAGCTCGATCCCGTTCCCGGGGCCGGGCGCCGCGAGCCCCCAGCCGTCGAGGATCACGAGCGCTACGAGGGGATACGTGAGGCCGTCTCGCATATCGCCTTGAAGGATTCGACGTCGAGGGAGGCACCGCCGACGAGCGCGCCGTCGACGTCCGGCTGCGCGAGGAGGTCACCCGCGTTCTCCGGCTTGACGGAGCCGCCGTAGAGGACAGGGCGGTCGAGAACGGACTTGATCAAGGCGTGAGCCTCCCGGGCGAGCTCCGGTGTCGCAGTCCGCCCGGTGCCGATCGCCCAGACGGGTTCGTACGCGATCACGAGCCGCTCGTCGTCCGGGAGAACGCCGACCTGACGACGCAGGACGCCCTCCGTCTCCCCCGCCTCGCGCTCCTCCTCGAGCTCGCCGACGCACGCGATCACCGCGAGCCCGGCGGCGAGGGCGGCCTCCGCTCGGCGGGCGACCGTCTCGTCCGTCTCGCCGAAGAACTGCCGCCGCTCCGAGTGGCCGACGAGGGAGCCGACCACGCCGAGCTCGAGCAGCAGCGGTGCCGAGATCTCGCCCGTGTAGGCGCCCTCCTGCTCCCAGTGGACGTTCTGCGCGTACGTCGTCAGGCCGGCCTCGACGCAGTCGCGCAGCCGGGTGAACGGCGGGCAGACGATGGCCTCGAGCCCGGCGAGGGCGGCCGGCTCGGGCCCGTGGAACATCTTCCAGTTGCCGGCGATGATCATGGTCACCCGGGGATCGCCGCCACGCCGGGCAGCTCCTTCCCCTCGAGCAGCTCGAGGCTCGCGCCGCCGCCGGTGGAGACCCACGAGACCCGCTCGGCGAGCCCGAGCTCGTTCAGCGCGCGCACGGAGTCGGCGCCGCCGACCACCGAGAAGGCGTCCCCGTTCGCGGCGACGGCCTCCGCGACCGCGCGCGTGCCCTCGGCGAAGCGCGGCCACTCGAAGACGCCCATCGGGCCGTTCCAGAAGATCGTGCGTGCGGAGGCGAGCTGCTCGGCGAATCGCGTCCGCGTCTGCGGGCCGATGTCGAGCCCGAGCCAGCCCTGCGGCAGCTCGTCGTACGGCGTCACGCGCATCTCCGCGTCGGGCTCGAACGCCGCCGCGGCGAGAACGTCTTCGGGCAACTCGACGTCGAAGGCGAGAGAGTTGCCGTCGCGCAGCTCCTCGGCCATCTTGCCGCCGATCAGGACGGTGTCGGCGCGCCCACCGAGGTTGCGGAGGACGCCGAGCTTGTCCTCCACCTTCGCGCCGCCGGCGACGAGCACGAACGGTCTGTCGACGTCCCCGAGCAGGCGGCCGAGGTGCTCGAGCTCGGCGAGCAGGAGGAGACCCGCGTAGGCGGGCAGCAGGTGCGCTACGCCCTCGGTGGAGGCGTGCGCCCGGTGGGCCGACCCGAAGGCGTCGTTCACGAAGAGGTCGCAGCCGGCGGCGAGCTCGCGCGCGAAGCCCGGGTCGTTCTTCGTCTCGCCCGGATCGAACCTCGTGTTCTCGAGCACGCGGATCCGCTCGTCGGGCAGGAGATCCCGCAGGCGCTCGGCAACCGGCGTCATCGCGTATCTCGCGCGGTCCTCCTCCGTCTTCGGCCGCCCGAGGTGCGAGCAGACACGCACTGCGGCCGCGCCGTTGTCGAGCAGCAGCCGGAGCGTGGGCAGGGAGGCACGGATGCGGGTGTCGTCGGCGACGCGGCCGTCGTCGAGCGGCACGTTGAGATCCGCACGGACCAGAACGGTCTTGCCCGCGACGTCGGCGTCGCGGACACTCCTCGGAAACCGCACGCTCCGCCTCCCTACGCCGGCACCGGCGACGGCAGCGTCTGGCCGATCTTCACGACGAGGTCGACGAGGCGGCAGCTGTAGCCCCACTCGTTGTCGTACCACGAGAAGACCTTGAGGAGGTTCCCGTTCGCCATCGTCAGCCCGCTGTCGAAGATCGAGGAGTACGGCGAGTGGACGATGTCGGTCGAGACGATCGGCTCGTCGGTGTACTGGAGGATCCCCTCGAGATCCCCGCTGTCGGCCTTGCCGCGGAACAGCTCGTTGACCGCCTCGGCGCTCGGCTCGGCGCCGACCTGGACGACGAGGTCGACGATCGAGCCGGTCGGAACGGGGGCGCGCATCGACATCCCGTCCACCTTCCCCTTCAGGTCCGGAATGACGACCCCGATCGCCCGGGCGGCGCCGGTCGACGTCGGGATCAGGTTGATCGCGGCGGCGCGGGCGCGGCGCAGGTCCTTGTGCGGCAAGTCGAGCGTTCGCTGGTCGTTCGTGTAGGCGTGAATCGTCGTCATGAACCCGCGCTCGACCCCGTAGGCCTCGTGCAGGATCTTGGCCACCGGCGCGACGCAGTTCGTCGTGCACGAGGCCATCGACAGGATGTGATGCTTCTCCGGGTCGTACTCGCGGTCGTTCACGCCGAGGACGAGCGTGAGGTCGGGATCGGTCGCCGGTGCCGAGATGACGACCTTCCGGGCACCGGCCTGCAGGTGCTTCTCGGCGTCGGGCCGCTTCGTGAACAGGCCCGTCGACTCGATGGCGACGTCGATGCCGAGGTCGGCCCAGGGCAGGTCGGCCGGGTCGCGCTCGGAGAGGAACTTGATCTCGTGACCGCCGACGCGAATCACACCGTCGCCGGCCTCGACGGGCACGCCGAGCGGTCCGAGCACGGAGTCGTGCTTGAGCAGGTGCGCCATCGTCTTCGTGTCGCCGACGTCGTTCGCCGCCACGATCTCGAAGTCGCCGCCGCGCTCGAGCTGAGCTCGGAGGAAGTTGCGCCCGATGCGACCGAAGCCGTTGATCCCGACCCTGATCTTCGCCATCGTCTGCCGCCTTTCGTTTGCGGTCCTGTCGCCTGGGACCGAGTCTAGCGAGGGGCTCTGGTGCCGAATCGGGACCTGTCCGCACGACTGTCGCCCCCTGCGCGGGCAGGCGGGCGGACCGGGAAGCTCCGAGGACGACCCTCCCGGCCCTTCACCCCGCTCGAGACCTGACGGCGGACGGGGTCTGAATCCACCGTCGGACGAGCACGGACCCGCCGCGGGCGAGTATACGCCTCTCCGTTGTCGTGTTAGACGACTTGTAAACAGTACGATTCCGTCAGCGGTCCGAGAGCTCCTGCAGGCGGCGGAGGCGCCGATAGGCGCTCGCCTTGGAGACTCCGGGCCGGCACCGGCGGGCAAGCTCGGCGGTCGACGCCGTCGGATGGCGCAGGCGGAGAAGCGCGATCTCGCGCAGGTCGTCGGGCAGCGTCTCGAGGTCGAGGCGGCGCAGCGCCTCGAGCTGTGCGTGGGCGGCGCGGCTCGTCCGCACGAGGTTCGCATGGTCGGCGTTCGCGAGGCGGTTCGCGTCGGCGCGGGTCGCCGCGAGCACAGCCTGCTCCTCGAGCGCGAGCACGACGTCCGCGGCGCTCGCCGCCACGAGCACGTCCGCGATTGCCTCCACACCCTTGACGTAGGCGGTCGAGTGCGAGGGGCGCTCCTGGACGCGGAGCTCCGCCCCGAGCTGGGCGGCGAGCCCGGCGAGGAAGTCGGCTCCCTCCCTGCCGGCAGTGCGGATCTCGAGCTGGGCGTCGCGGGGGCCGCTGAGCGTGCCGGAGCCGAGCAGCGCGCCACGCAGGTAGGCGCCCGCACAGCAGCGGCGGGCCACGACTCGGCGCGGCGGACGGTCGAGCGGCCGGCGTGAGCGGTCGAGGATGCCGGCCCGGTGGAGGGTCGCGTAGGCGTCCGACGAGCCCTCGACGTGCAGCTGGTAGCGGGTCGCGTGGTCGAACGAGCTCCGCCGGTAGGTGCGGATCTCGGAGGTCACGTCCAGTGTGCGCAGGAGGGCGAATGCGCGGCGCGCGACGGTCGAGCTCGCGACGTCGAGGTGGACGTCGACGCTGCCGCGCCCGCGGAGGTGCGCCCGCCCGGCGACGTGGAAGAGGCCCGACAGCTCCGCGAGCCGGTCGCACTCGCGGGCGGGGGCGATCGCGGCGAGCTCCTCCCGCAGGTCGTCAGACAGCATGTGGATACCCCTCGAGCACGAGCAGGCGGCGCTTGTAGTCGAGGCCGTAGAAGCCGTATGAGCCGAGCCCGTCGGCGGCCACGACCCGGTGGCATGGGACGAAGACCGGCAGGTGACTGCGGGCGCAGAAGCTACCGGCGGCACGAGCAGCGCCCGGCGCGCCGGCGAGCGCCGCGAGCTCGCCGTACGTGACGACCTCGCCGCGGGGGACGGTACGGAGCGCGACCGCGCAGCGCGCGTGGAACGGCGAGGCGTACTCGAGGTCGACGGGTACGTCCTCGAGCGCGGCGACGTCGCCCGCGAAGTACGCCCGCAGCAGTTGGAGCACTTCCGCGACGAAGCCTCCACGCGCACGCGACAACTTCCCTGGTATCACAGACCCGAACCCCGGGTGGGTGGGGGATTGGGACGGGTCCTGAGAAGTTCCCCGGCGCGGCCACGGCAGCTCGTGCCACACGACCCGGTCGTCCTCGACCACGAGCTCTCCCACGCCCCACCCCTCGACCTCGTACGAGACCTGCGCCACCGGCACGCAGCGAATCCTAGAATCGTCCCATGAGCGCCCATGGCATCTTCCACGTTCCCCAGCCGTACAACGAGCCGGTCCGCGGCTACGAGCCCGGCAGCCCCGAACGCGACGAGCTCCGAGTCCGCCTGGACGAGCTCTCCGCCACCCGCCTCGAGCTCCCGCTCGTGATCGGCGGCGAGGAGGTGCGCACGGGCGACACCTACGAGGCCGTGCTGCCGCACAAGCGGAGCCACGTGCTCGCGGACGTCCACAAGGGCGGCGCGGCCGAGGTCGACCGGGCCATCGCCGCCGCCGCCGAGGCGTGGGCGGACTGGTCGCGGACGCCGTGGGAGGATCGCGCCTCCGTCTTCCTCCGCGCCGCCGAGCTCCTCGCCGGTCCGTGGCGGCAGACCCTCAACGCCGCGACGATGCTCGGGCAGTCGAAGACGGCGCACCAGGCGGAGATCGACTCGGCGTGCGAGGTGATCGACTTCTGGCGCTTCAACGTCGCCTACATGACACGCATCTACGAGGAGCAGCCGATCTCGGGACCGGGGGTCTGGAACCGACTGGAGTACCGGCCGCTCGAGGGGTTCGTCTTCGCGGTCACGCCCTTCAACTTCACCGCGATCGCCGCGAACCTGCCGAGCTCGGTCGCGCTCATGGGCAACACGGTCGTCTGGAAGCCGGCCTCCACCGCGGCCGTCAGCGCGCATTTCCTGATCAAGCTGCTCGAGGAGGCGGGCCTGCCGCCGGGCGTGATCAACCTGGTCTACGGCTCCGGCAGCGCGGTCGGCGACCCGGCCCTCGCGAGCGAGCACCTCGCTGGGATCCACTTCACCGGCTCGACACCCGTCTTCCAGGGAATGTGGAATACCGTCGGCGACAACATCGCGCGCTACCGCAACTATCCGCGCCTCGTCGGCGAGACCGGCGGCAAGGACTTCATCGTCGCCCACCCGAGCGCCGACGCCGAGGCGGTCGCCACCGCCATCCTGCGCGGCTCCTTCGAGTACCAGGGGCAGAAGTGCTCCGCCGCGTCCCGAGTCTTCGCGCCCGCCAGCCTGTGGCCGCAGGTGCGGGAACGCCTGGTCGACGAGATCGGGGAGATGAAGATGGGCGACGTCGCCGACTTCTCGAACTTCCTCGGCGCGGTGATCGACTCGAGCTCGTTCGCCACGCAGAAGGAGGCGATCGAGGAGGCGAAGGCGTCCGGCGGCAAGGCGCAGGTGATCGCGGGCGGCGGCTACGACGACAGCGAGGGCTGGTTCGTCGAGCCTACGGTGATCGAGACGTCCGACCCCGAGTTCCGGACGATGCGGGACGAGCTGTTCGGCCCCGTCGTCACGGCCCTCGTCTACGACGACTCCCGCTACGAGGACACGCTCGACCTCGTCGACCGAGGCACCACGTACGGGCTCACCGGCGCCGTGTTCGCGCGTGACCTGCGCGCGGTCGAGACCGCGCGGGAACGGCTCCGCTACGCGGCGGGGAACTTCTACGTCAACGACAAGCCGACGGGAGCCGTCGTCGGCCAGCAGCCGTTCGGCGGCGCGCGGGCGTCGGGGACGAACGACAAGGCCGGCTCGCTGTGGAACCTGATCCGCTGGGTCAGCCCACGCACGATCAAGGAGACGTTCGTGCCGCCACGCGACTACCGCTACCCGTTCCTCGCTTCCGAGTCCGATCCCGGCCGCTGACGCGCCGAAGCGCCACCCGCGGACTGAGCTTCGGCGCAGTCGCCGAGACATACGACCTCGTGCGACCGCCGTACTACGCGCCGCTGCTCGACCGGGCGCAGGAGGCGCTCGCGCTCCGCGCCGGGGCACGCGTCCTGGATCTCGGGGCGGGAACGGGGCGGTTGACGCGCGCGCTGGCGGCCCGCTTCGCGCACGTCGTGGCGGTGGAGCCGGACGAGGCGATGCGCGCGCGGATCGACGTGGGGACAACTCTCGCGGGCACCGCCGAGGCGATCCCGCTCGACGACAGAGCCGTCGATGCCGTCTTCGTCGGCGAGGCCTTCCACTGGTTCGAGACGGGGCCGGCCCTGGCCGAGATCGCGCGCGTGCTCGTTCCCGGCGGCGGGCTGGCGATCGTCGCGACGCACTGGTGGGAGACGGAGCCGCCCTTGCCGGACGCCGCCGTCGAGCTCCTCCGCGAGCCGTTCGAGCGCGCCGGAGGGCCGGTGCACATCGCCTGGGACGCCCTCGCGGCCCCGCCGTTCGAGCCGCTGCGCGAGGAGCCGTTCGAGGAAGAGCTGACCGTCGACGCCGAGATGCTGCTCGAGATGTACTCGACCACCAGTCCTCTCGCCTCGCTCGCCGACGACGAGCGGACGGCGCTGCTCGCGGCGTTGCGTCCGCTGCTAGGCGGCCCCTACCGCGTACCCGTGAAGCACACGCTGCGCTGGACGCGCCTACAGGTCGAGTAGCGGCGATTCGAGCTCGCCGGAGCGGAGCGCCTCGCGCCACGCCGTGAAGATTCGCGGGCCGTTACCGGGCGGCGCGAGCTCCCCGGGGAGCTCGTCCGGTGCGAACCAGTCGGCGTCCCGAACCTCCGCCGGGTCCTGCCTAAGCTCGCCCGGCCCCACGGGGACGGCGTGGTAGTAGGAGACGGCGCACCACTGCGGCTCGACCCCGTCGTCGCTTCCGGGGAGGTACTCGTCGACCCAGTGACCGAGATACCCGATCACCCGGACGCGGAGGCCGACCTCCTCGAACGTCTCCCGCTCGGCTGCCGCTGCGGGATGCTCCGGACCGTCGCAGAATCCCGAGGGGGCGCACCACCGGCCGTGCCACGGCTCCAGCGCCCGCTGTGTCAGGAGCAGCTTGCCTTCGCGGACGACGAGCGCGGCCCCGGCACGGCTCGCCGTGAGCCAGTGCTCGGCGCCGCACGCGGGGCAGACGACCGGCGCGCGAGCGCCAATCGCCGCACCGCACGCCGTACAGAAGCGAGGCACTCGCGAAGCCTACGCCGCTCCCCCGGCGCCTTCAGCGCCCGGTCTTGTGCAGCTGCGCGTAGACGCTCCGCGCCACCTTCGCCGGAACCCCGGGGACGCCCTCGAGCTCCTCCGGGCTCGCCGCGAGCATCGCCTCGACCGCGCCGAAGTGCTTGAGCAATGCCCGCCGGCGTGCCGGCCCCACTCCCTCGAGCTCGTCGAAGAGCGACGTGAAGCCCCGCGACTCCCGCCGCTGCCGGTGGAAGCCGACGGCGAAGCGGTGTGCCTCGTCCCGGATCCGCTGCAGGAGCTGCAGCCCCGGGTCGTGGCGGGAGAGGACGATCGGCTTCGCCGTCCCCGGGACGAACACCTCCTCCTCACGCTTGGCGAGGGCGATCACCGCTACGCGCGGCAGATCGAAGGCCTGCATCGCTGCCAGCGCAGCTGCGAGCTGACCCTTGCCGCCGTCGACGACGACGAGGTTCGGCGTCGCCGCGAACGACTCGTCGTAGTCGTCCGTCGCCGGCCCCGCGGCAAGGCGCGCGAAGCGGCGGGACACCATCTCGCCCATCGCGGCGAAGTCGTCCATCCCCTCCTGGCCCCGGATCGCGAACTTCCGGTAGTGGGCCTTCTTCGGCAAGCCGTCCTGGAACACGACCAGCGAGCCGACGTTGTCCTGACCCATCGCCGTCGAGACGTCGAAGCACTCGATCCGCAACGGCAGAGCCTCGAGGTTGAGCGTCTCGCGGAGCTGCTCGAGCGCCTCGACACGCCGCAGGCGCCGCTGCTCGCCCTGGGCGAGGTCGCCGGTGAGGACGTGGAGGGCGTTCTCGTCTGCGAGCCGCTGCAGTCGCCGCTTCTCCCCTCGCTCCGCCACACGGATCTCCACGCGCGCGCCGCGCCGTTCCGAGAGCAGCTCCGCGAGCGCCGACAGGTCGCCCGCGTCGCGCGGCACGACGATCTGCGGCGGCACGCTCGGCGCGCTGCCGTAGTACTCGAGCCCGAACGACTCGAGGATCGTCGTCACGTCCTGGCCGCCGACGTTCTCGAGGTGGAACGAGTGGCGGTCGACCATCCGGCCGCCGCGCAGCGGGAAGATCTGGACGACGGCCCGGTCTCCTTCGGCCGCGAAGCCGATCACGTCCACCGTCCCGACCGACTGCCGCTCGACCGCCTGCCGCTCGACGAGGTGCTGTACCGCGAACAGGCGGTTGCGGTAGCGGGCGGCGTCCTCGAAGCGCTCGCCGGCCGCGGCTTCCTGCATGCGCCGCTCGAGCTCGCGCTGGATCGGCTTCACGTCGCCGGAGAGGAACTCGATCACGCCGTCGACGATCGCGCGGTAGTCCTCCGGCGAGACGTAGCCGACGCAGGGCGCGAGGCAGCGGTCGATGTGGTAGTCGAGGCACGGGATGCCGCTGTGGCGGCCCGGCTTCGGCCCTTCACACGGCCGGTAGTGGAAGACCCGGTTGAGCACGTCGAGCGTCTCCCGCACCTTCTTCGCATTCGCGTAGGGGCCGAAGTACCAGACGCCGGGACGGTGCCGCTCGCGGGTGAACATCACCCGCGGGTACTCGTCCTCGACCGTGACCGCGATGTACGGGAACGACTTGTCGTCGCGGAGGCGGACGTTGAAGGGCGGCCGGTGCCGCTTGACGAGGTTCTGCTCGAGGTGGAGCGCCTCGACCTCGCTCCCGGTCACGATCACCTCGACGTCGGCGACGCGCCCAGGCAGCTGCCGGATCTGGACGCGTCCGTCCGTCGTCTTCTGGAAGTACGACCGGACGCGCGAGCGCAGCGACTTCGCCTTCCCCACGTAGAGCACCCCGCCGTCGGCGTCGCGGAACAGGTAGACGCCCGGCTTCGCCGGAAGGTTCTTGAGCTGGCTCTCGACGCGCGACGGCACGGCTACCATCCTGCCGATGGAGCAAGGCCAGTACGTCGCCTACACGTTCTACAAGGTCGATCCCGCCTGGCGGCGCGACGGACATCACCTCGACAAGGAGGGGTTCGCCGAGGTCGTCGACACGTTCGCCGAGCGGTTCGACCACTTGCGCGCCTACACCGTCACCGGAGTCCGGCCCGACTGCGACTTCTTCCTCTGGAAGATCACGGAGCGGTTCGACGACCTGCTCGAGCTCGGCGCGGCGCTCAACGCGACGCCGCTCGCCGGCTGGCTCGAAACGCCGTACTCGTACCTGGCGACGACGAAGGCCTCCCAGTACACGAGCGCGCGCAAGGCTCGCAGGATCACGCCGCACGGCCTCCCCTACCTCGTCGTCTACCCGTTCGTGAAGGTGCGGCCGTGGTACGCGCTGTCCGAGGCCGACCGGCAACGGGCGATGGACGAGCACATGACGATCGGGCGCGAGGAGTTCCCCGGGATCAGGAACCACACGACGTACTCGTTCGGGATCGACGACCAGGAGTTCATGACCGCCTTCGAGTGCGAGGAGCCGGCGGACTTCATGCACCTGATGCTGCGTCTGCGGGACAGCGAGGCCTCCCGCTACACGGAGCGGGACACGCCGATCTTCGTCGGCCGCCACGTGCCGATCCGCGAGGCGCTCGCGGCGCTCGACGGCGCCGCCGCTCGCATCGAGGCCTGACGCCTCAGCTGTACGTGTGCTGGTCGCGCCAGATCCGCCACATGGCGAAGCCGCAGAGCACGAGCACGGCGACGAACGCCGGGATCTCGTAACCGGACGCGCCGCCGTACCAGTAGACGCCCACGTCCGCGACGGCGGCCACCGCCGCCCCGTAGAAGACGACCTGCGCCCGCTGCGGCCACATCGCGATCCCCTCCCGGCGCTCCCGCCAGATGAGGAACACGAAGTACGCGATCGCGAGGATGAACGCGACCCGCGCGAGGATCTGCAGCGCGCTCAGCGTCTGCTCGAGCTGGAAGACGACGATCAGCCCCGCGATCACCGCCAGGATCAGCAGACCGCGGAAGGTCGGGTTCATGCGCGAGAAGAACCTGCTCATGTCGCAGTCATGTACGCGCGCACCGCCAGCGCTCCTGCGACGAGGGTAGCGCCGGTGAACCAGACGAGGCGCCCGCGGCGATCGCTGGGCGCGTAGAGCCAGGGCGCGAGTACCGCGAGCAGCGCGAGCGTTCCATACAGATAGTGGAGCCGGTCCGGCGCGCGGTGGTGCGACGAGAGGAGCAGCAGGCCGAGCCCGACCTGCGCCACGAGCAGCGTCTGCACGAGCGCGAACAGATGGGTCAGGAGTCCGCTCGCCTCGGAACGCCGGTAGAGCGTCCAGGCGCCGACGGCGGTGGCGGCGAAGGTGCCGCCGAGCACGGCGAACGCGACAGCGTGATGGACGCCCACCATGGCCGCCGCAGGGTACCGGCCTGCCGCACGTCGAGCAGCGGGCGGCGCCCCGCGCAGAACGCCGCCCTTCGACCTTTGCTCAGACCGCGGCCGTGTGCAAGTCCTTGCCGGCGCGCGCCTTCGTCCTCGTCGGCGGCGGCACCACGAGCAGCGGCCGGGTCGCCGCATGGCAGAGCCCGCGTGCGACGCTGCCCATGAGGGCCGCTGCAATTCCGCCGTGGCCGTGGGTGCCGACCACGATCAGCCCCGCGTCGGCGTCCTCGGCAGCGCGAGCGATCAGGGTCGCGATGTCACGGCTGCCGGACCGGACCTCGAGCTCCGCTGCGAAGCCGTCCTCACGGAGCTCCTCGACCTGGCGCGCGATCTTCTGGCGGACATCGGGCTCGTCCGCATGCATCGGCGCGCCGCCGTAGCGGCCGGTGAGCAGCTCGTTCGCGTGCACCGCGACGATCCGCGAACCATGGAGCCGGGCGAGTTCCTTCACCTGCTCGAGCGCGCGGTCGGCGAGCTCCGAGCCGTCGGTAGCCCAAACGATCGTCTCGAACATGGGTCGTCCTTTCCTCGACACCCGGATCGTCGCCCGACGACCTGCCCGAGCCGCATCGGCAGCCGCCCGGAAGCCCCCTCGGGGTATTCCCGCAGGTGTCGAAGTGGCCGCCCCGATGCCGCCGCCGCCGGGCCGCCCGACACTCCAGGCACGATGCCCGGCAAGGAGGAACGATGAGCGACACCAGACCCGTACTGTTCGCGACCGATGGCTCGCCGTCCGCGCAGGAGGCGCAGCGAGACGCCCTCCAGCTGGCCGGGCTGCTCGACGTTCCGCTCGTCGTAGTCTCGGTGGCACATACGACACTTCCCGCTGTCGGCTACGGGGCATATGGCTACTCGCAAGTCGTCGCCCAGCTGACCGAGGCGGAGCACAAGCGCGTGGAGAAAGTCGTCGACGGAGTCGCAGCGGCGGCGGCGGCAGTCGGCGTACCGTGCTTCACCGTGGCCGCCGAAGGGGTTGTCATCGACGAGATCTGCCGGATCGCACAAGACCGGGACGCGCGCCTGATCGTGGTCGGCTCGCATGGTTGGAGCGCTGCGCGACGCCTTCTCTCCGGCAGCGTCTCGACCGGGCTCGTGCACTCGGCGCCGTGCCCTGTCCTCGTGATCCGCGGTGCCGACCACGCGCTCGACCGCGCGGCCTGACGAATGACGACGAGCGCCGCCGAAGCGACCGACGTCATCCTCCGCGACGGCTCGACGTTGCGCCTCCGCGCTCCCCTCGCGGACGACGCCGACGCGGTCCTCGAGTTCTTCACGGGACTCTCCAACCAGAGCCGCTACCTCCGCTTCCACGGCTTCAGCTCACCCGGCCTTGCGCTGATCGAGCCCATGCTCGATCCCGACTGGCACGAGCGCGGCACGCTGATCGGATGCCTGGAGGGCCACGTCGTCGCGGTCGCAAACTGGGTGCGACTTCGCGATCCGCGGGCCGCCGAGGTCGCCTTCACCGTCGACGACGCGTACCAGCGCCGCGGGATCGGCACGCGGTTGCTCGAGCAGCTTGCGGCGCGCGCCGGCGAGGCGGGAATCGAGGAGTTCATCGCCGACGTCCTGTACGAGAACGACGTCATGCTCGCCGTCTTCCGGGACGCCGGCTTCGACGTGACGCGTGCCAGCGACGGCGGCGAGCTCGAGATCCGCTTCCCGATCGCGTCGACGCACCACTACCAGGAGCAGATCGCAGCTCGCGACCACCTCGCCGTCCACGCGTCCCTCGAGCCCTTCTTCCGGCCGAAGACGCTCGCCGTCGTCGGCGCGTCGCGCCGTCGCGGCTCGATCGGCGGCGAGCTCTTCCGCAACGTGATCGACGCCGACTTCGCCGGCTCGGCCTACCCCGTCAACCGCGGCGCGGAGCCCGTCGCCGGTGTCCACGCGTTCCGCAGCGTCGCGGAGATACCCGACGAGGTGGAGGTCGCCGTCCTCTGCGTCCCGGGCGCAGGAGTCCTCGAAGCTGCCGAGGAGGCGCTCGAGGCCGGCGTCCGCGCGCTCGTGGTCATCTCCGCGGGCTTCGCGGAGACCGGAGCGGAGGGCGCGGAGCGCCAGGAGCAGCTGCTCGCGCTCGCGCGCGCACACGGCGCTCGGATCGTGGGCCCGAACTGCCTCGGCATCTCGTCGACGAGCGTCAACCTCAACGCGACGTTCGCCCCAAGGGCGTTCCCGCCCGGAAAGATCGGCTTCTCGTCGCAGAGCGGCGCCCTCGGACTCGCGGTGCTCGAGCGAGCGACGAGCCGCGGGCTCGGTCTCACGTCGTTCGTCTCGATCGGGAACAAGGTCGACGTCTCGTCGAACGACCTGCTCGAATGGTGGGAGGACGACGAGGCGACCGAGATCGTGATGCTCTACCTCGAGTCGTTCGGAAACCCGCGGGCGTTCGCTCGCATCGCGCGCCGCCTCGCGCGCAGGAAGCCGATCCTCGCGATGAAGGGCGGCACCACCCGCGCCGGAAGCAGGGCCGCCAGCTCCCACACTGCCGCCCTTGCCGGCTCGGAGGCGGCGATCAACGCTCTCTTCCGCCAGGCCGGGGTGATCCGGACGGCGACGCTCGACGAGCTCGTCGACGTCGCAGCCCTCCTCTACGCGCAGCCGGTCCCGCACGGTCGCCGCGTCGCGGTGCTGACGAACGCAGGCGGCCTGGGCATCCTCGCCGCCGACGCCTGCGAGTCGCTCGGACTCGAGCTGCCGGCGCCGAGCGAGGAGACGCAGGCTGCGCTGGCGGCGGTGCTGCCGGTCGAGGCGAGCTTCGCCAACCCGGTCGACATGCTGGGCGGCGCGAACGAGAAGAGCTTCGAGACGGTTCTGCCGCTCCTGCTCGCCGACCCGGTCATCGACGCGGTCATCGTCCTCTTCGTACCGACGGTCGGAGTGGACGAGGACGGGGTCGGCAGGGCGATCAGCGCCGCCGCTGCGGCAGCGGGAGACAAGCCCGTCCTCTGCACCTTCCTCAGCAGCCGCGGCGCTCCGGCCACGCTCCGCAGCGTCGCACCGGTACCCGCCTTCGACTACCCGGAGGCAGCGGCCCGCGCGCTCAGCCGAGCGGCCGAGCGCGGAGAGTGGCTCCGGCGCCCGGCGGGCACGGTGCCCGAGCTCGAGGTGGACCGCGACGCGGCGCTCGAGATCGTGGCGGTGGCCGACGGCTGGCTGGACCCGGCCGAGGCACGCAAGCTGCTCGTGGCCTACGGGATTCCGGTCGTTCCGGAGCACGTGGTCGACTCCGCCGAGGCGGCAGTCGCCGCCGCGCAGGAGCTCGGCTTCCCGGTCGTCGTCAAGAGCGCGGCCGCGGGAGCGCACAAGACCGAGAGCGGCGGCGTCGCGCTCAACCTCGCCGACGAGGCCGAGGTGCGCGCGGCTGCCGAGCGGATCGGCGCCCCGCTGCTCGTCCAGCCGATGATCCGCGGGGGCGCGGAGCTGCTCGCCGGAGCAGTTCAGGATCCCGTCTTCGGCCCGCTCGTGGCCTTCGGGCCCGGCGGCGTGCTGGCCGAGCTGATCGGCCAGGCGCAATTCCGGCTCGCTCCTCTCACCGACGTCGACGCCGGCGAGCTCGTCCAGGCCGGGAAGGCAGGCCGGCTCGTGGCCGGCTTCCGCGGCGCAGCTCCCTCGGACGAAGCAGCGCTCGTCGACCTTCTCCTTCGCCTGTCGCTGCTCGCGCACGACCTGCCGGAGGTCGCAGAGCTCGACCTCAACCCCGTGCTCGCGCTCCCCGACCGCTGCCTCGCCGTCGATGCCCGGGTGCGCGTGGCGCATCCGGCGCAGCCGCATCGCGCGAAATCCTGGTAACGACCCGAAAAGCGACAGCGCCCCCTTGCGAGGACGCCGTCGTGGTGGATGCGCCGGACTCTTCGTCCGTATGTGCCTCCCAGGCTGGCACCGCGATCATGGCGCGGCATCGCGGTCGTTGCGGATCGCGGTTGCGGGTTTCCCACAGCCGCCCCGGCGCCTCGCCACCGATGCGGCGCCGCCGACGACGGGCGACGATCAGGGAGACAAGCGAACCAGGAGGCGCGAGATGCATGTCGCAGAGGTGATGACGACGGACGTCCTGACCGTGCGGCTGGAGACGACGCTGAAGGACGTGGCGCGCCTGCTCGGCGCGCGGGGCATCTCGGGCCTGCCCGTCGTCGACGACGACGGGCGCGTGCTCGGCGTGGTCAGCGAAGCCGACATCCTCGCGAAGGAGCGGCGGCCGGCGGAGAGTCGCGGCGACAGGGGCCGGCGCCGAAGCTCTCCGGAACGCACCAAGGCGGAAGCGCGGACGGTCGCGGAGGCGATGACGGCGCCCGCCATCACGATCACGGCCGACCACCGCGTGGACGGCGCGGCGGCCCTGATGCTCGATTGCCGCGTCAACCGGCTGCCGGTCGTCGACGGCGACGGCCACCTCGTCGGCATCGTGACGCGGGCCGACCTCGTCCGCGCCTTCGCCGCGACGGACGAGTCGATCGACCACGAGATCCGCGAGGAGGTGCTCCTGCGGGAGCTCTGGCTCGATCCCGGCAAGTTCGAGCTCACGGTCGAGGACGGCATCGTCCAGCTCGCCGGGCAGTTCGCCGACGCGGAGCAGCGCGAGATCGTCGCGCGCCGCCTGAAGCTCGTGCCGGGAGTCGTCTCCGTCAGTCTCCGCGAGACGGCGATCGCCGGCTAGCCGGGCGACACCGCGGCCTCCGTCGGTGCGCTGTCGGGTCTTACGCGCTCGTGCTCAGGCGCGTGAGCTCGTCGGCCAGCTCGGCCACCGTGCCGACGCCGTCCACTGCGCCGATCCGCACCGGCCCGCCGACAGCGCGGTCGATCACGAGCGCCGGCCGTCCGCAGAGCCGCTCCTGCGCTCCGTGGCCGATCCGGACGCCGTCGATCTCACGGTACGGAACCCGGTGCACGCGCGCGCCACGCCGGCCGCGCGAGCACTCGAAGCGCAGGCTGCCGGGCTCCAGCTCGAGCTTGCCCGCCTCGACCTCGTGCTTGGGCTCGCTCCAGAGGACCGCATAGCTGCTCATATGCGCATGGTCGGCCCAACGGACTGCCGCGACATCGGTAGCGAGGCCGTTTCCCGATGTGGGAAATCCGCTCCGCTCGTCAGGGGTCGCGGCGCTTCGCTTACGCGCTCTCGTCGTCCGACGAGAGCAGGCCCTGGTGGAGGGCATAGCGCACGAGCTCGGCGCGCGTCGAGAGCCGGAGCTTCTGCATCACGTGCGCCCGGTGCGTCTCGGCGGTCCGAACCGAGATGAAGAGCAGCTTCGCGATCTCCTGATTCGTATGCCCGAGGGCGAGCAGCCGGAGCACCTCGCGTTCGCGCTCCGAGAGCGGGTCAGCGTCTTCACGCGCCTTCGCCTCGGCCTCGGCCGCCGCCAGCCGCGCCCCGAGGGGCGGATGGACGTAGCGGTTGCCGGCGGCGACCTCGCGCACGGCCTGGACGAGATCGTCGTCGGCCGCCTCCTTGAGCAGATAGCCGCTCGCGCCGGCGCCGAACGCCTGACGGACGTAGCTCGGGTCGTCCTGCATCGAGAGGACGAGGATGCGCGCGCGCGGCGCCGCCTCCCGAAGGTCGTCCATGGCCTCGAGCCCGCTGCGGCCCGGCATCACGACGTCGAGGAGCACGACGTCGGGCTTGTGGAGCCGGGCGAGCCGGATCGCCTGCTCGGCGTCACCGGCCTCGTCCTCGACGACGAAGTCTGCTTCCGCCTCGAGGAGCAGGCGGAGGCCCGAACGGACGAGCGTGTGGTCGTCGACGACGAGGACCCGAATCGCACGCGGCTTCGGTGCGACTTTGGTTTTCGTTGCAGCGGTCATGAAGCCAGCGTGCCCGCCGCCCCGGCGGGCGGCGTCCGCGGGCGCGCGGCACGAAAGTACGTAGTTTCCCGCAGCCGGCTCAGCCAGGCGTCTTCTCGTGCACGATCACGACCGGGCAGTGGGCGTGCGCCGCGCAGTGATGCCCGACCGAGCCGAGCATCATCCCCCTGAGGCCGCCCAGCCCGCGCGACCCGACGACGAGGAGGTCGGCCTTCGCCGAATGCCGGATGAGCACGTCCGCCACGTGCCCCCTGAGGGTCTTCGTGACGATGCGCACGCCGCTGTCGCTGCCGATCGTGTCGCGAACGATCTCCTTCGGCCGCGCCTCGGCCGCCTCTCGCAGAGGCGCCCAGTCGACGACCGGGGGCAGTCCGAGCGACACGACCGCTGCCGGATCCCACGCGTACACCGCCTCGACGGTCGCGCCGGTCAGCTTCGCCTGCGCGACGGCCCAGCGCAGAGCGTCGCAGGCAGACTCCGATCCGTCGATCCCGACCACGATTCGCTTCATGCCGACAGCTTCGCGCAGCGCGGCGCCGCCCGCATCCGTGCTGGCTCGCAGACCGAATCGGTACTTCGTGGTGAGCGGCTCACGGCCGGTACTGCTGGTAGATCGCCCGGATCGTCCCGAAGTGGTCCTCGAGCCAGACCCCCGAGTCGAGCGTCTCGAAGAGCTTGACTCCCGGCACGTGGCCGTGGGCGACCAGCCCCGCCAGCTGGGCAGTGCTGATCCGGGCCTCGGGGAAGACGATCCTGCCCGTGGTCAGGACGTGGACCTGCGCGCTCCGGGGCAGGAGCAGGACGTAGAGGTGGTGCGTCTCGTCGGCGACGAAGTAATCGTTCGGAACGGCCTCGCAGGCGCCCGGGGCGCAGTGGACGCCGTCGGCCTGGGCGGCGGCATAGTTGGCGGCGATGCCCCCGAGCATGAGGGCCGGGTCGAAGAAGAGCTGGTAGCCGCCCTTGACCGCCTTCAGCGAGGCGATGCGGCCGTAGAGCCACTGGTAGTTCGGGCTCGCGCTCTGGCCGACCGGAGCCGCGGTCACGATCCTCGTGACCGTCACGGTCTGCGCCACCGTCCGCGTGCCGCCGCAGCCCACCGCGAACGAGCCCAGGATGACCAGGAGCGAACCGAACGCGAAGAGACGACCTCTCATCGCAGCTTCTCCTCCAGCGTGTCAGTACTACGCCCCGCGGTGGCGCGCATCGGTAGGAAGCCGCGAGGTGCGATCGTGGCCGGGCGCCCCGCCGCTAGGCTGGACGGATGGTCGCCGAGGGCGATCCCGCACCGGACTTCACGCTGACGAGCGACGCCGGCGAGGACGTCAGCCTCTCCGACTTCCGCGGCCGGCCCGTCGTTCTCTACTTCTATCCCAGGGACGACACGCCGGGCTGCACGACGCAGGCGTGCGGGCTCCGCGACGCTTACGACGAGCTCGAGCGCGCCGGAGCGGTCGTCCTCGGGGTCTCCCCGGACAAGCCGCGCCGGCATGCGAAGTTCAAGGAGAAGTACCGGCTGCCGTTCACGCTGCTCGCAGACACGGAGCACGAGGTGGCCGACCGCTACGGCACCTGGGGAGAGAAGCGCTACCAGGGACGCACGTACATCGGCGTGAAACGCACGACGTTCGTCGTGGCGCCCGACGGGACGGTTGCGAAGGTGATGCCGGACGTCAAGCCGGCCTCCCATGCGGAGGACGTCCTCAGGGCGCTAGCCGGGATCGCCTCCGTCTGAGCTTGCCCGAGCTGCGGGCGAGCGGGGTTGTTTCGGAGCGGCGAACGGTGTAGAGAGACGGCGTGCGCTTTCTCCGCTTTCTCCTCTTCTTCCGCCGCCGTTCCCGCGCCGCCGCGACGCCGATTCGTGAGGACGAGGCGTACGCGCGCAGCTACGGCGACCGGAGCGGCGAGATCATCAGCGTGGCGCGGCTCCCGGCGCCGGAACCCGCTGCCGAGCCCGAGCCGCCGCTCGTCGAGGCTGTGCCGGCGCCCGAGCCGCAGCGGATTCCGCGCCGCACTGGAGACATGACGGGCGAGCTCCTCCGCCGCGCCTTCGAGGCGAAGCTCGACGCTCGCGGCAGGACATCCCACGCGAGCTGAGGCGCGGGCCGCGGCGCGGCCGTCAGTTCAGTCGCCCCAGGGTCCGTGCGGCTCAACCCGTGGTCGCCAAGCGCCGGGCTCGGCGCCTTCGACCGACCCTTGTGCATGGCCCCTCCTCGAGTCGAACTGTCACTGAAGGGCTCGACTCTCAACCCGACGGGCGGCGCAAGTCGAGACCCGCGCGACGCTGCCCCGGAGAGGAGCGGGCCACGTTGCCGTGGCCCGCTCCAGGGATTCGGTTGAGAGTCGCTTCGGTCTAGCTGCAGCCGGCGACGAGGTAGCAGTCGCCGTAGACGTTCGTGCTCTTGCCCGTGTTGCCGCTACCGGCGATCGGGAAGTCGGCGTCGAAGCCGTAGTCGCCGTTGTTGGTCGCCGAGTTGTTCGTGACCGCGAGCGGCTGCGAGTCCTCGATCGTGTCCGGAATGGAGGCTGGGCGTTGACGCCCTTCGATCGCGATGCAGTCGTTCGTAGGCGAAGTAGTAGCCGTCACCGCCGTTCAGGTTCGCGCTGTTGCCCGTGACCGTCTCCCGCCACGGAGCGCAGAAGTCGAACCCGTCCGTCGTTGTTGTAGTTGGCCACGTTCTTCGACCAGGTCGCCCCGACCGAGTACTCGTCGTAGAAGCCCGGGTCGCCGGAGCTGCCGTTGGCCGTCGCGACGTTGCCGCTGAACAGGCTGTACGGCCCACCCGGCACGCTGTCGTTGTACGCCTCGAAGACGTAGAAGCCGTAGCCGTCGCCCGTCCGGGCGTAGTTGTTGACCATCGTCACCGGGCCGTACCCGCTCGGCTCGATGTAGTAGCTGTAGTCGTTCGCGCGTGCTGCCGTTGCTCGTCAGCACGTTGCCGTTGTACGTGTTGTTGAACGAGTCGTCGTCGTAGATCCCCTCGTCGACGCTGTTCTTGATGTAGTTGCCGGCGATCATGTCGCCCGAGCCGTACTCGTCGAGATAGATCCCGTAGTCGTTGCCGTCCATCACGTTGCCCGTGATGGTCAGCCCCGCGGAGTACTCCTCGTCGTAGACGCCGTTCGTGCGAGCCCGGTCACCGTGTTGCCGCTGAACAGCGTGCCGGCGTCGTAGTCGTCGTAGCAGCGCGGTGCCGTAGTTCGTGTCGCCCGAGGCCTCCGTGAACGTGTTGCTCACGACCTGCGTCCCGGTCGTTGTCGTCGTCGCTGTAGCACGCCGTAGCCGTCGTCGTACTCGTCGTGAACTTGTTCCCCTTGATCAGAGCGCCGGTGTCGCCCGACAGGTAGATCCCGTAGTAGACGCCGCTGATCGAGCCGCCGGTCACCGACAGACCCGTGTCCGAATCGTCGCGAGACGATCCCGATCGAGTCGTCGCCGGTGCCGTCGCCCGTGATCGTCACACCCGGCCACGGTCAGGGTGTTGCCACCGTCGTCGTTGTCGATCCCGATCGCCGTCGTCCCGACGTGCCACCCGTGACATCGAGCTCGCCGCCCTTGATCGTGATGTTGTTAGCGCCTCGGTGTCGATCACGTCGTGCACCGGCCGAGCCGATCATCTTGAACCCGTTCAGGTTCGAGCGTCACGCCCGGTGCAGCGAATCGAGATCGCAGCGCCCAGCACGTCGTGCCGAGCAGTCCAGGTTGCCGATCAACGTCACGCTCGCAGTCAGCGTCTGGCCGCAATGCAGGTTCGCCGCCGACGCCGGCCCAGCCAGCATCAACACCGCACCCACGCTCGCAGTAGCCGCGAGCAGAAGAACCCCTCTCAACCGCATCGTGTCCCTCCCTTTGTCCGTGCCTAAGCGTCAAGTAAGAACTTACAGCATTTCGCGGACGGACCACCAAGCTCCTGCGCAAGACGGAGCGGGCCACGTTGCCGTGGCCCGCTCCAGGGATTCGGTTGAGAGTCGCTTCGGCTTAGCTGCAGCCGGCTACGAGGTAGCAGTCGCCGTAGACGTTCGTCTCTTGCCGCCGGTGTTGCCGCTGCCGGCGATCGGGAACCCGCCGTCGAAGCCGAAGCCGCCGTTGTTGGTCGCGGAGTTGTTCGTGACCGCGAGCGGCTGCGTCGTCTTCGATCGTCCCCGGTACTGCTGGGCGTAGTCCTCGATGAGACTCCGCAGTCGTACTCGAAGTAGTAGCCGTCGCCGCCGTTCAGGTTCGCGCTGTTGCCCGTGACCGTCTCCCGCCACGGATAGCAGAAGTCGAACCCGTCGGTGTTGTTGTAGTTGGCGACGTTCTTCGACCAGGTGGCGCCCGACCGAGTAGACGTCGAAGAACCCGGGCAAGTCGGTGCTGCCGTTCGCGGTCGCGACGTTGCCGCTGAACAGGCTGTACGGCCCGCCCGGCACGCTGTCGTTGTACGCCTCGGCGACAGTAGAAGCCGAGCCCGTTACCCGTCCGGGCGTAGTTGTTGACCATCGTCACCGGGCCGTACCCGTTCGGACTCGATGTACGTAGCTCGCGAAGTCTCGAGGTCGCCGCCGTTGCTCGTCAGCACGTTGCCCGTGTACGTGTTGTTGAACGAGTCGCACGTCGTAGATCCCGTCGTCGACGCTGTTCTTGATGTAGTTGCCGGCGATCATGTCACCGGAGTCGTACTCGTCGAGCTAGACCCCGTACTCGTTGCCGTCCATCACGTTGCCCGTGATCGTGAGCCCAGCGTCGTACTCCTTCGAGTCGGCACCGCAGTACATCCCGGTCACCGTGTTGCCGCTGAACAGCGTGCCCGCGCTGTACTGCGTGCGCAGCCCGTAGCACGGAGTGTCGTTGGCGAAGGCGCTCGTGGCCGAGAACGTGTTGCTCACGACCATGTCGCCGGTGCCGTTGTGCTCGTTCACACCGGCACGTGGTTCGCCGAAGTCGCGACCGGATCCGGCTCGTACTCCCGAACTTGTTCCCCTTGATCAGGGCGCCGGTGTTCGCCAGTAGATCGACACCGTTCCTGACGCCGCTGATCGAGCCGCCGGTCACCGACAGACCCGAGTGCCGCCGTCGGCATAGACGCCGTCGATCGGCGTCGGCGCCGTCGCCGGTGATCGTCACACCGGCGATGGTCAGGCTGTTGCCGCCGTCGCGTTGTCGATCGCCGGTGCCCGTCGTCGGTGATGATCGAGCTCGCCGCCCTTGATCGTCACGCCGTCGTAGCCGTCGGTGTTGATCACGTCGTACCGGTCGCCGCCGGTGATCTTGAACCCGTTCAGGTTGAACGTCGACCCCGTCGTGGCCGATCGTGATCGCGTCGCCCAGGTACGCCGAGCAGTCCAGGTTCCCGATCAGCGTCACACTGCGAGTTCAGCGATCTGACCGCAATGCAGGTTCGCCGCCGACGCCGGCCCGGCCAGCACCAGCATCGCCGCCGCGCTCGCTGCCACCGCCGCAAGAAGATGAACGCCCCTCAACCGCATGCTCTGCCTCCCTTGTCTCTCCGGTCGCGCGCCCTAAGAGCGAAGTAAGAACATACACGAGTTCGAGGACGGACCCGAGGCTCCTCGTTCACGGTCCGACGTGCGATGCGGATGAGAGGACTTGAACCTCCACGGGGTTACCCCCACACGGACCTGAACCGTGCGCGTCTACCAATTCCGCCACATCCGCGCGGAGCGTCAGTGTAGCCGGGTCGCGGGCCACGCCATTCGGCGCGGACGCGCGTACCATGCCCGCTCTGCGCCGCCCCCTCATCCCGCTCGCCCTCGCGCTCGGCGCCGCAGTCGCACTGCTCGCGGGCGGCGGAGCGGCCGCCACCTCGGCGCCACGCGGGAAGCTCGTCGAGGTCGTCGTCACGCTGCCGCGCCCACCGCTCGCGGTCGCGGTCGGACGCGACCGCACCCTCGCCGCCGCCGTCCGCCGGAGGCACGCGCTCGACGTCGGCGCGCCCGCCGCTGTGTCGTACCTCCGCACCCTCGCCGCCGCGCAGAGGACGCTCGCCGTTCGCCTGTCGAAAGCGGTACCGGATGCCCGGGTGCATTGGCACTACGGCGTTGCCCTCGACGGCGTCTCGGTCGTCCTCCCCGTGTCCGGGCTCGCGCGGCTCCGCGCCGTGCCGGGCGCGACCGTCTGGCCGACGGCGACGTACCACTCGCTGCGGGCGCCGCGGGCCGCAGCCGGAGCAACCCCGACCGACGGAACGCCCGCCTTCCTCGGCGCGACGGCTCTCTGGGGCCCGAGCCTCGCGACCGCGGGCCAGGGGCTGAAGATCGGGATCATCGACGACGGCATCGACCAGACGCACCCGTACTTCGACCCAGCGGGCTTCTCGTACCCACGCGGCTTTCCCGAAGGGGAACACCGCCTACACGACGCCGAAGGTGATCGTCGCGCGCGCCTTCCCCTCCCCGTCGACGAGCTGGAAGTACGCCGACCGGCCCTTCGATCCGATCGAGTCCGACCACGCCACGCACGTCGCCGGGATCGCCGCCGGCGACCACGGCACCCGGGCCGTGGGGCTGGATGGGACCGTCCTCGTCTCGGGCATCGCACCCGACGCCTACCTCGGCAACTACAAGGCGCTGACCGTCCCGACGAAGGACTGGGGGCTCGACGGCAACTCGCCGGAGCTCGCGAAGGCGATCGACCAGGCCGTTGCCGACGGGATGAACGTCATCAATCTCGCCCTCGGCGAGCCGGCCGTCCCCCCGAGCCGCGACATCGTCGTCCAGGCGCTCCAGAACGCCGCGGCCGCGGGCGTCGTGTCGGTCGTCGCCGGCGGCAACGACTACAACGTGGCCGGCTATGGCTCGATCGGCTCTCCGGCGAACGCGCCGGCAGCCATCAGCGTCGCCGCCTCCACCGTGAGCGGCTCCGAGCGGGCCGGACGCCGCCGCGTCGTTCTCGTCGGCGGGGCCGGTGCCGATCTCGCTCCTGCTCAAGCCGGACGTGACGGCCCCCGGCGTCTCCGTCGCTCTCGTCGGTGCCGCCGGCCGGCTGGGAGTCTTGGGACGGGACGAGCATGGCGACCTCGTACGTCTCGGGCGCGGCGGCGCTGCTCCTGCAGCGGCATCCGGGTTGGACGGTGGAGCAGGTGAAGTCGGCGCTCGCCTCGACCGGCGACCCGGTGCACGCCGGCCGGAGCCCAGCCGAGATCTCGCCCTTGCGCGAGGGCGGCGGGCGCATCGACCTCGTCCGCGCCGACGATCCGCTCGTCTTCACCGCGCCGACCTCGCTCGCGTGGGGCCTCGTCCGCCGCGGCTTCTCCGGCGCGCTCGCACTCTCGACAACGGACGCGGGCGGCGGCAGCGCGCCCTGGAGCGTCTCCGTCGCCGTTCAGTCGCTGCCGCACGGCACGACGTTGACGCCGAGCGCCGCGACCCTCGTCGCGGGCGCCACCGTTCACGTCCGCCTCACCGTCTCGACGGATGCGAAAGCGGGCGACGGCAGCGGGTTCGTCGTCCTCACGCGCGGGAGCGACGTGCGGCGGATCCCGTTCTGGTTCCACGTCGAGGTGCCCTTGCTCGGCCTCGATCCGCACCGGACGCTCGGCGCGCCCGGCATCTATCAGGGCGACACGGCCGGCCAGGCGGCCCGCGTCTCGACGTACCGCTACCCCGAACGTGGGCTGGCGCCTGGGATCCCGACCCGGCTCGGCGGGCCGGAGCAGGTCTTCCGCTTCACGCTGCGGAAGCCGGTCGCGAACTTCGGCGTCGTCGTTCTCGGCCACGGGCCGGGCGTCCGGGTCTCGCCGCGCCTCGTCTCGGGCACGGACGAGAACCGGCTCGTCGGCTACACCGGCGTTCCGGCGGCGCTCAACCCGTACCAGCAGCGCGGCCTCGCGGAGCCGGTCGTCGGAGCGGTCCTGCCCACGCCCGGAACGTACGAGTTCGTCTTCGACACGCCGACCGGCGCCCAGCCGGGTTCCTTCACGTTCCGCTTCTGGGTCGACGACACGACACCGCCCGCGATCCGGCTGCTCGACGGAACCGTCGCCGTCGGCGAGCCGATTCGCCTCGTCGTCACCGACTCGGGCTCCGGCGTCGATCCGCACTCGCTCGAGGTCAGGCTCGGCGGGATCCGGGCCCAGTTCACGTACGCGAACGGTGTGCTGTCCATTCCGACCGCGGGCCAGGCTCCGGGCGGCAAGCAACTGAGCGTGAGTGCGTCCGACTACCAGGAGTCGAAGAACATGGAAGACGTCGGACCGGTGCTCCCGAACACGCACGTCCTGCGCGCGACGGTGACGATCCGCCCCTGAGGGCGCTTAGCGCCGTTCGCGGTCGTCGAAGGTCGGCAGGTTCGCGAGGTCGCGCTGCACGCTCGCGGCGAACTCGTCCGCCTCGTCGTCGCGGACGAGGTGCAGGCTCTGCTTCCGCCTGTCGCGCTTGCGCGCGCCGCCGCGGCCCTGCTCCGAACCGCTCCTCGAGCCGCGGCCACTCGGCGCCCGCGACGAGCGCGACAGCCGCGGCGAGCAGCGCGATGTACAGCCAGCTCACGACGCGAGTCTATCGTCGGAGGGTCTTTCCGGCATACAGCTCCTCGGTCTTGCCACGAAGGTACGCGAGGTAGGGCTCGGGATCGAGCGGGGCCCCGACCACCCGGTCGAGGAGCTCCGGCGGCTCGAACGTCCTGCCCCAGTCGTGGACGTGCTCGCCGAGCCACGCGCGGAGGGCGCCGAACTCGCCGCGCTCGAACTGCGCGTCGACGTCGCCGAGCTCTGCCGCCGCCCGCTCCCAGAGCTGCAGGGAGATGACGTTCCCGAGCGCGTACGTCGGGAAGTAGCCGAAGTTGCTGTCCGCCCAGTGGACGTCCTGCAGGACGCCTGCGACGACGTCCTGCGGCTCGACGCCGAGGTACTCGCGCAGCTTCCCGTCGAACGCCTCGGGCAGGTCGGCGGGCGCCAAGTCGCCGGCCAGCATCTCCCGCTCGAGCTCGAAGCGGAGGATGACGTGGAGCGAGTACGTGACCTCGTCCGCCTCGACGCGGCTCGTGCCCGGCGCGATGCGGTTGAGCGCGCGGTGGAACTGCTCGAGCGGGACGGCGCCGAGCTGCTCCGGGAAGACCTCCTGCAGCCGCGGGTAGAACCAGCGCCACGTCGAGAGGCGGCGGCCGACGAGGTTCTCCCAGAGCCTGCTCTGCGACTCGTGCCAGGCCGCCGACGCTCCGCCGGCGAGCGGCGTGCGGAAGAACCTCTCGTCCACCTGCCGCTCGTAGATGCCGTGCCCGAACTCGTGCAGGCAGGCGAGGATCCCGCCGAGGTCGCCGTCGTCGAAGCGCGTCGTGAGCCGGATGTCGCCCGTGGAGATGGACATCTGGAACGGGTGAACCGTGTCGTCGAGGCGCCACGCGTCGTCGTCCATGCCCCAGCGCGCGAGCACCTCGAGCGCGAACGCGCGCTGGCGCTCCACCGGGAAGCGGCCGTGGAGGCAGGAGTCGTCGACCGGCTCGCCGAGCCCGGCGATGAGCGGGACGAGCCCCTCCTTGAGCCGGGCGAACAGGGCCTCGACGACCTCCGTCCGCATTCCCGGCTCGTGCTCGTCGAGCAGGACGTCGTAGGGATCCGCGTAGGGCTCGTGACAGGCGACGTACTCGTGCGTGAGCGCGAGGCGCCGCTCGAGGTGCGGCCGGAAGACGCCGTAGTCCCGCTCGGCGCGCGCCTGCAGCCAGGCGCGGTAGCCGAGGGAGCCGGCACGGGAGAGCTCGGCCTGCAGCTCGGGCGGCACCCGCCGCGCCTTCTCGTACTCACGCCGCGCGACGCGGAGCACGCTCGCCTCGAACGACTCCGGCACGCTCTGCTCCTCGACGTCCCGCAGCTCGTCGAGCAGCTCGCCGAGCTCCGGGGCGGTCGCAAGCTCGTGCGCGAGGCGAGCAAGGGTCGCCTGCTGCTCCGCCCGCGCCGGCGCGCCGAGCGGCGGCATCTTCGTCTCCTGGTCCCAGGCCAGCAGGAGCGAAGCCCGCTCGAGGTCGTAGATCGCGCCCAGGCGCTCGAGCAACAGGGCGAGACGCGGCGCGACGGCAGGCACGAGGCCGGAGGCTAGCGCGTCGCGCGCGTCGATGAAGCTCCCCGGGTTGGACTCGAACCAACAACCCTCCGGTTAACAGCCGGATGCTCTGCCAATTGAGCTACCGGGGATTGGCGGCGGCCATTGTAGCCCGCTACGCGAAGGCTCGAATCTCGTCTCGGAGGGCGGCGAGCCGCTTCTGCAGCTCGACGAGCCGCTCCCCGTCGGCGTCCGCGAGCTCGCGCTCCAGGCCGCGCTCGCGCAGACGGAGCAGGAGCTGCTCCGCCGTCTCGAGCGTGATCTCCTCCTCGTCGCCCAGCGCGTAGAGCTCGGCCAGCAGGGCCGTCAGCTCCGCGTCGGCAGGCTCCTGCCCGAGCAGGTGCCCGCGGGCCCGCCGGTGCAGCTCGTCGTCGAAGTGCTCGGGCCCGAGCAGCTCGAGCTCGGAGCGGAGCGAGTCGTGTGCCGCGACTCCCGCGAGGGCGGTCCGCTCGAGACGGTGGCCCGCGTCGAGCAGTCGCGGCGACCCTGACGCGGCGCTCAAGCTTCCCCGGCGTGGAGCAAGCAGCGCCTGCATCTCGGGCGGCAGGTCCAGGAGATCGGCCGCGAGGCGGCGCGCTTCGAGGTGCTCCGGGGAGTCGGGGAGCGTGTTGAGAAAGGCGAGAACCTCTGCCCACGCAGCCTGCCGGTCGGACGCCCGGTCGACCATGAGGCGGACGCGATGCACCGGGTAGCTCACCGGCGCAGCCAACCGCTCCTGGAACGCCGCCGGGTCGTCGGCCGGGTCGGTCCCCTCGGCGAGAGGCACGACGCGCACGCTGAAGCCGCCGCGCACCGCGAGGTCCATGCCTCGGAGTGTCGCCTCGGTTCCCGCCGCGTCTGCGTCCAGGCACAAGAAGAGTCGCCTCGTCAATCTCGAGAGATCCTTGAGCTGCGCCTCGGTCAGCGCAGTTCCCATCGACGCGACGACCGGACCGAACTCCGCTTGGCGTAGTGCGATCACGTCGGTGTTCCCCTCAACGATCACGGCGCGGTCTTCCTTGGCGATCGACTGCCGGGCAAGGTCGAGGCCGTAAAGCAGATTTCCCTTGTGGAACCGCTCGCTCTCCGGCGAGTTGACGTACTTCCCCTGCAACGGATCGTCGTCGAATAGCTTCCTCGCCTGGAAGCCGAGGACCTCTCCTCGACGGTCGGCCAGGGGGAACACGATCCGGCGCTGGAAGTAGTCGTACCCCCCGCGATTCGTCAACCCCGCAGACAGCAGCTGCTCGCGGCTGAACCCTTCCTGCCCGGCACGACTGGTCAACGTCGACCCAGCGGGTGCGTAGCCGAGCCGAAATTCGCGACATGCAGCCTCACCTAGATTCCGCGATGCCAGGTAGTCGCGGGCGGTCGCGCCTTGCTCGGTCTCCCAGAGGATGTGGGCGTACAGCTTCGCCGCTCGATCGAGGAGCTCGGTGATGCGCTTGTCCCGCTCCCGCTTCCGCTCCTGCTCCGGCGACGCCTGCTCGTATTCGAGCTCGACGCCGAAGCCGCCGCGCGAGCAGCTCGATCGCGCCGACGAAGTCGACGCCCTCCGTCTTCTCGACGAACGCGATCGCGTCCCCGCCCTCGCCGCAGCCGAAGCACTTGAACGTGCCGCGCGCCGGCGAGACGGTGAAGCTCGGCGTCCTCTCCTGGTGGAACGGACACAGTCCCTTGTACGTGCCGCCGGACTTGCGCAGCCGGACGACGTCCTCGATGAGCGGGAGGATCTCCACCGCTGCCTTGACGCGCTCGACCGACTCGTCCTTGATCCGTGCCATCGCCACTAGCCGAGCTCGGCGGCGTAGGCGAGGGCGAAGCGGTCGGTCATGCCGGCGAGGTAGTCGGTCGCCTCCTCGGCGTCCATCCCGCGGGCGTCGACGAGCTGCTCGAAGATCCGCCGGACGGCGGCGCGTGCGGGCGCGTGATCCTGCTGGAGGTAGACGTGCTCGAACATGAAGGCGCGCAACGCGAGCATCGCTTCGCCGATCTCGTCGCTCTGGACGATGTCTCCCGCCCCGGCGGACGTCTCGACGAGGTCGTGGACGAGCGTGTCGATGCGGCGCGAGCCGGTGGCGCCGAGCAGCGCGATCGGCGCCGCCGGCAGCTCGCGGGGCGCGAGCAGCTCGGCGCGCACCGCGTCGTCGATGTCGTGGTTGATGTAGGCGAAACGGTCGACGAGCCGGACGATGCGACCTTCGAGCGTCTCCGGCTCCTCCGAGCCGGTGTGCTTGAGGATGCCGTCGCGAACCTCCCACGTCAGGTTCAGGCCGCGCCCGTCGCGCTCGAGCCGCTCGACGACGCGCAGGGAGTGCTCGTTGTGGCGGAAGCCGCGACCGCCGCGTTCCCGCAGCAGCTCGTCGAGCGCCTGCTCGCCGGCGTGACCGAACGGCGGATGGCCCAGGTCGTGGCCGAGCCCGATCGCCTCGGTCAGGTCCTCGTTCAGACGCAGGGCGCGGGCAACGCCACGCGCGATCCCCGCCGCCTCGAGCGTGTGCGTCAGCCGCGTGCGGAAGTGGTCGCCCTCGGGGTCGACGAAGACCTGCGTCTTGAGGCGCAGGCGCCGGAACGCCTTCGAGTGCACGATCCGGTCGCGGTCGCGCTGGAACGGCGTCCGCAGACGGCACTCCTCCTCGGGCAGGTTCCGGCCTCGAGTCTCGTACGAGCGGACGGCGAGCGGCGAGAGCCAGTGCTCCTCGTGCTCGCGCACCGCGTCGGCGAAGCCTGCCGCGACCTGTCCGGCGATCTCGGGCATCGTCCGGCCAATCTAGCCCGGCCGGCGGCGGGCGGGAAGTGACGATCTCGGACCTCGCGACGTATCTTCGGATGATGCGGTTCTTCTGCGTCTTCGCACTCTCGCTCCTGCTGGTGGGAGTAGCCGGTGCCGCGTCGTCCAAGCGCGCCCCACTCGCGCTCGGAGGGATGCTCGAGTCCCACGGCGCCGTCGATCTCGGCTCCGCGCCCACAACCGGCGAGCTCCTGCGCTTCGTCCCGCGCGCGCAGTTCCAGCTCGGGCTTCTTCTCGGCAACAAGTCTCGGGGGAAGCTCGTCGTCACCGACGCGCGCGTGCTCGAGCCGCGGCGAACGCTGATCCACCAGATCGGGACGCGCTTCCATCCGTGGCACGTCTTCAAGTGCCCGCCTGGTGCGATGTGCCCGGCTCACGTGTTCTCGCTCGAGGGCGGCCCGGCCCGGCCGCACCCCTTCGCCCTCGCAGCGCGGAGATACGTCGGTGTCGAGCTCGACTTCCAGCTCGGCTCGTGCGCCCAGATCCCGGCCGCCAACCCCGCGCCGCTCTCACGGCTTCGCGTCACCTTCCGGCGTCCGGACGGGAGGACGGGTCACCGCGTCCTCTCCCTCGGCGGCGCCACCCTCCACCTCCGGATGCCGAAGGCTTACGACTGTCGCGACCCGCACAGCTCCCTGTCGATCGACGGCCCTCACGGATACGAGTCGTCCAACGACTGGACGGTCCCGGGTCGACAGGGGACGTCTGCACCATCCGCGGCACGACCCTGGACTTCGTGAGCCGCAAGTACCAGACCCACATCTCGCGCCCCTATGCGCCGAGCCACTTCGAGCGGGTCACGTTGCACCTCGAGCACTTCAAGGGAAGTGGCACCTATCGCCGGGGGACGGTCACGCTCAACGTCCGCAAGCAGAAGGTGTTCCGCTGGCACAGGCCGGTCGTGCAGGTGACGAAGGCGACGGCGCGAGAGGTCGTGGCGAAGCTCCAGGCAGGCCGTCTGCCCTCCGCCACCACGCGCGGGATCCCGTTCCGCATCTCGGGGACGCTGCGCTGTCGCGTCACACGATGATCGGGACGGTCCCGCCGTCGGCGCTCCACGCCGCGCCGGTGACGTAGCTCGCGCGCGGCGAGCAGAGGAAGACGATCACCGCGGCGATCTCCTCCGGCTGCGCGAGCCGCCCCAGCGGGCGCCCCGCGGCGACCTTCGCGAGCACCTCGTCGCGCTCGCCCTGCTGGTCGGCGAGCCCGCCCTCGCCGAGCCACGCCTGCGTCGCGGTCGGCCCGGGCGTGACTGCGTTGCAGCGGATCCCGTCCTTGGCGTACAGGTCGGCGACGAGGCGTGAGAAGGAGAGGAGCGCCGCCTTCAGGACCGAGTAGTCGGGCATGCCGGTGGACGGCCGCTTCGCCGCGGTCGAGGAGACGTTGACGATCGTGCCGGCGCCGCGCTCGCGCATCCCGGGCAGCGCCGCCCGGGTCGCGCGCACCGCGCTCATCAGGTTCACCTCGAACGACGCCTGCCAGTCGTCGTCCGTCAGCTCCTCGAGCTTGCGGATCTCGCTATAGCCGACGTTGTTCACGAGTACGTCGAGGCGGCCGTGCCGCTCGATGGTCTCCGCGCACGACACGCTCCGGCTCGCCGGGCTGCGAGAGATCGGCCGGGACCTGTCCCCCGCCGCTGCGGCCGGTCGTGACGACGATCGCCCCCTCCGCGCGCAGCAGCTGCGCGGTCTCGAGCCCGATCCCGCCGGTGGATCCGGTGACGAGACAGACGCTGTCGGCGAGGCCGAGGTCCATGCGGCCGCTAGCGTAGTCGAGTCGTGACCACGCTCCTGCTCGTTCGCCACGGCGAGACCGACTGGAACGCCGAGGGCCGCTGCAGGGGCAGACCGACCGTCGCTTGAACGAATTCGGTCGCCGCCAGGCGCGGGAGCTCGCCGAGGGGCTCGCCGGCGAGAGGTTGGAGGCGATCTACGCGAGCGACCTCTCGCGCGCTCGCGAGACGGCGGAGATCCTCGGCACGCGGCTCGGGCTCGGTGACTGTCCTCGACAGGGACCTGCGCGAGAAGGACTGGGGAAACTGGGAAGGCCTGACCGCCGGTCGAGCGCGACCCCGGCGTCGAGTTTCGTCGGCGAGTCGACCGAGGAGCACACCGGGCGCGACCCTCCTCGCGCGCTGCGCCGGATCGCCGAACGGCATCCCGGCGGCCGTGTGCTCGTCGTCACGCACGGCGGCTCGATGCGGCGGGTTGCAGGCCGTCACTCTCGGCCTCGCCCTGCCCGTCGTCGAGAACTGCGGCCGCTGGGCCTGCGTCTGCGAGGACGGCTCCTTCCGGCCGACTAGACTGAATCCGCCGGTGGAGGACTACACGAGCAAGTACAAGGGCGAGCAGGTCGAGGTCGCACTCTTCGGCGGCGAATACCAGGAAGGCGTCCTCACGGCCTACTGCTACGTCGACGAGGTGGCGCACATCGAGCTGAACGGGCACATCCTCGTCCCCCTCCAGAACATCGCGTCGCTCCACTGCTCGAGCAGGTGCGACGCCCCCCAGAACGAGGACTGGCCGCCGCGCGGCCTGCTCGACGACGACGGGCAGGAGAACGGCCCGGACTCCGGCGAATAGCGAGGCGGCGTGCTCGTCGCGCTTCGCAACATCCTCAAGATCTGGCTCCTCGTCGTGGCGCTCGCCGGCGCGATGGCGCTCGTCGGTTGGGCGCTCGGCGGGGTGCGACTCCTCTCGATCTTCGTCTTCTGCGCGCTCCTGGTCGCCGCCGGCGCGTACTGGACGTTCGACCGCGTCGTCCTCGGGATGATCGGCGCGCGCGAGCTGCCGCTCGGCGAGGCGCCCCTGCTTCACTCGACCGTCGAGCGGCTCGCCGCCAAGGCGGGGATCGCCAAGCCCCGCCTCTATCTCATCCCGGACGGCTTGCCGCTCCGCCCGCGACCGGGCGCGGCCTGCGCAGCTCCGCCGTCGCGTCGAGCGCCGGCTGCGTCCCTGCGTGCACGCCGGCCGAGCTCGAGGCCTGAGTCGCGCACGAGGTCGCGCACGTGCGCCTGCACGAGCTCGGTGCAGACGCGCGGCGGCCGTCGCCGGCGGCCGTCATGCTCGAGACGGCAGGCTCGGCGGTGTTCCAGCGCGCGCTCCTCTTCGTGCTCGGCCCGGTCGCTGCGCGTGCGTCCACCTTCTCGTCTCGCCGAGCGCGAGTTCGCCGCCGACCGGCTCGCGGCGTCGCTCTGCGATTCGCCGCACGGGCTTGCGGACGCCTCGTCAGGCTGGACCAGGCTCGGAGCTCGTCGAGTTCACGGCAGCCCGGCGACCGAGCCGCTCTTCCCGATCAACCCGTTCGCGGAGCGCGGACTCGGCGGCGCTCTTCGTCACCCTCCCCCGGTCGGCGAGCGCGTGCGCCGGCTCCGCGAGCTCGACCCCGCCCGGCGGGAGAAGCTCCGCGGATGCCGCAGCCTACGGTCGACGAAAAGAGCCGCTCGCGGCGGCTCTCTTTCGCGAAGATAAATCGGCGGCGACCTACTCTCCCGGGAGGTTGCCCTCCGAGTACCATCGGCCCTGGCAGGCTTAACTTCTCTGTTCGGAATGGGAAGAGGTGTCTCCCGCCGGTATGACCGCCGAACTTTCAAGGGCAGCACGCTAGCCGCGCAGCACCTTCAAAACTCCATAGCGACTCTGTACCGGTGTTCAAATCAAGACCTCGGGCAATTAGTACGGGTCCGCTGAACGCATTGCTGCGATTACACGTCCCGCCTATCAAGGTCGTAGTCTCCGACCGCCCTTACTCCCTCTAGGGGATGGGAGCTCTCATCTCGAGGTGGGCTTCCCGCTTAGATGCTTTCAGCGGTTATCCCATCCAGACGTGGCTAATCAGCAGCGCCGTTGGCACGACGACTGATACACCAGAGGTCTGTTCGTCTCGGTCCTCTCGTACTAGAGACGACTCCCCTCAAAGCTCCAGCGCCCATGGTGGATAGGGACCGAACTGTCTCACGACGTTCTGAACCCAGCTCGCGTACCGCTTTAATGGGCGAACAGCCCAACCCTTGGGACCTGCTCCAGCCCCAGGATGCGACGAGCCGACATCGAGGTGCCAAACCCTTCCGTCGATGTGGACTCTTGGGAAGGATAAGCCTGTTATCCCCGGAGTACCTTTTATCCGTTGACCGACGGCACGTCCACCAGTTACCGCCGGATCACTAAGGCCCGCTTTCGCGCCTGCTCGACATGTCTGTCTCGCAGTCAAGCTCCCTTATGCCTTTGCACTCTACGCACGATTTCCAACCGTGCTGAGGGAACCTTTGCGCGCCTCCGTTACATTTTAGGAGGCGACCGCCCCAGTCAAACTACCCACCTGACGCTGTTCCCGCCCCGGATCACGGCAGCGGGTTAGAAGCCCAGAACACGAAGGGTGGTATCCCAAGATTGGCTCCACGAGGACTAGCGTCCCCGCTTCACAGCCTCCCACCTATCCTGGACAACGAATCCCAGACTCCAACGTCAAGCTGTAGTAAAGGTTCACGGGGTCTTTCCGTCCAACCACGGGTATTCGGCATCTTCACCGAAACTACAATTTCACCGGATCCCTTGTTGAGACAGCGCCCAAGTCGTTACTCCATTCGTGCAGGTCGGAACTTACCCGACAAGGAATTTCGCTACCTTAGGACGGTTATAGTTACCGCCGCCGTTTACCGGGGCTTGGA
>CAVPDV010000004.1:0-71511 GCA_963702785.1 uncultured Actinomycetes bacterium | reverse complement strand
CTGCCGCCGCGGTTTGCCTCGCTTCAGACCGGCACCACCGGACCCTACGAACGGAGTCGGAGGATCGAGTCGGATGCTTGCAGACGAGCTGGACTACGTGGTCGGCGTCGACACCCACCGCGACGCACACGTCCTGGCGGTCGTGACAGCGCCGGCGGGCGCTGCGCTGGCGGGGAGCGAGATAGCGGCCCGGCAGAGTGGCTATCGGGAAGCGCTTCGCTTCGCGGAGCGCCACGCGTCGGGCCGCCGCGCCTGGGCGATCGAAGGGACGGGAAGCTACGGCGCCGGCCTGGCCCGCTTCCTTGCCGAGCGGGGCGAGCTGGTGCTCGAGCTGAGCCGCACACCGCGAGCCGAGCGCAGGCTGGCTGGCAAGAACGACTCGCTCGACGCCGTCCGCACAGCCCGAGCAGCCCTGGCAAGCGACACGCTCGCGCTGCCGCGGACGGGTCAGCGGCGCGAGGCGTTGCGGCTGCTCTTGGTGGCACGTCGCAGCGCCGTCGACGTCCGCCGCCAGGCGCTCACCCAGCTCCGCGCCGTGATTGTCACCGCACCGGAGCCGCTGCGCGAAAAGCTACGCAGACTGCCGCCCGGCCAGCTGCTCGACCGCTGCAGCCGCCTTCGCCGAGGCGGAGCAGTCGACGAGCTCGCGACACGGCTCGTGCTGCGCAGCCTCGCCCGCCGGATCCAGGCAGCCACCAGCGAAGCCGCCGAACTCGAACAGGAGATCCTCGCCCACGTCCGCGCGCTCGCCCCGGCCCTGCTCGACGAGCCCGGCGTCGGGCCGATCGTCGCCGCACAGCTGATCGTCGCCTGGTCGCACCCAGGCCGGCTCCGCTCCGAAGCCTGCTTCGCCCGCCTCGCCGGCGTCGCCCCCGTCCCCGCCTCAAGCGGCCAGACCCAACGGCACCGCCTCAGCCGCGGCGGCGACCGCCAACTCAACCGCGCCCTGCACACCATCGTCCTCCACCGCCGCCAGCACGACCAGGCGACCAAGGACTACATCGCCCGCCGCATCGCCGAGGGCAAGACCCGCCGCGACGCCACCCGGCTCCTCAAGCGCTACCTCGCCCGCCACCTCTACCGGCTACTCGAACAGGAGCCACTCATGGCTTGACAAGTCATAGGAGCTTCATTCCCGAACGCTGGCCCAGGCGAGGCCACATACTCCAGGCGTGGATGCGTGCGATGCTGGCTCGCTCGTCGCCCTCGGCTTGGTCGTCGTCGGGCTTGCAGCGGTGACGGTGTTCGGGCAACGTCCTGGCGAGAACATCAGCGTCTACCAGTTCCGCCGACGATGGCCGCTCTACCTCGGGCTTGGCGCAGCCCTCGTGATCTTCGTCGCGGGCCGCGCGTTGGCGTTGACTCAAGTGCATTCCCGAGCACTGGCCCAGGCGACGACCCCTTCCCGCAAGTACCGATGCGCTGATTCGCTCAGCGGCTCATCATTCGGCTGCAATGGCGGAATCTGACCCCAGGGCTCGGGGAATGATCGCGCTCTTGGTGACGGCTCTCGCAGTCTCTTGCGCGTGCAGCGCTGCCGCTGGTTCGGTCGGTCCACAGGATCAGCGGTTGGCTGTAAGGATCGCACCGATTGCCTCGGATCTTGGATCGAGCTGGCGGCAAGAGTCATCAGCGGCGGCTCACGCCCGAAGCTTTACCTGCCCGCCGCGCACGTCCGGTTGCGTGTATCGCTTCTTCGTACTTCCGGGAGATCCGGCGTTCGTTCCGAGGGCGACCGCGCTCGTCCAGGTGTTCGCCGGCACCGCAAAGGCGCGCTCGGCCTACACGACCGTGAAACGGAAAGCCTCGGCGACGCGGACGATCGACAAGTCCGGAGTCCAGCAGACAATCTCTCTACGTTCTGAGAAGAATCTCGCGGCTGGGGGAGGACGTGCCGCGCTGTTTGTGTTCTCGATCAAGGTGAAGAGCCCCGTCCGGATGACGGAGACCTCCAAGACGATCCTCGTGCAAGAAGGCCGCGCCCTGCTGATCCTCACCTTCAAGCCGGGCCGAACGGTGCCCTTCGCCGCAACCGCACAGCGTCTCGTCGCGCGTATGCAGCCAGCGCGCCGCTAGATCCGCTGCGCTCAGGGGACATTCCCGAGCACTGGCCCAGCCGAAGCGTCCCTACGTCAGATGACCTACTGAGGTCTCGCCGCGTGGGTGATCTCCGCTGCGAGGTCATCGGCGCGATTCACCACGAATAGCTCCTCCAACTCGCCCGCTTGCTGCACGCGAAGCCGCGGACGACGGCTCCCGTCAAAGAGCCTTGCGCCGCGCGGCGCAACATCGGCCGCTGCGACTCTCGTGAGGGGAACGTCCAGGAATCCTTCTCGACTCAGCAATCGGTCGATCAGGTGCGGCTCGAACACAAGCCTCTGATTGGTGAGGTAGAGGTGACCTCCCAGAGCGCGGCGACCGACGCTGCGGTTCGCGCGGCAGCGGAAGATCAGAGATTCCGAGTCGCGCAATTCCACAAAGATGTCTTCTACCACGCTCGGGGGACTGTGAGACTCGTCGAGTTGGTCTGTCTGGGGCAGTTGCCAGCCTGGTTGTCGTCGTGCCGCGTGTGACTCGTCGGGTGACTGGCCGCGTTGCGTGCCTTGGGAATGATCTGTCCGCGTGTGCGCGGCGGCGCCGGTCTGGCGCCCGCTGCTGGCTTGATCAGGAGCTTGTCCGCCTCGTGGCGTGACTCATCACAGTCCTGCCGCTGCGGTTTCCCTCGCATCAGACCGGCACCACCGGACCCTACGAACGGATCGGAGGATCGGTCGGATGGTTGCAGACGAGCTGGACTACGTGGTCGGCGTCGACACGCACCGCGACGAGCACGGCTTGCGGTCGTTGCTGCGCCGGCGGGTGCGGTTGTCGCGGGGGCGGCGGTGCGTGCGAGCGCGCGCGGTTATAGGGAGGCGCTTCGGTTCGCGAGCGCCGCCGAGGGTCGTCGCGTGTGGGCGATCGAGGGCACCGGCAGCTACGGCGCCGGCCTTGCGCGCTATCTCGTCGATCGAGGCGAAGGGTGCTCGAGGCCAGCCGCGCGCCGCGGGCGGAGCGCGGCTGCGCGGCAAAGACGACGCGCTCGACGCGGCACGCACCGCTCGCGCCGCGCTGGCCAGCGAGACACTCGCGCTTCCGCGCGCCGGCGAGCGGCGCGAGGCGCTGCGGCTGCTCCTGGTCGCCCGGCGCAGCGCCGTCGACGTCCGCCGCGAGGCGCTCAGACAGCTCCGCGCCGTGATCGTGACCGCGCCCGAGCGGCTCCGCGAGGAGCTGCGCAGGCTGCCGGCCGGTAAGCTGCTCGACCGCTGCAGCCGCCTTCGTCGCTCATCGCGGCGAGCCGACGAGCTCGCGACACGGCTCGTCCTGCGCAGCCTCGCCCGCCGGATCCAAGCGGCGACAGTCGAGGCCGCCGAGCTCGAGCGCGAACTCCTCGCCCACGTACGCGCACTCGCACCGGCACTGCTCGACGAGCCCGGTGTCGGGCCGATCGTTGCTGCGCAACTGCTCGTCGCCTGGTCGCACCGCGGCCGGTTGCGCTCCGAAGCCTGCTTCGCCCGGCTCGCCGGCGTCGCACCCGTCCCCGCATCAAGCGGCCAAACAACGGCATCGGCTCAGCCGCGGCGGCGACCGCCAACTCAACCGCGCTCTCCACACCATCGTCCTCCACCGCCGCCACCACGACCCAACAACCCGCGACTACATCGAACGCCGCCTCGCCGAAGGCAAGACCCGCCGCGACGCAACACGCCTACTCAAGCGCTACCTCGCCCGCCACCTCTACCGACTACTCGAACAACGAGCCGCTCATGACTTGACACGTCATAGGAGCATCATTCCCGAACACTGGCCCAGACGAGAGCTACTTGTACGGTTCGATCCAGGGAGTAAGAGGCTCCCCGGCCTCGACTACCCGCCCGAGCCTTTTCCAGCGAGGGGCACTCCGAACCCGCCAGCCCACCGCCTTGAGTGCCTCGGGCACGCGATCCCGTGACTGCTTGTCTCCTAGCAAGACCAAGGACTCGATGGCGTGCAACCGGACGTCTCCACTTGGATCAGACTCCAGAGCCTGACGAAGACGCGGTATCGCGTCCTGAGCCCCGATACGTCCAAGCGCCTCAGCTGCTGCCATGCGCGGTATCGGGTGAGGGTCATCCAGCCCTGCAACCATCGCCGCCTCTGCGTCCTTCGCCTTCATGACGCCGAGAGCCTCAAAGGCGCACATCCGAACCATGAACTCGCTGTCGCCGGTAGCAAGCTCGCTCAGTTGAGGAGCAGCACCTAGTTCGCGAAGCCGCCCGAGAGCCAGCGCGGCGTCAGCGCGCGGGATCGAATACTTGCTCCGCCCTTGAACAACGCTTCCCAGTTCTTGGATCAACCCAGCGACGTTCCGCTCCCGCTCATACTGAGCGACCTTCACGGTGTGCTCCGAGACCTCGCCGCGCGGGCTCATCGGACCACCATGTTCGGTTCGAAGCCGACCGGAGTCAAGTGACATTCCCGACCACTCGCCCAGGTGACGCGCTCCCTACTCTGCGTGACAGCTAGTCGCCGTGCCCCGGCGCGGCCGCAGCTTTGCCCTTACGCGCTTCAGCGCGCGAGCGTAGATAGGTCCCTCTATAGCCCAGTGCCCCGTCACGACCTCAGCCATGCGCCCAATCGCGACAGCCGCGCACAGGAACACAACGACGAACCACCACGTCTGCGGAGCAGGGCAGCAAATCCGATCCGAAGAAGAAGAAGCCGACGATCACCGCCGCCGGGCCAACAAGCACCAGCAGCGCATGGAGGAGAAGCACGTACAGCCCGAACCCGGGGCGGCACAGTCGGAGAGTAGCCCGGCTCAGGGGACATTCCCGAGCACTGGCCCAGGCGAGCCCCTTGCACCTAGGACGAGCGGAAGACCCGGTAGATGAGGATCAAGACGACGGTCAGTAGAACAGCAAAAACGGTGCCGAGCCACGCAGCTGCCGACGAGCCCCCGCCGAGGTAACCGACCCCGGCACCGAGGAGTCCCCAGACGACCACACCAGCGAGCGACAAACGCAGGAACCGCCTTCGGACGGCATCGGCTACAGCCCTCGGTGGAGCAGACATGCGCCGGAGCCTAGCGTCGGGTGTCATTCCCGAACACTGGCCCAGCCCAGAGCCAACTGCTCCTAGTCCGGCAAGATGCACCGGTGGACGAACGTACACGGCCCGCCGACCGCCTGCACTCCACGGTGGACCTACTCGTCACTGCGCTCTCCGTAGACGACAGCGGCCAGCGGTTGGCATGCCACCGGAACAGATCGACCAAGCGATTGAAGAGGCGCGGCGAGCCCTTGCGATCTACAGCAAGGCACCAGCCAAGGACCGCACGCCCGCTGCTGATGTCCTCGCAGAGGCCCTGCGGGCGCTCCTCGACTGGCCGAAGCCGACGCCCGCTGAGCGACGCGACTTCAAGGTGGTGCTCTACGCGCTGGAGATGGCGCGTTACCAGTACGGCGGCGACAGCGAGTATCTCGACAGCTCGCCGTTCAAGGGACATTTGTGAACGCTCGCGCAGCCGAGGGTTCTGCGTATCGGTAACGTCGGCTCGCCGTGAACGTCTCCGTTTCGAAGGTCGCTAGGTGGATGATCGGTCGCCGTGGCGGCGAGCTGTGGGTTTGGACGTCGGCGATAGGCGCGGAGCAGGCTGTGATTCGGACTTCCACACGGTCGCATCACGATCGGGCGTTTGACCGAGTCCCGCTCAACGGCGTCGTGGTCTGGTTCGAAAAGGGCATGACGATCGACGACGCAGAGGTCGGCTGGACCCCGTTCACCGGATTCGACGTGACGTGGCCGGGCACTCCTTCGGTGAGCCAGCCGACGAACGCTCCCTAGACCTCAGGGGTCATTCCTGAACACTGGCCCAGGCGAGCGTCAGTGCGTTCGACCTGTCGCCCAGAGAATCACGAACGCAAGCGCAGGCAGCATCAGCACGCCGATGATGATGGAGTCGATGACTCGGCCGTGGGTTACCGCGACGACGAAGCCAGCGATCAGCAGGACGCCAGTTGCGACTACCCGGAGCCTACCCGCTCGCTCTTCGGCGCGACACGGCAGGTAGGTAACCACCTCAGGGGTCACTCCGGAAGACTGGCCCAGGCGAGCGTCCTCGCTTCCGTCCCGCCGAAGGATCGGCCGCTACTTGATCGTCTGCGTACTCCCGTTGGCGAAGTGGACGGTGAGGGAGCCAATCGGCGCGAGTTGTCGCCCTCGTAGGCCCAGACGTTGTTCGTGACCGGCACGGTCACTTCTTGTCCGCCTGCCGTGAAGAGACGGCGGTGACGCTATCGAGAGCAATGCCGTAGCTGATCGGTCGGCGTGGACTCGTTTGACTGGAAGGACGCTGCGGTAGTGGGTTGACTCTGGGTGAGCGGCGAGCCGCATCCCATCGCAGCGGCATCGTTCTTCCCGTGTTGCCGTCTGGCAGTCTCTCCGCGAGAGCACACAGCCCCCCGGTCTTCGTAGCGACGGCATAGATGCGAACCCCGTCCGCGAGTTGCGTCACGAAGCGGGCGCTATCGGCCTCCAGCGTCTCCAAGCGGGTTGCCGTTCAGCCGCAATCGATTCCGCGACTCCGGGGTCGAGCCTGTCGGCTGCGGTGGGCGGATGCTGCGCGGCGCTGATCCCGTTGAACGCGCCGAGACCAGCCGCGATAGCGACACCCGCACCCGCGAGTGCGGCCACAGCGACGGCGACCCCGAGCACACCTCTCCAGGAGCGCCAGCGATGAACGCGAAGAAGACGCGCCGAGGGCTGTCCCCCCCCCGACACTGCTCGTCGCGTAGGCGTAGATCCTGCGGCGGGTCTCATCGTCGGGCGCAAGGATCTCGGCCCGGAACTCGCGGAGAAGTTGTAGGTCGTCGTTCGTCATGGTCGCTCCTCAATCGTCTTCAGTCTGTCTACCTCTACTTGGCCGGTAGCGCCGAGTGGTTCCGGATGTGTTCCCGTGCGCGACTGAGCCGCGACTTCACCGTCCCGGCAGGGAGCGAGAGCGCGACCGCAATTTCGGTGTCGCTCAGTTCTCGCCCAGGCGTGAAGAAGAGAATCTCGCGTTCCTCTGGCGCAGTTCGGAGACCGCCGCCGCCACGTGGATCGCTCTGCTTGAACGTCGAGTCGTTCCACGGACGTTTCGTCCTCGGGAAGCACCGGATCGACCACGCTGCGAGCGTATGCCCGGAGCATCCGGCGCTCCTTGCGCCACTGGTGTCGCATGAGGTTGGAGGCGATCCCGTAGAGCCAGGGTTTCACCGGGCGTGACGGGTCGAGATCGCCCCAACGCCGGTAGGCGATGGCGAACGTCTCAGCTGTCAGATCATCCGACGCCGAGACGCCGAGACGCCTGCTGATGTAGCGATGCAGCGGCTCGAACTCCGCCGCGAAGACCTCATCGAAGGAGTACGCCACACACCTAGTTTCCCGCTCCGTCCCAACTGGTTCCCGGCTCAGGGGTCTTCCCGAGCACTGGCCCAGCGCCTGTCCCCCGGAGCACCGGAATACCTCCGAACTACGGGTATGCCTAACGAGCCTTTGCGCCCGGCAATCTTGGTGATGTGATGAGCCGTTCAGCTCGGCTTCGGCTTGGCACCCTGGCGACCATCGTTGCGGCTGGGCTTGCCGTTGGCGCCTGGCGCACGCATAAGCTTCCTATCGAGCCTTTGTCACTCCCGGCCCGAGGGGTATGAACTGCGGGATTGGATTCAACGCTGCCACCCGCCCGCACACCTACGTCTCTTGCGGAGCCAACGGCCGCATCGTCCCTACCGAGCCTACGTCGAGGTGACGATGAACGCGGCCAGCACACTCACGACCTGCCACGGCGTGCGCTGTATCGGCAACAGTGACCCGGTGCCGACGCTGCCAGTTGGCCGGTCGATCGAGTCTCGGGCCGTTCCGCTGCACCTCACTTCCAGCCGGGGTGCGCTGCGTCGTAACGAAGATCGGCCACGGGTTCCTACTTCGCGTCGGCGGCGTCAAGCGAATCTGACCAGCGAATCTGACCGGCGCTCGGGGGACATTCCCGAGCACTGGCCCAGCCGAGTGGATTCGCCCTACAGAGTTAGTGATGCTTCGACCCGCCAGGGTCCGGCCACACGACGTCGAGTGACGGCCACGGTGGCCCCGCGCGTAGGGCGCGAAGAAGCTCTTGCCCTGCCCGTTTCCCATTCGGGAATTGGTCGTCTGGATCCCAGCGCCAGGCCGCGACCATTGCCAGAACGAGGAGGCGGCACGCGCGAAGCAGTTCCTGATCCGCACCGGAATAGCACTCGCTGACCTCTTCCGGCACATGAGCGAGGTCGAACTCGACAGGCCCACGGCAACACGTCTCAAGATCGATGAACAGCGGCCCGCTCTTCGTGTTGAGCAGGTTGCCCGCGTGTGGCTCTCCATGCAGCAGTTGCTCGGCGGAGGAGCGCTGACTGATCACACGTCTCCGGCTTCGTAACGTGCTGTGGAGCAGCTCTCGGTCCGAGTCTTCAAGCCTTGGAGTTCGGTCCCGGCTCGCAACGAGTTGTTGAGCTTCCGCGACCCGGTCAGTGAAGTGCGGCACAGTGACATCGACCTTCGCCATACCGGCATGCAACCGCTCAAGCGCCTTCGCGTAGTCGGCTGGCGAGACCTCCTGACGCGTCTGCGCGTAGTAGGTCCAGAGCGTGACCGCGAACCCGTCTCGCTCATAGACACGCGGTTCCACTCGAGGCTCAAGACTCGCCACAGGGCTCTCGATCTCAGCAAGCCGTCGTCCAATCTCGAGTTCCGCCTCAAACACCTCAAGCCCGGCGAATGCCACTCGGGCAAAGACGTCGCAGGGCAGCAAGCGCAAAGAGAGCTTGTTCGAATTCTGAACAACCGTGGCTTCGGCGACCGGCAAGGCCAGCGCCGACGCGACCTCCATGGCCGCATCCACCGCACGTGCAACTTCTGACGCCTGCATCTCGACCTATCCTCGCGCCCGTGAGTGCACAGCGATCGAAGTATCAGCGGCTCACTCATCAACAGTTGTCTGGTGGTCGCTCAGGGGCCATAGCGGAACACTCGCGCAGTGGATCTGCCTGACGCCCGATAACGACTTGCGCTCCGCTGTCCGTGGGGCTTAGATAACGGGTGATGCAGACGGCTGTCTGATCTCACGACGTTCTCGCTTCGGTTCGTACCGGAGCGTGCTTGTTCCTACGTCTGTGGAGGTTGGAGTTGCATCGTGATCCTGGTCAAGGGCTGTACACGCGCCTTGCGCGGAGGAGCGGTCGTGGATAGTCGGGTTGGCTCGACTCCGATCCGTGCGATCGTCGCCGCGGAGTGGGTGTCGTCGATCGGCTCGTCGATGACCGTACTGGCGCTCCCGTGGTTCGTGCTTGTGACGACTGGTTCGGCAACGAAGCTGGGGCTCGTTCTCGGCATCGGCAGCATCCCGTTCGTCACGCTGCCCCTCCCTGCGGGCTCGCTGATCGCCCGGATCGGGGCAAGGCAGACGATGATGATCGCGGACGCGGCGCGACTTCCGCTGCTCGCTGCAATCCCGGCGCTCTACAGTCTCGACGCGCTGTCGTTCCCGCTGCTGGTCGTGCTGGTCGCCCTCACGAGCGTCTTCACGGCGGCGCACATGCCCGCCCAGCGTCTGATCCTGGCAGAGGTAGTCGGCGACGAGGAGAGCCTCGTCGCTCGCGTGAACGCGTACCTCGACGGTGCGCAAACGACTGCGCCGCTCGTCGGGCCTGCGCTGGCGGGCGTCCTGATCGCCGCACTCGGCGCGCCGAGCGTGCTGTACGTCGATGCTGCCACCTTCGGAGTCGCCGCGATCGCCGTCGGCTTGTTCGTGCCACGGAGGAAACCGACGACCGAGGCCGAGGAGCGCGGACTGCTTGCGGGTGTCAGGTACATCCTTCGAAGCAGGCTGCTCGTCGTCCTGTGCGTGACGATGTTGACGATGGAGTTCTTCTTTACGCTGTTCATGACGACGCTGCCCGTGTTCGTGTATTCCCACTACGACCAGAACGCCCGCGTCGCAGGTGTCTTCTACGTCGCGATGGGTGCCGGAGCGCTGCTCGGGATGCCCGTCGTCTCGGGCGTCGTGCGCCGGTTCGGGGCGCTCCACGTCGCCGCGGGAGCACTCGTCCTCGCGTCGATCCCGAAGCTGCTGCTCGGGTTCTCTCTCCCGGCTGCCGGGGTCGCCGCTGTGCTGGTCCTGCAAGGGTTCTTCGGACCGCTGACCGGCGCGCCGATCTTCACCGTCATCACGACGCGCACACCCGCAGCGCTCCGCAACCTGGTGCTGCCCGCCGCGGTCGGGGTGATGTTCCTCACCGGGCCGTTAGGCCCGATTGCCGCCGGTCCACTGATCAACGCGGTCGGGACAAGAATGGTCTTCGTCATCGCCGCGACCGGATACCTGGTCGGGTCCGCGCCGTTCGCCATCTACGTCGCGCGCCACCGCAACCTCGACGGGGCGGCATCTGCGACGGCCGAGGCGACTTGATGAAAATGATCGGGCGAGCCACGAACCCGGAGGTTCTCACAGCGAGCACTCAGTGCGAACCGAGGCGGTGGTGTGGCGTGGAATCATCCCGGGGGTGAGGTGGCGCGGAGCATCGCTTGGGCCGCTACGCGCGCGCCCGTTTCGGATGCTCTTTCTCGGGCGCACGCTCTCGGCCGTCGGCGATTCGATCGTCCCGGTCGCGGTGACCTTTGCGGTGCTGAAGCTCGGCACCACGACCGACCTCGGAATCGTGCTCGGCCTCGGTTCTGCGACCCGTGTCGTCTTCCTCGTCGCCGGCGGCGTCTGGGCCGACCGACTCCCGCGGCAGCTCGTGATGATGGGGAGCGACCTCCTGCGCGCCGTGGTGCAGGTGCTGATCGCGATCGCGTTCTTCGTCGGGGACATACGGGTCTGGGAGCTCGCCGCAGCGTCCGTGGTTTTCGGCTTCGCCAGTGCGTTCTTCAACCCCGCGTCGACGGGGCTGATACCGAGCATCGTTCCGGCTCAGCACGTACAGGAGGCGAACGCGCTACTCGGTTTGTCGCGTGGGATCCTCGAGGTGTCCGGGCCGGCGGTCGCGGGCGTGATCGTCGTCACACTCGGCTTCGGAGTGGTCTTCGCGGTCGACTCGGCGAGCTTCGTGGCCAGTTTTCTCTGCCTCGCCGCGATGCGCCTGCCCGCCGCGATCCAACGCGTCGCCGGCCGGAACATGTTGGCGGAGGCTCGCGAAGGCCTCCATGAGATCCTCGTGCGCCGTTGGATGGTCGCGGGGCTCGCCTGCGATCTCGTGGTGAACTTCGCGCTCGCGATCCTCTTCGTCCTCCCCCCGGCGATCGTGAAGGCGCACTACGGCGGCGCGCGCGACTGGGGCTTCCTGCTGACGGCAGGCGCGGTCGGTGGGCTGCTCGGCAGCGCCGTCGCAGTCCGGTTCAAGCCGGCCCGGCCGCTTCTCGTCGCCTACCTGACCGCCTTCATCATCCCCCTGCAACTCCTCGCCTACGTGCCGCCTTTGCCGCTCGCCGTTCTCCTGGTCGGCTCCGCCGTCCTCTTCTGGCAGATCTCGCTCGCCAACGCATTCTGGGCGACCATGGAACAGCAACACGTCCCCGGCGAGGCACTCGCCCGCGTCGACTCCCTCCTCTGGCTCGGGTCGCTGGTCGTCTACCCGATCGGACTCGCGGCAGCCGGGCCGATCGCCTCCGCGATCGGCACGCGAGCGACGTTGGTCCTAGCCGCAGCGCTCGCGACGGCGGCAGTCACCGGCGCCCTCGCGGTGCGCGAGGTCCGCGAGCTGCGCCCAGTCGAACACCTCGAAACCCTCGAGACGGCGCCGGGTCTTCCTCTCGTCGACCAGACATAACTACCCGCGCCCGAGGCGTCACTGTCGTTCCGGGACAGCGTCGGGGGTCATTCCCGAACACTGGCCCAGGTCACGTTTCATTCCCTTGGCCAGTCGGGTGGGAGAGCCTCTCCTTCAGGAGAACACGTCCAAGAGCATGTGGACCTCGCCGACCCGCTCGAAGCCGAGTCGTTCGAGGATTGGGCGCGACATTGAGCCTCCCTGAGTGATGAGGGCCGGCGTTCCGAGCGCCACGGCGTCGTCCCAGCGGGCGCGGATGAGCGCCCGATAGGCCCCACGACCGCGGGCGTGAGCGAGAGTGGCGCCGCCGTAGAGGAGCAGGCCGTGCTCGGTGGGCGTCGCTGTGCCGGTGCAGACGATCTCCCCTTCGAGCCAGACCGAGTGCCTGAGGTGGGGGCTGTCACGGAATCGCTCGGGGAGGAGGCGGCGGGCTTCCTCGACCTCTTGAGGCGTCGCCCCGAATGCCTCCCACTGGACATGGGCTGAGGCCTCGAGCTCCTCGAGCGTCTCGATCCGGCGTGCCGCGAAGATGGGGGCAATCGCGGGTGGCTCCCGCTTGAGCACGAACGCTACGGCGTAGGGGTCCTTATCGGGGATGAGTCCGCGTTCGATCAGCGCGTCGACGAGTCCCGGCGGCGCCGAGCTACCGATCTCCCACTGCGTCTGCGTTCGTCCACGGGCGCGCAGCGCACCACGCACCTCGGCAAGCACCTCGTCGACCTGTTCAAGGGGGAAGCGCTGCCGCTGCACGGTGTTCCAGGTTGACCCGGCACCGACGCAGAGCGTGTAGCGGCCGGTCTCGATCCGCTCATCGCCCCGCGCCAGCGGTCCGAAAGAGTTCGGGTATTCCGCTATCTCACGCAACACCGGTCGGACGCTACATCAGCTCGAAATGGTGCTTCTCGAGCCCCAGGCAGGGACAGCGGTCTCAGCGGTCATTCCGGAACACCGGCCTCTTCGCGCTCCTCCTCCTAGGTAGCTACGTCGGCTGGCGCGTGAACCAGCGCGAGCGCTGAGCACCCGCCGTCAGGGGTCATTCCGGAACGCTGGCGCGGCCGAGACTGTTGTCGCCGTAGGGGTTGAGGAGAACCTTCAGCCAGCGTGGATCCCGAGGGACACGCCGTCACGAGACGGGCGCTAGCTGGTGAAGGGATGCCGGACATCCCGCACACTTGCGCAGCCGAGCATTCATGGCTCAGTCCAGCAGTCGCTTGTACTCGACTTTGCCGTTCTCGAAGCAAACCATGTAGCGGTTGAGGGTGACCATCCCTCCCTGGCCGTTTTTTGTCATCCAGTACCAGCAGATGTGATGGATGTCCGGACCGCCGTTGTACGTACTCGGCTTGCCTAGGATCGAGAACACGGCCTTCTCGCTCATGCCCATATGGACGGAGCGCAAGGCTTTGGCACCGCTCGGGTCGCCCCCACAGCCGCTCAACGCGACAACGAGCAAAGTCGCTACTACGGCCGAGAAACCAGACAACCCGCGCCTGCCGTCCACGACCGCCTTTCTACTCTCGGCGGGCAGTCCGATCAACACGGCAGATGATCCCCGCCTCGTCTGATAAGTCAACGCCTCAGGGGTCATTCCGGAACACTGGCCCAGCCGATGGTGCCGCTGCCTGACCGCTTCCGAGGCGTGGTCGGCCCCCGCTGCTGCGCGGTCTTCAACGATCGCTGGGTCTCTTCTCCCCGCGGGCTTGGGCGCTGCCGTTCGTGCGGTCGAGCGCGTCGAGAGTCTTCATGTCGGCGGCGGCCAGCTCGAAATCGAACAGCTGAGCGTTCGAGCGAATCCGCTCCTTCTGGCTCGACTTGGGGATGACCACGGCTCGGTGCTGGATCGCCCACCGGAGCATGACCTGGGCCGGTGTGCGATCGAGGCGCTCGGCGATTCCGACGATCGTCGGGTCGCTCGGGCCAACTCCGCGCGCGAGCGGGTTGAAGGCCTCGAACACGATTCCCTGCTCGTTGCAGTATTCGAGGAGGCGGCGCCGGTAGTGGTATGGGCTGAACTGCACCTGGTTGACAGCGGGCATGCGCGCGGAGGATCCGACGAGCTTCGCGAGCCGGTCGCGGCCGAAGTTACTCACCCCGATCGCCCGCGCCTGTCCGCGTTCCTGCAAGCCTCGAGCTGTCGCCAGATGCACGCGCTCGCAAGCGGCAGCGGCCAGTGGATCAGGTAGAGATCGACATAGTCGAACCCCAACCGCCGAAGGCTCTTGTCGAGCGCCCGAGCCGCGCTCGGCTGCACGGGCATCAGCTTGGTCGTGACGAACACGTCCTCCCGCGGCAGGCCGGAGCGCCGGAGGGCCGCGCCGACGCTCTGCTCGTTGCGGTACATCGACGCGGTGTCGATGTGACGGTAGCCAGCCTCGAGCGCCCACTCAACCGCCTGCTCGGTCTCGCGGCCCGCGGCCATCCGGTATACGCCTAGGCCGAGCACCGGCATTCTGCCTCCACCCTCCAGTTCGCGTGTCGGCTGGACTTGCTGCACGGCTACCGAGATTCTGCCCCACCGGCGGGAGACCAGCAGCGTTCGGGGGGTCATTCCGGAAGGTCAGAGCGTGTGGGCTATGACCACGTCTCAAGAAGGTGGGCCGACGCGAAACCCGTCGGGCGCTTGAGCACCCCAGAACCCGATAGGGGGTCGCCGAGGCATCCCCTTGGCCCGGCCTACGCCCGTGCAGCGAGCCGCCTGAGGAATGCGGTTGGAGCTTCGATCGGGAGCGCGTCGGCGAGCTCGAGGAGATCGGCGTCTCCCGAGACGAGGATCGCCCGCTGGCTCTCGGCGAGCGCGATGAGGTAGTCGTCGTCGGAGTCCCGCGAGCGCCGTACCGGATCCGTGTCCGGCGCTGTCACGGCTGACGCGCGAAGGAGATCGAGGAACACACTCGTGTCGGACTCGTCGATTCGGGCTCGGATCTTTGGATAGCCGAGCGCGCGCTCCAACTCGTCGAGCAAGTGGGCGGAGACCACCAGCTCGAACTCCCCCTGTAACCAACGAGCAATGAGCTTCGCCGGCGTGCCGTCGCGCGAAAGCAGTGCAGCGATGAGAACGTTCGGGTCGAGAACCGCGCGCACTGGGCGATTAACGCTTGCGACGTCGTGTCTTGTGCTGCGCCTCCACAGCCAGACTCAAAGCATCTGCTTCGTTGAGATCGGCGCCTTGCCAGACTCGGTCGAGAAGATCGAGCCCAAGCTGGCGGCGAAGCGCGTCTTCGATGACCTCACTGTCGCCCTTGCCAGTACGGGCAGCCCGCACCTTGACCGCGCGCAGCACGTCTTCGTCAATCGTCAGGGTCGTCCGCGCCTTTGACATCAGCGCATCATAGCATCATGATGCCGTCGATCTAGGCGCGAAGCGCGGGAGACCCGCCGGCCGAGCGTCTCACGAAGGAAGCCGAGCAGGCTTCCCTCGGCCGCCGCCCCGTCAAGCTCGCGCTCGATCCCGTTGACGACGACGTCCACAACTCAAGCATGCAGCGTCCCTCCCACGCCCGCCACGTCAGCTGACCACCGAACCGAAACAGCGAACCTCCGTGACCGCCTAAGAGGTTCTCGAGTGAGAGCATGCTGGCCCAGACGAGTGTTGCCTCCGTCGGGTCATCGCGGCGCGTAGTTGTCGCTGTCTCTACGGGACAGCGACGTGCGCAGTTAGGAACGGGGTGGTAGCTCGGAAGGCGGTGAGCTCACGATCGCGTGGTCTGCGGGGAGGCCGCCGTCCGGGGGGACCGACGCGATGTCCCAGTCGATCTGGGTGCTGTCGCGGATGCCGCGCATGAAGGCGGCGAAGCCGCCGTCGCGTGCGTGGATGATGAGCCAGCGTGCCGGCTGGTCGCCGGCGGTGCGGAACGAGTGGGCGACGCCGGGTGGCGCGGCGACGAAGCCGCCGGCGCCGATCGTGATCGTCTCGCGCTCGGCTCCGACCTGGAAGGTGAGCTCGCCTTCGAGAACGTAGAAGGCCTCGGTGTGCTGGTGGACGTGTGGGTCCGTCACGCGTTCGCCTGCTGCGCGACTGGCATAGGTGAGGCTGAGGTTCTCGTCTGCCACGACGAGGCTGATCTCGCGGCTGTCGCCGCGGAGGATCGGTTCCTGTTTGTCGATCGGAACGTATGCGACGTTGGTTGTGGCCGGGGCGGTCAGGAGACGGGGGTGAGTCCGTGGCGGCGCATCACCGCAGCGATTGCCGCCAGGTCGGGCGGTCCGCCGGCGGCGGCGTCCAGGACCGCGGCGACTTCGCGGAAGTAGTCGGGGCCGAGGATGCCGGGGGTGACGATCGCGAGCGACTTGGCGTCGAGGTCGCCGGTGTTGGCGAACTGGTGGACTGCGCCGCGGGGGATGCAGAGCACCTCGCCGGGGCCGACCTCGTTCGGTTCGCCCTCGACCGTCCAGACGAGCGTGCCCTCGAGGCCGTAGATCGGTTTCCTCGTAGCCGTCATGGCTGTGTGGCGCCGCCACCTTGGAGCCGGCAGGGACGTCGAACTCGAACATCGCCACCGAGCCGTCCGACTGCTCGCCCTCGAGCAGGAACCGGATCGCCATCTCTCCGACCCTGATCTCTTCGCGTGTGCCTGCTGTCATCTTGCGCCTCCTCAGCCCAAGTCGGTAAAGTGGCTTGACGATATATGCCCAGCAAGAACAAGTCAAGTCGTTTTACAAACCCGCCGGCTGCCGATGCAGAGCCCTTCAGTCCGCCCCTGATCGGCGCGCTACTGCGCATGCCCTGGGAAGCGGTACAGGAGCACATGCTCGCGCGGCTCCACGCCGAGGGCTTCGCCGACTTCGACGCCAGCTATCTGACGGTCTTCCGATACCCCAGCCCGCAAGGCGAACGGCCCTCCGAGCTCGCCGCGCGTCGCCGCGTCAGCAAACAAGCCCTCAACCACCTGCTCGGGCAACTCGAGCAGCGCGGCTACCTCAAGCGCGACGCCGACCCCGAAGACGGACGCTCCAAACGCATCAGCCTCACCCCCCGCGGAGCGAAAGCCATCACCATCATCCGCCGAGCAGTCACCGAAATGGAAGACCACTGGGCCAAACAACTCGGCCCCAAACGCTTCAACCAGCTCCGCACGCTCCTCCAGAAACTCAACGAGCCCACGTAGCCTCCACCACCCGGCGACTGTGTCGCTGTCGTTCCGGGACAGCGTCAGGGGTCATTCCCGGGCACTGGCCCAGGCGAGTGGGCGACCTCCTAGGCGACGCGGCGGAGTCGGCTGCCGTTGCGGTTAATCGTGTAGACCCAGCTGCTGGTCTGGCCGATCCCGAGATGCGCGGAGTCGAGGAACGTGCGGGCGAAGCGGGCCTCGATCCCGGGCGCGCGTTCGCCGGCGGAGTCTTCGATCTCTTTCAGGTTGACGATCGCGTAGCCGCTCATGCTTGCACTGCCTCCCGTTCGAGGTTGCGCCGCCAGAGCTCGAGCGTGCGCTCGAAGTGGCGCTCGGCGGCAGCCGGTCGTAGACCGGAAGGTCGGCCATCGCGAACCCGTGCGCGGTTCCCGGCAGCCGCTCGACCACACCGCGGACGCCCTGGTGCTCCATCTCGGCCCGGAAGCGCTCGACCACCTCGGGTGTCGCCGACTGGTCGTTCTCCGCGAAGGCGATGTACAGCTCGCCGCGCACCGAGGCGAGGTCGTGGTGGGGCGAGTCGGGCGCGTCGGTTGCGAGCGCGCCCGGGTGGATGCCCGCGGCGGCGACGAACTCGTCGGGGAGGGCGGCGGCGACATGCAGTGCGAAGCGTGCGCCCATGCAGTAGCCGACGCAGACCTTCGGGCCCCGGCGAGGCCGTCTGGTCGTCGGCGATGGCAGCGAAGATCGCCTCGGTGTCGGCGACGACCATCTCCGGCCGGACACTCGAGACGATTTGCATCAGCCGCTCGCGGAAGTCCGGGTCTCCCATCTGCGAGAGGTCGAAGCTCAGCTTCTCGCCGGAGCGGTAGAAGAGGTCGGGGGCGGCGCAGTAGTAGCCGGCGGCGGCGAAGCGGCGGGCGTTCGCCTTGATCTGCTCGCGGTAGCCGACGCCGTCCATGTAGAGCACGGCGACCGGATAGGGGCCGTCGCCGTCGGGGCGGACGACGAAGGTCGTCATCTCGCCATCAGGGGTGACGATGCGGATCTCGTGTTCGATCATCGGGCCTCCTTCGCGGTTGCGATCGCGCTGACGGGCGTCTCGGGTGGCGCGGCGGCGGCGCGGCCACGCTCGGCGGAGCGCGCCGACCGTCGTCCGCAGCGGCACCTCCTTCAGCAGCCAGGAGAGGACAAACGGGACGACGGCGATCACCATCCCCCAGAGGAACACGCCGTGCAGCGCGTGGGCGAAGGCCTGCAGGAAGTCGGCGTGCACCGCCGGCGGCAGCTGGCTGGCCTGGGCCGGGTTGAGGTGGACGCCGCTGCCGAGGCGCGCCGTGACGCTTGTGCGGGAAGCGCGCGAGCTCGTCGGCGAGCCGGGTGGCGAAGATCGTGCCGAAGATCGCGACGCCGAACGCGCCGCCGACCGAGCGGAAGAACGTGGCGGTGGAGGTCGCGACGCCGATGTCCTGCGGCTCGCACGTCGTTCTGGACGACGAGCACGAGCACCTGCATGACGAGCCCGATCCCGACTCCGACGACGAGCCATGTACACGGACGCGAGCCAGGGAGCGGTGCCGACGCCGAGCAGCGAGAGCAGGTACATGCCGACGACGAGGATCGCCGTGCCGGCGATCGGGAAGACCTTGTAGCGGCCGATGCGGCTGATCGCGCGGCCGGACGCGATCGCGGCGACGAGCAGCCCGGCCATCAGCGGCAGCATCCGCAGCCCGGAGCTGGTCGGGCTGGCGCCGTAGACGATCTGGAGGTAGAGCGGGATGAAGATGATCGCGCCGAACATCGCCATGCCGATCGCGAAGCCCATCGCGTTCGCGACGTTGAACACGCTGCGAGCGGAACAGCGCCGAGCGGCATGATCGGCTCCGGCGCGCGCGACTCTCCCACCAGACGAAGACGCGCGAGCAGCGCGACGCCGGCGATGCCCGAGCCCGACGATCGTCGGCGAGCCCCAGGCGTACTCGCTGCCGCCCCAGGTGGTGAGCATGATCAGCGCGCCGACGCCGCCGCTCGAGCAGGCCGGCGCCGAGGTAGTCGACCTTGTGGCTGGCGGTGCGGCGTGTGCAGATGCAGCCGCGTGAGCGACGATCACGATCGCGAGCGCGCCGACCGGCATGTTCACGTAGAACACCCAGCGCCAGGAGAGGTTGTCGACGAAGAAGCCGCCGAGCAGCGGCCCCGCGACCGAGGCGACCGCGAACACCGAGCCGATCAGCGCCCATGTAGCGGCCGCGCTCCCGCGGCGGGACGATGTCGCCGATGATCGCCTGCGCGCCGACCATCAGCCCGCCGGCGCCGATCCCCTGCAGCGCGCGGAACCCGATCAGCTCGCGTCATCGTCTGCGACGAGGCCGGCGAGCATCGAGCCGGCGAGGAAGATCAGGATCGCCGCCATGAACACCGGCTTGCGCCCGATCATGTCGCCGAGCTTGCCGTAGAGCGGCGTCGAGACCGTCGAGGCGAGCAGGTACGAGGTGACCACCCAGGAGAGATGGTTGAGCCCGCCGAGGTCGCCGACGATCGTCGGCAGCGCCGTCGAGACGATCGTCTGGTCGAGCGCGGCCAGGAACATCCCCAGCATCAGCGCCCCGAACACCGTCCGCAGCGCCCTGCCCGGTCAGCCGTTCCTCCTGCGTGCACGCTCACGCTCGCCCCTGCGCTTCGCCGCGCGCGCGAGCTGCGCCCGGGTCAGCGGCGGGCCGGGCAGCGGCGTCGCCGCCGTCGGCGCGCAGCCCGTCGAGGACGCAGGCCGAGGTAGCGGCGCCAGTAGTCGGGCGCGACCGCCGTCGGTCGCCTCGATCACGCGGCCGCTCGCTCCAGAACACGAGCGGATGTCCTCGACCGCGAAGTCCGCCGCGAAGCGTTCCCTGCTCCTGCGCGCGCTCGATCAGCCTGGCGCAGCGAGCGGCCGCATCCGCGCACGCATCGCCTCGGCGCGCGCCGGCCCCGTGCTCGCTGGAGGCGAGCACATCCTTGAGACCGCGGTTCGCCGCGTGCTGCGCGAGCGCCTGCTCGAGGAAGCCGGTGAAGCCCGCCCAGGCGTCCTCGCTCGGCGACGGCGTCCTCGGCGAACTCGACGATCTCGGCGAAGGCGTCCTCGAGCACCGCGTCGAGCAGCTCCTCCTTGGTCGGGAAGTGCCGGTACAGCGTGCCCATCCCGACCCCGCCTCGCCGCGTGATCTCCTCGACCGGCACTCGACGCCGTCACGGGCGAAGAGAACGCGCGCGCCGCGACCAGCCGCTCCCGGTTGCGGCGCGCGTCGCGGCGCAGCGCCTTCGGGTCGTGCGTCGACGAGCTCACTGCGAGCCAGTATGCCAGAAATCGGAGCCATCACTCCATTCGGAGTTATTGCTCCGCTTTGCTGCTACCATCGCCGCCGGAGACCACGGATGACAGACACCGATAGGGCTGCGCACCCGGTTGTGGCGGTGATCGGCGGCGGCTACGGCGGCTTCGCCGCCGCGAAGGGACTCGACGAGTTCGCCGACTGTGACCCTGGTCGAGCCGCGCGATGCGTTCGTCCACAACGTCGCCGCGCTTCGGGCGCTGGTCGAGCCCGAGTGGCTGCCGGCGATCTTCCTGCCCTACGACCGCCTGCTCGCCAACGGGCGCGTCGTGCGGGACCGGGCCGTCGAGGTCGACGCCGGCCGAGTCCTGCTCTCGTCGGGAGAAGAACTCAAGCCCGACTTCATCGTCCTCGCCACCGGGTCGAGCTACCCCTATCCGGCCAAGTCCGACACCGACGACACCGCCGCCGCCATTAGCCGCTACCGGCACAGCCACGACGAGCTGGCGCGGGCCGGGCGGGTGCTGATCGTCGGCGCCGGCCCGACCGGGCTCGAGCTTGCAGGCGAGATCAGGCCCGCTGGCCGGAGAAGCAGATCACGATCCTCGAGCCCGAGCCAGACATCCTCGCCGGCCCCTACAAGCAGGAGCTCCGCGACGAAGTGCGCCGCCAACTCGAGCAGCGCGGCGTCGAGTTCGTCCTCGGGGAGGCGCTCGCCGCCGAGCCGGCGAGCCCGCCGGCCACGTTCGGGCCGTTCGCGGTCTCGACAAGCGCCGGCCGCACGATCGAGGCCGACATCTGGTTTCGCTGCTACGGGCTCACGCCCGTCAGCGACTACCTCAGCGGCGACCTTGCCGGCACGAGGCAGACCGACGGATCGATCGAGGTGACGCAGACCCTCCAGGTCAAGGGGCAGACCAACGTGTTCGCGCTCGGCGACGTCGCCGCCGCCGACCTCAAAGGCGCCGGCCGCGCCGGCCGCCAGGCCGAGCGTCGTCGTCGCCAACATCCGCGCGCTCGCCGAGGGAGGCGAGCTCCAGGACTACGAGCCGCCGCCGCCCGCGATCGTGATCCCGCTCGGCCCAACCGGCGGCGCCTCAGAGCTGCCCGGGCAGGACGAGATCGCCGGCGCCGAGCAGACCGCCGCCATCAAAGGCGAGCACATGTTCATCGAGCGCTACCGCGAGCTCTTCGGCCTCACCCAACCCGCCACACCCTGAATGCGCGCTTTCGCCCTCGACCGCTTCGACTCCCCACCCTTCGCTGCAGCGGCACGTCTCCTACTCGGACTCTGAGTCATAGCCGATTTGCTATGAGTGGTGGGTGACCGCGACCCACCGAGTCAGGTAACCGTGCTCGATCGTCGCAACGAACTGCGCAACGTCGCGATCATCGCCCACGTCGACCACGGCAAGACGACGCTGGTCGACGCGATGCTCTGGCAGTCCGGCTCCTTCCGCGAGAACCAGGACGTCGCGGAACGGGTCATGGACTCGATGGACCTCGAGCGCGAGAAGGGGATCACGATCCTGGCCAAGAACACGGCGGTGTCGCTCGGCGAGACGAAGATCAACATCGTCGACACGCCCGGCCACGCCGACTTCGGCGGCGAGGTCGAGCGCGCGCTGACGATGGTGGACGGAGTGCTGCTGCTCGTCGACGCGTCGGAAGGGCCGTTGCCGCAAACGAGGTTCGTGCTGCGCAAGGCGCTGGAGCTGAAGCTGCCCGTCGTCCTCGTGATCAACAAGGTCGACCGCAAGGATGCGCGGCCGGCCGAGGTCGTGAACGAGGTGTACGAGTTGTTCCTCGACCTCGACGCGGACAGCTCGCAGATCGAGTTTCCGATCGTGTACGCGAACGCGCGCGCCGGTCGTGCCGGGCTCGCCGCGGACGAGCTCGCGCCGGATCTCGGGCCGTTGTTTGCGACGCTGCTCGAGGCGATCCCGGCGCCGAGTTACGACCCCGAGCATCCGTTGCAGGCGCTCGTCACGAATCTCGACGCCAGTCCGTACGTCGGCCGGCTCGCGTTGCTGCGGATCCGCCACGGCACGCTGCGCAAGGGCGCGCCTATCGCGTGGTGCCGTTCCGACGGGACGATCGAGCAGGCGCGCGTAACGGAGCTCTACATCACGGAGGCGCTCGACCGCGTTCCCGCCGACGAAGCCGGGCCGGGCGAGATCGTGGCGCTCGCCGGCCTGCCCGAGGTGACGATCGGCGAGACGATCGCCGATCCCGACGACCCGAGGCCGCTCCCGGTGACGACGGTCGACGAGCCGAGTCTGTCGGTGACCATCGGCATCAACACGGGCCCGCTCGCCGGCACGGAAGGGACGCGGTTGACCGCCAGCCAGGTGAAGGACCGTCTCGACGCGGAGCTCGTCGGCAACGTCTCGCTGCGGGTGCTGCCAACGGCGCGGCCTGACGCCTGGGAGGTACAGGGCCGCGGCGAGTTGCAGCTCGCGGTCCTGGTCGAGCTGATGCGCCGTGAGGGGTTCGAGCTGACGGTCGGCAAGCCGGAGGTGCTGACGAGGGAGACCGACGGGAAGCGACTCGAACCCGTCGAGCGCGTCGCGATCGACATTCCGGAGGAGTTCATCGGTGTCGTCACTCAGCTGCTCGCGCTCCGCAAGGGCCGACTGCAGCAGATGGTGAACCACGGCAGCGGCTGGGCGCGAATGGAGTATCTCGTCCCTGCCCGGGGGCTGATCGGCTTCCGCACCGAGTTCCTCACCGAGTCGCGCGGCACGGGGATCATCCACCACGTCTTCGAGGCGTGGGAGCCGTGGCACGGCGAGCTGCGCACGCGGCCGACCGGCAGCCTCGTCGCCGATCGGCGCGGCCAGGCGACCGCGTTTGCGATCACGAACCTGCAGGAGCGCGGCTCGCTCTTCATCTCGCCGGGCGACGAGTTGTATGAAGGGATGGTCGTCGGCGAAAACGCGCGCGACAACGACCTCGACGTGAACGCCTCGAAGCCGAAGAAGCTGACGAACATGCGCGCCGCAGCCGCCGACGAGACCGTCCGCCTGATTCCGCCGCGGCCGCTCTCACTCGAGCAGGCGCTCGAGTTCATCCGCGACGACGAGGCAGTCGAGGTCACGCCGCAGTCGATTCGGCTCAGGAAGGTCGAGCTCTCGGCCTCCAACCGGGCGTCGCTCGCGTCACGCGCCAAGCGCGAGCGGCAAGGCTGACCGCGTCCGTCACCGGGCTGACTTCGGGCGTCGGTGCTGGAATCAGAGGAGCGCGAGGACGTCGGACCCGTAGCGCTCGAGCTTCGCCGGGCCGACGCCCGCGATCTGGGACAGCTCGCCCAGGGACGTTGGCTGCGCGGCCGCGATGGCGTGGAGGACTGTGTCGTGGAAGACGACGTACGGTGGGACGCCGTCCTCTCGTGCGCGCTCCAGGCGCCAGGCTCGGAGTCGCTCCGCGGTCGGCGTCCACTCCCGCGGGCTTCGCACGGCCGCCGTCGGCGCGTGTCCGAGCTCGGTGAGGAAGCGCGACCGCTTGCCCGACCAGCTCAGCCACAGGACGCGCTTCGCGCGCGTCATGCCGACGTAGAGCAGCCGCCGCTCCTCGTCGATCTCCGCCGGGGTACGCGCCTGGCGCGACGGGAGCTCCTTCTCCTCGAGGCGCGGCAGGAACACCGTGTCGAACTCGAGCCCCTTCGCCCGGTGGAGCGTGAGGAGGTTGACGCCGCGCGCGCCGTCGCCGCCCGGGTCGAAGCGGCGGCGCAGGTCGGCGACGAAGGCCGCGCCGTCGCCGTCGAACGCCGCCGCGAGCTTGACGAGCCGAGACAGGTCCGTCTGGCGGACGAGCTCGCGCTCGCCGAGCTTCTCCGGCAGCTCCTCGAGCCAGCCTGCTTCGAGCGCCGCCGCGCGCACCGCGCCGGCCGCGTCCTCCCCGCTCCGCTCGAGCCGCCGCACGAGCCTGCGCGCCGCGTCCCGGTCGAGCAGCGACGAGCCCTGGAACGGGACGCGTGCGTTGTGGAGCGCCTCTTCGAAGTCGGTCAGGCGCGCGTTCGTGCGGCAGAGGATCGCGGTCTCCTCGAGCGGCGTCTCGGCGGTCCGGATCCGCTCGACGATCGCGTTCGCCTCGTCTTCGGGCGAGGCGAACGCGCTCACCACGGGCTCCGGCCCGTCGGCGCGCGTCGGTCGCAGGACCTTCTCCGCGCCGGCGAGCCGGGGGACGAGCCTGTTCGCGAGCGCGAGCACCTGCGGCGTCGAGCGGTAGTTCTCCTCCAGCCGCACGACGGTCGCGTGCGGGAAGCGGCGCGGGACGGCGAGGAGGTGCTCCGGCCCGGCGCCGGTGAAGGCGTAGATCGACTGGTAGTCGTCGCCGACGACGCACAGGTCGTCGCGGTCGCCGAGCCACAGGTCGAGGAGCGTCTGCTGGAGGAGGTTGACGTCCTGGTACTCGTCGACCGTGAACGCGAGGTACTGCGCGCGGAAGGTCGCCGCCGCGCGCGCGTCCTCCTCGAACAGCCGGACTGCGCCCTCGAGCAGATCCTCGAAGTCCAGCAGCCCGTCGGCCGCCTTGAGCCGCTCGTAGTCGCGGTAGATACGCGCCATCAGGTCGGCGGGGATCGGCGGCTCGCGGTCCGCCGCCGCGTCGAGGTACGCGCTCGGGGCCGATGCGCCGGTTCTTCGCCCACTCGATCTCGGCGGCGAGGTCTCCCGCCGGCCGGAACTTGTACGGCGCGCGCAAGCGGTTGCCGAGCTGGCGGAGCGGCAGCGCCTTCGACGGGAGGATCCGGCCGACCGAGTCGGGAGCGAAGTGGCGCAGCTGGCGCAGCGCGGCGGAGTGGAACGTCCCGGCGCGGACGCGCGTGACGCCCAGCTCGGACAGGCCCAGCGCGGCGAGGCGCGCGCGCAGCTCGCCGCCCGCCTTGTCGGTGAACGTCACCGCCATGATCCGGTCGGGGTCGAACGTGCCGGATGCGACCTGGTGCGCGATCCGGCGCGTGATCGTCGTCGTCTTCCCCGTCCCGGCGCCCGCGAGGATGCAGACCGGGCCGCGCACCGCCTCGGCAGCGCGCCGCTGCTCGGGGTTCAGTCCGTCGAGCGGGTCCGCTGGATCGACCACTGGGCCACCGTATCCACGCGCTCGGCCGGAAACATGACGGGATCCCGGCAGCTGCGCCGCCCGAAACGCGGGTTGACGTCTGCAACCGCCGCCGGTAGCTTCGACTGGCCGGCGACCGGAAAAGGAGGGGTGATCTCGATGACTGTTCGTTTCTATATGCCCCTCGACGTCGCCTGAGCCGGCCCACGGTCCGCACCTGCGAATAGACCGATCCGCTCCGCTCGCGGCGGCGTCGTCACGTCCGACCGCGAGAAGGAGAGTGGATTGCAGGGATTGCTCGACGAGGCGCGGACGATGCGCCTCTACACCATGGACGCCTGGGTCTCGGACCCGGCGATCCTCATAGACGAACCGAGACTCCGGTCGGCGCTCCACGCGGGAGCGCGAGCCGGCCGCGCCACCGTGCTCGGCGAGGAGTTCTGCGTCTTCGCGAACGGCGCGGTCACCGGGGTGCTCGTGCTCGCGCAGTCGCATCTCAGCATCCACACCTGGCCAGAGCTCTCGCTCGCCAACGTCGACCTGCTCTCGTACGGACAGGTTCGCGGCGACGACGTGCTCGCCGAGATCCGGGCGAGGCTCGGCGTCGAGCGCGCCACCGTCACCTGCGTCCCCCGCGCCGTTGCCTGACGTCGCCGCCGCAGAGGTCGCGCAGGCGGTGGGACTGGTCGAGGGCGTGCGCGGCGTCGAGGCCGTGGTGGCGGCGCTGGCGCGGCTCGAGCCGGTCTCGGTGCGCGCCCTCGCCCGCGCGGCCGACCTGCCCGTTCCGATCGTGGCGGCCGTGTGCGGGGAGCTGCGCAAGCGCGGTCTCGTCTCCGAGGAGCGGCCGGTGCAGTTCACGGTCGAGGGACGCAACCGGCTGGCGGCGGCAGTTGCGAGCGTCGAGACCTCGTGCCCGACCTGCGGCGGCCGCGGCATCGCGCTGTCTCCGCAGGTCGCGCGCCTGCGGCGCGGCCTGGCCGCCCTCGGCGACGCGGCACCGGCGCCGCTCGTCGAACTCGACCAGTGTCACTGCACGCCGAAGACGAAGCTGCGGCGGGTGCTCGCGCTGCACGCGGCCGACGCGATCAACGGCCGCCGCATCCTGCTGCTCGGCGACGACGACCTGCTCTCGATCGCCCTGCTTCGCTTCGTCCGCCAGTTCGGCGGCACGATCGAGCAGCTCGTGGTCGCCGACATAGACAAGCGCCTGCTCGAGTTCATCGCGGGAGAGCTCGAGGGAGCACCGTTTTCCTTCGCCTGTGTGGAGTGGGACGTACGCGAGGTCCGCAGCGGCCGCTTCGACACCGTCGTCACGGACCCGCCGTACACCGCGGCGGGAGGCAGGCTGTTCCTCGAGCGCGCCGTCGCGAGCCTGGCCGGCCCCGGCTCGCAGATCTTCCTCTCCTTCGGCTCGCGCCGGCCCGGCGTGCAGGCCGAGCTTCAGCGCGCCATCGTCGAAGCCGGCCTCGAGATCCGCTCGCTCACGCGCGACTTCAACGACTACGTCGGCGCGGGAGTCCTCGGCGGCACGAGTCACCTCTACCACCTGGCCGTGCCCGGCCGCGGCCGTCCTCCCGCCGGCGCCCTCTACACCGGCGGCTGAGAGCGGCGGCGCTACCAGCGCGAGCGGCGGCCGCGGCGGCTCGTGTACAGGAGACGTGGGCGGGCGGTCGTCATCCCGCCGCTCTCGAACTGCTCGCGGTGGCCGAGGAGGTTCGCGACGCGGCTGACGTCGGCCTGCTGGTCCGGCAGGACGAGGGTCGTCCCCTGGCCGGTGCGGCCGGCGCGGCCGGTGCGGCCGACGCGGTGGACGTAGCCCTTCGCGTCCTCCGGCGGGTCGTAGTTGATGACGTGGGCGATCGCCTCGAGGTCGAGTCCGCGGGCGGCGACGTCGGTCGCGACGAGCGTCGTCACCTTCCCCGAGCGGAAGCGCTGGAGCGCGCGCTCGCGGGCGCCCTGGGTCAGGTCGCCGTGCATCGCGCCCGTCGTCGACGCCGTGCGCCGCGCAGCTTGTGCGCGAGGCGGTCGGCGCCGCGCTTCGTCCGGACGAAGACGAGCGAGAGCCCGGGCTCGGCCCGGAGCAGCTCGACGAGGCGGTCGACCTTGTCGGCGGCGGTGACGGCGACGAAGCGGTGCTCCACCTCGCCGTCGGAGTGCTGGGACGGAAGCTCGGCCTCGAAGCGCGACGGGTTCAGCGTGTACGCGTGGGCGAGCGTGCCGACCTCGCCGTCGAGCGTCGCGGAGAAGAGCATCGTCTGGCGCCGCGTCGGCAGAAGCCGGACGATCTCCTCGACCTGCGGGCGGAAGCCCATGTCGAGCATCCGGTCGGCCTCGTCGAGGACGAGGATCCGGATCGCGGCGAGCGAGACGAGGCGCCGCCGGGCGAGGTCGTTGAGCCGCCCGGGCGTGGCGACGACGACGTGCGCGCCGCGGAGCCGCTTCGCCTGCGCGGCGACCGGCGCGCCCCCGTAGGCGGCTGCGGCGCGGATCCCGCGCGGGGCGCCGAGCAGCGACAGCTCCTCCGTGACCTGCAGCGCGAGCTCCCGGGTCGGGACGAGGACGAGCGCGGCCGACGCCTTATCCGCTGCGGAGAGCAGCTCGACGAGCGGCAGCCCGAAGGCGAGCGTCTTGCCGGAGCCTGTCGGCGCCTGGCCGAGGATGTCGCGGCCGGCGAGCGCGTCGGGGACGACGAGGGTCTGGATGCGGAACGGCTCGGTGATGCCGCGGGCGGCGAGCGCGTGCTCGACCTCCGGGCTCACGCCCAAGGCAGAGAAACCGAGCGTGGCAAACGTCTGGGACATGTGGTGTTCGACTCCTTGTTTCGGATTCGAGAACCAAGAGCTCGAATCCAAGGAGGAACGAGAACCTGAATCTCACAGGACAGCCCACTGCCGTCCGTAGGCCACAGGGTAGCTGTCGGGGCGGCGCGCTCCCGACGGCGGGACCTCGCGACGCCGCCGATGTCGTGAACGACGAGCTTTTAGAGCAGCCGGATCCGGTTGCGCACCATGACGCCGAGTGCGGGGTCGTTGGTCTCGACGGCATCGGCCCCGAGCTTGAAGAGTCGTTCGATTGCCTCGGCGTCGTCGACCGTCCACGTGCAGATGTGGACATTGCGTTCATGGGCGCGCTCGATCAACGCTTTCCCTGCCGCTTCGAGCGCCGTCGCCTCGGGGAGCAGCAAGGCGTGGCCATCGGCCCCAGCCGTCTCGAGTGCGTGGCCGAGGTCGCCGGCGGGATCGACAAGCAGTCCGGTACGAACCTCTTGGTCGATCTCCTTGACCGACCGTAGGCATTCCGCGTCGAAGCTGGCGACGAAGGCGTCCGTGAATGCATGCCGTCGCAAGGCCGCTACGACGTCGCCTGCGATCCTGGCGCCTGACGGCTCGTAGCCGGCCTCCTCTGGGACGTTCTTGATCTCCACCTCGAGCGCCACGCGGCCGCGGAGCTGCTCGAGCACCTCATCGAGGATCGGAATCTCCGGCTGCAGGCACGTGATCTGAGCCAGCGTCAGCTCGGAGACGGAGGCCGACGCGATCGTCGGGTCGTGGATCACAACGAGAGCGCCGTCGACACTTCGCCGGACGTCGAGTTCGACGATGTCGGCGCCGGCTGCGACCGCGGCCTCGAACGCAGCGAGGGTGTTCTCAGGGAAGTGTGCCGAGGCGCCGCGGTGCGCGACGACGGCCGGCCACGCGGAGAAACTCAATGACGCGGCAATAACCTGATCGCGGCGGGATCGAGACGGAGCAAGACGTCTGTTCCAAGCGGCAGCGTGATCGCAAACGTGCTCGGGACGTCTGCCATGAGGACGCCGAAGGGCGAGTCGAGCTCGAGCCGTGTCGTCGCCCCGAGGAAGGTATGCCGTCGGACGGCCGCGGCGACCAGCGTCTCATCGCCGGCGCCGCTTCCGTTCTGCGTCGTGAGCGAGATGCCCTCCGGCCTGATCAGGGCGATCAGCGGCTCGTTGTGTGAGAACTCGTGGCGGCCGACGACCAGACGTCTTCCTGACTCGAGCGTGATCGCCTCCCCATCGGCGACATGGCAATCGAGGCGGTTCATCGTGCCGACGAACTCGGCCACGAACGGGCTGGCCGGCTCCGAGTAGATCTCCGCGGGTGTCCCGACCTGCTGGACACGACCCTCCGACATCACTGCTATTCGGTCGGAGATCGCGAGAGCCTCCTCCTGATCGTGCGTCACGTACAGCGTCGTGATCCCGAGCCGCGACTGGATGGAGCGGATCTCGTCGCGCAGGTGGAGCCGCACCTTGGCGTCGAGCGCGGACAGCGGCTCGTCCAGGAGCAGGACCGAGGGCTCCAGCGCCAGCGCGCGGGCAAGCGCGACGCGCTGTTGCTCTCCACCGGACAGCTGGTGCGCATAGCGGTCGCCGTGGTTCGACAGGCGCACGAGCTCCAACGCCTCCGCTGCTTTCGCGGCCCTTTCATGCTTGGACATCCCGCGCAGCCGGAGGCCGAACTGGACGTTCTCCCGCGCGGTCATCGTCGGGAAGAGGCTGTACGCCTGGAAGACCATCCCCATGTTCCGCTTGTGGGCCGGCGCGTCGTTGATTCGGGTTCCGTTGACGTGGATCGAACCGCTGTCGGGATCTTCGAATCCCGCCACCATCCGCAGCACCGTCGTCTTGCCGCTCCCGCTCGGTCCGAGCAGCGACATGAACTCCCCAGGCCCGATCTCGAGATCGATCCCGTCGACTGCGGCGGTCTGGCCGAACCGCTTGTGCAGGGCGGAGATCGTGAGTCCTGCCGACTCCGTCATTGCGTCATCGTGTCATCGCGATCGCGCGGCGGCTACCTCGGCCGCGGGTCAAAACGAAGATCCCGAGCATCGCCACCCACGTGAAGCCGAAGCTGAGGATGGCGAGCGCGGCCGCCGGATACGCCTCTGTCCTGCCGATGTGCTGGATGTACACGGCGAACGTGTTGAAGAGGAGCAGGCTGGAGATCGTGTATTCGCCGAGCACGATCGCAATCGTCAGGAACGAAGCGGCGAGCATCGCTGTGCGGAGGTTGGGCAGGATCACGTGCCAGAGAGTCCGCGGCCAGCTCGCACCTACGCTCTTCGCGGCATCCGAGAGGGTCCGCAGGTCGAGTGCGCGCATGCCGGCGTCGAGCGCGCGGTAAGTGAAGGGCAAGGCCTGGACCACGTACAGGAGCGCGAGTAGCTGTGTGCTCGAGATCAGCCAGGGGATTCCTTCGAACAGCCCGATGACACCCACGGTGAGCGCAATCGGTGGGACCACGAAGGGCAGAATCGAGATGAACTCGACCATTGGCCGGGCGGCGGGTAGCCAGAGGTGGATCTCCGTACACGGTTGGGATCATGAGGACGAGGCTCAACGCGACCGTTTCGACCGCAAGCCGAAGTGAGAGAAGAAGGCTGCTGCGGAACCCGGGGTCGTGCAGGATCGTCCCGTACCAGGCGAGCCCGTAGCTGTGGCTTCCTGTTTGCAGACTGAACTCCAGCGTTGCGTACAGCGGCAGCAGGAAGTAGACCGCTGCGAAGAGCAGCCAGAACCACGACCAGAGTGGGAAGGAGAGCCGGCGCCTCAACGCAACCACCGGGCCGTCCTCCGCTGCGAGAGCGCGTAGATGAGCACCGCAACGCCGATCACGACGATCATCCCGAAGGCGAGGGCGCTTCCCAGCTGTGGCTGGGATGCCAGATCCCCGTTCAGAAACTCGCCGATCAGCACGGGCACGAGGTTGAGGTAGCCGCCGCTCAGCGCGTAGGGCGTGGCGTAGGCGCTGAAGGCGTTTCCGAACAGGAGCACGACCGCTCCCAGCAGCGACGGGAGCAGAAGCGGAAGGCCCACGAAGCGCCAGAACTGGAGCGGCGTTGCGCCGAGGCTGGTCGCCGCCTCGCGCCATTCCCGCCGGATTCCCTCGAGCGCCGGGAGGATGATCAGGATCATCAACGGGAACTGGAAGTACACGTAGGTGACCGAAAGGCCGAGCAACCCGTAGATGGTGAAGCCGTGGCCGTAGAGATCGACGCCGAGGTGCTTGAACCAGAGGGTGATCACTCCGGTGCTGCCGAGGGTCGCGATGAAGGCAAACGCGAGCGGCACTCCGGCAAAGTTCGACGCGACCCCGGAGAACGTCGTGAGCACCGGGCGTAACCAGCCGGGAATGCCTCTGCGGAGCGTCGCCTGGGCCACGAAGAGGCCGAGTAGCCCGCCGGCGACGGCCGTGATCAGGCTGAGCTTGATCGTCTGCTCGAAGGCGCTGATCGTCTGCGGTTGCGTGAGCTCGTGCATGCCGGCGAAGCTGAACGAGCCCGACTGGTCGCGGAATGCTTGGAGGACCACCTCGCCCGTGGGGATCAGCAGAAACGCCGCCACGTAGGCGAGAAAGGGCGCCACGATCAGCCAGCGGGCGAGGCGCCGCCGCCTCGCCCGGTCTGGAGCGCCGGCGGCTCCGACCGCTACCTCCTCGACCTCGGATGCCGCCACGCCGGAAGGGGACGCCGTGGCATCGCCCGCTAGCTCGCCACCTTCGGACCCCACTGCTCCTGCAGCACCTTGGTCGCCGCGTTCGTCTGCTTCACCGTCGGGAACTGCACGTTCGCATACTGTCCCGCCGGCGGCAAGAGGGCGGCGAGCTGCTGCGGGACCTTGTTCCGCTTGACGAGGTCCTGGTAGCGCGCGGGATGCGCGTACCCGCCGATGTAGTTCAGCTGGCCCTCGTCGGAGAAGATCCATTCCATCCAGAGCCGGGCGGCGTACGGGTTGGGGGCGTTCTTCGTGATTCCGTTGGAGTAGTCGTTGCCGAACACGCCGTCCGACGGGACGGAAATCGCGAAGGTCGGGTTCCCCTTGAACTGCTGCTTGAAGGCGAGGTTCTCGTAGTCCCACTGCACGGCGATCGGCGTCGCGCCCTTGGCGATGTTCGCAGCCGAGATGCCGGCCGGGATGAAGTTGCCGAGCTTCTTCAGGTCGGCGAAGAAGTTGATGCCCGGCTCGATGTCGTCGAGCGAGCCGCCGTTCGCAAGCGAGGCGCCCATCACGGCCCCGAACGCATCGCCTGCCGAGCGAGGATCCCCGTCCAGAGCGATCATGCCCTTGTAGGCGGGGTTCTTGAGGTCGGCCCAGGACTTCGGGGGAGTCTTGACGATCTTCGTGTTGGTGCCGAAGGAGATCGCGCCCCAGTAGGGGCCGATCCACATCGCTGCGGGATCTCTCATGCTGGCCGGGACCGTGTCCCAGGTCGCCGGCTTGTACGGCGCCATCAGACCCTCGTTCGCTCCTTGGATGGCGAGGGACGGCGAGACGTCGAAGCTGTCGGGCTCACGTGACTGGCCCTTGAGGCTCTTGATCGCCTGGATCTCCTCTGCGGAGCTGTCGTCCTCGCCCTCGCTCGTCACCTTGATCCCGTACTTCTGCGAGAAACTTGTCCCTCAGCGGGCCTTCGTTGGCCCAGTCGGGCGGCTCGCCGACGACGTTGAGGTGCCCATCCTTCTGCGCCAGCTTGATCAAGCCTGCGAGACCGTCGGAGCCGAGCTCGGTCGGCAGGGGCCCCGAGGCGTGTGAACCGCCGCCGCAGGCTTCGAGGAAGCTCGCGATCGAGCCGGCGACGACCAACCCAGCCGCACCGCGGCCTCCCCGCCGTAGGAGCTCTCGCCGTGAGACCGGCAAGTCGAGCATGTTCTCCATGTCATACATGGCCGCGCCTCCCGCCCCCTAGATTGTCTGACAGGTACCGCGATGCGATCGCGCGACGCTACACCGGAACAAAGGGAGAAGTCAAGCTTCTGGACACCCCACGGTTGCCTGTGTAGGATCGCCCGCGGTCACAAGTGTCAGACAGAGAAGCGCAGACTCGGGCAAGGGGCGCAGCGGAATGCTGCGCGCCGAGACGGTCCGTGTGGAGCTGTCCGAGCGGATCTCCGGGGATCAGCTCGCCGTCGGCACGCGGCTGCCCTCGGAGCCGAAGCTGGCCGCGGAGCTCGGAGTCTCACGAGCGACCGTGCGGGACGCACTGCGAGCGCTCGAACAGGAAGGGCTCGTACGGCGCGTGCAGGGCTCCGGCACCTTCGTCGCGCATCCGCGCGTCCCCAACAGTCTCGACATGAACTTCGGGGTGACGGCCGCGATTCGCCAGGGGGGCATGCGGCCGGGCGTCGAGCAGGCGCGGCATTGGGTTGAGCCTGCGGCGGCGAACGAGTCGGAGCGCCTCGCGCTCGGCCCCGGCGAGGACGTCCTCGTGATCGACCGCGTTCGAACGGCCGACGGCAGGCCGGTGGTGGTCTCGCGCGACGTGCTGCCGCACAAGCTCCTACGGGGGCGCGACGACGTCATCGACGCGCTGCTCGCCGGCTCGGTCTACGCAGTGCTCGAGGACGAGTTCGGGATCACCATTCAGTACGGCATCGCCAGCTTCTGCCCCGTGCGTGCGGAGCATTCACTGGCGGATCGTCTCCGAGTCGAGCCGGGAGAGCTCCTGTTCTACCTCTGGCAGGTCGACTACGCCGAGAGCGGTGACCCCGTTCTCTCGTCGCACGAGTACCACCTCGCGGACGCATTCGAATTCTCTGTCGTCCGCAGGGGTCCCGGAAAGAGGGTCACATGAGCGCTCACGTCGGCAAGTCGCTGCGACTCAAACGGGTCATCGATGCCGCCGGAGTCTCCGTGATCTGCGCACTCGACCACGGCATGACCTCGCCGACGTTCCTGCAACCACTCGCCGACATCCGTGCCCGGACCGCGGAGGCGGTCGCAGGCGGAGCGAACGTGATCATGATGAGCAAGGGGATGATTCGCATCGCCGAGCCGTCGTTCGGGGCGACGACGTCGCTCGCGCTCCTGCTCTTCGGCATCCGCCCGTCCCGGCGACGGCCGGCCGGAGATCGTGAACGTCGCCACGGTCGAGGAGGGCCTCCGGCTGGGCGCCGATGCCGTCGTCCTCTTCACCGCGCTCGACGGAGAGCACGAGGCCGGCATGATCAGGATCCTCTCCGCGGTCGGTAGGGAGTGCGCGACGCTCGGAATGCCTTTCATCGCCGAGGCGGAGTTTCCGACGACGTACGCATCCGTCGAGGAGCTCAAGCAGCAGTACGGCTTCGACTACCTCTGCCGCAACGTCCGCCTCTGCACGGAGCTCGGCGCCGACATCGTCAAGACGAACTGGCCGGGCGACAACGAGTCGTTCGCACGTCTGGTCGAGGCCGCCAACGGCGTGCCCGTCGTCCTCGCCGGCGGATCGAGGCTCGATGACCTGGAGCTGCTCACCCGGATGGAAGCCGCGATGCGCGCCGGCGCGATCGGCTGCAGCGTCGGGCGCAACATCTTCATGCACGACTCACCCGAGCGGCTCACGCGGGCGCTGTCCCGAGTCATCCGCGAGCGGTGGACGGCCGAGCGCGCACACGAAGAGCTCACCGCCACCGTGGCGGAGCCCGCATGAGAGCCGCCTTCATGACGGCCGTCGACGCCGTCGAGGTGCGGGAGACCGTGGACCCGATCCTCGATCCGCGCGGCGCGATCCTGCGCATCGAGGCATGTGGCATCTGCGGCACCGACGCGCGCACCTTCTTCAACGGGGACCCTCGCGCCCCCGCGCCGTGGATCCTCGGCCACGAAGCCGTCGGCGTGCTCGAAGAGGTCGGAGTGGATGCGCTCCTGCCGCCAGGCGTCGAGCGCGGCGACCGCGTCTTCCTCGGCTCGATCCTGACCTGCGGCGAATGCCGCTGGTGCCTGCACGGCCTGCAGAACCTGTGCGAACACCACTTCCTCTTCGGCTACGAGCCGTTTCCCGGCGCCTATGCCGACTACGCCGCCGTGCCCCCGATCGCAACGAAGAACCTGATGAAGCTCCCGCCGGACCTACCGTCGGATCTCGCCACGACCGCCGACCCCTTCGCCTGCGCGCTGAACGGTATCGAGATGCTCGACGTTCAACTGGGCGACACCGTCGCGATCATCGGTGCCGGCCCGATCGGCTGCTGGCAGGCCCTGATGGCCCGCGACCGCGGCGCGAGCCGCGTCTGGATCATCGACGTGAGCAAGGAACGCCTGGCCATCGCGTCCGAGATCGTCGGCCACGTCGTCGACGACGCCTGGGTCTCCGCCGACGACAACGGCGTCGGCGGGATCATGGAGCGCACCGGCGGTGCCGGCGCAGATCGCATCTGCGTGGCCGCGCCGGCGAAGCAGGCGCAGCAGGCGGCGCTCGAGATGGCCGCCAAGCGTGCTCGCGTCGTCTACTTCGCCGGGCTGCCGAAGCACGACTCGACAAGCCCTCTGGACATGAACCAGCTCCACTACAAGGAGCTGGCAGTCCTGGGGGCCTACGGAGCTACGCCGCGCCAATACGAGATCACGATGGGCTACCTCGAGCGCCGCCAGGAGGAGCTCGGAGGCGTGGTCACGCACCGGTTCGGTCTGGAGCAGATCGAAGAAGCGTTCTCGACCATTCGCTCCGGAGCCGGGCTGAAGGTGGTCATCGAGCCGTAACCGAAGCCTGCGTCATCGGCTGCGACATCGGAAGCCAGGGTGTCAACAGCTCCCTCTTCACCCTTGACGGACGTCTGATCGCATCCGCCTATTGCGGCTACGACGTCTCGTTTCCACGCCCCGGTTGGGCCGAGCAGGACCCGCAACTGTGGCTGGACGCCGTCGTCACGACCCTCCGCCGGCTCGTGGCAAGGCTCGACGGCTCACCGGCAGCGATCCGCGCGCTCGCCTTCGGCTCGCAGCTGGACGGCGTCGTGCTTTGCGACGCCGACGGCGGAGCGCTACGGCCCGCCATCATCTGGATGGACCGGCGCGCGACAGCGCAAGCCAGCCAACTCGCCGCGCGGGTCTCTCCGGAGGACTTCTACCGCGCCTCGGGCGTCAACCTCGACTCTGCGCACGGCGTCTTCAAGGCGCTCTGGGTCCGCGACGAGGAGAGCACGATCTTCGGCGCGACCCGTTCCATCCTCCCGCCCGGCTCGTACGTCCTACGCCAGGCGACCGGCGAGACCGCCGTCGATCCGTCGAATGCTTCCTCCCTTGGGTTGCTCGATCCGTGCCGGCTCAGCTGGTCGAAGCCCTTGCTCGATGCGGCGGAGCTGGACGAGACGCTCCTGCCGCCGCTCGTCCCAGGGACTGCAGAGATCGGCGCGATCACGCCCGCATTCGCCGAGGCTTCCGGCCTCGACCCGGCCACGCGCGTAGCGGCAGGCTGCGGAGACGAGATGGCGGCCACCTTGGGAGCCGGCGTCCACGTCGCAGGTGAGGTCTGCGACATCACCGGAACGGCCGAGCCTGTCTGCGCTGTCACGAACGAACCTCTCAGCGACGCGACACGACTGGTCGAGTGTCACCCACACGGTGTCCCCGATCGGTGGTTGCTGGAGAATCCGGGCTTCGTCTCGGGCGGCAACCTCCGCTGGTGGCGCGACCGATTCTCTGAACCCGGCACCGCCTACGACACGCTGACCCGCGAGGCGGCGCAGATCCCGCCGGGCGCCGACGGCGTCGTGTTTCTGCCCTGCATGCAGGGAGCGATGGCGCCGGAGTGGAACGAACACGCGCGCGGCGCCTTCCTCGGTCTCACCCTCGCCCACTCCCGCGCTCACCTGACTCGCGCCATCCTCGAGGGCAGCGCGATGGCACTCCGCGACGTCCTCACCGCGATGCGCAACGCGGGTCTCGCGGTGGCGCGCATCACTGCTGTCGGCGGAGGTGCGCGCTCGGCGCTCTGGCGACAGATCAAGGCTGACGTCACGGGTCTACCAGTCCGCGTCCCTCGGGATGTCGAGACGACGGCGACGGGGGCTGCCGTTGTTGCGGTGATCGCCGCTGGACTCGACGGAGACGCCGTTAGCGTCGCCGAACGCTTCGTCGAATATGAACCCGAGGAGTACGCTCCGGATCCAAGCCGTATGCAGCTCTACGAGGCCGTCTACTCGAGGTACCGCGAGTACTACGGCTCGCTGTACCCGTGAGCTGATGCGAAAGGCCGGATTGTCAGTGCTAGACAACTGCTCCATCGGCCCCATGACCGCGCCACCCTCGCAGTCCTCGGCCGCCAAGCCCGGCGCGATCTCGAGCTGACGAGCTGAAGTTCCTGCGCCATCTCAGCCGCGTTGCCCGAGGCCTCCGCGCCAACCCCCCGCAAATAAGGGGAGTATCATTGGTGGTCCTGGCCCTGCAGCCTGGATTCCGGCCAACGGCCCGAAGTCCGTCAACTGCGCCTCCGGGCGCGCGAGACGTGCGAGGAGCCTAGGCAAACAGAGTTCGGGTCGCAGGGCCAGTTCTCCGTATTCGACGGCTGTTTCTGGGGCTGCAGAAACCTTCGAGCGGAGGCTGTACGCTCCCTTCATGAAAGACCTGAGTTCCCTCCTAGCGCACCTGCGTTTCGGACGCCGCCCGCCCGCCGGCCCCTTGACCACCGCAGAGCAGGCGACCGCCGACGAGCTACAGACGCAAACCTCGCTCGAAGAGAGCGAGCTGACCGAACCCGACGCTGAACACGAATAGGGAGGACACGTGGCGACGAAGAAGCAGAAGGCGCGGGCCGCGGCTGCCGGCAAGGAAGTCCCCGGCAAGCCGAAGCCGAAGAAGAAGACCTCGCGCGGCAAGTAGCAGGCCGCTGCGCGAGCGGGGCCTCGTCACTCGACGTCTCGACCCGGTCAGCTCTCGGGCGGCTCGGAGAGCAGGGCGTCGAGGACGTCGGGGAGTCGTGCGGTCGCGAGGCAGATCGAATTGTCGGCCGCGCCGTAGTAGAGGCGCAGTTCGTCGCTGGCCGAGTCGTGGAGGAGCCCGCAGGGGAAGACGACGTTGAACACGTCGCCGGTCCGCTCGTACGACGCGGTCGGCGCGAGCACCCAGGTGGCGAGCCGGCGCAGGACGCGCGTGGGCTCGTCGAGGTCGAGGAGGGCGACCCCGACTCGGTAGATCTCGCCGGCGACGGTCCCCTTGACGCCGTGGTAGACGAGCAGCCAGCCGTGCTCGGTTCGCAGGGGTGGCGGGCCGAGGCCGATGCGCAGCGAATCCCACCAGGCGCCGTCGCGGGGCTGCAGCACCCGCTCGGGTGCGCTCCAGCTGATGAGGTCGTCGGAGCGCGAGAGCACGATCTCGCCGTGGCCGCCGCCGAACTCCGTCTTGGGCCGGTGGAAGAGCACCCAGCGACCGCCGATCCGATAGGGGAGAAGCGCGGCGTTCTTGTCTTCCGGGTGTCTGACGATGCCGTGGCGTTCCACGGCGGTGAAGTCCTCGGTCGACGCGAGGAAGACGGCGGGGCCGGCGGGGCCGTAGGCGGTGCAGGTGATCACCCAGCGGTCGAGTTCGTCGATCCAGACGACGCGCGGGTCCTCGAAGCCCCACTGCTCACTGACGGCACCGTTGGGTGCGAGCAACGGCGTGGGATCGATCGACCAGTCGCTGACTCCGCTCGGTGAACGGGCGACGGTGATGTGCGAGATGCCTCTGCGATCTTCGACCCGGGCGAGCAGGACGGTATTGCCGTCGACGCTCGCGGCGGCCGGGTTGAAGACGGCGTTGACCGGATAGGGCCAGTCCTCCGCGGTGAGGATCGGATTGGCCGCGTGACGGTCGAAGAGCTCGCCCGTGCTCACGCTGCCGCCGGTTGCGGAGTGCGCGTTCCAGCCGAGGCGCGGATGCCGGCCGCATCGAGCAGGAGCGCGGCCCGGTGGAGCGCGAGGGTCGACTCCGCACCTTCGTTCTGGTTCACCGTCTCGGCCCCGAGCCCGTCACTGCAGCCGCCCGTGGCGAAGTCGTAGAGCGGACTCCGCAGGCTGTTGCGTCCCAGGAACCACTCGAAGGCGTTGATCGCCCTGACGCCGTGCTCGGGATCGTGTGTGACGGCGTAGGCGGCCAACTCGGCCTCGACGAAGGCGGCGGCGTCGATCGGCTGCTCGTCACCGCTGCCCTGAACGGGCTCGTGTCGCCGCCGGCCCCGGTGTCCGGCGAGGTGAAGGAACTCGTCCCGGAGGCCGGATTCGTCGCCGAGCCAGCGCAACGACTCGAGGCCGAGCGCCACGAGCTCGTCCCGCCCCAGCGCGTGGGCGCCGCTGATCAGCGCCTGCGAGAGCCGCGCGTTGTCGTAGCTGAGCTCGTCCTCGAACCAGCTCCACGCGCTTCCCGCGTTGCGTTCGTACGCGTCGGCGAGCTGGTCGACCAGACGCTCGAGCAGGTGCCGCGCCGCGGGCTCGAGCCGGTCGGCGTCGAGACGGGAAAGGCCGAGCACCGTGTAGGCGGCTGTTCGCAGCGAGACGTCTCCGGCGAGCGCGTCGACCTGCCGTGCGAGCAGATCGCGGGCCGGGACGACGAGCGCGGGTATCCAGGCAGTGGCGAGGATCTCGCCGAGCGCCCACACCGACCGGCCGACATGGTCGCCGACGTGCGGCTCGTCGAGCCAGCGACGGTCGTAGCTCATGAAGTTGCGCATCCCCTCATCGGCGGTCGCCGCGTGTAGGAAGGCGAGCGCGCGGTAGAGGATCGACGTCCAGACCTGCTCGTCGCCGCGATTGGCGAGCGCGAGCGAGACGACCGCCAGGCGGGCCACGTCGTCGACGCAGTAGCCGCTGTCGCGGTTGGGGATGATCCCGTGCGCGTGCTGCACGATCCCGACGTCGTCGACCAGCGTGAGCAGGTGGTCGCTGCGCAGGCTGGCCAGATGGAGGTCCGCGACCCCCTTCGGCCGACGCCGCGGCGCCAGAGCGAGCGCCTCGCCGAGCACCGTCGCAGTCGCCTGCGCAACCGAGGGCCAGGCGAGCGACGAGCCGATGCGCCGCGCCTCCGCCCGGGCCGCCGCGAGCAGCTCGGGCTGCTCGACGTACTCGCAAACGGCGTCGGCGAGCGCAGCAGGGTCGTCGAAGGGAACGAGGCGGCCCGCGCCGCTCGCGAGCATGTCGCGCGCGTACCAGTACGGTGTCGAGACGACGCCGCAACCGGCCGCGATCGCAAAGGTGAGCGCGCCGGAGGCGATCTGCTCGCGGCTTCGATACGGAGTCACGAATACGTCGGTCGCGGCCAGCAGATCGGAGAGCTGGTCGAGCGTGAGGAAGCGGTCGTCGAACTCGACCTGCGCGCCGAGGCCGAGCTCGAGCACGCGACGCTCGAGCATCAGCCGGTACCGCTCGCCCTCACGGTGCGAGACGTCCGGATGGGTGCGCCCGGCGACCGTGTAGACGATCTCGGGATGCCGCTCGAGCATCGCCGGCATGGCCTCGATCACCGTCTCCAGGCCCTTGCCCGGCGAGATCAGCCCGAACGTCGAGAGCCGGAATGCGTCCGTCCGTCCGGGACGCGCCCCGAGAGGATCGAGCTCCGCGGCGGCCGCGCGGGCGGTGAGCCGGGTCGGCGCGCCGTGCGGAACGATGCGAACCTTCTCCTCCGCGCACGCGCCCGAGGCGACGAGCAACTCCAGCGCCGTCTCGGTCATCACGATCACGAGCTCCGCCTCCGCACACAGGGCCGTGAGCACCTCCGCCTGATGCGGCGTCGGCTCCGAGAGCACCGTGTGCAGCGTCACCACCAGCGGCTGCGCAAGCTCCTGCGCGAACGAGAGCGCGTACTCCCCGTCGCGCCCGCCGAAGATGCCGTACTCGTGCTGGAGCAGCACCACATCGACGTCGAGCCGACCGAGCATCCTGGCGGTTCGCAGGTAGTCGCCGCGAACGGCCTGCGCAATCGTTCCCAGCAGGCCCCGCCGCTGCGGGGCGGACGGCTCGTTCAGGACCGCGACGAGCTCCGCGCTCTCGACGCCGTCGACCCCAGCCAGCGTGGCTCTCAGGTCGGCCGCGAACATGCCGATTCCGCACGCCCGCGGCGGATAGGTCGAGACGATCGCCGTGCGCAAGCGCCCGCCTGCTACGGCCGTGCGCGTACCGGCACGGGGAGAGCCTGCAGCTCCTGCGGCTCCTGCAGACCGGCGCGGGTCGTCGTCCGCTTCGGGAACATGCCGTTGGTCGCGGTGCGCAAACGGTCGAGCACGCGCTTCAGGCTCTTCCTCATCAGGTCACTCCCTCTGTCGACTCCCCCGAAAACGGCAAGCGGCGGGCTCGTGCGGGAATCAGAACACGGGACGCTGGAGCCCAGCCTAGCGGAAGTGCCTTGCTCGCCCCTGCTCGCCCCTGCTGCTAGGCTGGCGCGACTACCCGAGCGTGTGCCGGATGCGCGAAGCGCGCCTCCTCTGCCCGTTCCTGAAGTAGCAGAGGAGGTGTTACATCTATGGCAACCGGAACCGTGAAGTGGTTCAACGCCGACAAGGGGTATGGGTTCATCACCCCCGACGACGGCGGCAAGGACCTGTTCGTCCATCACAGCGCGATCGTCGGCGAGGGCTACAAGTCGCTCGCAGAGAACGCGAAGGTCGAGTTCGAGGCCGCCGAGGGCGCGAAGGGCCCCGAGGCGAAGAGCGTCGTCACGCTCGCGTCCGCCTAGACGCCGCGGCGGCCGGCGTCTCGTCGGCCGCCGCTCCTACCCGTCCGCCACCTTGCAGCATGAGCGAAGGGGAGCGCATGACAGCCGGCGCCGACAGACCCGGATGCGACCGCCGCCCACGCCGGCGGGCCTGATCCATGGGTGGGATGACCACGTTTCTGGTCGGTGCTTCGGTCGCGATCATGGCGATCGGCGGCTGGGCGGCCGTGCGCTGGCGAGACCGCCGTGGCCGGGGTGGACGCCGGTGGTGATCAGGCGTGGACTGCGATCGTATTGCTGCTAGGCTCGGTCGACTATCTGAGCGAGTACCGGATGCGCGCGGTGTGCCTCCTCTGCCCGTTCCTGAAGTAGCAGAGGAGGTGTTTCATCTATGGCAACCGGAACCGTGAAGTGGTTCAACGCCGACAAGGGTTACGGGTTCATCACCCCCGACGAGGGCGGCGAGGACCTGTTCGTGCATCACAGCGCGATCCTCGGCGAGGGCTACAAGACGCTCGCGGAGAACGCGAAGGTGCAGTACGAGCCCGAGCAGGGCGAGAAGGGGCCGCAGGCGACCAAGGTCGAGCTTGCGTCCGCATAGGCACGAGCGACGGCAGCTGCTACGGCGACCAGCCTGCAGCTGCCGCTCGACCTACTGGAAGGAGCGAGCCGATGGCCGCTAAGAAGCAGCAGACGCATGCAAAGCGGGCGCGCGAGCTCGCGGTCAAGGAGCGCCGCGAGCGCAAGAGAGAGAAGAAGGCTCTCCGCGCCGCCGGCGGCGAGATCGCCACGAACGGAAGCGACAGCGGCGACTCCCTGGAGACACCAGAGCTCGAGAGTGCAGCGGAGCCGGCGCCCGAGGAAGCCCCGCTGAGCGTTCCCCCCGGCGACGGCGAATCTCCGGTCGCCACCAGCGGTTGACGGCGTCCATAGACGATGCACGCTCGCAGGCGCTCGACGCGTTTCTGATCCAGCGCGAGGCGGAGGGATACCGGATCGAGACGCGCACCGTCATGCAGGCGGTGATCTGTCGCCGGCGCCGCCCGCACGTCGTCCTCCGCCTGCTCGCGCGCGGAGACGCGCAGCGTCGATTGGTGGTGTCGGTGGACCAGCACGCCCGGATCAGCAGCGTCGCGGTGGAGCCGGTGGCGTGAACCCCGGCCCAGACGCGGATTCAGCCGACTCGGACCACGAAGAACGCGATTGCGACGTACTGGCACGAGAGCGCGACCAGCGTCAGCGCGTGGAACATCTCGTGGTAGCCGAAGACCTCCGGTAGGGGGTCCGGCTTGCGCCGCGCGTAGACCAGCGCGCCGGCCGTGTAGGCGAGACCACCTGCTCCGAGCAGGGCGACCCCCGTCGGCCCGACCGTTCGCACGAGCTCCGGCATGGCCACGATCCCGACCCAGCCGAGCGCGACGCCTACGACGACGGAGAGCCACTTCGGCGCAGCGACCCAGCAGAGCTTGGCGAGGATCGCGGCCCCGGCCCCGCCCCAGACCACGCCCAGCACGACGCGCTGCAGGCTGCCATGCAGCGCGAGCAGACCGACCGACGTGTAGGTGCCCGCGATCAGCAGGTAGATGCCGGCATGGTCGAGCTGCCGCATCCGCAGGCGGGCGCGCGGACTCCACGTGACACGGTGGTACAGCGCGCTCGCGCCGAGCATCGTGACAACCGCAGCCGCGAAGACCGCGGCCGCGACGAGCCGCCGTCCGTCGACCACGCTGACGAATGCCGCGCCGACAGCGCAGGCGACGACGAAGCCGACCTGATGCAGCTTCCCGCGCAGCCGCGGCCGCACCGGAGAGGCCGGCTCAGACACCGGCTTCCTCGCTCCGCGCCGAGATCCGCTCTGCCCGCGCCTGGGCGGAGACGACCTGCTGCAGGACCCAGGCGTCGGCGGCCTCCGCCTCGATCCCGCGACAGGCGGCGATCTCCGCCGTGAGCAGCTTGCGGGCCTGTCGGAAGACCTCGTTGGCGATCGGCCTGGTCGACGTGGTCGTCAGCCGCCGCTCGCGCCGCAGACCGTCGCGGACGATCTCGGCCAATCCGCTGAGCCCGCCGGCACCCAGCTTCTCGCGCTCGAAGCGATGGCGCCGCGACCACGGCTCGACCGGCGGCGCCCCGTCCGCGCGCAGCGTGCGCCGGACATCCTCCAGCTCCGGCTCCCCGGAGAGGCATCGGAGCGCCTCGCGTGCTCGGGCGAGCGGGAGTGTCACCTGCAACCCGCTCTCGAGCAGGAGGATGATCCTCGCGGGGTCCGTGCCCTCGGCGGCGTGAGTCGATTCGATCCGCCCGATGCCGTGTGACGCGTACACGACGACATCACCGACTCCGAGGCGCAGCGACGAGCGAGCTGCCGACGGCAACGCCGGCGTCCTCATGCGTTGAGCGACTTCACGGTCTCTGCTCGCCCTCCACCGTCGTTGCCGCGTCCCGGCGGAACTGCACGTTGTCGCGGTCGAGAGGCTGCATCGCGCCTCCGATCCCGCCACGGCTCGGCGGCCGGTGGCCGGAAAGTCGCGACGCTCGTGTACATGCACTCTAGCGGCCCGGTTTCGCCCGCGGTTCGAGGGCCACTCCTAGCCGAGCGGGTTGCCTTTCTCGTCGATCGGGATCCCTGCCAGCCGGTACTGCTCGATGATCATCCGGCGCATCTCCGGAGTCGTCGCTGCGGAGATGGCCATCTTCGCGCTCTTGAGCATCATCTCTTTCATCTCGGGAGTGACGCCCGGAGTACCCGCAGGCGCCTGCGCCGGCGGACCGGCCTCGGCGGCCCGAGCGGCAATCTGCCGGGTTGCCTCCTCCATCTGCTCGGCTGCGGCGGCGACACTGGTCTGCACACGCTGCCGCGCCTCGGCGACCGTCTCCCGAAGCTGTTCCTTCAGCGAGGGGAGCTCGTCCCAGAGAACCTCGACGTCGGCCGGATCGGTCGCGGAAACGAGGGCGGGGATGCCCGCGCCCAGCGCGACCCCCTTGCCCCCCTTGTGGTGGAACTTCGGGATGTAGACCGCGTAAGCCGGGCGGCCCGGAACCGTGACCGCGAGCACGACGTCGTGCGTGCCGTGGCGTTCCCGGACGAGCGTTCCGCCGGATCCGTCGGCGAACGAATCTTCCGTGCGCAGGGTCGCCTCGCTCGCTGCGAACAGGACGACGGCGCGCTTCTTGCCCGCAGGCGCGGGCTCCCTGGCTGCCCGTTCGAGCGACTCCTGCCAGTGGTCGGGGCGGCCGTCGTCCTGTTTGGCCGCGTCGGCCTGGGCCTTGACGACGACGTCGCGGACAGCCTCAGCGGGCCGGTACGGCCCGGCCGGCCCCACTGCCCCGGAGGCGATCAGCGCCTGCTGAGTCTTCTTCTTCGTCCCCACGGGGTCGGCGAGGGTCGGATCGTTCGCCGCTGCGCGCTCCATCATGCTCGGCACCTCGTCCCAGCGGACCTCGAAGCTCTCGGGGTGGGCGGGGTCGATCGTCACGGGCAGCTGCATGCCCGCGACCGGCCAGTGATCGCGATCCAGCTTGAAGTCCCGCGCGACGTAGATCGGGTCGGGCTCCCTCTCGACGAGGATGCGCACCGTCCCGAGGCTGCTCCTGCCGAAGGCCATGCGATTGTCGAGCGGGTCGTCGGCCTCGATGACGAGCGCGACCATCCGCTCCCCGTTTGCCTCAGCTGCTCGCTTTCGCAGCAAGCCGTCTCCCCCGCGCTGGCTGACTCGCGCCAGCATACCCGGCGCACGATTCACGTTCTCGTGTCGAGACCTCGCCGCCGGCCTCAGCGCCGCGACTCGAGCAGGAGGCGATGCAACTCGAGGTCTCGGCCTTCCGACGCGCGCTCATGCAGTTCGTGCCGGAGCGCGCGGACGTAGTGCTGCGTGAGTCGCGGCAGAGGGCTGTCCGAGCTCCAGGCGATCACCGCACCCTGCTGCGGGCGATACCGGGCGGCCGTCGCCTGATGGTCGAGGACGACCAGGCCTCCGTTCTGAAGGTGGAGCCGAGTGACCTTCGACGGCTCCGACGCATCCCAGCTCGTGAGGACTCGCACTGGAACCGCCCTCACGCCCGACCTTCCCGTGAACTTCGCCTCGAAGGTCGCCGGAAGCGATGCGACGGCCTCGACCTCGCCCGGCTCGATGCTCACGAACCGCACGAGGATGCTGAGGGCGTTGATGCCGGAGTCGAGCCAGCTGTCTCCGAAGACGGCCGCAGCCTGGCCGGGAGAGAGTTGCCCGTGCGGATCGAGGAACTCCGCCTCGATCCCGGCGACGCCGGCGATCTCCTCGCCAAGATTCTCGAGAGCCCACTCGACCTCGGGTGCGTATGCCGCGTGATAGATGCCCTTCAGCTCGATGTCCGCTCGAGCCGCGGCACGAACGAGTTCCCGCACGTCTTCCAGCGCGGTCGCGATCGGCTTCTCGACGAGGAGAGTGCGCGGACCGCCTCGTTCGAGCACGGAGCGACAGACCTCGTAGTGAGTCGGTGTCGGCGTGCTGACGACGATCACGTCCGGATTCGCCCGCTCGAGCAACTCGGCGAGAGAACCGACCGTCGTGATCCGCTGCTCGAACCGCTTCCGCGCCTCCGGATCGATGTCGAAGCCGGCGACCGGCCGGCCCAGGTCAGGCTCGTGCGCGCAGGCGTCGAGATGGTGGCCCGCGATCTTCCCGAGCCCGATCCACGCGATCCTCGGCCTCATCGACGAGGAGCGGACAGCGGCTGCAACGCGGGGTACAGCCCCCGGTAGGTGTCGTAACCCTCGGCGTACGCCGCCGCCCAGTCGGGGTCCGGCTCGGTCGTGTGCTCGACGCGCACGCACGCGGCGACCGCCTCGTGCACGTCCGCGTAGACGCCCGCCTTCACGCCGGCGAGCAGCGCGGCGCCGTACGCACTGCCGTGCGTGCTCGGCGTGTGCTCGAGCGGTAGGTCGAGCACGGACGCGACGATGCGCGTCCACAGCTCGCTGCGTGCACCGCCGCCGCTGACCCTCGCACGCTGCGCGTCGACGCCGAGCGTGCGCACCAGCTCGAGCGAGTCGCGCAGGCCGTAGGCCACGCCCTCCAGCACCGCGCGTGTCAGGGCGCCGCGATCGTGGCGCGCACCGAGCCCGACGAATGCCGCACGCGCCTCCGGGTCCGCGACGGGAGTGCGCTCGCCCGACAGGTACGGCTGGAAGAGAAGCCCCTCGACGCCGGGCGGCCAGGCCGCAGCCTCGGCCAACAGCTCGTCGTAGTCGCCGGCGAGAACGGACTGCAGCCAGGCGAGCGCACCGGCCGCGGAGAGCATGACCCCCATCGCGTGCCACGCTCCGGGCACGGCGTGGCAGAAGACGTGCAGACGCGCCTCCGGCTCGGACCGGTAACTCGGGAGCGCGGCGAAGACCACGCCGGACGTACCGAGCACCACGGAGAGGACGCCCGGCCGGTCGGCACCGACGCCGAGCGCCGCCGCCGCCTGGTCGCCGGCGCCCGCGATCGCCGGCGACTCGAAGACCGGCGGGAGCCACGCGGCTGGGATCTCGAGCGCGTCGAGCACGTCGCTGCTCCACGTGCGAGCCGCGACGTCGAACAGCAGCGTTCCCGACGCGTCCGACGCGTCGGTCGCGTGCTCGCCGGTCAGTCGCAGCCGCACGTAGTCCTTCGGCAGCAGGATCCGCCGGATGCGCGCGAACGTCTCCGGCTCGTGCCGCCGCAGCCAGAGCAGCTTCGGCGCCGTGAAGCCCGGCAGTGCACGATTCCCCGTCAGGTCGATCAGCCGTCGGAGGCCGATCGACTCCTCGATCTCCGCGCACTCGGCCGCGGTTCGCTGGTCGTTCCAGAGAATCGCGGGACGCAGGACCCGGTCGTGCTCGTCGAGCACGACCAGCCCGTGCATCTGTCCTGCGCAGCCGGTTGCGATCGGCTCGACGGCGAGGTCGGCAAGCGCGCGCTGCGCCGCCGCCCACCAGTCCTCGGGGTCTTGCTCGGCCCAGCCGGCCTGCGGCGTCGCGAGCGGGTAGCCGTGCTCGCTCTCGGCGACGACGCTGCCGGTGGCCGGGTCGACGGCGAGCGCCTTGACACCGGTCGTGCCGACATCGATGCCGACGAGCGCGCGCATCACGCCCCGAGCGCGGCGTACACGATCTCGTAGGCGGCGACCGCGTCCTTGCGCCGTTGCGCCTCCTGCAGCGCCGGCTCGTCGATACGCGCCGCGACCTCTTCGATGAAGCGCCACTGCAGCACCGAGCGCCGGACCGCGCCGACCTGGTCCTCGGTGTAGGGATAGAGGTCGAAGCCGAGGCGCTCTCCGTGCGCGCCGTAGCCGGCGCGGCGCAACTCGAGCGCGAGCTCGAGCGTCTCCATGAACGCGGTCGCGCCGACCATGTTGTCGTCGTCGAACGTGCCCCAGCCGGAGTTCGCGTGCTGATGGCCGAGCAGCCCTCGAGACGCGAGTAACGCTGCGTACTCGGGGAGGTGCTCGCCGTTCATGAGCAGGTGTTGCCAGTCCATGTTGACCTTGACGTTCGTGAGGCCGCGCTCGCGCAGCTCCGCGATCACGTGCAGCGTCATGCCGACGTTGCGCATCAGCACCTTCATCGCCGGCTCCGAGTTCTTGTGCTCGAGGAAGAGCAGCCGCCCGCGGTCCGCGAGCGCCTGCGCAAGCTCGCCGAAGCCGTCGATCAGCCGCGCCCACACCTCGGCGTATGGCACCTGGAACGGGTAGTTGTAGCCCTCGCCGCCGGGCCACGCGATCATGTGCGCCCCGACGTCGGCAGCCAGCTCCGCCGCCTCGCGATTGAGACGCAACGCCTCCGCGCGGATCCCGTCGTCGAGCGAGGTGAGGCCGCCCTTGCCGAAGCGGGGATCGATGTGCAGCCCGCTGCAGACGGCGTAGATGCCGTGCCCGTCCAGGGCCGCGCGCACGTCGTCGAGGTTGTCGCGCGAGAGCTCGTTCGGGTAGTGGAACTCGTAGTCGTCCATCAGGTCGCCGAGGCCCGCCACCGCTCGCCGCACCTTCTCGGCGGTCGGCTCGCCGGCGTGCTCGGGCTGGTAGCCACCGGGAACGAAGCGCGTAACCATCGGGCCGAGCGCCCAGATCCCCAGACTCGTCTTCATGGTCGTCTCTCCTTCTGTATGCGCTTGAGGGTGCGCATGACGTCGTCGCCGCCGCGGCCGAACAGGTCGTGCAGGCGGAAGTACTCGGCATACAGGCGGTCGTAGACGTCGCGGTGCGCGGCGATCGGGCGGTACGTCTCGGACCTCAGGCGCGCCATGCGCCGGGAGGCGTCGACGATCGAGTCGTAGCCGCCGCGCTCGGCTCCCGCCGCGACCGCGCCGAACATCGCGGAGCCGAGCGCGGGCGCCTGGCTCGACGCGGCGACCGCGAGCTCGCGGCCCGTGACGTCGGCATAGATCTGCATCAGCAGCCGGTTGCGGTCCGGCAGGCCGCCGCAGGCGACGATGCGCTCGACCGGGACGCCGGCGCTCTCGAACGCCTCCACGATGACGCGCGTGCCGAACGCCGTCGCCTCGATGAGCGTGCGGTAGATCTCCGGCGCAGTCGTCGCGAGCGTCATCCCGACGAGCAGGCCGCGGAGATCCGCATCCACGAGGACCGAGCGGTTGCCGTTCCACCAGTCGAGCGCGAGCAGACCGCTCTCCCCGGGACGCAGCTTCGCCGCCTCGCGCTCCAGTTCCGCGTGCACGTCGCCGCCGTGTGACGGTGCACAGTTCTCGACGAACCACGCGAAGATGTCGCCGACGCCGGACTGGCCGGCCTCGTAGCCATGGAGGCCCGGGACGACGCCGTCCTCGACGACTCCGCAAATCCCCTCGACCTCCCGCTCGCGGTCGCCCAGGAGGATGTGGCAGTTGCTGGTGCCCATGATGATCACCATTCCGCCGGGCTCCGTGACGGTCGCCGCGGGCGCGGACACGTGCGCGTCGACGTTCGCGACCGCGACCGCGGTCCCCGGAACAAGTCCCGTCCAGGCCGCGGCCCGCTCGCCGAGCACGCCGGCGCGGCTGCCGATCGGGACGATGCGCCGCGACATCTTGTCGTCGACGACGTGCTCGAAGCGCGGGTCCAGCGCCGCAAAGAAGCCGTCGGCGGGGAACCCGTCCCGCTTCGACCAGATCGCCTTGTAGCCGGCGGTGCAGCTGTTGCGCGTCTCCTCGCCCGTGAGCTGCCACACGACCCAGTCGGCCGCCTCGAGCAGGCGGTCTGCGCGCGCGTACACCTCGGGTGCCTCGTGGAGGATCTGTAGCGACTTCGAGAAGAACCACTCCGACGAGTAGCGGCCGCCGTAGCGGGCGAGCCACGGCTCGCCGCGCTCGGCGGCGACGGCGTTGATCCGGTCCGCCTCCGGCTGCGCGGCGTGATGCTTCCAGAGCTTCACCCAGGCGTGCGGCTCGGCGCGCAGATCGTCGAGCGTGCACAGCGGCGTGCCGTCGGCGAGCGTCGGCAGCATCGTGCAGGAGGTGAAGTCGATGCCGACACCGATCACGTCGCGCGGATCGACCCCCGTCTCGGCGAGGAGCCGCGGCACCGTCTCCTGGAACGTGGCCACGTAGTCGTCCGGGTCCTGCAGCGCCCAGTCGGGCTCGAGCTCGACGTCGTCGTGCGGCAGGCGCTCGTCGATGACGCCGTGGCGGTACCGGTACGTGGTCGTCCCGATCTCGCTCCCGTCCTCGAGCGCGACGAGCACCGCCCGGCCCGACTCGGTGCCGAAGTCGATCCCGACCGCGTACCGTCCGCCGCTCACGGCTCGACCACGACCTTGAGCGTGCGCCGATCCACGAGCGCCGCGAACGCGTCGCGCCAGTCGTCCAGTGAGTGCCGCTCGCCGACGAGCGAGGCGAGGTCCACGCGGCCGCTCTCCGCGAGCCCGATCGCGCGCGGCAGGTCGGCGGGGTCCATCCGCCGGCAGAGGAGAAGAGAGAGCCCTTTGCGGCGGGCCGCCGAGGCCACGAAGCTCGTGCGGTCGCCGTCCGGGATGCCGACGAGGACGACGCGGCCACCGGGGAGAACGGCGTCGATCGCGTCGGCGAGCGCCGCGTCGGTGCCTGCGGCCTCGAACGCGACGTCGAGGCCGAGCCCACCGCGGGCGAGCTCGCCCGGGTCGAGCGCCTCTGCGGCGCCGGCCGTACGCGCCGCACGTCGGCGGTGTTCGAGCGGATCCGTGGCAACCACCGTCTCGCCGCCGGCCGCGCCGATCGCCTGCACGAGGAGAAGGCCGAGCGGCCCGCACCCGAAGACGCCGGCACGCGTGCCGGAGCGTACGTGGCCGAGATCGAGTGCGTGCAGCGCGACGCCGAGCGGCTCGAGCAGCGCCGCCTCCGCATCCGCGATGCCTTCGGGGAGCGGATGTGCAAGATCCTCCGGCCAGGCGAGGGTCGTGCGAAGTGCGCCGTCCGTCGGGCCGTGCCCCGCGAAGCGGCCGGCCGGGCAGAGGTGCGGCAGGCCGGCGAGGCAGACGTCGCAGCGCCGGCACGGCACGCACGGATCGAGCACGGCCCGCTCACCCAGGCGCGGGCCGGACGCGATCACGCCGGCGAACTCGTGGCCGAGCACGAGCGGGTGTTCGAGCACGGCGTCACCGATGCCCGCGTCGACGAACCAATGCCGGTCCGACCCGCAGAGGCCGACTGCCGTGACGTGCACGAGGATCTCGCCCTCGGCCGCGCGGGGCTCCGGTTCCTCCTCCAGGCGCAGCTCGCCCGCCTGGTGCAGGCGAAGCGCTCTCACGGCTTCTGGCCGTAGTACGCCGCGGGCCCGTGCTTGCGGCGGAAGTGCCGCCCGCGCAGGTCGTCCCCGATCGGCTCCACGGCAGGGTGAAGAAGCTCGGTCCGGAACGCGCTCGCGGCGACAGCCTCGAGCGCGACCGCGTTCTCGACGGCCGCAGCGGCGTCCGCTCCCCAGACGAAGGGCCCGTGTGACGCGACGAGCGCGGCAGGGCACGCGAGCGGGTCCACGTCGCGCCGCGCCAGCTCCTCGACGATGACCTCACCCGTCAGCCGCTCGTAGTCGCCCTCGATCTCCTCGCGGCGAAGGGGCCGGGTCACCGGGACCGGCCCGTCGAAATGGTCCGCATGCGTCGTGCCGAGACACGGCAGCTCCCGGCAAGCCTGTGCCCACGCGGTCGCGTACGGGGAGTGCGTGTGCACGATCCCGCCCACGCCCGGGAACGCGCCGTAGAGGACGAGATGTGTCGGCGTGTCCGACGACGGTCGCGCCTCTCCGGGGACCGCCGCGCCGCTCTCGAGGTCGACCACGACGATCGCGTCCGCGGTCAGGTGCTCGTACGGGACGCCGCTCGGCTTGATCGCCAGCACGCCGGCGTCGCGGTCGGCCGCGCTCACGTTGCCGAACGTGAGGACGACGAGCCCGGCGCGAACGATCTCGAGGTTCGCCTCGAGCACCTGCTCACGCAGAGAGGCGTACGCACTCACTGAAGACCGTGCGCGAGGTGGTAGTAGGCCTGGTTCCACCGCAGCTCGTTCGCGAGCTCGCGGATCCGCGTCGACTCGTCGATCACGAGCAGCTCGATCCCGGCGATCTCGGCGAAGTCCACGAACGCCTCGGTGCCGATCGCGCGGCAGAGGACGGTGTGGTGCGGGCCGCCGGCGCGCAGCCAGCCCTCGACGGCGGTGGCGAAGTCGGGCTTCGGCTCCCACAGGGCGCGGGCGACCGGCAGGCGCGGCAGCTCCTCCTCGGGGCGGACGACCTCGACCTCGTTGAGGACGAGCCGGAAGCGCTCGCCGAGATCGAGCATCGCCGCGACGACCGCCGGGCCGGGCGCGGCGGTGAAGACGAGCCGCACCGGGTCGGCCTTGCCGCCGATCGAGAGCGGATGGATCTCGCACGAGGGACGCTCGGCGGCGATCGACGGGCAGACCTCGAGCATGTGCGCGCCGAGCACGCGCGGCCCCGGCGGGGCGAGGTCGTACGTGTAGTCCTCCATGAACGACGTGCCGCCGGCGAGCCCGGCGCTCATCACCTTCGCCACCCGGACGAGCGCGGCGGTCTTCCAGTCTCCCTCGCCGCCGAAGCCGTAGCCGTCCGCCATCAGGCGCTGGACGGCGATGCCGGGCAGCTGAGCGAGCCCGGCGAGATCCTCGAAGGTGTCCGTGAACGCCTTGAAGCCGCCGGCGTCGAGGAAGCCGCGCAGCCCCGCCTCGATCCGGGCGGCGTCCCGCAGCGACTCGCGCCGGTCGCCGTCGCGACGCAACGCGGGCACGAGCTCGTACGCCTCCTCGTACGCGGCCACGAGCTCGTCCACCTCCGCGTCCGCGACGCCCGCGACCGCCTGGGCGAGCGGCTCCAGGCCGTAGCCGTCGACGGACACGCCGAGCCGGATCTGAGCCTCGACCTTGTCACCGTCGGTGACCGCGACCTCGCGCATGTTGTCGCCGAAGCGTGCGACCCGAAGCTCGTGCGCCTCGTGCCAGCCGGCGGCCGCGCGTGCCCACACGCCGATGCGCGCGGCGACGTCCGGGTCGCCCCAGTGGCCGACGACCGTCTTCCGGCGCACACCCATGCGCGTCTCGACGAACCCGAACTCACGATCTCCGTGCGCGGACTGGTTCAGGTTCATGAAGTCCATGTCGATCTCCGACCACGGCAGGTCGCGGTTGAACTGCGTGTGGAGATGCAGCAGCGGCTTCTGCAGCGCTGCCAGTCCGGCGATCCACATCTTCGCCGGCGAGAACGTGTGCATCCACGCGATCACACCGAGGCACGCGTCGGTCGCGTTCGCCTCGCGCGCGACGCGCAGGATCGCGTCGGAGCCCGTGGCCACCTCCCGGTACACCACCCGCACCGGAACGGCCTCGTCCGCGTCGAGCGCGGCGGCCACCTCCCGCGCATGCTCCTCCACGGCTTGCAGAACGGAGCGGCCGTACATCTCCTGGCTCCCCGCCAGGAGCCACACCTCGAACTGCTCAAGCGCTTTCATCGCGCCCCCCGTTTTGGTCAGGCGCCGGGATTCGAGACGTCTTCGAGCTGCCGGCGGTAGCTCGAGACCATCAACTCCGTCAGCTTCTCGAGCGACGTCTCGTGCACGGCCTGGTCTGTGGTGATGCGGCCCTCCTGCAGGACGTTGATGCGGTCGCAGAGCTCGAAGAGGTGGGCGTAGTTGTGGTCGATCACGATGATCGACACGCGGCCGCTGACAGCGAGGTCCTTGATCAGGTCGATGATGAGGCGCGACTCGCGCGCGCCCATCGCCGAAAGGGGCTCGTCGAGCAGCAGGATCCTCGGCGCCGCCCGCACGGCTCGCGCGACCGCGACCGCCTGCCGCTGTCCGCCGGAGAGCTGCTCCGCCTCGGCCTCGATGCTCGGCACGTTCACGTTGATCTCGTCGAGGTACTGGCGCGAGAGCGCTCGCATGGCTCGCTTGTCGAGGATGCGGAGCGGGCCGAACCTCGTCAGCTCGTGGCCCAGGAACAGGTTCTGGTAGACCGGGAGCTGCGGGATCAGCGCGAGGTCCTGGTAGACGGTCTCGATGCCCTGCGCTCGAGCCGCCTCGACCGAATGGAAGCTGACGCGCTTGCCGCCGAGCATCACGTCGCCCCCGTCCTGCTGGTGGAACCCGCACAGGATCTTGACCAGCGTGCTCTTGCCGGCTCCGTTGTCGCCGACGAGCCCGAGCACCTCGCCCTGGTGCAGGACCATGTCGACGCCGCGGAGGACGACGAGGGCGCCGAAGCGCTTGGTCACGCCGCGGACCTCGAGCACGGGCTCGGGGGAGGCGCGGCTGCGGCCCGACGGGCTGGACGCTCATGTCGACCTCGAGCGGGCGATGATTCGGTCGAACTGCACGTTCAGCGCCATCGCGAAGATGATCACGACGCCGACCCAGACGTAGAAGTCGTTCGTGCTGACCCCGATCAGCGTCAGCCCGTCTTCGAGAATGCCGATCAGGATCGCGCCGATGAAGGCTCCGATCACCGTCCCGCGACCGCCGGTGAGCGCGGTGCCGCCGATCACGCAGGCGCCGATCGCGTAGAGGATGAAGTCGACGCCGAAGTTGCCCGGGTCGAGGCTCCCGTACTTGACCGCGTCGACGATGCCGACGAGGCCCGCGAGGAAGGAGCAGAGGACGAAGGCCCACACCTTCACGCGCCGGACCGGCACCCCCGCCTCGGCGGCCCCGACCAGGTTCCCGCCCGCGGCGATGACCCGCGTGCCGAAGCGCGTGCGCGTGAGCACCACCGTCCCGGCGATCGCGATCCCCAGCACCCAGATGATCTCCGACCACAGCCAGGCTCCCATGATCTCGCCGCCGAGGCTCGACTTCCCGCTCGTCGAGGAATACGTCGACAGCGGGATCGGCGACGCCTCGGTGTCGTTCGAGTAGATGAGCACGAGCCCGTAGAGGACGAAGTTCATCGCGAGCGTCGTGACGAAGGACGGCACGTTCAGGAGCACCGTGATCAGCCCGTTGATCGCTCCGACGCCGCAGCACACGGCGAGCGCGATGACGATGGCGACCGCGATCGGCAGTCCGAAGCCGTGCAGCCACCACTCGACCCACGCCGCGAACAGGAAGACCTGGCCGGCCGACAGGTCGATCTCGGCCAGCACGAGCAGCAGCACCTCTCCGACCGCGATCGCGCTGATCGGCCCCGCGTAGCCGGCGGCCGAGCTGAGGCTGAGCTGGTCGGTGAAGTTCGAGCCGGCCCTGATCACGAAGTACGCACAGAGGCCGATCGTGATCACGATCGGCGTCAGCTCGCGCTGGTAGACGAACACGCGCAGGACGCGACGCCCGATCGACGTCGCTTCACGCGCGCTGCCCCGGCGGGTTGTCCGCCGGGGCAGCGCTTGGCATGGGAGCGCCCGAAGGCACGCTCGCAGCCGCTAGTGCGGGATCGGGACCGGTGGCTTCAGGACCTTCTGCTTCGCGTTCGTCCCTTCGAACCTGTTCATCGGCCAGGTACGGCTTGACGTTCGACTTGACGACGATGCCGAGTCCCGTGTCGGTGTTCGTCGGCTTCATCAGCCCGCCTGAGATGTTGAACAGGAAGAGCTGCATGATCGTGTCGAAGCCCTGCAGGTAGGCCTGCTGGTCGATCGTGAAGGTCAGGTTGCCGGCCTTGATGCCCTGCACGACCGGCAGTCCGACGTCCCAGCCGGACCCACCCATCTTGCCCTGCAGGTTGTTCTTCTGGATGAACTCCGCGATGGCGTTGCTGTCGCCGCTGTCGACGCCGAACATGAACTTCACGTCCTTGTGACCGGCGTACCAGGCGGCGATCTTGTTGTACTCCGGCGACCCTTCGGTCGCCGACGTGCCGACCTCGACGAAGTTGACGCCGGCCTTCGTCAAGCACCGGCTTCGCTCCGTCGATCCGCGGCTGGATGTTCCCCGTCCCCGGAGTCGCGATGATCCCGGCGACGAGGTCGCCCTTCCCGACCCCGGTCTTGAGGATCTGCTCCCCGACCGCCGCTCCTGCGGTCAGGTTGTTCTGGCCGACGTAGGCCATCCGGTTGTTCTTGGTGCCCGCCGAGACGTCGGCGTTGTAGGCGATCACGGGGATCCCGTGAGTGAGCGCGGTGTTGACCGGGCCGTTGAAGGCGGTGTTGTTGATCAGGCAGCACCCGATGCCGCTTGCCTTGCCGGCGATGGCGCTGTTGAACGCCGAGACCATCTCGTTGATGATCGAGTTCTGCGAACCGGTCCACGTGGCGGAGCAGCCGGTGATCGCACACGCGTCCGCGATTCCGTACTGCGTCGCCGTGAAGAACCCGTTCGTCGTCACGTGACAGATCATCACGAAGTGGTACTTCGGATGCTTGGCGAAGAACGCGCTGTCGCTGTTCTCGTGGATCAGGGTCGCCGCGCTGGCGTCCGTGTCGCCCAGGAACGCAGCGATCCCACCGGCGGCTGTCCCGGCTACGGCAGCACCGCCTGCGTATTTCAGGAAGCGGCGCCGTGAAACCTCCAGCTGCTCCCTGCTGACCTCGTCAGGACGGTCTGATGTCATACCTCCTCCTCGCTTCCCTCGGTTCCGGCCCGGCCGAACGGCCCCTTGTCCGAACGAGCGGCTCGGCTCGAATACTTTCACAAACGCCGACTCAATTTGCGTATATACCAAGTGTCGAAAGATTTCTCAAGTAGCCGATTACGTGTCGACTACCTTCGCGCCCGGTCGCGTCAACCTCATCGGGGAGCACACCGATTACTCCGGCGGGCTTGTCCTGCCGGTCGCGCTCGAGTGCGGCGTGACGGTGCGCTGGCGGCCGGATCCGGCCGTCATCCGGCTCCGGTCGGACGAGTTCCCCGAGACCGTCGAGCTCGCGACCGACGGAACGCCGCGGGCGGGACTCGGGGGCTGGGTCCGCTACGCGGGCGCCGTCGCCGGCGTGCTGCACGAGCGCGGCCGGCCGGCCGCGGGGCTCGACGGGACGGTCTCCTCCACCGTTCCGGTCGGCGCCGGGCTGTCGTCGTCGGCGGCGTTGACGGTGGCCCTGGCCCTCGCGCTCTGCCGCGCGGCCGAGTTCGAGCTGCCGCGACTCGAGCTCGCGCACGTCGCGCAGGAGGCGGAGCATCGTGCGGTCGGCGTGCCCGTCGGCCTGATGGACCCGGCAGCGGCGCTCTTCGCACGGACCGGTCACGCGCTCCTGCTCGACTGCGGAACCGAGCAGCATCGCCTCGTGCCGCTGCCGGCCGACCTCGCGATCGTCGTCTTCGACTCCGGCGTCCGGCATAGCGCTCGAGCATTCGGGCTACGCGACACGGCGGGCGGAGCTCGAGCGCGCGCTGGCGTGCCTCGGCGGGGCGCGACCGTCGGAGGTGACGGTCGAGGAGGCCGAGGCGGCGGCCGGCGCAGCCGGCGTCGACGGGGTGGCGCGGCGCCGCCTGCAGCACGTGGTCTCCGAGAACGAGCGCGTCCGCGCCTGCGTTCGCGCTCTCGAGGCGCCTGCGGTGGACCGGGACGCGCTCGGCGCGCTCTTCCGGGCGAGCCACGCCAGCCTCCGAGAAGACTTCGAGGTCTCGATCCCGGAGCTCGACCTGCTCGTCGAGCTCGCCTACGACGGCGGAGCCGTCGCCGCGCGGATGACGGGCGGCGGCTTCGGCGGCTCCGTCGTCGCTCTCGCCGAGCACGAGACGGCCGCTGCGCTCGCCGCGGAGGTCACGGCGGCGTACGTCGGGCGCACGGGCCGCGCAGGATCGGGCCGCATCTACGCGACCGGCGACGCCGCGTTCTGAGCGCTACCAGCGCTGATGGACGGCCGGGGCGATGCGCCGCCGGTAGACGTCTGCGATGGCGGCATGCGTCTCCTCGGCCAGCGGCGGCAGCCCGGCCGCGGCCGCGTTCGCGCGCGCCTGATCCGGGCGTCTTGGCGCCGGGGATGACCGTCGAGACCGCCTCGAAGTCGAGGATCCAGCGCAGCGCGAACTGTGCGAGCGTGGCCCCCGGAGGCACGAGCGGACGGAGCTCCTCGACCGCCTCGAGGCCGGTCTCGAAGTCGACGCCGGAGAACGTCTCGCCGACGTCGAAGGACTCGCCGTGGCGGTTGTACGCGCGATGGTCGTCCGCAGCGAAACGCGAGGTGCGGTCGAACTTCCCCGTCAGCAGGCCCGAGGCGAGCGGAACCCGCGCGATCACGCCGACGTCGTGCTCGACCGCCTGGCGGAGGAAGAGCCCGCCCGGACGCTGGCGGAACGCGTTGAAGATGATCTGCACGGTGGCGACGCCGGGATACTCGATCGCCTTCAGCGCCTCCTCCACCTTCTCGACGCTGACTCCGTAGGCGCGGATCGAGCCCCTCCTCGACCAGCCGGTCGCACGCGTCGAAGACCGACGGCGTGTAGTACGTCTCCCACGGAAGGCAGTGGAGCTGGACGAGGTCGACCGTCTCGACGCCGAGGTTCTCGCGCGAGCGCTCGATCCAGGCCGCGAAAGTTCTCGAACGCGTAGGCGGCCAGGTCGAGCGGCACGCGACGCCCGAACTTCGTCGCCACCACGAGCTCCTCCGGACGCTCGCGCAGCAGCTGCCCGACGAGTCGCTCGGAACGCCCGTCCCCGTACACGTCCGCGGTGTCGAAGAACGTCACGCCGGCGTCCACCGCGGCGTGCATCGCCGCGAGCGACTCCCGGTCGTCGACGGCCCCCCAGTCGGCGCCGATCCCCCAGGCTCCGAAGCCGATCTCGGAGACCTGCCGGCCGGTCTTGCCGAGCCGTCTCGTGTTCATCATGCCGCTCTCTCCCTCGCCGAGCTCCCACGGCGTCGTCGACGCCGGACTTTCAATTATCTGTCGAAAAGGACGATACTACTCGCGGTTTCGAAAGACATGCCCAGCCTGGCCCGCCACGAACTCTCCCACGCCGACGGACGCCGGCTGCTCGTCTACGGCGACGCTCTGCGGAAGCCTCGACGACGAGCCTGCGAACGGACGAGCCGCAGGCGATCCACAAGCGGCTCGACCTCTTCACCGGCGACTGGGTCGGGATCGCGCCGGCACGGAACGCGCGACCGCTCGACTCGGCCGCGGAGACCGCCGAGACGTGCCCGTTCTGCCCCGGCGGAGCGGAGGTCCCCTTCCCGTACGAGGCGGCCGTCTTCGACAACCGGTTTCCCGTCGTTCCGCCCGGACCCCACCGCCGCCCCCGGCGCCTCGACGGGCCGACCAGCCCGGCAGCGCGGGCGGTGCGAGGTCGTGCTCTACACCCACCGCCACGAGACCTCCTTCGGCGGGCCTCTCGCCCACCGAGCTCGTCCGTGTCCTCGCAGTCTGGATCGACCGGACACGCGAGCTGTGGAGCGATCCCGCCCATGCGTACGTCTGCGTCTTCGAGAACCGCGGCGCCGAGGTCGGCGCGACGATCGCGCACCCGCACGGGCAGATCTACGCGCTCGACCACGTCCCGCCGATCACCGCTGCGAAGGCGGCGGCACACCGCGGTCACCGGGAGCGCGCCGGGCAGCTGCCTCTCGTGCGAGGTGACGCTGGCGGACGCTCGCTCCGACCGCGTCGTCTGCGGCGAACGAGAGCTTCGTCGTCGCGGTTCCGTTCGCCGCGCGGTGGCCGTTCGAGGTGGCCGTGCGCGCGCGGCGGCACGGGCTCGGGCGCCTGGCCGAGCTCGACCCGGTCGAGCAGCGCGACCTCGCCCTCGCGCTCCGAGACGTCGTCCGGCGGTACGACGCTCTCTTCGACTTCCCGCTTCCGTACATGATGGTCGCGCAGGAGGCGCCGGCCGACGAGCCCGACTGGCATCTCGCGTTCGAGCTGTACCCGCTGCACCGCGCGCCCGGAGTGACGAAGATCCGGGCCAGCGTGGAGACCGGGCTCGGACTGTTCCTGAACGACGTCGCGCCCGAGGACGCCGCGCGCCGGCTCGCCGCGCTCGCCGTCCCCGCAGAGCCGATCGAGCTCGACACGCTCTTCACCGTGGCGCAGCCGGAGCTGGCGGCGCTGCCGTGAGCGGCGAACCGGAAGGAGCCGCCGGTCCCGCCGTCGCTCCGGCGCGAGCGCATGCTGGCCGAGATCAAGGAGCGGGAGTTCGTGCGCGTCGGCGAGCTGAGCAGCCGGTTCGGCGTGTCGGAGATGACCGTGCGCGGAGACCTCGACTCGCTCGCCGCGAGGGGGAAGGTGCACCGCGTCCGCGGCGGCGCGATCCCGCGGCTGATCGCGCGCCAGGAGCAGCCGTTCGAGGACAGCGTCTCGAGCTTCGCGGCCGAGAAGGTGGCGATCGGGCAGGCGGCTGCCGCCCTGCTCGAGGACGGCGAGACGCGTGCTGATCGACGTCGGCACGACGGCGGCGGCGGCAGCGCGGGCGATCGCCGCGCGCACCGAGCTCGACGACGTGGTCGTCTTCACCAACGGGCTCAAGACGGCGCTCGAGCTCGAGCCGGCGTCGCCGAGGATCACCGTGGTCGTGCTCGGCGGCACGCTGCGACCTCTTCAGCACTCGCTCGTCGACCCGCTGGCGACGCTCATCCTCGAGCAGATCTCGGTCAAGACCGTGCTGCTCGGCTGCAACGGCGTCGACCCGGTCGGCGGCGTCACGAACATCAACCTGCCCGAGGCCGAGGTGAAGAAGCGGATGCTCGCAGTGGCCAGCCGCCGGATCGTGCTCGCCGACGGCAGCAAGCTCGGACGCGTCGAGGTGGCGCGCCTGTGCGGCATCGACGACGTCGACATGGTGATCACCGGTCGCTCGGCCGACCCGGCGCGTGGTGGACGCGCTGCGCGACCGCGGCTGCGACGTGCGCGTGGTCGGCTAGACGAGCGCGAGTACCGAACGCGGACGCCCCGGGCGACGTGCCGCTGACGAGGCCGGCGCCGAGCGTCTCCGAGAGCCGCCGGACGACCGGCTCCGCCTCCTCGCGGCCGAGGACGACGACGGTTCCGCCGCTGCCGCCGCCGCTCACCCGCGCGCCGATCAGGCCGCGCTCCCAGCCGGCCGAGCGCACCGCCTCGACGATGCGGTCGGTCGCCGGCGTGCCCAGCCCGCAGCGGGAGTAGCCGGCGTGAGAGGCGGCCATCAGCTCGCCCAGCAGGCGCGGCGCGCGACGCGCTCACCGGCTCCGTCGAGCAGCTCCGAGGAACGTCTCGACCCGCACCTGCTCCTCGATCGGGTGCAGCGTCGCCGCCCGCACGGGGTACTCGACCTCGGGCTCGACGGAGCTCATCTCGTCGTCGACGCCGTCGCGGATGCGCAGGAACTCGGCGCCGGTCATGCGCTCCGGGAGCCGCTCCGCCTGCACCTCACCAGGGCTGAGCGCGGTCAGGTAGTCGGCGTCGACGCCGAGGAGCGCCTTCCCCATGAAGGAGGCGCAGCGCGCGCGCCGATACGGCGCATCCCGGACCGCGTGCCGCGCGCCGGAGTCGATTCCCCAGACCGCGAGACCGGGCGGCAGCGCGAACGAGCCCACGACCTCCGCCGGCCGGCAGAACAGGGCAAGCAGATGCGCCGGCCTCGCCGTAGGCGGCCGTCATCTGGTCCATGACGCCGCACGGCGCGCCCGCGAGCAGCTGCTCCGCACGCTGCGCCGAGCAAGCGCGACGCGCCGCGGCTCGAGCTGCAGTCCGAGGGCGCCGCTCACGGCCAGCGTCGCCGCGACCTCCACCGCGGCGGACGAGCCGAGCCCTTTCCCCTCCGGAACCGAGGAGGAGAGCAGACAGCCGCAGCCCTGTCAGCTCGCAGCCGCTCCTCGCGGCAGAGCAGCGCGACCGGCCCGAGCACGTAGGCGGCCCATGCGTCTCGCCCCGAGAAGCGGCGCGAGAGGTCGGCGAGCGGCGACTCGACGAGCTCGGCGGCCGTGATCGTGAGGCGCCGAGCACCGCTGACGGCGATCACCTCGCCGTCGTAGGCGGTCTGCGCCGCGGCGAGTGCGGCGGCGCGGATCGGCAGGCCGAGGACGAGCCCTCCCGCGTAGTCGGCGATGCCGCCGAGGACGTCGAAGCGGCCGGGGGCGCGCGCGACCACGATCGGCTCGCCCGGCGCGAACAGCGCGTGGCGGCGGGCCCGGGCGCAGAACGCGTCCGCGTCGGGGAAGATCGCGTCGCCTGACATCGGCGTGCAGCGGCTGCGCCCGTCGTCAAGCTCGTCACTGGGGGCGAGTATCCCACGAGCAGGACAAATCAGGGAAAGCTCGCGAGACGCATGAGGAAATCGGTCGTTCGGAAGCAGTTCGGCGAGACGCCCACCGGCGAGCGGGTCGACCTCTTCACCCTGAGGAGCGCCGACGGCATCGAGATCTCGATCATCAGCTACGGGGCCGCGGTGCAGAGCGCGCTCGCGCCCGGACGGGACGGCAGCCGCGCGAACGTGGCCCTCGGCTTCCCGGTGCTCGGCGGCTACGTCGCGCCCACACGCCACTACTTCGGCGCAGTCGTCGGCCGCTACGCGAACCGGATCTCCGGAGGCCGCTTCGCCCTCGACGGTGTCGAACACGCGCTGTCGCGAAACGACGGCGACAACTGCCTCCACGGCGGGGCCTGCGGATTCGACACCAGGGTCTGGGAGATCCTCGAGGCCTCGGGCGGCATGCTGGTCCTCGCCTACACGAGCCCGGAGGGCGAGATGGGGTTCCCGGGCACGCTCGAGACGCGTGTCGAATACCGCCTCGCCGGCCGCGAGCTCCGCATCGACTACCGGGCCACCACGTCGGCGCCGACGGTCGTGAACCTCACGAACCACACCTGCTGGAACCTCGCCGGCGAAGGAACCGGATCCGTCGACGACCACGTGCTCCAACTCCACGCCTCGTCATTCACACCGGTGCGAATGGACCTCGTCCCGACCGGCGAGATCGCCGCCGTCGACGACACACCGCTCGACTTCCGCACGCCGACGAGGGTTGGCGAGCGCCGGCGCGGCTACGACCACAACTTCGTCCTCGACACGCACGACGGTTCGCTCGCCGCCGCCGCCCACGTTCTGCATCCGGCAAGCGGCCGCACCCTGGACGTCTTCACGACCGAGCCCGGGATCCAGCTGTATACCGGCACGATCCTCGACGGCACGCTGATCGGCACGAGTGGGTCCGCCTACCGCAAGGGCGACTGCATCGCGCTCGAGACGCAGCACTTCCCGGACTCTCCGAACCACCCGGCCTTCCCATCGACCACGCTACGCCCCGGCGAGAGCTTCGCCTCCACGACCGTGTACCGCTTCGGCGTTCACGGCTCGTCGAGCGACGGCACCGCCGAAGCGCGCTAGCCGGTCGTGGCAGGGGCGGGAGCCGCTTCCTGGGCACCGCCGAGTCGCTCGAGCTGGGCCCACCGGGCGTCCACGTCCGCCTCTTCGAGCGCGTCGAGCTCTGCTGCCAGCTCCGGCCTGCTGCGCTGGAGTGAAGCGAATCGGTTCTCCTCGCTCAGGAACTCGCCGAGCGGCCGCTTGCGCTTCGAGTCGAGACGCATGGGCTTCTCCTGGCGAGGGTCGTAGCGGTAGAGCGGCCAGTAGCCCGTGTCGACCGCGTCCTTCTGGTGCAGCATCCCGTGCTCCATCTCGATCCCGTGCTCGATGCAGTGGCTGTAGGCGATCACGAGCGCCGGCCCGGGATACTGCTCGGCCTCCCACAGCGCGCGCACAGCCTGCGCGTTGTCGCCGCCGAGGGCGATCTGCGCGACGTAGACGTCGCCGTAGCCGATCGCGATCAGGCCGAGGTCCTTCTTGCGGGTGCGCTTTCCGGCCGAGGCGAACTTGGCCACCGCCCCGCGCGGGGTCGACTTCGAAGCCTGCCCCCCGGTGTTCGAGTAGACCTCGGTGTCGAGTACGAGCACCTTGACGTTCCGGCCGGAGGCGAGCACGTGGTCGAGGCCGCCGAAGCCGATGTCGTACGCCCAGCCGTCTCCGCCGACCAGCCAGACGCTCTTCTCGACGAGAGCGTCCGCGAGCAGGGCGAGGCGCCTCGAGGCGGCATCCTCGCGCTCGGCCAGCAGGGTTTTCAGCTCGTCGAGCTGCCCGCGCGCCCGGGCGAGTGCCGCCTCGTCGGGCTGCGGCTCCCGCAAGCCTTCCTTGAGCGCCTCGGGCACGTCGAGCTGCTCGAGGAGCGCGAGCGCCTCGCGCCGTTGCTGGTCGAGGCTGAGGCGAAGCCCGAGCCCGAACTCGGCGTTGTCCTCGAACAGCGAGTTCGCCCAGGCGGGGCCGCGCCCGTCCGCGTTCTGCGACCAGGGCGTCGTCGGGAGGTTGCCGCCGTAGATCGAGGAGCAGCCGGTCGCGTTGGCGACCACGAGCCGGTCGCCGACGAGCTGGGTCAGCAGCTTCAGGTAGGGAGTCTCGCCGCAGCCGGAGCAGGCGCCGGAGAACTCGAACAGCGGCTCGAGCAGCTGCGAGCCCTTGATCGAAGCCGGCTCGACGAGCGTCCGGTCGAGCTCGGGCAGCGACTGGAAGAACTCCCACTCGCGCTGCGCCCGCTCCCGCTCCGCCTCGGCCGGGTGCATCTCGAGCGAGCAATGCTCCGGCTCCGTCTTCGAGAAGGCGGGACAGGCGGTCGCACACAGCTTGCAGCCGGTGCAGTCGAGCGGCGAGACGGCGATCACCAGCTGCTTGCCGGGCAGGTCCTTCCCGCGCCAGGGCTTGCTCTTCAAGCCGTCGGGCGCCTGGGCGAGCAGCTCCGGCTCGCAGACCTTCAGGCGGATCGCGGCGTGCGGGCAGACGAGCGCGCACTTGGCGCAGTCGATGCAGATCGACGGATCCCAGACCGGCAGCTCGTCGGCCAGTGCGCGGCGCTCGAAGTGGGCGGTGCCGGTCGGGAAGACACCGCCGGGATCGAATGCGGACACCGGCAGCTCGTCGCCGTGACCGGTGAGCATGGCCCGCAGGAAGACGGGGGCGTCCGCGTGCAGATCGAGCGCTGCCGAGCCGTTCAGCTTGCCGGGCTCGATCTCCTGCAGCGCGGCGAGCGCTCCGTCGACGGCGGCGAAGTTGCGGCGCACGATCTCCTCGCCCTTGCGGCCGTAGCTCTTCTCGATCGCGCGCTTGATCGCGTCGATCGCCTGCTCGGCCGGCAGGACGCCGGAGAGAGCGAAGAAGCAGGTCTGCAGGACCGTGTTGGGGCGTCCGGGCAGGCCGGCCTCGCGGGCAACCCGCTTGGCGTCGACGACGAAGAGGCGGAGCTGCTTGTCGACGATCTGCTCCTGTACGGGGCGTGGCAGGTGCCGCCAGCTGTCGAGGCCGTGGGGGCTCGAGAGCAGGACGGTCGCGCCAGGACGCGCGCGCTCGAGCACGTCGAGACGCTCGAGCAGCGGGAACTGGTGGCAGGCGACGAAGTCGGCTTCCTCGATCAGGTACGGAGCCTCGATCGGGTCGTCGCCGAAGCGCAGATGCGAGACGGTCACGGCCCCCGACTTCTTGGAGTCGTAGACGAAGTACGCCTGCACGTTGCGGCCGGCCTCGTCGGCGATGATCTTGGCCGAGTTCTTGTTCGCGCCGACGGTGCCGTCGGAGCCGAGCCCGTAGAAGAGGCAGCTGACGTCCTGCCGGGGCACGCGCCAGGCCGGGTCGTAGGCGAGGCTCGTGCCCGAGACGTCGTCCTCGATCCCCACCGTGAAGTGCGTGTGCGGTCTCACGTCGAGGTCACGGTGCACCGGCTCGAGGTCGTGCTCCCGCGCACGGGCGAGCTCCTCGAAGACGGCGCGAGCCATCGCCGGCGTGAACTCCTTCGAGCCGAGCCCGTAGCGCCCGCCGATCACGGTGCGCGGCAGCCGCCCCTCCTCGAAGAGAGCGGAGATGACGTCCTCGTACAACGGCTCGCCGGTCGCGGTGGAGTCCTTCGCCCGGTCGAGCACCGCGATGGCGCTCGTCGAGAAGGGAAGCACGGCGGCAAGGTGGCGGCTGGAGAACGGCCGGAAGAGGCGCACGGTGAGCAGTCCGACCCGCTCGCCCTCCGCGTTCAGGCGCCGAACGGCTGCCTCGATCGTCGCGGTCGCCGAGCCCATCGCCACCAGGACCCGGTCTGCCTCCGGATGGCCGACGTAGTCGAACGGCCGGTAGCTGCGTCCCGTACGGCCGGCGAACTGCAGCATCGCCTCCTCGAGCAGGCGCGGCACCGCCGCGTAGAACGGACTGGCAGCCTCCCGAGCCTGGAAGAAGACGTCCGGGTTCTGGGCCGAGCCGCGCAGGCTGGGATGGTCGGGAGAAAGCGCCCGCAGCTTCACCGCCGTCACGTTCTCCTCGTCGATCAGCGCGCGCAGATCGTCGTCCGAGAGCGCGTCGATCACGTTGATCTCGTGTGAGGTGCGGAAGCCGTCGAAGAAGTGCAGGAAGGGCACGCGGCTCTCGAGACTCGTCATGAACGCGAGGGCAGACATGTCCTGCGCCTCCTGCACCGATGCGCTGGCGAGCATGGCGAAGCCGGTCGGCCGGGCCGCGTAGACGTCGGAGTGGTCGCCGAAGATCGAAAGTGCGTGCCCGGCGACGGCACGGGCCGCGACGTGGAAGACGCACGGCTGCAGCTCGCCCGCGATCTTGAACATCTCCGGGAGCATCAGGAGGAGGCCCTGGCTGGCCGTGAAGGTCGTGGCGAGCGAGCCTCCCTGCAGGGCGCCGTGGACGGCGCCGGCGGCGCCGGCCTCCGACTGCATCTCGACGATCTCCGGCACCTGCCCCCACAGGTTCAGCATCCCGTCGCCCGACCACGCATCGGCCAGCTCGCCCATCGTGCTCGCAGGCGTGATCGGGTAGATCGCGACCACCTCGGCCAGCTTGTGCGCGATACGCGCCGCTGCCTCGTTCCCGTCGACGACGAGCCGCTGCGACTGAGGGTGCCGCTGCATACCTGGACAGTAGGAGCCCACCGGGCCGCGGCTATTGCGGTTTAGACGCGAATCTCGTCTGGAGAACTACGGCACTGCGACCCAACTCAGTGGGCGACCACGCGGCGGTAACGCCAGATCGCGAGCGCTGCGAACACGACCGCGATCGCGACCGACCAAGCGACCGCGAGCCAGACGTCGTTGCCCGCCGGGGTATGCCGAGGAACAGCCGCGGACGGCATTGACCATGATCGTGAACGGGTTGTGCTTCGCAACCGGCTGGAGCCAGCTCGGCATCGACGCCACCGGCACGAACGCGGACGAGACGAACGTCAGCGGGAAGAGGATCGTGAAGCCGTACGCGTTCGATGCCTCCGGGGACGACGCCGTGAGCCCGATGAACGCGAACACCCACGAGAACGAGTACCCGATCAAGAGCAGCAGCGCGATCCCGGCGACGATGTCGGGACGCCGGTCTGGAAGCGAAGCCGACGGGAGGCCGACGCCGACCATGACGACGAGCTGGATCATGTTCGTGCTCATGTCGGCGAGCGTCCGGCCGGTGACGACCGCCGAGCGCGACATCGGCAGCGACCGGAACCGGTCCATCAGCCCTTTCTTCAGGTCCTCGGACAGCCCGAGCGCGGTGACGAACCCGCCGAAGGCCATCGTCTGGACGATGATCCCCGGGATCAGGAAGTCGACGTAGCGCAGCCCGGCGTCGAGATCGCGCCGCCGAAGACGTAGACGAAGAGCAGCACGAACATCAGCGGCTGGACCGTGAAGCCGACCAGCAGGTCGGGCTGGCGGGGGATGCGCTTGGCGCTCCGCACGGCCAGCACCCACATGTCCGAGAGCTCGCAAGCGACAGCGCTCATGTTCCTCCTCCTGCTCGTCGGCTCGCCGTCCGCCCGTCAGCTCCAGGAAGACATCGTCCAGGGTCGGCCGCTGGGTGGCGATGTCGTCGATCGCGATCCCTGCCTCGTCGAGAACGCGCACCGCCTCGGCGACCGCGCCTCGCGCCCGCGATCGGAATCGACACGTCCCGTCGGGACGGCCGCAGGAGAGCCGTCCCCGAGCGCGCGCAGGGCTTCGGCGGCCGCCCCGGCGTCGGCGCCGTCGCGACGCCGGATCTCCAGCCGGTCGCCGCCGACCTGGCTCTTCAGCTCCGCCGGCGTGCCCTCGGCGATCACGACGCCGTGGTCGACCACGGCGATCCGGTGGGCGAGCCGGTCGGCCTCCTCGAGGTACTGGGTCTGAGAAGCACCGTCGTCCCTCGCGTGACGAGCGCCTCGATCGAGTCCCAGAGCGCGAGCCGGCTGCGGATGTCGAGCCCGCTCGTCGGCTCGTCGAGGAACAGGATCGGCGGGCGCGCGACGAGCGCCGCCGCGAGGTCGAGCCGGCGGCGCATGCCGCCCGAGTAGGTGCGCACGAGGCGCGCTCCCGCGTCCGCGAGGCCGAACTCCTCGAGCAGCTCGGAGGCGCGCTCCCGCGAGGCGCTGCGGCTGAGGTGGTACAGGCGGCCGACCATCTCGAGGTTCTCGAAGCCGGTCAGGTTCTCGTCGACCGCGGCGTACTGGCCCGCGAGCCCGATCTCGGCCCGCACGCGCGAGGGGTGGCGGGTGACGTCGATGCCCGCGACGCGCGCGGTGCCGCCGTCGGGAGTGAGCAGCGTCGTCAGGATCCTGACGGCGGTCGTCTTGCCGGCGCCGTTCGGGCCGAGCAGCCCGAGCACGGTGCCGACTCGGCGCCGAAGGAGACGCCGCGCAGCGCCTCGACGGTGCCGAAGCGCTTCCGCAGCCCGTCCGCCTCGATCGCCGGACTGTCGCTCATCGCTTCTCACTCTCCGCAGACCCCAGCTCGCTCACAGGCTCGTTCTACCTGAGATCCGACTCGACGAGTCATAGCAGATTTGGGGGATTATCCCCTTGACACAGGGGACGGGGCGTGCAACGACTCCGCCGATGTCTCCTCCACGCGATAGATCACACAAGAACTTCCCCCCGCCGACTGGCGACGTTCCGGGAAGCGAAGGCTCCGCACTTGCTCGGGCAGCAGCGGGACAGCCAGCGCCCACTCCACAACCGGAAGCTGGCAAGCCCTCCATTACTGAGGATGGGGAGGCGTCCTCTTTGCCAAGCCGCTCTCATCGTCACTTACAAGCAAAATGGAAAGGGACCTGACGTCTGCCCCGTTTGTGCCACAGTAACTGGCAGGCGGGAGATGTGGGCGACATTTCCCTTCGCTCTTGTCGGGGCGAGGCGTATCCGGGCCTATGCCTGTCGTGTGTCTCACCTGCGGTTACATGCTCCTCATTAACGCGATCGTGGCTGGCGTCAACAAACCCAAAGGGCCGGAAGGGGACGCGTCATGAGCGACTTCTGCTGGCCCAACGGGAGCTGTGTCTGCCCGTCCAACCTGGAACCGTGACCGGCGCCACCGGCGTCCCCGGCTCGGCGCCGCTCCAGACCTAACAAAGGAAGCACCGCCAGAGTGGGGCGAAATGCTTACCGTGTTTAGCAACGATCTGCGTCGAGTCCGTGACTGGGTCAACGACCTATAACGCTGGGCCGAGCTCGATGTTCGGCAACATCGCGATTGCGGCGTTTAGTGTTGCCGGTTCAGGCGGACTTGGACTTGATCGCCTATTACAGCACCGACCCACGCCCCGGAAACTGGGTGGTGGCGCTGTATTGGTCAATGGTTGCTGCCGGAATCCTCGGCGCCATCATTGCGATGGCTGCGCGCCATTTCATGCGAGGCGAACATGACAACGAGAAAGAACGCATCATCAAGAACTAGACCGAACGCGCCAGCATATTGCGGATGAGCAGTCGTGAGGTATTGCTCATCAGATCGTCTTGCGACGAGTTCCTTGGGGGCAGCCGTGGCCCCGGCAGGACTCGAACCTGCGAGGTCGCAACGATCGTTCGGACCGTTGCCGTCCGGTCCCGCTGGCAAAGTCACGGCGCAGGAGTCAGACTCCGATAGACGAACCAAGCCCGGAAGGGCGACGAGTTCGATTCCGAGTCTCCCCCGCACCCGTCCGGCGTCGGCTCCATCCCGGGATCTGAGTCCGGGTTCTGCGTTGGCCCGCGTCCTATCGCGAGTCAACGCTTGAGCGTGAAGAGGGGACCTGTCGGACTAGGTGGCGGAGCCGTGAGTTCTTTCATCGGCAGCGCGTCACCCTGAATCAGAGCCAGCACTGTGTCCCGGAACAGGTAGGGGTTGTGCCGGTTGTTGTACCGCCATTCGAGCTCGTCGAGGTAGGCCGGCAAGTGCTTGACCCTAAGTTGGTGGTAGCTGCCGATGATGCTGCGCTTGAACAGCGACCACACATTCTCAATCGTCTGCGTGTGAACGTTCCCACGCACCCATTCCTCGCGGTAGTGGTTGACGGTCCGTGGCGAGTGTCGTGGTCTCCGATGCCCTGGTAGGCCTTCCAGGAGTCGGTGAAGATCGCTTCGGCCTCGTCCGCGACGACCTCGTTGAGGAAGCCGTGCAGGGTGACGCGGTCGGCTGTCGGGCCGACGCGGAGGCGAACGCTGCCGTCGCGCTGTACGGCGCCCATGACCATCTGCCGCTGCTTCTGCCCCTGGCCTGCACCTCGTGTGGTGCCCGCCGATCCAGGTCTCGTCGGCCTCGACGATCCCGACGAGCAGTTCCTCCCTGTCGCCACTGTCCATCGCGGCGCGGATGCGGTGCAAGAGGTACCAGGCAGTCTTGTACGACTTCGTGCCGAGGGTGCGCTGCATCGCTTCGCGCTGATCCCCTTCTTCGACTCTGACGAGGTAGATCGCCAGGAACCACTTCCACAGGGACAGGTGCGAGTCGTGGAACAGCGTCCCCGCCGCGTGACCGAATATTGGTAGCCGCAGGAGCCGCACTCCCACTGCTTACGCTCGCCATCCGAGACGCCTTCTTGGATTCGCAGCGCGGGCACTCAGGGCCGTCTGGCCACCGCAAATCCTCGAGATAGTCGCGCACTTGTTGCGGTCCCGAACGGCTCGATCAAGTCGGGCAGGTTCATGTTTGCAAGAAGGTTGTCCTTGCCATGCCTAGACCTCGCTCGAAGAAGCCAGCCCGCGAGCTGACGAATGACGAAGTGATGCGGCAGCTATTCCCAAGCATGTCGCGGAGAAAGCGAAGAAAGAAGCCGGCGAAGCTGTGCCAAAGAACCATCAAGCTGAACTACACCCAGCACTACCTGTGTCAAGGGGATAATCCCCCAGATTTGCTATACGTGGCGTGTGGCCAGGATCAGCTACGACGAGCACATGCTCGCAGTCAGCCTGCGAGGTGCCACGCGACGGACTCTCGGAGTGGCGCGAGGCGGTACGCCGCCAGCGACGGGCAACAGGGAATGACTCTGTGGACGTCGCGGCGGGACCGGCGAGTTCGCCGTCGCGTTCGGCCGACCGGTTTCGACCTCAATGTTCTGCTGTCGAGCCGTCGGACGCGATGCGGGATCAGATCCCGCGGGCAGCGGCCATCCAGGGATTCCAGGGAGATGCGAGGACCTGCCGCTGCCATGCACTCTGGTAGATGCGCCTGATGGCTCTCCCTCGTCATTCACCACATCCCAGACCTGGAAGTCGCCGCGCGCGAGATCCGCCGGGTCTGCTCCGGCGCCCGGCTTACCCAT
>CAVPDV010000003.1:0-163953 GCA_963702785.1 uncultured Actinomycetes bacterium | reverse complement strand
GCGATAGACGGCGAGCAGCTCCGCCGCCGTCCGCTCGGGCGTGAACGCGCGGCTCCGCTCCCTCGCCGCCTCGCCGAGGCGGCGCCGCAGGTCGGGATCGGCAGCGAGTCGCTCGAGCGCCGCGGCAAGGGCCGGCGCATCGTCCGGCGGCACGAGGAGGCCGTCGACCTCGTCCGTGATCAGCTCGGCTGGCCCGCCCGCGTTCGCGGCGACGACCGCGAGGCCGGCGGCCATCCCCTCGAGCACGACCTGGCCGAACGGCTCCGCCGTGACCGAGGCGTGGACGAGCACGTCGAGCTCCGCGAGCTCGCTCCAGACGTCCTCGCGGAAGCCGCGGAACTCCACCTGCTGCTCGAGCCCGAGCTCCCGGGCCGACTCGTGCAGCGTCTGCTCGTACCTCCTCCTCCCCGAAGAGCGCGCCGCCGACGACTCGTCCGCGTACGTCGGTTCCGGCGAAGGCACGCGCGAACGCCTCGAGGAAGACGTGCTGTCCCTTCCACGGCGCCAGCCGGCCGACGATGCCGACGGTGAGCGGCCGCCCGCTCCGCTCGCTCGGCCGGCGCCGGCGGCTCGACGGGGTTGTGCACGACCGCCGCGCGGCGTAGTCGCGGAAGCGTCGAGAGCGTCGCCTGCGAGTTCGCCACCACCGCGGAGGGGAGGAGCCGCGCCGAGAGACGGACGAGGCGGACGGCGGGCGCGGGGAGGTAGTCCTCGCTGATCCGGTCGCGGACGTGCCAGACGACCGGGACCCGCGCGAGGCGTCCGGCGAGGCCGCCGTAGAGCGCCGCCTTGAGCGAGTTCGTGTGCACGAGGTCCGGACGCAGCTCGCGCAGGCGGCGGGCGAGCCGGAGGACGTAGACGGGCAGTGCCGCGAGTGCGCGCGGGTCGAGCGCCGGCGCCCGCACGTCGCCTCTCCTCAGGTCGCGAACCCGCGGCTCGAGCGGCAGCACCTCCATCGAGACCCCGTCCTCGCGGAACCGGTCGGCGAGCGGGCCCTCCTCGCCGAGGACGACGTGGGCGTCGACCTCCTCGCGCAGCGCCCGGACGAGACCTCAGGAGCGCGAGCTCTCCCCCCGACAGGCGTGCGACGTGGTCGAGGTAGACGACGCGGAGGCGGCGCGGGTCGCTCATGCGGCGTCGACGATCTCGCGCATCCGCGCGCTGAACGTCTCGAGGGAGAAGCGGGCTGCGTAGGCCCTGATCGCGTCGGCGGCGAACGAGGTCTCGTCGAACATCTGCATCGCGGCGGCGAGCGTCTCGACGTCGAGCCGGTCGAAGAAGGAGCCGGTGACGCCCTCGAAGACGGAGTCGAGGTAGCCGCCGGCGCGCAGCGCGAGGATCGGCTTGCCGAAGCTCATCGCCTCGACCGGCGTCAGGCCGAAGTCCTCGTGCGCGGCCGCGACGAGGCCACGGCAGTTGGCGTAGAGCCAGCGGAGCTCCGGATCGGCGAGCCCGCCCTCGGCGACGAACAGCGCGACGCCGGCGACGGCCGCCGCCTCCTCGACGACGGCGAGGTTCTTGTAGCCGCGCGGCCGGCCGACCGTGAGGAGGAACGGCCCCTGCACCGGCAGCGGCTCCTGTGGCCCGTCCGGGTCGAGCAGCGCGGGCGGGTGGACGACCTTCGCCGCCAGGCCGTACGCGCGCGCGATCCGCTCCTGCACGACCGTCGAGTTGGCGACGTAGACGGAGGCGCTCGCAGCGGCGCGCGCGTCCCAGCGTCGCAGGCGTTCGCGCGCGGCAGTCGCCACCGCCCTCACCGCGCGGCCGTGTCCGGCGAGATAGTCCTCCCCGACGTACAGCCAGCGTGCCGGCGTGTGGCAGTAGACGACCTTCGGCGCCGGGGTGGAGATCCCGTGCGCCCAGCCGCTCGTGCTGCAGACGACGACGTCGGCGTCGCGGACGACGTGGCGAGAGAAGGCCGGCGCGAGCAGAGGGAAGGCGAGCCGCGCGTCGCGGCCGAGTAGAGGGCGCGCCGGCAGGAGCGTCTCGACCTCGACGTCGCGGAACTCGGGGAAGGTTCGCTCGGGCGCGTAGATGCTCGTCACGACCCGCGCGCCGGGGAACGTCTCGAGCAACGCGAGCACCACGCGCTCCGCTCCCCCGCGCTGGGTCAGGTAGTCGTGCGCGATCACGACCTCGGCCACGCCGGAAGCCTTGCACGCGCGGCGTGCTACATCCGGTAGTGGCGGCGGTCGCGCCGCGTCCTGAGGAGGGTCCCCGCCTGCCGGAGCGGGCCGACACCGCGCTCGGCGAGCCAGTCGGCGACGAGGGCGGCCTCGGCGCGGTGGCCGCGCCGCGTGAGGAGATAGCGGCGGTGGACGAGGTACTGGTCGAGCGGCGCGCAGGGCCGGCTGCCGAGCCGCGGCCGGAAGTGCGCCACGAACGTCCGCAGGTCGTCGAGCCAGCGCGGGTCGTCGAAGTCCCGGCTGAGCCGGTTGGGCGCGTCGGCGTGGTGGACGTCCCACTGCTCGCCGGCGTAGAGGACCGGGTGCCCGAGCCCGAGCACGAGCTTGAACGCGAACTCCTCCTTGAAGAAGGGAGGGATCTCCGCCAGCCACTCGCGCACGACGTTCGCGCGGAACACGTCCGTGAAGTCGAACGGCGGCGGGAAGCGCCCGACGTACTCGACCGGGTCGACGACGTGGAGGCCGCCGCGGATGCGGAACGGGAGCCGGCCGCCGAGCTGGGCGAGGCCGATCGCCGCGCCGGCCCTCGGATGTTCTTCCAGCAGCGTCACGGCGCGCTCGAGCGCGTGCGGCAGCAGCTCGTCGTCGCTGTCGAGCTTCGCGACGACCGGCGCGCGCACTTGCTCGTAGCCGGTGAGCCGTGCTTGCACCGGCCCGCCGTTCCGTTCGCGCCGCACGTAGAGGAACCGGTCGTCGAGCTCGCGCACCACGGGCTCCAGCGGCTCGCTCGAAGCGTCGTCCACGACGATGCACTCGAAATCGGCGAGGGTCTGCCCGGCGACGCTGGCCAGCGCGCGGCGGAGGAAGCTCGGCCGGTCGAGGACGGGGATGACGACGCTGACGGCGGGAGCGCTCACCAGCCGTGAACCTAGCTGGCTGCGCGGTGGACACGTCCCTGGCGTTCACTAGCCTGTGGCGAGGTGATCCGCTTCCTGACGGTGCATCGCGGCGGCCGCTGGGTCGACCTCCAGCTCGCCGCTTTCCAGCGGTGCCTGCGGGAGCCGTACGAGGTGTGGGCCTCCGTGGAAGAGGTTCCGGATGGCTCGCCGCGAAGTTCGACCACGCGATCCCGATGCAAGGCGTGCACGCCGGCAAGCTCAACCTCCTCTGGCGTCTCGTGGACGAGGAGGCGTCGGACGACGACATCGTCGTCTTCCTCGACAGCGACACGCTCACGATCGCGGATCCGCTGCCGCTGATTCGGGAAGCGCTGGGGCACCACGCGCTCGTGGCCGTCAAGCGGGTCGAGGACGGAGGCGATCCCCAGCCGCATCCGTGCTTCGCCGCCGCGACCGCCGGGACGTGGCGCTCGCTCAGGTGCGACTGGAGCGCCGGATACCTGTGGCCCGCGAGCTCCGCCGGCCTGACGACGGACGTCGGCTCGAACCTCCTCTACCACCTCGAGCGGCACGAGATCCCGTGGCTGCCGCTCTACCGCGCGAACACGGTGGATCTCCATCCCGTCTGGTTCGGCGTCTACGGCGGCGTCGTCTACCACCACGGCGCCGGTTCCCGGCAATACCCGCTGTCTCGGGTCCCGAGACGATCGCGCTAGCCCGAAGGCCGCAGATCGGGGCCGCGCGCTTCTTCGTGCTCGACGACCCTGTCCACGTGACCGCGGCACGCCTGCGAAGGCCGCCAGCGGATCGGTCGCCGGATGTATCTCCGCCAGCGCACGTGGTTCCCCGCGCGCACGATTCCCCGGCGCCAAAGAGCTCCAGTCTCAACTTTGTAGGCTTCGTGGACGTGAACGGGACGAGCCGGTAGGGGAACGGCGTACACGCTGTCGAGGAACGGGCAAAGGTGGGCGAGCTCGACAGCCGTCGTCGAGTTCAGCAACAGACTGACCCGTCGGCCAGGGTCTGCCGCTTTATAGCCGAGCGCGTAGCGCATCCCTTCAAGCATGCCCGACCGAATTCCAGTACCAGTAGTTCACGAGCAACGTCTCCCTCGACGCCACGGCATGCACCCCGTCCAGAGGGGCGAGGTAGCCAGTCAGACCCGCGGCTTTCGGTCCCGGGTCCGGTGGCAGCAAGCGCGAGTTCCTACTACGAGCAGCCGGTGTTCGTGCCGCAGTCGCGGCACGTGTAGCACGAGCCGGTGCGCACCATGCGGCCGCCGCAGCGGGCGCACTCGACGGCGTCCTCCCAGCTGTTGAAGAGCGCCGTCTGGCCCGGCGGCGGTGCCTCCGCCGGATCCGCAGGAGCTCCCGGCTCGCCGTTCGCGTACCGCTCCGCGAGACGCGCCTTGACCTCGGGCGAGAGGATCCCGGCCTCCTCCTGCTGCTCGGGCGTGAGGAACCGCTTGCCGAACCAGCGGAAGATGTAGTCGACGATCGACTTCGCCGCGCGGATGTCCGGGTCGTTCGTCAGGCCGCTCGGCTCGAAGCGCATGTGGCTCAGCTTCGAGACGTAGACCTCCGGCGGCACGCCGTACTGGAGGCCCATCGAGACGGCGAGGCAGAGCGAGTTCATCAGGCCGGCCATCGTCGTCCCGTCCTTCGCGATGTCGACGAAGATGTCGCCCGGGCTGCCGTCGTCGTAGAGGCCGACGTGGATGTAGCCCTCGTGGTCGCCGACCTGGAACTTGCGGCCGACCTCGGTGCGGTCGAGCGGCAGGCGCTTCCGCTCGTGCACCTGGATCGGCGGCGTCGCCACCGTCTGCTGGCCGCTGCCCGAGCTCGAAAGTGGCTGCGCGACCTTGCAGTTGTCGCGGTAGATGGCGATCGCCTTCACGCCGAGCTTCCACGCGTCGACGTAGAGGCCCATCACGTCCTCGACGGCGACCTCCTCCGGCATGTTCACCGTCTTCGAGATCGCGCCGGAGATGAACGGCTGGACGGCGCCCATCATCCTCACGTGGCCGAGGTAGTGGATCGCCCGGTCGCCGACCGCGCAGTCGAAGATCGGGTAGTGCTCGGTCTTCACGTACGGAGCGCCGACGACGGTGTTCCGCTCGTCGACGAAGGCGACGACCTCCTCGACCTCGCCGGGCGCATAACCGAGCCGGTCGAGCGCCATCGGCACCGTCTTGTTGACGATCGTGATCTCGCCGCCGCCGACGAGCTTCTTCGACTTGACGAGCGAGAAGTCGGGCTCGACGCCCGTCGTGTCGCAGTCCATCATGAAGCTGATGGTTCCGGTCGGCGCGAGCACGGTTGCCTGCGCGTTCCGGAAGCCATGGATCTCGCCGAGGTCGAGCGCGTCGTCCCACGCCTTGCGGCACTGGCCGAGCAGGTCGGCCGGGACCGAGTCGGCGTGCTCGATGTTGCCCACCGCCGCGCGGTGCTTCGCGATCACGCCGATCATCGGCGCACGGTTGACCTGGTAGCCGTCGAACGAGCCCATCCGCGCCGCGATCTCCGCCGACTTGCGGTAGGCGCGACCGGTCATCAGGCCGGTGATCGCCGCCGCGTACGCGCGTCCCTCGTCGGAGTCGTACGGGAGCCCGCGCGCCATCAGGAGCGCGCCGAGGTTCGCGTAGCCGAGGCCGAGCTGGCGGAACCGCTTCGCGTTCCGCCCGATCTCGGGCGTCGGATAGGACGAGTAGCCGACGAGGATCTCCTGCGCGAGGAAGACGACGTCGACGGCGTGCTCGAAGGCGTCGACGTCGAGCTCGCCGTCCTCGCGCCGGAACTTCATCAGGTTCAGCGACGCGAGGTTGCAGGCGGAGTCGTCGATCGACATGTACTCCGAGCACGGGTTCGAGGCGTTGATCCGCCCCGTGTTCGGCAGCGTGTGCCACGAGTTGATCGTCGTGTCGTACTGGACGCCCGGGTCGGCGCACTCCCACGCCGCCGCCGCGATCTGACGCAGCAGGTCGCGGGCCTCGACCGTCTCGAGCACGGTGCCGTCGGTGCGGGCGGTGAGGTTGAACTCCTCGCCCTTCGCCGCCGCCTCCATGAAGCCGTCGCTGACGCGGACGGAGTTGTTCGCGTTCTGGTACTGGATCGACGCCCAGTCGGGCGAGTCGAGCGACATGTCGTAGCCGGCCTGCTCGAGGACGCGCGCCTTCCGCTCCTCCTTGGCCTTGCACCAGATGAACTCCCCGATGTCGGGGTGGTCGACGTCGAGGACGACCATCTTCGCCGCGCGCCGCGTCTTGCCGCCCGACTTGATCGTGCCGGCGGACGCGTCGGCGCCGCGCATGAAGGAAACCGGACCGGAGGCATAGCCGCCCTTCGACAGCTGCTCCCTCGAGGAGCGCAGGCGGGACAGGTTCACGCCCGAGCCGGAGCCGCCGCGGAAGATGACGCCCTCGCGGCGGATCCAGTCGAGGATCGCCTCCATCGAGTCGTCGATCGAGAGGATGAAGCAGGCGGAGCACTGCGGCGCCGCTTCGAAGCCGACGTTGAACCAGACGGGGCTGTTGAAGGAGGCGTACTGGTTGACGAGGATCGCCTTGAGCTCCGACTCGAACGTCTCGGCCTCGTCGGTGTCGGCGAAGTAGCCGCCTTCCTTGCCCCAGGCGACGACGGTCTCGACGACGCGGCCGACCATCTGCTTCACGCTCGCCTCGCGCTCGGGCGAGGAGAGGCGGCCACGGAAGTACTTCTGCGCGACGATGTTCGTCGCCGTCTGCGACCAGAACTTGGGGAACTCCACGCCGCGCTGCTCGAAGGCGGGGCCGTCGCGGCCGGGGATGAGGGCGTCGCGCGTCTCCCAGTCGATCTCGTCGAACGGGTCGCGGCCCGGGATCGTGAAGTAGCGCTTGACGCCGAGGCGCGCGCCCTCCTCCACGACCTTGTTGACGACTTCCTCCGCCGTCTGCTCGGTCCCCGAAACCTGCTCCACGCTCGCCATTTCCCCTCCAACTGTAGTGGCCTCTCGGCTCTCTCTGGCCTGGGCCGTCGGCCCGTGATCCCACCGACGGGGAACGGGACCGTCAGACCCCGCATCGGACGGAACAGGAGCCGCTCTTCGCGGCTAGTTCGCGCCGAGGATGAGAACGAGCTGGTAGCCGGCGTCGGCGCGTGGCAGGCGGCCGTCGAGCGCGGCCACGAGGCGCACTCCGGCGTCGCGGGCGAGGCGTCTCGCCTCCGGCTCCCAGCCCGGGCGGAAGAGGACGAGGGAGGTCGCGTAGGGGGCCACCGCGTCGGCGGCGTCGGTGCGGCGGTAGCCCTTGCCGAGCAGACGCGTCGAGGCGGTGCCGGCCTCGCCGTTGACCCCGTTGCCGTTGAGGACGAGGACGGAGAGCTGCCTCCGCGGCCGGAGCGGGCGGACGATCGTCTTCGGCGGCGCCTGCGCAGCCTGCGTCTTCGCGGCCGGCGGCGTCGCCGAGCGCGCGTGGGCCGGAGGGAAGAGTCGCTCGCGCCCCAGCGCGAGCAGCCCCGCGAGTGCGGCTACCGCGACGATGCCCGCGGCGACCGCGGTGGCGCGGCTGGAGGCGGGGTGTTCGAGCGGTTGGGCGTGCTCCACGGCCGGTCCCGGTTCGCCGGGGCGCGGCGCGCTCCTCCTACTGCGCCCAGTCCCACGTCAGGGCGAGGCCCGTTCTGAGGTCCGTCTCCGCGCGCCAGCCGAGCTCGCGCTCCGTCTGCGCGGGATCGAGGACGCTGTGCCTGACCTCGCCGGGGCGCGGCTCGCGGAAGCGCGGCTCCTGCTCGCGTCCCGCCGTCTCGGCGCAGAGCCGGTACAGCTCGCCGATGCTCGTCGCGATTCCGGTGGCGACGTTGTGGATGCCCACCACGCCGGCCGCCGCGGCGGCGAGGAAGGCGCGCGCGACGTCGCCCGCGTAGACGAAGTCGCGCGTCTGCTCGCCGTCGCCGAAGATCTCGGTCTCCCGGCCGTCGCGCAACCGGTCGAGGAAGATGGAGACGACGCCCCCCTCGAGCGTCGCGACCTGGCGCGGCCCGTAGACGTTCGCCAGCCGGCAGGCGATGTGCTTCGTGCCGTAGAGACGGTTCCAGGTTGCGAGATACTCCTCGCCTGCGAGCTTGGAGGTCGCGTACGGCGAGAGTGGCCGCCGCTCGTCCTCCTCGCGCGCCGGGCGCTCGCACTCGCCGTAGATCGCGCCGCCCGTCGAGGCGAGGACGACGCGCGCGCCGGCGGCACGCGCCGCCTCGAGCACCGAGACCGTGCCGACGACGTTCACCTCCGCGTCGAAGGCGGGCCGGACGAGCGAGGTTCCCACGTCGGCCTGCGCAGCGAGGTGGAAGACGACCTCCGGACGCAGCTCCGGTACGAGCCGCGCGAGCCGCTCGTCCCGGATGTCGAGCTCGTGCAGCTCTGCGCCCGCGGCGACGTTCTCCCGCCGCCCCGTCGAGAGGTCGTCCACGACGTGCACGTCGTCGCCGCGTGCGACGAGGGCGTCGACGAGGTGCGAGCCGATGAAGCCCGCGCCCCCGGTCACGATCGCGCGCATCGGCCGCGTATCGTAACGCCGCGTGTTCATCAGCTTCGAGGGAGCCGACGGCTCGGGCAAGTCCACGCAGGCGGAGCTGCTGCGGGCGGCGCTGGCCGCCGAGGGGCGGGAGGTCGTCCTCACGCGCGAGCCGGGCGGGACGGAGCTCGGCGAGGCTGATCCGGAGCATGGTGCTCGACGGTCCGCAGATGACCCCGTGGGCGGAGGCTGCTCTCTTCGCCGCTTCGCGCGCGCGAGCACGTCGAGGAGGTGATCCGGCCGGCGCTCGCCTCGCGGCGCCGACGTCGTCTGCGACCGCTACGTCGACTCCTCGCTCGCGTACCAGGGGATCGCGCGCGGCCTCGGCGTCGACGAGGTGCTCGAGCTGAACCTCGTTGCTACCCGCGGCCTGCTCCCGGACGTGACCTTCCTGCTCCTGCTCGCGCCCGAGGTCGCCGCCCGCCGCTGGTCGGAGGCCGACCGCCTCGAGCGGGAGGGTGTGGTGCTGCAGGCGAAGGTGGACGCGGCCTACCGTGAGCTGGCAGAGCGTTTCCCGGGGAGAATCGTGGCCGTGGATGCGAGCGGCGAGGCGGACGAGATCGCGAGAGGGGTGCGTGACCGGCTTCGAGACCGTTCCTGAGCAGCACGAGGCGAAGCGGCTGCTCGCGGCGGCCCTGCAGGAGGGGCCGGTGCACGCCTACCTCTTCCACGGGCCGGCGGGCGTCGGCAAGCGCGAGCTCGCGCGGCGCTTCGCGGCGGAGCTCCTCGGCGATCACGCCCGCGTGGAGCGTGGCAGCCATCCCGACCTCTACGTCCTCGAGCCGCTCGGCGAGCAGATCCGGATCGACGACATCCGCGAGCTGCGCCGCGACCTCCACATGCGGCCGTTCGAGGCCGACCGGCGCGTCTATCTCATCCTCGGCGCGGACTCGATGAACGAGGACGCCGCCGACGCGCTGCTGAAGGATCTCGAGGAGCCGCCGTCGTATGCGGTCATCGTCCTCGTCGCCGAGCGGCTCGGGCCGCTGCCGGAGACCATCCGCTCGCGCTGCCAGCTCGTCCCCTTCCGCCGGCTGTCCGAGCAGGCAGTGCGCGCGGCGGTCGCGCGAGCACGCGCCGGAGCTCGACGAGGAGCAGGTGACGGCGCTTGCGCGGGTCGCGGGCGGGCGGCTCGGACGCGCGCTCGAGCTGCTCGACGAGGCGGCCGCGCGGCGGCGCGAGGAGCTGATCCGGGTCGCGCGGGCCGTCTACGGGGACCCGGCCTTCGAGCCGGCCGACGCGAGTCGAGGCGCTGCTCGCGGGGATCGAGGAGCGCGGCGAGGAGGCGAAGGAGGCGGCCGAGGCGCAGGTCGCCGCGCTCGAGCTGGCCGGGCGAGAGGCCGAGCAGCGGGTCCGGCGCGCGCAGCGCGGCGCCGAGCGGGAGGAGCTGCTCGGACTGCTCGAGGAGCTCGAGTCGTGGTACCGCGATCTCGTCGTCGTCGCGGCCGGCGCCGAGTCCGCCGTCGTACACGTCGACCGGTTGGCGGAGCTGCGGGCGGACGCGACGCGGGAACGGATGCACGCCGCCGAACGCGCCTGCGAGCTCGTGCGGGCCGCGTGGCGCGAGGCGGAGGAGCTGCAGGTCTCCACGCCGCTCGCGCTCGACGCGCTCCTCATCCGGCTCCGCGGCGAGCTCGCCGGAGCCACGGCGGCCGCCTGAACGAGGAAGGGCCGGGATCGCTCCCGGCCCTCCGCGGTGTCTCTCTACTCGCCTCTCTGTCTACGCGGCGAAGACGAGCTCGTCGCCCAGCGCGAGCTGAAGCCGCGCCAGGGCGTCGCTCTCGAGCTGGCGGACGCGCTCGCGCGTCAGGCCGAGCTCCTTGCCGATCGTCTCGAGCGAGGCCGGCTCGGACTCGAAGCCGAAGCGCAGCTCGATGATCCGCCGCTGGCGGTCGGGCAGGTCGGCGACCGCGCGCTGGACCCGCTGGCGCCGCACCGACTCCACGGCCTCTTCGGCCGGATCGACCGACGACTCGTCGGCGAACAGGTCGCCGAGCTCCGAGTCGCCGTCCGAGCCGAGACCCTGGTTGAGGGAGACGGAGTCGACCGCGTCGAGCGCCTCCTCGACGTGCTCGAGCTTCAGCCGCGTCGCCTGCGCGAGCTCCTCGGCCGTGGCCTCGCGGCCCAGCTTCGCCTGGAGCTCCGCCGACGCGCGGTTGAGCTTGATCCGGCGCTCCTGGACGTGCACCGGGATCCGGATCGTCTTCGACTGGTTCGCGACCGCGCGCTGGCAGGCCTGGCGGATCCACCAGGTCGCGTAGGTCGAGAACTTGTAGCCCTTGCGCCAGTCGAACTTCTCGGCGGCGCGGTTGAGGCCGATCACGCCTTCCTGGATCAGGTCGAGGAGAGGCACGTCGTGGCCCTGGTAGCGCTTCGCGATCGAGACGACGAGGCGGAGGTTGGAGTTGATCATCTTCTCCTTCGCCGCGAGGTCGCCGCGCTCGATCCGCTTCGCGAGAGTCACTTCGTCCGCCGCCGTCAGCAGCTTGTGCCGTCCCGCGGCGTCCATGAACAGCTGCAGCGGGTCGAGGGTGCCCGTGACCGGAGTGGCCGTCACCAGCCGCGTCTCCTCGGGCGTTTCGTCGCGCACGACGACATCGCGCTCCTCGAGCGCGGCGCGCAGCGCGGCGACGTCGTCCTCGCCGAGCTCGTGCTCGTCCGCCAGAGCCTGGATGTCCTTCTCCTCGACGAAGCCGCGCTCGGCGGCGTCCTCGAGCAGGCGCTCGGCAGGCGAGAGGTCGTGCAGGTGAATCGTGTCGCTCAGTTGAAGATCCTTTCGCTCGTGGAGGGCTGCCGGATTCCGGCGCCCGGTGGGCGGCAGTGGCGCGGGAAGCCCGCGATGGTGCCGATCCCGTACGAGTTATAGAACGGCGTTGCGCCGAAGTCCATTCCCAAACATGGGTATTTTTCGATTTCCGAACAAAGTCTCATTCCCCGCTTACGGGGATGCGTTCAGCGCTCGACCGAGCGGCCGGAGAGCTCGCCGAGCCGGATGCGGAGGACGACGACGCCCGGACCGAGCGGCCGAGGCTCCGCCTCGCGTCCGGATGTGCGCGCGAACCGCTCGCGCAGGAGAGCGAGCGCGGGCTGGACGGCGTCGCCCGCGAGCTCCTCCGACGTCCCCTGCGCGATGACGCTGCGCCAGCTCCCGCGGCCGTCCGCGTCGTACTCGTCCACCTCGACGCAGACGCGCGGGTTCTCGCGCAGCATCGCGACCTTGCGTCCCTCGGTCGTGACCGCGACGAGGGCGCCGTCGTCGTAGGCGTAGATGAGCGGCACGACGTACGTCTCGCCGCCGGCGTGGCAGCCGAGCCGCGCGATGCGCTGGGTGCGCAGGAACTCCTCCATCTCTGTCCGCGACAGCTCGCGCGGAATGCCACGACCGGCCGCGGTCATATCCGGCGGAGCGTAGGACATACTGAAAGAGTGGTGATGAGGGTCTGGTCCCTGGCGGCGCTCGCTGTCGCGCTCGTGGCCGGAGGGTGTGTGGCTGCCGCGATGCTCGCCTGGCCGGCCGGTGCGGTCGGCTCGTCGCTGAGCGGCCTCGCGTCGGTCTCGGTTCCCGGCTTCGCGGGGCAGGTGGAGAGCCTCTCCGTCACGGGTCCGGACGGGAAGCCGGTGCCGGCCTACCTGCAGGGCGGCACCGTCTGGCCGCGCGAACGGCTCGCTCCCGGCGAGCGGCTGACGGTGGACGTGAGCTTCCGCCGCCCGAGCTGGATCGGGTGGCTCGTCGGTCGCCGCGTCGAGCACCGGTTCTCCGTCGTCACGCCGGTCGCGCGGATCCGGTCGACGATGCTGCGGCCGAAGCGCGGGGCGGCCGTGGCCGTCCGCTTCGACATCCCGGTCAGCCGCGTCGCGATCCGGCGCCGGCCGCACCGTCTCGCGACGGCCGGCACCGTCGTCCCGCTCGGCGTCGTGGCGAAGGGGACGACGAGCGTCGGGGCGGTCACCGTGGCCTCCGCCGCCCGCTCCTGGGAGAAGCTCTCGCCGCCGGTGCTCGTCTCGTGGTTCGTGGCGGGGCCGCGGGCGCGGGTCGTCGCCGCGCCCGCCGGCGGGACGAAGCTCGCGCCGGAGGCGGCGCTGACCCTGACGTTCTCCCAACCCGTCGCGACCGTGCTCGGCTCGCAGCTGCCGCGGCTCGTGCCCGCGGCGCCCGGCCGGTGGGTGCAGTCCGACCCCGACACGCTGGTCTTCCAGCCGTCGGGCTTCGGCTATCCGCTCGGTGCCGACGTGCGCGTGAAGCTGCCGCTGCACACGAACGTCGCGACCGTTTCGGCTCGGAGCCTCGCGTGGCACGTGCCGGCCGGCTCGACGCTGCGCCTGCAGCAGATCCTCGCGCGCCTCGGCTACCTGCCCGTCCGCTGGCACGCGACGAGCGACCCCCCGACGGCGACGATCGCCGACGAGCTGGCCGCGGTCACGTCGCCGCCGGACGGGCGCTTCTCCTGGCGCTACCCGCACACGCCCGCCCCGCTGCAGGCGCTTTGGACGGAGGGGCAGCCGAACGAGGTGACGCGCGCCGCCGTGATGCGGTTCGAGGCCGAGCACGGTCTCCCCACCGACGGGATCGCCGCGGCGAAGGTCTGGCGCGTGCTGCTCGCGGACGACCTCGCCGGCCGGCGCCTGGCGGGCGGCTACAGCTACGTCCTCGTCCACGAGAGCCTGCCGGAGTCGCTCAACCTCTGGCACAACGGGAAGTTCATCCTCGCCTCGCCGGGCAACACGGGCATCCCGCAGGCGCCGACGGAGCCCGGCACCTGGCCGGTCTTCCAGCACATCCCGGTCGGGACGATGAGCGGCACGAACCCGGACGGCTCCCACTACAGCGACCCGGGCATCCAGTGGATCAGCTACTTCCACGGCGGCGACGCGATCCACGCCTTCAACCGCGCGTCGTACGGGACGCCGCAGAGCCTCGGCTGCGTCGAGCTGCCCTTGGACGCCGCGGCGAAGGTCTGGCCCTACACCCCGATCGGCACCCTCGTCACGATCCTGGCCTGAGCCCGCTCAGCGGATCTCGAAGGCGGCGAGCCGCTGTGGTTCCTCCGCCGCGACCTCGACGTGCTCGACCGACGCGCCGCGCGGGCCGTCGCGGACGTAGTCGACGAGCGACTGAACGTCTTCCGGCCGGCCCTCGAAGACGGCCTCGACGGCGCCGTCGGGACGGTTCCGCACCCAGCCGGCGACGCCACGGCTCTCGGCGCGAGAGGCGACGGAGACGCGGAAGCCGACGCCCTGCACCCGGCCGCGCACGATCACCCGCCGCCGAACCACGCCGACAGCCTACGGCGGCAGCGGGGCTAGAATGCGCCTTCCCCGCCGACGTAGCTCAGCTGGTAGAGCACATCACTCGTAATGATGGGGTCGGGAGTTCGAGTCTCCCCGTCGGCTCTCCTCGGGCTAGGTCTCGGCGACGCGCGGCTGGGGCCGGTGCAGCACCCTTCGAGTCGGAGGCAAACACGGTCTGCATACGATCGCGGCGTGGCCGAGCCGCGGACCGAGCGCTAGGGGCGCGTGTCCTTCGACGTCGAGACGGCCGTGCTGCTCGCGCTGCTCGGGGTCGGCGTCGGCGCGTTCGGGACGATCGTCGGCGCCGGCGGGGGCTTCATCCTCACGCCGATCCTCCTGCTCCTCTACCCGCACGACTCGCCGAGGACGATCACCGCGATCAGCCTCACCGTCGTCTTCTTCAACGCCGCCTCCGGGACGGGCGCCTACCTGCGGCAGCGGCGCGTCGACATCCGGAGCGGCTCGCTGTTCGCCGCCGCGGCGGTGCCCGGATCGATCGGCGGAGCGCTGCTCACCGGGATCGTCTCGCGGCGCGTCTTCGACGTCCTGATGGGAGCCGTGCTCGCGGCGCTCGCGGTCTGGCTGCTCGCGGGCGAGCGCTGGCGGCCGGTCCCGCCGAGGCGCGGGGTGCGGCGGCGGCTGCTCGTCGACCGGCAGGGGCTGCTGTACGAGTACGACGTGCCGATCTGGCAAGGCGTCGCCTACAGCGCCGTCGTCGGCTTCGTCTCGAGCTTTCTCGGCCTGGGCGGCGGCATCATCCACGTGCCGCTGCTCGTGCGCGCCCTCGGCTTCCCCACGCACGTCGCGACGGCGACGTCGCACTACGTGCTCGCCTGGATAGCCGGCGTCGGGACGCTGACCCATGTCGCTTCCGGCAGCTTCGCCGGCGGCATAGGCCTACGGCGCGCACTCGCCCTGTCCGCCGGGGTCGTCGTCGGCGCGCAGGGCGGCGCGCATTTCTCGCGTCGGATCCACGGCCGGCAGATCGAGCTCATGCTCGCGCTCGCGCTGCTCGCGCTCTCGATCCGCCTCCTCGTCGGCGTCTAGCGGCGCGCGCGGCGTCTCCGACGCCGCCGGATCAAGCACAATGTGGCGGTGGCAGGCGACCAGGGGCGCTACGGGGGAGGGCCAGGCCGGCGACCGCAGCCGCCACGCCGCGACTACGAGCTCGAGCATCTCCTCGTCGCACGCAACTCGCGGCGCCGCCGCAAGCGCAGGCGCGGGCGGAGCACCCTGCTCGTGGCAGCGCTCCTCATCGCCTCGATCGGCGCGCTCATCCTGGCGACCGTCGCCTTCACGGGGCAGCGGATCCTGCTCGCGACGTGCAGCCTCTCGGATCTGCGACCGCTCTCGCTCGGCGCCAACTCCTTCCTCTACTCGGACGACGGCAAGCTGCTCGGCGTGGTTCCCTCGGCGACCAACCGGCAGCCGCTGCCGCTCTCGAAGATCTCGCCGTGGCTGCCGCAGGCGACCGTGGCCATCGAGGACGCGCGCTTCTGGGAGCACGGCGCGCTCGACTACCAGGGCATCCTCCGCGCCCTCTACGAAGACGTCTCCCAGGGGCAGATCGTGCAGGGAGCCTCGACGCTGACGCAGCAGCTCGTGCGCAACCTCTACATCGGGGACCCGCAGCGCACCATCTCGCGCAAGCTCAGGGAGGCCTGCCTCGCGGAGAAGCTCTTCCAGAAGTACCCGCGCAAGCAGATCCTCGCCGACTATCTGAACGAGGTCTTCTACGGCCGGCACGCGTACGGCGCGCAGGCCGCGGCGCAGACGTACTTCTCCAAGAGCGCCACCGAGCTCTCGCTCAGCCAGGCGGCGCTGCTGGCAGGCCTGCCGCAGGCGCCGACGACGTACGACCCGTTCGTCAACCCCGGCTACGCGCTCACGCGCCGTAACCAGGTGCTGCTCGCGATGTGGAAGAACGGCTACATCACGCGGGTGAGGTACCGGCAGGCGCGGAGCAAGCCGCTCGGCCTCAGGCCGGGTCACCTGTACACGCAGCTCCACCAGCCGAACTTCTTCGGCTGGGCGACGCAGGAGCTCGCGGCGCGCTTCGGGGAGACGCAGGTGGAGCGCGGCGGGCTGCACGTGAAGACGACGCTCGACCCGCGGCTGCAGGCGCTCGCCCTCCGCGCCGTCTCGGGCGTGATGCATACGCCGACCGATCCGGCGGCCGCGCTCGTCGCCATCGATCCGCGCACGGGCGCCGTGAAGGCGATGATCAGCTACCTGCCGAGCGGCCGCCAGATGCAGTTCAACCTCGCGACCCAGGCGCACCGCTCGACGGGCAGCGCGTTCAAGCCGATCACGCTCGCGACCGCGCTTACCGAGGGCGACTCCCTCTACTCGACCTTCTACGGCCCGCCCGAGCTGTACATCACCGATCCGCAATGCTCGACGAAGGGCGGGCCCTGGGACGTCCACAACTACGGGGACGAGCAGGCGGGGACGATGGACCTCCTCGGTGCGACCGCGAACTCCGTGAACACGATCTTCGCCCAGCTGATCGCCAAGGCCGGCGTCTCGAACGTCGTCAAGATGGCGCACTGGCTCGGGATCACGAGCAGCGGCGAGGACTTCAAGCCGGTCTGCGCGATCACGCTCGGCGCGGTCGGGTTCACGCCGCTCGAGATGACCGACGCCTACGCGACCTTCGCGTCGGGCGGCATCCACCACGCACCGCAGGCGTTCATCAGCGTTCACGGCCCGACCGGGAAGCTCGTCTCGAAGCTGACCACGGCCGGGAACCGCGTCCTGAGCCCGAACGTCGACGCCGAGCTCACCTACGCCCTCGAGGGCGTGATCACGAGCGGCACCGGCACCGGCGCCAACATCGGCCGGCCGGCGGCGGGCAAGACCGGCACGGCCGAGAACTACCAGGACGCGTGGTTCTGCGGCTACGTGCCCGCAGCTGGCGACCTGCGTCTGGGTGGGCTATCCCAGCGGGGAGATCCCGCTCGTCAACGTCGAGGGGGAATACCGAGGTCTTCGGCGGCTCGTTGCCGGCGACGATCTGGCACGACTTCATGGGGCCGGCCGCCTCGGTCTGGCCCGTCCGGAGCTTCCCGCAGCCGACGCTCGGCGGCACGGTCATCAGCGGCAGCGGCACGTACGGCTACGCGCCGGGCTCCTATCCGACCACCACGACGACCGGCACGACTACCGCGACGACCTCCACGACCGGGTGAGGGCCCGCGGCTAGGGAGGGCTAGACGCCGAGCGCGGCACGACGAGGTCGAGGTTCGCTCGCCAGACACTTCTCAGCACCAGCAGATACGCCAGGCGCCGTCGCGAATCAGCGGGATGCGGCGTCCGCGGGCGTCGATCCCCGTCGCCTCGAGCTTCGGGCTCCCGATCATCACGTCGAGGTGCGTCGTCGAGCGGTTGACCGCACGCGCGGGCTTCTCGGATCGGGTGCCTCCGAAGCCGGCGCCGAAAGCGATGTGCGCGGCGGCGTTCTCGTCGAGGAGCGTGTTGTAGTAGATGCGCCCGGTCTGGCCGATGCGCGACGAGGCGTCGACGAGCGCGACCTCGCCCAGCCGCCGGCCGCCCTGGTCCGTGTCGATGTAGGCGGCGACGAAGTCGCGGTCGGCGTCGGAGTCCGCGTCGAGCCGGATCAGCCGTCCTCCCGAGAACTCGCCTCGGAGCCCCTCGATCAGGCGGCCGCGGAACGAGAGCGGGAACGTGCAGCGGAACGTCCCGTTCGTGGCGCGCGGGTCGGGGCTCGTGAAGACCTCCTCGGTCGGCATGTTCGGCGCGAGCAGGCGCCCGTCCTCGAGGGTCTCCGGACCGCCGAGCCAGCGTGTGCCCGCGGCGAGGCCGACATCGAGCTCCGTGCCGGGACCGCGCAGCTCGAGGCGCGCGAGGCCGAGCTTCGTCAACCGCTCCGAGCGTCGGCTGAGGGCGCGGAGATGCTTGAGCCAGCCGCTCGTGCCCTTCCCGTCGGCGTCCGTCAGCCGGCAGAAGTTGAGGAGGTCCGCGGCGAGCCGGCGCTTCGCCTTGCCGAGCTCGAGCTTCGGGTAGACCTGGCTCGCCCAGTGGTCGGCCGGCCACCCTGCGATCGTCCAGCGCGAGCGCATGTTGAGCTGGGCGCGGCGGAGAAAGGCCGTCTGCTTCGCCAGCCGCGTGTAATCCGTCGCGATCCGCTCGGGCGGAACTCCGTCGAGGTAGCCCGCCTCGCCGTCGCCGGTGATGAACGCGAACGCTCCATTCGGGCCGGCCACCTCGCGCAGACGGCGGCGCGCCCACGGCGAGAGTGCGCCGAGCGCCTCGTCGGCACCGTGGAGAAGCCGCGCCCGCATGACGAGCGGGTCCCCGGTCACGACGTCGACGAAGCGCGCGCCCGCGCGGTAGGCCGACTCGGCGACGGCGACGAGGAGCTCCCGGTGCTCCGGCTCGCCCTGGACGACGAGCGTGTCCCCTTCCCCGACTGCGAGCGACGCGCGGACGATCGCGTCGGCGTAGCGGGCGAGCTGGTCGGCGGGAAGCAGCGGTTCGTTCGTCATCGAGTCAGGCCGGTGCGCGAGGCGCTTCGAGCGCCTCCGCGACCGTGTCGTGGACCAGGAAGTGCTGGTCGAGGCCGGAGACCTCGAGCGCCCGCCTGACCTCGAGCCCCGGCGACGCGAGCCGGAAGCCGCTCTGGTCGGGCATCCGCGAGCGCGCCTCGATCAGGACCCCCAGCGCGGTCGAGTCGATGAAGCGGACCGCCTCGAGGTCGGCGACGAGCCGCTCCGGCTGCTCGCCGGACGCCTCGAGCAGCGCGGCGCGTACCTCCTCCGCGTTGTAGAGGTCGAGCTCCCCAGCGAGCGAGACGACGACGGTCCCCTGGTCGCGACGGTCGATCGCCGCCACCGGCGACTCGCGTCCTCCGGCTGCTCCCAGACTCGATCCTGGCGCGTCCGTCACTCCCCCTCCTTTCGGCCGACCCGGCTCACGCGGCAACGTGCCGGGGCATTCAAGCAAGAATGACCCTCATGGAGCTCGCGGACATCGCGGCCCGTGCGGCCGGGGAGAACTTCCCGGTCGGCTCACTCCTCTTCCCGCGTGCGCTGCGCCCCCACATCCGGGCCCTCTACTGCTACGCGCGCTTCGTCGACGAGCTCGGTGACTCGTACGGCGGAGATCGCCTCGCCGCGCTCGACGAGCTTCAGCAGGAGGTCGAGGCCGCCTTCGCCGGCGAGGCGACGTGGCCCGTGCTGCGGAACGTCCAGCCGACGATCCGCCGGTTCGACCTGCCACGCGAGCCGTTCCTGCGGCTGATCGAGGCGAACCGGATGGACCAGCGCATCTCCTCGTACGAGACGTGGGAGGACGTGAAGCACTACTGCGTCCATTCGGCGGACCCGTGCGGCCGGCTCGTGCTCGGCGTGCTCGGACGGCTCGACGACCCGGACCTGGTCGCCGCAAGCGACTCCGTCTGCACCGGCCTCCAGCTCGTGAACTTCCTCCAGGACGTGCCGCGCGACCTCGAGCTCGGCCGGATCTATCTCCCCGCCGACGACCGGCGCCGCTTCGGCGACCCGCCGCTCGACAGGCCGAGCGCCGAGCTGCGGGACCTGCTCCGCTTCGAAGCCGGCCGCGCTGCGGAGCTGCTCGCGGCGGGAGAGACCCTGCGCGCCGGGATCGGAGGCCGGCTCGGCCGCGCCGTCGCCCTCTTCGCCCGGGGCGGCCTGGCCGCGCTCGACGCGCTGGAGTCGGCGGGCTGGGACATCTTCAGCCGGCGTCCCCGTCCGTCGCGCGCGCGGCTCGCACGCGAAGCCGCGATCGTCCTCGTCCGGTGAACCTCGACGCGGCATACGCCGAGGTGCTCGAGGTCACCCGGCGCGAGGCGAAGAACTTCGCCTACGGGATCATGGTGCTGCCACGCGACAAGCGCCGGGCGGTGGCGGCGATCTACGCGTTCGCGCGCGAGGTCGACGACGTCGCCGACGGCGATCTGGCGACGGACGAGAAGCGCGCGCGACTCGAGGCGCTCCGCGCAGAGCTCGACGGCAGCAACCGCGCAACCATGCTCGCGCTCGCGGATGCACGGGCGCGGTTCGGGATTCCGCGCGAGCCGCTCTCGCTGCTCGTCGACGGCGGGCTGCAGGACACGGAGCAGACGCGGTACGCGGACTTCGACGACCTGCGGGGCTACTGCGAGAAGGTCGCCGGAGCCGTCGGGCTGGCCTGCCTCCCCGTCTATCGCGACGGAGCCCACCGAGACGACGAGGCCGAGCGCGCGCGCACGCTCGGCGTCGCGCTCCAGCTGATCAACATCATCCGCGACGTCGCCGAGGACTGGCAGCTCGGCCGCGTCTACCTGCCGCAGGACGAGCTCGCCGCCTTCGGCGTCACCGAGGACGGGATCGCCGACGCGCGGATCACGCCCGAGTGGCGGGCGCTGATGGCCTTCCACGCCGCGCGCGCCCGCGCGCACCTCGCGGAGGGCCTGCGCCTCCTCGACTCGCTCGACCGTCGCAGCGCGCTCTGCGTCGGCACCTTCGCCGGCCTCTACCGGGGGACGCTCGACCGCATCGAGGCCGGCGGCTTCGACGTCTTCTCGACGCGGACGCGGCTCTCGGCTCCTCGCAAGATCGCCGTCGTCGCGCGGGGGCTGCTGCGGTGAGGGTCGCGGTCGTGGGCGGTGGGCTCGCGGGCCTCTCTGCGGCGCTCGAGCTCCTCGACGCCGGTAGCCAAGTCGCGCTCTACGAGGCGCGGCCGACCCTCGGCGGGGCCGTGCAGACGCTGCCGGAACGGGAGGGCGATCCCGCTCCGCCGCCGGACAACGGCCAGCACATCGCACTCGGCTGCTTCACCGAGTACCTCCGCTTCCTCGACCGCATCCGCGAGGGCGGGTCGTATTCCCGCCGGAGGCTCGAGCTGCCCGTGATCGCCGAGGACGGGAGCGTGGCCACGATCGCCCCGAGCCTCCCGGCGCTGCTCCGCTACGCGCACGTGCCGCTGCGCGACCGCCTGCGCATCCCCGTCGTCACGGCCCGCTGCCGCTCGGCCGCGCCGCACGCGGGGGAGACGTTCGGGTCGCTCCTGCGCCGCCTCGGCGCGAGCGATGCGGCCGTCGACCGTTTCTGGGACGTGTTCATCCGGCCGGCGCTCAACCTCCGAGCCGACGAGGTCGACGCCGGCGCGGGACTGTTCACCGTGCGAACGGCGCTGCTCGGGCCGCGCGCCAACAGCGACCTGATCCTGCCGAACCGGCCGCTCGGCTGGATGCACGGCGACGCCGCCGGCCGGGTGCTCGGCGACCGCGTCCGGCTCGAGCAGCGGGTGGAGTCGCTCGACGAGCTCGACGCCGACGCGATCGTCGTCGCCGTTCCGCCGGGCGAGAGCGCACGCCTCCTGGGCGATCCCGAGCCGGGGCTCGAGGACTCCCCGATCGTGAGCGTCCACCTCTGGCTGGATCGAAAGCTCCTCCAGACCCCGCTCGCCGCCCTGCTCGGAACCGACGCGCACTGGGTCTTCGACCGCGGTGCGCTCACCGGAAGCCCGCCGCCGCGCGGCCAGTACCTGACCGTCGTCTCGAGCGGCGTCCCCGAACTGCTGGAGGTTCGCGGCCGGGAGCTCGTGGAGAGCATCGCCGGGCAGCTCACGGAGCGACTCGGCCCCGCGGAGCTCCTGTGGTCGCGCGTCAGCCGGGAGCCGTACGCGACCGTCGCGCTGCGGCCGGGGGTGGAGCGGCCCGGCGTGGCGACGTCCCGGCCGAACGTCGCGCGCGCCGGGGCCTGGACGGAAACGGGCTGGCCGGCGACGATGGAGAGCGCGATCCGCAGCGGCCGCCTGGCGGCTCAGCACATCTTGAGCAGCGCTTCCGCGAGAGTTAACGCATGAGCGCGACAAGTGAGCTGACGCGTCTGGACGCGGCGATCGAGCGCGGGACGCGGCGGCTGCTCGAGCTCCAGCGCCCCGACGGCGTCTGGGTCGGCGAGCTCGAGTCGAACGTGACGATGACGGCGCAGCACCTCTTCTGGCACCACTACCTGGGACTGCGCACGCCCGAGCTCGACCGCCGGATCGGGAACGAGCTGCTCGCGCGGATGCGCGAGGACGGGACCTGGTCGATCTGGTTCGAAGGCCCGCCCGATCTCTCCACGTCGATCGAGGCGTACGTCGCCTGTCTCCTCGCGGGGGTCGACCCGGGGCCGAAGGCGCTCGCGTACATCCAGCGCGAGGGCGGGATCCCGCAGAGCCGCATCTTCACGAAGTGCTTCATGGCCCTCATCGGCCAGTGGCCGTGGCAGAGGATGGTGCCGATCCCGCCCGAGCTCGTCCTCCTGCCGCCGTCGGCTCCCTTCTCGATCTACGACTTCTCGTGCTGGGCGCGGCAGACGTTCGTCGCCCTCGCGGTGGCTCAGTCCCTGCGGCCCGTGCGCCCCAGCGACCTCGACCTGCGCGGGATCGGGGCGATCCCGGGCCGGACGCGGCCGGCCCGGCGGCCGAACCGCCTCCGCCGGCGCGCCCTCGCGGTCGCCGAGCGGTGGATCCGCGACAGGCAGGAGGCAGACGGGTCGTGGGGCGGGATCCAGCCTCCGTGGGTCTGGGGGATCATCGCGCTCGCCGCGCTCGGGCACGGGCCCGACGACCCGACGCTCGGCAAGGCCGTCGAGGGCTGGCGCGGCTTCATGGTCGAGGACGGCGACCGGCTGCGGCCCGAGGCGTGCCAGTCGCCGGTGTGGGACACGGCGCTCGCCGCGCTCGCCCTGCGCGCGTGCGGCGTCCCCGCGGAGCACGAGGCGCTGCGGAAGGCGGGCGACTACCTCCTGCGCGAGGAGGTGGGGGTGAGGGGCGACTGGGCGATCCGCAAGCCCGACGTCGCGCCGGGCGGCTGGGCCTTCGAGTTCGAGAACGACCTCTATCCGGACGTCGACGACACCGCGGTCGTCGCGCTCGCGCTGCACGAGCTCGGCACCGGCGAGGGGGCGATCGGCCGCGGCGTCGACTGGCTCGCCGGCATGCAGTCCCGCGACGGCGGCTGGGGCGGCTTCGACGTGGACAACAACGCCATGTGGCTGTACCGGATCCCGTTCTGCGACTTCGGCAAGGTGACGGACGAGGCGAGCGCCGACGTGACCGGCCACTCGCTCGAGACGCTCGGCACCCTCGACGTCCACCGGGGAGCGGCCGAGCGCGGGCTCGAGTGGCTGCTCTCCGAACAGGAGGAGGACGGCTCCTGGTTCGGACGCTGGGGCGTGAACCACATCTACGGCACGGGCGCCGCGCTCCCCGGCCTCGAGGCGATGGGCGTGCCGCCCGAGCATCCGTCGATCCGGCGAGCCGTCGACTGGCTCGACTCGGTCCAGCAGGCGAGCGGCGGCTTCGGCGAGGACATCCGCTCGTACTCCGACTCCGCCTGGCGCGGCCGGGCGGATTTCACGACTGCGTCGCAGACCGCCTGGGCTCTACTCGCCTATGTGGCCGCAGGAAACGCTGAGGATTCGAGCAGCCGAAGAGCGGCAGACTACCTCTGTGCCGCGCAGCAAGGGGACGGAGACTGGCATGAGGAGCACTTCACCGGTACAGGCTTTCCGCTCGACTTCATGATCCGCTACCACCTCTATCGCATCACGTTTCCGTTGCTCGCCCTCGGACGAACGAGAGAAAGGCTGGCTGGATGAAGTTCCCCCTCGCATCGACCGTCTCGATCGGCAGGTATGTCGCGTCGCAGCAGCGCAAGGGAGAGCGTTATCCGCTCGTCCTCATGCTCGAGCCGACGCTCGCGTGCAACATCGCCTGCATCGGCTGCGGAAAGATCCGCGAGTACGAGTCGAACCGCGCGCGCCTGTCGGTCGAGGAGTGCGTCGACGCGGCCGTCCAGTGCCCGGCGCCCGTCGTCTCGATCTGCGGCGGCGAGCCGCTCGTCTACAAGGGGATCGACGAGGTCGTCTCGCAGGTCCTCGACCTCGGCAAGACGATCGAGCTGTGCACGAACGCGCTCCGGCTCGAGCAGTGCCTCGACTGGTTCGAGCCGTCGAACCGGATGAGCTTCGTCATCCACCTCGACGGAATGCGCGAGATCCACGACTACGTCTGCGACTACCCGGGCCTCTGGGACATCGCGATCGATGCGATCCGGAACGCCCGCGAGCGCGGCTTCCGGGTCACGACGAACACGACGATCTTCAAGGAGACCGAGGTCGGCGACGTGATCGAGATGATGCGCTACCTCACGCACGAGATCGGCATCGACGGGATGATGATCGCGCCCGGCTACCAGTACTCGCAGATCGACCCGGCCCTGACGATGACCCGGGACGAGCACGAGGAGAAGTTCCGGGCGATCCGCGCCGCGACGCGCGAGGGCGGCTACCGCTGGATCGCGTCGCCGATCTACCAGGACTTCCTCACCGGCGGGCGCAAGCTCGAATGCGCGCCGTGGGGCTCGATCACGCGCAACCCGTACGGCTGGAAGGGCCCGTGCTACCTCCTCACCGACGGGATCTTCCCGACGTACGAGGCGCTGCTCGAGGGGATGGAGTGGGAGGCGTACGGCCCCGGCAACGACCCGCGCTGCGAGCACTGCGCCATCCACTGCGGCTTCGAGCCGGCGGCGGCCTACGAGGCCGCGACGAGCCTGAAGGAGACCGTGCGGAGCCTCGCATGGACGCTGACGGGCTGATCTTCTGCTGCGCGACGAGCGCCGAGGAGCGCGTCGCACGCCGGACGGGCCTCGACGCCGTGCGCGTCGGCGTCTGCGTCGCGAACGGCGTTCCCGAGGGGCGCCTCGTCTCCTTCGGGGTCGCCGGCTCCCTCGGCGAGCTGCGCGTCGGCGACGTGGTCGACGCGACGCGGGTCGTGGACGAGAGCGGATCGGTCCTGTGGGAAGGCCCCGGCCTCGGCGTCCGCGGCGCCCGCGGCGGCGTCGTCCTCGGTGGCGACGTGCTCGTGCACGACGCCGCCGAGCGGGCTCGGCTGCGGGCGGCGAGCGGCGCCGACGCCGTCGACATGGAGAGCGGCGTCCTCGCCCGCAGCGGCCGCCTGGCGGGTGTCGTCCGCGCGATCTCCGACGACGCGGGCAGCGCCGTCGAGGGAGTGGACGCGACCGTGCACCAGGACGGACGCACCGACGTCGCCGGGCTCCTCCGCTGGATCGCGACCCGCCGCGGCGACGCGCTTCGCTCGATGCGCGACGCGCTGCGCGCGCTCCGCGCCCTCGAAGGGGCGGTAGCCGCATGAGGGGCCGCGTCCTGCTCGCCGCTCCCCGCTCCTTCTGCGCCGGCGTCGACCGGGCGATCGAGATCGTCGAGCGCCTGCTCGAGCAGTACGGGCCGCCCGTCTACGTCCGCCACCAGATCGTCCACAACGAGCACGTCGTGCGCCGGCTCGAGCAGCTCGGCGCAGTCTTCGTCGAGGACGAGGCCGAGATTCCGGAGGGCGAGATCTGCGTTCTCTCGGCGCACGGCGTCGCGCCGGCGGTGAAGGAGAACGCGCAGCGGCGCGGGCTGCGGGTCGTCGACGCCACCTGCCCGCTCGTGAACAAGGTCCACGCGGAGGCTCGCCGCTACGCCGACAGTGGCCATCTCGTCGCGCTCGTCGGGCACAAGAACCACGTCGAGGTGATCGGGACGCTCGGCGAGCGCCCCGACTCGACCGTCGTGATCGAGTCGCCCGAGCAGGCGCGCGAGCTCGTGACCGAGAGGCCGGTCGCCGTGATCACGCAGACCACGCTCTCCCTCGACGATGTCGCGCCGATCGTCGACGCGCTCGAAGACCATCTCGGCACGCTCCGGCGACCGCATGCCGACGACATCTGCTACGCGACCCAGAACCGCCAGGACGCCGTGAAGGCGATGGTCTCCGAGGGCGCGACGCTCGTCCTCGTGATCGGCTCCGAGACGAGCTCGAACGCGCAGCGGCTCGTCGAGGTCGCGCAGGCGGCCGGCGCCCAGGCGACGCTCGTCGACGGCGAGAGCGGCCTCGACCCGCAGCTCCTCGACGGGCACGAGACGATCGGCCTCACGGCCGGCGCCTCGACGCCCGAGGAGCTCGTGCGTGCGACCGCGGCACGTCTCGCCGGGGCCGGCTATGCCCTGCCCGAGGAGATCGAGGTGGCGAAAGAGGACGTCCACTTCCGCCTGCCGAAGGAGGTGGCAAGAGCGTGACGAGCATCGAAGTCCCGTACTCGATCGCCGCCGCGCTCCCGTCGCTGTCGGTGATGGACATCACGAACGACGTCGCGCGCGAGGTCGCCGCAGCCGACGCCGACTCCGGGATCGCGTACCTCCACGCGGCGGGAGAGCTGACCCTCGTGCGGGTGCAGGAGCGCGAGACCGGCTTCTTCGAGGATCTCGAGCAGTTGCTCGAGCGGGTCGTGCCGGCGACGAACGGCTCGCGGGAGCGGCTGCTCGCCTTCCTCCTCGGTCCGCGCTCGGAGCAGGTGCCGTTCGTCGACCGTGAGCTCTGCCTCGGCCAGTGGCAGCGGATCCTCCTCTTCTCGCTCGACGCGCAGCACCGTCCCGAGTGGACGGTCACGCTGCTCGGCTAGACCGCCGCGAGATGCTCGTCCTGACGCGCAGCGAGGTCGAGGAGCTGCTGGATCTCGACCAGCTCGTGGACGTCCTCGCCGCCGCGCACGCCGAGCTCTCCGCCGGCCACGCCTCGCTCGTGCCGCGGAGCGGCGTCGCCGGCGAGGAAGGCGGGATCCTCGGCGTCATGCCGGCCTACGCGCCCTCCGCCGGCCTCGGGTGCAAGCTCGTCACGCTCTTTCCCGGCAACCGCGACCGGCCCACGCACCAGGCCATGGTTGCCCTCTTCGAGCCGGACTCCGGCACGCCGCTCGCCCTCATGGACGGCACGTACATCACGGCCATGCGCACGGCGGCGGCCGCGGCGCTCGCGACGCGCCTGCTCGCGCGACCGGACGCGCGCGTGCTCGCGATCCTCGGCACCGGCGTCCAGTCGCGCGCGGCGCAGGAGATGTTCCCGCGCGTCCGCGACTTCGTGGAGATCCGCGTCGCCGGGCGCGGCGAGTTCGAGCAGGCGGTGCGGGGAGCCGACGTCGTGCACGCGACGACCGCCTCGCAGGAACCGGTCGTGCGCTTCGACTGGCTCAGCCCCGGAACGCACGTCAGCTCGGTCGGCTACGGCAGCGGCGGCTCCGAGCTCGACCCGGAGATCGTCCGGCGTGCGGACCTCGTTGTAGTGGAGCAGCGCGACTCGGCCTTCGCGCCGCTGCCGGCGGGGGCTCCGGAGCTCGAGCCGCGAGGGCGCGACGGCGTCGTCGAGCTCGGCGAGATCGTCGCCGGCACGGCCGCGGGGCGCAGCGCGCCGGAAGAGATCACGCTGTACAAGTCGGTCGGCGTCGCCGTCCAGGACCTCGCCGCTGCGGCGCTGGTCCTCGCCGCCGCGCGCGAGCGTGGCGCCGGACAGGAGATCGAGCTGGAGGAGATCGACGCATGAGCAGCAACGACTTCAAGCCCGGTCTCGAGGGCGTCGTGGCGGTCGAGACCGAGATCATGGAGCCCGATCGCGAGGGCGGGATGCTGCGCTACCGCGGCGTCGACGTCGAGCCGCTGATCGGGAGCTATCCGTACGACAACGTCTGGGGACTGCTCGTCGACGACGACATCGAGTCCCGCATGCCGCTCCCCGAGCCGCTCGAGACCGTCGGCCTCACCGGGCGCGCGCCGGCGGACCTGCAGGCGCAGACGGCGCGGCTGTCGGGTCTGTGGGGGCTCGGGAAGCTGAACGAGATCTCCGACGAGCAGGCGCGGCAGGACCTCGGCCGGATCTCCGGCCAGATGATGTCGATCGTCGCCCGCTCGGCCCGGCTCGCCGACGGGCACGAGGACCAGGTTCCGGACGACGTCGTCTCGCAGGGGAAGACGGCGGCAGAGAGGTTCCTCCTCCAGTGGCGGGGCCACGCCGACCCGAAGGCCGTGCGGGCGATCGACACGTACTGGATCTGCACGGCCGAGCACGGGCTGAACGCGTCCACGTTCACCGCCCGCGTCGTCGCCTCGACGGGCGCGGATTGCGGCGCCGCGCTCTCCGCCGCGGTCGGGGCACTCTCGGGGCCGCTGCACGGAGGGGCTCCCGCCTACGTGAAGCCGATGCTGGAGGAGGTCGCCGCGACGCGGCGACCCGGAGACGTGGGTCCGGGAAACGCTCGACGCCGGCCAGCGGATCATGGGCTTCGGGCATCGCGTCTACCGCGCCGAGGACCCGCGCTCGCGGATCCTGAAGAGGACCGCGCGCGAGCTCGGATCGCCGCAGATCGAGATCGCCGAGCGGCTCGAGGAAGCGGCGCTCGCCGAGCTCGAGCGGCGCAAGCCGGACCGTCCGCTCAGGACGAACGTCGAGTACTACTCGGCCCTCGTCCTCGACGTCGCCGAGGTGCCGCCGCCGCTCGCGCCCGCGATGTTCGCGTGCTCGCGGGTGGCCGGCTGGTCGGCGCACATCCTCGAGCAGAAGCGCACCGGACGGCTCTTCCGCCCCTCGGCGCACTACGTCGGCCCAGGCGCGCGCAGCCTGCAGGAGGTTTAGGGTCTCCGCTGTGAAGCGGCTCGCCCTTCTTGCCGTCGCCTCGGTGTTGTTGCTCGCCGCCTGCGGAGGTGGGGGCGGCGGTGGCAGCGCGACCGCTCAGATCAAGTCCAACTGGGAGAAGTTCTTCTCGAGCAAGACGTCGGTCTCCGACCGGGTCGCGCTCCTCCAGAACGGCTCGAAGTTCACGGCGGTCGTGACGAGCTTCGCGAACAACCCGCTCGCGAGCAACGTCAGCTCGAGCGTCTCGTCCGTCACGCTCGAGGGCGCGAGCAAGGCGAAGGTCGTCTACTCGGTCAAGGTCGCCGGCGCGTCCGCTCGGGAACCAGAACGGCGAGGCCGTCCTCGAGAACGGCACGTGGAAGGTCGGGGACGCGAGCCTCTGCAGGCTGATCTCCCTGAGCGGCAGCACCCCGGCCGTCTGCAAGAAGTCGTAAGTTCCGCAGCGTGAGCACACTCGCGCTGTTCCGCCAGCGTCACGCGCGCGAGGTGGCCCTCGCCGCGCTCTGCGCGATCCTCTTCCTCACCTTCCTCGACAACACGATCGTCAGCGTCGCGCTCGCCGGGATCCAGACGGGGCTGAGCGTCAGCGTCACCGGGCTGCAGTGGATCGTCGACGGCTACATGCTCGCGTTCGCCGCGCTGATGCTGACCGGCGGCACGCTCGGCGACCTGCTCGGGCGGAAGAAGGTGATGCTCGCCGGCGTCGGGATCTTCTGCGCCGGCTCCGTCATCGCGGCCGTCGCCACCGACCCGACCATGCTCATCGCCGGCCGGATCGTGATGGGCGTCGGCGCCGCGGCGTCGGAGCCGGGGACGCTCTCGCTCATCCGCCACATCTATCCGGAGCGCCAGGAGCGTGCGGTGGCGCTCGGAGTCTGGACCGCTGTTTCCGGCCTCGCCCTTTCGCTCGGCCCCGTGATCGGCGGCGTGCTCATCGGCTGGCAGGGCTGGCGGAGCATCTTCTGGTTCGGCCTCGCGCTCGGCGCCGTCGCGTTCGCGGTCGCCGCGGTCACGCTCACCGAGAGCAGAGACCCGGAAGGGAGGAAGCTCGACGTGCCCGGGCTCGCGACGGGCGCCTCGGCGATCATGGCCGCGACCTTCGCGGTGATCGAGGGCGAGAACCGCGGCTACGGGACGTGGTGGATCGCCCTGCTCTTCGCCGTCTCCATCGTCCTGCTCGTCGTCTTCGTCCTCGTCGAGCAGCGCGCGCCGGATCCGGTTCTCAAGCTCCGCTTCCTGCGCGAGCCGACCTTCGCGGCGGCGAACCTCGTCGCCTTCGCTGCGAACCTTTCGATCTTCTCCGTCTTCTTCTTCACCGCGCTCTACCTGCAGCTGATCAGCGACTTCTCCGGCTTCCGGATCGCCCTCTCCTTCGCGTCGCTCGCGTTCGCGATGATCGTCGCCGGCCCGTTCGCCGGGCAGTGGACGGCTCGCGTCGGGCCGCGCGTGCCGATGGTGCTCGGCTGCGCGCTCTCGGGCCTGGGCCTCCTGCTCGTGGACTGGAAGCTCACGGCGGACACCGACGTCGCGGCGCTGGCGTGGACGCTCGCGATCGCCGGTTTCGGCTTCGGGATCGCGCTCGTCACGGTCACTGCGGCCGTGCTGACGCTCGTCCCGCCGGAGGAGTCGGGGATGGCGGCCTCGACCGTGAACACGAGCCGCGAGCTCGGCGGGGTGTTCGGCGTCGCGGTGCTCGGCTCGGTCGTCAACGCCCAGCTCACGAGCGGGCTCACGCACAAGCTCGTCGCGCTCCACATTCCGGCGACCTTCCGGCAGATCGTCATCAACTTCGTCGTGACCGGGGGCAACCTCAGTACGGCGGAGAGCAACCCGGCGGCGAAAGGGCACGAGAAGCTCGTCGCGAAGGTACTCAGCGCCGCCGCCGGCTCGGCGGGTCACGGCATCCACCTCTCGCTCGAGATCGGAGCGGCGATCGTGCTTCTGGCAGCCCTCATCGCGCTCGTTTCCATTCGGCGGCGCTCGAGCGAGTTCGAGACGGCGCTCTAGTGGCTCGTGTCGTCCTGATCGGCGGTACCGGTCAGATCGGCCGCGCGGCTGCGCGGGCGTTCGCCACGAACGGCTGGGAGGTGGTCGCCGTCTCCCGCTCGGGGACGCTTCCCGACGGGCTCGCGGAGCTTGGTGTCGCAGCCGTGCAGGCCGACCGCTCGGACGACGCCCAGCTGCGGGCGGCGATCGGCGATGGGGCGGACGCCGTCGTAGACATGGTCGCCTACGGTCGCGAGCACGCGGAGCAGCTCAACGGCCTGGCCGGGCTCGCCGGCTCGCTCGTCGTCATCTCCAGCGCGTCCGTCTACGCCGACGACGAGGGCCGGGCGCTCGACGGGGTGAGCGACTTCCCGCGGCTGCCGGTCCCGATTCCGGAGAGCCAGCGGACCGCGGAGCCGGGCGACGACACGTATTCGACGCGCAAGGCCGCGCTCGAGCAGACGCTCCTCGCGGGTCCGCTGCCCGCGACGCTCGTGCGCGCGTGCGCGATCCACGGCCCGGGCGCGCAGCTGCCGCGCGAGCTCTTCTTCGTCAAGCGCGCCGTCGACGGGCGCCGTCGCGTGGCCCTGGCCTGGAAGGGCGAGAGCTGCTTCCACACGACGTCGGTCGCGAACCTCGCGGAGCTGATCCGCCTCGCCGCCGCGCAGCCGGGAGACCGGGCGCTCAACTGCGGCGACCCGGATCCGCCGACGACGCTCGAGATCTGCTCCGCGATCGGTGCGGCGCTGGACCACGAGTTCGAGCCCGTTCTCCTCGCTGCCGACGCGTACGAGAACCCGTGGGCGACGCCGCGGCCCCTCGTCGTCGACATGGCGGCGGCCGAGCGAGAGCTCGGCTACCGGCCCGTGACGACGTATCCCGAAGCCGTGCGGGACACGTGTGCCTGGCTCGTCGCCGAGCTCGACTCCGGCCGCGACTGGAGCGGCACGTACCTCGAGCAGATGTTCGACTACGCGGCAGAGGACGAGGCGCTGACCTCCGGCGCCTGAGGCGATTCCCCCTCCGACCTCGCTGCTATAACGGGTCGCGTTGAAGGGGGTCGTCGGAGTCCTCGTTGGAGTCGTGCTGCTCGCCGGCTCCGGAGGCTCGGGCTTGGCCCGAGTCACGCAGGCGACGGTGGGCGTGTACGCGTCGGGGACGAGCTTCAGAGGTTCCTCCGCGCCGCCGTCCGGCGCCTCCTCCTCGGTCTCGCTCTCGATGCCGATCGGCGGTGTGGACGACGCGACGATCCTCGTCCGGGGCGCGCAGAACGTGGCGGTCTCCTCGCCGACGATCGCCTCGCCGTTGCGGCTGCGGCTCTTCTTCGCGCACTACGTCTCGGTCGGCGGCACGCCGGTCCCGGACGCGCTGCTGCCCTGGGACGGCTCGTCGCGCTCGACGGAGCATCTCAACCAGCCGGTGTGGCTGCAGGCGACCGTGCCGTACGGCACCGCACCCGCCACGTACTCGGGCTCGGTGCAGGTCGTCGCGGACGGGAACGCCACGACGATCCCGATCAGCGTGCGGGTCGCGGACGTGACCCTGCCGCAGCCGGGCCAGGTCTCCGGGAGCCTGCTGACCGCGTTCAACGTCTCGCCGCAGTCGTACGGCGCCGAGGTGAACAAGCTGTACGGGGTCACGGCGAACGAGTCGCTGCCGGGGCTGTTCAGCTTCCTGTCCTCGTACCGCATCTCGCCCAACAACTGGGGCTACGGCAACCCGCGCACGAGCGCGGGCTATACGCGGGCGAGGCGGTGGTGGCTGAACAAGGCGGGGCAGATGAAGGCAGCGGTCGGAAATCCGCGCCGGTTCGCCTCGATGTGGATTCCGGTCTCGAGCAACCGCTGGTCGAGGAGCACGTACCCGGGCGGGCTGTCGCCGTACGCGCCCGAGACCTGGTGCTCGTACCTCCGCTCCGTGCACACCTTCTGGCGGCGACAGGGCTGGCTCGACTCCTTCCCCTACCTGTGGGGGATGGACGAGCCCGGCACGGCCCGGTTCGGGATCGTGGCCGCCCAGGCCAAGACGACGCATGCCTGCTTCCCCGGCGGCCACCTGATCGTCACCGGGCACCCCGCGCAGCGGAACAGGATCCTCTGGGACGGCGGCAGCGACGACGTCGACGTCTGGGTCGTGCTGGCGAGCCGCTACTACGGCAGATACACGGCGGGCTCCGGAGTGGGCCGGAACCTCTCGGGCGCGACCGCGAACCAGAGACTGATCGACAGCGTGCGGAGGCGCGGCAAGCAGATCTGGACGTACACGTACAGAACCGGCTCGCACTCGACTCCCGGCCTCAGCGCCGCTGAGCCGCTCGCCGACCCGCGCCTGTTCGTCGACTGGGCTGCTCTCGAGGGCATCACCGGCCTCCTCTACGGCGAAGGGACGACGACCTACTCGAAGGAGAACCCGTTCGACTCGAACGACCGCAGCCTGGGCAGCTTCATCCTCATCTACCCGGGTCGCGGCGCGCCGATCGCGAGCGCTCGGCTCGAGGTGCTGCGCGAGGGGATCGAGGACTGGGAGATCCTGAACGTCGTCCGGCAGCGGCACGGGGCGGGCGAGGTGCGGAAGCTGCTCTCGCGCCTCTTCTCCACCTCGGCGCAGGCGACGAGGCTCGGCTGCAGGATGGGCTGCCAGATCAGGACGGGGACCCGGTACTCCTGGCCGACGTGGTCGCACGGAGCCTCCGCGCCGGTCAAGCTCGCCAGGATGCGCGCCGCGGCGCTCGCCGCAGCCTCCTGACGCCGTAGCGCGAAATAGCCGACACCCCCATTCGAGGGGTCATGCGCGCCCGCGGTCCGCCGAGAAAAGACCCGTGAGGCGGATCCTGGTACTGCTCGCGGTCCCGGTCGTGCTCGCGCTCAGCGCGGGGTCGGGTGCTGCGCGGACGACGCAGGCCGGCGTCGGGGTGTATCCGTCGGGGACGAGCTTCGGTGCCGCCTCTGCGGCGCCGGCGGGCGCGGCCTCGTCGGTCTCGCTCGCCATGCCGATCGGCGGCATCGACGACGCGACGCTCCTCGTACGCGGCGCGCAGCGGGTGGCAATCCCGTCGTCCTCGATCGCCTCGCCGCTGCAGTTGCGGCTCATGTTCGCCCACTACGTCTCGGTCGACGGCACGCCGGTGCCGGACGCGCTGCTGCCGTGGGACGGCTCGCTGCGCTCGACCGAGCACGTCAACCAGCCGCTCTGGCTGCAGTTCACCGTCCCGTACGGCACGCCGGCCGGCACGTACCGCGGCTCGGTGCAGGTCGTCGCGGATGGCAACACGACGACGATCCCGCTCACCGTGACCGTCTACGCGGTGACCCTGCCGCAGCCGGGCCAGGTCTCGGGCAGCCTCCTGACCGCGATCAACGTCCATCCGCAGGTGTACGACGACGAGGTGAACAAGATGTACGGCACCCACGTCGGCGCGTCGCTGCCGGGACTGTTCAGCTTCCTCTCCTCGTACCGGATCTCCCCGAACAACTGGGGCTACGGGAACCCGCAGACGAGCTCCGGCTACGAGAGGAACCTCTACTGGAGGTTCGACGCCGTCGACCAGATGGACCAGGCCATCGGCAATCCGCGCCAGTTCGCGCGATGTGGATCCCGATCTCGAGCAACCGCTGGGGGAACCACCCCGTCGCCGGACTGTCGCCGTACCAGCCGCAGACCTGGTGCTCGTATCTGCAGTCGGTGCACAGCTACTGGCAGGAGCACGGCTGGCTCGACTCCTACCCCTATCTCTGGGGGATGGACGAGCCGGGCGGCAAGACCTTCCAGACCGTCGGCCAGCAGGCGTCCGTGGCCCACTCCTGCTTCCCCGGCAGCCACGTGATCGTGACCGGGACCCCGTCGTCGCGGAACAAGGCGCTCTGGAACGGCGGCAGCGACGACGTCGACGTCTGGGCCGTGCTCGCGAGCCGCTACTACGGCAAGTACACGACGCCGGCGCAGACGGAGGAGCACATCTCCAACGCGAGGCAGACCTCCAACCTGATCGACAAGCTGCGCAAGCGTGGCAAGCAGATCTGGACGTACACCTATCCGTCGAAGTCGCACTCGACGCCGGGCCTCAGCGCCGCCGAGCCGCTCTCCGACCCGCGGATGTTCGTGGACTGGGCCGCTCTCGAGGGAATCACCGGCGTCCTCTACGGCGAGGGGACGACGACGTACGGCAAGGAGAACCCGCTCGTCTCCAACGATCGCGCGCAGGGCAGCTTCGTCCTCATCTATCCGGGCCAGGCCGGTCCGGTCCCGAGCGCCCGCCTCGAGGTGCTCCGCGAGGGGATCGAGGACTGGGAGATCCTGAACGTCGTCCGGCAGCGGCACGGGGCGGGCGAGGTGCGGAAGCTGCTCTCGGGCCTCTTCTCCACCACGGCCAAGGCAACCGAGCTCGGCTGCACCGTCGGCTGCCAGATCAAGACCAGCGAGCCGTACTCCTGGCCGACGTTCTCGCACGATGCCTCGACGGCCGGCAAGCTCACGCGGATGCGCGTGGCTGCGCTGGACGTAGCCTCGCGGCCCTAGCCTTAGCCTCCGAACGGCGCGCTACGGGGCCTTGCGGTCGTTGGCGACGAAGGCGTCGTACGTGACCGGCATCTTCTCCGCGAGGAACGACTCGACCGCCTCTGCGTAGCGGCGAATCTCGCGCTGCGCGGTGTCCGCGGCCCGAAGGGAGACGAAGTTCATCAGGGCTCGTGCGTTCACGGTCCAGAAGAACTCGGTGTAGGCGCCGACCGGCAGCACGCAGCGCGCGATCTCGCGCGCGATGCCGGCCTCGACGAGCTGCTCGTAGGCCGCGTACGCCGTCCGATAGACGGACTCGAGCGTCTCGCGGGTCGAGTCGGCCAGCTCGGGCTCGACGGTCTCGAAGCTGTATGCGCCGGGCTTGCCGACCTGTGACCGCACGTCCTCGGGCTCGGGCACGTAGAAATCGTCGGTCGCCTTCGCGTAGCGCATCGAGAACTCGTTGAACGAGCCGATCCGGTGCCGGAACCACTCCCGCGCGACGAAGATCGGGCAGCGGACGTGGAAGCGGAAGCTGTTGTGCTCGAAGGGCGTGCCGTGGCGCTCGCGCATGAGGAAGCGAACCAGTCCCGCGTCGGACTCGTCCATCGCGTCCTTGTGCCGCGCGAACGAGACGCGCGCCGCGTTCACGACCGAGAGGTCGTCGGCCATCGAGGCGTCCAGGCGGACGAAGCCGTGGTCGAGGACGGGGCGGTAGTCGCTCGGGATCGCCGGGGTCTCGGTCACTGCGGCCACGGGGTGGGGAGGCTACGTCCTCCGCCGGATGGTGCAGCAGATCCTAAGAGGACTGATGTGAAATAGGAGCGGGCTCGACACATCACCCCTCTAGGCGGGACGCAGCACGGTCGGCCCGTGCTCCCGGCCCGGCGTCTCGCGCGTCACGACCCAGGCGTCGCCGCGGTGCAACGGGTAGGGCGCGTTCAGCGTCACCGAGACGGCTTGCGTTCCGGCGGTGACGAACGTTCCACACGACGCCCACGGCTTGCCGTCCCGCACGAGGTAGACCTCGTACTGCGCTTGCGCCGGCAGCTTCGGCAGGCCGGACGCGTGCAGCGTCATCGGCCAGTTGCCGGAGCGGCCGGTCAGGACGGCGAGGGTCGCCTGAGCACCCGGGGCGGCGCGGGTCCCCTCGAGGGAGAGGGACCAGGCGACGTGCGAGCTGCCGCCGCGGCCGACGCCGAAGCCGACGGCGAAGATCGCGGCGACGGCAACCGCTGCCGCGAGCAGGAGCGCCACCCGCCGTCCCGTCCGCCTCGGCGTCTGGAACGGCAGCGCCGGCGGGCTCGGCGCCTTGCCGAGCGCCGGCGGCGCCTCCGGCGGCGGGCCCGCCTGCACGAGCAGCTCGTGCGCGCGGCGCAGCCGCTCGCGCTCGTCGCCCGCGGGCTCGTCCGGGAACAGCTCGTCGAAACGTGGCTCGCGACTCACCGCAGCTCTCCTTCCAGCAGGGACGCGAGCTTCGCGAGGGCCTTCCGCGTCCTGGTCTTGACCGTTCCGAGCGGGACACCGAGGTAGCCGGCGACCTCGCTCTGCGACATCCCGCTCCAGTAGGCGAGCTCGATCACCTCGCGCTCGCGCTGCTCGAGCTCCTCGAGCGCGCGATGCACGCGCCACGAGGCGAACGACTGCTCGGCAGTCTCGGCCGGCCCCGGCTCGTCGGAGGCAGGCTCCGGCAGATCGCCGATCACGGCCGGCCCGCGCCGGCGGTGCCGGTCGGCGATCGCGTTTCGCGCGATCGCGTAGAGCCATGCGCCTGCCGGGCCGCGGTCCGGACGGTAGGTCGAGGCGGAACGCCAGACCGCCGCGAACACCTCCTGCACCGCGTCCTCGGCATGGCCGCGGTCGCCGAGCCGCCGCAGCGCGAGCCCGAAGACCGGGCGCACGTAGCGCCCGTACAGGAGCTCGAAGGCGGCGCGGTCGCGTCTGCCGACGCGTGCGAGCAGCGCCGCGTCGGCGGTGTCGAGCGGCGCTGTCACAGGGGACGGGACCGCCCGCAGTTGCGGTGCCTCGACTGCCAGTTCCATGTCGCGTCCGGTTCTACGCATCCCACCCTCGTTCGGATTGCAGCACCGCCCCGCGGCTCTGCGCAAGCAGGCGCGCTACGAGCTGCTCGCCTCGGCGAAGCGCCGCTCGACCTCGGGCCAGCTCACGACGTTCCACCAGGCCTCGAGATAGGCGGGACGCTTGTTCTGGTACTTGAGGTAGTAGGCGTGCTCCCAGACGTCGATTCCGAGCAGCGGGACGTCGCTCTGCATGATCGGCGAGTCCTGGTTGGCCGTCGAGTAGACCGCGAGTCCCGTGCCGTCCCAGACGAGCCAGGTCCAGCCGCTGCCGAAGCGCTTCACGCCGCCGTCGTTCACGGCCGCGCGCAGATCGTCGAACGAGCCGAAGGTGTCCTCGATCGCGGAACGGAGCGCGCCGCCCGGCTCGCCGCCGCCGTCCGGGCTCATCGTCCGCCAGAAGAGCGAGTGGTTCGCGTGCCCGCCGGCGTTGTTCCGCACCGCCGTCCGCTTGTCCTCGGGAATGGCGTCGAGGCTCGAGAGGACGCTCTCGACCGACGCATCCGCCCACTCGGTCCCCTCCAGGGCGGCATTGGCGTTGTTCACGTACGCGGCGTGGTGCGCGTCGTGGTGGACACGCATCGTCGCCTCGTCGATGTGCGGCTCGAGCGCGTCGTAGGGATAGGGCAAATCGGGGACTTCGAAGGCCATCTCGGTGGGCTCCTTTCGCAGCTCGGTTTCTCGACCGGAGGATATGCTCCGGCGGCCCGCTGAGGTCGAGAGGAGGTAGCCCGGCATGTCAACGCTCGCGTACCGGTTCGAGGAGATCGCCCCGCGCCCGCTTCGGCCGGAGACGTACGAGCTCGACGGGATCTCCCGGGCCTCGGTGGAGGCCCACTACAGGTTGTACGAGGGCTACGTCGCGAAGCGGAACGAGATCCTCCGCCGGCTGGCCGACGTCGACCTTTCGTCCGCCAACCAGACGTTCTCCGACGTGCGCGAGCTCAAGGTCGAGCTCTCGTTCGCGATCGGCGGGATCAAGAACCACGAGCTCTACTTCGCCCATCTCGGCGGCGGCGGCGGCGATCCGGACGGGGCGTTCGGGAAGCTCGTCAGCCGCGACTTCGGCTCGGCCGACGTCTGGCGGGCCGATCTGCGGGCGACGGGGATGGCCGGTCGCGGCTGGGCGTGGACGGCGTACGACTGGGACGAGGGGCGCCTGTTCAACTACGTCGGCGACGCCCAGAACACCTTCCCGGTCTGGAACGCGACGCCGCTCGTCGCGCTCGACGTCTACGAGCACGCCTACTTCCTCGACTACCAGACGGATCGCGCCTCGTACATCGACGCGTTCTTCGCCAACCTCGACTGGGACTTCGTGAACGGTCTCGTCGAGCAGTACGGCATCTCGTAGCCGGCCGCTGTCGTGCTCACCGCCGCGCTCGTCGCCGCCGGCTATGTCGCCGGTTCGATGCCGTGGGGGCTGTGGCTCGCGCGTGTCTTCCGCGGCGAGGACGTGCGCACCAGGGGAAGCGGCAACATCGGCGCGACGAACGTCTGGCGCGTCTACGGCCCGCGGCTCGGACTGCCGGCGATGGTGCTCGACACGGCGAAGGGCTTCGCCCCCGCACTCGCGGCGACGCTCGCGGTGGGCCACGGGAGCGGCGTGCTCGCGGGGGCGGCGGCGATGCTCGGCCACTGGCGGCCGCTCTTCCTCGGCTTCCGGCGGGGCGGGAAGATGGTGGCCACGGCCGGCGGCGCCTTTCTCGGGGTCGCGCCGCTCGTCGGGCTGACCGCCGCAGGCGTCTGGCTGGTCGTCTTCGGCGTCTTGCGCTACGCCTCCGTCGCCTCGATGACGGCAGCGATCTCGCTCGCGCTCTGGGCGTGGCTGTTCGGCTATCCGTGGCCGGTGATCGCGTTCGGCGCCGCAGCCGGCGCGGGCGTCGTCTTCCTCCACCGCGCGAACATCGGCCGGCTCGCGCGGCGAGGAGAGCCGCTTCCGCCGGTCGCACGAAGCTACGAGCGAAGCCAGTCCCTGAGAACCGTGTGCGCGGCGGGGCCGTGGCGGCTGCCGTTCAGCTCGGCCCGCAGCTCACCGATCGTGCCGTGGCGCTCGGCGACCACCTCGTGGGCATGGATCGTCTCGAAGTTGACCTGCCGCGAGAGGACGAAGTCGCCCTCGTCGAGCTGGGGCAGCTCGTCGAGAACGCTCTTGAGCGCGACCCGGACCGAGTCCTCGACGAAGCGCGGCTGCAAGTGGGCGTGCTCGACGACGAACAGCTCGTCCGGCCGCTTCAGCAGCTCGTAGATCGGCGAGCTCATGGACTGCTCGACGATCTCGACGAGTCGCTCCGCGTTGACTCGTCCGCTCTTGCCGACGAGGAGCGTGCCCCGACCGCGCTGGTTGTGGGTCGCCAGCGGGACGAGCTCGAGGATGCGGTCGACGTCCTTGTCTCCGAAGCCCGCCTCGAGCAGCCGGTCGGCGGCGGCGCCGCGCACGAGCCCCTGCGCGCACGGGCAGGCGTTGATGCCCGTCGCCTCGACGCCGACGACCTGCCGCACGCGCTCCCGTGTCGCCGTCGCGATCCCGAGCAGCGAGACCATCTCCTGCGTCGCGAGTCCCGTGACGGGCGTGTGCCGCTCGTACGGATAGCGCGCCGTGATCCGGACCTCGGCGAGCAGTGCGTCCTGGCGGGCGACGACGCGACGCGCGACGTGCTCCGCGAGGTCCTCCACGAGGAACGCCTCGTCCTCGACGACGCCTTCGATCGCCTCCTCGAACAGCTCCGGGAAGCGCGACATGTGGACGCCCTTCTGCCGCGGGTCGAGGTCGACGGTGCAGTCGATCGTCGCCGCGATGAGCTTCTCGCCGCGGCCGCGCCCGATCCGGACGGCCTTCTGGACGCCGGTGACGCCGACGCTCGACAGTCCGAGCGCGACCTCCGGCCTCGCGGCCTGCAGGTCGGGCGTCTCGGTTCGTGTCACTCGGCTCACAACGGCTAGGTTAGACGTCGTCGTGCCCGACGACACCTCGTTCGCCCGTCTCGTCTCCCTCGCCTGCCACGACCTGCGCACGCCGCTCGCCACGGTGCACGGCTTCGCGCGGACGCTCGGGCGCGACGAGCTCGAGCCGCCGGCCGACCGCTACGTCCAGATGATCGACGCCGCATCCGTGGAGATCGCGGAGCTGCTCGAGGAGCTGTCCCTGGCCGCGCGGATCGAAGCGGGCCGCTACGACCCGACGCCGCGCGAGGTGGACACGCTCGAGCTCGCGCGTGACGCGGCGCAGCGACTGGGCGAGGAGCGCGTGCGGGTCTCCGGGGAAGGCGCGACGATCGAGACGGACGTCGACGCGGTCCGTCGCGGCGTCGCGGCGCTGATCCAGTCGGCCCTGAGGCACGGCGGGCTCGAGTCGGTCGACGTCGAGGTGGCGGGGCGCGAGCTGCGCGTCACGCCCGTCACCGCGGCGTCTGCGCCGGTCGTGCTCGGGGAGGATCTGCGCGACCTCGGCGCCGCGGTCGCCGCGCGGGTCGTGACGACGCTCGGCGGCTCCCTCGCCGTCGACGCCGAGACGCTCGTCGTGCGTCTCGCGTAGGTCTCAGCCGGTCGCGAGCGCCGAAGCCGCGAGCTCGTGGCAGCTCCGGCAGCGCGCCTCGTACTGCTCGAGCGCGCCGACGACGATCGTGGCGCCGTCGGCCGGTGCGGGCGCACCGTCGACGAGCCTCTGCGTCATGGTCGCCGGGCCGCCGCAGCGGTGGCAGACCGCCTGCAGCTTGTCGACGAGCTCGGCCCGGCAGAGGAGCTGCGGCATCGCGCCGAAGGGGAAGCCGCGGAAGTCCTGGTCGAGCCCGCACGCGACGACGCGCAGGCCCCGCTCGACGAGGCCGTCGAGCACGAGCACGATCTCCGGCGTGAAGAACTGCACCTCGTCGACGCCCACGACGTCGTAGCCCTCGACGAGCGGCGTGATGTCCCTCGGCGCGTCGACCACGACGGCCCGCATCTTCGCGCCCGCATGGCTGACGACGTGCCCGATGTCGTAGCGGTCGTCGAGCCGCGGCTTCACGATCAGCGCCCGCTGGCCGGCGATCTCGGCGCGGCGCAGGCGGCGGATGAGCTCCTCGCTCTTGCCGCTGAACATCGGGCCGCAGACGACTTCGAGCCAGCCGCCGCGTTCCGGGAAGAGCCTGATCACGGACCGACCCTAACGAGCCGGTCCGACGGACTCCTTCCCGTGCTCGAACTCCCACTGGGAGAGACGGCGGAGGCTGACGATGCCGAGCAGCCGCCCGTCCTTCACGACCGGAAGGTGCCGGAAGTTGCGCTCGAACATCATCTTCGCCGCGTCCCCGATGCTCGTCTCCGGCTCGATCGTGATCACGCCCTCGGTCATCCACTGCCGCACGCGCGCCTCGGCCGCCCGGGCACGCTGCGCGACGGCGCGCATCAGGTCGCGCTCGGTGACGATGCCGACGATGCGGACCATGTCCTCCGTCACGACGACCGCGCCGACGCCGGCTTCCATCATCTTCTCGGCGGCCTCGCCGATGGACGACGCCGGGTCGACGGTCAGGACGTCGGAGTTCATGATCTCGGCGACCGTTGCCATGCCGGGAGCCTAACAGTATCCGCCCGGGAGACGAGCCGGCGGCTCAGACGTCCCGGGCGAAGAACGGTTCCCCGTTCACCTCGCCTCGCTCGACGAATCCGAGCCGCCGGGCCAGCGCGAGCGACCTGACGTTCTCAGCGTGAATCAGCAGCGTCGCGACCTCGTACCTCGTGTCGCGCCTCAGGTGTCGGAGGAGCAGCTCCACCGCGCGTGACGCATAGCCCTTTCCGCGTGCCGCCGGGAAGAGGTAGTAGCCGACGTTGACCTCGCCGGGGCGAAGCCAGGCGTGATCGACGTCGTAGTCCACCCAGCCGCACAGCTCGTCCTCGGCCCAGACGCAGGCAACCGGGGAGGGAACCTCCGCTCCGGGGCCGAGCCACTTGAAGAACTCGTCGTCCCGCCCGTCGACGAGTGACCTTGCGTCGCCAGGCTCCGGGGCCCGCAGAGTCACCACACCGTCTGTTGCGATTGGCCGAACCGACCCCGTCGTCACTTGAGCAGCCGCGAGAGGCGGCGGTCCTTGAGGACGCGCCCGCCGGTCTGGCAGGTGGGGCAGTAGTAGATCGTGTGCTCCTCGAAGTCGACCTGGGCGAGCGGGGTGCCACAGACGTGGCACGGCTCGCCGAGGTGCCGATGGACGCGGTAGGTCTTCTCGTCGGAGGCTCCGCGCTCGCGCAGCTCGAGGCCGCGCTCCAGCTCGGAGTCGATCGCCGCGGCAAGACGCGCGACCTCCTCGTCGTCGAGCTCGCCCGACAGGGCGTAAGGCGAGAGCTTCGCCGCATGGAGGATCTCGTTCGCCCACGCGCGGCCGATGCCCGCGACGAGCCGCTGGTCGCGCAGGAGCGGGTGCAGCCGGCGCGACTCCGAGTGGAGGATCTCGCCCAGCCGTTCCGCTCCCAGGCCGAGCGCCTCGGGGCCGAGGTGCGCGAGCTCGCTCTCCGCCGCCTCCGGCGTGAGGAGCCATACGCCGGCCCGCTTCTTCCTTCCCCCCTCGGTGAGGACGAGCTTGCCGCCGCCCGTGAACTCGACCGAGAACGCCGGCGACTTCGGCGCGGCGGCGCCGGGCGGCACGTAGCGCAGCCGGCCGGCGGTCATCAGGTGGACGAGCAGGACGAGCTCGCCGTCGTCGGTCGGGAAGAGGAGCCGCTTGCCGCGCCGCTCGGCGCCGCGAAAGCGCTTCCCCGCGAGCTGCGCGAGCGGCGGCTCGAACGTCTTCAGGGTCGCGATGTGGGCCGGGCCGGCCTGGGCGACCGGGAAGGCGGCGACGGGCTCGTCGAGGTGGCGCCGCCACGCCTCCATCTCGGGCAGCTCGGGCATGCCGCGAACGGTACTGCCGTCTGCGTAGGGTCTGGGCGTGCGCGGGCCGATCGAGGTGGAGGTGCGCCGGAACGGAATCGTCGAGGCGCGGCATCGCATCCACGCCGTCGCCGTGCGCGGCGGCGAGATCGTCGCCGCGGCGGGCGATCCGGAGCTGACGTGCTTCATGCGCTCCTCCTCGAAGCCGCTGCAGGCGCTGCCGCTCGTGCGCGCGCGCGACGATCTCGCCGAGGACGAGCTCGCCATCGCCTGCGCGTCCCATCACGACACGGCCGACCAGGTGGAGGCCGTTCGCAAGCTCCTCGCGCGCGCGAACGCGACGGAGGACGACCTCGAGCTCGGCGTGCAGGAGGGGCGGCCGCCGCAGAAGATCCACCACAACTGCTCGGGCAAGCACGCCGGGATGCTCGCGCTGTGCGACGCGCGCGGCTGGGAGCACGAGGGCTACCACCTCCCCGAGCATCCGGTGCAGCGGGCCTGCCACGAAGCGCATGCCGAGGCGGCCGAGGTCGAGCCGGAGGAAGCCGCGAGCGACGGCTGTGGCGTCGTCACCTTCGCGCTGCCGCTCCAGCGGATGGCGCATGCGTACTCGCGGCTCGAGTCCCTCCCCGGCGGCGAGCGGATCGCGGCCGCGATGCGCGCTCGTCCCGACCTCGTCGGCGGCCCCGACGGCGCGGACTACTTCCTGATGCGCGCCGCGCCCGGCTGGCTCGCGAAGGGCGGCGCCGAGGGCCTCCTCTGCGCGGCGGGGCCGGACGGCCTGGGCCTCGCGCTGAAGTCCGAGGACGGCGCCGCCCGCGGCCACCGTCCTGCGCTCGCCGCCTTCCTGAAGCCGCTCGGCGTCGAGGTCGAGGAGCTCGCCGAAATCCCGGTCCTGAACAGCCGCGGCGAGCGCGTCGGTGAGATCGTCGTCACCGGCGGTAGTGGGTCAGTTTGACCGCGAACGCCGGGAGTGAAACGGTTCAGGAATGGAGTCCCTAGAGCGCCGCACGCTGGTCCTACTCGTTGTTGCCGCACTGATGTTCGCTCGGTCTATAGCGGTTGTCCCGTCCGGGAACTGGCTCATCGCCGTCTACGTCTTCGGCATGGCGTGCCTGGTCGCCGCCGTGGTCTTGCTGGTGATGGTGGTCTCGCCGGCTGCGTACATCGGGCGATGGGACTCTGAACGCGCGAAGCTCGCGTTCTTCGCGTTCGCGCTGATCGCGGCGCAGATGGTGGTGACGGCGTTCCTCTACGCGTATTCAGTCGTGTACGCGAGTTCGCACTTCTAGGCCGGACGGTTAGCCGAACACCGGGACTCCCTCGTCGCCTGGATCGGGCGAAGCTGCGTCGGCAGCTGAGGCAACGCCGATCAAGCACGGCACCTACGCCAAGACACGGGCGCGGAAGGCCGACGAGCGGGGCGAGAAGATTTCAAACTGAGCCACTACCGTCACCGGCTCCTGACATCTTCTTTACGAATCGCCGGGCCCGGACTAGTATCCGCCACGCGTGAGGGAGGACGGGGTGCCGGCGCCGCCGGACGCCGTCGGGTTTTCGGAAGGACTGCCGTCGTCAACGACTAGGGCCGGGAGGTTCGTGGACGTGCTCACCGTCGAGATCTCGCTTCCTGAAGTCGAAGAGCTCCAGAAGCTCGTGGCCGAAGGGAAGGAGAAAGGCTTCCTCACCTACGACGAGATCGTCAGCGGGCTCGAGGACGTCGAGCTCACGAAGGAGCAGGTCGAGGACTTCTACACGTATCTCGTCGAGCACGGCGTCGACCTGCTCGAGGGTGAGCAGCACAAGGCGCCGCCGCACGAGCAGCCCCCGCCGGAGGACGAGAAGGCGGCAGTGTCGCCCAAGCTCGACCTCACGGTCGAGCCGTCGCTCGACTCGCTCCGCCTCTACCTGCGCGAGATCGGCAAGGTTCCGCTCCTCACCGCCGACCAGGAGGTCACGCTGGCGAAGCGGATCGAGCGCGGCGACATGAGCGCGAAGACGGCGATGATCGAGGCGAACCTCCGCCTCGTCGTCTCGATCGCGAAGGGCTACCTCGGACGCGGCCTCTCCTTCCTCGATCTGATCCAGGAGGGCTCGCTCGGCCTGATCCGCGCCGTCGAGAAGTTCGACTACCGGAAGGGCTACAAGTTCTCGACCTACGCGACGTGGTGGATCCGCCAGGCGGTGACGCGCGCGATCGCCGACAAGGCGCGGACCATCCGGATCCCCGTCCACATGGTCGAGAAGCTGAACAAGGTCGTGCACATCGAGCGCCAGCTCGTGCAGCGGCTCGGGCGCGAGCCGAGCCCCGAGGAGATCGCCCGCGAGCTCGAGATCACGACCGACGAGGTGCGCGAGATCCTCCGCATGTCGCAGCTCCCCATCTCGCTCGAGAAGCCGATCGGCGAGGAAGAGGACTCGGCGCTCGGCGACTTCGTCGAGGACGAGGCGGCCGAGTCGCCCTTCGACACCGCGCAGCTCTCGCTCCGGCGGGAGGACGTCGAGAACGCGCTCAACGCGCTCCCCAGGCGTGAGCGGCAGGTGATCGAGCTGCGCTACGGGCTGCTCGGCGGCGAGCCGCGCACGCTGGAGGAGGTCGGTCGCGCCTTCGGCGTCACCCGGGAGCGGATTCGCCAGATCGAGAACAACACGCTGAAGAAGCTCGAGCACCTGCCCGAGGCGCAGGCGCTCCGCGACGCCGTCACCTAGGAGTAGGTCCTAGGCGTCCGGGTCGCGGGAGAGCGGCTCGAGCAGATCGCGGTCGGCGGCCCGCTGGAGCGGGACGAACAGCTTGCAGTGCGGACACTTGAAGCCGCGGTAGCGCGCGGCGCGCCCGCGTCGCGAAGCGGCGCGGAGGCGAAGCTCTGGTGACAGTGCGGGCACTCGACCTCGAACCCGCTCTCCTCCACGACCCGGCTCATGCAGCTGTCTTACCCGCCCGCGGCGTCCGACAACCTCTCTGCATACTGAGCTTCGGCCGACCGAAGAGGAGAGGAGAGCATGGAAGACACGAAGACGCATCCCGCCGAGGGTGGCAACGGACACGTGCCGCAGGGCCGGACGAACCGGGACTGGTGGCCGAACGCCCTCGACCTGAAGCTGCTCCAGCCCCCTAACCCGCTCGGCGATCCGATGGGCGAGGACTTCGACTACGCCGCAGAGTTCGCGACCCTCGACCTCGACGCGCTGAAGCGGGACGTCGTCGAGGTGCTGACGACGTCGCAGGACTGGTGGCCGTCCGACTACGGGCACTACGGCCCGCTCATCATCCGCATGGCCTGGCATGCCGCCGGCACGTACCGCATCCGCGACGGCCGTGGCGGCGCCGGCTCGGGGCAGCAGCGCTTCGCGCCCCTCAACAGCTGGCCCGACAACGTCAACCTCGACAAGGCCCGCCGCCTGCTCTGGCCCGTCAAGCAGCGCTACGGGCGGAGGATCTCGTGGGCCGACCTCCTGATCTTCGCAGGCAACTGCGCACTCGAGTCGATGGGCCTGAGGACGTTCGGCTTCGCGGGCGGGCGCGAGGACACCTGGGAGCCCGACAACGTCGACTGGGGCGCCGAGGCGGAATGGCTCGGCGACGAGCGCTACAGCGGCGACCGCCTGCTCGCGAATCCCTTCGCCGCCGTGCAGATGGGTCTCATCTACGTGAATCCGGAGGGGCCGAACGGCGAGCCCGACCCGGTCAAGGCCGCCCGCGACGTCCGCGAGACGTTCAGCCGGATGGCGATGAACGACGAGGAGACGGTGGCGCTGATCGCCGGCGGGCACACGTTCGGCAAGACGCACGGCGCCGCTCCGCCGGAGCACCTCGGCCCCGAGCCGGAGGCGGCTCCGCTCCAGGCGATGGGGCTCGGCTGGCCGAACGACTTCGGAACCGGCAAGGGCGACGACACGATCACGAGCGGCCTCGAGGGCGCCTGGACGCCCACACCTACGGCATGGGACACGAGCTTCTTCGACACGCTGTTCGGCTACGAGTGGGAGCTCGGCAAGAGCCCGGCCGGTGCGTGGCAGTGGACGCCGACCGACCCGGAAGCGCGTAGCGCGGTCCCTGACGCACACGATCCGGAGAAAACCCATCCGCCGGTGATGCTCACCACCGACCTTGCGCTGCGGATGGATCCCGTGTACGAGCCGATCGCGCGACGCTTCCACGAGAATCCGCCGGAGCTCGCCGAGGCCTTCGCGAAGGCGTGGTTCAAGTTGACCCACCGCGACATGGGCCCCCCCTCGCGCTACCTCGGTTCCCTCGTCCCCGCCGAGCCGCAGATCTGGCAGGACCCGGTCCCACCGGTCGACCACGAGCTCGTCGGGTCGGAGGAGATCGCTCAGCTCAAGCAGGCGATCCTCGATTCGGGGCTGACGGTCTCCCAGCTGGTCAAGACCGCCTGGGCGTCGGCGTCGACCTTCCGTGGCAGCGACAAGCGCGGCGGTGCCAACGGCGCCCGGATCCGCCTCGAGCCGCAGAAGGGGTGGGAGGTCAACGAACCCGCCGAGCTCACGCTGGTGCTCGACACGCTCGAGCGTATCCAGCGGGAGTTCAATGGGGCGCAGAACGGCGGCGGCCGACGCATCTCGCTCGCCGACCTGATCGTGCTCGGCGGTTGCGCCGCGGTCGAGGATGCCGCGAAGCGGGCGGGCCACGACGTCGACGTGCCGTTCGCGCCGGGCCGCACAGACGCGACGCGCGAGTGGACGGACACCGAGTCGTTCGCCGTGCTCGAGCCGAAGGCCGACGGGTTCCGCAACTACCGCGGGACCGGCGGCTCCCAGCCGACGGAGCACCTGTTCGTCCACCGCGCGAGCCTGCTCTCGCTCACGGCGCCGGAGACGGCCGTCCTCGTCGGCGGCCTCCGCGTCCTGGGCGCGAACCACGGCGGCTCGGAGGTCGGAGTGCTCACCGAGCGTCCCGGCTCGCTGACGAACGACTTCTTCCGCAACCTGCTCGACCCGAGCCTGGAGTGGGAGCCGGCGTCGGCCGAGGAGGAGGCGTTCGAGGGCCGCGACCGCGAGACCGGCGAGACGAAGTGGACCGGCAGCCGGGTCGACCTCCTCTTCGGCTCCAACTCCGTGCTGCGCGCGATCGCCGAGGTCTACGCGTGCGACGACGGGGGGGAGATGTTCGTGCGCGACTTCGTGACGGCGTGGGACAAGGTCATGAACCTCGACCGCTTCGACCTCGCTCGGGAGAGCGTGGCTCTGGCGCGCTCCTAGGGAAGGAACCCGACATACCGCTCGAGCGGCTCGCGCTCGCGCGGAGCCGGCTCGCGAGCGCGCGTCCCGAAGTGGAGGAGGCCGAGGAACCGCTCCCCTCGCGGGAGCCCGACCGCCTCTCGTCCCGGCTTCGTGCGGAGCACCTGCGGCGTCCGCCAGTAGGTGGCGATCCCGCGCTCGGTCGCCGCGAGGAGGACGAGCACGATCGCCGCAGCGGCCGCGCAGACGTCCTCCTCGTCCTGCACGAGGTCGCCGGTCAGCGAGGCCGACGCGACGACGAGGGTCGGGGCGCGGTCGAGCTTGGCCGCTTCGCTCTCTCCGGCGACGCTCTTGAGCGCGGCAAGCGTCTCGGGCCCGAGGACGCGGAAGCGCCACGGCTGGGTCATGTGGTGCGTCGGCGCGAAGCGCGCCACCGACAGCAGCTCGCGCATCGTCTCGCGCGGCACCGGCTCGGGGCCGAACGCCTTGTGCGTGCGGCGGGCGGCCGCCAGCTCCGGGAAGCTCACGCGAGTCGCGCGGCGACCTCGACGTAGGCGCCGGCACGCTTCAGGAGCTGCGAGAAGGGACAGCCTTCGTCCGCCTTCTCGACGGCCGCCTGAAGCGCGGCATCGTCGATCCCGTCCACCCGCGCGGCGATCTCGACGCGCGAGCCGACGATCTGGTGGCCCTGGCCTTCGACCTCGTCCATCACGATCGTGACCGTCACGTCGAGCCGGCCGGGCGGCGTCTCGGCTGCGGTCAGCTCGCCGGCGAGCGACATCGTCAGGCAGCCGCCGTGGGCGGCGGCGAGCAGCTCCTCGGGGCTCGTCTTGCCGCCGGGCTCCGCGACCCGCGACGGCAGGGAGAAGGGCAGCCGGCGAAGGCGCCGCTCCCGGCGTCGAGCGTCCCGCCGCCGCGGGCGAGGTTCCCGTCCCAGGCGACGTATGCGGTGCGCTCGATGTGCGGCATCAGGCGGGCACGGCCGCAGCCGCTCCGTCGGGGTAGTAGGCCTCGGCCGGAGACCCCGCCGGACGGAAGACGCCGAGCACCTGCATCTCCTCCGGGCCGGAGTTCTCGAGGCAGTGGACGAGCCGGGCCGGGAGGTGAACCGCCGTGCCAGGCCGCAGCGATGCGCTCTCGCCGCCGATGTGGAGCGCTCCCTCGCCCGCGAGCACGTAGACGACCTCGTCGTAGCGGTGGAAGTGGTCGGGCGCGCGGCCGGGCGGGATGTGGCCGACGAACTGGGTCACCGAGGCGCAGCCGTGCTCGGGGTGCGCGAGGAGCGTGAACTCCCTCCCGGCAGTCGCGGTGCCGCGCTCTCCTGCGGCGATGACCGCGTAGCTCGCCCCGGCGGGCAGCGGTTCCTCGACGAGGACCGAGAGGACGAGCAGCCCGTCGGCCGAGTCGATGCCCCACGACGTCCCTCGTGCGACGAAGGCGCCCGTCCCCGGCTCGAGCGAATGCCGCTCGCCGCCGAGCGTCGCCGCGCCGCTGCCCTCGAGGACGTAGAGCACCTCGTCGCGCTCGTCGTCCCGCCGCCCGCCGTCGGGAGCGTCGAAGCGAAGGAGGCGCTGCTCGAACTCGGCGCACGTGACGAGCGCCGTCACCGGCTCGCCCGTCTCCCGCGGCTCGATGCAGTAATCCACGTGGCGAGCCTATACGGCTCCACCCTTTCGCTTTCGGCTTTAGGGGTTTAGAGTGCTGCGCCTATTCGCCCACGCTCGGGCAAACCTTGCCGAGAGGCGCGCGTCTTAGTCGGAGGAGTCCCCAAAGGAGGGCATGGATGTTGAAGAGAGTTGGAGCATTCGCCGCGATTGCAGCAGCGGCCGCAGTGGTCGTCGCTGCCACGCTCGGCGGCACCGCCGCGGCGACCGCGAAGCACAGCGCGAACTCGCCGCTGTGCAGCAAGGCAGGGCTCGGTTTCGCCGGTCCGCTGACCGGCGGCGCGGGGTTCCTCGGCACCGACCAGAGCAACTGGGTCAAGCTGTTCATCAGCGACTGGAACGCCGGCAAGGCGATCCCGGGCGTGCCGAGCGGCCTGAAGCGCGTCAAGCTCAACCTCGCAGTCTTGGGCGATACGCAGATCAGCCCGGCAGTCGCCGCCGACGATCGCTCGCCAGATCGTGGCGAACAAGACGATCCTTGGCGTGATCGGTAACTCCGGCTCGAACGAGACCCTCGCCGCGGGCCCGATCTACGACAAGGCGCACCTCGGCTACGTCTCCGGTTCGGCGACGACTCGACACGCTGGCCACCGGGGCCAAGGGCCAGAAGCCGTTGAAGTACTTCTACCGCGTCGTCCCGCAAAACGCGCAGCAGGCGCGGACGGGCGTGCCCTACATCGTCAAGACGCTCAAGTTGAAGAAGGGCGACAAGGTCATGGTCGTCGACGACGGCGAGGCGTACGGCATCGGTCTGGCCACGGACGCGCAGAAGGTGTTCAAGGCCGACAAGATCACGGTCATCCGCATGTCCGTCAAGGAGACCGACCAGAACCCGGGCGGTTCGGCGGGCTTCGCCACGGACATCAAGCCGGTTGCGCTGGCCGCGGTCGCGGACGGCGTGAAGCTCGTCTACGCGCCGACCCAGGATCCCGGCGACTCGCAGACGTTCGACCAGGACCTGCAGTCCGACGGCTACCACGGCGGCTACATGGCCACGGATGGCAGCGTTCAGCCCGACGCAGTTCAACACGCCGGGTGCGTACATCTCGTTCTTCGGGCCGAGCATCACGAAGATCACGAAGTCGTTCCGCGACGCGTACAAGGCGAAGTACGGCTCGACGTCGGCGAACGATCCGTTCGGAGCCCCGAGCTTCGTGGCAGCCGCAGATGCAGGGCGTCGCGATCTCCGAGGCCTGCGCGGCCGGCCTGCCCACGAACCTCTCGAAGGCTCGCGCGGCGGTCGTCAACAAGTTGAAGAGCGTCTCGCTGATGACGACGATCCTCGGCTACAGCATGGCCTTCAACAACCGGCGGACGCCGCATCACGGGCCGAACTCGGGTGTGACGGTGTTCAAGATCCAGGCGAACGGCTCCTACAAGCAGGTCTGGCTAGTAGCGTCTGCCGGATCTATCTAGGAAATCGAGCGGCCCGCCTCCCGGCGGGCCGCTCGGTCTGAGAAGAAGGAGCGCATGTGCGGCGTCCTCGCCTTCAACCTCTACAACTGGCACTTCTTCTTCGGGCAGCTCATCGCCGGCGCTCACCGCGGGCAGCCTCTACGCGCTGATCGCGCTCGGCTACTCGATGGTCTACGGCGTCCTCAAGCTCCTCAACTTCGCGCACGGCGACGTGTACATGGTCGGCGCGTACATCGGCTACTTCGTCCTGACCGCGCTCGGCGGCGCCGCTCGCACCCGATCGTGCCGCTCGTCCCGCTGCTGCTTCTGATGTTCGCCGCCGCGATGCTCGGCTCGGGCTCCTCGGCGTCGCCGATCGAGCGCTTCGCCTACCGGCCGCTGCGCAACGCGCCGCGAATCGCGCCGTTGATCAGCGCGCTCGGCGTCTCGTTCTTCCTCCAGAACACGGCGGTGCTGCTTTCGGCAGCGCGCACTACCGAGCCATACAACATGTTCGAGCTGGCACGAACGGCAAGCTCTGTCCACTGTTCGATCCGTGCTCGCGCGGCGGCATCCAGTCCGGTAGTGCAGCTCCTCGTCATCGTCTCGACCGCTCGTGCTTATGGTCGTGCTGTCGCTGCTTCGTCTGCGCGCACCCAGCTCGGGAAGGCGATGCGCGCCGTCTCCTTCGACCGCGAGGCGGCGTCGATGATGGGCATCGACGTCGACCGGGTGGTCATGTTCACGTTCTTGCTCGGCTCGGCGCTCGCCGGCGCGGCCGGCGTGATGAACGGGCTCTCTTCGGCGCTCGTACCCCTACATCGGCTTCCTCGCGGGCCTCAAGGCCTTCACGGCAGCCGTCGTCGGCGGGATCGGGAGCATCGCCGGCGCGATGCTCGGCGGCCTCATCATCGGCCTCGTGGAGTCGTTCACCGATCGGCTACGTCGTCGTCGGGCTTCTCCGACCTGGTCGTCTTCTGCATCCTCATCGTCGTTCATGCTCTTCCGGCCGACGGGGCTCCTCGGCGTGGCCGCATCCAGAAGGTCTGAGCGGATCGCCGGACACGCCGAGACCCGGACCGGGACGCGGCGCGCCCGGCCGCAGATCGGCGTCGACGAGTGGGTGCGCGCTCGGGCGAGCGGCCGCACGCGGCCCGGGCGGCCCGATCGGCGGTCGCCGTGCGCGCCTGCGGCCGCACGCCGCGATCGTGCTGCTCGGCTTCGTCGGCTTCGCGTCGGCGTGTCCCGCTGATGACGTCGAACGGCTACCTGATCGGCGTCGGCGCCGACACGCTGATCTACGTGCTGCTCGCGCTCGGCCTCAACGTCGTCGTCGGCTGGGCCGGCCTGCTCGACCTCGGCTACATCGCCTTCTACGGCTTCGGCGCCTACGTCTACGCGATGCTCGTCGTCGGCGCAGTTCGGCATCCACTGGCCGACGCTCGGCGATCCTCCCGCTCGTCATCGCCGCGACGGCGCTGCTCGGCTTCCTGCTCGCGCTGCCGTCGCGCCGGCTGCTCGGCGACTACCTCGCGATCGTCACGCTCTTCTTCGGCCAGATCTTCGTCGACGTTCACGAACGAACGGCTACAGCATCTCGACTCGGCTTCGACGCGCGAAGCTAGCGGCTTCACCGGCGGCCCGAACGGGATCGCGAACGTCGATCCGTTCCGGATCTTCGGGCACAGCTCGACGACGTCGACGGAGCTACTTCTGCGTCGCGCTCGGGCATCGTCGTCGTGGTCTTCGGCGGTCGTCCTACTCGTCAACAAATCGCGCACCGGGCGCGCGTGGCGCGCGCTGCGGGAGGATTCGCTCGCCGCCGAGGCTGATGGGCATCCCGGTCAACTGGCTGAAGCTCCTCGCGATCGCCGTTCGGCGCCGGCGTCGCCGGCTCTCGCCGGCACGGTCAACGCGCGCCTACACCAGGGCGTCTTCCCGAGCGACTTCACACGTTCCCGCTCCTGATCACGATCTACGCGATGGTCATCCTCGGCGGCGCGGGCAGCCTCGGCGGCGTCATCCTCGGCGCGCTCGTCGTCAACGTCCTGCTCGAGGTGCTCCGGACGCCGAATCACGCGCGCTGGATCTTCTACGGCGCTGATCCTCGGGCCTGCTCGCCAAGCTGCGGCCGTGGCGGGTGCTCGGCGCGGTTCTCGGCGGCCTCGTCGCGTTCGGCTTCGTCGCGCACGCGATCGTCGGGGCGATCTCGGCGCGACTGGTCGCCGGGCCGATCGCGTCGGGCCGACCGCCTACACGAAGCACGGCTTCTTCGCGACGCGATCCGGCACTGGATGATCCTGCCGGCGAACACGTACACGAACGCGGACTACAAGTCGGGCAACTACGCCTTCGTGCTGCGATCGCGCTCGTGCTCGCCCTGACCCTCGTCAAGGGCTGGAAGCGCTGGGCGCTGCTGTTCCCGACGCTCTGGCTCGCCGCCTTCGTCTGGGAGACGGATCTGATCAACCAGCCGGCGACGGTCACGGCCGCTGTTCCTCGGCGTGATCCTCATCGTGCTCATGGCACGCGCGCCGCAGGGCCTGCTCGGGCAGACCCGCGTGGAGATCGTCTGATGGCGCGACGGCAGCCGCTGCTCGAGTTGCGCGGGTTCTGAACATCGCTTCGGCGGGCTCAAGGCCATCGACGAGCCTCGACCTGCACGTCGACGAGCACGAGATCGTCAGCGTGATCGGGCCGAACGGCGCCGGCAAGACGACCGCTCCTCAACCTCATCACCGGCGTCTACCAAGCCCGACAGCGGCGACATCCTGCTCGACGGCGAGAGCATCGTCGGCCTCGCGCCGCACACGATCACGCAGCGCGGCATCGCGCGCACGTTCCAGACGCTGCGGCTGTTCCTGAACATGACGGTGAAGGAGAACGTGATGGCCGCGCAGTACGGCCACACGAAGTCGACGATCGTCGAGCAGATGCTCCGCACTGCCGCGCGCGCGCCGCGAGGAGCGCGAGATCAACGCCTCGCCGAGGAGAAGCTCGCCTTCTTCGGCGAGCGGCTGATGGGCTACCGCTGGAACCAGCCGGCGTACTCGCTCTCGTACGCGAACCGCCGCCGGCTCGAGATCGCGCGCGCGATGGCGACCCGAGCCGCGCGCTCCTGCTCCTCGACGAGCCGGCCGCGGGGATGAACCCCGTCGAGACGCACGAGATCGCCGAGCTGATCGGCGAAGCTGCGCGACGAAGGCGGCTACACGATCCTCCTGATCGAGCACGACATGCACGTCGTCGAGGGGATCTCCGACCGCGTCGTCGCGCTCGACCACGGCGTCAAGATCGCGGAGGGGACGTTCGAAGAGGTGGCGACCGATGCGCGCGTCGTCGAGGCCTACCTCGGCACGAAGGCGGCGGCGACGAAGTGACCGAGCCGAGGACCGAGACTGCGGTCGCGCCCGAGCCGCTGCTCCAGCTGGACGGCAGTCGACACCTACTACGGGCCGATCCACATCCTCCAGGCCGTGAACCTCCAGGTGCGGCCGGGCGAGCTCGTCTGCCTGCTCGGCGGCAACGCCTCCGGCAAGTCGACGACGCTGAAGACGGTGCTCGGGATCGTCCAGCCGCGCAACGGCAGCGTCCGGTTCGAGGGCGAGGACGTGACGGCGCGCTCGACGAGCTACCGGATCGGCAAGGGCATCGCGATCGTCCCCGAGAACCGGCGCCTGTTCGGGCCGATGACGATCCTCGAGAACCTCGAGATGGGCGCCTACCTCCACGGCGGCGGCGCGAAGGAGGACTTCGAGCGCGTCTACTCGCTGTTCCCGCTCCTGTACGAGCGGCGCTCGCAGCTGGCCGGGACGCTGTCCGGCGGCGAGCAGCAGATGGTGGCGATGGGCCGCGCGCTGATGGCCAAGCCGAAGCTGCTGCTGATGGACGAGCCGTCGATGGGGCTCGCGCCGATCCTCGTCGAGCGGAGCTTCGAGATCATCAAGGAGGTGCACGAGTCGGGCGTGGCGATGCTCGTCGTCGAGCAGAACGCGAACGTCTCGCTCTCGATCGCCGACCGCGGCTACGTGCTCTCGACCGGCCGGCTCGTGCTCGAGGGGCCGGCCGCCGAGCTGCGCGAGACGAGGACCTGCGCAAGGCCTACCTGGGCCGATGAGCGCGCTCCGCCTCGGAACGGATAGCCGCGCAAGGTGTCGGCCGCTCCGAGCGGCCGACCTCAGTCACGACTGGTGCTTCGCACGGGCGCGCGCTGAGATGCGGTCGTGGATGCGGCGGAAGAGCTCGGCCGCTGCTCCGCCGGCAGCACGAGGTTGTCCGAGAACGTGCCGAGGACGGCGACGTACGACTCGGCGGTGTACGTGATCGGAAACAGATGGCGCCGCTCCTCGACGATGTCGAAGAAGCCCGAGGCGCGAAACTCGTCGGCCCAGCCCTCGACCTCCTCGGGTTCCGGCGGCGGCCCGTTGTCGGGGTGAGGCACCACGGCGTCGTAGTCCTCCTGGACCTCCGCCCAGAATGGGTCGTCTCCCGCGATGCGCACGTGCGGAGCCCCGATCGCGCCGAGCGCACCGTTCCGGCCAAGCAGACGCGCCGGCTTCGCGTAGCGGAGCTCCGGTGCGATCCAGTGGAAGGCCGAGAAGGCGAGGACGGCATCGAAGTCCGCGCTGTCGGGCTCCCACTCCTCGAAGTCGCCGACGACGATCTCGGTCTCGGGCGGCGTTGCGCCGCGCGACCGCCGCGAGCTCCGGGGCGAGCTCGACGCCGGTGACGGCGTAGCCGCGCCGGGCGAGCTCGACGGTCGCCTTGCCGGTGCCGGGCCCGATCTCGAGCACGCGCGAGCCCGGCCCGAGCCCCGCGAGCTCGGCGAGATCGTCGAACACGACGGCGGGATACTCGGGGCGAGCGCGGTCGTACAGCTCCGCGACGGAGCCGAACGTCTCCCGCAGGCGCTTCCGGTCGCGGTGCTCGGGCATGGAGATAGATTGAAGCGTGATGGACGAGTCGCTGCAGCAGGCTTCGCGCTGGCGGGCGCAGGGCGCACGCGTTGCGCTCGCCACGGTCGTCGCCACGCGCCGCTCGGCGCCGCGCCCCGTCGGCTCGAAGCTCGCCGTGAACGAGGGCGGGGAGCTTGCCGGCTCCGTCTCCGGCGGCTGCGTCGAGAGCGACGTCGTCCTCGCCGCGCAGGACGTGCTCGCCGGCGGCGAGCCGCGGCTGCTCACGTACGGGATCACCGACGAGATGGCGTTCGGCATCGGGCTTCCCTGCGGCGGCGAGATCGACGTCTTCGTCGAGGAGCTGCGTGACGAGCAGCGTCCGGACGTGACGCTCACCGTCGTCGCCGGCGAGGGAGTCGGCGAGCGGTTGCACGATCCCGACCTCGAGCGCGCGGCGCGTCGCCGCGGCCGCGGCCATGTGGTGGAGCTCGAGGATCGCACCGTCTTCGCCGACGTGCAGGCGCCGCCGCCGCGACTCTTCGTGTACGGCGCGGTCGACACCGCCGAGATCCTCTGCCGGGCGGCGAAGCTGCTCGGCTGGCGCACCGTCGTCGCCGACGCGCGGCAGAGCTTCGCCACCCGGGAGCGGATCCCGAGCGCCGACGAGCTGCTCGTGCTCTGGCCCGACGAGGCGCTCGCGCAGGTGCGGCCGGACGTCGACACGGCGATCCTCGTGCTCACGCACGACGACAAGTTCGACCTGCCGCTGCTCGAGGCGGCGCTCAGCACGGAGGCCTTCTACGTCGGCGCGCTCGGCTCCCGGCGGAACCAGGAGCGGCGGCGTGGCGTCCTGCTCGAGCGAGGCGTGGCGGAGGCCGACCTCGACCGGATCGCCGGGCCGAGTGGGCTCGACATCGGCGCGGACACGCCTGCCGAGACGGCTCTCTCGATGCTGGCGGAGATCCTCGCGGTGCGCGCGGGACGGGCCGGCGGGCGCCTCAGGGATGCGAAGACCCGCATTCACGCACCGATATAGGATCGGCATCGTGCGTAGGCTCGACGGAGCACGGCCAGGAGCGGAGGTGCCGGCTTAGCCGGCACCGGAGCGGGAAAATGCTCCTGCGAGAGGTCGAGTACGCAAAACCGGGGTCGGTGGCGGAGGCGCTGGCGCTCCTCGGCTCGAACGACGGCGCGCGCGCCCTCGCGGGCGGGCAGACGCTGATCAACGTGATGAAGGCTCGCGTGGCCTCGCCCGACCTCCTCGTCGACCTGAACGGGCTCGACGAGCTGCGCGGGATCGAGCTCGCCGGCGACGGGACGCTGACGATCGGCGCGATGACGACCTACTCCGAGATCGTCGGCTCGGCGGAGGCGAAGGCGCGCCCCATCCTCGGCGAGGTCTGCGCGACGATCGCGGACGTCCAGGTCAGGAACCGCGGCACGATCGGCGGCAACGTCTGCTCGAACGACCCGACGAACCATCTGCCGCCGCTGATGGTCGCGGTCGGAGCGCGGATGACGATCGCCGGTGCGGGCGGAGCGCGCGAGGTTCCCGCGGAGGAGTTCTTCCTCGGCGTCTACCTGACGGCGGTCGGGCAGGGCGAGCTGCTGACGCGGATCTCGATCCCGGCCGGCAAGCGGGACGGCTTCGCAGCGGTCACCCTCGGCGCCGAGGGCACGTGCATCTGCAACGCGGCCGCGAGCGTGAACGGATCGGTGCGAGTCGCGCTCGGCTGCGTCGACGCGGTGCCGGTGCTCGTCACCGCCGGCTCGCCGGACGAGGTCGCCGACGCCGTGCGGGCGGCGAAGCTCGCGCCGCCGGACGACGTCCACGCGTCCTCCGACTACCGCGCGCACCTCGCCGCGGTGCTCGCGGCGCGCGCAGCCCGAGAGGCGGCAGCGCGCTGATCGGACATCTCGGTCACCGTCAACGGGACGACGTACCGAGCGGGAGGTCGAGCCCCGCAAGCTGCTCATCCACTTCCTCCGCGACGACCTCGACCTGACCGGCAGCCACGTCGGCTGCGACACGGGCAACTGCGGCGCGTGCTCGGTCATCGTCGACGGCGTCCTGCTGAAGAGCTGCATGCTGCTCGCGGTCCAGGCGCACGGCGCGAGCGTCGAGACCGTCGAAGGGATCGCGGAGGACGGCGAGCTGACGCCCCTGCAGCAGTCGTTCAACGAGCACCACGCGCTCCAGTGCGGCTACTGCACCCCCGGGATGCTGATGAGCGCGACCGCCCTCCTGCGGGAGAACCCGAGGCCGTCGGAAGACGAGATCCGCAAGGCGCTGCAGGGCAACATCTGCCGCTGCACCGGCTACTGGAACATCGTCGAGGCGGTCAAGTCGGCTGGCGAAGTGACGCGAAACCGTGAGCGAGACCGTCCTCGCTCCGGCGCCCGTCGAGGTGCAGAAGGGCTGGGCGGCCAGAGCGTCCGCCGCAAGGAGGACAAGCGCCTCCTCCAGGGCGAGGGCGTCTTCGTCGACGACGTCAAGCGGCACGGGATGGGCTACGCTCCACTTCGTCCGCTCGCCCTACGCGCACGCGCACATCACGTCTCGTCGACGTCTCCGCCGCGCCGAGGCTGTCGACGGCGTCTACGGCACGCTGACCGGCGACGAGGTCGCGGCGCTCACCGATCCGTTCTTCCAGATCTCGAGCGCGCCCGGCGCGAGATCAAGGACTTCGCGCTCGCCGTCGGCAGGTGCGCTACGTCGGCGAGCCCGTCGTCGCGGTCGTCGCCGAGACGCGCGAGCTCGCGCGCGACGCCTCCGAGCTCGTCGAGGTCGAGTACGAGCCGCTGCCCGCGCTCGTCGACGCGCGCCAGGCGCAGGATCCCGGCGCGCCCGTCCTGCACGAGGAGGCCGGGGCGAACCTCGTCTGGACGGGGCTCTACTCGTGGGGCGACCTCGACGCCGCCTTCGCCGAGCCGACCGCGTCGTGCAGATCCCCGAGCTCCACTTCGACCGCTTCAACTCGACGCCGCTCGAGTGCGACGGCGCGCTCGTCGAGTTCAACCGCGGCATCGGGCAGTGGACGATCCACTCGAACAACCAGTTCCCCGGCTTCGCCGCGATCATGATGGGCCCGGCGATGCGGGTCGGGCTCGACAAGCTCCGCTTCGTCACGCAGGACATCGGCGGCGGCTTCGGCAACAAGATCACGTCGCACCCGCAGCTCGTCGTCTGCTGCCTGCTCGCGCGCAAGCTCAACCGGCCCGTCCAGTGGACGGAGTGGCGCACCGACTTCCACCTCTCGATGTCGCACGGCAACGAGCGCTGGTTCCACGACACCGAGGTGGCGGTAAGCCAACGACGGGACGCTGCTCGGCTTCCGCACGAAGGCGCTCGACGACGCCGGAGCGTTCCTGCGCTACGAGCCGCTCGGCGGCGTGATCTGGGCCCAGGTCACGCCCGGCTGTACCGCTGGCGCAACATCCGCGCTCGACTTCACGCAGGTGGCGACGAACAAGTCGCCCGTCTCGCCCGAACCGCGGCTACTCGCGGATGCAGCACCTCTGGTTCACCGAGCGCGTGATCGACATCGTCGCCCATGAGCTCGACCTCGACCCGGTCGAGGTGCGCAAGCGGAACTACGTCCGCGCCGACGAGATGCCGTACGACGACGCCGAACGGCTGCGTCTACGACTCCGGCGACTACGCCGCGATGCTCGACCTCGCGCTCGAGCTGATCGGCTACGGGACTCGATCCCGGCCCGGCGGGCGGACGCGCAGGAGCGCGGCAAGCTGCTCGGCGTCGGGATCGGCTCCACGCTCGACTCCGGCACGAACAACTTCGGCCAGTCGCGCCTGATCAACCCGGAGCTCCAGTTCTCCGGCAACAACGAGGTCGCGACGGTCAAGCTCGACATCTTCGGCGAGATCGTCGTCACCCTCGGCACGACGCCGCAGGGCCAGGGCCACGAGACGACCGCGGCGCAGGTCGTCGCCGACATCCTCAGCTGCTCGGTCGACGACGTCCACGTCCGCGCCGGCCACGACAGCTACTGGAACTCCCATGCCGGCTTCTCCGGCACGTACGCGAGCCAGTTCGCCGTCACGGGCCTCGGCGCGGTCAAGGGTGCGACGGAGATGCTGGCCAAGGAGATCAAGCGGCTCGCGGGCGCGGTCTTCGGCGGCGTGCCGGAGGAGGCGCTCGAGCTCGCCGACGGCGGCGTCCGGATCAAGGACAACCCCGACGCGTTCCTTCCCTTCATGGCCTGCGGCGCGATCATCAACGCGAACAACGCGGGCCTGCCCGAGGACCTCGACGTCACGCTCAACTGCCGCTACGTCTACCGGCCTCCGTTCGAGGTGCCGGACGTCGAGCGGAAGTTCGGCAACCTCACGCTCACGTACGCCGCGCAGATCCACGTCGCGGTGGTGGAGGTCGACCCGGAGACCGGCTACTACGAGATCGTCGACTACGCCGCCGTCGACGACTGCGGCAAGCGGATCAACCCGCAGATCGTCGAGGGGCAGGTGATGGGCGCGACGGCGCACGCGCTCGGCGCCGCGATCCACGAGGTCTTCGACTACGACGAGGACGGGAACCTGCTCACGCCCAACTTCTACGACTACCACGTCCCGCACGCGCTCGACATGCCGCCGCTCTCCACCGGTGCGATCGAGAGCCCCTCGCCGTTCACGCCGCTCGGGACGAAGGGCATGGGCGAGGGCGGCGGCGCCGGCATCCACGCGATCTGCGCCGCCGTCCAGGACGCGCTACCGCCGGCGCGATCGTCACCGACAGCCACAACCCGTACCAGACCGTCTGGGAGTTGCTGCAGGAGGCTGGCCAGTGAACGTTGCCGGGGAGCGTGAGTTCGCGGCGCCGCGCGGGACGGTGTGGCGCGTGATGAACGACCCCGCCTCGATGGCGAAGACGATGCCCGGCGTCGAGAGCTTCGACGTCCACGACGACCGGCGCTGGACGGCGAACGTGAAGATCCCGCTCGGCCTCGGCGGCCTGAAGATGAAGGTCGACCTGGAGAAGGTCGAGGAGCGCGAGCCCGAGTTCGCCAAGATGGCGATCAAGGGTCACGGCGTCGGCGCGATGATGAACATGGAGACGTCGTTCACGCTCGCCGACGCGGAGGGCGGCGGCACCGCGATGGCGTGGAGCGCGGAGGTGAAGATCCTCGGGCCCGTCGGCTCGATGGGCCAGCGTGTCCTCCAGCCGATCGTCAACCAGCAGGTGCAGCACGTCCTCTCCGCGCTCGACCAGCAGGTCCAGGAAGCACTCGCCGGCGCGTGACCGCCCCGTTCCGGATCGGCGTCATGCAGCTGACGATGGAGCCGCTCGACGAGATGCTCGCCTCGGCGCGCGCCATGGACGAGGCCGGCCTCGACACGATCTGGCTCGCCGAGGCGTACCCGTGGTGGCGGAAGCACGGGATGGAGGCGCGGTCGTCCACCGGCGTGGCGGCGCTGATGGCGCGCGAGACGGAGCGGCTGACGATCGGCTGGGGGATCATCGCCGCCTCCACGCGCCATCCGGTGCAGGCCGCGATGGACGCACGGGTCGTGCAGGAGGCCGCCGGCCCCGGCCGGTTCATCCTCGGCTTCGGGACGTCGAAGATCTTCCTCAACAACACGAAGACGCAGACGACGAAGACGCTCGGCCCGATGCGCGACGCGGTGACGATCGTCCGCGGCGTGCTCTCCGGAGAACGGTTCTCCTACGACGGCGACACGTGGAGCGCGGACGTGCCCGCGCTCGCGCCCGAGGCCCACGCGCCGCGCGAGGTGCCGCCCGTGTACGTCGCAGCGACGGCGCCGAAGATGCAGCAGCTCGCCGGCGAGATCGCGGACGGCTGCCTCACTCCGTCGATCACCACGCCCGCCTTCGTCCGCTACACGCGAGCGGCAACGTCGGCGACGAGATCGACCTCGGCTGCACGGTCGTCGCCTCGATCCACGAGACCGACCGTGACGCCGGCCGCGACGGCGCCCGCGAGATCGCCGGGATGTACCTCGCGAACAAGGTGCAGAACATCCAGGGAGCCGCCGACACGCTGCTCGAGCTCGCCGGAATCGAGCAGGACGAGATTCGTCCCGTGGCCGAGGCGATGGAGGCGGGCGGTCGCCTCGCCGCGAAGGCGAAGGTCTCCGACCCGCTCCTCGACAAGTGCCGCCCGATCGCGGGGACGCCGGCCGACTGCATCGAGGCGATCGAGGAGTACCGCGAGGCGGGCTGCACGCATGTGATGCTCGAGCTATGGGGCGCGAACCGGCAGGAGCAGATCCGCCTCTTCGGCGACAAGGTGCTCCCGCACGTCCGATGAAGATCGACCGCGACCGGCTGGTCGAGACGGCCTCGCGCCTGATCGACGTCCCGAGCTTCACGGGGGACGAGGAGCCGCTCGCCCGGCTCGTGGCGCAGCTGATGGAGGAGCTCGGCCTGACCGTGCAGTGGCAGCAGGTCGAGGAGGGACGGGCAAATGCGCTCGGCATCTGGGCCGGCGCGGGCGGCGGCCGCTCGCTGATGTTCAACGGCCATCTCGACACGTCGTACTCGGGCCGCGAGCCCTGGCTGCGCGACGTCCCCGGCTTCCAGCCGCACGCGTTCGAGCGCGACGGCCGGCTCTACGGGCTCGGCGTCTCGAACATGAAGGGCGCGGTCGCCTGCTACCTCGAGGCGGTGCGGGCGTTGCAGGATGCCGGCGTCCGGCTGCAGGGCGACCTGCTGATCGCCGCCGTCTGCGGCGAGATCGAGAAGACGCAGCAGGGGGAGGCGCAGGGAGCGAAGTACCGCGGCTACGCGGCGGGCACTCGCTACCTCGTCTCGCACGGCGGCGTCGCCGACATGTGCCTGCTGGGCGAGCCGACCGAGGGGAAGGTCGTGCTCGGCCACTTCGGCGCGCTCTGGCTCCGCATCCGCGTGCACGGCGACTTCGTGCACACGGCCTTCAGCGAGGGGCGACGGGACGCGAACTCGATCCTCCGGGCGCGCGAGGTGCTCGGCGCCGTGCTCGAGTGGATCCCCCGGTGGGAGGACGACCCGGCGAACGCCTACCGCGGCGCGAAGGCGATCGTCAACGTGGGCGCGGTCGAGGGAGGCTTCGGCTGGCGCGCGTCGCGGACGCCGCACCACACCGACCTCTTCCTCGACGTCCGGGTGCCGCCGACGAAGGCGATGGCCGTGGCGCGCGGCGAGGTGCTCGAGATGGTGCGAGGGCTTGCGGGCCGCTTCCCCGACTACGGCGTCGAGGGCGAGGTGTACGTGACCGCTCCGGGCGCCGAGATCGACGAGGACCACGAGCTCGTCGGGGCGATCGATGCGGCCCACGCCGAGGTCTGGGGCGAGCCGCCGGGCCGCGACGTCACCCGGTGGTTCAGCGACGCCTCCGCCCTCACCCGCTACGGCGTCCCCACCGTCAACTACGGCACGTCGACCGGCCTGATGGACGTCGAGTTGGGCGAGAATCTCGAGATCGAGGGGCTCGTGAAGACGGCGGAGGTCTACGCGCGCGTCGCGACGCAGGTCTGCGGAGTCGCGTGAAGCTCGTCACCTACGACGACGGGAAGGTCGGCTACGTCGACGGCGAGGAGATCGTGCGCCTCGACGTGCCGACGATGCGGGAGTGGTTCGAGCGCGGCGGCGCGGACGAGACCGGCGAGCGGACGTCTCTCGCCGAGGCGCGCCTGCGGGCTCCGATCGTGCCGAAGAAGTTCTTCCACACGGCCGGGAACTTCCGCGAGCACGAGGAGGAGTCGAAGAACGTCGACTGGTCGCACCGCATCGCGCCCTGGATCAACTTCTTCCAGAACGTCGACGCGATCGTCGGGCCCGACGAGCCGGTGATCTACCCCGAGCACCTGACCGAGGAGCTCGACTACGAGCTCGAGCTCGCGGTCGTCCTCGGGAAGGCGGGCAAGTGGTTCTCGGCCGAGGACGCGGAGGACTACATCGGCGGGTACGTGATCTTCAACGACATCACCGCGCGCGACATCCAGCGCGGCGAGATGCGGAGCGGCGTCTTCTCCTTCTGCAAGGCGATCGACACCTTCTGCCCGCTCGGCCCGTGGATCGTGACGCCGGACGAGATCCCCGATCCGCACGACCTCGCGATGGAGCTGCGCGTCAACGGCGAGCCTCGCCAGGAGTCGCACTCGAGCCGGATGAGCGTGACGATCCCGCAGATCCTCAGCAACTTCTCGGCGCTCGGCTACAGCGCGGGCGACGTCCTCTCGACCGGCACCGTCGCGGGCGTCGCCGGCTTCAAGTCCGAGGAGGAGCGGCGGCGGCTGTACCTCAAGCCGGGCGACGTGGTCGAGGCTGAGATCGAGCGGATCGGCGTCCTCCGCAACCCGGTCGTCTCGTGGCAGGAGGGGCACGGCGGGCCGCCGCCCCCGCGGATCCGTCCGTGGGGCGAGGCGTGAGCTGGCCGAGGGACGACGCGAAGCTCGAGCGCGTGCGCGCGCTGATGGCGGAGGAGGAGCTCGACGCGCTCGTCGTGCGCGCGCCCGACGACGTCCTCTACCTGACTGGCTTCTGGGGGATGAAGGGCTACGACGCCTGCGTCTTCCCGCGCGAGGGCGCGCCCGTGCTGATCACGATCGAGGCCTCGGAGGAGGACGCCGCGCGCACGGCGTGGACTGAGGACGTACGGCTGATCCGTGGCTACGACCCCGAGGACCCGCGGCCGCCGCTCTCCCGCACGCTCGACGCGGCCGTCGCGGCCGCGCGCGACTACGAGCGCGTCGGGCTCGAGCTGTCGCTCGGCACGCAGGCCTCCGACCGGATGGTCGGCGAGCCGACCACGTTCACGGCGGCCTGGTTCGGCGCCTTCCCGGAGGCCGCCGACGCGACGCCGCTCCTCGTCCGCGCCCGCTCGCTGAAGACGGAGCAGGAGGTCGAGCGGCTGCGGCTTGCGAACGAGATCGCGGCCGCGGCGATGGAGCACGTCCGGGCGAATCTCCGCTGCGGGATGAGAGAAGCCCAGGCGGCCTCGCTCTGGCAGGGCTTCGTGCACGGCGAGGGGACGGGCTGGCGCGGCAAGGTCGAGCTCGCGCTCCCGTTCTCGCTCGTCTGGGCAGGGCAGGGGATCAAGACCTTCACGGCGACCGGCGACCGGACCGTCGTCGAGGGCGAGCCCGTCCTGTTCGAGATCTGGGTCTGTGCCGACGGCTACTGGGCCGACCACACGAAGAACCTCGTGCTCGGCGAGCTGAAGCCGGAGTACGCGGAGCTCGAGTCGGCGCTCATGGGCGTCTACGAGCGCGCGCTCGAATCGATTCGGCCGGGCGCTTCCATGGCGGAGCTCGACCGCGGCGTGCGCGAGGAGATCGCGGCGATGGGGTATCCGGGCCAGCCGACGCACCCGATCTGCCACGGCGTCGGCGCGCGCGCACACGAGCCGCCGTACCCCCATCAGGCCGGCGGCGGCGAGTTCGCGGAGGGAATGGTGCTCGCGGTCGAGCCCGGCTGCCTACTGGCCGGGCGGCGGTGGTCTCCGCGTCGAGGACAACTTCCTCGTCACCGCGGACGGGGTCGAGAAGCTCTCCTCGTTCCCCGACGGGGTGGTGGCGTGTCCGACCTGATCTGGACGGGCGCGCTCAACGACGGTTTCCGCATCGGCGGGCGCGTCGGCCTCTACGACACGACGCTCCGCGACGGCGAGCAGACCGTCGGCGTCGTTCTCTCGCCGGAGGAGAAGCTCGAGATCGCGCGCCTGCTCGACGGGCTCGGGGTCGAGCGGATCGAGGCAGGCTTCCCCCGCGTGTCGGAGGACGACCGGCGGGCCGTCGAGCTCGTCGCCGGCGCCGGGCTCCATGCCGAGGTGTGGGGCTTCTCCCGCGCCGTGCCGGCCGACCTCGAGCTGCTCGTCGAGCTCGGCGTCGGGGCGTCGGTGATCGAGTCGCCGATCTCCGACCTCAAGCTGGAGGCGATCGGCGTCGACCGCGAGACGATGCTCGGCCGCATCACGAGCGCGATGCGCTTCGCGACGGAGCACGGGATCCGTGCCGCCTTCTTCGGCGTCGACTCGACCCGCGCGGAGCCGGACTTCTACGAGCGCGTCTACGCGAGCGCCGTCGAGGCGGGTGCGCGCGAGGTCGTCGTCGTCGACACGCTCGGCATCGCCTCGCCCGAGGCTGTGGCGGAGCTGGTCGGCCGGACCGTCGAGACGGTCGGTCGAGACGTGCCCGTCCACTTCCACGGCCACGACGACTTCGGGCTCGCGACCGCGTCGGCGGTCGCGGCGGTGCGCGCCGGCGCGACCTGGATCCACGGGACGATCAACGGGATGGGCGAGCGCGCGGGCAACGCGGACCTCGGCGAGATCGCGCTCGCGCTGCGCGCGCTCTACGGCGTCGAGACCGGGCTCCGGCTCGACCGGATCCGCGACGCAGCAGCGCGAGTGCAGGAGCTCGCCGGCTACGAGCTCCCGCCCTGGAAGCCGCTGACCGGAGAGACGCTCTTCCGCCGCGAGTCCGGCGCGGTCGCCTCCCAGTTCCACGATCCGCCGTCCATCGAGCCCTACTCGTCGGACCTCGTCGCGGCCGAGCGAGGCATCGTCCTCGGCAAGAAGAGCGGCCTCGACTCGATCCGGATCAAGGCGGAGGAGCTCGGCCTCGACGTTCCCGAGGAGCGCCGCGCCGAGCTGCTCGCCCAGGTGAAGGAGCTCGGCACCCGCAAGCGCGGGCTCGTCAGCGACGACGAGTTCCGGCAAGCTCGCCAATGGCTGACTACGACGCCGTCGTCGTCGGGAGCGGCGTCAATTCCCTCGCCTGCTCGGCGCTGCTCGCGCGAGCGGGGCTGGCGCGTCTGCGTGCTCGAGCGGAACGAGTGGCTCGGCGGGGCGATCAAGACCGAGGAGCTGACCGAGCCCGGCTTCCTCCACGACGTCTTCAGCGCCTGGCACCCGCTCTGGGTGGGCGGTGCGGCGCACGCCGAGCTCGGCGAGGAGCTCGCGGCCCGCGGCCTCGAATACCTCAACACCGACCTGCCGACGGCGTCGGCCTACCCGGACGGCAGCGCAGCCTTCCTGCTCCGCACGGCGGAGGCGAACGCGGCCGAGCTCGGGCCCGAGTGGACGGGCGTGCTCGATCGATTCCTTCCCGAACGCCGATCTCGCCTTCGGCGTCCTCGGGACCGAGCTCTGGTCGCCGGCGGGCCTCGCTCTCGGCGGCGAGAGCGCTGCGACGGCTCGGCCGCGCCGGCGCGCTCGCCTTCCTCGGCGACGTGCTCGAGTCGAGCCGGGACTGGCTCGAGACGACGTTCGCTTCCGAGCGCGCGCACGGCGTGCTCGCCCCGTGGGTGCTGCACACCGGGCTCGGCCCCGACCAGGCCGTGTCCGGCTTCATGACGCAGGTCATCGCCGTGGCGGTGCAGGAAGGCGGCATGCCGGTGCCCGCACGGCGGCGGCGCGAAGCTCGCGGAGGCCCTCGTCCGGCTCGTCCGCGACCACGGCGGCGTCTGCGAGACGGAGCGGGACGTCGAGCGCGTCGTCGTCCGCAACGGACGTGCCGTCGGCGTGCGGCTCACGGACGGGGAGGCGGTCGAGGCCGAGCGCGCCGTGATCGCAAGCGTCACGCCGACGCAGCTCTACGAACGGCTGCTCGCCGACGACGTCCCGGAGGCGGTCGCGGCGCGGCCGGACGCTTCCGCTACGGCCGCTCCGAGATGCAGATCCACTATGCGCTCTCGGAACCGGCCGCGCTGGGAAGGTGACGAGCGACTCGGCGCACCGCGGTCGTGCACGTGACGCCCGGCCTCGACGGCGTCTCGCGCGCGGTCAACGAGGCCGACCGAGGCCTCCTGCCGGAGGAGGCGACGATCGTCGTCGGCCAGCCGCTGACGGTCGACCCCTCGCGAGCGCCCGGCGGGTCGGGGATGCTCTGGATCCAGCTGCAGGAGCTGCCGTGGCGGATCAAGGGCGACGCCGCCGGCGAGCTCGACGCCGGCGACGGGCGCTGGACGGACGAGCTCCGCGAACGGTATGCCGATCGCATCCAGGCCCGGCTCGCCCGGCACCTCCCGAACCTCGAGGCGTCGATCCTGAAGCGAGTCGCGCTCGGCCCGCACGACCTCCAGCGGGCGAACGTCAACCTCGCGGCACGGCGATCCCTACGGCGGGGCGCTCGCGCTCGACCAGAACCTCCTCTGGCGGCCGCTTCCGCGCAGCCCCGGCCACACGACCCCGGTCGAGCGGCTGTGGCACATCGGGGCGAGCACGTGGCCCGGGCCCGGGCTCGGCGGCGGATCGGGGACGCTCGTCGCCCGCAAGCTGCTCGAGCCGCCGCTGTCGCAGCGGACGCTCGCGAAGGCGCGCGGGCTCCTGGCGCGCTCAGAAGGCGAAGATCGAGCGGCCGGCGAGCTCGACGGAGAAGATGCTCGGTCGCGAGCTCGAGGTGGTCGCGCAACGCGGCGGCCGCGCGCTCCGGCGTCGTGGGCGACGCACGCCTCGAGCAGCTCGCTGTCGAGCTGCCGGTGGCGGGCCTGGAGGTCGCCCTTCTCGCCCAGCAGCACGGGCCGGTAGCGCTCGCAGCTGTCCCACGCGGGTCGGATCAGCCGCAGCAACCAGGTCGATCGCGCCGCCTCGTAGAGCGCGAAGTGGAACGCAGTGTGCGCGCGCACCGCAGTCTCGGACGTTGCCTGCACGGCGGGCGGCGTCGCAGACCGGCGAGGTGGCCGCGCGCCCCGTCCCCGTCGGCGGCCGTCGAAGAGCTCCGCGGCGCGCCGCAGTGCCAGCGTCTCGAGCGCGAGCCGCACCGAGAAGAGCTCGCGCAGCTCCTCGACGTCGAGCCCGGTCACCTTCGCGCCGTGGTGCGGGACGTGCTCCGCGAGCCCGAGCGCCTCGAGCTGGCGCACGGCCTCACGGATCGGCGAGATGCTCATCGCCGAGCGACGCGGGCGACGTCCTCGAGCCGGAGCGGCGTGCCAGGCGTCAGCTCGCCGAGGATGATCGCCTCGCGCAGCCGTTCGAGCGCCGCCTCGGCCATCGTGCGGTGGCGAACCGCGACCTCGCCCGGTGCGTGAGCGCAGAGGATGTCCACGAAGGCCGAGCGTGAACCACACTTGATCAGATGTCAAACCCGTGACACGATCACTCCGTCCGGCGTGTCGAGGGAAGGTCAGCAGTCGCCGGCGTTCTCGATCTCGCAGGTGAGCACGCTCGCCGCGAGCTTCGCCGACGACGTGCGCGCCTACGCGGCCGCCGGCGCGGACGGAATCGGGATCTGGGAGCTGAAGCTCGGTGACGGCCCGCGACGACGAGGCGCTGGAGGCCCTCGCGCGCGAGCGGCCTCGGGCGCGCGCTCGGCGGTGCCCGCGGTGCCGTCGATCCTGCCGCTGCCGTTGCTGCCAGGCCCCGAGGACCCGGCGCGAGCGCGTCGAGGCGCTGTGTGCCTCGGTGCGGCGGCTGGCGCGCGTTCGAGCGCCGCTGCGGTCGTCTGCCTCAGCGGCCCCCCCGCGGTCGCGATCCGGCCGAGGCGCGCGGACCGTCGTCGAAGGCCTGCGCGTGGTCGCACGTCGAGGCGGAGCGCGCCGGCATTCCGGTCGCGCTCGAGCCGTTTCAGCGCGAGGCGATCGAGGATTGGTCGCTCGTCAACACGCTCGGCGAGGCGCGGCGAGCTCGTCGACGAGGTCGGCAGTCGTCGGCGCTCGGTATCCAGTTCGACGTCTGGCACCTCTGGAACACGCCCGACCCTCTGCGAGGAGATCGCACTCCACGCGCGACCTGATCGCCGGCGTTCACGTGAGCGACTGGCGCGAGCCGACGCGCAGCTGGGCCGACCGTGTCCTGCCGGGCGACGGCGTTGCCGACCTGCCCGCGATCCTCGACGCGCTCGACGGCGCGGCTGGGCACGGCTTCTACGACCTCGAGATCTTCTCCGACAACGGCATGTTCGGCAGCGCGTATCCCGACTCGCTCTGGAAGCTCGACGCCGCCGAGCTCGCGCGCCGCGGGCGGGAGGCTTTCACACGATGTTGGTACCGTCAACGGAGGGTCACACGGCAGGCCAGCCGTCTCGGTCCGGCAGAGCGAGGACGGTGCATGAGACCGGAAGAGGCGATCGCTCTCGGCGCTCGTCATCGTCGCCGCTGCCGGCGCTCGTCCTCGCCGCGACACGCGGCGCCGCACACACGACCACGGCGGCGAAGAAGCCGATCATCGATCGGCTGGGCACACGACCTCGAGCGGGCCGATGGCGCCGTTCGACGAGCCCGGCGCTCGCAGCGGCGCAGTTCGAGCTCGCGAAAGATCAACGAGCAGGGCGTCGTCCTTCGCAAGAAGCTCGTGATCAAGACCTGCGACACGCAGAACGACAAGCCGGACGTCTCCAAGTCGTGCGCCGACAAGCTGATCTGCGAGGGCGCGATCATCATCTTCATCGACCTGCGACGTCGACTTCGCGACCCCGGCGATGCAGGACGTTCCATCAACGCACAGCGATGCTCACGATCGCGCCTTGCATCGGCACCGACCAGATGGGGCCGAAGCGCTTCGGCTCGACAGGGCAGCTCGCGTTCAGCTTCGGCAACGTCGCTCAGGACGAAGGCTCCGCGATGGCCGCAGTACGCCTGCAACCAGCAGCTGGAAGACGGCCGACCTCGCCACGGACACCCTGCATCGTCTACTTCAAGGCCGTCGTCCACCGCCTTCACGGCGCGCTTCACCCAGCTCGGCGGCAAGATCGTCGACTACGGAGACGTACAGGACCCGACGTCAAGGCGGTCCACAACGTCCTCAACGCGCGTCAACGCGCTCAACGGCGAAGGCCGATCGCGTTCGTGCACTCGATCACCGCCGGCGCGTACGGCGCTCGTCGGCCGTTCATCACGGCCTGCGCACGCGGAACAACACGCCGATCCTCAACTCGTGGGCCGGCGACGGCACGTTACTGGTGCCGAAGAACCCGAAGGTCTCGAACTACTGGTTCGTGACCTACGCCAACGCCGTTCGGTGATCGATCCCGAACCCGGCCGTGCAACACGCTCGGGCCAAGATGACGGCTCCACCCGCCGCCGACAGGCGGCTTCGTCACCGGTCCGGCCGCGATCGACGGGTCGTCGACGGCGATCCAGCAGGCGCACGGCTCGACCAACGGCTCAGTGCTCGCCGCCCTGATGCAGAAGTTCCACAAAGTGCCCGACGATCTCGGGCCAGGTGAGCTTCTCGGCGAAGCTGCACTCGCGTCTTCGGTCGGCCAGTACCGCGTGATCGAGATCCACAACAACGTCGCCGATCGTCGTCGGCAAGCTCACACGCGACGAAGGTCGTCCCGAACAGCCATCTAGGGCTTGGCGGACGTCTCCCGACCGCAGACCAGTCGGAGGCCCGGAGGATCGCTCCGGGCCTCCGCCGTCTCGCGTTCGTTCGCGGGCGTCCAGGCGCTGCGGCGACGTCGTCGCTCGAGCTGCGGCACGGCGAGGTGCGTCGGGCTGATCGGCCCGAACGGGGCCGGCAAGTCGACCCTCGTCAACGTCCTCAGCGGCTTCGACCGCCCCACGCGGGCGCCGTCGTGCTCGAGGGACGTGATGTCACCCGCTGGCCGCCGCACCGGCGCGGCCGCGCACGGGCTCGCGCGGACCTTCCAGCACAGCCACGTTCTTCCGCGGCCTGTCCGTGCGCGAGAACGTCGAGGTCGCCGCGCTCGGCGTCGGCGCGTCGCCGCGGCGAGGCGGCCCGCCGTGCGCGCGAGCTGCTCGAGCTGCTCGGCCTCGCCGGTACGCCGACCGCCGGCGGCGACGCTCGCCGCACGGCGACGAACGGAGGCTCGGCGTCGCGCGGGCGCTCGCGACCGAGCCGCGCTTCGTGCTCATGGACGAGCCGGCGGCCGGCCTGCCCGAGGCCGAGGTGCCGGCCTTCGCCGCGGTCGTGCGCTCCGTGCGCGACGACCACGGCGCGGGCGTTCTGCTCATCGACCACAACATGGCTCTCGATGCATGGAGGTCTGCGACCGCATCCACGTGCTCGACCAGGGGACGACGCTCGCCGAGGGCACGCCCGACGAGATCCGCGCCAACCTCGACGTCGCCGCCGCCTACCTCGGCGAGAGCGCGGTGCGGCGACGAGGACGATCGGTGACGGCGCTCGCGCTCGAGCCGGCTGTCGCGTCCGCTACGGAGCCGTCGACGGCCGTGCGCGGGCTCTCGCTCGCAGGTGCGCCGGGCGAGATCGTCGGCCTGATCGGGCCGAACGGCGCCGGAAAGTCGTCGACGCTGCACGCGATCATGGGCCTCGGCTCCCGTCGCCGGCGGCGACATCCGGCTCGACGGCCGCTCGCTCGTCGGCCGCCGCCCGAGGACGTCGCCCGCGCCGGCGTCGCCCTCGTGCCCGAAGGGCGCCGCATCTTCGCGCGAGCTGACCGTCGAGGAGAACCTGCGGCTCGGCCTCGCCGCGCGCCGCGCGAGGGCGGCGGCGAGCGACGCTCGAGCTGGGTCGTACGAGCTCTTCCCGGTCGTCGCGCGAGTTCCGGCGCCGCCAGGCCGGCGCGCTCTCGGGCGGCCAGCAGCAGCAGCTCGCGATCGCGCGCGCGCTCGTCGCCGCGCCCGACGTCCTGCTGCTCGACGAGCCGTCGCTCGGGCTCGCGCCGAAGATCGTCGACGTCGTCTTCGAGGCTCTGACGCGGATCCGCGACGCCGGCCTCGCGGTGCTGCTCGTCGAGCAGCGCGCGCCAGCGCACCGTCGCGCTCGCCGACCGCTACGCACGTGCTCGCGAACGGCGAGCTGCGCGCTCACGCTCGGCCCCGAGCGATGCGCGCGACACCGACCGGCTCGTGGCCGCGCTACCTCGCATGATCCTCGCGTTCCTCACCTCTCGCTGGCCGACGTTCATCGACGCGGCTCGCGCTCGGCGGCGTCTACGCGCTGATGGCGGTCGGGATCGGGCTCGTCTTCGGCGTCCTGCGCCTCGTCAACTTCGCCTACGGGCAGCTGATCATGGCCGGCGCCTTCGCGCTCGCCTTCGGCGCGCAGTGGGGCCTGCCGAACTGGTCTCGATCCTCTTCTGCTTCGGCGGTCGTGCTCGCGCTCTCGCTGCTGCATGGACCGGCTCGTCTTCCGGCCGCTGCGCGGCGCACTCGCCCGCGGTGATGCTCGTCGCCACCTTCGCGGTCGCGTTCCTGCTCCAGAACGTCTGCGCTGCTCGCGTTCGGGTCGCTCGGCAAGACGGCGGCGTCGCTCGCGCACGCTCAACGCGCCGTCGGACATCGGCGGCGCTCGACATCCGCTAGATCGCGATCATCGCGCGATCGCCGGCGCCGCGTGCTGCCTCGCGCTCCTCCAGCTCCTGCTCACCCGGACGTCGCTCGGGCTGCACATGCGCGCCGCGGCGATGGACTTCCGGACCGCGCGGCTGCTCGGCGTGCGGGCGAACCGCGTGATCGGCGGCGCCGTGCTCGATCTCCGGGCGTCCTCGCGGCGGTCGCCGCCGTGATGCTCACCGTCGCAGACGCCGCTCGTCACGCCGACGTTCGGCGCTCTAGGAGACCATCTTCGTGCTCGCGGGCGTCGTCGCTCGGCGGGCTCAACCGGCCGATCCCGGCCACGCTCGGCGGCTTCGCGATCGGCTTCGCGAACGGGCTCCTCGGCGGCGCGCTGCCGTCGAACCAGAGCCAGTACCTGCCGTCGTTCCTCTTCGCGGCCGTGATCGTCGTCCTGCTCGTGCGGCCGAACGGCGCTCTTCACCGCGCGGCGCCGGCGCCGTGGAGCGCGTGTGAGCGCGCCGCGCTCGAGGCTGCCGGACGCTGCTCGCGCCGGCGGCGCTCGTCCTCGCGACCGCGCTGCTCGGGCTCGAGGTCTCGGCGTACCTCCAGGTCGTACTTCCTCGACACGCTCGTCAAGGTCGCGATCGTCGTCGCGCTCTACGTGTTCATCGGCAACTCGGGCGTGCTCTCGTTCGGGCACATCAGCTTCGTCGCGCGTCGGCGCCTGGACTGCCGGCGTCCTCACGCTCGACCGCCGAGCAGAAGACGGGCGTCGATGCCCGACGCTCGTACCCGTTCCTGCGCCACACGCACGTCGGGAACGCCCCGTCGCTCGCGCTCGCGGCGGCCGTCGGGGCCGTCTTCGCCGCTCGTCGTCGGGCTGCCGCTGATGCGGCTCTCGGGTCTCGCCGGCCGGGCATCGCCACCTTCGCGCGTGCTCGAGATCACGAACAACGTGCTCACGCTACTGAGCAGAGGATCGGGCCCGGGCGTGAACGCCTTCTCGCTCCGTGCCGCAGACGACCGGGATCTGGCAGGCGCACGATCGGTGCGCTGATCGCGATCGCCGTCGCCTTCGCCTACCAGCGCAGCCGCTTCGGGCGGATGCTGCGCGCGACGCGCGAGGATCCGCGCGGCGGCAGCGGCGGCCGGGATCTCCGTCTACCGGCAGCGGCTCGTCGCGTTCGCGCTCTCGCGGCGCCCTCGCGGGCTTCGCCGGCGGGCTCTACGTCCACCTGCTCGCCGCTGCACGGCGAACCGGTCTGTATCTCGACCTCACGTTCATCACGCTCGCGATGCTCGTCGTCGGCGGCTCCGGCGAGCCTGCTCGGGGCCGTCGTCGGCGCGCTCGCGGTCAGCGGCGCTCGACTCCTTCCTCTCGGCGGCCGAGAACGGCGTCGACGTCCTCGGCTGGCAGCTCGACCGTTCCGATCGGGCACGGCGCGAGATCGTCGTCGGCGTCGCTGATGGCGCTCGTGCTCATCCTGCCGCCCGACCGGCCTCACCGGCGGCCGCGAGCTCTCGCTGCCACGGCGGCGCCCGTGGTCGACCCCAGAAAGCGAGGGCGCCGACATGAGGTTCAGCATCTACAGCGAGCTCCAGAGCTGGCCCGGGAAGCCGTACGACCGGCTCTACGGCGAGGTGCTCGAGCAGATCGAGAACGCCGACCGGCTCGGCTACGACGCGTACGCGGCGATCGAGCATCTCTTCTTCCCGAAGTTCTCGGCCTCGGCCGAACGTCGTTCGGCGCTGTTCGGGATGGCCGCCGCCGCGCACGCGGAACATCAAGTTCCGGACGATGCTCCACATCCTCCCGTACCACAACCCGCTCGTCCTCGCGCGCGATGATCCACGAGTTCTCGCTCCTCACCGGCGGGCGCTACGAGTTCGGCGTCGGTCGCGGCCACGGCTGGATCCCGCCGCCGGCCGGGCTGCCGCTCGACGAGACGTCGCGGCCGCGCTACGAGGAGGCGCTCGACCTCTTCATCGAGGCGCTGCACTCCGAGCGTCGTCACCTTCCACGGCGAGTACTGGAACGTCGACGACAGCCACGTCATCCCCTTCAGCGGCCAACGCTTCCGCGTCGTGCTCGGCGGGACGTCCGACCGGACGTACGACCTCGCCGCCAAGCACGGCTGGGCCGTCGCCGTGCCGCCGCTGCTGCCGTACGCGGCGCTGCGAGGAGCAGCTCGACCTCTACCGCGCGAAGTGCGCCGAGTACGGCACGACGCCCGACATCGTCTGGATCCACGCCTGCTACATCGACGAGGACCGCGAGCTCGCGCGGCGCGAGGCGGAGCAGCACATGCGCGGCTTCCTCGAGGGCAACGCCTCGCCGCTGACCGAGCATCCGGTGCCGCCGGTCGACGCGCTCAACGCCGCCGGCTACGGCTTCTACGCCTCGGGGATCATGGAGAAGCTCGCGGCGACGCCGTACGACGAGATGATCGCCGGCGACATCGTCTGGGTCGGCACGCCCGAGGACGTCGTCCAGCGGATCGCGCGAGACGATCGAGGTCTGCGAGGGCCTGACCGAGATCGCGATCACCGACGAACCCCGGCGGCGTCGAGCACTGGAAGGCGATCAAGGCGCAGGAGCTCTTCGCGGAGCACGTCATCCCGCGTGTTCGCGGACGGCGTGACGCGCATCGTGGTCGCGGGCGCGGGCTCGATCGGCTCGCTCCTGGCCGCTCACCTCGCGCGCGTCGCCGAGGTGACCGTGCTGACGCGGCGGGAGGAGCACGCGCAGGCGCTCGAGGCGGACGGCCTGCGCGTCTCCGGCCGGGCCGACTTCACGGCGCCGCTCCACGCCACGGCCGATCCGGCCGAGCTGCCGGAGGACGCCGGGCTCGCGATCCTCGCGTGCAAGGGCACGGACCTGGAGCCGCTTGCCGCGAGGCTCGAGGGGCGGCTCTCGGGCGCGACGGCGATGACGATCCAGAACGGGCTCGGAGCCGAGGAGGTCCTCGCCGCCCACGGTGAATGGCCGATTCTCTCCGCGGTCACGTTCATGAGCGGGACGCGCCACGGCGACGCGCACGTCGAGTACGTGCTCGACACGGCCACCTGGGTCGGCCCCTACCGCGGCACCACGGAGGCCGACGCCCGCCGCGTCGCCGAGCTGCTCGAGGCGGCCGGCCTCAAGGCGCAGGCCTTCGCGGACCTCCGTCCGGCGCAGTGGTCGAAGCTGGTCTTCAATGCGACGGTGAACGGCGTCGCCGCGCTCACGACGCTGCCGCACGACTTCCACTTCGCGCAGACCGACGAGCCCTGGGACCTCGGGCACCTCGTGCACGACCTCGTCGACGAGGGCAAGTCGGTCGCCGCCGCCGCCGGCATCGTCCTGCACGACGATCCGTGGGAGATGAACGTCCTCGCGACGCAGCGGGGCCACCGGCACTATCCCTCGATGCTCGAGGACGTCGAAGCGCGGCGGCCCACGGAGCTCGAATCCATCAACGGAGCGCTCGTGCGCGAGGCGCGGCGGCTCGGCGTGCCCGCTCCGCTCCAGACTGCGCTCTACCGTCTCGTCAAGGCGAGGGAGGCGAGCTACTCGGAATGAGCTTGCTCACGTTTCCGGGGCGACGCTGGCAAAGGAGCCAAGTGCGAGCCGCGCAGGACAGTACAAGGGAGTACGACCGAGCGGCGAGCGCGCCGGCTCCTGCCGCCAGCGTCGTCAGCCTTTCACGGAGCCCGGCTCCGCCGGGCGGTAGTGAAAGGCGGCCGGGGACGTGAGGATCTGTGTCGTCGGCTGTGGCGCCGTGGGGTCGCTGTTCGCGGCCAACCTGTCGCTCCTCGAGGACGTCGAGGTCTGGGCCTACGACCTCGCGCGCGAGCACGTGGATGCGATCAACAGCGGAGGCCTGAGGCTTTCCGGCGCCGGCGACGTCGTCGGTCACCCGCGCGCGACGAGCGACGCGGGCGAGCTGCCGCCTTGCGAGTTCGGCATCGTCGCGACGAAGGCGATGCACACCGAACCGGCGATCGCGGCGACGGCCCATGCCTTCGCAGAGGGGTGCGTCGCCACCGTCCAGAACGGGCTCGGGAACGAGGAGACGATCGCGCGCCACGTCGAGCGCGTCGTCCGCGGCACGACGTTCCCCGCCGGGAAGCTCGTCGAGCCCGGCCACGTGCAGTGGGACGTCAAGGGCGACACGACGCTCGGGCCCTACGACGCGCGGGCGCCGCTCGCCGCGGTCGAACGTCTGGCGGACGCCTGCACGCGGGCCGGGATGCCGGCGCGGGCGGTCGAGGACGCACGCGGCCCGCAGTGGCGGAAGGTGATCTTCAACGCGTCGACGAACCCGGTCGGCGCTCTCACCGGCCTCACGCACGGCCGCGTCTGCGAGCGTCCCGACCTGCGCGCGCTCGTCTCCGGGCTCGTCGACGAGGGAAAGGCGGTGGCCGCGGCGCAGGGGATCGAGCTCGACGCCGACCCCGAGGAGCTGATCGACCACGCGGCCCGCAAGGACGTCGCCTACGAGCACAAGGCGTCGATGCTGCAAGACGTCGAGGCGCGACGACCCACCGAGGTCGACTATCTCAACGGCGGGATCGTCGCGCTTCGGGCACGAGCACGGCGTGCCGGCCCCGCTCAACGAGGCGATCTGGTCGCTGATCAAGGGGATGGAGGCAGCGTGGACTGCAGAGCTGACGCGCAGGCACGAGAACGTCACGCCGCGCGCTCGGAGCGCGGCGACGAGCTCGACGCGGCGCTCGTCTGCGGCTCCGAGTACACGGGCTTCGAGGGGGCGGTGACGTATCTCTCGGGCTTCCAGATAGTCCACCGGTATGCATACGTGCTCGTTCCGCGCGACGGCGAGCCGGCGATCGTGTTCCCGGGGGAGGCGCGCTACGTCGGCGAGCACGGGGACTCGCAGATCGCAGAGCAGGTCTTCGCCGACCGGCCGGGCGAGTGGCTCGCGGAGCGGCTCCGCGGTCGTCGCGTGGGCGTCTACGGGCTGGACCACGTGCTCGCGGTGCGCGACCACGCGCCGCTCGCCGCAGCCGCCGAGCTCGTCGCCTGGGATGCCGCCTTCGACCTCGCGCGCGCGGTCAAGTCCGACGCCGAGCTCGCCTCCGTGCGCGAGAGCGTGGCGATCAACGTCGCCGGCTTCCACGCCTTCCGCGAGGCGTGGGCGCCGGGTCGCAGCGCAGCCGAGGTGCTCGCCCCGGCGGAAGAGCTGTTCGTCGAGCGTGGCTGCGGGCGGCTGACGATGAACATGGTCCTCGTCGGCGCCGAGTTCGCCATCGCCCGCGCCGACACGGTGCTCGACGAGCTCACGATCCCGTCCCTCGAGATCGCCGGTCCCGGCGGCCACTGGGTCGAGGTCTCCCGCGCCCTCGGCACGCCGAGCGCCGAGGTGCGGAGGATGCTCGACGCCTACGTGGAGTACCACGACGTCGCGCAGTCCGCTCTTCGTCCCGGCGCGACCGCGCACGACGTCCACCGCGCGGTGTCCAAGGGGTTCACGGAGCGCGGCTACCACCTCGGCCATGTCACCGGTCACTCGATCGGGATGACGATGATCGAGCACCCCCGGATCGGCGAGGGCGTCGAGACGGAGCTCGCAGCGAACATGGTCTTCTCCATGCACCCTCACGCGATCTCCGCCGACGGTCGCGAGTGCCTCTACATGCAGGACACGTGGCTCGTCACCGAGGGCGGCGGCGTGCCGCTCGCCGGTCTCCCGATGCGGATCTACGACGAGAGGTAGATTCGGCTCGTGGAGACGAAAGCCCCGCACGGCGAGGAGGAGGAGTTCCAGCCGATCCTGCCGGGCCCCGGCGAGAGCGACTACGAGCGCTACCTCCGCACCGACGAGCTCCTCTCGCTCCAGAAGGGGCCGGGGGAGTGGGTGCACCGCGACGAGCTCCTCTTCCAGACGGTCCACCAGTCGTCCGAGCTGTGGCTCAAGCACGCCTGGATGGAGGTGGCGGAGGCGACGCAGCTGATCGAGGCGCGCGACGTCGCCGGCGCGCTGCGGCTGCTCGGCCGCGCTTGCGCGGCGGTCAAGTACGTCGAGGGCTTCCTCGAGCACCTCGAGCGGATGTCGCCGTGGGAGTACCAGGAAGTGCGCCGCGTGCTCGGCCACGGCTCCGGCTTCGACTCGCCCGGCTTCCGCGGCATCCGCCAGGTGTCGCCGGGCGTCTACGCCGCGTTCGACGCGCTGCGGCGCGAGCGCGGCCTCTCGCTCCTCGAGGTGTACACGCGCGGGCGGGAGCACGAGGAGCTGTACCAGCTCGCCGAGGCGCTCACGGAGTGGGACGAGCGCGTCGGAGTCTGGCGCTTCCGCCACTTCAAGGTCGTCGCGCGGATCATCGGCGAGGAAGTCGTCGGCACCCAGGGAACGCCGGTCGAGCTGCTCGCCGGCCTGATCAAGTACAAGATGTACCCCGAGCTCTGGACGGTGCGGACCGACCTCACCGAGCTCGCCAAAGAGAGCGATTGATCCCGCTCGAGGAGATCCGCCGGGCGCGAGAGCGCATCGGCGACGACGTGCTCCGCACGCCGCTCGTCCCCCTGGCCGGCGAAGGCCGGATCCTGCTCAAGCTCGAGTGCCTGCAGCCGGTCGGCTCGTTCAAGCTGCGCGGCGCTCTCTCGGCGGTGCGCGCCGCCTCGCCCGCCGAGCTGGCCGCGGGGGTCGTCACCGCGAGCGCCGGCAACATGGCGCAGGGCGTCGCGTGGGCGGCGCGCGAGGCACGTGTCCCGGCGCGCGTGATCGCGCCGGCCGACGCGCCACGGGCGAAGCTCGACCGGGTCGAGGCGCTCGGCGCCGAGGTCGTCCTCGTCTCCCACGAGGAGTGGTGGCAGGCGATGGTCGAGCACGGGCGCGCAGGAGTGGACGGACTGTTCGTCCACCCGGTCGACGACGACCTGGTGATGGCGGGCAACGGGACGATCGGGCTCGAGCTCGCCGAGGATGCCCCCGAGTTCGACACCGTGCTCGTGCCCTGGGGGGGCGGCGGGCTGACGACGGGAATTGCAAGCGCGCTGGAGGTACTGCGGCCCGAGGTGAGGGTCGTGGCGGTCGAGCCCGAGACGGCCGCGCCCCTCGCGGCCGCCTTCGCGCACGGGGAGCCGCGTGAGATCGACTTCCGGCCTTCATGGGTCGACGGCGCCGGCGGGCGGGCGCTGCTGCCGGGGATGTGGGAGCGGGCACGCCGGCTCGTCGACGAGGCTGTTGCGGTCCCGCTGTCCGACGCGGCGGAGGCGGTGCGTCTCCTCGCGGCGCGTGCACATGTCGTCGCGGAGGGGGCAGGGGCGCTCGCGCTCGCCGCGGCGCTGGGTCGAGACGACCGCTGCCTCTGCGTCGTCAGCGGCGGCAACATCGACGCGCCCGTACTGGCGGCCATCCTCGCCGGCCAGGATTCTCCCTAGCCGGAACTAGCCGGAACAAACGCGCGTCTCCGTGCGGACAAGACGCGGATGCGATCCGCGGAGGCGCGGATGCCCCGCAACCTCGTCTCCGCCACGCTGGGCCCATGACAGGCCTCGGAGACTCCCGGCTCGTGGCAGGCGACCTCGCGTTGACCCGCCGCGGCCACGAGCGTCTCCTCGAGGAATATCGCCGCCTGACCGAGGTGAAGAGGCCGGACGCGCTCGCAGCCCTGCGGGAGGCCGCCGACGTCGCGGGGGACATGTCCGACAATTCCGGATACCTTCAGGCCCGGCAGGAGCTCGACCGGATCGAGGAGCGGGTCGAGGTGCTCGAAGCGAGGATCGGCGCGGCGCGGACGCTCCAACCCGGCGACGCGAGGCCCGGGGTCGTCTCGCGCGGCTCGCACGTCGTGCTCGAGGATCTCGACGATTCGAGCGTCCACGACTACGTCGTCGTCGCCTCCGCGGAGTCCGATCCGGAGCACGGCCGCCTCTCGGACGAGTCGCCGGTCGGGCTCGCGATCTCCGGACACCGCCGCGGCGATCTCATCCAGGCCCGGACACCGCATCGGGTCAGGCACCTGCGCATCACCGAGGTCGATCGCCGAAGGAGCTGAACATGGGCAAGGTCGTGATCAACGGCGCCGGCGGTCGCGACCTCCACGATCTCGCGACCGGCGTCCGCCACTTCAGGCGTGTGCTCGACCTCGATTCCGCCGAGCTCGAGCAGCTGCTCGAGCTCGCCTCCAGCCTGAAGGAAGAGCCGGCCCGCTACGAGGCGTCCCTCCACGGCAGGACGATCGCCTGCATCTTCGAGAAGCCGTCCACGCGGACGCGCGTCTCGTTCGCGGCGGCCGCGGCGGAGCTGGGTGCCACGTCGGTGACGCTCTCGCCCCAGGAGCTCCAGATCGGACGCGGCGAGTCGATCGCCGACACCGCCCGCTCGCTCTCGGGCTACTGCGCGGCCATCGTCGCCCGAACCGCCTCCCAGGAGACGATCCGCGAGCTCGCCGCGTGGGCGACCGTGCCCGTGGTCAACGCCCTCTCCGACTCGCACCATCCGTGCCAGGCGCTCGCCGACCTGCTCACGATCGCGGAGCTCCGCGGCGGGCTGCGGGGGAAGCGGCTCGCGTTCGTGGGAGACGGCCGTGACAACGTCGCGCACTCGCTGCTCGAGGCCGGGGCCCTCGCGGGCCTCGACGTGACGATCGCATGCCCTCCACGCTACGAGCCTGATCCCGCGATCCTCGACGCAGCTCTCATCGCCGCGGGAGGGACGGGCGCGACGCTGCGCGTCGTACACAGCCCCCACGCCGCGGTCGACGGAGCGGACGTGGTCTACACGGATGTCTGGGCCTCGATGGGCGAGGAGAAGGAGCGCGAGACGCGCCAGCGGTTCCTCCAGCCCTACGAGGTGACGGAGGAGCTTCTCTCCTACGCGAGGCCCGACGCGATCTTCCTCCACTGCCTCCCTGCGAAGCGGGGGCAGGAGGTCGAGGCGGCCGTCATCGACGGGTCGCGCTCCGCGGTCTGGGCGCAGTCGGCGAACCGTCTGCCGACCGAGGCGGCGTTGCTGCTCGCGCTCACACACGGGTTCGACGTGCAACCGGCGGCGGTTCTCGGATGAGCGCGGGACAGGAGATCGTCGTCGGAGTCGACGGCTCGCCCGAGTCCAAGGTGGCGCTGCGCTGGGCGATCGACGAGGCGCGGCTGCGCCGGTGCGGCGTCCTCGCCGTGCATGCCTGGGTCTATCCGGTGTTCGTCGAGTCGTTCGCGCCGGGGGAGGTCCTCTTCGACGGCGATTTGCTGCGTTCCGCGGCCGAGGAGCAGCTCGAAGCGGCGGTCGGCGAGGTTGCCGGGGCGGCCGGAGACGTTCCGCTGCGGCGGGTGACCGTCGAAGGGGACGCGGTGGAGGCGCTGGTCGAGGCGAGCGCCGGCGCGGAGCTGCTTGTTGTCGGCACGCGCGGCTTCGGCGGCTTCGGCGGACTCCTGCTCGGCTCCGTCAGCCACCGGTGCGCCCAGGAGGCGGCTTGCCCGGTCTTGGTCGCGCGCGCGGGCGGCGACAGCGGTCGCGACGAGGCCCCCGAGAGATCGCTCCCGTCGCGTCAGTAGTTCTCCGCCGGCGGATGCCCGGCGCACACCGATGCCGGCGCCTCTTCGGACGCGCATTCTCCGGTTATGAGAGAGGAGACTCTCACCGCACTGCTCGTGACCTGCTTCACCGGCTACGCGATGATCTACTCGGGCGTCGGCAAGCGGCTGCTGCGCACCGGAACCCGCGGTCGCTGCTCGCGCTGCGGGCGCCTCAGGATCGTTTGCACGTGTGAGCACTGAGGACGCTGCGATGGAGCCGCTCGCGCTCGAGCTGATCGTCGTCGGCGTCGACGGCTCGCCCTCCTCGGGCGAGGCGCTCGATTGGGCCGTGGCGGAGGCCCGGCTGACCGGGGCGACGATCGATGCCGTCTACGTCTGGGATCCGGCCCCGATCTTCACGAGCGGCATCTCCGACCGGGAGTTCGACGCGCTGCGCAAGGCGGCCGAGGAGCGGGCGACCGAGATCGTCCACGAGCTCGCGCACGGCGAGCAGGGCGTGACGATCGTGCCGCGGGTGCTGATGGGGAACGCCGCGCAGGCGCTCCTGGACGCGGCGGCGGACGCCGACCTGCTCGTCGTCGGCTCTCGTGGGCTCGGCGGGCTCAAGGGGATGCTGCTCGGATCTGTCGGTCACCACTGCGCCGCACATTCACGCTGCCCCGTGGTGATCGTCCGCCACACGTCGCTGCGCCGGCGGCACGAGCCTCTACGGCGCGGCCTGCGGCACGAGCCGGTCGAGCCGGCCGTCCACGGCGACTGAGGCGCCTCAGGCGAGCGAGCCCAGCTCGCGCACGAAGCCGTCCACTTCCGCCACCGTGTTGTAGTGGATGAAGCCGACCCGCACCGCCTCGCGCGGGTACGGGAGGCTCTCGCGCAGGCCGAGCGAGTACCAGCTGTCGTGCGCCCAGACGCCGTAGCCGCGCTCCGCCATCGTCCGCGCGACCTCGGGCGCCTCGACGCCCTCGACGTTGAGGAGGAAGGTCGGCACACGCCCTTCCATCGTCGGCAGCCCGTAGACCGTGACGTTGCCGGGCAGCGCCTCGAGGAAGCGCTCCCCGAGCATCCGCTCGTACGCGCGCAGGATGCCCATTCCGCCGAGCGATTCGAGGTAGGCGATCGTCGCGGAGAAGCCGGCGAGGAGCTCGTAGGGCGCCGTCCCGGTCTCGAACCTCCGCCCGACCGGCGTGGAGCCGGCCGGGCGCGCCTTGTACGCGCGCCAGGACTCGAGCAGGTCGTGCCGTCCGTAGGCGAGCCCGAGATGCGGGCCGCAGAACTTGTACGGCGAGCAAAGGAGGACATCGGCGCCGAGCGCCTGCACGTCCACCGGCTCGTGGGCCGCGTAGTGGACGGCGTCGACCCAGCAGAGCGCGCCTGCTGCATGCGCGAGCTCCGCGACGCGCGGCACGTCGACGAGCGTCCCGACCGCGTTCGAGGCCGCGACGCAGGCGACGACGCGGACCCGGTCGTCGAGCTTTCGCTCGAGGTCGTCGAGGTCGAGCCGCAGATCGTCCGTGACGTCCACCCAGTCCACGAGAAAGCCGCGGTCCGCGGCGAGCTCGACCCAGGGCGCGACCCCGCCGTCGTGGTCGAGACGGGAGACGAGGATCCGGTCGCCCTCCGACCAGTCGCGAGCCGCCGTCCGCGAGAGCGCGAAGTCGAGCGTCGTCATGTTGGCCCCGAAGACGACGTCGTCGGACGAGCAGCCGAGGAAGCGGCCCGCGTCGGCCCGGGCCCGCTCGAGGATCTCCTCGACCAGACGCCCGGTCTCGTAGGGCGCGCCGAGGTTCCCGCTCGCCTCGCGCAGCGCACGCGCGATCGCCTCGCCCACCTCGTTCGGCACCTGCGCTCCGCCGGGGGCGTCGAGGAAGGCGAACTCGCCTCCCCGGAGCGACGAGTAGCGAACACGGATCTCGTCGATGTCGAGTAGCGTCGCCCCCATATGACGCGAGACTATCCGCCGCTGATCCTCGGCTGCGGGAACTTCGGAGGCGTCGGCTCGGCGCCCGCACTCTTCGGCCAGGGTGAGACGCTGGAGCAGGCGCTCGAGGTGATGGACGCCGCGTGGGAGGCCGGGATCACGTGGTTCGACACCGCCGACGCCTATGGCGGCGGCCGGAGCGAGACCTACATCGGCGAGTGGATCCGCGCACGCCGCCCGGACGGCCTCCGCCTGACCACGAAGACGTTCAACCCGATGGACACGGGCGGGGATCGCGGCCTCGCGCCTGCCCGCGTGCGCCGGCAGATCGAGACGAGCCTGCAGCGGCTCGGCGTCGAGCGCGTCGACCTGTATCTCACGCACGCGTGGGATCCCGACGTGCCGATCGCCGAGACGGCCGGAGCCTTCGACGAGCTCGTGGCGGCGGGGAAGATCGGGGCCTACGGCCTGAGCAACGTGAACGGTGCGCAGCTGGACGAGGCACTCGCCGCCGGCTCCTTCGTCGCTGCCCAGACCTCGTACTCGCTACTCGACCGCGACGTGGAGCGCGACGTGCTGCCGCTCTGCGCCACCGGGGGGATCTGGTTCCAGGCCCACAGCCCGCTCTCCGGCGGCTGGCTGACGGGGAAGTACCGCCGCGACGCGCAGGCCCCGGAAGGTTCCCGGATGACGCTGCGTCCAGGCCCGTACCAACACCTCGACGACGACCGGGTCTACGACGGGCTCGAGGAGCTCGAGCGACGGGGAGATCCCGCAACCCTTGCGCTCGCCTGGCTGCTCGCCGACCCGGAGGTCTCCGTCGTGATCGGCCCGCGCCGTCCCGACCAGCTCAAGCCGGCACTTGCCGCGCTCGAGATGCCGCTTCTGGCTCCGGAGCGGGATGCTCTGACCGCACTCTTCCCGTGAGTGCGTCGTAACCGAACGCGGCGAGCACGGCGCCGATCAGCTCCGCCGGGGCGTAGGCGCCGACGAGCTGGAGCCAGTTGTGCGCGCCCGAGCCGTCGACCGTCTGAACCAGCAGCGGCCCGAAGACGCGCGCCGGGTTCATCGCCGAGCACGTGAGAGGGCCGATCGCGAGGACTATCGCCGCGAGCGCGATCCCGATCAGGACTCCGGCGACCGCTTGCGGCGTGTGGCGGTCGATCGCGCCGAGGACGACGAAGACGAGGATTCCCGTGGCGAGCGCCTCCGCGAGGAAGGCGGAGCCCCAGCTCACGGTTCCCTGATCGAAATAGGCCAGGCCGAACCCGCGACCGAGGCGCGTGCCACGCGAGCCGAGCACGCCCCACATGAGCAACGCCCCCGCGGTGGCGCCCCCGAGCTGGGCCGTTACGTAGGCGGGGACGTCGCGCCAGGGAAACCGCCGTGTCGCGGCGAACGCGACGGTCACCGCCGGGTTGATGTGGGAGCCGGAGATCGGACCGAGCACGTAGACGCACACGGCGACGACGGAGCCGAAGGCGAGCGCGACGAGCCCGAGGTCGGGGCCGCTGAACGCCTTCCCGTCGTCGAGGAGGAGAAGGGCGGGAATCGAGCCGCCGCCGACGAAGACGAAGAGCCCGGTGCCGACAGCCTCGGCTGCCGCCCGCCGCGCCCTCGAGTGCCGATCCATGCACCCAGCGTCGCTGCGCGGAGCGGCAGCCGCATCCGGAGCTGCCACGGATCCGGGTCGTGGTTTTAGCCGCGCTTGGCGAGCGGGACGAACTCTCGCTCGTCGTAGCCCGTGTAGATCTGCCGCGGCCGCGCGATCTTCTGCTCCGGGTCGGAGAGCATCTCCTCCCACTGCGCGAGCCAGCCCGGCAGCCGCCCGAGCGCGAACAGCACCGTGAAGTAGTCCGTCGGGTAGCCCATCGCCCGGTAGATGATCCCGGAGTAGAAGTCGACGTTCGGGTAGAGCTTGCGCGAGACGAAGTAGTCGTCCTCGAGCGCGATCCGCTCCAGCTCGAGCGCGATCTCGAGCTTGGGATCGACCCCGGTCTGCGCGAAGACCTCGTCGGCGACCTGCTTGATCAGCTTCGCCCGCGGGTCGTAGTTCTTGTAGACGCGGTGGCCGAAGCCCATCAGCAGCCGCTCGTGGTTCTTCACGCCCTCGATGAAGGCGGGGACGTTCTTCACGTCCCCGATCTCGTCGAGCATCCGGAGCACGGCCTCGTTCGCGCCGCCGTGCAGCGGCCCGTACAGCGCGGCGATCCCCGCCGAGACCGCCGAGAACGGGTCCACCTGCGTGGAGCCGACCCCGCGCACCGCGTTCGTCGAGGCGTTCTGCTCGTGGTCGGCGTGCAGGACGAGCAGGATCTCGAGCGCCCGCTGCAGCACGGGGTTGGGCTCGTGCCGGCCGCCGATCTCGAACGTCATGTTGACGAAGTTGCCGACGTAGTCGAGGTCGTTGCGCGGGAAGACGTAGGGCAGGCCCCGGCTGTGCCGGAAGACCCAGGCGGCGATCGTCGGGAACTTCGCGATCAGCCGCACCCGCTGCAGGCGGCGGCTCTCGGCGTCGCCGATCTCCTTCGCGTCGGGATAGAAGGTCGAGAGCGCCGCGATCGCGCCGAGCAGCATCCCCATCGGGTGCGCGTCGTGGCGGAAGCCGTCGAGGAAGCGAGTCACGTTCGTGTGCACGTACGTGTGGACGCGCACCTCCTCCTCCCAGGCGGCAAGCTGCTCCTTCGCCGGCAACTCGCCCTCGAACAGGAGCCACGCCGTCTCGAGGAAGCTCGCGTGCCCGGCGAGTTGCTCGATCGGGTAGCCGCGGTAGCGAAGGATCCCGGCGTCCCCGTCGATGAACGTGATCCCGCTACGCGTCGAGGCTGTGTTGAGGAAGGCCGGGTCGTAGGACATCAGGCCGAGCTTCTGCAGCTCGGTGGCGTGGATCGTGCCGTCCACGACCGGGATCTCGAGCTCCTCGCCGGTGCGATTGTCCCGGACGCTCAGCGTCTCGTCCGCCATCTCTCCACCTTACTCCCGCGCGCCGGTCTTGCCGCGCGCCGCGTAGCATCGCGGCCGTGGCAGCCGAGCCGCCGATCGTCTGGACGCCGAGCGCGGAGCGGGTCGCAGCGGCGACGATCACCCGCTATCGCGGGTGGCTGAACGAGACACGCGGTCTGGCTCTCGAGGGGTACCACGACCTCTGGCAGTGGTCGGTCGACGAGCTCGACGCCTTCTGGGCCTCGATCTGGGAGTACTTCGACGTGGAGGCGAGCGAGCCGTACGAGCGTGTGCTCGGCCGCCGCGAGATGCCCGGCGCGGAGTGGTTTCCCGGCGCGCGGCTCAGCTACGCGCAGCACGCATTCCGCGACCGCGACGACGCCGGGATCGCCATCCACCACGCCTCCGAGCTCCGCCCGCTCGGGGAGTGGACGTGGGGCGAGCTGCGGGCGCGCGCGGGAGCGGTCGCGGCAGCTCTCCGCGAGTCGGGCGTCGCAGCGGGCGACCGTGTCGCCGCCTACCTCCCGAACATCCCCGAGACCGTCGCCGCCTTCCTCGGCTGCGCGAGCATCGGCGCGACATGGTCGAGCTGCGCGCCCGAGTTCGGCGTCCGCAGCGTCGTCGACCGCTTCGCGCAGATCGAGCCGAAGGTCCTCCTCGCCGTCGACGGCTACCGGTACGGCGGCAAGGACTTCGACCGGAGCGAGGAGATCGCCGCGCTGCAGCGGGAGTTGCCGACGCTCGAGCGGACGTTCGTGCTCCCGTACCTCGCCGGCGGCGAGTGGGAGCTTCCGCCGGCCGAGCTCGCGTTCGCCCAGCTCCCGTTCGACCATCCGCTCTGGGTGCTCTACAGCTCGGGCACGACCGGGCTCCCGAAGGCGATCGTCCACGGGCAGGGCGGGATCCTGCTCGAGCACTTGAAGAAGCTTCGTCTCCACCTCGACGCTCGAGCCGGCGACCGGGTCTTCTGGTTCACGACGACGGGCTGGATGATGTGGAACTTCCTCGTCGGCGGACTGCTCTCCGAGGCCTCGATCGTGCTCTTCGACGGCAATCCGGCCTACCCCGACCTCGGCACGCTCTGGGATCTCGCCGACGCGGCCGGCATCACCTGCTTCGGCACGAGCGCCGGCCACATCGCCGCGTGCCGGAAGGACGGCCTCGAGCCGCGCGCGAGACGGGACCTCTCGCGGCTCGACAGCGTCGGCTCGACGGGATCGCCGCTCGCGCCCGAGGGCTTCGACTGGGTGCGGGAGCAGCTCGGCGACGACGTCTGGCTCTTCTCCACCTCGGGCGGCACGGACGTCTGCACCGCCTTCGTCGGCGGCGTGCCGACCCTCCCGGTCTACAAGGGTCAGCTGCAGGCGCGCGCGCTCGGCGCGAAGGTCGAGGCGTGGAGCGAGGACGGGCGGCCCCTCGTCGACGAGGTCGGGGAGCTCGTGATCACCGAGCCGATGCCCTCGATGCCGCTCTACCTCTGGGGCGATGACGACGGCTCGCGCTACCGCGAGAGCTACTTCTCGACCTTTCCCGGCGTCTGGCGGCACGGCGACTGGATCTTGCTCACGCAGCTCGGCACCGCGGTCATCACCGGCCGCTCCGACGCGACGATCAACCGGGGCGGCGTCCGGATGGGGACGAGCGAGCTCTACCGGAGCGTGCTCGCGCTCGAAGAGGTGCTCGACGCGCTCGTCGTGGACGTGCCCGATCGGGCCGGAGAAGGCAGCCGGATGACGCTCTTCGTCGTCCTGCAAGAGGGAGCGGAGCTCGACGAGGGCCTCGCGGCGGAGATCCGGCGCCGGATCCGCGACGAGTGCTCGCCGCGCCACGTGCCGGACGAGGTGGTCGCCGCGCCGGAGATCCCTCGCACTCTTTCGGGGAAGATCCTCGAGGTGCCGGTCAAGCGGATCCTGATGGGGACGCCGGCCGACGCCGTTGCGAGCCGCGCGACGCTCGCCAATCCCGAGGCGCTCGACTGGTTCGTCCGCCTCGCCGCGGGTGGCTAACTTCCGCGCGCTCGCCGCGTCAGAGTCTCTGATGGGTGGCAGTAGCCCCTTCTTTGCTGTACGTTCCCCGCGGTCGTGAGCGCACGCGCCGACAACTCCGTCACGATCGACGTTCCCGTCGCCGCCCCGGCAGAGCTGGAAGACGTCAAGGCGCGTGGCTACTGGGAGCTCGTCTGGGTCAGGTTCCGGCGCGACCGGCTCGCGCTCGTCAGCTTCGGCTTCGTCATCTTTCTCTTCCTCGCTGCTTTCGTCGGCTCGCCGATTGCGGCCAAGCTGCTCGGCCACGGGCCGAACACCATCTTCCTCACCGCCGTCACCAAGGTCTCCAACGTCCCGGTTCCGCCCTGGACGCACGTCTCGCTCGCGGATTATCCGGGCGAGCCCGGGCATTTCGGCCACACGCTCTTCATCCTCGGCGGCGCGGACCAGACCGGCCACGACATGTTTCTCCGTCTCCTCTACGGTGCGCAGACGTCACTCGAGGTCGGCGTCTTCTCGACGATCGCCTCCGTCGCCGCCGGGGTGGTCATGGGGCTGATCGCCGGCTACTTCCGCGGCTGGGTCGACACGGTCGTCTCGCGGCTGATCGAGATCGTGATGGTCTTCCCGGCCCTCCTGTTCATCATCGCGCTGCGGATCGTCGCCGGCGACCAGTTGAACGCCATCACGTTCGGCTTCCTCCAGCCCGGCGTCTTCACGCTCGTCCTCATCTTCAGCATCTTCGGCTGGTTCTATCCGGCGAGGATCATGCGCGGCGTCGTGCTCTCCCTGCGGGAGAAGGAGTTCATCGAGGCGGCCCGGATGACGGGCGCGAGCGACTTTCGGATCATGCGCTCGCACCTGCTGCCGCACCTCGTCGCGCCGATCATCGTCTACTCGACCATCCTCGTCGCCGCGAACATCCTCGGCGAGGCCGGTCTGTCGTTCATCGGGCTCGGGATCGTGCCGCCGACGGCGAGCTGGGGCAACCTGCTCGCGAACGCGCCGACCTACTACCAGACCGACGCCTGGATCCTGCTGCTGCCAGGCGCCGCGATCCTGCTCACGACGATCGCCTTCAACCTCCTGGGCGACGGCCTGCGCGACGCCTTCGACCCGCGCTCGCGGATCTGAGCCCGCTAACTGTTTCGACCGATGATCGTCTGAATCGATGCTGGTGTCTTTCACTCACCTCAACCGGGCCGCTCGTGAGGGCGTGCGGTTCCGCGACGGAAGGAGTCATATGCGCAGGAAGCATCTGCTCTCCCTGTTCATGTTGAGCATGGGAGTAGCGTTGCTCGTCGCCGCCATGCTTGTCGGCGTGGCTACCGCGAAATCGCACGTCCACGCGAAGGCGAGCGGGGGCAACCTAATCGTCACGCAGGTCGGCGCGTTCGACACGCTCGACCCGGAGCTCGCCTACGTCAGCAACGACTGGGGCGCGCTCTACAACACGGACCTCTTGCTGCTGAACCTGCCTTCGAAGCCTGGGCAGGCCGGCCTCCAGCTCTTGCCTGAGGCTGCGGCGTCGTACCCGACCATCTCGAAGAGCGGGCTGGTCTACACGTTCCACATCCGCAGCGGCATGAAGTTCAACACCGGCCAGCCGGTCACCGCGGCGAACTTCCAGCGGGCCTTCGAGCGGAACCTGAGCCCGAAGATGTTCGCGCCGTACGGCATCTACGACGGTCTCGACGTGTTCCTCGTCGGCGGCCAGGCGTTCGCCCAGACCGGTGATTACTCGCACGACAGCAGCGGTGGTTGCGATACGTCCAAGGGTGCTGGCCCGAAGTGCAGCACCAACCCGCCGCAGCACATCTCCGGCATCTCGGCCAAGGGGCTCACGCTCACGATCCACCTGACCAAGGTCGTGCCCCAGTTCGAGACGATCATGGGGATGCAGTGGTTCGCGGCGCTACCGACCAACATGCCGTACTCGAACAGTGACTCCGGCATCCTCACGTACGCGGCGGCCGGTCCGTACTACATCGCCAGCAACAACCTCACCTCGCTGACGGTGCTGAAGCGGAACACGCACTTCCCCAAGGCCCTGAGCAAGAACTGGCCTTCGAACCCAAGCCAGATCATCATCAAGAGCTACCCGAGTTCGAACGGGGACCCGCAGCTTCTCCAGGCCGAGAAGAACCAGGTCGACATCGCGGCCGTCCCCTCGCAGGACGTCGCGAAGACGATCAAGAAGTACGGCGTGAACAAGACCCGCTTCTATGTCGGGCCGACGACCTGCATCACGTGGAACGCTCTGAACACGAAGTCCCAGAACGGCACGACGTCCACTACCAAGATCCGTCAGGCGCTCAACTACGGGCTCAGCCGCGCGGCGATCATCAACTTCGCCGGGCCGCTCTCCGGAACCGCCTCGGATCAGCTCCTCGTGCCCGCCATCCCCGGCTACAAGAAGTTCACTCAGTACCCGTCGGATGCGAACACGGCCAAGGCGCAGCAGATCGGCGGCAGTGCGCTCAAGGGCGCTCCGCTCGTCATCTACTACCGCCAGGCGAGCGTCTACCAGACGAACGTCGCCGAGTACATCGAGTCGCAGGCCACGAAGCTCGGCATGAACCCGAGCCTGCAGGCGTCCGACCCGACGAACTTCTACGGTGCGCTCATGACGAAGTCGATCGCCGAGGGGGCGAACGGCTACAACATCACCGCCTACGGCGGCTGGTGCGCCGACTACCCCGACGGCTACGACTACTTCAACGTCAACTTCGACGGTCGCACCATCGGTGACACGGGCAACACCGACTACATGTACTTCAACAACACCAGCTTCGACAAGCAGATGGACAAGGCCGCCTCTGAGACCGGTGCCAAGCGGGCGGCGGACTACGGCGCTCTCGACAAGGTGTTCATGACCAAGTACGCGCCGATCATCCCGACGCAGATCGGGAACACCCGGTGGGTGACGTCGAACCGGGTGAGCAACTGGATCTACAGCAAGTGGTGGGGTCAGCCCCTCTGGAACGCGGTCGTGCTCAAGTAGGGACTGACTAGAGGCTAAGGACTAGCCGGAGGGGCGCCCCCGGGCGCCCCTCCGGGCTATCCTCATTGCACTGGCTCTTTATCTCTAGACCAATTCGAATCATCTAGGCGGACAGTGACTCAGTACCTCATCCGGCGCACGTTCTGGGCCTTCTTCCTCTTCGTCGTGGCGACGATGATCACGTACGTCATCTTCTTCGTCGTCCCGTCGAACCCGGCCGCGCTTGCGGCCGGAAAGGCGACGAAGCCGGAGATCGTGGCTCACATCCGGCACGTGATGCACCTCGACCTGCCCTTCTACCAGCAGTACTGGCTCTTCGTCTGGAACCTGATCCGGCACGGCTCCTTCGGCTATTCCTTCGTCAACGGACTGCCGGTCCGCACGATGCTCGGACGGGAGATCCCCGTCACCGCCTCGATCGTCTTCGGCGGCGTCATCCTGTATCTCGCGATCGCGATCCCGACCGGAATCATCTCGGCGCTGCGGCCACGCTCGATCCTCGACCGCACGGGCATGGTCTTCGTCCTCTTCGGCATTTCGGCGCCGTCGGTCTGGATCGGCCTGATTCTCATCTACCTGATCGGCTTCAAGCTGGGCTGGACGCCGATCGGCGACTACTGCAACCTCGTCCCGACCCACCAAGTCGGGGTCTGCTCGGGGCCCGCGCAGTGGGCCTACCACCTGATCTTGCCCTGGATCACGCTCGCTATCGGCAGCGCCGCCCTCTACACGCGGCTCATCCGCGCCAACGTCATGGAGACGATGTCGGAGGACTACGTCCGTACGGCGCAGGCCAAGGGCGCGTCGCCCGCGCGCGTGCTCTTCCAGCACGTGCTGCGCAACAGCATGCTCCAGGTCGTGACGATCCTCGGCATGGATCTCGGCCTCCTGCTCGGCGGCGTCGTGTTCATCGAGATCGTCTTCGGTCTGCCCGGGCTCGGCCAGCAGATCGTCCTCGCGGCACCGAGGTACGACCTGCCGGTCATCGTCGGAATCGTCATGTTCGCGTGCCTCTCGGTCATCACCTTCAACTTCCTCGTGGACATCCTGTACGCGTGGCTCGACCCGCGGATCCGGTTGACGTAGCCGATGGCGCTGCTCGAAGTCGAGGACCTCCACACTCGCTTCCGCACCGACGACGGCCTCGTCAAGGCCGTCAGCGGCGTGTCCTTCACGCTCGACCGCGGCGAGACGCTCGGCATCGTCGGCGAGTCGGGCTCCGGCAAGAGCGTCACGTTCCTCACCGTGATGGGCCTCGTCGACCGCAAGATCGCGCAGGTCGAGGGCTCAGTCCGCTTCGACGGCGAGGAGATCCTCGGTCTGCCGAACTCGCGGCTGCAGCACATCCGCGGCCGGCGCATCGGGATGATCTTCCAGGATCCAATGACCTCGCTGAACCCGGTCAAGAAGATCGGGTGGCAGCTCGTGGAGGCGGTGCAGCTCCACAGCGACATGACGCGTGCCGATGCGCGCCGCCGGGCGATCGAGGTCCTCCAGGAGGTCGAGATCCCGCGCGCCGAGACGCGCGTGGATGACTACGCGCACCAGTTCTCGGGCGGTATGCGCCAGCGCGTGATGATCGCCATGGCGCTGATCAACAACCCTGAGCTCCTGATCGCCGACGAGCCGACCACGGCGCTCGACGTGACGACCCAGGCGCAGATCCTGCGGCTGATGAAGCGGCTGCAGGACGAGCACGGCATGGCCATCGTGATGATCACGCACGATCTCGGCGTCGTCGCCGAGCTCTCCGACGACGTGGCCGTGATGTACGGCGGCCGAATCGTCGAGGAGGCGAAGGTCGACGACCTGTTCTCCAAGCCGGAGATGCCGTACACCTGGGGCCTGCTCGGCTCGCTGCCGCGTGTGAATGCGGACGTCGAGCGGCTCGAGCAGATCCCCGGTCAGCCGCCCTCGCTGCTGCGGCCGCCGCCCGGGTGCGCCTTCAACCCGCGGTGCGCCTACACGTTCGACAGGTGCCGCGCGGAGCTGCCCGAGCTTCAACCCTCTCCGGGGCACGACGGGCATCGCTTCCGCTGCCATCTCGACGTCGCCGAACGCGACCGGATCTGGACCGCGAAGAAGGCGGCGCTGGCCCTAGAAGAAGGGAGCGCTGCATGAGCGAGCTGCTCGTCGTCGAGGATCTGCAGAAGTACTTCCCGGTCACCCGTGGGCTCATCTTCCAGAAGGAAATCGCCCAGGTGAAGGCCGTCGACGGCGTCAGCTTCACGCTCGAGCAGGGCGAGACGCTCGGGGTCGTCGGCGAGTCGGGCTGCGGCAAGTCGACGATGGCGCGCTGCGTAGCGCGCCTCCTCGAGCCTACGGGCGGCAAGATCGTCTTCGAGGGCCACGACATCACGCACCTCAACCGGAGCGGGATGCGGCCCATCCGGCGCGACATGATGATGGTCTTCCAAGACCCGTACGCGTCGCTGAACGCGCGCAAGCGCGTCGGCTCGATCGTCGCAGAGCCGCTCGACGTACACGGGATCGGAAGCGACCAGGACCGGAAGCGCCGCGTTCAGGAGCTGCTCGAGATCGTGGGGCTCAGTCCGGAGCACTACAACCGCTTCCCGCACGAGTTCTCCGGCGGCCAGAGGCAGCGGATCGGCATCGCCCGCGCGCTCGCGATCAACCCGAAGCTGATCATCTGCGACGAGCCCGTCTCGGCGCTCGACGTGTCGGTGCAGGCGCAGATCCTCAATCTGCTGAAGGACCTGCAGCGCGACTTCGACCTCACGTACATCTTCATCGCCCACGACCTGAACGTCGTCCGGCACGTCTCCGACCGCGTCATGGTCATGTACCTCGGCCAGCCGGTCGAGTTCGGCTCGAGGCAGGACCTTTATGCGGCGCCGAAGCATCCGTACAGCGGCGCACTTCTCTCGGCGGTGCCGATCGCCGATCCGAAGCTGGGACGGGAACGCAAGCAGATCGTGCTCGAGGGCGACGTCCCGAGCCCGATCAACCCGCCCGCGGCCTGCCGCTTTCATCCCCGCTGCTCGCGGTTCGTCGAGGGCAAGTGCAACGTCGACACCCCGGAGATGAGGCCCGTCCCGGGCGCCGCCGACCACCGGTTCTCCTGCCACTTCCCGCTCGAGGCTTGGCCACTGAGCGACGACGACTTCCGCCGCGTCTCGGTGCGCGGCTAGGCAGCCGCGCCCGCCGCTTCGCCCGAGTAGTCTCGACGAGTGGTTCGCGCAGGACTGCGCCGCATCCTGGTGATCCTCGCGGTCGTCCTGGGAGGGACCGCGGCGATCTCGGCCGCATTCGGCGCCCTCGCCGGCGGGAGCATTCTCCGTGCGCTCGCGATCGGCTTCTACCTCGCCGGAGCGGGGATCCTCTTCTGCAGCCTCGCACTCGGCAGCCGCGGGCCGACGCGCGTCGACCGGAGTGTAGACCTGGATCGCCCGTTCTTCCCGCTCGGGCGCCGCAGCCTCCGAAAGGCGACGCCGGAGGAGCGGAGCGAGTCCCGGCGGGCCTCGCTGGGCCTGTTCGCGTTCGGAGTCCTGCTGGTCCTGCTCGGCGCCGCGTTCGACCCGTCGAGGCGCGTTTTTTGAACCTTCTTTCATCACGAAAGTTAGCCCTGTGACTGCGGAGATCTCTGGTACCTTGGTCGTCTCTCGGTGAACACGACGATTTCATCCCCGAGCGGCTTCTTCTCGTCGCCCCGCAGGCAGCAGCAGCTCCTGTGGGTCGCCGGCGCCGTGCTCGTGATCGGAGTCGTCGTCTTCCTCGCCGTCTTCTTCAGCCGCGGCACCAGCCAGCCGACGGCCGTCGACCTGTCGACCGTGTCGTCGCCACCGGCCTCGACCACGCCGACCACGCCGTCTCCGCCAAGAGTGCCGGCGTCGGCGAGTGCGCTCCAGGTCGCGCGCACGTTCCTGCAGACGGCGGTCCAGCGGAAGAACCTCGGCACCGCCTACCAGATCGTCGGCTCCGACCTGAAGGGCGGGATGAGCCTCGCGCAGTGGAACAAGGGCAATATTCCCGTCACGCTGTACCCCGCCAGCAATGCGAAGACGGCGCAGTTCGTCGTGAAGATGTCCCAGCCGAAATACCTGCTGCTCCAGGTCGGGCTCCACGCGCGGCGCGGATCCGGCATCAAGCCGGCGGCGCTCACGTTCAGGATCGGCCTCGACCGCGTCGGCGGCAAGAGCGGCAAGCCCGCCCGCTGGGTCGTGAACTACTTCTTCCCGGAATACAGCATCCCGGTCCGTGCCAACCCGAACAACTGAGCTGGAGGCTCGAGACCCGGCGAGGCTAACTTCCTCGGCTCCGGGGCGTCTCTAACGATGTGATGGCGGACGTCGATTGCTGCACCGATTGGCGCGCGCTCGCCTCATGTCGGCTGGACGGCGAGCTCGACGAGTTCCAGACCGCGCGGCTCGCGCGTCACCTCCGCCACTGCGCCGTGTGCAGCTCGTGGACGCGCGAGGTCGCTGCGTTGGGGAGCCTTCTCCACGAGTTGGAGCCCGTGCAGCCGGCGTTGTCGTTCGAGCTCCGGTCGCAGGCGCTGCGGCGGCGGTTCGTGCGAACGGCCACGTTCGGCGCCACGGCTGCCCTCGCTGCCACGGCCGCTGTCTTCGCGATCGCCCTGACGGGTACCGGGATCTCGCCCTTGGCGTCCGGCAACGCGAGCGTCGTGTCGGCGGCTCCGTGCGTCTCGTGCGTGAAGCGCCAGGCGCTCAGGGCCACGCTCTCGCCTGCGCCGCCGGCCCAGGCCCCGGTTCACGTCCTCAATCCGGGTCTCGACCCGGATTCGGCCGCTCGCTAGACGGCAGTCCGTCCGAGCGGCGCGGGCTCCGCGGTCGCGTCCTCCGAGGCCGTTGTGAAAGACGGCTCTCGCTCGAGCCCGTCGTCTTCGTGCGTCCGCTCCGATTCCTTCGCAGCCCGCACGAGCAGCTCGTGCTCGACGCAGTACGTGCTCAACGTCAGCGTCGTGCACTCCGGGAACGCGCAGCCGTGCAGCATTGGCATTAACAGAACCCTAATCCGCATCCTCCGAAAATGCCAAAGGCCTTACAAAAGGTAGAGGCGGCACGCCCGCTGAGCATCGCGTCGGCTAACGACGCCAGCCGTGTTCGAGCAGCTCCCGTGTCTCCTCGACGCCCATGGCCCAGACACGCAGGACGTCGCCGTCCGGGAGCGCGTAGAAGCCGCCGTACTGGCCGTCTCCGGCGGCCTCCCGCATTGCGCGGGGCGCAGCGGGCAAGGGCTGCGGCAGCGGCTCCTTCCGCTCGGCGGGGAGCTCGACCCCGGGCAGGCGTGTCCAAGGGAAGTTCTCCATCCACGAGGCATGGCTCGCACCCGGATCGAGCTCCTGCACGAGCTGCCAGACGCGCGGCGCGAAGCACCAGGTGTGGAACAGCACGTCCGCCTCGTCGTGTGCGGCCGCCCACTCGCGTCTTGCCGCGTCGGCCGGGGCGTTGCCGCCGTGGCCGTTCACGATCAGGATCCGCCGGAAGCCCTGCGAGTGCAGCGAGTCGAGCAGGTCGCGGACGACCGCGATCAGGGTCTCCGCCCGCAGTGTCGGCGACCCGGGGTAGGCGCCGAAGCTCGGGGTCAGACCGTACGCGAGCACCGGCAGGACAGGGATGCCGAGCGGCTCGGCCGCCTCGGTCGCAATGCGCTCGGCGAGGATGCTGTCGGTCTCGAGGGAGAGGTAGGCGTGCTGCTCCGTCGAGCCGATCGGCAGCACGATCCGGTCGTCGTGGCGGAGGTACTCCTCGAGCTGGAGCCAGTTGAGGTCGCGGACGCGCAGCGGATCAACCCATGGCCCCGCCCGTGGGCAGCCGGGCGCTGACGACGCTCTCCGTCGCCGCGAGCGTCGGCGCATGGCCGGTCACCGCGGCGAGGAAGTTGGAGCGCTCGATCGAGTAGAGCCGAAGCGGGGTGATGGCGCGCACGGTCGCGGTCCGCGGCACATCGCGCAGGAGCGCGATCTCGCCGAAGAAGTCGCCCGGCCCGAGCTCGCGCACCGGACCCTCCTCCAGCTCGACCGAGGCCCGGCCGTCCGCGATCACGTAGAAGTGGTGACCGGCCTCACCGAGCGTGACCACCGCTTCGCCGGCCGGCGCGCCGATCTCCGTTGCGCCGAGCGCGAGCCGCTCGATCGTCGGCTGCGGCAGCTGCGCAAAGATCGAGATCGCCCGCAGCAGCGTGAGCGGCTCCTCGGCGATCTCGGCGCCGGCGTCGATCCGCCGTAGGGCCGGCCAGAGCGGGACGAGCAGGGCCGGCAGGAACACTCCGGTCACGACGAGCGTCGCGCGCGCGCCGAGCGACGTGACGAGCGCCTGCGCGGCGAGAGCGCCGACGGCCATGGCGGCGAGCATCAGGCTCTCCAGGATGGCGAAGACGCGGCCGAGCATCTCGTTCCCAGCCGACCGCTGCAGGAGCGTGACGCCGTTGACCTGGACGAGAATCGCGCCGGCGCCCACGGCGCAGAGGAGCACGAGGCCGGGCGGCAGGACGGTCGTGGCCGCCGCAGCAGCGATCGGCGCGCCCCAGAGCAGGATCCCGAGCCCGAACCCGCCCGCGAGCCTACGGCGCGCGGCGATCACGGCGACGACGCCGGCGCCGATCACGCTGCCGACGCCCATCGCCGTGTTCAGCCAACCGACCCCGGCGTTGCCGCTGTGCAGGATCTGGATGGCGAGGACGACGAGCAACACCTCGAGCGCGCCTTCGACGACCTCTTGCGCGGTGGTCAGGCCGACCACGACGCGGAGAGCGGGGTCGCGCAGGACCGTCGTGAAGCCCGCCGCCAGCTCGGGCAGGAAGCGCGGCCGTTCGGCCCGCTCGGGCTGTGCGTCGCGGGGCACGTGGAGCACGAACAGCGCCGACCAGAGGAAGAGGGCCCCGGTCAGCGCGAAGACGGCACGGGGTCCGCTCAGCGCGAGCAGGATGCCGGCGATCCCGGGTCCGGCGAACATGCCGACGCTCGCGACCGTGTTGCTGACGAGGTTCGCCGCCGTCAGCTCCTCCGGCGACTCGACGAGGGACGGCAGCAGCGCTGCCTGAGCGGGGCCGAACAGCTGTCCCACGACGGTCGACATGACCGCAAGGACGTAGATCACGTACGCGGTGCCGCCGGTGCTCGCCACCGCCGTCATGCCGGCGAAGATCGCGCAGCGGATGACGTCGGCGGTCAGCATCATCCGCCGCCTCGACGAGCGATCGACGAGCACTCCCAGCCAGGGCCCCACGAGCGCTGCGATCGCGAAGCGCGCGAAGAAGAGCAACCCGACGGTCCGTGCGCCCTGCGCGCCACCGCCGCCGGCGTGGTAGGCGTAGACGGGGAGCGCGACCCCGTACGCCCAGATCCCGAGCGTCGAGCCCATTCCCGCCAGCTGGATGCTGCGGACGTTCCCGTTCCCGAAGCCCGTCGCAAACGCCCGCAGCGCGCCCGTCAGACGATCCATCGGGCGAGAGGATCGCAGGCTTTCTTGCTAATTTGAACCCCTGACGGAAAGATTCATGCCTCAGGCACGTCTAGTAAGGCGAGAGACACCGTAGGACTGAACTGGTTTGCAAGGTTTTCGCCCTGGGAGGAGATGGAAGATGCCGAAGAAGGGCTAGTTCAAGAGAGTTCGGGTAACGAAGGGCTCGGCCGCACGGTCGAGCCCTTTTCGTGGGAAGATTTCGGTGCGCTGGCCCGTCTAGTGGGATGAGAGAGCGCCAGCGATTCCCCGAAGGAGGACGACGTGCCGAAGAAGGGTTCCCCGAAAAAGGGCTAAGCCCCAAAGTTCATGCTCTACGCGAGGGCCCGGCGGAAAGCCGGGCCCTTTCCTTTTCTTGCTACCAGGGCGTGCGCGAAGCCGCCGCAGCAGCCTCTGCGGCGGCGACGAGCCGCTCCGCCTCCTCGACCCGCTGGTCGCCCGCCAGTGCCGTGAGGTTGACGGCCACGAGCTCCCGGGCGCCGCGCGCGACGGCCGCGGCGAGTGCGGCCGCCACCGCGACGTCCGCGTGCACGTGCGGCTCGACGTTGTCCGCGGCGGCCGCGCAGAGCTGAGCGAGGTCCGCCGCGGCGCGTACGAGTGCGAGCGGCGGCTCCGCGGCTGCCGCGGTGGCTCTGCCGAGCGCCCAGTCGCGCCGTTCCTGCTTCTCCTGCGACGCCGTGGTCTCGCGCGCCTCGAGCGCGCGGCTGTAGGCGACGGCGCTCTCGTCGACGAGCCTCGCCGCCCGTTCCAGCAGCGCCTCCGCCTGGGCCGCGACACCGCTCGCTTCAGGCCAGCTTTCGGGGGACAGGCGAGCCGTCATCTGCACCACGGCCGCGGCCGTCGCGAGCGTCACGGCAAGCGCGGAACCGGCGCCCGGCGACTCGCACGGCGCTGCCAACTCCTCGAGAAGCGCGGGGAGGGAGAGCTCGGTGAGCACCGCTGAAGTGTCTCACCGAAGCACGTCCCGCGCGGGTCAGACCTCCTCGAGAAGCCGGCGCAGCCGCGAGACGACGAACGGTGAGGGCTCGAGACCGGCGGTGACGACTGCCCACTCGGGGTCGGTCACGAGCTGCTCCCGGAAGGCCGCGTCCTGCTCGGCTCGCGCGACGAGCTCGTCCAGGGCAGCGCGTGCGGAGGGCAGCTCCTGCGCCGCCCGCACCCACCCCTCCGGTGCCGGCGGAAGAAGGCGCAGCAACCGACCGATCCGCTCCACGTCGTATTCGTTCATCTCACCCTTCATGACGGACGAGGGCCCTGATTCCTTCCATAGATCTCAGCACGAACCTTCTCGAGGCAGCGGGAGATCCTGCTCGCGATCGTGCCGGCCGGGATGTCGAGCACGTCGCCGATCGTCCGATAGCTCTCGTCGCGGCAGAAGAAGCGGTCGAGGATCTCGCGGCAGGGCTCGCCCACCGCGTCGAGCGCCGCCCGGACCGTCACCGCGTCGTCGAGGGTCGCGAGCACGTCGTCGACAGCCTGCTCGTCCGGCTCCGCAAAGGGGCCGTCCCGGGCGACGATCCGTAGGCGGTCGATGCAGAGCCGTCGCGTCAGCTGGGCGAGCCACGGCCGGACGGCGTCGTCGCTGCGCAGCTCGGCAGTCGTTCGAAGGCGCGGGCGAAGACTTCCTGGAAGACGTCTTCCGCGTCGTGCTGGGCGAGCCGGAAGCCGCGGAGGCAGATCGCGTACACGTAGCGCGAGAAGCGTTCGACGAATTCGTTCCAGGCCTCGGGATCGCCGGCGCGGCAGCGCGCGACGAGCTGCGCATCGGTCTGCTCGACAGGCATGCGAAAACGATACGGCTTTGTGACATTACGGTCAGGCCAGCACGCGCTCGAGCGCCTGCACGAGGAGGTCGCTGTGCTCGTCGGCGAAGACGAGCGGCGGCCGGATCTTGAGGACGTCGCCCGCCCGGCCCGTGACGCCGACGAGGACGCCGGCCTCCCGCAGTCCGTCCGCGACCGCCCGGGCCAGCTCGCCGCTCGTCAGCTGCACGCCCGCCAGCAAGCCGCTCCCGCGCACCTCGACCACCTCTTCCTTTCCCAGCCTCTCGATCGCGGCTCGCAGCCGCTCGCCGACTGCGGCGGCGCGGTGCGGCAGCCGCTCGTCCTCGAGCACGTCGAGCACGGCGAGGGCGGCGCTCGCGGCGACGGGATTGCCGCCGAAGGTGCTGAACGTGCTCCCGGCGTACGGGAAGCGCTCTGCGAGGTCGCTCCGCGTCACCAGAGCCGCGACGGGGTAGCCGTTGCCCATCGGCTTGCCGAGCGTGACGACGTCCGGCGCGAGGCCGTGGCGCATGAACGACCAGAGCGGCCCCGTGCGCCCGTGGCCGGCCTGGACCTCGTCGGCGACATAGAGACCGCCCGCCGCATGTGTCCGCTCGACGAGCAACCGGAGCTCGACGTCGTCGGGCGTGTGGATGCCGTCGCTCATGAGGGAGCCGTCGAGGAAGGTCGCGGCGAGCCCGCCTGCGAGGCCGGCGAGAGCGAGGTCGAGCGCTTCGTCGAGCGTGCCCCCGCCGAGCGGCGGCGGGATGGTCGCGACATGGGGCGGCCGCGCTCCGGCGGGCCACTCCTCCGGCGAGAGGTCGCTCGTCGCCGCCGTCACGCCGTGGTAGGCGTGCTCCGTGACGATGGCGCCGCGACGGCCCGTCACGCCCGCGGCGAGCCGCCACGCGAGGTCGTTCGCCTCGCTGCCGGAGTTGACGAGCACGACCGTGTCGAGGCCCGACTCGGGCGGAAACGTCGCGAGCAGCCGCTCGGCGAGCTCCACGAGCGGCTCGTAGAGGTAGCGCGCGTTGGTTGCGACCAGCCGCGTCTGGCGGACGACGGCCTCCGTCACGCGGGGGTGGCAGTGCCCGACGACCGGCACGTTGTTGTACGCGTCGAGCAGCCGGGTGCCGTCGGGCTCCTCGATCCACACGCCGGCGGCGCGGACGGCGTGCACCGGCCGTGCGTACGTGAGCGGCGCCAGGATCGCGCCCATCGCGCCGGTGCGGCGCCGCGCGAGCTCGCTCGTCGCACGCGGCGCTCGCCGGGCACGCAGCTCGCCGGCGACCTGCTCCGGGCCGAGCGCGTCGAGGAGCTCCAGCAGCAGCCACGAGTCGTCGTCCCAAGCCTGGATGTAGCCGGCGTTCTCGGGGAAGCGCCGGACTCGCCAGGCGCTGATCGCCACGATCGCCGCCAGCCGCGCGGCGACGAGGTCTCCGAGCAGCTCGAGCTCGAGGGGCTCGAGCGGCATCACGGCTCCGTACCCGTCGAGCGCGATCCGCGCGACGCGGAAGACGTCGTCCGACGGACGGCCGCGCAGCAGCGACGCGAGCGCGACGGCGACGTCCGCGGCGACCGCCGTGTGGCAGCAGTCGCCGAAGTCCAGGATCCCGGTGACGCGGCCTCGCTCGTCGAAGAGGAGGTTGTCGAGGTTGAAGTCACCGTGCACCACCTGCGCGCGCAGGCGGGGCCAGCTCGGCAGGGCTCGTTCCTCGAAGCGGTCGAGGGTCCGGGTCACGAGCGCGCGCCGCTCGCCGGTCTCGATCGCGTGCAGCACGTCTCGCAGGCGCGGCGCCTGCCGGACGTCCCAGAGCAGCTCGCGGCCCGCCGCGGGATGGAAGAACGAGCGGAGCGCGAGCGAGAGACGGGCGTGCGTCGCGGCGAGGTCGTGGACGGCGTCGTCGCCGAGTTCGGGGCCTCCCTTGCGGCCGTGCCGGAGCTCGAACAGCCGGACCTGGTGGCCCTCGAAGGCGGCCCGAGGCGCGAGCGGCCGGGCGACCGGAAGCTCCGGGTCGACGGCGGCGACGTGCGCGATCGCGGTCTCCTCGAGGTCGAGCGCGCCCTCGTCCTCGCCGCTGTTCGAGATCTTGAGCACCGCGCCGGCCGCCCCGTCCTCGAGCAGGAACGCCTGGTCGCGCTCGCTCCCGAGGTCGACCGCACGGCCCTCGAGACCGAACAGCTCCGCCGCGATCCGGGCTGCCTCCTCGGCCGTGTAGCGCGGCGGAGAAGCCTCGAGCACGGAGGTTGTGGCTCTCCCCGGCACGGGCCGATGCTACCCCGGCATCCGTCCCGGAACGTACGAAGCGGCGGGCGCCGCCCGCCGCTCCGAAAGAAACTCCGCCGCAGAGTGATTGCCGTCAGCCCCGAGAAGGAGTGATCCGATCATCTCCGGCTGTAGTGGTTTCCAACCTCCCCCTTTCGGGGGATATGAGCAGCTCAGGGCGCGGCGAGCAGCGCCACGACCGGATTCACGTTCGCGCGAGCCGAGCAGCGGCTCGACCTCCGCCTCGCTCTCCACGGCAGCCGCGTCGTCGCTCCCGAGGAGCATGCGCTCGAGCAGGTCGTGGACTAATCCGGGCCGCTGCGGCAAATTGCCGATTCGGCGGGACCGCGTCAGGTGATATCCGCTAGGGGATGACGACGTCCGCCGAGGCACCAGAGCGTCCAACGCCGCCTGCGGGCGCCGGAAGCTTCGCCGTCGCGGGAGCCGCGTCCGGCCCACTCGGGGTGCTCGCGGCGGCGATCGTCGCCGTGCTCGAGGAGCGTGGCTTCGCGGCGGCGGAGACCGCCGGCGAGGAGGCGGGGATCGTGCTCAACCTCGTCGACGCCGAGCGGCCGCGGCCGTTCCGGCGCCGGTCGAAGGGGACGTTCGTCGCGGCGTTGTGGAGCACTTCCGAGCCGCCGGTCGACGAGCTGCGCGAGACGTACCCGATGCTCGTCCGCGCGCTCGCGAACATCAGCCTCTGCTACGTCCCTGGTCGCGGCGTCATCTTCACGACGATGGAGCGCGGCCACTACGTCGTCCCGGATGGGCCGGGTCTCGCCTCCGCCGTGGTCGACCGGCTCCAGCCGCTCGCGACCTCGCACCTCGTGATCGAGAACGAGTTCCGCGCGCGATTTGGAGCCCGAGCTGTGGGACGGCGACTCTCTCACGCGCGAGATCGGCGAGGCGGGGCGCCGCCTCGACGGCCTCGGCTTGATGCCGGCGCCGTTCCCCGTCGAGGATCTCGTCAGCCCGGCCGATCTGCGCCGGATCAAGCGCCTCTACGCGATCGGCGGTCTGTCCTACGGCAATCTCTCCGCCCGCAAGGACGCCGGGCGCTTCTGGATGAGCGCGAGCGGCGTCGACAAGACGAAGCTCGAGACGCCGGGCCGCGACATCCTGCTCGTCTCGGGCTACGACGCCGTGCGACGGCGGATCGTCCTGAGCGTCCCGCCCGACGTCGAGCCGAGGCGCGTCTCGGTCGATGCGATCGAGCACTGGATGATCTACGGCGAGAATCCCGAGGTCGGCGCGATCCTCCACGTCCATGCCTGGCTCGACGGGATCGAGGCCACCGAGATCAACTATCCGTGCGGCACCGAGGAGCTTGCGACGAGCGTCGCGAAGCTCGTCGCGGGCGCGCCCGACCCGGGCCACGCCACCGTCGGGCTGCGCAACCACGGCATCACGGCGACGGGCGAGAGCCTGACCGAGATCCTCGACCGGCTCGAGCCGCGGCTGCTGCCCCAGGTGCCGATGGCGTAGGGCTACCGGGCCGCGAGCTATACGGCGAGCAAGGCGCGTGCGGTAGTTGCGGGGCCTACGCTCACTCGGCGGGCGGCTCGTACTCGGAGAGCTCGCCCTCCGCCGCCTCGCCCGCTTCCAGGCCGCTGTAGTCGGCGCTCGCCGACGCGGCGCCGCCGCCGGCCTCGATCCGCTCCTCGTCGATCGTCTTCTCGTCGTCCGTCTCGTTCGCGACGTCGAGCGGGGCGTCGGTGCGAGCCGGAGCGGAGAAGAGGCGCTTGAACCAGTCGCCGAGGCCCATGGAGAAAGCATAAGCGATCATGTGGCCTGGTGATCGTCTCCCTTCACGTGGCGACCGGCGCCGCCGCCGGCGCACTCGTCCGTTCGCCGGCGCTGGCGCTCCTGCTCGGCCCGCCGTTGCATCTCGCCGGTGACCGCGTGCCGCACGAGGACATCGACGACCTCGGCTTCGAGATCGGCAGCGGTCTCGCCTGCCTCGCGCTGCTCGCGCTGAGGCGCGGTCCGCTCGACCCGGCCGTGCTCGGCGGCGCGTCGGCGTCCTGCCCCGACCTCGAGCACGTCGTGCCGTGGCTCCGCGTCGGGGGCCGCAAGCTCTTCCACCGCGGCGGCGGCCGGCACGGCGAGGGCCTGCCCGCCACGCTCCAGCTCCTGGTGGCCGGTGCGGCGGTGGGATGGCTGCTCGCCCGTCCGCGGTAGCCTCGGCCCCGTGAAGGTCGGAATCGTCGTTCCCTACTCGTGGTCCAGTCGTGGGGGAACCCATGGTTCCCCCACGAGCCCCCTCCTTCAGGAGAATCAGTGAAGGTCGGGATCGTCGTCCCCTACTCGTGGTCGTTCGGCGGCGGCGTCGTCGACCACGCCGAGGCGCAGGTGCGCGCCCTCGCGGCGCTCGGGATCGAGACGCGGCTCCTGATCGGCAACGACCCGCCGGGCTCGTTCAGCCGGATCCTGCACCCGCGCCAGGGACGGTACGAGGAGCCGCCGCCGGGGGTCGTCCCGCTCGGCCGGTCGGTGATCGTCCCCGGGAACGGGGCGCTCTCGAACCTCGTCCTCAGCCCGTCGACGCTTCCCCGGCTGCGGCGCACGCTCGCCCGGGAGGGCTTCGACCTGCTGCACGTGCACGAGCCGCTGGCACCGATGATCGGCCCGGCCGCTCTCGCGCTCTGGGACGGGCCGGTCGTCGCGACGTTTCACGCCGCCGGAGACTCGGCGTGGCGAGGGTTTGCGATCGCCCTCTTCGGCTTTCTCGCCGAGCGGATCGACCTGCGGATCGCGGTCTCGGAGCAGGCTCGACGTACCGCCATCACGTACACGGGTGGCGAGTACGAGATCATCCCGAACGGAGTCGAGCTGCCCGAGGCGGTCGACCCGGCCGACCGCCTCGACCATGTCGTCTTCCTGGGCCGCCACGACCCGCGCAAGGGGCTGCCCGTCCTGCTCCGCGCCTGGCCGCGCCTGCGCCGCGACGGTCGCCGGCTGCGCCTGATCGGGGCCGACCCGCTCGCCGTGCGGCTCCTGTTGACGCGGCTGCGGGTCTCCGACGACGGGATCGACACGCTCGGCTACGTCGACGACGTGACACTGACGCAGGAGCTCGCCGCTGCGAAGTTGCTCGTGGCGCCGTCCCTCGGCAACGAGAGCTTCGGGATGGTCATCACGCGCGCGCTCGCCTGCGCGACGCCGGTCGTCGCGTCCGACATCCCCGGCTATCGCGAGGTCGTCACGCCGGAGGTCGGGCTCCTGACCCCTCCCGGCGACGCCGACGCGCTCGTGGACGCGGTCGAGTCGCTGCTGGCGGACGAGCAAGCGCGCGTCGAGCGCGGGCGCGCCGCGCGAGAGCTCGCCGCGACCCGCTACGCCTGGCCGCTCCTCGCTCGTCGGCTCGAGTCCTGCTACGAGCGCGTCCTGGCAGCGGCCTAGTGATGCAACCGGCAACGTTCGCCGGGTCCCTGGCCCGCGATCACGCGGCGCGCTGCGGCGTCCTCGGTCGCGCCGATAGTGCGACTATCGGCGGTCCCTGCGTCCTTGCATCGCTTGGTGCTCGCGACCCAGGAACCGGGCAACGTCCCCGGTCACACCACTAGTTCGCGAAGCGGGCGCCGCCGAATCTCAGCAAGCGCGGGCCGACCAGCCGCAGCAGCCGGTTCGGCGTCTGGACGACGGGCTCGCCGTCCTCGCCGCTGAGCTCCGCGATGGTCTCGTCGACACGTTGCTTCACCTCGATCACGGCCGTTCGGAGGCCGAACTCGTCCAGGCGCACCGCGAGCCGCTTCATGTTCATCACGTAGTAGTACAGGGAGTCGACGTCCGGCCCATATGACTCCGCGAGGTGCGCGTCGATGAGCCCGCGCGTCGCCTTGGCACGCCGCACCATGCGGTCGGCGAGCTCCATGTAGTCGGAGCAGATTCCGAGCAGCCGCTCGGCGGCTCCGGGAAACTCGGCGAGAAAGCGGCGCGTCGCGAGGACCGCGATGCGGACGTGCCGACCTTCGTCGCGGCGCACGTTCGTCTGCCCCTCTTTCATCCCGGGGAGGTCGTACGTGTCGTACAGCCCCCGGCCCTGGCCGCGGCGGATCACGACGTCGCTGTTGGCGACGACGTCCTCGCTGATCACGCCGTAGATGAAGATCGCGGTGTAGAGGTCCTCGAGCGGCCGGGCCGGCCGCAGCAGGTGGCGCATCTCGACCTCGAAGCGGTCGAAGAGCACCTCGGCGACGAAGTTGTCGTACTTCTTCGCGACGCGCTCGATCTCGGCGGCGGGGATCCCGAGCACCTCCGTCGCGACGCGGTGGAGGCTGCCCCGGTGCATCCGCTCGTCGTGCTCCTGCGTCATCAGCGCCGCCCGCATCGAGTCGTAGCCCGGCTCGAGCGGGACGGCGGCCACGATCCGTCCCATCCAGTCGTCGACGACCGACTCCGCGCGGTAGATCGTCCCGAAGATGCGCTTGACGGCCTCCTGCTGGCTCGGGGCGAGCGAGCGGTAGCTCGCGGCGTCGGTGGTGAGGTCGACGCTGTAGGCGTCCCAGGTGTGAACGTGCGCGGCGGCGCAGATGTCCTCGAACGTCTGCCAGCCCCCGGTGATCCGGCGGTCGGCGGCCTCGTCGTCGGCGATGAGAGCGTCGATCTCGCGCAGCAGGCGCGCGATCTTCTCGCCGCGCGGACGACTGTCCGCCGCCGTTGCCTCCGCAGCGGTGCTCATGGTCGCGTTCACCGGGACAACTCTACGCACCTCGGCCGGTGCGTCGAAGCGGCGTTGGCAAGAGCGCGTGCTGCGCCCGCCGCCCGGATGGTCTAGCCTCGATTTTGTGCCGGTCTGCGCGAGTTGCGGGCAGGAGAACCCGGCGGGCGCGCGCTTCTGCAACGCCTGCGGGGCGCCGCTCGACCGGGCCGGCCCGCGCGAGCAGCGGAAGACGGTGACGATCGTCTTCTGCGATCTTGCCGGCTCGACGGAGCTCGGCTCCTCGACTGATCCCGAGCGGCTTCGCGCCCTCCTCGCGCGCTACTTCGAGCGGATGAAGTCGATCGTCGAGCGGCACGGCGGAACGGTGGAGAAGTTCATCGGGGACGCCGTGATGGCGGTCTTCGGCGTCCCCACTGTGCACGAGGACGACGCGCTGCGAGCCTGCCGCGCGGCGCTCGAGATGCGCGACGCGCTGCCGGCCCTGGCGCTCACCGGCCGCATCGGGGTCAACACCGGCGAGGTCGTGACCGGGACTGCCGAGCGCCTGGCGACCGGCGACACGGTCAATGTCGCGGCGCGGTTCGAGCAGGCAGCCGGGGTGGGGGAGGTGCTGATCGGACGGGAGACGTTCCGGCACGTGCGCGAGGCGGCCGAGTTGGGCCCCAGGCGGGAGCTCCAGCTGAAGGGCAAGGCGGAGCCGATCGACGCCTGGCCGCTGCTGGGGCTCGTGGCCGGAGCCACGCGCCGGACGAGCGCGCGCCTGGTCGGTCGCGGAGAGGAGCTCGGCGTGCTGCGCGCCGCTTTCGAGACGGCGCTGCGTGAGCGTTCCTGCCAGCTCGTGACAGTGGTCGGGGCGGCGGGCATCGGGAAGTCGCGCCTCGTCGCAGAGTTCGTGCGGGGGCTCGATGCCACCTCCGCGATCGGCCGCTGCCTCTCATACGGCGAAGGCATCACCTACTGGCCGGTGGCCGAGGTCGCGAAGCAGCTCGCGCCCTTGCCGAGCGACGCGCGCGCGGCGGCGGCGCTCGGCTCGGTGCTCGAGGGTGTGGACGTCGTCGAGTCCGCCGACCGCGTGGCGTGGGCCTTCCGCAAGCTGCTCGAAGAACGCGCCGCCGAGCGCCCACTGGTCGTCGTGCTCGAGGATCTCCACTGGGCGGAGCCGACGCTCGTCGACGTCGTCGAGCACGTTGCCCTCCTCTCGCGCGGGGTGCCGATCCTGTTGCTGTGCACCGCCCGGCTGGATCTGCTCGAGCGGCCGCTCGGCCGGGAGCGCGACGTGAACGCGCGCACGATCCTCCTGGAACCCCTCGACTCCTCCGCGACCACGGAGCTGCTCGACGCGCTCGGCGTCGCCGATCCGAAGCTCCGCGCGCGCATCGCCGCCACCGCGGAGGGCAATCCGCTCTTCGTCGAGGAGGTGTTCGCGCTCGCGGAGGAGTCGGGCGACGCCGCCGTCGAGATCCCGCCCACGATCCAGGCGCTCCTCGCGGCCCGGCTCGACCAGCTTCTTCCCAGCGAGCGGACCGTGCTCGAATGCGGCTCGGTCGAGGGGCGGACGTTCCACCAGGACGCGGTTGCCGCGTTGCTCGGCGAGGAGCTCGAGGTTGGCAGGGTGCTGCTCGGGCTCGTCCGCAAGGAGCTGGTGCGACCGGCGCACGCCGAGATCGGCGGCGACGCCTTCGCCTTCCGCCACCAGCTGATCGCGGATGCGGCCTACGCGGGGATGCCGAAGGCCGCCCGAGCGCAGCTGCACGAACGGCTCGCCGGCTGGCTGGAGCCGAGGCTCAGCGGCGGCCACGACGAGGACGAGCTGATCGGCTACCACCTCGAGCGGACCGCCGCCTTCCGGGCGGACCTCGGCGAGCCGGATCCGGAGCTGTCGCTGCGGGCAGGAGAGCGGCTTGCGGCAGCGGGACGGCGCGCCATCTGGCGCGGCGACTTCCGCGGCGCGAGCGGTCTGCTCGAGCGGGCCGTCGCCCTGATCCGTCCCTTGCGCAGCGACGTGCACCTGGAGGTCACGCTCGGCTACGCGCTGAACCGCGACCCCGCCGCTCCGGCGACTGCGGGGATCGAGCTCGTGCGGGCCGCTGCGGAGCGCGAGCAGCTGGAGGGCGACCCGCTCGACGCCGAGTTCGCGACGCTCGTCGCGGACCTGTGGTCGGTGACAGGGAGCGCGAGCTCTGCGTACGACCTGGCGGAGCTCGACTCGCGAACGCACGCGACCGTGACGCGGCTCGAGGAGCGGGGCGCCGACGAGGCACTCGTGTTCGTCCACGCCGCCTACGGCTCGAACATCGGGCCTTTCACCGGACGTTGGGACGACTGGGCGATCTCCGCGGAGCGGTGCATCTACCACGCGCGTCGCATCGGACACCGCTGGGCCACCGGCTTCGGTCTCGCCATCGCGCTCGCCTGCGGATCGCGGCCGGCCGACGAGGCGCTCGAGACGTTCGACGGGATACTCGGCCGCGAAGCGCCGCCGCTGGATCTCATGGTGCGGGCGTGGCTCGTCGCGATGCTCGGCGACACGGATCGCGCCGCGGCGGAGGCGCGTGAGGCGGCGACCGACGTCGCCGCCTACGGCGGCTATCCCGGTGGCTGGATGCTCGCGGAGATCGCGACGCTCGCCGGCGATCACGAGGAGGCCGAGCGGCAGCTGCGCCGCCAGCTGGCCTTCTTCGAGTCGCGCGGCCTGCCGCGCTTCGTCTCGGGCTATGCGCCGCTGCTCGCGCGCACGCTCTGCACGCTCGGCCGCTGCGACGAGGCGGAGGCGCTCGCGTTGCGCGGCCGTGAGCTCGGCCACGAGCGGGACCTCGGCACGCAGGTCGCCTGGCGCCAGGCCCTCGCCCTCGTCCACAGCTCGCGGGAGGAGCATGCGCGGGCGGTCGAGCTCGCGACCGAAGCAGTGACGCTCGCCGCCGGCACGCAGGGGCTCAACCTCCAGGGAGAGACGCTGAGCGACCTCGCCGCCGTCCTCGACCGTGCCGGGCGCCTCTCCGAGGCGGCCGAGCACCGGCGCGAGGCGCTCGACCGCTTCTCGAGGAAGAAGAACCTCCCGCGCTCGCGTGAGCTCGCCGAAGTACCGGCCGGCGCAGGCGAGGCGCCCACTCCCTCCTGACTACGAGGCTGCCGGCACCTCCGGCACGTGGTGCACGTAACCGCCGAGCCGGTCGCAGAAGGCGTGGTACTCGCGCGTGAAGAGGATGAACTCGTGCCAGAGGTCGTCGACGCCGGCGGAGGGCGGCCGCAGCGGCTGCCGGCCGCTCGAGCAGGCCCGCAGGAACTCCGTGAGCTCCGTCCAGAGACGCTCGAAGTCGCCGTCGCCGGCCTCTCCGGCCTTCGTCCGCCACCGCTCGGCCAGGCCGGCCGGCGGCTCGGGCTCGATGATCACGATCTCCTCTTCGACTTCCTCTTCCTCTTCGCCCGGCTCGGCGAGGCAGAGCACGGGACGCTCGTCGGGCTCCTCCGGCTCGGCGAGGCAGAGCACGGGACGCTCGTCGGGCTCATCCGGCTCGCCGTGGCAGGTGACCTCTTCCCCGTCCTCGCGTTCCTCGAGCAGTGGATCGATGGCCATGGATCCTCCCGTTCTCGCTGTGGAGGCGAGCCTACGCGGAGAGCGCAGGGAAGTCGAGCGACGAAGTAGTGTCGAGCCGATGGCGAGGCATCCCGACCGGATCCGGGTGCGGCGCGTCCCCGAGAACGCGCGCTACGACCGGGCCACGGTCGAGGCGATCCTCGACCGCGCCCTCGTCGCCCACGTCGCCGTCGTCGACCGTGGTGAGCCGGTCTGCGTCCCGCTGCTGTACGCACGCGTCGGCGGAAAGCTGTATGTGCACGGGTCTCGTGCGAGCCGGATGCTGCGCCTGCTCGCGGCAGGCACGCCGGCCTGCGTCAGCGTCACGCTCGTGCACGGCCTCGTGCTCGCCCGCTCGGCGTTCGAGCACAGCGCCAACTACGAGTCGGTGGTCTGCTTCGGCCGGTTCGCGCCGGTGGAGGACGAGGCGGAGCGGCTCGCCGCCTTCGCGGCATTCACGAACGCGATCCTCCCGGGCCGTTGGGACGAGGTGCGGCCGGTGCTGGCCCAGGAGCTGAAGGCGACGACGATCGTCGCGCTGCCGCTGGAGGAGGCGTCCGCAAAGGTGCGCTCGGGGGGACCGGACGACGACGAGACCGAGGACGCGGATCTCGAGATCTGGGCGGGAGAGATCCCGTTCGTCACCGGCTACGGAGAGCCCGTGCCGTCACCCGGACTGCGGGCCGGGCTCCCGATCCCGCCCAGCGTGCTCGCGCTGCTGGATGGCCACTAGCCTGGCGCCGGTGCACGAGCTGACGAGGGAGGAGGCGCGGCGGATCGCGGTCCGCGCGCAGCTCCTCGACGCGCGTCGTCCAACCGATCTCGTCGACACCGTGCGGCGGCTCACGCTCCTCCAGATCGACCCGACTGCGGCGATCGCGCCGAGCGCCGACCTCGTCGCCTGGAGCCGCGTCGGCCCCGGCTACGACCCCTCCGACCTCAAGCGAGCACTCGAGGCGGACCGGTCGCTGGTCGAGTTCGACGCCCTGATCCGGCCGATGGATGACGTCGGCCTCTACCTCGCCGGCGCATCCGACCGCCCGGCCTACGACCGTTCACGCGCGTGGCTGCGTGAGAACGACCGCTTCCGGCGCGACGTGACCGAACTGCTCCGGGCCTCGGGGCCGCTGAGCTCGCGCGAGATCCCGGACACGGCCGTCGTCCCGTGGAAGTCGAGCGGCTGGACGAACAACCGCAACGTCACGCAAATGCTCGAGTTCCTGCTCATGCGCGGAGAGGTCGCGATCGCCGGCCGCGTGGGGCGGGAACGTCTGTGGGACCTCGCCGAGCGGGTCTATCCGGCGGCTGTCGAGATTCCGGCCGTCGACGAGGCGGAGCGGCGGAAGGACGAGCGACGGCTCGCCTCGCTCGGGATCGCGAGAGCGAAGGCGCGGGCGATGCCGATGGAGCCGATCCACGTGGGCGAGGCGGGCGAGCCGGCGGTGGTCGAGGGCGTGAAGGGGGAATGGCGGGTCGACCCGCGTTACCTCGGCGGCGAGTTCGAGGGGCGGACTGCGCTGCTCTCGCCGTTCGACCGGCTCGTCCACGACCGTGTTCGCGCGGAGGAGTTGTTCGAGTTCGAGTACACGCTCGAGATGTACAAGCCGGTTGCTCGGCGGCGTTGGGGCTACTTCGCGTTGCCGATCCTCCACGGCGACCGGCTCGTCGGGAAGCTCGACGCCGCCGCCGATCGGAAGGCCGGCATGCTCCGGCTGCAGGCGATCCACGAGGACGTCCCCTTCACCCGGACCCTGCGCGAGGCCGTGCGCCAGGAGGTGGAGGAGCTCGGCGCCTGGCTCGGTCTCGCCGTGGCGTGAGCCACGGAGCGCGCAGCCCTCAGGCGGCGGCCGCCGCAGAGGCGCGGACAGCCGATTCGATCCGGTTTCGCCCGTTCTGCTTGGCGCGATAGAGCGCTTCGTCGGCTGCTGCGAGCAGGCTCTCGACGCCGTCGTCCGGCAGCAGCGTCGCGACGCCACAGCTGGCGCTCGTCCGGATCGTCTCGATCCGACATGCGGCGACCCCGAGCCGGAGCCGCTCCGCGAACAGGCGGGCTCCCTCGAGATCCGTCTCGGGCAGCACGGCGACGAACTCCTCGCCGCCGAGCCGCGCGACGGTGTCGCCCTGGCGGGCGGTCGAGGCCAGGAGGCTGCCGACCTCGCGCAGCAGCAGGTCACCGGCCGCATGCCCGTGACGGTCGTTCGTCTCCTTGAAGTGGTCGAGGTCGAGGAGGACGACGGCGAGCTCGTGGCCGAAGCGGCGGGCTCGCGAGAGCTCTGCGGCGAGGGTCTCCTCGAGCGCGCGCCGGTTGGCGATGCCGGTGAGCGCATCGATCCGCGCCTCGCCTGCGCGCTCCTCCGTCCACCGCAGCGCACGCAGGAGGGGGCGGGCGAGGGCGAAGGTGAGCACCATGACCGCGAAGAGCGCGAGGAGGCCCGCCTCCTCGACGCGGCGATAAGCGGCGCTCCGTTGCGCCGCCGCGAGCCGATGCGGGAGCGAGGCGCGGACTCCGAGCCGCCTCGTCACCGGGAGCGTGATGGCGGGTCGTGACTGGGTGCCGGCAGCGGCGGGCAGGGCGGCGAGCGAGAGCCGGACGCCTGGGGCGGTCTGCACCGCCGCCCGCTTCAGCGTCGTTGCGTCGAGAGGCAGCTGCGCCTCGATCGATCCGATCGCGCGACCGCCGCTCACGAGCTGAACCCGAGCGGTGAGTGCGGAAGTGACGGGCCGTCCGTAGCGGCGGCCGCCAACCCGGAGCACCACCTGTTGCCGGCGCGCGAAGGCCTTCAGCGCCCGCCCCTCGCGCCGGCGCAGAGCCGTCTGCACGCGCGCCGACGTCGCGCCTGCCATGGCGCCCACCTCCCGGCGGGCGAGCAGCTCGGAGATCCTCGCCTGCGCCGCGAGCGCAGCCGCCTGGAGCTCCGAGTCGATACCGCGGCTCACGTTGCCCGTCTCGGATCGGACGACGACGTAGGAGACGCAGAGGAGGGGGAAGATCGCGACCGCTGTCAGTGCCAGCATCAGCCGGAGCCGAAGCCTGAACCCGAGTGGGAAGACGCCGAGCCGCACGTCGCGTCAGTGGCCGTGGCCTCGCCCGTGGCCGTTGTTCCCGGATCCGTGCGGCGGAGTGTGCGCCGGCGGAGGTCCGTGCCCGTTGGGCGGCCCCTGCCCCGGCGGCGGGTTGTGCGGTTGGTGGTGGCCGTGCGAGTGGGTCGGCTCCTGCGTGTCAGACCGCTGCTGTGCGTTCGGCGTCTGCTGGCCGGGCGGCGCGTGCCCGTGCGAGTGCGAGCAGGAGCCGTGCGTGCCTCGCGACGCGCGGTCGTGCCCCGTATGACCCTGGTCGTCGTGTGACTGGCCAGTCGGTTGCTGCGAGTCGTTCCCCTGGTCGTTGTTCGCCTGGTCGCTCGGCGTGGTTCGATTCGTCGCGAACCGTGGCGTCTGCGTCTGCGTCGTGGCGGCGGGGGGCGCACCGCTGGTCTCCGTCGGCGTCGTCGTGGGGGGTGCTGCAACCGTCGCGGTCGGCGTCGTGGGCTCCGTCGGTGGCGTGGGCTTGCCGGCGGGCGCGGTCTTGTGCTGCGGCTTCGCGTGCTGGTGTGCGCGCGCGGTCGGCGCCGGCTGGGACGGGGGCGTGGTCGTGTTCGGCCCGGTGGCGGCAACCTGTCCACCCGGCTGCGCCGAAGGTCGGACCTTCTTTGCCGGCGGGCCCAGCGCCAGCCGCTGCACGGGCTGCGTGCCCAGGGCAGGAACGCTCGACGGGGTGTGTCGAGCGACCGAGTCGAGGAGCAGCATCGCCGCCGCCGTACCGGCCAGCAGCGGGATCGCGATGACCGCTGCGCAACAGGCGAGCCGCCGAAGCCTTCGTACCATGGAGTTCTCTTCGGCATAGGTCCCGCACGTCATGTAAGACCTGTGTAATTCCGTTCGGGTCAGAGCGGCGTGAGTCCGCTGCCGAAGCCGAGCCGTGCCCCCACGATCGCGTCGGCGGCGCCGGCGCTCGAGGCGTTGCCGGTGACGGTCGCGAGGAAGCGGGCGCCGTCGAGTCGGAGCAGCCTCGCGGGTGTCCGCGCCGTGACCGTCGCCGTGCGCGGAACGTTGCGTAGGAGCGCGATCTCGCCGAAGTAATCGCCGGGCCCGAGGGCTCGGACACTCTCGCCGTCGATCGCGACGTCGAGCCGGCCGCCCTCCACGACGTAGAAGGCGTCGCCGGGATCTCCCTGGACGACCACGGCGTCGCCGCCCTCGGTCGCGACCGGCTCGAGCACGGACGCGAGATGCTCGAGAGCGGCATCGGTGAGCGGCTCGAAGATCGGGATCGCGGCGAGCAGCCCGACTCGTGCCGGGTCGGTCGCGAGCCGCCGGTCGAGCCTGCGCAGCCGCGCCCACAGGACCGCCGCGAGGAGCGGCAGAAGGGCGCCGGTGACGGCGAGCGCTCCGCGCGGACCGACGAACACGACGAGCGGTGGTGCGAGGAGCGTCCCCGCAGCCGTCCCCGTGACGAAGACCGCCTGCAGCAGTCCGAGCGCGTGCGACAGGGCCTCGCCCGAGGCCAGCCGCTGGAGCAGCGTCACCGTCGAGACGTCGACGATCGTGAAGCCGACGCCGACCAGTGCGAAGAGGGCGATCGTCGCCGCCGGGGACGAGAGCACGGCGACGAGCAGCAACGGCAGGCCCCAGAGCAGGAGGCCGCCTCTGAGGTCGGCGCCGTGTCGCGAGCGCCGCAGGCGGAGGAGGACGAGCGCACCTCCGATCACGCCTCCCGCACCGATCGCCGAGATGAGCGTCCCCACGCCGGACGTCCCGAGACCGAGCAACCGCAGCGCGATCACGACGATGAGCACGTTGAGCAGTCCGCCGACGAGGCTCTGGGCGCCGTACAGGAGCACGACGACGGTCGCGTCCCGGTTCGCGGTCACCGACCGGGCTCCCGCGGCGATCTCGCCGAAGAGGCTGCCCCCGGAGCGCACCGGCGCAGCGACTCGAGCGGAGACGGGGATCGACGCCAGGAGGACCGTCGAGACGAGGTACGCGGCCGCAGCCGCGACGAAGACGACGCCTGCGCCGGTTGCGTGCAGCAGAGCCGCGCCCAGCAGCGGCCCGATGAAGAGGCCTGCGCTCTCGATCACGGACAGGGCCAGGTTCGTCGAGGTGAGCTCGGCCGGTGTCCGCGCGAGCGTCGGCAGGAGCGAGCTCTGGGCCGGTCGGATCACCGCCGACAGCGCCGACTCCGCCGCCACGAGGGCGTAGACCGTCCACGACGGGCCGCCGAGGAAGATCAGAGCTCCCGCACCCGCGAGTGCGAAGGTTCTGCCAAGCCCGCCCCGCAGGAGCAGGCCCGAAACCGACATCCGGCCGACGAGCGTTCCGGCTGCGGACGCCGCAAGCGCGGCGGGCGCAAGGCGGACGACGCCCGCGATCGCGACGCCCTCCGCGCCGGCGGCCCGATAGGCGAAGACGGCGAACGTGACCGTGTATGCCCAGCGCCCGGTCACCGACGCGAAACGCGCGAGCTCCAGCAGCAGCAGGTGCCTGTTGCCCGCCGAGGTCGAGAGGGCACGCCTCCACGCGCCGAGACGGATGCCACGTCGCGCCGGGGGCGGCAGCCCGGGAGTCCGCTCGAGATCGGCCGCCCCGGACGCCATCCAGCGCGAATCTATCCCGTGGTGCCGCGATTTCCCCCGCTGTTCACCCGATTGACACCTCCGGCTCGAGGCTCCGCAGGAGGCCTGCGTGATTACGCGGATGCGGTGCGTGGTCGTCGGTGCGACCGTTCGGCTGAGTCGACAGGAAGGAGCTCCCCGTGCAGACAGTCGTTGCCCGCTTTCACCATCGCAGCCGCGACCTCGACCGCCTCGAGGCGGACCTCGTCGCAGCTGGTGCCGAAAGCGCCCACATCACCGGCTACACCGTCGCTCTCACCTTCGGCGCCGAGCCGGAGGAGAAGGCGCGCACGACGGCACGCCGGATCCTCGACGGGATCGGCGCGACGCGGATCAAGGTCCCCAAGCACCAGCCGAAGCCGGCCGGGACGAACGAAGAGCGCCGGCGGGACGGCGAGTCCGCCAAGACGGCGGCGACCCTGCTGTCGAAGCTCTAGCTGGACGGCTCCAGGGACGTAGACGCGCCCCGCACGCGGCGGCGGAGACCCGATGACGGCCGAGGCGCGCTCAACGCGTCGTCGCGCGGCGCAGCGACGCGTAGAGCACGACGACGACGGCGAGCGGGAGCAGCCACCACGCTGTGACGCCGCGCGGCGGCCAGCGCCGCAGTGGCGCCGATGGCGATCGCGACGCCGGCCGCGGCCCGCCAGTCGTCGCCGATCACGAAGCTCCACCAGAAGCGCCCGAACGCGCGGAGGGCTCTCATGCCTCGGCCGTCCAGGGGACGAGCGCCCGCCGCCGCTCGCGGAGGTGGGCGACGAGGACGACAGATGTGGCGCAGACGAAGGCGAGCACCCCGAGCAGCGCCGCGTCGGAGCCCGGCCAGTGCGCGCCGGCGCCCTCGGCGGCCCAGAAGATCCCGAACGTCGTCAGCATGATCCCGACCGCGAACTTCATCGTGTTCTCGGGCACGCGCGACGAGCGGCGCGCGCACCGCGACTCCCGACCCCCGCGACGAGCACGAGCGGCCGCGGCCGCGCCGACGGCGGCGAGCGGGATGCTCCCCTGCGTGCTGCCGAACGTCAGCACGATGAACGCGACCTCGAGCCCTTCGAGCAGGACGCCCTTGAACGAGAGCGTGAAGCCGTACCAGTCGATGCCGGCCCGCTCGACGCGCGCCGGCGTCCGGCGCCGCGTCGAGCTCGCGGGCGAAGATCGCGTCCTCGTCGTGCAGCGCCTTGAAGCCGCTCGCCCGCAGGATCGCCTTGCGCAGCCACTGCAGGCCGAAGACGAGCAGCAGCGCGCCGACGACGAGACGCAGCGCGTCCAGCGGGACGACGGTCAGCGCCGGCCCGAGCGCCGCGACGATCGCGGCGAGCACGACGGTCGCGGCGGCGAGCCCGGTGAGCGACGAGCGCCAGCCGCGCGCGACGCCGGCGGCGAGCACGATCGTCAGCGCCTCGACCATCTCGACCGCGCTCGCCAGAAACGCCGAGAGAACGAGAAAAGCGGCGGTCACGCAGCTACTGTAGGGCGCCGTGAGCAGTCATGAGGCCGAGCTCCGGCCGGCAATCGGGCGCAGCGGGGAGAAACCCGCAAGGGCGCTCCGGCGTGCCACCGATGCCGGAGCGGCGCCGTCGGACGCACGCTCCGGACATGAGCTCGACCATGTGGGCGGTGCGGAAAGTGCACGCCGCGCCCGGCCTCGACCTCGTCGAGGTACCTGTGCCCGAGATCGGCGAGGACGAGGCGCTCGTCCGCGTCGAGGCCGCGAGCATCTGCGGCACCGACCTCCACATACGCAACTGGGACGACTGGGCCCAGCAGCCGGATCCGGCCGCCGCTCGTCCTCGGGCACGAGTTCGCCGGAACCGTCGTCGAGACCGGGCGCGCGGTTCGGAACGCGGTGGTCGGCGACTACGTTTCCGCCGAGAGTCACGTCACCTGCGGCGTCTGCGTCCACTGCCGTACGGGACGGGCGCACATGTGCGAGCAGACGCAGATCCTCGGCGTCGACCGCGACGGTGCGTTTGCGGAGTACGTCGCCATCCCCGACAGCGTTCTCTGGCAGAACGACCGGACGAAGCTGCCGCCGGAGATCGCGACGCTGCAGGAGCCGTTCGGCAACGCAGTCTTCGCCGTCAGCCACGCCGACCTGGCGGGCAAGACGGTCGCAATCCTCGGCTGCGGCCCCGTCGGCCTCTTCAGCATCGGGATCGCGCGCGCCGCCGGCGCTGCGCGCGTCATCGCCTCCGACACGCGCCCGTTCCGTCTCGCCCTCGCGCGTCAGATGGGCGCGCACGAGGTCGTGGACGCCTCCCGCGAGCGCGACTCGCTGCCGGCCTTCCTCGCCCTGAACGAGGACGAGCACCTCGACATCGTGTTCGAGATGTCCGGCGCGGCCGAGGCGATCACGGACGCCTTCCGGATCGTCCGCAACGGAGGGCGGGTGATCCTGTTCGGCATCCCGTCGCGTCCGGTCGAGCTGGACGTCGCCGACGCCCTGATCTTCAAGAACCTCGACGTCTCGGCCGTCAGCGGTCGCCAGATCTGGGAGAGCTGGTACCGCACGCGCTGGCTGCTCGGGCACGGCGTCGTCGACCTGCGTCCGCTCGTCACCGCGCAGTGCGGCCTCGACGACTTCGAGCACGCCTTCGAGCTGCTGGCGAGCGGCGACGCCTGCAAGATCGTGCTGAACCCGCAGATCGCGACCGCGGAGGAGGCGGCGCGTGAGCGGTCTCGGCTCCGAGATCCGGGACGAGCTCGACCGGCTGCGCGCCGCCGGTACCTACAAGCGCTTCAACGTCCTCGAAGGCCCGCAGGGGCCGGTCGTCCGGATGGCCGGCCGCGGGGAGGTGATCGTCCTCTCGTCGAACAACTACCTCGGCCTCGCCGACCATCCCGACGTCGTCGAGGCCGGGATCGAGGGGCTGCGCGAGTACGGGGCCGGCACCGCCTCGGTTCGTTTCATCTGTGGCACCTTCGCGCCGCACCTGGAGCTCGAGCGTGATCTCGCCGACTTCTCGGCGACCGAGTCGGCGCTCACCTACGTCTCGTGCTGGAACGCGAACGAGGCCGCCATCCCGGCGCTTGTCGACGAGAACACGGTGATCGTCTCCGACGAGCTCAACCACGCCTCGGTCATCGACGGCGTGCGACTCTCCAAGCCGCAGCGCAAGCTCGTGTACCGCCACTCCGACATGGGGGAGCTGGGCGACGCGCTCGGCTCGTGCGAGCGCGACCAACGGAAGCTGATCCTCACCGACGGCGTCTTCTCGATGGAGGGCGACCTCGCCAGGCTGCCGGACATCCTCGAGCTTGCTCGTGCCCACGACGCCGTCGTGCTCGTCGACGACTCGCACGGCGTCGGCGTCGTCGGCGCGACCGGGCGCGGCGTCGCAGAGCACTTCGGCGTCCTCGGCGAGGTCGACGTGCTGACCGGGACCCTCGGCAAGGCGCTCGGCGGCGCCGCCGGTGGCTACGTCGCCTCGACCGCCGACGTGTGCGACCTGCTCGCGCAGCGGTCGCGGCCGCAGCTCTTCTCCAATGCGCTGCCGCCGACGGTCGCGTGCTCGGCCCGCGCGGCGGTGCGGGTGCTGCGGGAGAGGCCGGAGCTCGTCGGTCGCCTGCGCGAGAACACCGCCTGGTTCCGCGGCGCGCTGCGCGAAGCCGGCTTCGAGCCGCTTCCGGGCGAGGCGGCGATCATCCCGATCATCGTCGGTGAGACGGCGCGCGCGATCGAGCTGTCCGAGAAGTTGCTCGAGCGCGGCGTCTTCGTCACCGGCTTCGGCTATCCGGTCGTGCCGGAGGGAACGGCGCGGATCCGGGTTCAGATGTCGGCCGCCCTCGAGCCGGCCCACCTCGAGCGGGCGCTGGCGGCATTCGTGGAGGTGGGCCGCGAGAGCGGGCTCTTGCCTGCTTGAAGGAGAGGAGAAACGATGAACACCTCGGTCAAGGAAGCCGACCTCGCAGGTCCGGGAATCGGCGACTACGGCGAGCTGGAGCACATGCTCCCGACGGACTACACGCCGCTGCTCGACCCGCTCGAGACGATGCGGGGGCTCTACGCGGCGAAGCGGCTGATCGAGGACAGGCTGTGCGAGGAGCTCAACCTCACGCTCGTACAGGTGCCGCTGATCGTCGACCGCGAGAGCGGCGTCAACGACTATCTCGACCGCGACGGCTCCCGCACGCCCGTCACCCTCCACATTGCGAACGACCACGAGAAGAATCCGATCGAGGCCGAGGTCGTGCAGGCCGCGACGAAGTGGAAGCGGCTGGCGCTACGCGAGTTCGGGTTGCGCGCGGGCGAGGGGCTGCTCACGGACATGCGTGCCGTCCGCAAGGACTACTTCCTCGACCACGACCACAGCGCGTACGTCGACCAGTGGGACTGGGAGCGCGCGATCCGGCCGCAGGACCGCACGCTCGACTACCTGACGGCGACCATCCGGTCGATCTGGAAGGTGCTCAAGGAGGCCGAGGCGCTGCTGCACGAGCACTATCCCGTGCTCGCCGAGGCCTACCCGCCGCTGCCGGACGAGCTCGAGTTCCTCCACGCCGAGGACATTCTCGCCGCGTACCCCGACCTGCCTCGCAAGCAGCGCGAGACGGCGATCCTGCAGGAGCACCCCGCGATCTTCATCTACGGGATCGGCTGGCCGCTCGCCGACGGGTTGCCGCATGAGCTGCGCGCGTCCGACTACGACGACTGGTCGACCGAGAGCACCTCGGCGGACGGGCGGCCGATGCACGGCCTCAACGGCGACATCCTCGTCTGGAACCCGGTCACCCGGCGCCGGCACGAGCTCATGTCGGGCGGCATCCGCGTCACGAAGGAGTCGCTCGTGCGCCAGCTCGAGCTCTCGGGCCAGCTCGACTTCCTCGAGCTGCCGTACCACCGGGCGATCATGGCGGACGAGATCCCGCTCTCGATCGGCGCGGGCATCGGGCAGTCGCGGACGATGATGCTGCTGCTGCGCAAGGCGCATCTCGGCGAGGTGAGCGTCAGCGTCTGGCCGCGCGTGCTCAAGCGGATGTGCGCCGAGCGCAACATCCGCGTGCTCGAATAACAGCAGGGGCTGGTGCTACGTGGGGACGGCCGGCGCGACCGGAATCGCATAACGGTCGCGCAGGCGACCCACGAGTCGGGCGTCGTGGCTCGCCACGACGATCTCGTCCCCGCCGAACGTGCGGAGCGCGTCGTCGACGGCTGCGAACGGATCGCCCTCGCCGACGACGCCGCTGACGTCGACCTCCAGGCTGCGCAGGCGGGAGACGACGTCCTCCATGAGCGCGTGCGCCCGCTTCCGCGCCGGGTCGACGTCCGAGACCCAGCGGCGCAGCGGGGACGTCTCCGCCAACGAGACGACGAGCACCCGGTCGGCCTGGCGGCCGAGGCTGGAGAGGCTCTCCTCGGGCGGCGGCTCGTCGACGAGGAGGAGTGCTCGAAGCTCGCCGCGCGCGCCCAGGTGCGCCGGCGCCGCCGGGATCCTTCGCGGCGACCCTCCTTGCAGGAGGTAGAAGGCGACCAGGGCCGCCACGACGAGGAGCGTTACGACGGCGACGACCGTCGTGCCGGCGAAGGCGCCGGTGACGGCGACGGCCACGGCGCCCGCCGCAACCGCCGGCACGAGCCGGAACGCTTGTCTCTCACTCCGGAACGGGCTACGCATCGGGCGCAGGCTCCTTGCCGAGCACGCTGTCGACACGGCCGACGAGCTCGGACGGCTCGATGCCCGGCTCGAGCCGCTCGCCTGAGCGGACGAGGTCAGGCCAGAGAACCTCCGCCTCGGCGTCGGCCTCGACGAGGACGGGCAGGTGCGGCAGGCGCGTGCGCAGCGCGATGAGGGGCTCGAGCCCCTCCGGCCGGTCGAGCCCGAGGCTGGAGACGACGAGGTCGGCCTCGTGCGCCGCGGCGCATCCCTCGTCGCCGGCGAGGGGGCAGTGCCCCTCGGCGGTGGGGCCGGGACAGACCGCTATCGAGTAGCCGGCGCGGCGCAGCGCGTCCACGCGCGCCTCGCGATCCTTGCCGTCGGGCAGCTCGAGCAGCACGCGCGGGCTCGGCCAGTCCCACGGCTGCGGCGCCAACGACCTGCGCTCTTCCTGCATGGAGTCATCAATCCCGCAGCGGCCGGACCACGCATCCGCGATCCCCCTGATTCGAGCCGCGCCCGTCCCGCAGGAGGAGGGGGTTTAGCCCGCGCCTAGAACCGCCGGCTCGCGGGCCGCCGAGGCGGCGGGCAACGTGAACGAGATGCACGCGCCGCCGCCGGGGCGGCTCTCGGCCCAGATCCGGCCGCCGTGAGCCTCGACGAGCCCGCGCGCGATCGCGAGCCCGAGCCCCGCGCCGCCGCCGCTGCGGGCGCGGTCGGCCCGCCAGAACCGCTCGAACATCCGCTCGGGCCCCTCGGCCGGAAGCCCTTCGCCGCTGTCCACGACGCTGAGCAGCAGGTCGGAGGCGCGCCGCTCCACCCGCACGGCGACGGAGCCGTCGGCGGGGGTGTGGCGGAGCGCGTTCGTCAGGAGGTTGAAGAGCACGCGCTCGATCTTGTCGGCCGCGAGCCGTCCCTCCGCCAGCTCGTCGACCTCGGAGCTGAGCGCCACCCTGCGCGCCTCCGCCTCGGGGCGGAGCAGCCGGAGAGCGGAGTCGACGAGCGGCGCGACGGGTGTCGACCGGAGCTCGAGCGTGAGGGCCCCCGCATCGATCCGGGCCAGCTCGAACAGGTCGTCGACGAGCATCGAGAGCGTCCGCACCTGCTCGCGCAGCGTCGGCAGGTAGTCCTCCGCCGAGGCGAGCCCGTCCTCGATCGCCTCGAGCATCGCCTGCAGCGAGGCGATCGGCGCGCGCAGGTCGTGGCTCGCCCAGGCGACGAGCTCGCGCCGCGCGTCGAAGAGCTGCTCGAGACCGGCCGCCATCTCGTTGAACGAGGCCGCGAGATCGGCGATCTCCCGTGCACCGCCGACCGGCGCCCGCGCCGAGAGCTCTCCGGCTGCGAGCGCGTGGGAGGCGGCGCCGACGCGCCGCAGCGAGCCGGTGATCGAGCGCGCGAGCACGAGCGCTGCGAACACGGCCGCGGTCGCGGCGCCCGCGGCGACGGCGAGGATCTTCAGGTCGGCCCCCATGTGGAACATGACCCAGCCCGAGAGCAGGACGGCGCCGAGCGGCACGCAGACGGCGGTGAGCGCGAGCCCGGTCAGCTGCACCCAGACGGTCGGCGCCCGGCGCAGGAGCAGGGCGAGGGCGAGCCCCGAGACGAGGCTGCCGGAGGCGACGACAAGGGCGAGCTGGATCATGGGTCGAGGCGGTAGCCGACGCCCCAGACCGTGTGCAGGTGGCGCGGCTTCCCGGGGTCGGCCTCGACCTTCTCGCGCAGGCGGCGGACGTGGACGGTGACGGTTCCGGTGTCGACGGCGGACTCGTAGCCCCAGACCCGCGCCATCAGCTGGTCGCGGGAGAAAACCTGCCGCGGGTGCGAGGCGAGGAACCAGAGCAGCTCGAACTCCCTCGCCGTCAGCTGGACGAGAGCGCCGGCACGCCGTGCCTGACGGCTCCCGCCGTCGAGCTCGATCTCGCCGAAGGCGATCGTCTGCCTCTGGGCGGGCTCGCCGGTGCTGCGCCGCAGGACGGTGCGGACCCGCGCCGCGAGCTCCCGCGGCGAGAACGGCTTCGTCACGTAGTCGTCCGCGCCGAGCTCGAGCCCGACGATCCGGTCTGCCTCCTCGCCGCGCGCGGTGAGCAGGATGACCGGCAGGCTCGAGCGTCCGCGGATCCAGCGGCACAGCGTGAGGCCGTCCGTTCCGGGCAGCATCACGTCGAGCACGACGAGGCTCGGCTCGCGCTCCTCGATCAACGTGCGCGCCGCGTCGCCGTCGGTCGCCACGAGCGTCTCGTAGCCGTCCCGCTCGAGGTAGCGGACGACGACGTCCCTGACGATTGGCTCGTCGTCTACGACGAGGACGGTCTCCATCGGCCTATCGTGGCGTCCACTTCGTGTGGTGTCGCGCTGCCCAGTCGGCGCTGACGGTGCCGAGCGTCATCCCGCGCAGCGCGTGTCGCGTCGCCGGATGGACGAGCGCGAGGTAGAGGTGGCCGACGAGCAGCACGAGCGCGACGTACATCAGGCCGTCGTGGAGGATGACGGTGCTCGCGAAGCGGAAGCGCGTGTCGCGCTCGCCGAACCAGAGGAGCAGCCCCGAGAGGCCGAACAGGATCGTGAAGGCGGCGGTCAGCGCCGCGTTCACCTTCTGGCCCGCGTTGAAGCGGCCTTGTGGCGCCTTCCCGTCCGCGCAGCCAGCGCAGGTCGTCGCGGTCGAACGCCTCCAGCTCGCGGGCCGTCGCGAGCAGCCGGCGACCGCCGAGAACCATCACTGCGGCGAGCGCGCCGAGCCAGCCGACTCCGAGCCAGAAGTGGAGGCTCTGGATCAGCTGGCGCCGCGCGACGAGCACCGACAGGCTGGGGAGGTAGAGGATCAGGCCGGTCGCGAGCAGCGCGAAGAAGCCGAGCGCGTTCACCCAGTGCAGGAGCCGCTCGACGCGCGAGAACCGCCGCACGTATCCGGGCTTCACGTCCCGTACCCGTTCGAGCGGCCGACCCAAGCGTCGCGGTCGTAGCCGAGCTGCTCCCAGTAGCCGGCCACGGCCTGTGGGACGAGGTCGATCCGCTCCAGCCACTTGACGTTCTTGTAGCCGTACATCTCGGGGATCACGAGCCGCACCGGTGCCCCGTGCTCGCGGAGAAGCGGCTTGCCGTCCATCTCGTAGGCGAGCATGACGTTGTGGAGCGAGGCCTGTTCGAGGGTCAGGTAGTCGACGTACGGATACTCCATCGACACGAACTGCAGGGCATGGGCGGACGGCAGCGGCCGGGCGGCGGCGAGGACGTCCTGGATCCGCACGCCGGCCCAATGGACGTTCCGCACCGACCAGCCGGTGACACAGTGGAAGGTGGAGACCTGCTCGACGCGGGGCAGCCGGCGCAGCTCGTCGTAGCTGAACGAGGTCGAGTTGTCGACGTGGCCCCCGATCGTCAGCCGCCAGCTCGCCGGGTCGAAGACCGGCATGCTCCCGGAGATCGTGTAGATCCGCCAGCCGCCCGTGGGGAGAATGGGCGCGATGGCGCCGGCGACGGGCGAGATCACGCCCGACACGTGGTCCCAGGCGGCCTTGCCCCAGAACAGGGAGGACGCGCCGCCCGCCACGGTCGCGAGGAACAGCCCGCGTCCGTAGCGCCGGGGCTCGGGCTCGCCGGTGAGGGGCGGCGTCTCCATGCCTACATGTGCGCCATGCCGGCGAACAGCTTGCCGCGCAGCTCGCCCGGATGACCTGCCGTGTTCACCCACACATGGTAGGCGCCAGGCTTCGATTCGATCAGGCCGAGGGTCTTCTTGGCGACCATCGCGCAGCCCTTCTTCGAGTACATGTGTCCGAGTTGGATCACCAGCATCCCGCTCTTGTCGCGGATCGAGGCGGCCGTGACGTGCATGACGTCCAGATCGAACGTCCAGCAGAGCTCGCCCTTCTTCTCGTGCGACTGGAAGTTGACGATGCCGTGCTCGCCCATGCCCGACAGCCGGGCGCCGAGCTCGGGGTGCATCATTCCGGCTGCCGCGACCGAGGCCGCGACGAGAGTCGCGGCGAGCGCCGCGACGGCGGTCAACATCTTCGAGCCCATCCGTCCTCCTTGGCGGTCGAGGAAGTTCACGCCGACAGGATCGGGCAGAGGGATTGCGGCGGTGTTACGGCGACATTACGAGTCCCTTAAATCGCCCGGCCCACGGCCGCCGCAGTCCCGTGGAAGACTGCAGTCGTGAGCTCGATGAGCAGCGCCGACTGGGACACCCGCTACGCCGGCAAGGAGCTGCTCTGGACGGCGCAGCCGAACCGCTTCCTCGTCGCCGAGGTCTCCGGCCTCGAGCCAGGCCGGGCGCTCGACCTCGCGTGCGGCGAGGGACGGAACGCGGTCTGGCTCGCCGAGCAGGGCTGGCGCGTCGACGGCGTCGATTTCTCCGCCGTCGCGCTCGCCAAGGCGGAGCAGCTCGCAGCCGCGCGCGGCGTCGCCGTCGACTGGACGCTGGCCGACCTCGTCGGCCACGAGCCCGAGCGCGGCGCGTACGACCTCGTCGTCGTGCTCTACCTCCAGCTTCCCGCGGCGGAACGGAGTCAGGTCCTGCGGAGAGCGGCTGCGGCCGTCGCGCCGGGCGGGCTCCTCCTCGTCGTCGCGCACGACAGCAGCAACCTCGAGCACGGCTGGGGCGGCCCGCAGGATCCGGCCGTCCTCTACGCGGCGCCCGACGTCGTGGCCGCCGTCGGGCCCGAGGGGCTCGAGATCGAGCGGACGGAGGTCGTCCGGCGGCCGGTCGAGACGTCCGAGGGCGAGATGACGGCGCTGGATCTTCTCGTTCGCGCGTCGCGGGCGTAGGATCGGGTCATGGACGCGACGGTCCGCGAGGGTCAGGCGCCGGTGGTCATCGTCTCGCTGCAGGCGGGCGAGCAGTTCACCGCGGAGGCCGGGGCGATGACGTTCGTCTCCGGCGACATCGCGATGGAGGTGGAGATGCCGGGCGGCCTGGCGGGCGGGTTGAAGCGCAAGCTGATGGCCGGCGAGAGCCTGTTCGTGACGCACTACACCGCCAAGGGAGCGGGTACCGTGGGCATCACCGGCCCCTTCCCCGGCTCGATCCGGCAGCACGAGCTCGACGGCGAGATCATCTGCGAGCGGCACGCGTATCTCGGCCACTTCGGTGACGTCGAGATCCAAGGAGCGTTCTCCCAGCGCCTCGGCATGGGTATCCACGGCGGCGGCGAGGGGTTCACCCTGCAGCGCTTGCAGGGGAAGGGCACGGTCTGGCTCCACGGCGGCGGCGACTTCCTCGACTTCGACCTGGCGGCGGGCCAGAGGCTGATCGTGGACACCGGCTGCATGGTGATGATCGAGCCCACCGTCAAATACGACGTGAAGCTCCAGGGCGGCGTCGCCAAGAGCCTCTTCGGCGGCGAGGGCCTGTTCCTCGTCCACATGACCGGGCCGGGGCATGTAACTCTGCAGACCCTGCCCTTCACCCGCACGGCGCGTCGCGTGCTCGCAGCTGCCGGCGGCGGCGGCGACGAGTCGGGCGTCGGCGGGCTTCTCGGCAAGATCCTCGAGTAGGAGGTACGACGATGAGCTTCTTCAACAAGGCGAAGCAGGTGGCCGAGCAGGCCGCCGCCAAGGCGAAGGAAGGCGTTGAGGACGTCCAGCAGAAGCGGGAGTTGAGCCAGGCCTACGGTGACCTCGGCAAGACGGCGTTCGAGCTGATCGAGTCCGGCGAGATCTCGCACGCGCGGCTCGAGGGGACGGCCGCGCAGATTCGCGGCCTCAACGCGAAGATCGCCGAGTCGCCCGACGCGGACGAGGCAGGCGCGGACGCCGACGACGGCGCTTCCGATCAGCCTCCCGCAATGCCGAACTAGACGTCGAGCAGGCCGGCCGTCAGCGCAGGGAGATGGTCGCCGTGACGCTGTGGCTCGGGACGCCGGACGCCGTACCGGTGACCGTGAAGGTGTAGTTGTGCCGCGTCAGCCGCTTCGACGCGGTGAGCGTCAGCGTGGCGGACGTCTGCGACGAGCTCGAGAACGAGCCGGTGAGCCCGGTCGGCAGGCCGCTCACCGTGAAGCCGACGGTGCCGTTGAATCCGCCGCTGTCGGTGATCTTGAGCGTGTAGTGCACGCTGCCGGGCGTCCGCAGCGACTGGCTCGTCGGCGAGATCGAGAGCGAGAAGTTCGGCGCCTGGACGACGAGCGTCGCGGTCGCGGCGTGGCTGATCGAGCCGTCGGTGCCCTGGAACGTGAGCGTCGACGAGCCGCTCGGAGTCGTGCTCGACGTGGTCACGCTCACGGTGCAGGAGGGGCGCGAGGTTGGTGCAGCCCGACACGTCGGCGGAGGCGCCGCTGGGCAATCCGGTCACCCCGGAGAGCGAGACCGTGCCGGAGTAGCCGTTGTAGGGAGTCAGCGTGATCGTGTAGCTCGTCCCGTTGCCCGGCGCGACGGTCTGGCTCGACGGACTCGCGGACAGCGCGTAGTCCGGGCCGGGCGGCGTGCCGCCGAAGGCGCCGAGGCCCTTCGGCGTCCCGAGGCCGGTGGGGCCGTCGAAGCCCAGCCCGGCGGTGCAGAGGTAGCTGCCGCCGCAGCTGCCGTTGGAGCCGGTCGTGACGTCATGGAGCTGGCTCGTGTGCGAGTAGGGCGCCGAGCGGTCGCTCGTGTTGCCGCTGAGCGCGAAGACCGAGGCGATCAGGGGCGAGGCGAGCGAGGTGCCGCCGACCTGCAACCAGCCGCCGTAGCCGTACGAGTCGTAGACGGCCGCCCCGGTATTCGGGTCGGCGTCGGCCGAGACGTCGGCGACGGTGTGGTGCGAGCAGGGATCGGTCTGCCAGCCCGGCTTCGGCTCGTACGCGGAGCAGCCGGAGCCCGCGTCGACCCAGGCCGACTCGCTGGCGTAGGTGTTGTCCGCGTTCAGGTGCAACGTCGTGCCGCCGACACCCACGACGTACTGCGATGCGGCGGGATACTCGACTCCGTAGCCGGAGTCGCCGGTCGAGGCGGTGATCACGACGCCGGGGTGGTTGAAGTACGGATCGTAGGAGGTCGTCTCGTTCGAGGACTCGCCGCCGCCCCACGAGTTCGAGACGACGTTCGCGCCGAGCGCGACGGCCTCGTTCTCGGCTGTGCCGAGGTTCGCGAAGGAGTTGGAGGTCGCCTCGACGAGCAGGATGTTGCAGTTCTGGCAGATCTCGTGGGCGGTCTCGATGTCGAGCGCGATCTCGAGGCCCCAGCCGCTGTTCGCGGGCGGCGGTGTCGTGCCGCCGGTCTGGTTCACCTTGCGGAACCAGGGGCTCGGCGTGCTGCTGTTCGCGTACGTGTTCAGCTGCGGGAGGCCGTAGTACGTGTCGTACGCGGCGAGGTCGCTCGCTGCATTCGGGTCGTCGTAGGCGTCGACGATCGCGATCGTCTTGGGCGTGCCCGCGGTAAGCGGTAGGCCGTAGCCGGTGTGGAACTGGTTGGGGCCGTAGGAGCTCGCCGCCGGGGCTGCGCCGGCGAGCGGCGTCCCAGAGGAGTTGGACACGACCTGGGCGCTGCAAGCGGCGGCACCCGCGCCTGCGCTCGTGCAGGCGTGCTCGAACCAGTGGCCGCGCCCGAAGTCGCGCTGCGGCTGGTTGCGCGGCGCCGAGCTCGCGCCGGCCGGGAAGACCACGAGGAGCGCTCCCGCTACGAGCGCGAGGAGCGCGAGGCGAGAAGCAGCCCTCGAGGAAGAACGCCGACCCGGGTCGTCCTGCATCGGTTGGTGATGGTACCCGGAGTCTCCGGACATTTCCAGCCCTCGCTTGAGGGATGTTCCCGGCCCCGTCGCCGGACGCCGCTATGGACGCGGTAGGAGACGCGCCGCATACTTGATCGCCATGCCAAGCCTCGAAATCGAGGGCGAATGAGCCCCGCCGACCTCTCTTCCGAGCTCGCGCGCGCCGCCAAGGTGCAGGAGGCTCTCTACCGGATCGCCGAGCTCGCGAGCGCCGCCCGGGACATGCAGGAGTTCTACGCGGCGATCCACGGAATCGTCGGCGAGCTCATGTACGCGAAGAACTTCTTCATCGCGCTCTACGACGACGAGCGCCGGCTGACCAACTGGCCCTATTTCGTCGATGAGCGAGACCTCGCCGACGTGCTTCCGGATCCAAACCAGTGGCTTCCCTTCGATAGATCCCGCAGCGTGACCGGTTACGTCCTCCGTACCGGCGAGCCGCAGCATCTCTCCGGCGAACAGATGACGGAGCTCAACGGGCGCGGAGAGATCGAGCTCCTCGGCGAGCTCTCCGAGGATTGGCTCGGTGTTCCACTCAAAGCCGACCAGCAGACGGTCGGCGTCCTCGCCGTGCAGTCGTACGAGCAGGGCGTCCGGTACACGCAGGAGGACGAGGAGTTGCTCGCGTTCGTAGGCCAACACGTCGGCACCGCGCTCTCCCGGGCCCGCGCGATCGAGGAGACGCGGCAGCGGAACGCCGAGCTCGCGCTGATCAACAGCGTGCAGGAGGCGATCGCGGGCGAGCTCGACCAGCAGGCGATCTACGACGTCGTCGGCGACAGGATCCAGGAGATCTTCGACGCGCAGGCCGTTTCCATCGCGACGCTCGACGAGGCGACGGGGACTGTGCTCACCCCGTACATGATCGAGCGGGGTGAGCGGCTGCTGGAGAAGCCGCAGCCGCCGTCGGGCTTCACGAGGCACGTGCTGGAGACGTGCGAGCCGACCCTGGTCGCCGAGAGCATGGAGGCCGAGGCCGAGCGGTACGGAAGCACGGTCACTGCCGGCGAGATGTCGAAGTCGGGCCTCTGGGTCCCGCTCCTGAGCGGCGGCAGGGCGACGGGTGTGATCTCGCTGCAGAATGTGGACCGCGAGCACGCGTTCGCCGAGTCGGACCGGCAGCTGCTGGAGACGCTGGCGGGCAGTCTGAGCGTGGCGCTGGAGAACGCGCGGTTGGTGCACGAAACGCAGGCAGAGGAACGCGGAGCTGGCCTTGATCAACAGCGTGCAGGACGCGATCGCGGGCGAGCTCGACCAGCAGGCGATCTACGACGTCGGTCGGCGACAAGATCCAGGAGATCTTCGACGCCCAGGTCGTCGCGATCGACGATCGCTCGACGAAACGACGGGTCTCGTGGCCTCGCCGTACATCATCGAACGGGGCGAGCGCCTGCAGGACGATCCGCGTCCGCCGCGCGGGTTCGCGAAGCACGTTCTGGAGACACGGGAGTCTCTGCTGATCGTCGAGAACATCGACGCCGAGGTCCGAGCGGTACGGGAGCGCAGTCGTCGGTCGGGGAGAGGCCGAAGTCGGGTCCTGTTCGTCCCGCTCGTGACCGGCGGCAAGGGCGACGGGCGCGATCTCGCTCCAGAACATCGACCGCGAGCACGCGTTCGGCGAGTCGGACCAGCAGCTGCTGGAGACGCTGGCGGGCAGCCTGAGCGTGGCGCTGGAGAACGCGCGGCTGGTGCACGAGACGCGGCAGCGGAACGCGGAGCTGGCGCTGATCAACGGCGTGCAGGAGGCGATTGCCGGCGAGCTCGAATCTGCAGGCGATCTACGACGCGGTCGGCGACAAGATCCAAGAGTCTTCGACGCGCAGGTCGTCGCGATCATGACTCGCTCGACGAGGCGACGGGACTCCATGTATTTCCCGTACATCATCGAGCGTGGCGAGCGGTTGGCAGGCGGAGCCGGGCGGCGGGCGGCTTCTCGAAGCACGTCGCTGGAGACGCAGAGAATCGCTGCTGATCACAGAGAACCTCGCCGCCGAGGCCGAGCGATACGGGAGCGATGTCGTGGCGGGCGAGGATGCCGAAATCGGTCCTGTTCGTCCCGCTCGTGGCGGGCGGCAAGGCGAACGGCGCGATCTCGCTCCAGAACGTCGATCGCGAGCACGCGTTCGGCGAGTCGGACCGGCAGCTGCTGGAGACGCTGGCGGGCAGCCTGAGCGTGGCGCTCGAGAACGCGCGGCTGGTGCACGAGACGCGGCAGCGGAACGCCGAGCTGGCGCTGATCAACGGCGTGCAGGAGGCGATCGCGGGCGAGCTCGAGCCGCAGGCGATCTACGACGCCGTCGGCGAAAGGATCCGGGATGTCTTCGACGCGCAGGTCGTCCACTCGACGTCGCTCGACGAGGCGACCGGGCTCGTGCATTCCCCGTACATCATCGAACGCGGCGAGCGGCTGCGAGCGGAGCCGGGCCCGCCGCTCGGCTTCTCGAAGCACGTGCTTGAGACGCGCGAGCCGCTCCTGATCACCGAGAACGCTCGCCGCCGAAGTCCGAGCGGTACGGAAGCACGGCCGTCGCCGGCGAGGCGGCGAAGTCGGTCCTATTCGTCCCTCTCGTCACCGGCGGCAAGGCGACAGGCGTGATCTCGCTGCAGAACGTCGATCGCGAGCACGCGTTCAGCGAGTCCGACCAGCAGTTGCTGGAGACGCTGGCAGGCAGCCTTAGCGTGGCGCTGGAGAACGCGCGGCTGGTGCACGAGACGCGGCAGCGGAACGCGGAGCTGGCGCTGATCAACGGCGTGCAGGACGCGATCGCGGGCGAGCTCGACCCGCAGGCGATCTACGACGCGGTCGGCGACCGGATCCGGGAGGTCTTCGACGCGCAGGTCGTCGTCGATCGCGACGCTCGACGAGGCGACGCGGGCTGTGCATTTCCCGTACATCATCGAGCGGGGTGAGCGGCTGCAGGCGGAGCCGAGGTCGCCGGCCGGCTTCTCGAAGCACGTGCTGGAGACGCGAGAGCCGCTGCTGATCGCCGAGAACGTCGACGCCGAGGCGGAGCGGTACGGGAGCCAGACCGTGGCCGGGAGGACCCGAAGTCCGTCCTCTTCGTCCCGCTCGTCAGCGGGGGCAAGCGCGACAGGCGTGATCTCCCTCCAGAACGTCGACCGCGAGCACGCCTTCACCGACTCCGACCAGCAGCTGCTGGAGACGCTCGCCGGCAGCCTCAGCGTCGCGCTGGAGAACGCGCGGCTGGTGCACGAGACGCGGCAGCGGAACGCCGAGCTCGCGCTGATCAACAGCGTGCAGGAGGCGATCGCGGGCGAACTCGACCAGCAGGCGATCTACGACGCTGTCGGGGACAAGATCCAGGAGATCTTCGACGCGCAGGCCGTCTCGATCCGAACGCTCGACGAGGCGACGGGGCCCGTGCATCACCGCGTACATCATCGAGCGCGGCGAGCGGCTGCAGGCGGAGCCGATATCGACCGAGCGGCTTCTCGAAGCACGTGCTGGAGACGCGCGAGCCGATACTGATCGCCGAGAACCTCGACGCCGAGGCCGAGCGCTACGGCAGCACGGTCAGTGCCGGCGAGATACCGAAGTCGGCCCTGTTCGTCCCGCTCGTCACCGGGGGCAAGGCGACGGGCCTGATCTCGCTCCAGAACATCGATCGCGAGCACGCGTTCACCGAGTCCGACCAGCAGTTGTTGGAGACGCTTGCAGGCAGCTTGAGCGTGGCGCTGGAGAACGCGCGGCTCGTGCACGAGACGCGGCAGCGGAACGCCGAGCTCGCGCTGATCAACAGCGTGCAGGACGCGATCGCGGGCGAGCTCGAGCCGCAGGCGATCTACGACGCCGTCGGCGACAAGATCCAGGAGGTCTTCGACGCCCAAGTCCGTCGATGATCGTCGTTCTCGACGAGGCGACCGGGCTCGCTGCACGTTCCCGTACATCGATCGAGCGCGGCGAGCGGCATGGAGTGGGAACCGGGGACGCCGACCGGTTTCACGGAATACGTGCTCGACACCCGGCCAGGCGCTGATGATCACCGAAGACGTCGCCGGCGAGGCCGCAGCGGTACGGGCACTCAGCATGCGGCTCGTCGGTGAGCCGCCGAAGTCGGTCCTGTTCGTCCCGCTCGTCACCGGCGGCAAGGCGACGGGGCGATCTCGCTCCAGAACATCGATCGCGAGCACGCCTTCAGCGAGTCCGACCAGCAGCTCCTCGAGACCCTGTCCGGCAGTCTCAGCGTGGCGCTGGAGAACGCGCGGCTGGTGCACGAGACGCGGCAGCGGAACGCGGAGCTGGCGTTGATCAACGACGTGCAGGACGCGATCGCGGGCGAGCTCGAGCCGCAGGCGCTCTACGACGCCGTCGGCGACAGGATCCGGGACGTCTTCGACGCGCAGGTCGTGCACGATCGCAACGCTCGACGAGGCGACGGGGCTCGTGCACTACCCGTACATGATCGAACGCGGTGAGCGCCTGCAGGCGGAGCCTCGCCCGCTCGCGCGGCTTCTCGAAGCACGTGCTGGAGACGCGCGAGCCGCTGCTGATCACCGAGAACCTCGAGGCCGAGAGGGAGCGGTACGGAAGCCGGTCCTTGGCCGGCGAGCCGCCGAAGTCGGTCCTGTTCGTCCCGCTCGTCACGGGCGGCAAGGCGACGGGCGTGATCTCGCTCCAGAACATCGACCGCGAGCACGCGTTCGACGAGGCCGACCAGCGGCTCCTGACGACGCTGGCCGGGCAGCCTAAGCGTCGCCCTCGAGAACGCGCGCCTCGTGCAGGAGACGCGCCAGCGCGTCGCCGAGCTCGCGACCGTGAACAGCGTCGGCCAGGCGCTCTCCTCGCAGCTCGACCTCGAGGCGCTGATCGAGCTCGTCGGCGAGCAGGTGCGGGAGACGTTCGACGCCGACATCGCCTACCTGGCCCTCCATCACGAGGCGAGCGGACAGATCGAGTTCGTCTACTACTACGAGAGCGGCGAGCGTCGCGCCGAGGCTCCTCTGGAGTACGGGGAGGGCCTTACGTCACAGATTCTCCGCTCACGCGAGCCGCTCTTGCTGAACCGCAAGGAGCAGTACGAGGGGCAGGCGAACGTCGGAACGCCGTCCCTCTCCTACCTCGGAGTGCCGATCCTGGTCGGCAACATGGCGATCGGCGCGATCAGCGTCCAGAGCATCGAGGAGGAAGGCCGGTTCGGAGAGGCCGACGTCCGCCTGCTCGCGACGATCGCGGCCAACGTCGGTGTGGCGATCCAGAACGCGCGCCTCTTCGCCGAAGTCGAGCGCCAGCGCGGTTACCTGGAGTCGCTGGTCGCGATCAGCCCTGCGGCGGTCGTCGTCATGGACGCCGAGGAAAGGGTGACCGACTGGAACCCGGCCGCAGCCGAGCTCTTCGGCTATTCCGCCGAAGAGGCCCTGGGTCGGCATGTAGACGACCTCGTCTTCGGCGACACCTCGCACGACGAGGGTCGCGAGATCACGGCAGAGGCGATGCGAGACGGTCGTGCGCAACGGATCACCACGCGGAGGCGGAAGGACGGAACACCCGTCGATGTCGAGCTGATGCTCGTCCCGCTCACGGTGGACGGCTCCCACTCCGGCTTTCTCGGCGTCTACCACGACGTGACCGAGCTCCAGCGCGCCCGCCAGGAGGCCGAGGCGGCGACGCAGGCGAAGAGCGCCTTCCTCGCCACGATGAGCCACGAGATCCGGACGCCGATGAACGCGGTGATCGGCATGACCGACCTCCTGCTCGGCACCGAGCTGACCGGCGAGCAGCGCGAGTTCGCCGAGGTCGTCCACTCGAGCGGCGACGCGCTGCTGCACGTGATCGACGACATCCTCGACTACTCGAAGATCGAGGCCGGCAAGCTCGACCTCGAGCGGGAGCCGTTCCGCCTGCGCGACTGCGTCGAGGGAGCGCTCGACATCGTCGCGCCGCGCGGGTGGGAGAAGGGGATCGAGCTCGGCTGCCTCATCGACGAGACCGTGCCTGCCGGGATCCTCGGCGACGGGGCCCGCCTGCGGCAGGTGCTGCTGAACCTGCTCTCGAACGGCGTCAAGTTCACCGAGGCGGGCGAGGTGATGGTCCTCGTCGAGGCCGAGGCGGCCGGGAAGGGCTCGTACCGGCTCGAGCTCTGCGTACGCGACACCGGGATCGGGATCCCGCCGGACCGGATGGACCGGCTCTTCACCTCCTTCAGCCAGGTGGACGCGTCGACGACGCGCCGCTTCGGCGGCACCGGGCTCGGCCTCGCCATCTCCAAGCGCCTCGTGGAGCTGATGGGCGGCACGATCTCGGTCGAGAGCGAGCAGGGCAGGGGCTCGACCTTCCGCATCTCGCTCCCGGTCACCGCGGCAGAAGTGCCGAGCCCGATCCCGCTCGAGGAAGGGCTGCCGCAGCTCGCCGGCAAGCGCATCCTCGTCGTCGACGACAACGCGACGAACCGGGAGATCGTGACGCGACACGCGCGCTCGTGGGGCATGGAGCCGATCGCGCTCGAGCTCCCGACCGAGGCGCTCGCGCTCGTCGAGGCGGGGGAGCCGTTCGACGTCGCGGTGCTCGACATGATGATGCCGGACATGGACGGGCTCGCCCTGGCGGGCGAGATTCGCAGCAGGCGGAGCGACCTTCCGCTCCTGCTCCTGACCTCGCTCGGCCGCCTGCCGCAGGCGCGAGTCGGGCAACGTCTTCTCCGCCCAGCTCGCGAAGCCGCTCAAGGCGTCGCAGCTCTACAACACGCTCCTGCAGCTGCTGACGCCGGATGGGGCGAGGATCGATACGGTCGGGGCCGTGACGGACGGCAAGCAGGCGACGTCCTCGTCCCTCCGGATCCTGCTCGCAGAGGACAACCCGATGAACCAGAAGGTCGCCCTCCGCTTGCTCGAGCGTCTCGGCTACACCGCCGATGTCGCGGGCAACGGCCTCGAGGCGCTGGCCGCGCTCGAGCGGCACCCCTACGACGTCGTCCTGATGGACGTGCAGATGCCCGAGCTCGACGGTCTCGACGCCACGCGCCGAATCTGCGAGCGCTGGCCGGAGGAGAGCCGCCCCCACATCGTTGCCATGACCGCGAACGCGCTGCCCGAGGATCGCGAGGCGTGCTTCGCGGCCGGCATGAACGACTACGTCGCGAAGCCGATCCGCGCGGAGGAGCTGGCGGCCGCCCTCAAGCGCGCCCCGCGCCGGAGCGGTGAGGCCCGATCGGACGAGACCGCGATCGACCTAGACGCCGACGCGCTCGAGAACCTGCGCCAGCTCGGCGGGGACGACTTCCTCCGCGAGGTGGTCGACGTCTTCCTGGCGGATGCGCCGGCGCTGATCGCCGCTGTTCGGCGCTCGCTCGAGCAGGAGGAAGGCGAAGAGCTCCGCCGGGCGGCGCACACGCTCAAGTCGAACGCCGCGACGCTCGGCGCCGAGGCGTTCGCGGAGCTCTGCCGGGCGGTCGAGCAGCAGGCCAAGGCCGGCCGCCTCGACGATCTCTCGCCTCTCGTCGACCGGATCGAGCAGGAGTATCCGGCCGTTCCGCGAGGCGCTCACGTCCCTCCGGTCGGAAGCGCTCTCGTGAGCCGCCCCGCGGCCGCGCCCGGAACGATCCTGATCGCGGACGACAACCGCGTGAACCGGCTCCTGCTGGGTCGCGGGCTCGAGGACGACGGGCACACGATCGTCTTCGCGGAGGACGGTCGCCAGGCGCTTGGCCTCCTGCGGGAGCAGCGGTTCGACCTGATGCTGCTCGACGTCCTCATGCCCGAGCTCGACGGCTACGGCGTGCTCGAGGAGCTGCAGCACGACCCGCATCTGCGCGACATCCCGGTGATCGTGACCTCGGCACTCGACGAGCTCGACAGCGTCGTTCGGTGCCTCGAGATGGGCGCCGAGGACTACCTGACGAAGCCGGTCAACGCGGTCCTGCTCAACGCGCGGATCAGCGGGAGCCTCGAGAAGAAGCGCCTGCGCGACCAGCAGCGCGAGCTGATCAGCAAGTTCGCGACGAAAGAGGTGGCGGAGGACCTGCTCACCTCGGGGTTCTCGCTCGGCGGCAAGCACGTCGACGCCTCGGCGATGTTCTGCGACATCCGCTCCTTCACGACGATCGTGGAAGCCTCCGAGCCGACGGAGATCATCGGGCTGCTGAACGACTACTACACGCTGATGATGGACGCGATCAACGGCGAGGGCGGGATCGTGAACCAGATGGTCGGCGACGGCCTGATGGCGATCTTCGGAGCTCCGCTGCCGCAGGAGAACCATCGCCGGTCGGCGGTGCTGGCGGCGCGGCAGATGATCGACCTGATCCGGCTGTTCGACGAGGAGCGGGCGGCGCGGGAGAAGGTGCAGATCCAGATCGGCGTCGGGATCGCATCGGGAAACGTGATCGCGGGCTACACCGGAACGCTCCATCGGGCGACGTACACGTGCGTGGGCGACACCGTCAACGTCGCCGCGCGCCTCGAGGCGCACACGAAGGTCGTCGGCCGTCCGATCCTCATCGACGAGGAGACGCGGCACGGGCTCGACGACAGCATCGGCGTCGAACCCCAGGGCGAGGTGCTGATGAAGGGGAAGACCGAGCCGATCAATGTCTATGCCGTGCTCGTCGACTCGCTCGTCACCGAGAGCGTCTGACTCGGACGACGCCCGGATCCGGGGGTAGCCGTTATCCTCCGACGCGGGGGATGGCGACGGACGCGAGCCCAGCAGACGAAGTTCCTGCTCGACGAGTCGGAGCTGCCGCGGCGCTGGTACAACATCCGCGCCGACATGCCGAACCCGGCCGCAGCCGGTGCTCCATCCGGGCACCGGCCAGCCGGTCGGCCCGGACGACCTGGCGCCGCTCTTCCCGATGGCGCTCATCCTCCAGGAGGTCAGCGAGGAGCCGGAGATCGCGATCCCGGAGGAGGTGCTCGACATCTACCGCCTCTGGCGGCCGACGCCGCTCTACCGCGCGCACCGGCTCGAGCAGGCGCTCGGCACGCGCTCGCGGATCTTCTACAAGTACGAGGGCGTCAGCCCGCGCCGGCAGCCACAAGCCGAACACGGCGGTCGCGCAGGCCTTCTACAACAAGCAGGAGGGCCGGACGCGCCTCGCGACCGAGACCGGCGCCGGCCAGTGGGGAAGCGCGCTCTCGTTCGCCTGCAAGCTGATGGGCCTCGAGTGCAAGGTCTACATGGTCAGGATCTCCTACGACCAGAAGCCGTTCCGCCGCTCGCTGATCGAGACGTGGGGCGCCGAGGTCGTCGCGAGCCCGTCGCCCGACACGCAGTCGGGCCGCGCGGTGCTCGAGGCGGATCCCGACTCGCCGGGCAGCCTCGGGATCGCGATCTCCGAGGCGGTCGAGGACGCCGCCGGCCGCGACGGACACGGCCTACTCGCTCGGCAGCGTGCTCAACCACGTGCTGCTCCACCAGACGGTGATCGGGCAGGAGGCGATCGCGCAGATGGAGCTCGCGGAGCGCCTTCCCCGACGTCGTGATCGGCTGCGTCGGCGGCGGCTCGAACTTCGCCGGGCTCGCCTTCCCGTTCCTGCGGGAGAAGATCGCCGGCCGCGAGATCGACGTCCTCGCCTGCGAGCCGGCCGCCTGCCCGACGCTGACGCGCGGCGTCTTCGCCTACGACTTCGGCGACACCGCGAAGCTGACCCCGCTCGTCGCGATGCACACGCTCGGCCACGACTTCGTGCCGGCGCCGATCCACGCCGGCGGCCTCCGCTACCACGGCGCCGCGCCGCTCGTCTCGCAGCTCGCTCCGCGACGGCCTGATCCGCGCCGAGGCCTACCTGCAGAACGACGTCTTCGCCTCGGCGCGTGCTCTTCGCGGGCAGCGAGGGGATCGTCCCGGCGCCGGAGTCGTCGCACGCGATCCACGGCGCCGTCGCGAGCCGCCGCAGGCGGCCGACGAGGCGGGCGAGGAGAAGACGATCCTCTTCAACCTCTCCGGCCACGGCCATTTCGACATGGCCGCCTACGACAACTACTTCGCCGGGCAACGCTCGTCGACCTCGCGCTCGACGAGCGAGGACATCGACCGGGCGCTGCGCGCGATCGAGGGTCTGCCCACTCCCGCCTAGCCGCCGCCGGGCCGGTCCGCCGGCGGCAGCTCCGCGCCGGCCGGAGTGTCGAGGCTCTCGGCCATCGGTCGAAACCCTGGAGCGCGGCGCGGCTAGGTTCTCGGGAGTGGACGACGCGCCGATCCGCACCGAGCAGCTCCGCAAGGTCTTCGGGACGCTCGTCGCCGTCGACGGGCTCGAGCTCGAGATCCGGCGCGGCGAGTTCTTCGGCCTGCTCGGCCCCAACGGCGCCGGGAAGTCGACGACGATCGGGATGCTGACGACGACCGTCGTCCCGACCGGCGGGCGCGCGCTCGTGTCGGGCCTCGACGTGAGGCATCACGCGGCGGAGGTGAAGCGGCAGATCGGCGTCGTCTCGCAGGCGAACACCCTCGACCGCGCCCTCACCGTGTGGGAGAACCTCTACTACCACGGCCGCTTCTTCGGCGTCCCGCGCGCCGGGGCCCGCGCGCGTGCCGACGAGCTGCTCGAGCAGTTCTCCCTCACCGAGCGTGCCGACTCGATGGTCTTCCAGCTCTCCGGCGGGCTCGCGCAGCGGCTGATGATCGCCCGCGCCCTCGTGCACGAGCCGAGGGTGCTCTTCCTCGACGAGCCGACCTCCGGCATCGACCCGCAGACGCGCATCAACCTCTGGCGGATCCTCGAGGACCTCCATCGCGCCGGCCAGACCACCCTCCTCACGACGCACAACATGGAGGAAGCCGACGTCCTCTGCGAGCGGATCGCGATCATCGACCACGGCAAGGCGCTCGCCGTGGACACGCCCGCCGAGCTGAAGCGGCGGCACGGCGCCGAGACGCTCATCACCGTGACCGTCGACGGCGATCCCGCGCCGCTCGCCGAGCGGGCCGAGCGGCTCGAAGGCGTCGCATACGGTCGAGCGGGACGGGCAGCTCGTCCGCGTCCACGCCGCCCGCTCCGAGGGCGTCCTCGTGCGCCTCGTGGAGACGGCCACGGAGCTCGGCCTGTCGGTGCGCGACGCGTCGAGCCTGCCGCCGAGCCTCGAGACGGTCTTCCTCAACCTCACCGGCCGGGAGTACCGCGAATGAGCGCGTACCTGCACACGTTCGGCGCGCTGCTCGCCCGCGACGTCCGCGTTCTGCGCCGCAACTTCGGCCAGTTCCTCGTGCGCACGATCATGCAGCCGCTCCTGTTCGTCTTCGTCTTTGCCTACGTCTTCCCGAAGATCGGCCAGGGCTTCCACGGCGGCCAGACCGGCGTCTCGTTCGCAACCGTCCTCGTACCGGGGCTGATCGCCGTGGCGATCAACTTCCAGGGGATCCAGGCGGTCGCGTTGCCGCTCGTGCAGGAGTTCAGCGTGAGCAAGGAGATCGAGGATCGCGTGCTCGCGCCGGTACCCGTCTGGGTCGTGGGGTTCGAGAAGATCGTCGCCGGCGCGATCCAGTCGCTCATCGCCGCGGGAGTCGTCTTCCCGATCGTCTACCTCGTCCACGCGCACGGGGCCGCGCCGACCGTGCACGTCTCGGATGTGCCGCTGTTCGCGTTCGCACTCGTCTTCGCCTCGTTCCTCGCGGCGGCAATGGGCCTGTTCATCGGCACCGTCCTCGACCCGCGCAAGGTGACGCTCCTCTTCGCGGTCGTCGTCCTCCCGCTGACCTTCCTCGGCTGCATCTACTACCCGTGGGCGAGGCTGACGCCGATCCTCTGGCTCAAGGTGCTCGTCCTCTTCAACCCGATGGTCTACATGAGCGAGGGACTGCGGACGTCGTTGACGCCGGAGCTGCCGCACATGCCGATCTGGGCCTTCATGCTCGCGCTCGTCGGCGGCTCGGCCGGGCTCTCGCTCGTCTCGCTGCGGACGTTCCGGCGGCGCGTCGTCAGCTGAGCCGGTCGCGAGGCGGCGATCGTCGCCTCGCGACCGTGTCGATCCTCGGGCCGAGGCTGCTTCAGACGCTGTGCGGCGACCCGCTCGTGACGCTCGATCGGCACCTCGTGGATCATGGTGTCGTCGTGGTAGGCGACAGGCTGTCGCCGGAGCATCCCGTGCAGGACGCCGTTGAGGTACAAGGCGAGCGCGCCGGTGCCGTAGAAGTAGCCGACCCAGAGCAAGCTCGTCACCCACTGCGGATGGCTGGTTGCGACCGCGACCGGGCCGGACCAGATCGGGTGCAGCGACGGCCCGACGAGCAGCCAGACCCCTGCCAGCAGCGAGAGCACGCTGCCGAACGGGCTCGCCGGACTGGTCGGCGCCAGCAGCATCAGACCGCCCACGAACAGCGCGATGCCAGGCCCGAGCAGCATCTCCCAGTGGAGAGACGAGAACACCCAGGCGCTCGCGGTGAAGAAGTCGAAGTTGAAGTACGGGCCGACGAGCGGGGCGAGGAACACCCAGGCGCCGAGCAGCATCAACAAGATGCCGACCGGGATTGCCGCCGTCGTCCAGCGCGTCCTTACTGTCGATGCGGGCATGACCAAGGGAAAGCCTCCTTTCGTCCTTGACCCGAGCAACGGCGGACGACCGAAAGCGGATACGGCCGGGATCGGCACGTCGACCCCAGCTAGTTGCTAGTACGCGTGCCCGGTGACGAGCTTCGCGATCCCGAAGGAGAGCGTCGCCATGCCCAACTGCTTCCCGCGGCCGCATCTCTAACCGGGACCAGATGCAGGTCTAGGCGGCAGAAGCGGAGTAGGGTCGTCCCCTCGGAACCGCGAATCGAGAGGAGTCGCCCGATGAGCGAGGTCTACACGACCGGCAGCTGGAAGCCGCATCCCGGTAGCGAGGAAGCGTTCGTCGACGCCTGGAAGACATTCGCCGGCTGGGCGAGCAGCTGGCCCGGCGCCGGCACGTTGCGGCTCGTCCGCGACCTGCACGATCCGGGCCGCTTCGTCAGCTTCGGCGCCTGGGACGAGATCGACCAGGTCAAGGCCTGGAAGGGTTCGCCGGAGTTCAAGGAGCGGATGGGGCAGGTGCTTCAGCACGTCGAGGACTTCCAGCCCACCGAGCTCGAGCTTGTGGCGTCGGCCGAGGGCGGTTCGACGGTCGCATGACCCGCGTGGTCATCCTCGGCGCGGGATTCGGCGGGCTCGAGCTCGCGACGATCCTCTCGTCGGCGGACGAGGGTGCGCTCGATGTCGTCCTGATCGACAAGGGCGACGCCTTCGTCTTCGGCTACTCGAAGCTCGACGTGATGTTCGGCCGGACGACCCTCGACGCGGTCCGCGTGCCGTATCGCGCCTTCGCGAAGCCCGGCGTGCGCCTGCTGCACGAGACGGTGACCGCGATCGACCCCGAGACCCGCCGAGTCACGACCGACGCCGGCGCCCACGATGCGGACGTGCTCGTCGTCGCGCTCGGCGCCGACTACGACTACGACGGGACTCCCGGCCTGACCGAGTTCGGCCACGAGTTCTACTCGGTCTCCGGCGCCCAGCGTCTGGCCGCCCTGCTCCCGGAGTTCACCAGCGGCCGTGTGATCGTCGGCGTCTGCGGCGCGCCGTACAAGTGCCCCCCGGCGCCGAGCGAGGCCGCCCTGCTCCTGCACGAGGCGCTCGTCGCGCGCGGCGTGCGCGACGAGTGCGAGATCTCGCTCGTGACGTCCTTCCACACACCGATCCCACCGTCGCCGGACACCTCGCAGGCGCTGCTCGCGGCGTTCGAGGAGCGCGGGATCGTGTTCGTTCCGGCGTGTCACATCCGCTCGCTCGACGCCGGCGCCGTCGCGCTCGAGGACGGCACGAGCTTGCCGTTCGAGCTCTTCCTCGGCGTCCCCAGGCATCGCGCCCCCGACGTCGTGCTCGCCAGTGGGATGGCGGAGGACGGCTACATCCCGGTCAGCTCGCAGACGCTCGCGACACGCTTCCCGGGCGTCTACGCGGTCGGCGACGTCGCCACCGTCGGCGTTCCGAAGGCCGGGGTCTTCGCCGAGGGCGCCGCGCGCGTCGTCGCCGAGTCGATCCTCGCCACGCTGCAGGGCGGCGAGCCGCCCGCGCCGTTCGACGGACGCGCCTCTTGCTACGTCGAGTTCGGATCGGGCAGCGTGGGCCGCGTGGACATCGACTTCCTCTCCGGCCCGGAACGGACCGGCACCTTCCAGGCCCCGTCCGCCGAGCTCGTCGAGGAGAAGCGGCAATTCGGCGCGAGCCGCCGCGCCCGGTGGTTCGACATGCACGCGGCCTAGCGAGGACAGGGATGCGGTTCGGCCTCGTCGGTACCGGCTTCTGGGCGGAGGCCGTGCATGCGCCGGGAATCGCGGCTCATCCGCGCGCGGAGCTGGTCGGTGTCTGGGGCCGGGACGGGGCGAAGGCGGCGGCGCTGGCGGCGCAGCACGGTGCACGACCGTTCGCCGACGTCGACGACCTGATCGCGGCGGTCGAGGCGGTCGCGTTCGCGGTTCCTCCGGACGTCCAGGCCGAGCTGGCCGCGCGCGCTGCCGTGGCCGGCCGGTCGCTGCTGCTCGAGAAGCCGCTCGCGCTCTCGGTGGAGGCGGCCGACCGGGTCGTCGACGCAGTGCGCGCCCCCACGGTCGTGTTCTTCACCAGCCGCTTCGACCCCGGCGTCGCCGCCTGGTTCCGCGCCGAGATCGAGCCTCACGACTGGGACGGCGGCCGCGTCGTCGTGCTCGCCTCGATCCTCGAGCCGGGGAACCCGTTCGGCGGGTCGCAGTGGCGGCGGGAGCGAGGCGCCCTGTGGGACATCGGCCCGCATGCCCTGGCGCTGCTGCTGCCGACTCTCGGCCCCGTCGAGCAGGTCGTCGCCGTGCGCGGACGCGGCGACGAGATGCATCTGGGGCTGCGACACGCGACGGGAGCCGCCAGCACCGCGACGGTCAGCCTGACGGCGCAGGCGCGGCTGTCCGCGACGCTGTTCTGGGGCCGCGCAGGAGTGGCGCGAGCGCCGGGCGATGTCGACGTCGCCGCCGCCTATGCCGGCGCAATCGACGCGCTGCTCGCCGGCGACAGCCGCTTCGACGCGGCCTTCGGGCGCGACGTCGTCCGCGTCCTAGCCGCTGCCGACCGGGCCTAGCCGCCGGACTGCTTCCCCGGTCGTCGAGTACGGTACGAGGCGGGGCGACTCCCCCGCCGAGAGGAGGTGACGAGACGATGACTCGGTACGCGCGGCTGACGACGCCGTATGTGCGCGACCAGGACGTGCTCCGGCCGGCCGACTGGGACGAGGCCCTCGACCGCGCCGCCGCCGGCTTCCGGAAGGCGCTGGACGAGGGGGCCGGGATCGGCCTTTTCAGCTGCTCGAAGGCCACGAACGAGCTGAACTACGCGACGCAGAAGCTCTCGCGCGTCGCGTTCGCATCGAACAACATCGACAGCTGCAACCGAACCTGACACGCCCCGAGCGTCGTCGGTCTGGCGACGGTGTTGGGTGCAGGCGGCGGGACGAGCTCCTACCAGGAGGTGCGAGAGGTCGCGGACCTGATCGTCCTCTGGGGCTCGAACGCGCGCGAGGCGCACCCGATCTGGTTCCACCACGCGCTCAAGGCGGTGCACCGCGGCGCGAAGCTGGTGGTCGTCGACCCGCGGCGCACGTCCTCGGCGCAGTGGGCCGACCTCTGGCTCGGGCTCGACGTCGGCACCGACATCCCACTCGCGAGCGCCGTCGCGCGCGAAATCATGGAGGCCGGGCTTGCGAACGAGGAGTTCATCGGGCGGGCAACCGACGGGTTCGACGCGTATCGCGAGTCGGTCGAGCCGTGGACGCTCGCCGAGGCCGAGCGGGTGACGGGCGTTCCCGCCGAGGCGATCCGGGAGCTCGCGCACTCCTACGCGACCGCCGAGCACGCACAGCTCTGCTGGACGCTCGGCATCACCGAGCACCACAACGGCGCCGACAACGTCTTCTCGCTCATCAACCTTGCGCTCCTCACCGGCCACGTCGGCCGCTACGGCTCGGGGCTACAGCCGCTCCGCGGCCAGAACAACGTCCAGGGCGGCGGCGACATGGGTGCGCTGCCGAACAAGCTCCCCGGCTTCGCCGACGTCGAGGACCCGGACGAGCGCGCACGGTTCGAGTCGGTCTGGGGCGCGACGATCCCGCCGCAGAGCGGGCTTCACATGTCCGACATGTTCGAGGCGATGAAGCACGGCGAGCTGCGAGCGCTCTACGTCGTCGGCGAGAACCCGGCCCAGTCCGAGGCCGACCAGACGGAGGCGACAAAGGCGCTCGCGGGCCTCGACCACCTCGTCGTGCAGGACATGTTCCTCACGAGGACGGCCGAGCTCGCCGACGTCGTCTTCCCGGCCTCGGCGACCTGGTGCGAGGCGGAGGGGACCGTCACCTCGAGCGAACGGCGGGTGCAGCGGGTCCGCAAGGCGATCGACTCGCCCGGCGAGGCGCGCGACGACATCGAGATCGTCTACGAGCTCGGACGGCGCCTCGGTCACGACCTCGGCAGCCCCAGGGCGGAGGACGTCTGGGACGAGCTGCGCTCACTCTCGCCGGCCCACCGGGGCATGACCTACGCGCGCCTCGAGGAGCTCGGCGGGATCCCGTGGCCCTGCTACGACGAGCAGCACCCGGGCGAGCAGTTCCTGCACGCGCGGCTCTGGGAGCCGGTCGTCGAAAAGCGGGCGCCGTTCACGCCGGTCGAGCACGACCCGCCGGTCGACCTGCTCGACGACGAGTTCCCGGTGCGGCTCACCACCGGCCGCCGGCTGGAGTCGTTCAACACCGGCGTCCAGACCGGCGGGTTCTCCTCGCCGCTCCACGTGGGCGGCTCGGCGCTCCGGCTCGCGCCCGAGGACGGCGCCCGCTACGGCGTCCTCGACGGCGGCCGGGCACGTGTCGTCTCCCGCCGCGGCGCGGTCGAGGCGGGCGTCGTCTACGACACGACGCTGCGGCCGGGGCTTGCTTTCATGAACCTCCACTTCCCGGACGAGGTCGCGACGAACGTGCTCACGATCGACGCGACGGACCCGAAGTCCGGCACGGCGGAGTTCAAGGCGACGGCGATCCGGGTGGAGCCCGTCTAGTGGATCTCCGTCTCCTGAACGCCGAGCCGACAGAGGCCGAGCGCGAGGCGATCGACGCCGCGATCGGAGACGAGCCGGCCGGCAACGGGCGCGTGGCCCGCGGCGACCGCGGACGGCGGCACCTGCTCCTGCCCGCGCTGCGGGCGGCGCAGCGACGCGTCGGCTGGGTGAGCGAGGGCGCGCTCGGCTACGCCTCCCGACGGCTCGACGTCCCGCCGGCCGACGCGTACGGCGTCGCGAGCTTCTACGCGCTGCTCGCGCTGGAGGAGCGACCGCCCGAGCAGCTCCACGTCTGCACCGACCTCGCCTGCGCGCTCGCCGGCGCCGAGGTTCCGGAGGGCGCGATCCCGAGCCCCTGCCTCGGCCTCTGCGAGCGCGCGCCGGCCGCGCTGCGGACGGTGGCGGGGCCGGAGCCGCGAGAGGTGCAGCTTCCCGAAGAGGAGCCGCCGCTGCCCCAGGCCGGCGAGGAGGGCCTGCGCCTGCTCCAGCGGATCGCGGACGGAATCGACCCGACCTCGCTGGAGGACTACCGCGCCCGCGGCGGCTTCCAGGCGCTCGCGCGGGCACGCGAGATCGGCGCCGAGGCAGTGCGGCGCGAGGTCGGCGACTCGAAGCTGCTCGGCCGTGGCGGCGCGGCATTCCCGACCGGCGTGAAGTGGGAGGCGGTGGCCGCGCAGCCCGTGACGCCGCACTACCTCGTCTGCAACGCCGACGAGTCGGAGCCGGGCACCTTCAAGGATCGGGTGCTCATGGAGCGCGACCCGTTCGCCGTCGTCGAGGCGATGGCGATCGCGGCCTTCGCGACCGGCTGCGAGCGCGGCTTCCTCTACGTCCGGGCGGAGTACCCCCTCGCGCACGAGCGGCTCCGGCACGCGATCGAGGCGTCGCGAGCCGAGCTCGACGGCCTCGAGCTCGAGCTCCGGATCGGCGCCGGCGCGTACGTCTGCGGCGAGGAGACGGCGCTCTTCCAGTCGATCGAGGGCTACCGCGGCGAGCCCCGCAACAAGCCGCCGTTCCCGGTCGAGGTCGGCCTGTTCGGCAAGCCGACGGTCGTGAACAACGTCGAGACGCTCGTCAATGTCCCCGCGATCCTGCTCGGCGACGTTCGCGAGACGCGGCTGTTCTGCGTCTCGGGCAACGTCGAGCGGCCGGGGCTCTACGAGCTCGAGCTCGGGACGCCGCTCGCCGAGCTGCTCGAGCGCGCGGGCGCCGGGCCGGTGCAGACGGTGCTGCTCGGCGGCGCTGCCGGCTCCTTCCTGCGGCCGGACCAGCTCGGAGTCCCGCTCTCGTTCGAGGGGGCGCGGGAGGCGGGCGCCACGCTCGGCTCCGGCGTCGTGCTCGTGTTCGGGCCGGACGCCGACGTCGCCGCGGCCGTCCTCCGGATCGCGGAGTTCTTCCGGGACGAGTCGTGCGGACAGTGCGTGCCGTGCCGCGTCGGCACCGTCCGCCAGGAGGAGGCGCTGCACCGCCTCGCCTCCGGCCGTGCGCTCGGGAACGAGCTCGAGACGCTCGCCGACCTCGCCCAGGTGATGCGGGACGCGTCGATCTGCGGGCTCGGCCAGACCGCCGCGAGCGCCGTCCAGTCGGCGCTGCTCAACCTCGAGGTGCTGGCTCCATGAAGCCTCCTCGCGGCGCCGGGCAAGGTCGTCGAGCTGACCGTCGACGGCAAGCCGGTGCGCGTCACCGAGGGCGCGACGATCCTCGACGCCTGCCGGCGCGCCGGGATCGAGACGCCGACGCTCTGCTACGGCCCGACGCTCACGCCCGTCAACGTGTGCCGCGTCTGCGTCGTCGAGCTCGAAGGGTCGCGGGTGCTCGTCCCCTCCTGCTCGCGCAAGGTCGAGGAGGGGATGGTCGTCCAGACGGACTCGCCGCGCGTGCGCACGAGCCGCCGTCTCGTGATGGAGCTTCTCGCCTCCTCGGTCGACCTTTCCCTCGCCCCGAGCGCGCAGCAGTACCTCGCCGACTACGACGCCGACCCGAAGCGCTTCGGCCCGGACGCGGCGACCGTCGCGCAGGACGTGAAGATCGACAACGACCTCTACGTCCGCGACTACTCGAAGTGCATCCTCTGCTACCGCTGCGTCGAAGCCTGCGGCGAGGACCACCAGAACACCTTTGCGATCCACGTCGCCGGCCGGGGCTTCGGGGCGCACATCTCGACCGAGTACGACGTCGACCTGCCCGACTCCGCCTGCGTGTACTGCGGCAACTGCATCGCCGTCTGCCCCACGGGCGCGCTGATGTCGAAGAGCGAATACGACCTGCGGCAGGCGGGCGAGTGGGACGAGTCGCGCCAGAGCGAGGTGCGGACGATCTGCCCCTACTGCGGGGTCGGCTGCAACCTCGAGCTGCATGTCCAGGACGGCGCGATCGTCAAGGTCACATCGCCCGACGACCACGACGTCACGCGCGGCAACCTCTGCGTCAAGGGTCGCTTCGGCTTCCAGTTCGTCCAGAACCGGGGCGACTGAGACCCGCGGCGAGGAACGGCCGCGCCGGGGGCATACGTGGTTTCTCGCTCCGCGTTTCGGGACGCTGCTGATGCCGGCGGAGCCGCCGGAAGTCACAGTCTGCGGATGGGCGAGATCCTGCAATGCGTCCCGAACTTCAGCGAGGGGCGTGATTCGCAGTTCCGACGCGAGCTGGAGCTCGTGCTCGAGCGCTTTCCCGTCAAGGTCCTCGACCTGTCGCTCGACGGCGACCACAACCGCGCCGACTGCACCTTCCTCGGCCCGCCGGAGACTGTCGAGGAGTGCGCGGCGGCCCTGTGTGCGCGTGCGGTCGAGCTGATCGACATGCGCGCGCACAGCGGCAGCCACCCGCGCATGGGCGCCGTCGACGTCGTCCCGTTCGTCCCGATCCGCGGCCTGACGATGGACGACACGGTCGAGATCGCGCGCCGCTTCGGGACCGCGTTCGCCGAGCGGCACGGCATCCCCGTCTTCTTCTACGAGGAGGCTTGCACGAGCGAGGCGCGCCGCAACCTCGCCGACGTGCGGCGCGGCGAGTACGAGGGGATGGCGGCGAAGCTGCTGGAGCCCGAGTGGGCGGTGGACGCCGGGCCGCAGGCCTTCGACGAGCGCGCCGGCGTGACCGCGGTCGGGGCGCGGATGCCGCTGATCGCCTTCAACGTCGACCTCGGCACCGACGACCTCGCGGTGGCGAAGGCGATCGCCGCCGCCGTCAGGCACTCGAGCGGCGGCCTCCGCTACGTCAAGGCGATGGGCCTCGAGGTCGCCGACAAGGGGTGCGTCCAGGTCTCGATGAACCTCGTCGACTACCGGCGGACGCCGATCCACCGCGCCCTCGAGCTCGTCCGCAGCGAGGCCGCCCGCTACGGCGTCCCGGTGCTCGAGTGCGAGCTCGTCGGGCTGGCGCCTCTCGAGGCGATCGCAGACGCTGTCGGCTATTACCTACAGATCCCGGGCTTCGCCCCGGAAAAGGTGATCGAGCACCATCTGCTCGAAGAGGAGGGATCGTGACGAGCTTCAGGGATACGACGCTGACGCACTTTCTCGACGACCTCGCCTCCGCGGCGGCTACCCCCGGCGGCGGCTGCGCCTCGGCGCTCGCGGCCGCGCTGGCTGCGAGCCTCGTGGCGATGGTGGCCCGGCACGCGGAATCGCTGGACGAGGTCGCCGTCGAGGCCGACCGCCTGCGCCGCGAGCTGGAGGAGCTGGTGGACGCCGACGCCGTCGCGTTCGACCAGGTGATGGCGGCATTCCGGCTGCCGAAGGAGACACCCGAGCAGAAGGCGGAGCGCAGCGAGGCGATCCAGGCCGGCTACAAGGCCGCTGTCGAGCCGCCACTCCGGGTCTGCGCGGACGCGCGCCGCGTCCTCGAGCTGGCCGCCGTCGCCGCAGAGCGGGGAAAGCCGAGTGCGGCCTCGGACGCGGGTGTCGCCGCGCTGCTCGCGGCGAGTGCGCTCGAGGGCGGGGCGATGAACGTCGAGATCAACCTCGTCTCGATCAAGGACGACGAGTTCCGGGCGAGTCGTACTGCAGCGCTCGAGGAGCTCCACAGCGGGGCTGCCGAGCTTCGCGACGCGGCCCTCGCGAGGGTGCATGCCGAGCTCGGCTGATCTGTCGCTGGCGGAGTTCGCGGAGGAGCTCGCCTCGCCCGCGCCGGCGCCCGGTGCCTGCGCCGTCCCGGCCGCGCTGGCCGCAGGGCTGGTGGCGATGGTCGCCCGGTCGACCGCTGCTGGCGATCCGTTCAGCCACGCGGCCGAGGAGATGGAAGCGCTCGCGCGGGAGGCGGACGGCCTTCGCGTCGAGCTGCTGCGCCTGGCCGAGGAGGATGCCGACGCGTTCGAGCGCGTGCTCCGCGCTCGGCGGACCGGGCTCCGGGACGAGATCCAGGACGCGTACGAGGCGGCGGTCGATCCGCCGACCCGCTTGTGCCGGCGTGCGCTCCGCGTGCTCGAGCTCGCACTCGAGGTCGCAACCGAGGGCAATCCGTTCGCGTCGGCCGACTCGGGCAGCGCCGCGCTCCTCTCGGCCGCGACGCTCGAGAGCGCAGCGCTGAACGTCCAGCTCGAGCTGGGAGCCATCGAGGACGAGGAGTTCCGCAACGCGCGGGCCGAGGCGGTCGACCACCTGCTCGACGAGGCTCAGAAGCTGCGCGCGGCGGCGCTTGCCGCCGTGCTCGCGAACCTCGACGAGCTCGCCTCCGGGCGGACCCGCTCGCCGGCTCTGGTCTGACCCCCTGAGCCTTCAGCTGCCGAGCGGCTCGAGCACCGGCAGCGTCGGCTCCTCCGCGGCCGCCTCCTCGGGCGGCTCGAGCGCGAAGCGCGGCAGGCGCCGGTCGAGCCAGGCGGGGAACCACCACGTCCGCTCGCCGAGGAGCTGCAACGTGGCCGGCAGCAGGAGGACCCGGATGACGAGGGCGTCGAGGAAGACGGCGCTCGCGAGCGCGAGCCCGAACATCTCGATCACGCGCTGCCCGCCGCCGACGAAGCTCGCGAAGACGACGACCATCACGCCCGCCGCAGCGGTGATCACGCGACCGGTCCGGATCAGCCCCTCGCGCACCGCGGCGGTCGTGTCCGCGCCGTGCGTCCACTCCTCGTGGATGCGGCTGACGAGGAACACCTCGTAGTCCATCGAGAGGCCGAAGACGATCGCGAACACCATCACGGGCAGGAAGGCCATGATCGGCCCGCCGTCGATCCCGAACAGCGAGCCGGCCCAGCCGAACTGGAAGACGGCCACCACGATCCCCATCGACGCGCCGATCGAGAGCAGGTTCATCACGGCCGCCTGGAGCGGGATCAGCAGCGACCGGAACACCACGAGCAGCAGCAGCGCCGACAGGAAGACGACGACGCCGATGAAGTACGGCAACCCGCCGCCGAGGACGCTCGAGAAGTCGATCTGTGCGGCGGTCGCGCCGCCGATCCAGGCGACGATCCCCGTCCGGCGCTCGAGCGGCGGGATCACGTCGGCGCGCAGGTGGCGGACGAGCTGCTCCGTCTGCGTGCTCTGGGGCGAGGTCGTCGGATAGGCGGCGACGGTCGCGACGTCGCCGCTCGGATTGACCCTCGGCGGGGCGACGGCTGCGACGCCCGGCGTTCGCCGCAGCGCGGCGACGAGCGGTCGAAGCGGCGAGCTGTCGCCCGCGCGGGGGAGCTCGACTGCGACGAGCAACGGGCCGCTGAAGCCCTGGCCGAAGCCCTGTGCCAGGAGGTCGTACGCCTTGCGCGTCGTCTGGCCCCGGGGGTCGTTCCCGGCGTCGGTGTTGCCGAGGTGCACGCTGAGCACCGGGAGCGTGAGCACGACCATCACGGCGGCGGATGCGACGAGAGCCGTCCACGGCCGGCGCTGGATGGCGGCGATCCAGCGCGTCCAGAAGGTGCTGCGGTCGGGAGGCAGCGTGCCGCGGCGGCGCGCGAGCAGCGAGGGGCGTCCGATCCGGTGGCCGAAGAAGCTGAGGAGCGCCGGCAGCAGCGTCAGCGAGGCCGCGAGCACGAGGAGCACGGCGAGCGCCGCGGAGAGCGCGACGCCGTTCAGCAGCGCCACGCCGAGCGCGAGCATCCCGAGCAGCGCGATCACGACCGTGACGCCGGCGAAGATGACTGCGCGGCCGGCCGTGTTGAGCGCCTCGCCGATGGCCTCGTGGACGTCGCCGCCGTTGCGCCGGTACGACTCCCGGTAGCGCGTGAGGATGAAGAGCGCGTAGTCGACGCCGACTCCGAGGCCGATCATCAGCGCGAGCTCGCTCGCGAAGTCGGGCGTCGAGACGACGCGGCTCAGCAGGCCGATCAGGCCGAAGCCGGTACCGAGGCCGAGGAGCGCGGTGCCGACCGGGAGCCCCATCGCGAGCACCGAGCCGAAGCTGAGCAGGAGCACCGCGATCGCCGCCCCGATCCCGACGAGGAACGTGTAGCCGATCGAGAAGCCGATCGCCTGCTCGATCGCCTGTCCCTCCAGCTCGACCTGCAGCCCGGGGGTGCTCGCGCTCCGGGCCGTGGAGATGACCCGGCGGATGGCTCCCGTCGGGAGGGCGCTCGAGTGCCGGTCGAAGCTCAGCGTCGCGAAGGCGATCGTGCCGTCGCGCGAGATCGCCTGCCCGTGCGTTGCGTAGGGGCTGACGACGGAGGCGACGTCCGGCAGCCGCGCGACCTCGGCGAGCACGTGCCGGATGCGCGCGCGAACAGGGGCCGCGGTGACGGTGCCGGCGGGAGTGTGGAAGACGATCTGGTCGCGGTCCCCGGCCTGAGCCGGGAAGCCGCGCGCGAGCAGGTTGGAGGCCCTCTGCGCTCCGGTTCCCGGCAGCGCGAAGTTGTTGCCGTAGTGCGAGCCGACCGCCCGGGCGAGCCCCAGCGCCGCCGCCAGGACGACCACCCACAGCACCACGACCGCGCGTCGGTTGCGGGCAGACCAGCGGGCGAGGACGAGCACCCGCCCAGGGTAGTGATGAGCTCCTAGCGGAAGATGCTGGAGACGAGGTTGGCGCCGAGGTTCATGGCCATCCCCATCTCCATCGCGCGGCCGAACCCTCCGCCGTAGTAGCCGCCGAACATCCCGCCGCCCAGCATGCCGCCGCCGAGCATGCCGCCGAGCATGCCGTGGGGCTGCCCGCCGGACTGTTGCGTCTCGTTCTCCTGCGCCGGTTCGTGGCCGGGAGCGAACAGCGCCGGCTTCTCCTGCTGCGTCTGGGCGACGCCGCCCACGAACTCGTGGATGGCGAGCAGGAGAGACTTCACCTGCGCCTGCTCGTCGTCGACGTCGTGGGCCACCTGCTTCAGATCGGCCAGCCACGCGGTCGCGTTCGCGTCGCCCGCCTTCTCCGCCGCCTGCATCTTCTCGGCGAGCCCCTGCACCGTCTGGGCCACGTCCTGGAATTCGGCCTGCAACTGCTCGAACTCTTGGTCGATCGTCTTCGCGTCCATGGCGGCATCATCGCAGCGGTAGGCTGGGAGTGACGGGTCGTGTCACGAGGAGGATCTGATGGCCGGGCTGATGAGTCGCGCTTCCGAGATCACGCAGGCGAAGGTCTCGAAACTGCTGGATCGCGCGGAGAATCCCGAGGAGACGCTCGACTACTCGTACGAGCAGCAGCTCGTGCAGCTGCAGAACGTGAAGCGCGGCATCGCCGACGTGACGACGGCGAAGAAGCGGCTCGAGCTGGAGGACAGCTCGCTGCAGCAGCAGATGGCGAAGCTCGACGGCCAGGCCAAGGAGGCGCTCCAGGCGGGCCGCGAGGATCTCGCTCGCGAGGCGCTGGGGCGCAAGGCCTCGCTCCAGGCGCAGATCGACGGGCTGCAGCAGCAGGAGCAGCAGCTGGCGGCGCAGGAGCAGAAGCTGATCGAGGGCGAGCAGACGTTGTCGGCGAAGGTCGAGGCGTTCCGCAGCCAGAAGGAGGTCATCAAGGCGCAGTACTCCGCCGCCGAGGCGCAGGTGAAGATCGGCGAGGCCGCGACCGGGATCGGCGAGCACATGGCCGACGTCGGCCTCGCGATCCAGCGGGCGAAGGACAAGACCGAGGACATGCAGGCGCGCGCCGGCGCCATCGACGAGCTGACGACGTCGGGCGCGCTCGAGGACTACACGGCCCAGGGAGACGACCTCGACCAGCAACTCTCCCAGATCTCCCAGAGCAGCCAGGTCGACGACGAGCTCGCGAAGCTGAAGTCCGAGCTCGGCCAGGGCTCCGGCGACGACCAGCAGGCCCTGCCGAAAGGGGGCGCACAGTGATCGTGCGGCTGATGGGCGAGGGTCAGTGGCGCGTCGACGACGCGCTGAAGGCGCGGCTCGACGAGCTCGACGCCGAGACGGAGCGCGCCGTCGAGGCAGGAGACGAGCAGGCGCTCCACGCCGCGCTGCACGCGCTGCACGACGCCGTTCGCAACGGGGGCGAGAAGCTCGACCATGCGCACCTCGCCGCCTCCGACGCGGTCGTTCCCCCCGCCGACCTGAGCCTCGGCGAGGCACGCTCCCTGCTCGCAGGCGAGGACATCTTCCCCGACCTCGCGTAGCATCGAGGCATGTGCCGGAACATCCGCGTTCTCCACAATTTCGATCCGCCGGCGACCTCTGAGGAGGTCCAGAGCGCAGCGCTGCAGTACGTGCGCAAGGTCAGCGGCATGAACAAGCCGTCACAGGCGAACGAGGCGGCGTTCGACCGTGCCGTGCACGAGGTCGCGCACATCACGCAGCACCTGCTCGACGACCTCGTCACGGCCGCGCCGGCGAAGGACCGCGAGGTCGAGGCCGAGCGTCGGCGCGCCCGCGCGGTCGCGCGCTTCGGCTAGGCGAGGGCCGGATCGTCCGGGCTGCTGGGCGGCCGGCCTCGCTCACCGCCGTAGGCGGCGGCGATCAGCCGGCGCGCGATCCGTGGGCGACCGGGACGACGAGCACCGGCCGCTCGGAGACGTGCAGCAGCTTGTGGGCCGTCGAGCCGAGCAGGGCGCCGACGACCGGGCTTTCTCCCGCGCGTTCCGACGACGATCAGCCGGGCGTCGCGCTCCTCCGCGAGCTCGACGAGAGCGTGGGCGGGGTCCTGCTCGACCACGACGCCTTCCACCGCCGGCGCCTCCCCGGAGGAGGCGAGGTCGAGCGCCTCGGCGACGCGCGCGTCCGCGAGCTCGCGGAGCGCGGCGTGGTAGTCGTGCAGCTCGCCGCCCACCGGTGACAACGCGAACGCGAACGCGATCGTGACCTTCTCCCCGTAGGCGCGACCGAGCTCGAACGCAGCCAGTAGCGCTGCCTTTCCGCCTTCGGATCCGTCGTACCCGACCACGATGCCCGAGCTCACGTCGGTCCACCTCCCGCCGGCGATGCGGCGACGAGCGCGGGGTCGGCGACCTCGGGCCGCCGCTTGAAGAATTCGGGCAGCTTCCACCGCGCGAGGAACATGAACGGGATGCCGATGACGAGTGCGCCGAGCCCGATCACGAACGGCCCGCCGACTCCGAAGATCACCGTCGAGCCGGAGCTCGTCTTCGCCAGGTCGAAGCACGATTTGATGAAGAGAGCCGTGAGGATCGCACCGCCCAGCGTCGGCAGGACGCCGATCAGGAAGAAGTTCTTCGCGCTCTTGAACAGCTCGCGCCGGTAGAAGACGGTAGCCGCGAAGCCCGTGATGCCGTAGTAGAAGGCGATGCCGAGGCCGAGCGCGAGGATCGAGTCGCCGAGCACGTTCTGGGACACGAGGGTCATTCCGACGTACCAGACGGTCGAGACCGCCCCCATCGCGATCGTCGCAACGCTCGGGCTCAGGTAGCGGGGGTGAATCGTCCCGAAGCGGGTCGGGATCGCCTTGGCGCGCGCCATCGACAGAACGGTACGAGCGGTCGGCAGGATCGTCGTCTGCGTCGAGGCCGAGGCCGAGGTCAGGACGGCGATGATCAGGAGCTTGTCGAGCCCGCTGCCGAGCACGCTCTTGCCGATCGGCGCGAAGACGTCGTCGCTGTTGTTCGAGAGCAGGGCCGGGCCGGCGAAGGCCGTCGTGGCGGCCGCGACGAGCACGTAGATGCCGACGAGCACGAGGGTCGAGACGATCGCCGCGCGGCCCGGTGCCGAGCTCGAGTCCTCGGTCTCCTCGTTGACGGTGACGCCGCTGTCCCAGCCCCAGTAGATGAAGACGGCGAGCAGGATCCCCTCGGTGAAGTTGTTGAAACCGTGGATGGCGAACGGGTTGAACCAGCTGCCCGAGATGTGGTGGGAGGCCGCGACCGCGTGGCCCGAGTAGACGCGGACGAGCGCGACGACGGAGAAGATCACGAGGATCACGAACTCCGCGCCGAGCAGTAGCTGCTGCGTGCGGGCCGAGAGCTCGATCCCGATGAAGCAGATCGCCGTCATGACGACGATCCAGGCGACGCCGACGATCGTCACCTCGAGCGTCGACGGGTTGTCGTTGCCGAAGAGCTGGAAGCTGTACTGGCCCGCGATCACCGACAGGCTCGGCATCACGATGATGTCCGTGGCGATGATCGCCCAGCCGCCCATCCAGCCCAGGCGCGGTCCCATCGCGCGCGTCACCCAAGAGAATGTCGTCCCGCAGTCGGGATCGGCGCGGTTCATCCAGTAGTACGCCGCCGCGATGAACAGCATCGGGACGAACGCGACGATCATCACGGAGGGGCCGCCGAAGGCGACGAATGCCGCCAGGCCGCCGAGCGTCGCCGCGAGGCTGTAGGCGGGAGCCGTCGACGCGACGCCGATCACGATGTTCGACAGGAACGTGATCGCGTTCTGCTTGAGCTGCGGGTGCTCGACTTCGACGAGCCCGGCCGGAACGACGCTGCTCTCCAGGACTCCCTCCCACGGTCGCGGGTTTCGCGGATTCTCTGTATCGGGACCGTCTCGGTCAAGGCCGGCGTCGTTCTCTGTGCACGCGTGTTCGTCGGGATGACAGAATCGCGCCGTGTTCAACGGCGCGAACACCGGCTTCATGCTCTTGGCGGCGAGCCTGGTGATGCTGATGACGCCGGGGCTCGCCTTCTTCTACGGCGGCCTCGTGGGCCGCTCGAACACGCTGACGATCATGATCCAGAGCTTCGCCTCGATGGGGATCACCACGGTCCTCTGGTGGCTGGTCGGCTACTCGCTCTGCTTCAGCGGCGGCAGCGACGGCATCTTCGGGAACTTCCACTACGCGTTCCTCCGCCACGTGTCGCCGCTGTCGATGTACCGGCCGTCGGGGATCCCGCTCGTGGTGCTGATCGCCTACCAGATGATGTTCGCGATCATCACGCCGGCGCTGATCACCGGCGCCTTCACGAACCGCGTGACGTTCAAGGCGTACCTGATCTTCCTCGTCGTCTGGCAGCTCGTCGGTCTACTACCCGTTCGTGCACATGCTCTGGGGCGGCGGCCTGCTCGCCCACTGGGGCGCGCGCGACTTCGCCGGCGGCATCGTCGTGCACGCGAGCGCCGGCTTCGCGGCGCTGGCCTCCGTCCTCTACGTCGGCAAGCGCAAGATCGTGGACGCGCCGCACAACATCCCCTTCATCGCGCTCGGCACCGGCCTGCTCTGGTTCGGCTGGTACGGCTTCAACGCGGGCAGCGAGCTCAAGGTCGACGACATCACGTCGCTCGCCTTCCTCAACACCGACCTCGCCGCGTCCTTCGCGGCGGTCACCTGGCTGTTCGTGGAATGGCGAGCCGCACGCAAGCCGCACTTCGTCGGGCTGCTCACGGGAGCCGTCGCCGGCTTGGCCACGATCACGCCGGCGGCGGGGTTCGTGCCGATCTATGCCTCGGTCGTGATCGGGATCGCGGCGGGGCTGATCTGCTACTCCGCGATCCAGCTCAAGAACAAGCTGCGCTGGGACGACGCGCTCGACGTCTGGGGCGTGCACGGCGTCGGCGGCCTGCTCGGCATCGTCCTCCTCGGCGTCTTCGCCGGGACCGCCACGAACCCGAACGGGGCGCAGGGGCTGATCCACGGCGCCGGCGCCTTCTTCGGCAAGCAGGTCGCGGCAGGCCTCGGCTGCTCGTTGTACGCCTTCGGCTTCACCTACGTGATGCTGCGGGTGATCGACTGGATCACGCCGGTCCGCGTCGGGGAAGAGGCGGAGAGCGGGCTCGACGCGGCGATGCACGGCGAGAGCGCTTACGTCTTCGAGCCGCCGCCCGAGCCGCCCGCGCCGCTGTCGGCCGCCTAGGTCTGCCGCGCGGGCAGGGAGCTAGGAGTGCCCTGAGACCGCGTGCGGGACGTACGGCTCCTCGAGCCGCGCGATCTCGTCCGCGTCGAGTGCGAGCTGCTCGGCGGCGACCGCGTCCTCGAGGTGCTCGATCTTCGTGGCGCCGACGATCGGCGCGGTCACGCCCGGCTTGTGCAGGAGCCAGGCGAGCGCGACCTGCGCCGCCGGCACGCCGCGCGCGGCGGCGACCTCCGCCGCGCGGTCGACGACGGCGAAGTCGAGCTCGGGCGTGTAGAGGCTGTCTCCGAAGGCGTCGGTGCGCGCGCGCGTCGTCAGGCGCTCGCCCTCGCGCGTGCGGTTGCCGGCGAGCAGGCCGCGCGCGAGCGGGCTCCAGGGCAGCACGGCGACGCCCTGGTCGATGCACTGCGGGATCATCTCCCGCTCCTCCTCGCGGTAGACGAGGTTGTAGTGGTTCTGCATCGACACGAAGCGCGTGGGTGCGACGGCCTGGGCCTTCGCGAACTGCCAGGCGTACATGCTGCTCGCGCCGATGTAGCGCGCCTTGCCGGCGCGCACCACGTCGTGCAGCGCCTCCATCGTCTCCTCGATCGGGGTGTGCGGATCCCAGCGGTGGATCTGGTACAGGTCGACGTAGTCGAGGCCGAGGCGCTGCAGCGAGGCGTCGATCGAGGCGAGGACGTGCTTGCGCGAGAGCCCGCGCCCCGTTCACGCCGGGCATCGTCCTGCCGTGCACCTTCGTCGCGACGACGTACTCCTCGCGTGTCCCGAACAGCTGCCTGAGCAGCCGGCCGGTGACCACCTCGCTCTCGCCGCCGTTGTAGACGTCGGCGGTGTCGAAGAAGACGATCCCGCTCTCGACCGCGCGGCGCACGATCGGCTCGGCAGCCTCCTCGTCGAGCGCCCACGGCCCGCTCGTCGCTGCGGCCGTAGCTCATCATCCCGAGGCAGATCCGCGAGACGCGCAGGCCGGTCCCGCCGAGGTTCACGTACTCCATGACCGCACGCTAACTGCCGCGATGAGTCACGCGTCGCCGTAGGGTCATCACTCCTGAGATCGAGTCGACCGGGACGTCGAGAGGAGTGCGAATGGCCGAGTGGGAGAAGCAGATCGCGGCGATCAATCTGATCGTCGGGGATGTGGGGAGAGCGACCGCGTTCTACCGGGACGTCTTCGGGCTGTCGCCTCTGCAGGCGGATCCGGACTTCGCGATGTTCCGGTTCAAGGAGATGTACGTCTTCCTGCAGGGAGACGCGGCGCACGCGGACAGCCCGGCCGTCGAGTGGTCGAGCCTGGCGGAGAGGGGCATCGGGCAGTTCGCCGTCATCGTCGACGACGTCGACGCCGTCCGCGCAGAGCTCGGCGAGCACGGCGTGGCGGTGACCAGCGGCCCGGCCGATCGCGAGTGGGGCATGCGTACGATGACCTTCGCCGACCCGGGCGGCTACACCTGGGAGATCGCCCAACGACTGCCCGAGGAGCCCTCATGAGCATCGAACCGGTGCGGCGGGCCAATCTCGCCGCGATCACTTGCGAGCCGCGTCCGCACCTGCCCGACGGCTTCCGCCGGCACAGCGTCCGGGTCGGGGCCGCGCTCGGCGCGGCGCGCACAGGGCTGAGCGTCTACGAGGTGCCGCCCGGTCAGGCCGTCGGTCCGTACCACTACGAGGATCCCCAGGAGGAGTGGCTCCTGGTCGTCTCGGGCACCCCACCCTGCGGCATCCGGGCGGCAAGGAACGGCTCGAGCCGTGGGACGTCGCCTTCTTTCCCGCCGGCCCCGCCGGAGCGCACCAGGTGCGGAACGAGACCAGTCCGCCCGCCCGCGTCGCGATGTTCTCCTCCGTCTCGGCGGTGGACGCCGTCGTCTATCCGGACCGCGACATGATCCAGACTCTTCACGAGCGACGGCAGGACGACATCGTCGTCGAGCGAAGCAGCGGTAGTGGACGTGGCCGCTCCGTGGCAGGACGGCGCCTAGATCGTCGACTACCCGGCGCGAGCAGCGACCTCAGGTAGTCCTCCAGCTTGTCGAAGCTGTCCGCCTGCCCGTCGTCGGTGGTCATGTGGGCGCGGCCGGCTGCGTCGCGGAACGCCATCGTCACCGTCAGCGTCGTCACTCCGTCGGATTCGTGCAGCTCGTCGGTCTCGACGGCGGGCGCATCCGGCCACCCTTCGAACAGCCACGTCGAGACGATTCGGGTCGGCCGCTCGATCTCCAAGTACGTGCCGCGGAACGAGCACTCCTTGCCGTCCGGGTCACGAAGACCGTGTGGGAGTCCCCGCCGACGCGCAGGTCGATCGAGCACACCGTCACCTCGTCGTTGAAGGGAGCGAACCAGTGGCGCACATGCTCGGGCTTCGTGAGGACGTCGAAGACGAGTTCGATCGGAGCGTCGAACTTTCGGGTGGTGACGATCTCGAGCTCGCTCGGGAACTCGAGGACCGACGAGCCATGCCGGTTAGCTGTCACTGCGACTCTCCTTGTTCCTTGTAGCTCTTTGAGGTAGTCGTCCATCCGGTCCAGGCGGTCGTTCAAGGCCTGCTCGTACTTGGCCAGCCAGTCCTGGAACGGCCGAAGGTGCGCGGGCTCCAGGCGGTACAGCCGACGACGGCCCTCCGCCCGGCACCTGACGAGCCCGACCTCGCTCAGCACCCGCAGGTGCTTCGAGACCTGAGGCTGGGACAGCGAGAGGTCGGTCACGATCGCCCCGACGGCCTTCTCGCCTGCGATCAGCGTGTCGAGGATCTCGCGGCGGTGCGCCTCGGCAACCGCGTTGAAGACGTCCGACGTGGTGGAGGAGCGGGCCATCGCCTCAATATATTCCTGTATCGGCATATGTCAAGCCACGAGTTGGAGGCTGCCCGGGTGTGAGGAGCGCCTGGGCCGCCGGAGCCGGGGTCAGCGCAGCACCAGGAGGTCAAGCCAGTTGCTTCTGGACTCCGGGTTCGCGGTGTCCTCGGCTTGTTGTACGGCACGGCACAGCCGTTCTTTCCCGCGGAGGAACTCGTCCTCCGTGAGTTGGCGCATCGTAGTGTCGGCGGGCGGAAAGTGTCCACCTGGCCAAGAAAGTCCGCGAGGCTGGTCGAGTACGTCTCACGCACCTGCTCCAGCGCTTCCTGGTGGAACCCCGCAGCCGAGAACGCCGTGCATGTATCCTTGAGGGATGGGTAGGTTTCGATCATCCGAGCGGTCTCGGGGAACCAGCGGACGAGTTCGATTCGTGTTGATGCTTCAGAGGCCCGGAGGGCTCGTATCCGTCCGGGAATCCCGTCGGATGAGGACAGGGGCACCGGGGCGCAGCACGCGGCGCATCTCGCGCGCGGCAACTTCGAGGTCCGGGATGTGGTGCAGGACCAGGGAGAGCCATGCGGCGTCTGCCGATGCATCTGGCAGCGGGAGGTCGCTCGCATTTCCCGAATACCTCGATGGCCGCTGTCCGCGGAATCCGATTCCGCATCGCCGCCGACGGCTCGACTGCGAGGATGGTGAGGTCGAACCAGTCGCTGAAGGCAGTGGCGAACGCGCCGGTCCCCGCGCCGATGTCCACCAGCGTCATGCCCGGCGACGGGCGCAGGTGCCGGCGTACCGCCTCGCGCCACTCCGCGAGTCCGTCGCGTGGCACCTCGCGGACCGCTTTGAACGCCGCGGCGGTCTGCTCGTCGAGCTGATCCTGGCCACACGCCACGTATAGCAAATCTGCTATGACTCGTCGAGTCGGATCTCAGGTAGAACGAGCCTGTGAGCGAGCTGGGGTCTGCGGAGAGTGAGAAGCGATGAGCGACAGTCCGGCGATTGAGGCGGAGGGGCTGCGGAAGCACTTCAGCAATACGAACGGCTCCAGGAAAGGAGAACAGCGC